>CAWDWD010000011.1:0-447584 GCA_963805915.1 uncultured Alphaproteobacteria bacterium
GGAGGGCCAGGCCCACAACGCCGCCGACAAGACGCTGTATACCGTCATCTCCTATGCTCGCCCGCCGATGGGCGAGGGCACCAACGCAGAGCGGCCGCGCGACGATATTCGTCTGAGCGCCACCGAAACCGATCTCGCCTGCGGTGTCGTCTACGCGAGCAGCCTGGGCGGCGGGATCAAGGACACCGGCGGCGCGGCCATCGCCAGCGATTGGGTCGCGGACGACATGCGCGCCTTGGTCCATGGCCAAGGCAAGCCCAAGGACCAGAAGGTCGGCGCTTACGACGAATGCGATACCGACATGGTCGCCAATCCCGACAACATCAAATTCTCCGAAGCCATGCGCACGCTATTCATCGGCGAGGACTCCGGCAATCACCTGAACAACTTCATTTGGGCCTACAACGTCGATACCGGGCGCCTGAGCCGGATCTTTCCGCCCCGATCGGCGCCGAGAACACCGGCCTGCAGGCCGTCGACGACATCAATGGTTACGCTTATATCATGGCCAACATCCAGCACCCCGGCGCCGCCGGGGATCTCAGGCGCTATCCCCCCGAGATCAGGGACGACATGCGCCGCATGGTCGATCCACGCGGCGCGATCGGCTATCTCGGCGGCCTGCCGGCGATCCAGCGCTGATCATCAAGTTACGGGGGCCGGGTCCACTTCAGGGTCAGTGGCTTGAGTTCCTCGGCTTGGGTTCCTCGGTATCGGCACTCGCCGTCGACGCTGACGGCGAGTGACGAGCTGGCTCCGTGGCAACGCCGCCGGGTCTCCGGTCCGAGCCCGGCGGCAATTGGCGCAGTGACAATTCCACTGTGGGAATCCGCCGCCGGCCGCCGATCCAAGGATGATAATCCGCATCGCGCCCCAGGTTTCACCGCGCCAGTATCTTGTGGCGTACGGGCGCCGATCGGCGAGCCCGCCGACCGGCGCCTCGACCCGGCCTTAGATTTGGGCGCACGCGTAACAGTTGATCTCCATCCCGACAGAGATTTCGACCACTGCCGGACGGCTCCATTTGCGCATCGCGTCTTCCTCCTTGACTGGCCCGACGATGAGCACCGCGATCGCCAACGCCCGATCGTCATCTTGCTCGATCGATAGATAGATCGTCCAGGCCGGATTGGGAAAAGTCATTTACGGCGATCGGTGTGCGGGCGCACCATATCCAAGGCTGTGACAAACAAGCACGATGGGTGCCGCCTCCATCCGTCCTGATTGCGACGCGCACCCGCGAAGCCAACAGGGAGGACTTCGATGATCCATCAGGCACTGGAGAAGCTGGCCGAGAGTATCGTCATCCGGCCGAAGTACGACAACTTCATCGGCGGCACCTGGGCGCCGCCGGCGCGCGGCCAGTATTTCACCAACCCGACGCCGGTCACCGGTTTGCCGCTGTGCGATGTCGCGCGCTCGACCGCGGAGGATATCGAGGCGGCGATCGACGCGGCGCACGCGGCCAAGGCCGGCTGGGCAGCGACCTCGCCCGCGGAACGCGCGCGGGTCCTCAACAAGATCGCCGATCGGATGGAGGAGCGGCTCGACGTTCTGGCGATGGTCGAGACGCTCGACAACGGCAAGCCGATCCGCGAGACCAAGGCCGCCGACATTCCGCTCGCGATCGATCATTTCCGCTACTTCGCCGGCGCCATCCGGGCGCAGGAAGGCAGCATCTGCGAGGTCGACGCGACCACCTACGCCTACCATTTCCACGAGCCGCTCGGCGTCGTCGCCCAGATCATCCCGTGGAACTTTCCGATCCTGATGGCGACCTGGAAGCTGGCCCCGGCTTTGGCCGCCGGCAACTGTGTCGTGCTCAAGCCGGCCGAGCAGACGCCGATGAGCATCATGGTCCTCATGGACATGATTGGCGATCTCCTGCCGCCGGGCGTGCTCAACGTCGTCAACGGCTTCGGCGTCGAGGCCGGCAAGCCGCTCGCCAGCAACAAGCGCATCGCCAAGGTCGCGTTTACCGGCGAGACGACGACCGGACGGCTGATCATGCAGTACGCCGCCGAGAACATCATCCCCGTCACCCTGGAGCTGGGCGGCAAGTCGCCGAACGTCTTCTTCGCCGACGTGATGGCCGAGGACGACGCGTTCCTCGACAAGGCGCTCGAGGGCTTCGCGATGTTCGCCCTCAACCAGGGCGAGGTCTGCACCTGCCCCAGCCGCGCGCTGGTTCAGGAAAGCATCTACGACCGGTTCATGGAAAAGGCGATCGAGCGCGTGCGCGGCATCAAGCAGGGCCATCCGCTGGATCCCGAGACGATGCTGGGCGCCCAGGCGTCCAATGATCAGCTCGAAAAGATCATGTCGTACATCGAGATCGGCAAGGCCGAGGGCGCGAAGATCCTCACCGGCGGCGGGCGCGTGCGCTTCGACGGCGAGCTCGCCAAGGGCTACTATGTCCAGCCGACCATCTTCGCGGGTCACAACAAGATGCGGGTGTTCCAGGAGGAGATCTTCGGTCCCGTGGTCTCCGTCGCGAAGTTCAAGACCGAGGAAGAGGCCCTGGAGATCGCCAACGATACGCTCTACGGCCTCGGCGCCGGACTGTGGACCCGCGACGGCAACCGCGCCTTTAGGGTCGGCCGGGCGATCCAGGCCGGGCGGGTGTGGACCAACTGCTACCACCTCTATCCGGCGCACGCGGCCTTCGGCGGCTACAAGCAATCGGGGATCGGGCGGGAAAACCACAAGATGATGCTCGACCACTATCAGCAGACCAAGAACCTGCTGGTCAGCTACAGCCCCAACGCGCTCGGGTTCTTCTAGGCTTGAACGACGGCTCGCCGGGGAGCTTCTCGTCCCCGGCGAGGCCCGTGAGGATGAGGGTGATGGATAGATGGTAGAGCGCGTGATCGCGACCCCGGCGGCGGCGGAGCTGATCGAGAAATTGAAGGCCGACCACGGCCCGCTGGCGTTCCACCAGTCGGGCGGCTGCTGCGACGGCAGCGCGCCGATGTGCTTCCCCGAAGGCGAGTTCCGCACCGGCGGCCAGGACGTCCGGCTCGGGGCGATCTCGGGGTGCGAGTTCTACATGGGCGCGGCGCAGTTCGACCTCTGGTCGCATACCCAGCTGATCATCGACGTGGTCCCGGGGCGCGGCTCCGGCTTCTCGGTGGAGGCGCCGGAAGGGGTCCGCTTCCTCACCCGCGGCCGGGTCTTTAGCGACAGCGAAGCCGAGGCGCTGGACAAGGCGGGGCCGCCGTCCGGCGCCGCCGCCACATAGGTCATTTTGACCTATTTATTAGGTCATTCTGACCTATCGGCGCGCGCGTAACACATTGATTTTAAAAGGTTCACCATTTCGGCGCGAAAAAAACTTCTCACTCTGGTTCTCGTCGCGCGCGGCATCAGCCGGGCCAGCGAGGCCACCAACCTCCCTGATACTATACCACATATCGCCGCCCGATCGGCCAGTGTATCACGCCGTATCACGCCCGCCCCGACGCGAACGGCAGTGGATCTCGCTGCCGCCGGTTATGGTGTCGGTTACGATGCCGGTTATGGGGCCCGCGCGCGGCCTCGCAGCTTCCGCTCCGTAGCACTGAGCGCCCCAATAGGGTAGAAGAGAGCTTGCGTTTCTCGCGGTCCCGCCAGTTGTGCCGCGGGCCGAAGCGTAATGTTGCGAGTTCTTCTTCAGGTTCAGGCATGACCCAGCAGTTCTTCGAGCGTCCGATCCTGAACTCCCCTTACGCCTATCCGGCTCGGCATTGGGAACTGGACGACGACGGCCAGCCGACCAACCGGATCCTCGACGTCCGCCGCCGCTCGGAACTGATCACCCCGGTCCCGAAGCCGAAGAAGCGGCGCCGCGCGCAGACCGAGATGGTGCTCGACGCCGGCGACGATCTGTCGAGCGCGGAGGTGGAGTACAATCCAACCCCCATCATCAACGAGATCCGCGGCTACGTCGAACAGCTGGCGCGCGCTGCCCAATCCCGAGCGACTGGCAGGTCACGCCGGAAACGCAGCGGCTTCTCCAGCACTGGCGGCACCACCCGTTCCACGCCATCCGCCCGTTCTTCTGCCAGGTCGAGGCGATCGAGACGGCGATCTGGCTCACCGAGGTCGCGCCGAAGCTGGGCAAGCGCGCCGAGAAGTTCTGGACCCATATTCGCGGCGCCAACGAACAGGCCAATCCCGAACTCCTGCGCCTCGCGCTCAAGCTCGCCACCGGCGCCGGCAAGACCACCGTCATGGCGATGCTGATCGCCTGGCAGACGGTCAACGCCGTGCGTCACCCGACAGCAAGACCTTCTCGCGCGGCTTCCTCATCGTCACCCCCGGCATCACCATCCGCGACCGGCTGCGCGTGCTACATGCCCAACGATCCCGACAGCTACTACAACAGCCGCGAGCTGATCCCGAGCGACATGCTGGGCGACATCGGCCGGGCGAAGATCGTGCATCACCAACTACCACGCCTTCAAGCTGCGCGAGCGCGATGGAGTTCGCCAAGGGCACCCGCGCCCTGCTCACAGGGCCGCGGGCCGGAGCTCGATACCGCTCGAGACCGACGGCCAGATGCTCCAGCGGGTGATGCCCGACCTGATGGGCCTGAAGAACATCGTCGTCCTCAACGACGAGGCCCACCACTGCTACCGCGAGAAGCCTGCCGACCGACGCCGGAGACGACCTCAAGGGCGAGGACAGGAACGAGGCCAAGAAGAACAACGAGGCGGCGCGGCTATGGATCTCCGGCATCGAGGCGGTCAAGCGCAAGCTCGGCCTGCGCGCTGTCTACGATCTTTCCGCGACGCCGTTTTTCCTGCGCGGCTCCGGCTACGCCGAGGGCACGCTGTTCCCGTGGACGGTCAGCGACTTCTCGCTGATGGACGCGATCGAGTGCGGCATCGTCAAGCTGCCGCGCGTGCCCGTCGCCGACAACGTGCCGGGCGGCGATACGCCCAAATTCCGCAACCTGTGGGAGCACATCGGCAAGAAGATGCCGAAGAAGGGCCGCGGCAAGGCCAAGACGCTCGACCCGCTGAGCCTCCCGGCCGAGCTGCAGACCGCGCTCGAAGCACTCTACGGCCACTACGCAAAGACGTTCGAGCTGTGGGAAGAGCGCCGACATCGGCGTTCCGCCGGTATTCATCGTCGTCTGCAACAACACCTCGACCTCGAAGCTGGTCTACGACTACATCTCCGGCTTCCACCGCAAGCACGACGACGGCACGACGACACTGGAGAACGGCCGGCTCGCGCTCTTCCGCAACTACGACGACCACGGCAACCGGCTGGCCCGGCCGAACACGCTGCTGATCGACTGCGAACAGCTCGAATCCGGCGAGGCGCTGGACAAGGACTTCCGCGAGATGGCCGCGGACGAGATCGAGCGGTTCCGCCGCGAGATCGTCGAGCGCACCGGCGATGCCCGCGCCGGCGAGAACATCACCGATCAGGACCTGCTGCGCGAGGTCATGAACACCGTCGGCAAGAAGGATCGCCTCGGCGAGTCGATCCGCTGCGTCGTCTCCGTCTCGATGCTGACCGAAGGCTGGGACGCCAACACCGTCACCCACATTCTCGGCGTCCGCGCCTTCGGCACCCAGCTTCTCTGCGAGCAGGTCGTCGGCCGCGCGCTGCGCCGCCAGTCCTACGACCTCAACGAGGACGGCCTGTTCAACGTCGAATATGCCGACGTCCTCGGCATCCCGTTCGACTTCGCCGCCAAGCCGGTGGTCGCGCCGCCGCAGCAAGCCGCGCGAGACCATCCGCGTCCATGCCGTGAGCCCCGAGCGCGACGCGCTGGAAATCAGCTTCCCCCGGGTCGAGGGCTACCGGGTCGAGCTGCCGGACGAGCAGCTCACGGCCGACGTTCGGCGCCGACTCGCGTGCTGGAGCTGACGCCCGATCTGGTCGGCCCGTCGATCACCAAGAACCAGGGCATCATCGGCGAGGGCGTCGACCTGACGCTCGAGCATCTGGACGACATGCGCCGCTCGACCATCCTGTTCCACCTCGCCAAGCACCTGCTCTACCAGAAGTACCGCGATCCCGGCGAGGAGCCGAAGCTGCACCTGTTCGGCCAGCTCAAGCGCATCGCCCGGCAGTGGCTGGACGGCGGCTACCTCGCGCTGCACCGGCGGCACCTATCCGGCCCAGCTGCTGTATCAGGAGATCGCCGACATGGCCTGCGAGCGGATCAAGGCGGCGATCACCGAAACGCTCGCCGGCGAGCGCCCGGTCAAGGCGATCCTCGACGCCTACAACCCGACCGGCTCGACCCGCTACGTCAACTTCACCACGTCGCAAGGAGACGCGCTGGCAGACCGACGCCGCGCAAATGCCACATCAACTGGGTGGTCTGCGACAGCGACTGGGAGGCGGAGTTCTGCCGCGTCGCCGAGGCCCATCCGCGCGTGCGCGCCTACGTCAAGAACCAGAACCTCGGCCTCGAGGTGCCCTACCTGATGGGCGGCGACAGCGCGGAACTACATCCCCGACTTCATCGTCCGGATCGACGACGGCCGGCCCGACGACCCGCTCAATCTGATCGTCGAGATCAAGGGCTACCGCGGCGAGGACGCCAAGGAGAAGGCCAACACCATGCGCGCCTACTGGGTGCCGGGCGTCAACAACCTCGGCAAGCTTCGGCCGCTGGGCGTTCGCCGAGTTCACCGCCGTCTACGAGATCGAGCGGACTTCAAGCCAAGCTTGATCGACGCAGTTCGACCAGACGAGCGAGGCAGCGTCAAGGCGCGAGGCCACTGCGGAAGAGCATGGCGAGATGGACGCAAGAAACGAAGCCAAGCAAGACGTCGAGAGCACCTCGACCCACGAGGAGGCGAAGCGGCGGAACATCCCGACCGCCGAGTATCGAGTCGGTGATGCGGGAGGAGGACAAGGCGCCGATCCGCCTCGCCTACGAGCGCCGCAACCGCGATCTCGACCCGCAGCTGGTCTGGCGCGGCAAGGACGAGCAGGACTGGTCCGACCTCGTCGTCGCAGGCCCCGCCGCTTACATCCAGGAGAAGGTCCACCCGAAGGTCCTGATCGACGACCTGCATGCGCGCAGAGCCGAGCGCGCGGGCCGAGGAGGCCGCGCCGCCGATGCCGGACCTGTTCGCCGACTTCAACGGCCTGCCCGACGTCGAGGCGAAGACCGAGTTCTACGCCCACGACCAGAACTGGTCGAACCGGATGATCCTCGGCGACAGCTGCAGGTGATGGCGAGCCTCGCCGAGCGCGAGGGGCTGCGCGGCAAGGTGCAGTGCATCTATCTCGACCCGCCCTACGGCATCAAGTTCAACTCCAACTTCCAGTGGTCGACGACCAGCCGCGACGTGAAGGACGGCAAGGCCGACCACATCACCCGCGAGCCGGAACAGGTGAAGGCCTTCCGCGACACCTGGCGCGACGGCATCCACTCCTACCTCACCTACCTGCGCGACCGGCTGACCGTGGCGCGCGACCTGCTCGCCGAGAGCGGCTCGATCTTCGTGCAGATCGGCGATGAGAACGTGCACCGCGTCCGGGCGCTGATGGATGAGGTGTTTGGAGACGACAATTTCGTCAGCATAATCACGTTCAACAAAGACCGCGTCGCCAATGTCAGAGCTGCTTGCCGGAGTTATCGACTACATACTTTGGTATCGCAAGAAACAGCGAACAGTGAAATATCGCCAACTGTTCACAGAGCAAGACCGTCGATGCGACGAAGTCAACACACGATACACTTCTGTCGAGGAGCCAGATCGGAACGTAGTCACGATCTCAGCGAAGCAGAAGTCGGGCGATAATCCTGTCCCAGATGGCGCGATCTGTTCGCACTGGTCACTCTTACCTCAGCAAGCTGGCGTCCGAGCACAGTCTACGATTTCCGAGTGTCTCGTGCAACGCGATATAGTTCCTCCGGTGGCTAGCGGTATGGAAGACACGTCAGACGGTCTGCGACGTCTTGCGACGGGCGGGCCGAATCGTGGTCGCTCGGCAGCAGCATCTGATACTGCTGGTATCGACTGACTACTCCGTCTACCCATACACAACGTTTGGGACGATACAAGATCAGCGGCTTCGGCAGATGACAAAATCTATGTCGTTCAGACACA
This sequence comes from uncultured Alphaproteobacteria bacterium, assembly GCA_963805915.1. Taxonomy (GTDB): domain Bacteria; phylum Pseudomonadota; class Alphaproteobacteria; order Rhodospirillales; family Defluviicoccaceae; genus JAEULH01. Next base: position 8,070 of record CAWDWD010000011.1, read on the forward strand.
TCCGAAGGTCATCGAACGCTGCATCCTGATGGCCACCGATCCCGGCGATCTGGTGCTGGATCCGACCTGCGGCTCCGGGACGACGGCCTATGTCGCCGAGCAGTGGGGGCGGCGGTGGATCACCATCGACACCTCCCGCGTCGCCCTGGCGCTCGCCCGCGCCCGGATCATGGGCGCGCGCTATCCGTAGTACATTCTCGCCGACTCACCCGAGGGCCGGCGCAAGGAAGGCGAGGTCACGGGCACGCCGCCGAAGGAGGCGGCCACCCGCGGCGACATCCGCCACGGCTTCGTCTATGAGCGCGTGCCGCACATCACGCTGAAATCCATCGCCAACAACGCCGAGATCGACGTGATCTGGGAGCGCTACCAGGCCGAACTGGAGCCGCTGCGCACCGCGTTGAACGCCGCCCTCGGCCGGACCCCGTCGTCATTGCGAGAAGGCGAAGCCGGCGAAGCAATCCAGACTGGATCGCCACGCCGCTCCGCGGCTCGCGATGACCCGCGCACGGCGTGGGAGGAATGGGAAATTCCGCGCGAGGCGGGCGCGGCGTGGCCGGAGGCGGCGAAGGACGCGCACGCGCGCTGGTGGAAGCTGCGCATCGCCCGGCAGAAGGAGATCGACGCCTCCATCGCCGCCAAGGCCGAGACCGAGTATCTCTACGACAAGCCCTACGTCGATACCGCCCGCGTCCGCGTCGCCGGACCGTTCACCGTCGAGAGCCTGTCGCCGCACCGGGTGCTCGCGGTCGATACCGACGACAGCCTGATCGATCTCGCCCGCGCCGGCGAAGGCCGCGGGTCCGCGCCCGAACGCGGCACCGACGCCGCCGACTTCGCCGCGGTGATCCTCGAAAACTTGAAAACAGCCGGCGTCCAGCAGGCGCACAAGGACGACCGGATCGCGTTCACGTCGCTTGTGGGCTGGCCGGGCAAGTACATCTGCGCCGAGGGCCGGTTCATGGAGGGAGATCAGGAAAGGCGGGCCGGCATCTTCATCGGCCCCGAGTTCGGCACCGTCGCCCGGCCCGATCTGGTCGCAGCCGCCCGCGAGGCCGGCGACGCCGGGTTCGACGTGCTGATCGCCTGCGCCTTCAACTACGACGCCCATTCGGCGGAATTCGACAAGCTGGGCCGCATCCCGGTGCTCAAGGCCCGGATGAACGCCGACCTGCACATGGCCGATGCGCTCAAGAACACCGGCAAGGGCAACCTGTTCGTGATCTTCGGCGAGCCCGACATCGACATCGAGGCCGCGGGCGAGGGCGAGATCCGCGTGCGGATCAACGGCGTCGACGTGTTCCAGCCGCAGACCGGCGAGGTCGACTCCGACGGCCCCGACGGCATCGCCTGCTGGTTCATCGACACCGACTACAACGAGGAGAGCTTCTTCGTCCGCCACGCCTACTTCCTCGGCGCCAACGACCCCTACAAGGCGCTGAAGACGACGCTGAAGGCCGAGATCGACGCGGACGCCTGGGCCAGCCTGAACAGCGCCGTCTCGCGGCCCTTCCGCCAAACCCTCGTCGGGCCGCATCGCGGTCAAGGTCATCAACCACCTCGGCGACGAGGTGATGAAGGTGTTCGCGGCGGGCTGATATCTGGCCCGCGCTCCTATCCGGCGTGATCGAGGGCGTCGAGTTTGGCGCGAAGGGCGAGCAGGTCGCGCCATGCCAGCCGTTTCTGTCCCGGGGTGCGGAGCAGATAGGCCGGGTGAAACAGCGCCGCCGCCGCCGCCGGGCGGGCCAGCCGCGGGGTCTGGAAGGTGAACCAGCGGCCGCGTAGCCGGCCGATGCTCTCGCCGCGGCCGAGCAGGGCGTTGGCCGCCGGGCCGCCGAGGGTCACCACGATCTGGGGGTCGATCAGCTCGATCATGCGCTCGACGAACGGCATGCAGACGGCGACCTCGCCGCTGGTCGGGCTGCGGTTGCCGGGCGGGCGCCAGAAGACGGTGTTGGAGATGAACACGCGCTCGCGCGCGAGTCCGATGGAGGCGAGCATCCTGTCGAGCAGCTGGCCGCTCGGGCCTATGAACGGCAGGCCGCGGCGGTCCTCCTCGCTGCCGGGGGCCTCGCCGATGAGCACCACCCGGGCGTTGGCGTCACCCTGGCCGAACACGGTGTTGGTCGCCGTTTTGCTCAGGCCGCAGCCGTCGAACGCCTCAAGGATCCGGCGCAGCTCGTCGAGCGAGGCCGCGTCGCCGGCGGCGGCAACGGACGTGGTCCGCCCGCTCGAAACGGCTCATGTCGATGCGCTCAACAAGGCCAGTATCCCTGACAAGAGCTGCATCGGTGTGGGCGGGCATCCGCGAATGTGCAGATCGACGGGCACGACGGCACTGACGCCGCCGGCCACGGCGTAGCTGCCGGCGAAGATGCCGCCATCGAAGGCGCAGCCGCCGACGGCTACTACCCACTTCGGTGACGGCGTCGCCGTATAGGTCCGCGCCAACGCCTCTTGCATGTTGCGGGTGACAGGGCCGGTGACGAGCAGGACGTCGGCGTGGCGTGGCGAGGCGACGAAGCGGATGCCAAACCGCTCCACGTCGTAGAAGGCGTTGTTCAGCGCGTGGATTTCCAACTCGCAGCCGTTGCACGACCCCGCATCCACCTCCCGGATCGCGAGACTGCGGCCGAGCCGGCGGCGCGCCGCCTGATCGACGCGGCCGGCCAACTCCGCCAGCGCCGCACCATCCGAGTGTGGCGGCGGTTCGGTGAGCGGACGCTGGAAGGCGCTGCGAATCAGGATTTTGCGCATATCACTACAGGTCGTGGCCCGAGTAGGAACAGTTGAAGGATTTGTTGCATAACGGGAAATCGGCAACGATGTTGCCCTCGATCACCGCTTCGAGCAGCGGCCACTGGAACCACGACGGGTCGCGCGGGTGGCAGCGGTCGATCGCGCCATCAGGGCGGACGCGCACCCATATCAGGACATCGCCGCGGAAGGCTTCGACCAGCGCCATCCCCTCGGGACAGGCCGGCGGCGCGGGCGTAACGATTTTCGCGCGGATGGGGCCGGCGGGCAGATGCTTCAGGATTTGCTCGACCAACGACAGGCTTTGCTCCACCTCGCCGATGCGAATCCACACCCGCGCGTTGACGTCGCCGTCGTCGCGCACCGGAACGTCGAACATGAGCTGATCATACGGCGGGTAGCCGGGCGACTTGCGGACATCGACCGCCCGGCCCGAGGCGCGGCCGATGACGCCGCCGCACCCGAACCGCTTCGCTCGTTCGGCGGTGAGGAAGCCGGTGCCGACAGTGCGATCCTGCAGCGAAGCTGTGTTGTCGTAAAGGGCGACCAGTTCCGCGAAGCGGTGGCGCACTTTGGCGACCAACGCGGCGATGGCATCCGCGCCCTCGGCCCCGAGGTCGGCGGCAACGCCGCCAGGGATGACGCGGTCCATCATCAAGCGATGACCGAAGCACGCATCGGCGATGCGCAGCACCCGCTCGCGCAACACGCCACAGTGGGCGAGCATGATCGAAAATGCCGCGTCATTGCAGATCGCGCCGATGTCGCCGAGGTGGTTGGCGATACGTTCCAGCTCGGCCATCAGTGCCCGCAGCCAGTGTGCGCGATCCGGGACAATCGTTTGTGTCGCCGCCTCGACGGCACGGGCGAAGGCGATGGCATAGGCTACGGTACTGTCGCCGGAGATGCGGCCAGCGAGCCGCGCCGCCATTTCCATCGATGCACCCGCCATCAGGCTCTCGATGCCCTTGTGCACGTAGCCGAGGCGCGCTTCGAGCCTAACCACCGTCTCGCCGTTGGCGGTAAAGCGGAAATGGCCCGGCTCGATGATACCGGCATGCACCGGGCCGACCGGGATCTGATGCAGGCTCTCGCCCTCGACCGGCAGGAAGCGGTAGCCTGGCGGCGGTGTCGATTTGGCTTGCCAAAGGCCGTGGTTCAACCAGGGCCGCGAATCGGGTGCGCCGGTGGCGATCAACTCGTGCAGATCACCGATCGTGCGCTCCAGGCGGCCGGCCGGCGGGAATGCAGCGGCGACCGACGGAAAGTGCCCATCGGCGCAGTCGAGGCTGAGCACGCAAATCTCGTTCATCGCCCAGCCGGCAAGCGCCAGGTTGACGCGGCCAGGTTCCGCCCAATACCCGGACAGACTAAACTCGCCGTCGCGCAAGCCTGCGGCGGCCGCCCTCCACGCCGCTTCATCGACGCCGAAGCGGGGCCAGGGGCGATGCTCCGAATCCCTGATACGATTGCCGGTGACGGTGCTGAACACGGACATGCCAGTCAAAGAGCCTCCCTCAGCCGATCATCATCGCGACCGTTCGGAACCACGACACCAGCGCGGCGGGCAGGAACAGGCCGGCCACCAGCACGATCGCCAAATGGACGAACAGCGGCACGTAGGAGGCGTGGACAGGTGCACTGGCGCCGCTCGCGTCGCCGAAAACAATTCCCTGCAGGCGCAGGACAAGGGCGCCGACGCCGATGAGCAGGCCGGCGACGAGCGGTAGGGCGAGCAATGGTTCGCGCGCGAACGTCGAGGTAATGATAAGAAATTCGCTCATAAAAATACCAAACGGCGGCATCCCGGCGATGGCGACGACGCCGAGTACAAGACTCCAGCCGAGCACCGGATGGCTTTCGGTGAGGCCGCGGATGTCGGCGATCCTTTGCGTTTCCTTCGCCTGACTGACGTGCCCGACAGCAAAAAAGATCGCCGATTTGGTCAGGCTGTGCATCGTCATGTGGAACAGACCGGCGAAGCTGGCGATCGGGCCGCCCATGCCAAACGCGAAGGTAATGATGCCCATGTGCTCGATCGACGAGTAGGCGAACATCCGCTTGATGTCGCGGCGGCGGTACAGCATCAGTGCGGCGAAAATCAGGGATACGAGGCCCATGCCGATCATCAGCGCGCCGGGTGCCAGCGCCGCCGCGTTGGCGGTGAGCAGGATCTTGAAGCGCAGCAGGGCATACAGCGCGACGTTGAGCAACAGCCCGGACAGCACCGCCGAAATCGGCGTCGGCCCCTCGGCGTGGGCATCCGGCAGCCACGCGTGCAGCGGCGCCAGCCCGACCTTGGTGCCGTAGCCGAGCAACAGGAAAACAAACGCGAGGTTGAGCAGCGCCGGATCAAACGCCGACGCCTCGGCAACGAGCACCGTCCAGGCCATCGCCTCCAGGCCCTGTCCAATGACCGGGCGGGCGGCGAGGTAGACGAGGATCGTACCGAACAGCGCCAGCGCAATGCCGACACTGCCAAGAATGAAGTACTTCCAGGCGGCCTCCAGCGACGCCGGCGTGCGGTAGATGCCGACCATCAGCACCGTCGTCAGCGTCGCCATCTCGATCGCCACCCACATCAAGCCGATGTTGTTGGCGAGCAGCGCCAAGTTCATCGCCAGCATCAGCACCTGATACATCGCATGATAAAATCGCAGGTAGCCGGCGGTCAGCCGGCCGCTTTCGATCTCGTGGCCAATGTAGCTTGCGCTGAACACGCTCGTGGTGAACGCGACGAACGTATTCAAAACGATCAGAAAAATATTGAAGTCATCGACGTTGAGGTACAGCGACGGCGACGGGCGGGCGATGACCAGCGACGAGGCGGCGATCAGCGTCAAGGCGCTCGCCGCGACGTTCAGGCGCGCGCCGAGCCGGTAGGACGCAACCAGCGCCAACAGCGCCGCGGCAACGGCGGGGATGACGAGGACCGCCGCTACCGCGAGGCCACCGGTCGGATACCAGGGCGCACTCATGGTTGCTCCCCGCGGAATCCTTCCAGGATCTGCACGTCGACGGTGTCGAAGCGTTCACGGATGCGGAACAGGAAGATGCCGATGACGATGAAAGCGATGAGCACCGAGAAGGCGACGCTGATCTCGACGACCAGCGGCATTCCCTTGGCGCCGGCCGCCGCCAGGATCAACCCATTCTCCAGCGACATGAAACCGACGACCTGACCGACGGCGTTGCGGCGCGTGACCATCAGCAACAGGCCGAGCAGAACGACGGAGAGCGCGAACGCCAAGTCCTCCCGCGTCAGCGCATCCGCCTGCTCGGTGACGGGCAGCATGACCATGATCGACAGTGCCACCAGACTGATGCCGAACAGCATCGTCGGCCCGATGCCGACGACGGTTTCGACCGCCCGGTGGATGCCGAGGCGCTGGATCATCCGGTGCAAGGCGACGGGGATGACGATCGCCTTGAACATCATCGCGATCGCCGCGGTGACGTAAAGGTGCGGCGCGTCTTGGATGTACGCCTGCCAGGCGACGGCCAGACTGAGCACGGCGGCATGGAGGGTGAAGACCTTGAGTAGGCTGTAGAGCCGATCCTGATAGAGCAGCATCAGGCTGACCAACACGAGTCCGCCGGCGAGCAGGTGGGCGAAATCGAACGCGAGGCCGATCATCAGACGCTCCGGGTGACGAACAGCAAGAGCGTGCCGAGCAACCCAAGCATCAGCGCGACGCCGAGGAATTCCGGAACGCGGAACACCCGCATCTTGGCGATCGCGGTCTCGAACACGGCCAACGCGACGGCGGCCGCCGCCAGTTTGAGCAGATAGGCACAGATCCCAATCAGGTATGCCAGCCAGCCATCGCCCGCCGCCGCCATGCCCCAGGGGAGGAACACGCAGCCGAGTAGCGAGGCATAGAGCACCAGCTTGAGGAAGGCGGCCGCCTCGATCATGGCGAGGTGCCGTCCCGAGTATTCGAGAACCATCGCTTCGTGCACCATCGTCAATTCCAGGTGCGTCGCCGGATTGTCCACTGGAATGCGGGCGTTCTCGGCGATGGCGACGATCAACAGGGCAACGAACACGAGGCCGAGGGAAATGCGCAGCCCGACCTGCTGGCCCAGCATGAAGTGGGCGACGGAGGAAAGCTGCGTTGAACCGGCAAGCAGCGACAAGGTGAATACTGCCATCAGCATTGCCGGCTCGGCGACCGAGGCGATCATCATCTCGCGACTGGAGCCGATCCCGCCGAAGCTGGTGCCGACGTCGAGGCCGGCGAGCGCCAGGAAAAATCGTGATGTCGCGAGCAGGGCGACAATCGCGATCATGTCGGCCGCCCAACTGAACATCAGGTCGGTTGCGAAGGTCGGCACCAGCGCCGTCGCCACCCAGATCGCGGCAAATATGATGTAGGGGGCAACGCGGAACAGCCACGAGGCGCCGTCGGCGAGCACGACCTCCTTTCGCAACAGCCGCCGTAGGTCGCGGTACGGCTGCAACGGTGACGGGCCGAGCCGGCGAAGCAACCGCGCCTTCACCGTTCTGACCAGTCCCGTCAGCAGCGGGGCGACGAGCACCACCAGCAGCATCTGCATGCCCTGAACACAGAGGTCACCGATCACTCCCATAGGGCAAGCCCCGACAACATCAGCAGGAGCAGGACGAATACCAGCGTCAGATAGCGGCGGATCGTCAGGAACTGCAGAGTGTTCAACCGTTCCGCGGCAAACGCTATGCCGGTCGCGATCGGTGCAAAGATAAACTCCCAAACAAGATCACGGAGTTGCACGTGCAGACGTGCTGGCTCCAGGCTGCCAGGTTCCGGCATTTCGACGATTTCAGTGGCGCGGAAGGCGATGCCCCCGAAAACGCGGCGGATCGGTTGGGCAAAGCTGCCGGGCGTGTATTGGGTCATCGGGCTCGGATCGGGAAAGCCGCAGTCCCAAGCCGGCGCGCGGCGCACCGCGTGGGAGGCGAGCCGGCGGACGACCAGGGCGATCGCCGTCGAAGTCGCCGCAATGAACCCGAGCATGATCAGGCCGTTGTATGAACTCCGATCGGCGGAGATCGGCACCAGCGACAGCCACGGCAGCGACGACTGCGGCGGCAAGCGCGCACCCTCGGTCAGGCTTTGCACGGCGCCAGACAGCGCGTCGACGACCAGTCCGGGAAACACGCCGGCGAGCACGCAGAGCACGGCGATCCCGATCATCGCGCTTCTCGAAAACGCGTCGGCCTCGCGCGCCCGCTCGGCGCTTGGACCGCGCGGTCGTCCTAGGAAGGTAACGCCGAACGCCTTGACGAAGCAGGCCGCGGCGAGGGCCGCCGACAGCGCCAAGGCGGCGCCGACGGCGGGTACGAGGAAGCGAAGCCCCCATTGCGGAAGGCTGGGACTCACCAAAATCGCCTGAAACGTCAACCACTCGGAGACGAAGCCGTTGAGCGGCGGCAAAGCGGAAATTGCGGCGCAGCCGATCAGGAAGGTTGTCGCCGTCACCGGCATGCGATGGATCAGCCCGCCTAGGTGCTCCATGTCGCGCTCGCCGGTGGCGCCCAGCACGGCGCCCGAGCCGAAGAACAACAGGCTTTTGAACAAGGAATGGTTGAGAACGTGAAACAGCGCGGCGGTCAGGGCCAACGCGGCGCCGGCCGCCATACCGTTCGCTTGAAAGGCCAGCGCCAACCCCAGCCCAATGTAGATGATGCCGATGTTCTCGACGGTGTGATAGGCGAGCAACCGCTTCAAGTCGTGCTGCATCAGAGCGTACAGCACGCCGAGCACGGCAGTGAGCGCACCGGCGGCGAGCACGACGAGGCTCCACCACCACGCCGGAGGTCCCGCCAGCTCGAAGATGATGCGGATAAAGCCGTATACCGCCACCTTGGTCATCACCCCGCTCATCAGCGCCGAGACATGCGAGGGCGCGGCGGGATGGGCCAGTGGCAGCCAGACATGCAGCGGCACGAGGCCGGCCTTCGATCCGGCGCCGAGCAGAATTAGCAGCAGCACCAGCGCCTGCTTGCCGGGCGCCAGCGTTTCGGCCCGCATCGCTGCGAAGGCGTAGTCGCCATCGGGGCCCGCCAGTAGCCCGAACGCCAGCAGCAGGCACAGAGTGCCGAAGCTCGCCATCACCAGATAGACGTAGCCGGCCCGCGCCGTCCCCTCGGCCCGATGGTGCGCCATGACCAACGCCCAGGAGGCGAGCGACATCAGTTCCCACGCGAACAGGAATGTGAAAGCGTCGTCGGCGATGACGACCAGGTTCATCGCCGCGAGGAATGCCGGAAAGAACGGCAGTACCCGCTGCGGGGCCTGTTCGTGGCGGCCGTAGCCAATGGCGTACAAGCTGGCCGCCGCACCGCCGAGATTAACGACGGCGAGAAAGAACGCCGCCAGCGCATCGAGACGGACGTGCGCTTCGACCCACGGAATGCCTAACGGCAGTGAGTGGGTGACGCTACCGCTCCCACCGACCAGCGCGGCGATCGACACAGTTAGGCAGAGTGCGCAGATCGCAAGGGACACGCTATAGATTGCCGGTCTAGCGAAGGCCCCGCGGCATACCGGGACCACGGCCATCGCCGCGAGGAACAGCGCGCCGATCCCGCCAAGGAGCACGGTCAACGACATGTCATGCCGTGTCGAGTTCCCGATTGAGGCCGGCCACGTGGTCCCATGTCGCCGCCCTGCGATTTCATGCCCTTAGCCGCACCCCGCGGCCACCGCCCTGACTCGCTGATTCGGCACCAATCACTTCGACGCCAAGTGCATTGAGGGCGTCGATCACTTTCACAAGCGAGTCCACGTTTCCGCGGACGTTTCCGTCGCTAGCCTCCATGCGCTGGATGGTCGGCAACGAAAGCCCCGAGGCCTCGGCCAGCCGACGCTGATCGATCCCGAGAAGCGCCCGCGCGGCCTTAAGCTGAGCAGCCGTGATCATAGATCACAATCATGTTTTAAACATCATTTCTCACATACACGCCTTGACATAGAATATCAAGATGCATCGGTCCAGTAAGCGGGATGGCGCCAGCGTCGAGCAGGGCCAGCCGAGGGCGCGGCTCCGTAGCGCGATAAGACTTAGCCGTCGTCCATCTTCAGCGCGGCGATGAACGCCGACTGCGGGATCTCGACCTTGCCGAACTGGCGCATCCGTTTCTTGCCGGCCTTCTGCTTTTCGAGCAGCTTGCGCTTGCGGGTGATGTCGCCGCCGTAGCACTTGGCGGTGACGTCCTTGCGCATGGCGCTGATGGTCTCGCGGGCGACGACGTTGCCGCCGATCGCCGCCTGGATCGGGATCTTGAACATCTGCCGGGGGATCAGGTCCTTCAGCCGCTGACAGATCCCGCGTCCACGAGCCTCGGCGTGGCTGCGATCGCAAATGAACGACAGCGCGTCGACCGGCTCGGCGTTAATCAGGATGCTGATCCGTACCAGATCGCCGGTGGCGAAGCCGTCCATCTCGTAGTCGAAGCTGGCGTAGCCGCGCGAGACCGACTTGAGCCGGTCGTAGAAGTCGAACACGACCTCGTTAAGCGGCAGCCGATACGTCGCCATCGCCATGGTCCCGCTGTAGGTCAACTCCTTCTGCTCGCCGCGCCGGTCGGTGCAAAGCTGGAGGATGGCGCCGAGATAGGTGTCGGGAACGAGGATCGTGGCCTTGATCCACGGCTCCTCCAGCCGGGCGATGCGCACCGGATCGGGCATGTCGGCGGGGTTGTGGATCTCGCGCATGGTGCCGTCGGTCAGGTAGACCCGGTAGACGACGCTCGGCGCGGTCGCGATAAGATCGAGGTTGAACTCGCGGTACAGCCGCTCCTGGACGATTTCGAGATGGAGCAGGCCGAGAAAGCCGCAGCGGAAGCCCGAGCCGAGCGCGGCCGACATCTCGGGTTCGTAGTGGAAGCTGGCGTCGTTGAGCCGCAGCCGCCCGAGCGATTCGCGCAGATCCCCGAAATCGGCCGCGTCGGTCGGAAATAGGCCGCAGAACACCACCGGCATCGACGGCTTGAAGCCGGGCAGCGCGGCCGCGGCCCGCCGCCTGTCCTCGGTAATGGTATCGCCGACATTGGTATCGGCGACCGCCTTGATGCCGGCGGTGATGAAGCCGATTTCGCCGGGCCCGAGGCTTTCGATCTGCTCGGTCTTCGGGGTGAAGATGCCGACCTGCTCGACCTGATGGGTCGATCCCGCGGCCATCATCCGGATCCGCATCCCCTTGCGCAAGCAACCATCCTTGATCCGAACGAGAATGATCACGCCGAGGTACGGGTCGTACCAGCTGTCGACCAGCAATGCCTTCACCGGCGCATCGGCGTCGCCTCGCGGCGGCGGCAGGCGCTGGATCAAGGCCTCGAGTAAAGCCGGGATACCGAGGCCCGTCTTCGCCGAAACATGAATGGCGCCGGCGGTGTCGAGACCGATGACATCTTCGATCTGCCGGCAAATACGCTCCGGCTCGGCCGCGGGCAGGTCGACCTTGTTGAGGACCGGGATGATCTCGTGATTGCTTTCGATCGCGAGATAGGCGTTGGCGAGCGTCTGCGCCTCGACGCCCTGGGAAGCGTCCACCACCAGGATCGAACCTTCGCAGGCGGCGAGGCTGCGGCTGACCTCGTAGGCAAAGTCGACGTGGCCCGGCGTGTCCATCAGGTTCAGGGTGTAGGTCATGCCGTTGGCGGCGGTGTGGAGCAGCCGCACGGTTTGCGCTTTGATGGTGATGCCGCGTTCGCGCTCGATCTCCATCGAGTTCGAGCACCTGCTCGCGCATCTCGCGATCGGTCAAGCCGCCGCACTGCTGGATCAGGCGGTCGGCCAAGGTCGACTTGCCGTGATCGATATGAGCGATGATGGCAAAGTTACGGATGAGCGAGAGCTCGGTCATGGCCGCGCTTCTACCATTCCCCGCTGCCTCGTGCCAGTGCGCCGATGAAAGGTTCCCCGGTGACCTGCCTAGACGTGTCAGGCGCCCGGGCGGTCGACCCAGACGTAGACGTCGCTCGTCGCGTCGTCGCAGGCGTGACAGCCCGAACAGCCGCCGCTCGCGGGCTCCAGGCGGCGGACCCGGCCCTTGCGCTCCCAGACCTCGAGCATGCCGCGGATCGCCGCGGCGTCGGCGCCGAAGTGGATTGCCAGATCGGCGACCGAGACGCGCTTGCGCTCGCTTAAGTAGGTCTTCACCTCGCTCAGAATCATGGCGCCGCTACTCCGCCGCCGTGGCGGGAATGGCTCGCGGGACGGCGCGCCCGCCCATCTGCCGCAAGATCACGATGGCCGCCGCGAAAGTGACCGCAATGCCGACGATCCAGGCCGCCGAACTCTCCGGATGAGCCGCGAAGGTGCCAACCTGGTAGGCGAGGACGGCGCCGCCGTAGGCGAGGCCGGTGGTCCACACGGCGGCGAACGCGGCCCAGCCGGCGCCGGTCTCGCGGTAGATCGCGGCCATGGACGCGGCGCATGGCATATAGAGAAGCACGGCGAGAAGATAGGCGAAGGCGCCGATCCGGCCGTCGAACCGGGCCGCCATCGCGCCGAAGACCGCACTGTCGACGCTGCCGACGCCGCCGGCCTGCGCCGCCAGCGCGGCCTGGTCTTGGCCGGTCCCGAGCGGGTCGAGCAGGCCGTCGGCGAGCGCCGCGACATTCGCCGGAATGGTCGCGAAGGCCGCCTGGATACCAGCCCAGACGTCGATCGGCGCCGCCGGCTGTTCGCTTGCCGCGGGCTTCGCGTCGAGCGAGCCGTAGAGTGCGTTGAGAGTCCCGACCACGGCTTCCTTGGCCAGGATGCCGCCGGCCAAGCCGACCGTCGCCGGCCAGTTGTCCTGCTCGATCCCCATGGGAGCGAAGGCGGGCGTCAGCGTCCTACCGATCGAGGCGAGCACGGAGCGATCGCTGTCTTTGTTGTTGAACGTGCCGTCGGCGCCGAGAGAGGCGAGCACCGACAGCACTGCGACCATCGGCACGATGACCTGTCCGGCGCGGAACACGAAGCCCTTGAGCCGGTCCCAGGTCCGCCCGACCATGCTCCCCAATCTCGGCAAGTGGTACGGCGGCAGCTCCATGACGAACGGCGAGGTTTCGCCCTTCAGCACGGTGGTTCTGAGCACCAGCCCGGTCATAACCGCGACCGCGATGCCGATGAGATAGAGCGCGAATACCAGGTTGTGGCCATTGGTCGGGAAGAACGCGACCGCGAACAGGGCGTAGACCGGCAACCGCGCGCCGCACGACATGAATGGCGCCATCATCACCGTGACGATGCGATCGCGGCGATGCTCCAAGGTGCGCGAGGCCATGATCGCCGGAACATTGCAGCCGAAGCCGACGATCAGCGGAATGAACGATTTCCCCGGCAGACCGATGCTCCGCATGAACCGGTCCATGACGAAGGCGGCCCGCGCCATATAGCCGGAATCCTCGAGAAACGACAAGAACAGGAACAGGCACGCGATCACCGGAATGAAGGTCGCCACCGTCTGAATGCCGCCGCCGATGCCGTCCGCCAGGATCGTGATCAGCCACGCGGGCGCGCCGGCGCTCGTCATCAACGCGCCCAGACCGTCGACAAAAACAGCGGCGAAGAACTGATCGAAGAAGTCGATGAAGGCGCTGGCGAACTTGACCGAGAACATGAACAGCAGGTACATCACGACGAGAAAGATCGGGATGCCGAGAATCCTGTTCAGAACCACCCGGTCGATCCGCTCGGACATCGTCCGCGAAGCCTCGCCCGGTCGCCGGACCGCGACGCCGATCAGCGCGTTGGCGAAGCCGTAGCGGCCGTCGGCGATCAGGATGTCGGCGTCCTCGCCGGCCTTGGCGAAGATCCGCTCCTCAAGCGCGGCGACCGCGTCGATGTAGTCTCCGGCCGCGTCGCGCGCCGCCTCGTCACCTTCGAGCAGCTTGATCGCCAGCCACCGCGCGCTGAGCCTGCGGCAGGACGCCGTTGGTTCGATGAGGGTCTTCAGATCGCCGATGGCCTGTTCGACCACCGCGCCATAGCTCGGCCGCCTGCCCGGTGGCCTGAGCGTGCCGGCGACCTCGCGAATGACGTCGCGCAGCGCGCCGACGCCGCGGCGCCGATGCGCCGACATCTCCACAACCGGACAACCCAGTGCCGCCGCCATCGCCGCGGTATCCACAACGATGCCGCGAGCGCGCGCGACATCCGTCATGTTGAGCGCCACCACCATCGGCACCCGCATTTCCAGGAGCTGCGTGGTCAGGTAGAGGTTGCGCTCCAGGTTCGACGCGTCGACAATGTTGATGACGAGGCCGGCCTCGCCGGACAAAACGAAATCGCGCGCAATGCGCTCGTCAACGGACGCCGACGAGGTCACGCCCATCGAGTAGATGCCGGGGAGATCGACAACGCTCACCCGCAGATCGCCGTCGGCGTAGGATCCGGTCTTTCGCTCGACCGTCACCCCCGGCCAGTTGCCGACCTGCTGGCGCGCTCCCGTCAGGGCGTTGAACAACGTCGATTTGCCGCAGTTCGGATTGCCAACGACGCAGACGGTGAGCGACGAATCGGTCACGTCCGCTCCACTTTCAACAGTTCGGCCTCGTCCTTGCGCAGCGAGACCGCATAGCCCCGCACCTTCAGCTCAACCGGATCGCCGAGCGGCGCGGCGCGCGATATGGTGAATTCCGTGCCTGGCGTCAGCCCCATCGAGAGCAGCTTTTCACGGTATGACCGGTCGCCGCGTTCGAAGCCGATGACGCGCGCCGAGTCGCCGATAGCCAGATCCTTCAATCTCACTGGTCAACCCCATGGTCCGGCATCTGGTCCAGCATACGCCGACACTGACTAGAGTGCAAATGAAAGGCATTCTCAACACGAAACACCCTCTATTTTAGGGCTTTTCGCACCCGCCGCAATGCCCTTGTCAGATATCCGGGTTGTCGAGCTTGCGCTGGCGGCAGGCGGCGATCACCGTGTTCCGCAATAAACACGCAACCGTCATCGGCCCGACGCCGCCGGGGACCGGGGTGATCGCGCCGGCCACCGCGCGCGCCGCTTCATGGTCGACATCGCCGACCAGCTTCGTCTTGTTTCCGGCCAACGGAATGCGATTGATGCCGACGTCGACAACGACCGCGCCCGGCTTGATCCAGTCGCCCTTGACCATTTCCGGCCGTCCCGTGGCGGCAACCAGAATGTCGGCTTGGCGACATTCGGAGGCGAGGTCGGTCGTCTTCGAGTGCGCGATGACGACGGTGCAGTCGGCGGCCAGGAGAAGCTGGGCCATCGGCTTGCCGACGATATTCGAGCGGCCGATGACCACGGCCCTCTTTCCGGCCGGGTCGGAAATTTGGCTTCCGATCAGCATCATGCAGCCGGTCGGCGTGCAAGGAACCAGGGCCCGGCTGTCGCCGGTGGCCAGCCGGCCGACGTTGATGACATGGAAGCCGTCGACATCCTTCGCCGGATCGATCGCCGCGAGCACCGTCTCGCCGCGGATTTGCGGCGGTAACGGGAGCTGGACCAGGATGCCATGGACGTTCGGGTCGACATTCAAGCCGTGGATCAGCGTCAGCAGGTCTTCTTCGCGGACATCGGCGGGGAGGTGATGGGCGAACGACTTCATGCCCACCTCCTCGCACAGCCTGGCCTTGGTGCGAACATAGATCTCGCTCGCGGCGTTGCTGCCAACGAGCACGACCGCCAGACCCGGCGTCAACCGGTGGCTCTTGCGCAGATGAGTGACCTCGTCGCGAACCTTCCGGTTAAGTCGGTCGGCCATGGACCGCCCGTCGATGGTGACGGCAAGGCTCATGACCGCGCGCTCGCTCGAGGTGCTTCGGCGCTTACAGGCACGTTGGAAATTTCGACCAGGCGGGCGAGGGCCGCCCTTGCGCCGCCGTTGTCGATCGCTTCGCTCGCCTTGACGGCCCCCTCGCGCAATGTCTCCGCCCGCCCGGCGACGATCAGCGCGCCCGCCGCGTTGAACACGACGGCGTCACGAAATGGCCCGTGCTCGCCGCCGATCATGGCGCGAATGGCCGCGGCGTTGGTCTCGGCGTCGCCGCCCTTGAGATCTTCCGGCCGGGCCAACTCGAGCCCGGCGTCGCGCGGCGAGACCTCGAACGTCCGGATCCGGCCATGGTCGAGTTCGGCGACGAACGACGCACCCGTGGTCGTCAACTCATCGAGCCCGTCGGAGCCGTGCACGACCCAGGCGCGAACGCTGCCGAGCGCGCCCAGCACGCGCGCCATCGGTTCGATCCACTTGCGCTCGAAGACGCCGGAGAACTGGCGGGTGACTCCGGCCGGGTTCGACAGCGGGCCGATGATGTTGAAGATTGTCCGCAAACCCAGCTCGACGCGCGGGCCGGCGACGTGACGCATGGCGCTCGTGATGGCGTGTCGCCATCATGAAGCCGAAGCGCGCCTCGCCGATGGCCCGCTCGACCAAAGCCAGCTCGCACTCGATGTTGACGCCAAGCGCGGCCAGAACATCGGCCGATCCGCATTTGGACGAGAGCGCGCGATTGCCGTGCTTCGCAACGGGCACGCCCGCGCCGGCGACAACCAGGGCGGCGCCGGTCGAGATGTTGAAGGTCCCGGAGGCGTCGCCGCCGGTGCCGACGATGTCGATCGCACCTTCAGGCGCGGAGACCCGCATGGCCTTGGCGCGCAGCACCCGGACCGCGCCGGTGATTTCCTCGACGCTCTCGCCGCGCACCCTCAGCGCCATGAGAAAGCCGCCGATCTGGGCGGGGGTCGCGTCACCCGACATCATGATTTCGAACGCCGCCTCGGCCTCGGTCTCGGTCAGGCTGGCGCCGGCGGCGACCCGGGCGAGCAGCGCCTTCATCCCGGCGATGGTCGAACTCATGCCGGCACCCGCTCGCGTGCCCGTCCGCTCCGGGCCAGCGCGAGGAAGTTGCCGAGGAGTTGGTGGCCATGCTCGGTCGCGATGCTTTCGGGATGAAACTGGACGCCGTAAATGGGCAGGTCGCGGTGTTGCAAACCCTGGATTACGCCATCTTCGCTTTCCGCTGTCACCTCGATGCACTCGGGCAGGCCGTCGCTTGCCACCATCAGCGAATGATAGCGGGTCGCGGTGAACGGGCTCGGCAGGCCGGCGAACAAGCCGGTGCCGGCGTGCGAAATTCGGCTGAGCTTGCCGTGCATCGGCACGGGCGCACGGGCGACCCTGCCGCCGAAGGCCTGACCGATAGCCTGGTGGCCGAGGCAGACGCCGAGAATCGGGATCCGTCCGGCGGCGGCGGTGATCAGCTCGAGGCAAATGCCGGCGCGATCGGGATCGCAGGGTCCCGGCGAGATAACGATCGCTTCCGGATCCATGGCCATCGCGTCCGCCACGCCGAGGGCGTCGTTACGGCGCACCTGGACGTCGACGCCGAGGATGCCGAGATAATGAAACAGGTTATAGGTAAAACTGTCGTAGTTATCGATCAGTAAGAGCATCGCTTCATGGGCACCCAAATCATCGACCGCATGCGCTGTGTTTTGCGTTCTCGCCCGCGGCCCGCGGCGCGGTCATGGCGATTAGAACCGGTCGGCCACAATGACCGCCGGCCCCAAGGGCGTCAAGCGCGACACCGGCGCGGCACGCCGTGCGGACGATGGACGCTTGCGGGGGCTCTCGCGGGCGCGATCGCGGCGTTGCTCCACACCGGGGCCGGGAGCATCGCCGCCGAGTCGGAGCAGGCACCCCTGGAGATCGAGCGCCAGCGGAACGAAAGCCGCATCGAGACCCTCGATCGCAAGCGCGAGCAGAAACCGCCGGACGCCACCGTCAGGACGCCGCCCCCGGCGCCCTATGACCCGGCGCCGCCGCCAGCCGGTCCGTCGCCCGATGCGCGGCGGCAGGATCTTGAGCGCCGCGCTCTCGAAGGCCGCCAGCGGACCATCAATCGCGATCTCGATCGCCTCGGCGGCCGGACCAACCCGTCAAGCAGCGGTCTGCTGGATCGCCTGCGGCGGAACTGATACCGTCTCTCGCCGCGGGTCGAGCGTTAGAAATACCGCCGTGTCGGTCGCGGATCGGCCGTCTCGCCACTCTTCGAGCCCCGCTCGACGACGCGGATGATTGTCCCCTCAAGCCACTCGCCCAGGGACATCTTCGCGCGCCGCGCCGCATTGCGGGCCGCGTCCTGAGCCGCCGGAGAGACCCCGTCGACCGTCCACCGCCAGGATGCGTCGTCGCGCACTCGCTCATTCGCCTGTTTCAACTGCTTCCCTCCCAAGACCTCGATGACCCGCGTTTCGCTGCGCCACCTCGACGAGCCGCGTTGCGCGGCGCCGCGGCTCGTTCTTTCCGAGCTCGTGTGCCGACGCGGCTCCGCGCGGAACAAGCGCAGCATATCACGCTTTCGCCGGCCGTTCAGCGGCAAGAGCGGCGTAGCGGATCGCTTCGCCGGCGGCGGTGATCAGGGCGCGGGCCTTGTTGCAGGTTTCCTGGTGCTCGGCGTCCGGATCGCTGTCGGCGACGATGCCGCCACCGGCCTGGACGTAAAGGGTATTGTCCTTGACGATGCCGGTGCGCAGCGCGATGCAGGTGTCGAGATCGCCGCCGGCGCTGATGTAGCCGATGCAGCCGCCGTAGATGCCGCGCCGCTCGGGTTCGAGCTCCTCGATGATTTCCATCGCCCGCACCTTCGGCGCGCCGGAGACGGTTCCGGCGGGAAAGCCCGCGATCAGCGCATCGATCGCATCGAGCCGCGGATCCAGCTCGCCCTCGACGTTGGAGACGATATGCATCACGTGGGAGTAGCGCTCGATCTCCATCTGCTCGGTGACCTTGACCGTGCCGACGCGGGAAACCCGGCCGACATCGTTGCGGCCCAAATCGAGCAGCATCAGATGCTCTGCCCGTTCCTTGGGATCGGCAAGCAGTTCGCTCGCGAGCGCCGCGTCTTCAGCGGGCGTCTGGCCGCGCGGCCGGGTGCCTGCGATCGGGCGGATGGTGACCTTGCCGTCACGGACCCGGACCATGATTTCCGGGCTGGAGCCGACCACCGCGAATTCGCCGAAATCGAGAAAGAACAGGAAGGGCGAAGGGTTGAGCCGACGCAGCGCCCGGTACAGCGCGAACGGCGGCAGCGAAAAGGGTACCGCGAAGCGTTGCGACGGGACCACCTGGAAAATGTCGCCGGCGAGAATGTACTCCTTGGCGCGGGCGACGAACTTCTGATAGCCGCCCGGACCGACGTTGGATGGCGGCATGGCCACGGGTTGCGCTGCCTCGGGAGAGGCGCGCCGGTAGCGGACGCTGCGCTCGAAGTCGGCGACGGTGTGCGCAAGCCGCTCGCGCGCCAGGTCGAACGCCTCGGCCGCGGAGGCCGCAGCTTCCCCCGCGCCAGCCTGCGGCCGCACCGGGGTGATGATGGTTACCGTATCGTTTATGCTGTCAAACACGCAGATGACCGTCGGGCGGACGAACAGGCCGTCGGGCACGCCGAGCACGTCTTCATTCTTGACGGGGAGCCGCTCGACCAAGCGAACGATGTCATAGCCCAGATAGCCGACGAGGCCCGCGGCCATCGGCGGGAGGTTGTCCGGCAGCTCGATCGCCGATTCAGCGACAACGGCGCGCAATGACGCAAGCGGGCCCCCGCGTTCCGGGCAAGCTTCGAATGCCGCCGGATCGTCGCGTGCGTTGCGATTGACCTCCGCGTCGGCGCCGCGACAACGCCAGATCAGATCGGGCTTCAGTCCGATGAACGAATAGCGGCCGCGGATCGCGCCGCCTTCAACGGACTCCAGCAGAAAGCTGTAGGCCGCGCCGCCGGCGAGCTTGAGCATCGCCGACACCGGCGTTTCCAGATCGGCAACCAGCGTGGTCCAGACGACCTGGGCCGTGCCGCGCTCGTAGGCGGCCGAAAACGTCAAAAACGCAGGTTCAACGTGCATGTCGGTTCAGTGCCGCGGCCAGCCCACTCGGCCAACCCTGCCTAGAAAACCTGCTCGAGGACGCGGGTGTTCATCGTCACCGGAAACTCCCGGCGGATCCCATTCGAATACTGCGTCAGCATGTCTTCCTCGATCTGGCTGTCGAGCTCCTTGCGGACCTGCATGCCGGCGTCGGACTGGACGTTGGGATCGGCCGCGACGACCGAGGCCACCCGCGCGACATACGCCCCGTCGGGCGAGCGCACGACCTTGATGTCGCCGGTGTCGGCGGCGAAGACATCGCCGACCAGGGCAGCGGGCACACCGTTGGTCCCTGCGGCGGCGGCGTTGCGAGTAAATGGCGGCGTCGTCGCGGCGCTTAGCCCCTTGGCCTCGGCGGCGACGCTAAGGGCGGTGCCGGCGCGGGCCGCCTGGGCGATCTCTTCGGCGATGGCAAAAGCCCGCTCGCGGCGCTGTTCGGCCTGCCACGCCGCGATGACGGCTTCGCGCACCGAGGCCAGCGGCTCGACCCCGGCGGGCGTGACGCGGTCAACCCGGACCACGTAGAAGGTGCCGCTGCCGGCTTCGGTCAGCGGGCTTTCGCTATTTTCGGCTGTCGCGAACGTGGTGGCGGCGAAGCCTTCCGGCAGAGACTCGACAACCGCGCCGGACGGATCCTTGCCCGCGGCGTCGATCGCGTCGACCTTGCGCGGATCGAGGCCGAGCTGGCTCGCCGCCTCCTCAATCGACGCGCCGCCGCCGAGAATATCTTCCAGCCGGGTGCTCAGGGCGTACAACTCGTCGGTCGCCTTTTCCCGGGCGAGCTCGCGGGCAAGCTGGTCGCGGACTTCGGCGAGAGGCTTCTCGCGCGCCGGCTCGATCCCGGTAACCTTGAGGACATGCCAGCCAAGCGGGCTTTGCAGCGGCTGGCTGAGCTCGCCCGCGCCAAGCGCGAACGCGGCCTCGCCGAGGGCGCCGGGGAGCTGCGACCTGGTCACCTTGTCGAGACTGATGCTCGATGCGCCCTGGCCGGAAAGCTCGCTTGCGACGGCGGCGAAATCAGCCCCGCCGGCGAGCCGATCACGAGCCAGCCGCGCCGCCGCTTCGTCCCTCACCAGCACCTGTTCGATCGATCGCCGTTCCGGCTCGGTGAATTCGCTTTGCCGCGCGGCGTAGGCCTCGCCGATCGCCGCGTCGGAGACGGTGGCGGTACCGGCAAGGGCCTCGGCGGACAGAACAAGCGCGGTCGCCGCGCGATACTCCGGCGCCGAGAACAATTCCGGATGCGCTTCGTAGAAGGCCTTGATCCGGGTCTCGTCGGGAACGCCGATACCTTTGATGCCCGAGGCCGCGACGGCGACGTACTCGGCTGTCCGCCTTTCCTCGCGTTGGCGATAAATGGCGTCGACAAGTCCGGCCGGAGCGGCCACGCCTTCCGTCACGCTCGCGATCAGCTGCCGGCGGGCAATGTCGTCGCGGACGAGGCGGACAAAGCCGCTCTCGGTCAGACCGTTCATCTGTAGGACGCGGCGGAACAGGTCCTGATCGAAGGTTCCCGAGGCATTGTGGAACGACGCATCGGCCTGGATGGCGGCGCGCACGGCGTCGTCGCCGACAACGAGGCCAAGCCGGTTCCTCTCGGAGTCGATCAGGGCGCGGCCGATGATGCCGCTGACCACCTGGTTGGGAAGCCCGAACGCCCGGGCCTTTTCCGCGTCGAGCGTGCCGCCGACGGCCTGGCGTAACCGATTGAGCTCGCGCTGGTAATCGTCGCGCACCGTCTGCGGCGGAATCTTCATGTCGCCGACCTGGATGGCCCAGTCTCCGCCTCCACCTGGCCGGAATACGTCGGCCACCCCCCATACGCCGAAGCTCAGTATTAGAACGACGAACAATACCTTGACGACGAACGAACTGGTGTACTTGCGAATGGATTCGAGCATGGAAGCCTTGTTCTACCTGTTGCCATGAGTAGCCGCGCGATGAGACGGGCTGGAAGGAGAGCGGCGTCCATATCCAGCCGCCTCGGAGAGGTTGTGATCATAAAGTTGCGCACGTTGAGCGGCAAGCCAAAGCGCGCGCTCCGCTCCACGGGCCGCATGGTCGGCGCGCGGCGGGGCGGCGCCAGGAGGCTCGGCGCCAAGAGGCTCGGCGCCAAGAGGCTCGGCGCCAAGAGGCGCCAGGGGAGGTATCAGTTTGACGGAGCGGGGCGCTGTGTTAAGAAACGCCGACCACGGGGAACGGCCATCCAGCGATAATGGAGGCCAAAAACAATGGAGGGTAGCATGAGCCGCCGTATTCTGATTGCCGGCAACTGGAAAATGAACTGTCTGCGGGCGGACGGCGGTGCCCTGGCGGCGGATCTGGCGTCGCGGATGAAGAAGGCCGGCTCGGTGAAGTGCGACATGCTGGTCTGCCCGCCGTTCACCCTGATCGGCACGGTGGTCGAGGCCGTGGCCGGCAGTAAGATTGCCGTCGGCGGCCAGGATTGCCACGCCGCGGAGAAGGGCGCTCACACCGGCGACACCAGCGCCTGGATGCTGAAGGATGCCGGATGCGGCGCGGTCATTGTCGGCCATTCGGAGCGGCGGACCAACCACGCCGAGACCGATGCGGTGGTCAAGGCCAAGGCCGAAGCCGCGCTCGCCGCGGGACTGATGGCGGTGGTATGCATCGGCGAGACCTTGGAAGAGCGCGACGCCGGCAAGACCCTCGACGTCAATCGCAGCCAGTTGCAGGGCTCGCTGCCCGTCGCCGCCACGGCGGCCAACACGGTCATCGCCTACGAGCCGGTCTGGGCCATCGGCACCGGCCGGACGGCCACGCCGGAACAGGCGCAGGAAGTTCACGCCGCGATCCGGGCCGAACTGGTCAACAAGCTCGGCAGCGACGCCGGGAACGGCATGCGCATCCTCTACGGCGGCTCGATGAACGCCAAGAACGCCAAGGAATTGCTGTCCCAGGGCGATATCGACGGCGGGCTCATCGGCGGCGCGGCGCTCAAGGCGGAAGATTTTTGGACCATCGCACAAAGCTGCCCGTGAGCGGGCGGCCGGAGCGGGAGCCTCAATGGTAACGGTTCTGCTTGTTATACATCTGATTATCGCCATCTCGCTGGTCGCGGTTGTTCTGCTTCAGCACAGCGAAGGCGGTGCGCTCGGCATCGGCGGCGGCAGCGGCGGCGGGATGAGCGGATTTCTCAGCGGCCGCAGCACCGCCAACCTGCTGACCCGAACGACGGCGATCCTCGCCGCGATCTTTATCGTGACCAGCCTGACCCTGGCGAAGCTATCCGGCGGCGGCCCCGCCGGCTCGATTTTCGACCAGGCGCCGCCGCAAACGACCGCGCCGGCGCAAGGCGGCGCGGAAGCACCGCAGGGCGGAGGCGACGCACAGAAGGCTCCAGAAGCGCCTCCGACACCCGCCGGCCCAACAGCCCCGCTGGCGCGCTAGCCGCGCCAGCGGCCGTGGCCGGGTTCAAGGGGGTCGTCATTCCGAACTCGCGGCCCATTCCTTCTGGGCGCGCCGCCTTCCTTCTGGCATATACTCCGGGTCCATGACGCGGTTCATCTTCATCACCGGCGGCGTGGTCTCCTCGCTTGGCAAGGGCCTGGCCTCGGCGGCCCTCGGCGCGCTGCTTCAGGCGCGCGGCTTCCGCGTCCGCTTGCGCAAGCTTGATCCCTACATCAACGTCGATCCCGGGACGATGAGCCCCTACCAGCACGGCGAGGTCTACGTCACCGATGACGGGGCCGAGACCGACCTTGACCTCGGCCATTACGAGCGCTTCACCGGCGTGCCGGCGCGCCGCAGCGACAACGTCACCACCGGTAAGATCTATTCCGACGTCATCGCCCGCGAGCGCCACGGCGACTATCTCGGCGCGACGATCCAGGTCATTCCCCACATCACCGATGCGATCAAGGAATTCATCGGCAACGACCTCGACGGCGAAGATTTCGTGCTCTGCGAAATCGGCGGCACCGTCGGCGACATCGAAAGCCTGCCGTTCCTCGAGGCCATCCGCCAACTCGGCAACGAGTTGGGCCGCGAGCGCGCGATGTACATCCATGTCACGCTGCTGCCCTACCTGCCGGCCGCGGGCGAGTTGAAGACGAAACCGACTCAGCACTCGGTCAAGGAGTTGCTGAGCGTCGGTATCCAGCCCGACCTGCTGCTGTGCCGGGCCGAGCACCCGCTGCCGGAGGCGGAGCGGCGCAAGATCGCGCTGTTTTGCAACGTCCGCTACGAGGCGGTCATTCCCGCGCTCGACGTCGCTACGATCTACGCCGTTCCGATCAGCTATCACGACCAGGGGCTCGACGATCAGGTCTGCCGGCACTTCAAGCTCGACCCGCCGCCGCCCGATCTCGGGACCTGGCGGGAGATCACGACACGGCTGATAAAACCGGAAGGCGAGGTGACGATCGCCGTCGTCGGCAAGTACACCGGGCTGCTCGACGCCTACAAGTCGCTGGCCGAGGCGCTGACCCACGGCGGCATCGCGAACAACGTCCGGGTCCGGGTGGACTGGATCGACTCCGAGATCTTCGAGCACAGCAACGGCGCGCTCGATCGGCTCCAGGGCGTCAACGGCATCCTCATCCCCGGCGGCTTCGGCGAGCGCGGCGCCCAAGGCAAGATCGCCGCGGCGCAGTTCGCCCGCGAGCATCGGATACCCTATTTCGGCATCTGTTTCGGCATGCAGATGGCCGTCGTCGAGGCGGCGCGCAGCCTCGCTGGAATTCCCGAAGCGGGATCGACCGAGTTCGGACCGTGCGCCGCGCCGGTGGTCGGCTTGATGACCGAATGGGTGCGCGGCAACAGGCGCGAGCAGCGCAATGCCGGCGGCGATCTCGGCGGGACCATGCGGCTGGGCGCCTACGAGTGTGTCCTGCGCAAGAACAGCCGGGCGCGGGAGATTTTTGGGGTGGACCGGATTTTCGAGCGCCACCGTCACCGCTTCGAGGTCAACAACAACTACATCGGCTTGCTCGAGCGCTGCGGTCTGGTGTTTTCCGGAATGTCGCCGGATGGCCTGCTGCCGGAAATAGTCGAAATTCCCGACCATCCGTGGTTTTTCGGGGTACAGTTTCATCCTGAGTTGCGTTCGAAGCCGTTCGACCCGCACCCGCTGTTTACCTCGTTCATCCGCGCCGCCGTCGAACAGTCGCGGCTGGTTTGACGGCCGCGCGATGCGATGTGGGCCAGCGATCGTACCTTAAAGCGATCGTACCTTAAGGAGGAATCCACGATGACCGAGCCTCATCACGTTTCCGTTGCCGGCCTCAGTATTGGCAACGATCTGCCCTTGGTTCTGATCGCCGGTCCTTGCGTCATGGAGAGCCGCGAGCACGCCCTTGAGACCGCTCATGCCCTGGCCGAGATGACAACGCGGCTTGGCATCGGGTTGATCTACAAGTCCTCATTCGACAAGGCCAATCGCACCAGCCTGAGCGGCGCGCGCGGAGTGGGGATGGCCGAGGCGCTGCCGGTGTTCGCCGAGATCCGCGAAACGGTGGGCGTGCCGGTCATCACCGACGTCCACGAGCCCGATCAGTGCGCGCCGGTCGCCGAGGCGGTCGACGTGCTCCAGATCCCGGCGTTCCTGTGCCGCCAGACCGACCTTCTCGTCGCGGCGGCGAAGACGGGCTTGGCGATCAACGTCAAGAAGGGGCAGTTCCTGGCGCCATGGGACATGGCCAACGTCGTCGACAAGATCCGCGGCGCCGGTAACGACAATGTCATGGTCTGCGAACGCGGCGTCAGCTTCGGCTACAACACGCTGGTCAGCGACATGCGGGCGCTGCCGATCCTGGCCCAGACCGGCTGCCCGATCGTGTTCGACGCGACCCACTCGGTCCAGCAGCCGGGCGGCAAGGGCACCGCTTCCGGCGGTCAGCGCGAATTCGCGCCCGTTCTCGCCCGCGCCGCGGTATCGATCGGCGTTGCCGCTGTCTTCATCGAAAGTCACCCCGACCCGGACCACGCGCCAAGCGACGGCCCGAACATGATTTCCTTTAAGAACCTGCCCGACGTTCTTGAGATGTTGATTGAATTCGACGGGTTGGCAAAGCGGCGTCCGGTTGTCCTCGAACAGGCGTCATGACGCGCGCCCGAGCCTGCCTCGTGCCTGTCGCGAGTTGGCCTCGCGCTTGCCACTGGCGCCGGGTTAAGGGTATGACGTGGCGCAGTTCGCGGCGGACCGGCCGGGGATCGTGCTCGGCCTGAATTTACAAGCGACAACATGAGCCTGGGAGAGGAGTGCGAAGCGCATGAGCGGCATTATGGACATTACGGGGCGTGAAATTCTCGATAGCCGGGGCAACCCGACGGTTGAGGTCGACGTCACCTTGGAGAGCGGGGCCAGCGGCCGCGCCGCGGTACCTTCGGGCGCCTCGACCGGCGTGCACGAAGCGGTCGAGCTGCGCGACGGCGACAAGAAGCGCTATCTCGGCAAGGGCGTGAAGAAGGCCGTCGAGTCCGTCAACGGCGAGATCTTCGAGGCGATCGCCGGCATGGAGGCGATTGATCAGCTCGCCATCGACAGCGCCATGATCGAGCTCGACGGCACCGCCAACAAGGGGCGCCTCGGCGCCAACGCGATTCTCGGCGTCAGCATGGCGGTGGCCAAGGCAGCGGCCGAGGAAGCCGAACTGCCGCTCTATCGCTACATCGGCGGAACCCAGGCCCGGCTGCTGCCGGTGCCGATGATGAACATCGTCAATGGCGGCGCGCACGCCGACAACCCCATCGACATCCAGGAATTCATGATCATGCCGGTCGGCGCGGCCTCGATCGCCGAGGCGGTGCGGATGGGCGCCGAGGTCTTCCATGCGCTCAAGAAGGGGCTCAAGGACGCCGGCCACAACACCAACGTCGGCGACGAGGGCGGGTTCGCGCCAGGCCTGAGCAGCGCCGACGAGGCCCTTGGCTTCATCATGAAGGCGATCGAGGCGGCCGGCTTCAAGCCGGGCGACGACGTCATGCTGGCGCTCGACTGCGCGTCGAGCGAGTACTTCAAGGACGGCAAATACAACATGGCCGGCGAGAACAAGGTGCTCGACGCCGCCGGCAACGCGCGCTACCTCGCCGATCTGGCCAGCCGCTTCCCGATCATTTCGATCGAGGACGGGATGGCCGAGGACGACTGGGACGGCTGGAAGATCCTGACCGAGGAACTGGGCGGCAAGATCCAGCTCGTCGGCGACGATTTGTTCGTCACCAACCCGAAGCGGCTCGCGGACGGCATCGATCGCGCGATCGCCAATTCGATCCTGGTCAAGGTCAACCAGATCGGGTCCCTGAGCGAGACGCTCGAGGCCGTCGAGATGGCCCACAAGGCGTCCTACACCGCGGTTATCTCACACCGGTCCGGCGAGACCGAGGACGCGACCATCGCCGACATCGCGGTCGCGACCAACGCCGGCCAGATCAAGACCGGTTCGCTCAGCCGCTCGGATCGGATCGCCAAGTACAACCAATTGATCCGGATCGAAGAACAGCTCGGCTCGGCGGCTCGCTTCGCCGGACGGTCGATTCTGCGTCACCGCTAGGCGGACCCTCGCCGGGTGGCGGGAAGAGCGGGCGTTTGCTCGCTCTTTCCGTGCGCCCCCGTACGCCTTTGAAGCTTGCGGCCGATCGAAAAACGCGAGGACCGCGCTTGCGTTCCCCGTATCCGTGGCTCCGTCGGCCGAGGAAGCAAGGGCACGGGCGTTAAAGAAACGGTTTGATCGGCTCGGCCACCCGATCATACTGAGATTCCATCAACCATGATGACCGCGAAGGGCTCGGGTGTTGATTTTTGGGTCGGCTGAACTGCGCAAGCGGGCTCGGCAAGGGATCGGCGCGGTCGTCGGCATCTGTGTCATCGGCTACTTCGTCTACCACGTGATCCACGGTGATCGTGGCCTGATCGCATGGCATGTTCTCGACCAGGACGTGGCCGACGCCCGGATCTCCCTGGCCAGCATTCGCGAGGAGCGCCTGACCCTGGAGCGCAGGGTGCGGCTGTTGCGCTCCGCGAGCCTCGATCGCGACATGCTCGATGAATGGGCGCGCCGCGTGCTCAACTATGGCGCCGCCAACGAAGCCGTCATCTTTACGACGGACGAGGACGCGAGCTTCCTTCCCGAAGATACGGAGCCCACCGGACGGGAGCCGGGAACACGTCCGCGACCGCATGGCGAGGAGGGCGTGCTCAACGGCCGGCGCTGATCCCCCCGGTTCATCCGCTACCCGGCTGGATACCTGTTGCCGCGCTCGCATTTCCATATCTTGTCAACGAATGTTGGATTGGATCGCGCGAGGCGTGCAATACGCTGTCCGAAGGGGTTTGCTTCGTCGCTTGTTTTCCAGAGTCGCTCGCAATAGGATCACGCCCCGTCCCGCCGCTGACCCACCCAGCACGAGACCTCACGATACGAGACCATCGCCAACGAAGGTCCGACCGGAACCAAGGGAGGGGCTTATGCCCAATAACGCAGAGACAGAGCCCGGCGCGAACGCCGGCGAGGGCAAGGCTTCCGGGCGCGAGGTTCCGCCGTCCGACCAGCTGCTCCACGACTACAAAAAGATGCTGCTGATCCGCCGGTTCGAGGAGAAGGCGGGGCAACTTTACGGCATGGGCCTGATCGCCGGTTTCTGCCACCTGTACATCGGCCAGGAAGCCGTCGTCATCGGTATGCAGTCGACGGCCATTCCCGGTGATTCCATCATCACGACCTATCGCGACCATGGCCACATGCTCGCCTGCGAGATGGATCCGAAAGGGGTCATGGCCGAGTTGACCGGCCGCGCCGACGGCTACTCCAAGGGCAAGGGCGGCTCGATGCACATGTTCAGCCGCGAGAAGGGATTCTATGGCGGCCACGGCATCGTTGGCGCCTCCGTCCCGCTCGGTACCGGCCTCGCCTTCGCCCACAAGTACCGCGAGGACGGCGGCATTTGCTACTGCTACTTCGGCGATGGCGCGGCCAACCAGGGCCAGGTCTACGAGTCCTTCAACATGGCCTCGCTGTGGAAGCTGCCGATCATCTACATCATCGAAAACAACAAGTACGGCATGGGCACTTCGGTCGCGCGCGCGTCGGCGACGGTCGACCTCTACCGTCGCGGCGAAAGCTTCGACATTCCGGGCGTCCAGGTGAACGGCATGGATGTTCTCGAGGTTCGCGCCGCCGGCGCGGAGGTCGTTTCGCACGTTCGCGGCGGCAGCGGCCCGTACGTCATGGAGATGAATACCTACCGTTACCGCGGCCACTCGATGTCCGATCCGGCCAAGTACCGGACCAAGGAGGAGGTGGCCAAGATGCGCAAGGAGAGCGACCCGCTCGATACCTTGCGTACCTTCATGCTCGAGCGCCAGTTCGTCGACGAGGCCCGGCTCAAGGAGATCGACCGCGAAGTCAAAGCCGCGGTCAATGAGGCGGCCGAGTTCGCCCAGAAGAGTCCCGAGCCGGATCCGTCCGAACTCCACACCGACATTCTGATCGAAGTCTAAGCTTCTCGATCGCGTCCGTTCAGGAGACCTTGATGCCCATCCAAATTCTGATGCCGGCGCTGTCGCCGACGATGACCGAGGGCAAGCTCGCCAAGTGGGTGAAGAAGCAGGGCGAAAGCGTTGCCTCCGGCGATGTCTTGGCCGAGATCGAGACCGACAAGGCGACCATGGAAGTCGAAGCCGTCGACGAAGGCGTGCTCGGTAAAATTCTCGTTGCCGAGGGCAGCGAGGGCGTCGCCATCAACACGCCGATCGCCTTGCTGCTCGCCGAGGGCGAGGACGCGAGTGCGCTCGAAGCCGCGCTCGAAATTCCCGTGCCGGTCAACATGGAGCCGGCCCCGGTCGCGGTCAGCACGCCCGCGCCTTCGCCGGGCCAGCCGTTGCCGGCCTCGAATGTGCCGGCGGAGCCGGAGTACACCGGGCCGACCGCGCAAATAACCGTTCGCGAGGCCCTGCGCGACACCATGGCCGAGGAGATGCGCCGCGACACGGAAGTGTTCCTGATGGGCGAGGAAGTCGCCGCCTATCAGGGCGCCTACAAGGTCAGCCAGGGGCTACTCGACGAGTTCGGGCCGAAGCGGGTGATCGATACGCCGATCACCGAGCAAGGCTTCGCCGGGCTCGGCGTCGGCGCCTCGTTCGCCGGGCTGAAGCCGATCGTCGAGTTCATGACCTTCAACTTTGCGATGCAGGCGATCGACCAGATCATTAACTCCTCCGCCAAGACTCTCTACATGGCCGGCGGCCAGCTCGGCTCGCCGATCGTCTTTCGCGGCCCCAACGGCCCCGCGGCGCGGGTTGGCGCCCAGCACTCGCAATGCTACGCCTCCTGGTATGCCCACTGCCCCGGCCTCAAGGTCGTGGCGCCCTATTCGGGGGCCGACGCCAAGGGCCTGCTGCGCGCCGCCATTCGCGACCCAAATCCGGTCATCTTCCTGGAAAATGAGAATTCTTTACGGCCAGACCTTCGAGGTCCCGACCGATCCCGAGTTCGTTATTCCGATCGGGCGCGCCAAGATTGAGCGGCAGGGCGGGGACGTCACCGTCGTCGCCTTCTCGCGCATGGTCGGCGTCGCCCTGGAAGCGGCGGCGGCGTTGGCCGAGGACGGCATCGAAGCCGAGGTGATCAATCTGCGGTCGTTGCGGCCGCTTGACGTCGACACCATTGTCGCCTCGGTCAAACGGACCAATCGTCTGGTCAGCATCGAGGAGGGCTGGCCCGTTGCCGGGATCGGCTCGGAGATCGCGGCGTTGATGATGGAAAACGCGTTCGATTATCTCGATGCGCCGGTGGTCCGAGTGACCGGCGCCGATGTGCCGATGCCGTACGCCGCCAACCTCGAACGCCTGGCGCTGCCGCAGCCTCAAGCGCTGATCGAGGCGGCTAAATCCGTCTGTTATCGTTGAGCGCGGGGAAAAGATCATGACGGTTCAAATCCTCATGCCGGCCCTGTCGCCGACGATGACCGAGGGCAAGCTCGCCAAGTGGGTCAAGCACGAGGGAGACGCGGTCGCCTCGGGCGATGTCATTGCCGAAATCGAAACCGACAAGGCGACGATGGAGGTCGAAGCCGTCGACGAGGGCGTTATCGGCAAGATCCTGGTGGCCGAAGGCACCGAGGGCGTGGCGATCAACGCGCCGATCGCGATCCTGCTCGAAGAGGGCGAGGACGCTGCCGCATTGAAAGCCGCGGTCGCGGCGGCGCCGCCGGCGAAGCCCGCCGAAGCCATGCCGCATGGTGCGCCGACACCCGCGCCCGCGACGGCAGCGACCGCCGCCACGCCGGCGCCGGCTCCGGCCGCGCCCGCGGCTCCCGCGCCATCCGCAAGCTCCGGGGGCAGGGTGTTCGCAAGCCCGCTCGCCCGCCGGCTTGCCGCCGAGGGCGGGCTCGATCTGGCTCGCCTGACCGGCAGCGGCCCGCGCGGGCGGATCGTTAAGCGCGATGTCGAGGCGGCCATCGCCGAAGCACGGGCCAGGCCACAAGCCGCGCCCGCCGCCCAGCCGGCCGCGGCCCAACCAAGCCCCGCCGCAGCCGCGGCGCCGGGCGTGCTCGGGTCCACGGCCGCCTACACCGACGTGCCGCACAGCACGATGCGCAAGGTCATCGCCAAGCGGCTCGGCAAATCCAAGCGCGACATCCCGCACTACTACCTGACGATCGACTGCAATCTGGACGCGGTCCTCGATCTGCGCGTCCGGCTTAACGCGCGCTCGCCCGGGGGCGCCGGCGCCTACAAGCTGTCGGTCAACGACTTTGTCATCCGCGCGGTGGCCCTGGCGCTCCGCGCCTATCCCGACGCCAACTCGGCATGGACCGACGACGCGCTCAGGCTGTTCAAGACGGTCGATGTCTGTGTCGCGGTGGCGACGCCCGCCGGCCTGATCACTCCGGTCGTGCGCAACGCCGACACCAAGGGCCTGGCCGGCATCGCCGGCGAAGTCCGCGAGCTCGCGCTGCGCGCGCGTGACGGCAAGCTCAAGCCCGAGGATTATCAGGGCGGCACCTTTACCGTCTCCAACCTCGGCATGTACGGGATCCGCGAGTTTTCCGCGATCATCAATCCGCCGCAGTCGTGTCTGCTCGCGGTCGGCGCCGCCGAGAAGCGCCCGATCGTCAAGGACGGCGCGCTGGCGGTCGCGACGATGATGTCGTGCACGCTGTCGGCGGACCATCGCAGCGTCGACGGCGCCAAGGGCGCCGAGTTCCTGGCCGTGTTCAAACGGCTGATCGAAGATCCACTGACAATGTTGCTGTAGACGGGCTGCTGTAGACGGAGGCGCTAAGGTCATGGCCGAGACATCTTTCGACGTCGTCGTCATCGGCGGCGGGCCGGGCGGTTACGTCGCCGCGATCCGCGCCGCCCAGCTGGGGATGAAGGCCGCGGTGGTCGAGCGCGAGCACTTGGGCGGGATCTGCCTGAACTGGGGCTGCATTCCGACCAAGGCCCTGCTGCGGACGGCGGAGGTCTTCGAAAACATCAAACACGCCGCCGAGTTCGGCCTGACCGTCAACGGGTTCGGCTTCGACACCAAGAAAATCGTCGAGCGATCGCGCGCGATCGCCAAGCAGCTCAACGGCGGGGTCGGCCATCTCCTGCGCAAGAACAAGGTCGCGGTATTCGACGGCGACGGTCGCCTGAACGGCCGCGGCAAGGTTCTGGTCGAGAAGGCCGGCAAGGTCGCGGCCGATCTCTCGGCCAAACACATTATCCTCGCGACCGGCGCGCGGGCGCGCTCGCTGCCGGGCATGGAACCCGACGGCCGGCTGATCTGGACCTACAAGGAGGCGATGGTTCCCGCGACCATGCCGAAGTCGCTGCTGGTCGTGGGCTCCGGCGCGATCGGCATAGAGTTCGCGAGCTTCTACCGCTCTCTCGGCGCCGAGGTCACGGTGGTCGAGATCCTCGATCGGATCCTGCCGGTCGAGGACGCGGAAATTTCGGCGTTCGCCCGCAAGGCGTTCGAAAAGCAGGGGATCAGGATCGTGACATCGGCGTCGGTCAAGGCGCTGACGAAGGCCGCCGACTCGGTCACCGCGGCCATCGAGGCCGGCGGCAAAACGAGCGAGATGAGCGCCGAGCGGGTGATCATGGCCGTCGGCATCACCGGCAATGTCGAAAATTGCGGCCTCGCCGGAACCGCCGTCAAGGTCGATCGCGGCCACATCGTCATCGACGAGTGGTGCCGGACCGGAGAACCCGGCGTCTACGCCATCGGCGACGTGGTCGGTCCGCCGTGGCTGGCGCATAAGGCCAGCCACGAGGGCGTCATCTGCGTCGAGAAGATCGCCGGGCTCGCCGGCGTGCATCCGCTCGACATCCGGCGCATCCCCGGCTGCACTTATTCGCGTCCGCAGATCGCGAGCGTCGGCTTGAGCGAGGCCGCGGCGCGCGCCGCCGGCCGTGAGGTCAAGGTCGGGCGCTTTCCGTTCATCGGCAACGGCAAGGCGATCGCGCTTGGCGAGCCGGAAGGCATGGTCAAGACCGTCTTCGATGCGAAGACCGGCGAGCTTCTCGGGGCACACATGATCGGCGCCGAGGTTACCGAACTGATCCAGGGCTATGGCATTGCCATGACCCTGGAGACCACGGAAGCCGATCTGATGAACACCGTGTTTCCGCACCCGACCCTGTCGGAGATGATGCACGAAGCCGTTCTCGATGCCTACGGCCGTGCCGTCCATTTCTAGGCCGCTTTCGGGCGCGGACGCCCGCGCGTCGGCGTCGGTCGCCACGACGGTTAGCTCACCCGGTGGCTGCATCGGGCAACTCGGGCGTTGATGTTGTCGCGGCGAGCGGCCATATCGCCGATATGCCCACGGAATCGCAGCCTCGTCATCCCGAGAAGATCCACAAGCCGGTCAATCCGTCTCCGCGCAAGCCGGACTGGATCCGGGTCAAGGCGCCAACCTCGGCGGCCTACGGCGAGACCCGTCAACTCATGCGCGGCAATAACCTGCACACGGTGTGCGAGGAAGCGGCCTGCCCTAATATCGGTGAATGCTGGGCGCGCAAGCACGCGACGGTGATGATTCTCGGGGCGATTTGCACGCGCGCGTGCGCCTTCTGCAATGTCGCGACGGGCAAGCCCGGAGCGGTCGATCCCTTGGAGCCGGAAAACGTCGCCATGACGGCGGCGACAATGGGCCTCAAGCACATGGTCATCACCTCGGTCGATCGCGACGATCTTGCCGACGGCGGCGCGGGGCAGTTCGCCCGCTGCCTTGAGTTGATCCGGGCCAAGGCGCCGGGGACGACCGTCGAGGTGCTGACCCCCGATTTCCGCCACAAGGACGGCGCGCTGGAAGCGGTGATCGCCGCCGGGCCGGATGTGTTCAACCACAATCTGGAAACCGTGCCGCGGCTCTACCCATCGATTCGGCCCGGCGCGCGCTATTTTCATTCCCTTCGGCTGCTCGACCAGGCCAAGGACCTTGATCCGCGGATCTTCACCAAGTCCGGAATCATGGTCGGGCTTGGCGAGGAGCGCGGCGAAGTGCTTCAGGTCATGGACGATTTGCGTTCGGCCCGGGTCGATTTCCTGACGATCGGCCAGTACCTCCAGCCGACCCCGCACCACGCCGGCGTCGCCCGTTTCGTTACGCCCGAAGAGTTCGCGGAGTACAAGCGGATCGGCGAGGCGAAGGGCTTCCTCATGGTGGCATCGTCGCCCCTGACGCGCTCGTCGTATCACGCCGACCGTGATTTCGAGGCCTTGCGGGCGGCGCGCCTTGGCGCATCGCTCGACGCTTAAGCGGCGCGCGACGCCCGGCCATGCCGACCCATGCGGAAAAGCGCGTACTTCCCTACAGTCAGGAGCAGATGTTCAATCTGGTCGCTGATGTCGAACGCTACCCTGAATTTCTGCCGTGGTGCGTGGCCTGCCGCATCCGCGAAAACGAAACGCCGGACGCCTTTGTCGCCGACCTGATCATCGGTTTCAAGTTCGTCCGCGAGCGATTTACCTCACTGGTCGCACTCGATCGTCCCGATCGGATCGACGTAGTCTACAAGGAAGGTCCGTTTCGTCATCTGACCAACCACTGGACGTTTTCGGCCGACGCCCGCGGGCACTGCGTCATCGACTTCTACATCGATTTCGAGTTTCGCTCGCGAACCCTCCAGAGCCTCATCGGACGGCTGTTCAACGAGGCGGTGAAGCGTATGGTCAACGGCTTCGAGCGGCGGGCAAAGGTGCTATACGGCTCGGAGCAGGCCTGAGCGCGTTTACGGCCTCACCTCATCCAGACATTTAAGTAGCAGTTCAAGCGCGGCTTGAACGCTCATTACCCGCACCGCCGCGCGGTCGCCCGCAAAGGCGTGCCTTCGATGGCGCGTCGGCTGCCCGCGGCTGGCCGCGGCGATGTGCACCAGGCCCACGGGCTTTTGCGGAGTTCCGCCGCCCGGACCGGCAATCCCGGTGACCGCCGCGGCCAAGTCGACCGGAGCTCGCGCCAGCGCGCCTTCGGCCATCGCCCGGGCGACCTCTTCGCTGACCGCGCCACACCGCTCCAGGATCGCTTCCGGCACGCCGAGCAGCTCATGCTTGGCTGCGTTGCTGTAGGTGATCAGGGCGCGTTCGAGGACCGCCGAGGCGCCGGGGACGTCCGTCAAGCGCGCCGAGATCAAACCGCCGGTGCACGATTCCGCCAGAGCAAGCCGCAAGTGCCCGGCCGCGCAGCGGCGGATGACGTCGCCGGCGAGGTCGACAAGCCGAGCTTCGATCATTGTTGGCTCCTCCAAGTTCTCCCGGCCGATGAGGGCGCTTGAATGCGCCCCCGTTTCCCGGGTTTCTTCGTGGCATCCTTCTTGAGCCCCCGCTAGCGGTTTCTTAACGCCGCCAGGGCAGAGTTCGACTCGTGTTTGCCACGGTCGAGGACTGCGTTGTGGGCCGAGAGATCTTGTCGGCTAGAACTTTTTTTCGCTACCGCGACCGATGTCGGGCGTGGCTGGCGCCGGTCGGCAAGTATCTGGCGCAGGCCTTTCCCGAACGCCAGATCCTCGTCCGCGAACTCGACCGGATGAGCATCTATCGCCTGAGCCGCCGACTGCAAGCCTTGCTTGTGGGCATCGGCATCTTGATGTCGGGCGGGACGATCGCGGTGGTTATCGGGGTCGTCGCCGGGGTGCCCAACGCCCGGCCGCGAGAGGTCAGCGCGATCATCGCCGCGAACATCGAAGACGACAGGGCGCCCGCGAGAGATAGTGTCGAACGCGCCGGCATTCGCGCCGACATCGCGACCGTCGGTGGCGAACCTAGGATCAAGGCCACTCCGTCCGCGCAGGCGGCCGGCGATGTTGATGACGCCGAAGCGGGAGATCCGCCTGTCGCGTTGGCGGAAACCTTCGCGCCTCCGGGAGTAGTCGCACCGGCACCCGCTTTGGAGAGGTCGGTTCCTAATGAGCGGCTGAAGGAAAAGCTGGCCGCCATCGACGACCGGGTCTTTACGCTGGCCACGCGCGGCCTTGGCGCGCCGCCGCCGGCCGAGGGCGCCCGCGCCACGCAGCTCGGCGCCGCCAATGGATCGTCCGAGACGTTCGCGCGGGTCGCGCGCATCGAGCGCCACGTCGAGCGCCTGGCCAGCGGCGTTTCGGCCTTGCGCGACTCGGAGACGGCTCTCGTTCGCGATATTCAGCCGCAACTGGCATTCTTCATATCAACGGCCGAGCGCGCGATCGAGCGGGCCGGCCTCGACATCGATGAGCTGTCGCACGCGGGCTTCGAACGCAAACAGATCGCCGAGGGCGGGCCATTCGTCGCCGCCGGCGTCGGCGGACCGCTCGCGGCCGAACGCGCAGCGTTGCAGGCCGATCTCGCCTACTGGCAATCACTGCGCGGCATTGTCCGCCGTATGCCTCTGGCGGCGCCGCTTGAGCGTTATGCCATCAGCAGTTCGTTCGGCAGGCGCCGCGATCCTCTCAACAGCCGCAAGGCCGTGCACAACGGCCTCGACCTCATCGCCCCGTTGGGCTCGCCGGTCAAGGCGACGGCGCCGGGCACGGTCGTCTTTGCCGGTCGCAACGGCGGTTACGGCAACTTCATCGAGATCGACCATGGCCAATCGCTGCGCACACGGTTCGCCCACCTCCGCGCCATCAAGGTCAAGAAGGGCGACAAGGTGCGGTTCCTCCAAACCATTGGCATTTTAGGGAATACCGGTCGGAGCACCGGCCCGCATCTTCACTACGAAGTCCTGGTCGCCGACAAACCCGTCAACCCGATCAACTTCATCAAGGCAGGGCAGTATGTTTTTCAAGAGTAGCACGACGCCGGCGCCGGCCGCCCGATCCGCTCAAAGCACGACCAGAAGCGCGCCGAGCAAGAGCGGCATTCCCTCGCTGCTCAGCGGCGATGTCCGCATTCGCGGCGACGTGATCAGCGCCGGAGAAATTCAGGTCGACGGGGTGGTCGAAGGCGACATCGTCGCCGAGTGCCTGGTCATCAGCGAGGCGGGTACCGTCCGCGGCGCGATTTCGGCCAAGTCCATACGCGTTCTCGGCACGGTCGCCGGCGCCATCACGGCCGATTCGGTGAAACTGGCGCGCACCGCCAGGGTCACCGGCGACATCGTTCACAGGGCGCTGTCGATCGAGGAAGGTGCCGCGTTCCTCGGCCATTGCCGCAGCGAAGAAGCGGAGATCGAGGCGGACGAGACCGGAGAGCCGATCGGTGCCGCTCTTGGCGACGACAGGCAGGCGGAAAGCTCCGCCGAGCCCTCTCCGGCCGCATACAAACCGCGTCAACCCGGCGACGCCGTTGCCGAGGACGACGACGACGACGTGACCGCCCTGTC
This sequence comes from uncultured Alphaproteobacteria bacterium, assembly GCA_963805915.1. Taxonomy (GTDB): domain Bacteria; phylum Pseudomonadota; class Alphaproteobacteria; order Rhodospirillales; family Defluviicoccaceae; genus JAEULH01. The sequence continues at coordinate 45,452 of CAWDWD010000011.1, forward strand.
GGCGGCGGTGCGTTAGCGGCCGAGGTCGGTGGCCAGGGCGATCGTCTTGCCGCCAAGGCGAGCCCGGTAGACCCACAGGTTCTCGATCGCCCGCTGGACGTAGTTGCGCGTCTCGTCGAACGGGATCATTTCGATCCAGTCGATGGCATCGACCGCACCATCGCGGGGATCGCCGAACTCGCTCAGCCACTGGCGGACGCGCGATGGGCCCGCATTGTAGGCGGCGAAAGCAAGGACGGGCGAGCCTTCGAACGCGTCAAGCAACGAGCTCACATAGGCCTGGCCGAGCTGAAGATTGTAGTCGGGGTCGGCGGTCAACCGGCTGAGCGAGTAGGGCATCTCGAGCGTGCCGGCGACGTGGCGTGCCGTTCGCGGCATGAGTTGCATCAGGCCGCGCGCTCCGGACGGACTCATGGCGTTGAGATCGAAAGAGCTTTCCTGACGGATCATCGCCAGGAGCAGCGCCGGATCGGCGCGGCGCGGCAGGCCTTGCGGCGGGTTGGGAAGCGCCATCAGCGGATAGGCCTGTTCAAGAGCCGGAATGCCGTCCTGGATGGCGCGCTTCGCGGTCGCCACCCCTAGGCCGGCGCCACCGGCCTCGGCGGCCAGCGCCGCCGTCAGAATTTGCCAACCCGGTGCCGGATCGAGCTTGGACAGACGCTCGACGAATGGCCGCACCGCGCTTTGCTGATTGTTGGCGCCGAGCAGTCGAATGGCTCGAACCAGATCGTTATTCCGGAACGCCGTTGCTTCCTCGGCGCTCGGCTCTGGATCTCGCGGCAGATCCAATTGGGCCGGCGCCGCGATCTTGTCGCGCGCAAGGCGGCCGTAGAAGGTCAGGGGATAGCTCGCCGCCGTATCATACCAGGCCGCCGCCTGTTCCTGATCGCCGGTTGCCTCGAAGGTCCGCGCCGCCCAGTACGCGCCCCGCGCGCGACTAATGGGATATTGAACGGCGTTGAACATGGAGAGGAAGTGCGCGCGCGCGACGATCGGCTCGCGCAGAAATCGCAGTGCGATCCAGCCGGCAAGCCACTCCGCGTCGGCGTAGTCGCCGGCATCGATGCTACCGTGGTCGCGGACGAGACGGTAGGCCTCCGAGACGTGTCCGGCTTGCAGGGCCTCGCGGGCGAGACTGTTGCGTTCGATCCACCACAGATCGGGCCTGCCGCCAACGGCGGGATTGGCGGAAAGGAGCTCGCGCGCATCGCTCTCGAGACCATTCTTGCGCCGCCAGCGGACGCGCTCGTAGATCAGCCCCGGATCACGGCTGAGTGCCGGCGGAACGGCCGCGACGGCCGCTTCGACATCGCCGCCTTGGCCACGCAACTGAATGCGGGCCTCGGCCAGCGCGATGTAGTCCCCGCCGACGACGTCATAGAGCCGCCGGGCCGCTGTGTGGCGACCTTGCCAAAGCAGTGTATCGAGGCGCGCGACGTGGTCCGCGGGGGTGAGCAGCGAACTCAGGCTTTCGCGGAAGGCGGCCTCCACCTCCGGGGTAAACCCGCCGGTGCGCCATGCCTGACGGGTGATAGCGGCGGCTCTTGCGGTGTCCCCAAGCGCAAGCAGGGCGGCCGCGAGGCGGAATTGGCCATACGGCGACGATGGCGCGCGACCATTGAACCAGGCGACGAGGCGAACGGGCGGCATGTCCGCCGGCAGCGCCTCTTCCGCGCGGCGCCGCATTGCCGCGCCATAGGGCCAATCGGGGTTCGCATCAACGAAAGCGCTGATCTGATCGAAGCTCGCCGTCCCTTCGTTGCGAATCACCTTGAGCCAGAACAGCAGCTTGGCGGCAACCGGGTCGTCGATGCCATTGGTCAAACCCTCGAGCGTCGCCCACTCCTTCTGTTCGAGAGCGGCGAACGCTTGGCCGACGGCGGTGCCGACTTGGTAGTCCCGCCGCGTGGCCGCCGCCTCGGTCGACCAGGCGCGCGACGACGTCGCGAGCATGACCAGAGCGATTGCCCATGCCGCCCGCCCAGCACTCATAAACCTTCCTGATTACGCATGAACCTCAGCCAGTTTGAGGAGGCGATATGGCATTGGCGGGGTTCGGACGGCGGCCCAGCCGAGGCGGGGCATCATGGCGGCGAGATCGTAGCGCCGATTGAAGCGGTATTCGAACTCGGCCAGGTAGCGGGGGATGTGCTTTTGGCGGATGGCGCGGTATGTGCCGGTGATGGCGGTCTTGATGTTGCCGAGCGCCGTGTTGACCCACTTGAAAGCGGGTGTCAGCACCGCCTTGCGGCCGGATCCTGTGCAGATCGGCTGATGCGTGCATCCCGCATCCGCGACACCGCGGAAGCAGCTGAGGCCGTCGCTGACGACGGTGCTGGTGGGATCGAGGCTGCGTCGGGCCAGTTTTTCGACCTCCTTGCGCCGAAAGCCGATGACCCGGCGCAGCTTCAGGCGCACCGGCTTGCCCTCGGGCGTGGTTTCGACGGCGACGATGATCGGCGTCTTGCCGGGCGCGCCGCGACCGCGCTTGCCACCGGAGCGTTCGCCACCGAGATAGGCGTCGTCCATTTCGACCCGACCGGTCAGGCGCTTGCCGGCATCCCGCTCCATCATCACCTGCATCAGCTTGTGTTTGAGCTTCCAGGCGGTGTTCTGGGTCACACCGAGGCGACGGCCGAGTTCGAGGCTGGAGATCCCGCCCTTGCTCTGCGTCAGGTGGTACATGGTGCGAAACCAAGTGCGCAGCGGCACCTTGGTCGAGGCGAAGATCGTGCCGGCCATCAGCGAGGTCTGCCGGCGGCAGGACGTGCACTGGTAGAGGGCACGGGTCTTGATGACGCAGTGATTCCGCCCGCCGCAGCCGGGGCAGACAAAGCCTTGCGGCCAACGCCAGCCGAGCACGACCTCCCGACACCGATCCTCGCTCCCGTAAAGCTCATCGAACCGCGCCTCGCTGAGCCCCTTCTGAAACTGAACACGATTGCGCGCCATGCCTCAACCCCGCCTGTCTCCTTATATGTTCCCGATTTGTACCACGCCCCGGCAGGCTGAGAAAGATGCGTAATCAGGTAAACCTTTGTCCATTCGCCGCCGTGTTTAACGTTGCCATCGGGATTGCGCGTGCCCCACCCGGCGGCACCGGTTGCGTAACGCCTTTGCAAAGCGTCATGCGCCCGAGTATGGTCCGCCACGGTTCCCAAAAAGCCTGGAGATTGCCATGTTCAAGGGCTCGATCGTAGCTCTGATTACCCCCTTTAGGGAAGGAGCGTTTGACGAAAACGCCTATCGGGCATTGATCGACTGGCACCTCGGCGAGGGAACCGAGGGCTTCGTGCCCTGCGGGACCACCGGGGAATCACCGACGCTGACCCACGACGAGCACCATCGGGTGGTCGAGGCCTGCGTCGCCGCGGTCGCCGGCCGCGCGCCGGTTATCGCCGGGACCGGTTCCAACTCCACCGCCGAAGCGATCGAGCTGACCCGGCACGCCGAGAAGGCGGGAGCCACCGGGGCGCTGGTCGTAACGCCCTATTACAACAAGCCGGGCCAGGAAGGGTTGTACCAGCACTACAAGGCCATCCACGACGCGACCAACCTGCCGATTGTCATCTACAACATTCCGCCGCGATGCGTCATCGACATGAGCGTGGAGACCATGGCCCGGCTGGCCGAGCTTCCACGGATCGTCGGGGTCAAGGACGCGACCGCCGATCTGACCCGGCCGATCCGCACGCGCCTCGCGATCGGCCGCGATTTTTGCCAGCTTTCCGGGGAGGACGCGACGGCGCTTCCGTTTCTCGCCGCCGGCGGCCACGGCTGTATCTCGGTTTCGGCCAACGTTGCGCCCGGTCCCTGCGCGCGGATGCAGAAGGCCTGGCGTGATGGCGATGTCGCCGCAGCATCGACGATCAGCGACAGCCTCTCCGGCCTGCACGCGGCGATGTTCTGCGAGAGTAACCCGGTTCCGGTGAAGTATGCCGCGAGCCTTCTCGGGAAATGCCGCGCCGAGGTTCGCCTGCCGCTGCAACAGATCAGCAAGGCGAATATGGACCTCGTTGAGCGGGCGATGCGCTCGGCCGGCCTGCTTGCTTAGCCCGGCCTGCTTGCCCAGCATCGTCGGCGGCTGATTGCCTCGTGGCCGGCAAAACCAAGAGAGCGAGCCTGATCGCCAGCGGCACCGTCGCTCAGAACCGCCGCGCGCGCTACGACTACAGCATCGGCGAAACCTTTGAGGCCGGCCTGATGCTCGCGGGCACGGAGGTCAAGTCGCTCCGCCGCGGCCAAGCCTCGATCACCGAGTCCTATGCCGGTGAGAAGGGCGGGGAGCTGTTCTTGTTTAACGCCCACGTTCCCGAATACGAATCCGGCAAGACCTTCGGTCACGAACCGAGACGGCCGCGCAAACTGCTGCTGCGCCGGCGAGAGATCGCCAAGCTGCTCGGCGCGATCCGGCGCGAAGGCATGACCTTGATTCCGCTGTCGATCTACTTCAACAAGCGCGGCCTGGCAAAGGTCGCGCTGGCCTTGGCGCGCGGCAAGCAGAAGGCCGACAAGCGCATGGCGATCAAGGAACGCGACTGGCAACGCCAGAAGTCCCGCCTGCTCCACACCCGGGACTAGGTAGGCTTGGTCCTGACGCTTGAGGCCTCAAGCGTCAGGTCAATCAGCCCACCGGATCAATCGGTAGGTGGCCGGCTCTCGGAGCGCTAGGCGGAACTCCGGCCGTGGCCACTTCGGCAATGACCTCGGCGAACATCTCGGGGGTCAGCCGCCCGGTATTCGTGTTGAGCCGCGAGCAGTGATAGCTGTCGGCGAGGACAATCCCGTTCGCCACGAGATGGCGAGCGCCGTGAGCGAACTTGAACGCGGACTTACGCAATCCGAGGGCCGCGAGAACCGCGTCGTGGGCGATCGTGCCAAGGGCCAGGACCGCCTTGAGTCCGCTCATGTCCGCCAGTTCGGCCGCAAGAAACCGCCGGCATGTCTCGATTTCCGTCCGGGTGGGCTTGTTGTCCGGCGGGACGCAGCGTACGGCGTTGGTGATGCGGCAGCCCACCAGGCGGAGACCGTCGTCGGTCCTGGCGTCGTAGTGCCCACGGGCGAGGCCGAAGCGGAGCAGCGTCCGGTACAACAACACGCCGGCGTAATCTCCGGTGAACGGACGCCCGGTGCGGTTGGCCCCGCGAAGCCCAGGCGCCAGCCCGACGATGAGCAGCCCGGCGTCGCGCGGGCCGAAGGACGCGACTGGCGCCGCATGCCAATCGGGATGTTCGCGCCGGCAGCGGTCCCGCAGCTCAACCAGCCTCGGGCACAACGCGCAGTCGCGGCCGGGGGCCGACAGCTCCTCGGTGGCCAATGCGGACGCGGACTCAGGCATCCTCGAACATGGGATTCGGAGGCAGCGAGGACGATTGCGAGCCGGGCGCGCTGTTGGGGTGATTGTAGTTACGGTCCTCGCGGTTGTGCATCACCCGCTGGATCGTCGGCTGGAGGTCGACGAGTTCGACGAAATTGTCCGCCTGCCGGCGCAATTCATCGGCGATCATCGGCGGCTTCGAACGGATCGTGCTGACCACGGTGACACGGACGCCACGGCGCTGGATCGCCTCGACCAGGCGGCGAAAATCGCCGTCGCCCGAGAACAGCACCACGTGATCCAGGTGCTCGGCCATCTCCATGACGTCGATCGCCAACTCGATGTCCATGTTGCCCTTGATCTTGCGCTGGCCGGACGCGTCGGTGAATTCCTTGGTCGGCTTCGTCACCATGGTGTAGCCGTTGTAATCCAGCCAGTCGATCAGCGGCCGGATCGGCGAGTACTCCTGGTCCTCGATTAGCGCGGTGTAATAGAATGCGCGGATGAGGTGACCTTTAGCGGCGAACAACTCAAGCAGGCGCTTGTAGTCGATGTCGAAATTCAACGCTTTCGCGGCCGCGTACAGGTTCGAGCCATCAATAAACAAACCTACGCGTTCTTGAGGATAAAACAGCATTGAGACATGTCCCTATCAAAAAATTCTCGGTTACGCCCGGAAATGCCCGAGCCAGCGGCGCCAGCGCACTGTAGACCATATAGTCTAACGTTCGTTTTATCGAGTTCAGTTGGACATAAGGCGAACCCGATGTGCCCGCAAGCCCGTTGAGAATGGATAGCGCGCGGATTTTCATCGGCATCGGCGGCAACCTGCCCAGCGCGCGTTTCGGCCAGCCGCCGGAGTCGTTTGCCGCCGCCCTAGAGATGCTTGCCGCGCGTGGCATTACGATTTACCGGGTCTCGCGATGGTATCGAAGCGCGCCACTGCCGCCATCGGCTCAACCGTACTATATAAATGGTGTGATCGAGGCTCGATCGGCGCTCTCGCCGGGGCGTGTCCTTGCGGCCTGTCACCAGGTGGAGGGAGAGTTCGGCCGTGTCCGTGCCGAGATGAACGCGGCGCGCTGCCTGGATCTTGATGTCCTCGCCTACGGGACGGTCACGATGGACGCGGGCGATGGCGGGGGTGGGACGGTCGTTCCACATCCAAGGGTCGCCGAGCGCGCCTTTGTTTTAATGCCTTGGGCGGAACTGGCCGCGGATTGGCGCCACCCGGTATCGGGGCGAACCGTGAGCGATATGCTGGCGGCCCTTGCGCAGGCGCAGGATATCGAGCTCCTGTGTCAGCGGGAAGCGCGTGGGTAGAGCGTTTGCGTTGCGCTGGTGTTACAGGCAGAATGCCGCCGGCGGGACCATGTGTGGACGATGAATTGGAGCCGATTGTATGGCGCGAGTCACAGTTGAAGATTGCGTAACGCGTGTACCGAACCGGTTTGAGCTGGTCATGTTGGCCGCTCAGCGAGGCCGGAACATCAGCGCGGGAGCCCCGCTAACGCTCGATCGCGACAACGACAAGAACGCGGTCGTCGCCTTGCGCGAAATCGCCGAAGCGAAGGTCGATCTGAAGGAGCTGGAGAACAGCCTGATCCGGGGCTTGCAGACCATGGTCGAAGCCGACGAGCCGGAGGACGACGAGATCGATCTCCTGCCGATGAGCGAGGAAATCGGCGAGGAGCGCGGAGAGGTGCGGGCGGCCGAGGAACTAAAGGAAGACGAGCTTCACTACGAAGACGAAGATGTCGCCGATGACGAAGCGCCGGACATCCGCGAGGCGATCGAGGGCGGCGAAGGCGAGGAGCCCGAAGTCTTTTAGCACGGCGAGCCCGGCAAAGCGGGTCGTCAAACCCGCGCCCCAGCGGGCGCGACGCGCCCACCAGGTCTAGGAATGATCCGGCAATTCGAGCTGGTCGAGAAAGTCAAAGGCTACGATCCGTGCGTCGACGAAGACGCGCTCAATCGCGGATACGTCTTCGCGATGAAGGCACACGGGACCCAGCGACGCGCCTCGGGCGACCCCTATTTCTCGCATCCGCTCGAGGTCGCGGGCATTCTCACCGACTATCGGCTCGATACCGCGTCGATCATTACCGGGCTACTCCACGACACGATCGAGGACACCACGGCCACGGTCGACGAGATCCGCGGGCTTTTCGGCGACGAGGTCGCTCGGCTGGTCGATGGCGTGACCAAGCTGACCCGCATCGAGCTGCAATCGGAGCGCACGTCGCAGGCGGAGAACTTCCGCAAGCTCGTTCTGGCGATGTCCGAGGACATCCGCGTGTTGTTGGTCAAGCTCGCCGACCGGCTGCACAACATGCGAACCTTGCGGCACATCCGCGACCCGGAAAAGCGCCGGCGCATCGCCCACGAAACCATGGATATCTACGCTCCGCTCGCCGAGCGGATCGGCATGCAGCAGATGAAGGACGAGCTGGAAGATCTGGCCTTCGCCGAGATCAACGCGCCCGCGCGCGATTCTATTCTCGCCAGGCTCAGCTTCCTGCGTGATCAAGGCGGCGGTCTCATCGCCCGCATCATCGACGAGGTGCGCGCGACGATTACCGCCAACGGCACCAAGGCGGAGGTGGTCGGGCGGGAAAAGACGGCGTTCTCCATCTGGCGCAAGATGCACCGCAACAACCTCGGCTTCGAGCAGCTCTGCGACATCATGGCGTTCCGCGTCATCGTCGAGACGGTGGAGGACTGCTACCAAACGCTCGGCATTGTCCATAACAGCTATCCGGTCATTCCGGGCCGGTTCAAGGACTACGTCTCAACCCCGAAGCCGAACGGGTACCGCTCGCTGCACACCGCCGTGCTCGGCCCGGAGGGCCACCGGATCGAGATCCAGATTCGAACCCGCGAAATGCACGCCGTCGCCGAGCGCGGCGTCGCCGCCCATTGGCACTACAAGCAGCACATCAGCCATACCAACGGCCGCCAGTACCGGTGGCTGCGAGAGCTTCTCGATATTGTCGAGCACGCCATCGAGCCGGAGGAGTTTCTTGAGCACACCAAGCTCGAGATGTTCCAGGACGAGGTTTTCTGCTTTACCCCGAAGGGCGACCTGATCAACCTCCCGGTGGGCGCCACGCCGGTCGACTTCGCCTACGCGGTCCATTCCGAGATCGGCGACAAATGCGTCGGCGCCAAGATCAACGGCCGCCTGATGCCGCTGCGCTCGGCGCTGCAGAATGGCGACCAGGTTGAAATCATCACCTCGCGCGCGCAGACGCCGTCGCCGACCTGGGAACGATTCGTCGTCACCGGCAAGGCGCGGGCGCGCATCCGCCGCTTTATCCGCTCGAAGGAACGCGAGCAGTATCTCCAGCTCGGTCGGTCCATTCTTGAGCGCGCGTTCAAGGAGGAAGGTTACGAATATTCCAACAAGGCGTTGGAAGGCGTGCTCAAGAACTTCAAGCAGCCGAGCGCCGATGATCTCTGTGCTCAGGTCGGCGCGGGGCTGCTCACCGGGCGGCAGATTATCGAAACCGTGTTCCCCGGCACACGGAAGAAGCCGAGCTTTTACCAAAAAGTCATGCCGTTGGCGCGACGCAAAAAGAAGGCGTCGAAAACGGAGTTCAACGTTCCCCTGAAGGGACTGATCCCCGGCATGGCGGTTCATTTCGCCGGCTGCTGTCATCCATTGCCGGGCGATCGGATTGTCGGCGTGGTGACAACCGGCAAGGGCGTGACCATTCACACCATCGACTGTGATAGTCTTGCCGCGTTCGCCGATGCGCCCGAAAGATGGATCGACGTATCCTGGGATATCGAGGACCCGAACGGGCCGCTCCACCTGGGGAGGATTCAGCTGATTGTCGTCAATGCGCCAGGAAGCCTGGGCAACCTGACCACCGTCATCGGCAAGAACGAAGGCAACATCACCAACTTGAAGATCACCAACCGCTCCGCGGAATTTTTCGATATGCTGATCGACATTGAGGTTCGCGACGTCAAACATCTGATCGACATCATCGCCGCGCTGCGGGCAACGCCGTCGATCAATACGGTCGATCGCGCCCGAGGCTAATAGACCGGGGCTAACAAACCGGGACTAACAAACTCGGGCTTCGCATACTCCACCGTGACCGCGCCTTCGGCCCTACCGACCCCCGGCGCGGTCGCCAAGATCGCTGGAACGACCATGTCACGTTACCTGCGCCTCGGCGTCAACATCGACCACGTCGCGACCATCCGCAATGCGCGCGGCGGCGAGCATCCGGATCCGGTACGCGCGGCGCGGCTGGCCGTCGAGGCCGGAGCGGACGGGATCACCGCGCACCTGCGCGAGGATCGGCGGCATATTTCCGACGAGGATATCGTCCAGTTGCGCAGGATCATCGACGCACCGCTCAATCTCGAGATGGCCGCGACCGAGGACATGCTGGAGATCGCGCTCCGGCACATGCCGCACGCGGTCTGCATTGTCCCCGAAAATCGCGAGGAGCGAACCACAGAGGGCGGCCTCGATGTGGTCAACGGCGTCGAGTATCTCGCTCGCTACGTCACCGAGCTGGGCATGGCCGGGATCCGGGTGTCGTTGTTCATCGAGCCGTCCGTCGAGCAGGTCGAGGCCGCGGCCTCGATCGGCGCTGGCGTGGTGGAGTTTCATACCGGGCGCTACTGTCAAAGCCAGGGGGAGGATCGCGATCGGGAGCTGGCACGGATCGACGCGGCCGCTCTTCGCGCCAATGACTTCAGGATCGAGTGCCACGCCGGTCACGGGCTGTCCTACGACACGGTCGAAGCCATCGCCGCGCATCCGTTGATCATCGAGTTGAACATCGGCCATTTCCTCATCGGCGAGGCGATCTTTCGCGGTCTCGACGCCAGCATCCGGCAAATGCGTGATCTGATGGACGACGCCCGGGCCACCGCGCCGCGCGCGCCCCGCGCGCCGCTCCTATGATCCTGGTCCCATGATTTTGGGCATCGGCACCGACCTGCTCGACATCCGCCGCATCGAGCGCACGCTCGAGCGATTTGGCGCGCGGTTCTGCGAACGGGTCTTCACCGAGACCGAACGGCGGCGGTGCGATCGCCACGTCGCCCGGGCGGCACGCTACGCGCAGCGCTACGCCGCCAAGGAGGCCTGCGCCAAGGCTCTTGGGACCGGGTTTCGCGACGGCGTTGCTTGGCGTGGAATCGGCGTCGACAATCTGCCGTCTGGCAAACCGTTCGTAACCCTCAGCGGCGGTGCCTTGCACCGTTTGGAGTTGCTCACGCCCGCCGGGATGAGCGCTCATATCGATCTGTCGTTGAGTGACGAGTATCCAATGGCCCAGGCCATCGTCATTATCTCGGCGTCGGGCGCGGGATGATTTAGAACAGCGGCTATTAGAAAAAGTGGACAAGCACCCAGTGGCGACCAACTCGACATCCGACAGCGCGCAAGGCAAGGGTCAGACTTTCGCCGAATTGCTCAAGACGGTCTTCTACGCGGTCCTGATCGCCGTGGTGATCCGGACATTCGCGTTCGAGCCCTTCAACATTCCGTCGGGCTCGATGATCCCGACGCTGCTGGTCGGCGACTATCTGTTTGTGTCGAAGTATGCCTATGGGTACAGCCGCTATTCGCTCCCGTTCGCATTGCCGCTGATCCCCGGACGCATTTTCGCGACCGAGCCGCAACGCGGCGACGTCGTCGTCTTCAAGCTGCCATCCGACAACAAGACCGATTACATCAAGCGCATCATCGGCTTGCCCGGCGACGAAATTCAGGTTGCCGGAGGGATTTTGCACATCAACGGAAAAGCCGTCGAGCGCACGCCCGCAGGCGAGTACACCGTTGGCGATGAACACAATGGCGGCGAGCGCCATTTTCATCGCTACCTCGAGACGCTGCCGAACGGTGTCACCCATCCGATCATCGAGATCAGCGACACCGGCCCCTACGATAACACCGGTGTCTACAGCGTTCCCGCCGGCCATTATTTCGCCATGGGCGACAATCGCGACAGCTCGCGCGACAGCCGCTTTCTTGGCGAGGTGGGCTATATTCCGTTCGAAAACCTGGTCGGCCGCGCCGAATTCATTTTCTTTTCAATCGACGGCAACGCCCTGAAAATTTGGGAATGGTACCATACCGTGCGCTTCGATCGCCTGTTCAACGCGATCCGATGAAAGCTTTGGCAGACGATGGCGACAAGGCTGAGGGTCTCGAACGGCGGCTCGGATACGCGTTCAATGACATTGGCCTGCTTGCCCTGGCGTTGACCCACGCGAGCACCCGAGGCGGACAAGGCGCGGCCACGGCGTCGAACGAGCGGCTGGAGTTTCTTGGCGATCGCGTGCTGGGCCTCATCGTCGCCGATCTGTTGTATCGTCGGTTTCCAGACGAACCCGAAGGCGACCTGGCGCGCCGCCACGCCGTTCTCGTCAGTCGCCCGATCCTGAGCGCCGTCGCCACCCGGCTGAGACTTGGTCCTTCCATTGCGGTTTCGCGCGGCGAGAGGGTTGCCGGCGGGACCAACAGCGCGAATATTCTCGCCGACGCTTGCGAGGCCGTCATCGGCGCTGTGTATCTCGACGGCGGTCTGCCGGCGGCGGCGGCTTTTATCGAAGCGCACTGGTCCGATCCGATCGATGACGCGTTGGAACCGCCAAAAGATCCCAAAACCTGCCTTCAGGAGTGGGCGCAAGGCCGCGGTCTCGGCTTGCCGGTCTACCGCGAAATCGAGCGGCACGGACCTGACCATGCGCCGGAGTTCGTCATAGAGGTATGCTTGGCCGGGATGCAGCCCGTTGCCGCCGTCGGTGCTTCCAAGAGGATCGCCGAACAGGCGGCGGCCGAGAGGCTTCTCGATCGTCTCCGCGGTGCAGGAGAGAGCGGTGCAGGAGATGGCGATGCACGCGACCGGACCTGATCAAAAGGAGAGTGTCGCGCCTGCCGCTCGCCACGGCCGCTGCGGTTTCGCCGCGATCATCGGTCCGCCCAACGCCGGCAAGTCGACGCTGGTCAACCGGATGGTCGGCGCCAAGGTCAGTATCGTGACGGCGAAGACGCAGACCACCCGATTCCGCGTTCTCGGCATCGCCATCCACGACGATGCTCAGATCATCCTGATCGACACGCCGGGCATTTTTTCGCCGCGCAAGCGGCTCGAACGCGCCATGGTCGCGGCCGCATGGAGCGGCGCGGCTGACGCCGACCAGATTGTTGTCGTCATCGATTCAAGACGTGGCGAGAGCGCGGAGAGCACGAAAATCGTAAAGCGTTTGCAGCAGTCCGAACGCCAGGCGGTTCTCGTGCTGAACAAGATCGATCTGATCGACAAGCCGCGACTGCTTCGGCTTACGGAGACCTTCAGTCAAACAGGCGTCTTTTCACGTGTCTTCATGGTCTCGGCGGTGAAAGGGGAGGGCGTCGACGATCTTCTCGGCCATCTGGCGGCCGAGATGCCGCAAGGTCCATGGCTTTTTCCCGAAGACCAGATTTCCGATCTTTCGGACCGCGTATTCGCCAACGAGATCACCCGCGAGAAGCTGTTCATGACCCTTGGCCAGGAACTGCCCTACGCGGTCTCGGTGGATACCGAGAGCTGGACGCCGCGGAAAGACGGCAGCATCGAGATCCGCCAGGTCATCAATGTGCAGCGTGACAGCCAGAAGGGCATCGTCATCGGCAACAAGGGCAGCCGGCTGGGCGGCATCGGCTCAGCCGCGCGAGCCGAACTCGAGCAGCTCTTCGGCTGTCGCGTCCATCTTTTCCTGTTCGTCAAGGTTCAGGCGCGGTGGAGCGAGGATCCCCTGCGGTATCGCGATCTCGGCCTGGACTTCGAGGCATAGCCTGCCCCCGAGCCGCTACAATCAACCCTGCCACAAGCGAAGGATGCGCTGCGCCTCGACGTCGCCGGATGACGCCGCGTTCTGCAGCCACGTCGCCAGATCGCTCAACCGCTCCGGCGCCTGACGCGAGCCGCGTCTCAGCGCTTCTTGGTACCACAGGATAGCTTCGCGCGGACTGGCCTCGCCGCGCAAGCCGATCCGCTGGAAATACTGCGGATCGAAGGTCCAGCCTATACGGATCGCCGCCTCGGCGCTGCCCCTGTCATAGGCCATCTGATAGAACGTCCGGGCCATGTCGAGATCGCCGCTGCCGAGGTACTCGTCGCCGCGGGTCAACAAAGGCTGAACCTGCGCTCGTTCGGTTTCGGGCTTGGTGTTTTTGTTGACGGGCTCGGCCGGTTTTGTCGGAGCGGACGGCGCCGGCTGCGCGGTCGCGTTCCTGTTTGCCGGCGAAGACGGCGGCGCCGGTTTGGGGGCCGGCTGCGGTCCCCGGTGGCTCAGGATGACCGCGGTCGTGGGATCAAGCAGGTCAAAGTCGTCCGACCCGGCGCGCTCAGTGTCGGGCTTGGGCGCTGGGCGCGGGGGGCGTCGCGGAGGCCGGGGGCTCGGCGGCGGCGTCACTTTGCCCAGGCTGGTTTGGCGCCGGCGAATTGGGTTTGGACTCGGCCAGGGCGGCCGGCGGCGCGACGGCCGGCGGCGGCGTTGGGACCACATCCGGTTTGGCCGCGATGACCGGCGAGGGCGCCTGCGCCGGCGGCTCTGTTCCGCCGTGAGGCGGCGGCGGTGCGTAGCTGTATGGCGCATCCTGATTCGCGCGCCTGTCGTCGTGTGGCACCACGCCGAACCGCTCGAAACTGAGCCCCGTTGTATCCGTGTTCGCTGTCCGATCGTCGGACACGGATTCGCCCTGCGAGGTCACGTCATCGAGCCCGGTGTCCGCCTCGATGACGTTGTCGATCGCGCGCACGATCCGTGCCGCCAGCGCGCCCACCTGATCGGCGATCCCGGCGGCGCTGATTGCTCCGGTCTGAAAAACGTAGGCGCCGCCGGCCGCCAAGGCCGCGAGGATGATGCCGATAAAGACGGCTTTTGCCAGTCCTCCTCGCCGTCGGCCCGGTTGCGCGGCGGTCGGCCGGACGCCGGGATACACCCGGTAGCCGTCGTCGACGGGCGCCGCGCGCGGCTCGACAGGGGCGTCGCGGTCGCTACCGTCAGATGCGCTTGTGGCTGGTCCGGGCGAGTAGGGTCCGTATTTGATGTGCGGGTCGACGCCGCCGGTCGAGCGCATATCCGCGGCTCGGATCGCTTCGGCGACGTCATCCAGGCGCTTGGCGGTTCCCGCCGGCCGCGGCTCCACCGCCATCGCCACGCGCTCGCGAGGCTCCTCGCCGTCGTTTTCACGCGCATTCCAGTCATTGTCCAAATCCAACGAGGCTGCCTGCCGTAGTACGACCGGCGCCGGATCCTCGATGTCGGTATCGGGCATCCGGTCGGCGGCTCGATCCACCAAATCGCGGGAAACGGTGCTCATCTTCTCTCGTTCGGCAAGCGCCAACGACGCCGAGCACAACGCAATGACGCGCTTGGGGTTGCCGCGAGCGCGCCGTGCAATCTCCGCCATTGCCGCCGGTGAAAAGAGATCGGTACCGTCATGCCCGGCGACCGAGAGCCGATGGCGGATCAGCCTGTCGACATCCCGGTCACGCAAGCCCGGAATCTCCACGAATAGATCCACCGCGGATGCCTGGCCATCCGCGCCGCCAAGGTTTCCCATTCTCTCGGCGATCCCAGGCGAACCGGCAAGAATAACGCTCACCAGCCGCCGGTCTTCGCTGTCCGGCGCGCTTAGCTGGCCCAAGCGCGCCAAGGTAATGTCGTCCAGGTTGTCGGCGTCATCGAGGAGCAAGACGGCGGCCTGGCTTTCACCGGCCGCGCGCTCCAGCGTTGCGATCAGCCGGTCTGCGTCGCTTCCTGTCTTGTCGCGTCGATCGAAGCGGCCTCGGCAGGCGGCAAGGATATCGGGATATGACATCGCCGGGCGGCAATTGAGGACCCCGCCCGGATAAAGCACGAGAACGCTGTCGAGCGCCGCGAGCTGGTCGGCGAGATGGCGGATCAGGGTGCTCTTGCCAAGCCCGGGATCGCCAGCGAGCACAACGGTACCCTTGCACTCATAAACGCTCGATAACAGCTGCGCGAACGCAATTCGGCGCGCCCCATCCATGTAGAGGAATCGCGGATCCGGACCGCTCTCGAACGGGTCCATGACCAGGCCGAAATACTCAGACAACATTACTTATATCCGCCCCTGACCGGCTGAACCGCCAGAAGGTCGCCTCCATCCATCGTTCCAATATGGGCCAGTTTCAAACTTGCGGTATCCCCCGGCAGCGGGTCGAAGCAATGACGTTAAGCCCGCGGGCTGGCATCATCGGCGCGCGGACATCCTTGCGCGGCCGGCATTGACGTCGGCCACCATTCGGGAGCCAAACGTCTTGGAAGTCAACGTCTCGGAAGCCAAGCGGTCGTCCGGCCAGCAAACCGGCTCGCGACCGGTGCGGCCGCGCCACGCGCACATCCAAAGCCGCCACATCTAACCATCCATGGCAGCATAGCATTGTCATGCAGTGTGGCAAAGCCGTGGCGAACTTTACACGAACATGGCTCCATTGACTTCGCGCGTCCGGCCGCGCTTGCGCAAAACCACACTGGCACCATCGCCCCCGCGCGCGATCCTCGTTGCAGGGCCGGCGCGGGCTCCCGGACCTTGGCGCGGAGGGTAACAAAAAGCACTTGACCACGCGCCCATTTCTACGCTCATGGGCGCAGCGTGCCGAAAAAAACAATCACGGGCGCCGATGATGAGCGGTGACGCTCCGAGGAAGTCCAGCGTATGATGCTGACCCAAGTGGGTCAAGCGGTTATACATGCGGAGAATATATGTCAGAGATCGTTGTTTTTCAGCGCGTTGTTGCCCATTACCGGTTGCCGATCTTCAAGCGGCTCCATGAGGAGTTCGGGTGGACCGTCGCGACGTCGCGCTCGGCGCCGGAATACAAGAAGTTGGTTCGGGAAGATTACGACTTCATCCAGCGCTTCGACATCCAGTTTCCCAACAAGGATAACCCTTACGAGGCCAAAGTTCCGATCCGGGAGATTATCGAGCAGACCGGCGCGAAGGCGATCATCTCCGAGTTCGGCCTGCGGATCAGTAGCACGTACTCATTGCCGTGGATTCGGCGGACCCGAGGCAAGCCGATCGTCTTGTTCTGGTCGCACGGCTTCAACATGGAGCGCGGCCTTTACACCTATAAACAGAAGTTGGCCCAGGCACCGCGGGTTTTGCTTTCCGTCCTGGTCGATGGACATCTATGCTACAGCGAGGAAGGACGTGATTTCCTCGCTAAATACATGCCAAGAAGCCGCTTGTTCGTCGCGCCGAACACGTTGGATATCAACTCCCTGCAGGTCACGGCGCGCGAGATCGAGGCGGCCGCGGACGTTTCGGGCCGGCCGAATATCATCTTTGTCGGGCGGTTGACACCGGACAAGGACGTCCCGCGGCTGGTTCGTATCTTCAAAGCAATGAAGGCGGACTTTCCGCAAGCCGCTCTGACAATCGTCGGCGACGGCGCCGACAACGACAAGGTTCGCGCCGAAGTTGGCGAGGAGCTCGGCAAGTCGATCCACATGCCGGGCGCGGTCTATGACGAAGCCAAGATCGCGGCCTACTACCGCTCCGCCGATCTCGCCGTTTTCGCCGGAGCCGTTGGCCTTTCCGTCAATCACGCGCTCGCCTACGGGGTGCCTTTCATATGCTTCGCGCGGACACCCGAGGGGCCGCACCACCACCCCGAAATTGCCTATGTCGTCGATGGCGTCACCGGATACCGCGTCCCGACCAACACCGATGAGGCGATGCTTCGGGCCCTGCGCACGTTCCTGAACGAGCATCCCGACCCGAAAGCGGATTTTGCCCGGTCGATCGAAGACTACGTTGCCGAGCACCTGTCTCTTGACGGCATGATCAAGGAATTCGGCAAGGTCGACGCGTTCATCCGCGCGAAATTGGCCAAGCGCCGCTGACGCGATGACCACGCCGGCAATCATTACCGTCGCAATTACCGGGGCGGTGCCGCGGAAGGCCGACAACCCGGCGGTGCCGACAACACCGGCCGAGCAGATCGCTTCGACTCGAGCGGCCTTCGAAGCCGGCGCGAGCGTCGTCCATATCCATGTCCGCGATGATGACGAAGGCTCGTCCTCCGACGTCGGCCGCTTCGCCGCCGTCCAAACGGGTATCCGCCGCCAGTGTCCCGGAATGATCATCCAGTTCTCCACCGGCGGTCGCGGCCGCGATCCGGCGGAACGCGCAAAACCGCTCTCGCTCAACCCGGACATGGCTTCACTCGCGACCGGGTCGGTCAACTTCGCCGATCAGATCTATGACAACCATCCGCGCCAAGTGGCGGCGATGGCGGCCGAGATGCTCGAGCGCGGCATCAAGCCGGAGATCGAGGTGTTCGACCTCGCGATGTTATACACCGCCGCGCGGATGGCCGACCGTGGCCTGCTGCGCCGGCCGCCGCACCTCCAACTCGTCCTTGGTATTCCGAACGCTCTGCCCGCCCGCCGGCGGCTCTTCGAATTCGCGGTGGCGGAGATCGCGGACCTCATGGCGGGGGCCACCTGGACCGCGGCGGGGATCGGCAGGCACCAGCTCGAGGTCGCGCGCTGGGCGCTGGAACTGGGCGGTCACGTCCGTACCGGGCTCGAGGACAATCTGAAGTACGACAAGTCGCGTCTCGCCGGCAGCAACGCCGAACTCGTCGCTCAGGTCGCGGCGATCTGCCCCGATTTCGCTCGCCACCCGGCAAGCCCCGCCGAAGCCCGCGCAATCCTCAAGCTGAATTAGGCCGCCTACCCGCCGCTGTCGTCGACAATGCGGCCGTCAACGAGCATGACTCGGCGATCGGCGCGCGCGGCGAGCGTGGTGTCGTGGGTCACGGCGATGACGGTCCTGCCGTCTCTTCGCGCCAAGCGGGCGAGAATGTCAAAGACGATGCCGGCGTTGTGGGTGTCGAGATTGCCGGTCGGCTCGTCGGCGAGAACCATCGTGGGATCATTGGCCAGGGCTCTTGCGACGGCCGCGCGCTGACGCTCGCCGCCGGAGAGCTGATTGGGCCGCCGATCGCGATGATTGGCGATGCCGAGGCTCGACAGAATGTCTTCGCCGCGCGTGCGCATCTCCGCGGGGCTCCGCCCACCCAGCCGGCGCAGCGGAATGAGGACGTTCTCCATGACCGTGAACTCGGGCAGCAGGAAGTGGAACTGGAAAACGAAGCCGAGGCGGGCGAGGCGGAACGCGGCCGCCGCGTCGCGATCGAGCGTCGCGGTATCGAGGCCCGCAAGGATGATCCGGCCTCGCGTCGGCCGGTCGAGCAGGCCAAGGAGATACAGCAGCGACGACTTGCCCGAACCGGACGGCCCGGTGATCGCAACGAACTCGCCGGCGGCGATGGTGAGGTCGATGTCGCGGACCAGCGCGGTCGCCACCGCGCCGGACAGGATGCGGCTGACGCTTTCGGCGACGACAGCGGCTGCGACGGGCACGCCGGCGGGTGGGGCGGCCGGCTCGCTCACGCCGCCCCGCGAATGATGTCGACCGGGTTCAGCCGCGCGGCACGGCGCGCCGGCAAGTATCCCGCGATCGCGGCGGCGCCGATGGCGGCGGCGGCGGCGATCAAGTAATGGGCCGGCTCATAGATGATGGGCAGCGACGCGGCCTCGGTGAAGGCCCGGACCTGGATATGGATACTGCCGAGAACGCGGCACAGCGCGTACCCGAGCGCCCAGCCGAGGGCGGTGCCGACACCGCCCATCAGCAAACCCTCGAACAGGAAGATCGCGCGGATGTCGGTTTCGCGAAAGCCGAGCGACTTGAGGATGGCGATGTCGTGCGCCTTTTCGAAGGTGATCGTCGAGACAATGTTGAAGATGCCGAAGGCCGCGACGATGAGAATGGCGCCGACGACGGTGTAGATGATGATGTTGCGGATCGCGAACACCTCGAGTACGCCCTGGTTGGCCTCGTCCCACGACTCGGTGCGGTAGCCGAGCCGGCTTTCCACGCGCCGCGCGACCGCCCGGGCCTGCGTCACGTCGTTGAGCCGCAAGCGGATCTCATTGATGATGTTGGGCCGTTCGAGGAGGATCTGGACCTTCTTGAGTAGCGCGTAGCTCGTCGAGTTGTCGATCGAGATGATGCCGCTTTCAACCAGGCCAACCACCTTCATCTTCAACAAAACACCCGTGGGCGAGGTTACCGACAAGGTCGCGCCGACCACGGCGGCAAGCTTGCGCGCCAGGCCGCGGCCGAGAATGAGCCCGTTCGCGGTGCCGTAGAGATCGTCAAGCGAGCCGGCGATCATGTCGGGCTCAACCTGCGAGACCTTGCGCTCGCGTTTCGGCTCGATCCCGATGAGTGACGCCGCGACATCCTTGCCGCCGTAATGGATCACGACCTGACCGCGCAGCGTCGGCGCCGCGGCGACTCCGGGCAACGCATCGAGCGCCGCCAGCTTCGGCCGCGGATTGCGGATGCCGCGCAGCTCCTCCTTCGGCTTGACGCCGCGCAAGGAGATGGCGGCGCCCGCGAACACGCGCTCGACCGGCTGGGGCGGCGGCTCGCGGAATTCGTCGCGAACGACGACGTGCGGTGTCGAGTCGACGATGCGGGTGATGAAATCGCTTTGCGAACCCTGCATCAGCGCCGCCATGGCGATGGCGAAGCCGACGCCGGTGGCGACGCCGAGAACCGACAGGGCCGTCTGGCGGGTTCGGCCACGAACATGGGTGAGCGCGATGCCGACCACCAGCCGCAACGGGAAGCTCATGGCTTTGCGACCCGCACCCGATCGCCATCCTTCAGCCCGGCGGGCGGGGCGACGACCACGCGCGCGTCCGGCTCAAGGCCGGAGATGATCTGCACGCTCGACGGCGAGGCGATGCCGGCTTCCACGTCGAGCGCGCGCGCCCGGCCGCCGTCGACGATGAAAACCCGCCGCTTGATCACCGCGTCCGCCGGCACCAGCAGCGCATCGGGGACGGTCGCGGCGACGATGTTGACCTCCGTCGTCATCCCGATCAGCAGCGGGGTGTCGTCGGGCAGGGTAATCCGGACGCGGAAGCTTTTGTTGACCGGATCGCCCTTCGGCGTGATGGTCTCGACCCGGCCTTCGAGCACCTCATCGGGAAACGCGTCGGCCTTGATCAGCGCACGCTGGCCGGGGCTGACGCGCGGAACATCCTCTTCGTCGACTTCGGCGGTGACCCACAGCGGCTTCGGCTTGCCGACCCAGAAGATGACGTCATCGGTGCCGACGATCTCGCCCAGCTCGCCGTCGCGCCGCAACACGGCGCCGTCAAGCGGCGCGCGGATGGTGTAGTCATCGAGCCGCTCGCGTTCGGCGGCGATCTCGGCGCGGACCTCGCCGAAGGCGCTGGCGGCGCGCTGATACGTCTGCGCGCTGACGTTGTCTTTCGCGAGCAGTCTTTCGTAGCGACGCATGTCGCTTTCGAGGAACTCGGCGCGCGCGTTCAGCTCGGCGAGGCGGGCGCGCTCCTCCGCATCGTCGAGGCGGGCGAGAAAGTCGCCGCGAGAGACATGCGCGCCCTCGCATTTGCAGAGATCGACAATGCGCCCGCGCACCATCGGCGTCACCTTCGCCCAGATGACCGGCTCCACGATCCCGGTGGCGTAGATGGCCTCGACCGCCGGACCGCGCGTCGGGGTGGCGACGGTGACCCGCGGCGCCGACACATAGACGTAAGCGGCAACAACCGCCGCCGCGGCAAGAGCAAGAACGAGGCCAGCGACAACGCGCCGTCGGGTCACACGGATCTCCTTATCAGGCTAGATCAACATGCCTTTAAGTGGAAACACTTGAGGCAAAAAAGTTGATCGATTTCATATCGATCGAGCATCCTGCGCTCACGTGAGCGAGATGCTCGATGATTTAGACGCTCGCCAAGCAAGGGGTTCAGCGAATGTTATGCGCCTGGAGGAAGGCCGCGATCGCCTCGGCCGTTCGCGCCGGCTGTTCGAGATGCGGCGCGTGGCCGCACTCGGCAAGCAGAAGGGGCTCGGCCGCACCGGCGACGCCGCCTGCGATCGCCCGCACCTGCGCGGCCGTGCCGTAGTGGTCGTCCCGCCCCTGAATGACGAGGACCGGGCAGGTTACGCCGGGTAGTACAGGCTCGACGTTCCAGTCGCGAAACACCGGGCTTAGCCAGGCATCGCACCAGCCGTGAAAAGCTCCATCGACATTGTCGCCGTGATAGAGGCTCAGGCGGGCGCGAAGATCGGTTGTGCGAAAGGCCTCGCGCGCGGCCTCGATCCCGCGCAACGTCACGTCCTCGACAAACACATGCGCCGCCATCGTGACGACCGCGCGCGGTCGCGCCGCCGCCGCCCATGCGGAGGCGTAAACAAGCGCGATCGTGCCTCCGTCGCTATGACCGACCAGGATCGGCCGGTCGATGCCGGCGGCTTCGAGCACGCGCGGCAGGACCTCGAGGGCCTCGCGGTGGTGATAGTCGACGGGCAGCGGCTCGCGCCTCGCGGACGATCTGCCGTAGCCGGCGCGGCTGTAGATGAAGGCGCCGAGCCCGGTTCGGCGGACCAGCGCGTCGGGAAAGCCCCGCCACAGCTTCACGCAGCCCAACCCCTCATGAAGAAAAACGAGCGTGGGTCCGCGCGCGCATCCTCGGATTGAATCCGCCGCCACTCCAGGCGAGCCTCGCCAATCGTCAGGACGCCTTGGGATCCCGCCGGTACCGCCACCGGTTCAGACAATGGAGCGCACGACCCCGCCGTCGACCCGGAGCGCGGCGCCGGTCGTCGCCGAGGCCTGCTGGGAACAGACGTAAACCACCATGTTCGCGACCTCCTCGACCTCGGCCAGGCGGCCGATCAGCGACGATGGCCGTTGGGTCTTGACGAAATCCTTTTCAAACTCGTCGCGCGGGCGACCCGCGGCATCCGCCATCTCGCCGAGGAAAGCCGCGACGCCCTCCGATCGGGTCGGCCCCGGCAGGACCGCGTTGACCGTCACCCCGGTCCCGGCGACGCTTTCGGCGACACCGCGCGAGACCGCCAGTTGCGCCGCCTTGGTCATGCCGTAGTGCACCATCTCGGCCGGTATCTGGACGCCGGACTCACTGGAAATGAATACGATCCGCCCCCAGCCGCGCAGCACCATGCCGGGCAGATACTGTCTGGTCAGGCGAACGCCACTCATCACGTTGATCTGGAAAAACCGCTCCCAATCGTTATCGGTAATCTCCAGGAACGGCTTGGGCGCGAATATCCCGACGCTGTTGACGAGAATGTCGGCGTCGGGGACCTTGTCCATGAACCGCTGCAGCGCCTTGGGATCGGAAAGATCGCAAGGCACGGCGGTAACCTGGGCGTCCGCCACCTCACGGCTGAGCCGCGCCGCGGCGTCGCGCGTGCGCTCCTCGGTGCGCCCGTTGATCACGACACTGGCCCGCGCATCGGCGAGTCCCTTGGCGATGGCGTAGCCGATCCCGGCGGTCGAGCCGCTGATCACCGCCGTCTTGCCGCTCAGGTCGATCCGCATGATTGTCTCCCGATGGAACCGCCGCCGTCATCCGTAGATATGTAGATATAGGGCGTAGATATAGGGGCCGGCGGACCGGAGGTAGAGAAAAGTGGCGAGCGGACCCTTATCTCCCCGTACCTGAAGGCGATACACACGCGGTGAAATTCAACTTGCGGGACCGCCGCGTATGCAGCTGAAAATCATCGAAGCGGCTCTTGGCAAGACAACATGGGATATGGCACTCCTTCATCCGTGGTCTCCTTGTTTGGCGGGTCGGGTCACGTGAGCGACCCTCCGCGGCATCTATTTCTTAGCCCAGCCGTTCGCCCTTGGCCCGGGCGGCGGACAAAGGCGAGGCGAGTGAAGTGAAGGAGGAAAACATGACCGAGAAAACGACGACGACGGGATTTGGCAACCGAGCGAGCTATGCCGGAATGGACACGCTGGACGGAAAGGCCAGGGAAACTGTCGAGAACGCGCATGGTAGGCGCGTCGACTGGAGTCAGGTCTACACGAATTATACGAAGGCCGCTAAGCACACAGCTTATGCGTCCGCCAACAAGGTGCCTCTGTTTCCCACGGCGCGCCCTGAACCCGTGCAGCGCCAGCTAAGCATTGAACGAATGGCAGCGGCTCTGGCCAGTGGCGCGCCGCGCGATCAACTCATAGAAATGATCGACGGCGATGTCCTTCGAAGGACCGGAGTAGACATCCGAGGCAAGTCCTTCCAAAACGGCGAGACATTTGGGGCTCGTGTTCCTGTTTCCGGTTACTTCAGTCCGGAGCTGACTTTATTCGTCTTAAAGTTGATGCTGAAGGGAGCACGTGTCGTCCCAATCACGGAACACGGTGAGGAGCCCGTTCCTTATGGCGTAAGCATAATCGCTCCGTTTGCCGATCAGGCGTTGAACGCGCTGCAGATCACGGAAGGCATTGCGCGGCTGGGCCGGCAGTTCCTGACGCCGGCTCAGCGCGAGAGGTATAATGAAACGCGCAACGCCGCTTCAGCGCGGCGTGACGAAGCCCTCGCGGCAGCGACCGATCCGGGCTCGATCTCGACGGTCCCTCCCGAGTTGGACCCGCTCAACGAGTACGCCGGCTTTCTGCAGGACCCGGCGAGTTTGCGCGAGCTCGTTCGCGACAGTTACCCACGGCCAAGGGAAGGCGAAGAAGTCAGGGATGATTTCGCGGCACGACTCGACCCCGACATGGAAGCGCTCGATAAATTCGCCGGCATGGCGTGGATTGGCGGCGGCGGGGCAATCGGCGATTTTGGAAACAATACGCGAGACTGGATGCTGTTGGAGGCGTTCATCAAGGGCGGCAAGCCTGTCGCAGGCATCTGCTACGGCTCAACCGCGCTTGCTCAGGCGAAGGATTCGCTGACAGGCGCGTATCTCCTGCAAGGTCATTTCGCCACCGGTCACGGCGACGCCGACAATTTCACCGAGAACACGGCAACAATGAACCCGGATGGGACGTACAATCCATCCGTAAGCGGCGCCGCCCCGATCAATCTCAGTGATATGTTGAAGCAGGCGATCGGGCCGGAGGAGGGAGGGTACGCCGTGGAGCTCGGTCAAGCGCCGATGGCGGTCATGAGCGGCGGCGCCATCTTCACCGGCAATACCGTCGAGGATGGAGACAGCGTGGCGGATCTGTGGCTGGCTCGTTGCCTGGGCGGGCTGAGAGGCGACTACTTCATCGCCGGCGACGGCCGCGGCCGCGTCCTCACCAAGGACGATCCCGCCGTTCAGCGGGCCTTGCGGTGGTGAGGGCAGGCACCCGCGCGAACAAGCCGAGGCGTTCCGGCGGTGTTCGAGAGCTCGCGAAGGGGTTCATGCGCTCCGCTCTCCGCCGCCTTGCGTCGGGGCTCCTGAACGCGATACACACGAGGGGCAGTTCAACCGTCGAGATCGCCGCGTATGCAGCTGAAGATCATCGAAGTCGTCGCTGGCGAGGGTCATACCGACACGCTGGTCGCCATCGCCGAATCCTCGGGCGCGGTCGACTGGCAGGTGTTCGCGCTCAATGAGACCGCGCGCGTCGTCGTGCGCATCCTCAGCGCCGGCGGCGAACGTCAGTCGCTGGTCGATGCAATCCAGCGGCAAGTCTCCGCCGATCCGGGTTGGCGGTTGACGATTCTTCCGGTCGACGGGACGTTGCCGAATATTGAGGAAGGCGAGGAGGAAATCGAGGCACGGCGCCACCAAACCCTGACCGCGACCCGCGAGGAGCTTTACGCCGTGGTCGCCGGTGGCGCCGTGATCGATGCGAACTTCGTCCTCTTCGTGGTGCTTTCGACGATGGTCGCCGGCATCGGCCTGGTTGTCGACAACGTCGCGGTGGTGATCGGCGCCATGGTTATCGCGCCTTTGCTCGGCCCCAACCTCGCGTTCGCCTTCGGCGCGGCGCTGGGTGACATCGTGCTCATGGGCCGAGCCTTGCGGACCAGCCTTCTCGGGCTGTCGATCGCCGTGGTCAGTTGCGCGGCGTTCGCGGCGCTGACCGGGATCGGGCTCGACAGCACGGAACTGCTGGCGCGTACCCGGGCCGGCTACGGCGATATCGTGCTCGCGCTGGCCTCCGGCGCGGCGGCGGCGCTATCGCTCACCACCGGGCTGCCGACGGCGCTGGTCGGCGTCATGGTCGCCGTGGCGATCCTTCCGCCGGCGGCGACGGCCGGGCTGATGGCGGGCGGTGGGCGCCTCACCGACGCAACCGCGGCGCTCACGCTGCTCGCGATCAATCTGATCTGCGTCAATCTTGCCGCGCAGGTTGTATTCGCCGTCAAGGGGATCAAACCGCATCATTGGCTGGAGCAGAAGAATGCCCGCCAATCGACCGTCTTCAGTGCCGCCGTCTGGGCCGCGCTGCTCGCTGTCGCTATTGCCGTGATCTATTTGCGCAGCGGCTGAAAACAGCCGGCGTTGGTCCGTTCACCCGGCGAGATTGAAGGCGGCGACGGTATGGCCGTGATTAAGCGGTCCGTGGCCGTGGCCATAGCCGGGCGCCGTTCTGATCGCCTCAAGGACGTAGGCCCGGGCCCGTTCGACGGCCGCGCGGATGTCGAGCCCCTGGGCGAGCCCGGTTGCGATCGCCGAGGCCAGCGTGCAGCCGGTGCCGTGGGTATGGGGCGTGTCGATCCTGGCACTTTCGTAGCGGCGAAGCGGCTGATCGCGGATGGCCAGGACGTCAACCAGGGTTCGCCCTTGGCCATGGCCGCCCTTGACCAGGGCCGCGCCGGGACCGAGCGACAACACGCGTATCGCGAGACTGTCGGCGTCGGCATCCCCATCGGCAAGTCCGCTCAGCGCGGCGGCCTCGGGAAGATTCGGCGTCGCGACCGTGGCGAGCGGGAGGAGCCGCGTTCGTACCGCATCCATCGCGTCGGCGGCGAGAAGGGCGTCTCCGCCCTTTGCGATCATGACCGGATCGACCACCACGGGAATGCCCGTGGCAAGCGTTCGCAACACCGCGCAGACGGCGTCGACGGTATCGCTGCGGTGGAGCATGCCGATCTTGATGCAGTCGGCGCCGATGTCCTCGAGGACAAGGCGCATCTGCAAGGCGATGAACGCAGCCGGCACGTCGTGGATGGCGAACACGCCCCGGGTGTTTTGCGCGGTCAAGGCGGTGATCGCTGTCGCGGCGTAGCCGCCGAGCGCGGTGACGGTTTTGACGTCCGCCTGAATGCCGGCGCCGCCGCCGGAGTCGGACCCGGCGACGATCAGAACACGTCCGTTCACCGGTGCGTTCCCCTCAATGCGCGACCGCTTGGATAACCCCGCAGATGTCGTCGACGATCGAATGCAGCAAGATCTCGTCGTCGCCTTCGGCCATCACCCGGATCAACGGCTCGGTTCCGGATTTGCGGATCAACAATCGTCCGCTGTTGCCAAGTCGCCGCTCGCCGGCGGCGATGGTGTCCTTGACCCGATCAAGCTCGAGCGGCTTGCCGCCATTGATGCGGACATTACGCAACAGCTGCGGCAGCGGCTGGAACATCTGGCAGCTTTCGCTCGCCCGGCGTTGGCCCTCGACGAGAACGGCGAGAACCTGAAGTGCTGCGATCAGGCCATCCCCGGTCGTGGTGTAGTCGCTGAGAATGATGTGGCCGGATTGCTCGCCGCCGAGATTGTATCCGCTCGCGCGCATCTTCTCGACGACATAGCGATCGCCGACGCGGGTGCGCTCGAGGGTTAGGCCGATACCGGAGAGGTAGCGCTCCAGGCCCATGTTCGACATCACCGTGGAGACCACGCCGCCGCCTTTCAGCCGGGCGCACTTGTTCCAATGATTGGCGATGAGCGCCATCACCTGATCGCCATCGACCAGCGAGCCGGTCTCGTCAACAATGACCACGCGGTCGCCGTCGCCGTCGAGCGCGATGCCGAGATCGGCGCGATACTCGCTCACCGACCGGCACAAGGCCTCGGGCGAAGTGGAGCCGCAGCGGCGATTGATGTTGAAGCCGTCGGGCTCGACGCCGATGGAGATGACGTCGGCGCCCAGTTCGTAGAGCACCTCGGGCGCGACCTTGTAACAGGCTCCGTTGGCGCAATCGACGACGATCCGCAGGCCCTGAAGAACGACGCCCTTGGGAAACGAGTGCTTGACGAACTCGGTGTAACGACCCTGAACGTCGGTCAGCCACTTGACCTTGCCAAGCTCCCAGGACTCGGCCAACTGGCCCTCGCCCTCGCCATTATTAGCGGCAAGGCGGGCCTCGATCGCCTGTTCGACGCTATCGGAGAGCTTGTAGCCGTCGGGTCCGAACAGCTTGATGCCGTTGTCCTCGAACGGGTTGTGGGACGCCGACAGCATCACGCCCACGTCACAGCGCATCGACCGCGTCAAATTGGCGACCGCCGGGGTCGGCATCGGGCCGACCAGGATGACATCCATCCCCATGGAGGTGAAGCCGGCGGTCAGCGCGGATTCCAGCATGTAGCCGGACAGACGGGTATCCTTGCCGATCAGTACGCGGTTGCGGTGGCGGCCGCGGCGAAAGTGCGCACCCACGGCAACGCCGACTTTCAGCGCGATTTCCGCCGTCATTGGATGCCGGTTCGCCGTTCCGCGAATACCGTCCGTTCCGAATAGCCGACTACTCATTCTCCCCCCTATGTTGCCAACGCCTGAAAACCCGATCCATTATACACTCAGCGCGGGCAGAACTCTAGGCTGCCTTATTGAT
The DNA here is from genome assembly GCA_963805915.1 of uncultured Alphaproteobacteria bacterium. Taxonomy (GTDB): domain Bacteria; phylum Pseudomonadota; class Alphaproteobacteria; order Rhodospirillales; family Defluviicoccaceae; genus JAEULH01. The sequence continues at coordinate 73,404 of CAWDWD010000011.1, forward strand.
CGGAGGCTTCAATCGGAGGCTTCGGCGATGGCCCGCCATACCGAGAAAGCCTGCCCAGTGGCTTCCACGTCATGGGTGCGAACGATGCGAGCGCCTTGTGCAACCGCGGAAAGCGCCGCCGCCAAGGAGCCGGGCAGTCGCTCTTGCGGCGGTTCATTGCCGCTCAGCCGGCCGATAAAGCTCTTGCGCGAGACGCCGACCAGGAGGGCGCACGCCAACGGCCGATAAAGATCCAGATGCGACAGAATGCGCAGATTGTGGGCGAGGGTCTTGCCAAATCCGAGGCCGGGATCGACCGCGATGCGCGTGCGCGGAATTCCCGCCGCAACGCAGGCATCAACGCGGGCGCCGAGCCATGAGCATACGTCGCGCGCCGCGTCATCGTAACGCGGGTCAACCTGCATGGTTCGCGGATCGCCCTGCATATGCATCAACACGACCGATGCTCCCCGCGCGGCGACCAGGGGCAGCGAGCGCGGATCGCGAGCGAGCGCGGTGATATCGTTGACGATCGACGCGCCGGCGTCGAGCGCGCCGGCCATGACTTCGGGTCTGCGGGTATCGATCGAGACGCGGAGACCGGCGGCGGCCAATCCGCCAACCACCGGGATGACGCGGCGAAGTTCCTCGTCCACCGAGATCGGACTCCGCGCCCGGCCGGGTCGATTCGCCGCCGACATCAACGAAGTCGGCCCCCGCCGCGGCCATCGCCAAGCCGCGGGCTATGGCTGTTCCGCTGGTCGGCGTTTCGCCACCGTCCGAAAAGCTGTCGGGCGTGACGTTGACGACCCCCATAATCTTCGGCCGATCAAGCGCCACGCCGGCGAACTCAAGCGGCCGGGCCCGTCCCATCGACATGCAACGGTGACGGCTCAGCCTCCGTGCTGAGGTTCCGGGGCGTCGAGGCCTCCCGGGCCGGGCCGCTCCTTGGTCGGCCTCGCACCGCTCGACGGCACCGACGACCGGCGGCCCTGGTCCTTCATGTCCTCGTTTGGGTCGGGGCGCGTGACCGACTCGCCGCGCAGAACCGCGTCGACTTCGTTGCCCGTCAGCGACTCATATTCGAGCAGCGCCGCCGCCAGGCGGTCGAGATCGTCGCGCCGGGACAAAAGGATTTCTTTCGCCGTGGCCTCGGCATCATCGATCAACCGGCGCACTTCCTCATCGATGATGCGCGCCGTCGCGTCGGCGACGTTCTTTTGTTGGGTGACGGAATGGCCGAGAAAGATTTCCTCCTGGTTGTCGGAGTAGCGCAAGGGTCCGAGTTTGTCGCTGAAACCGAACTCGGTGACCATGCGCCGGGCCATGGTCGTCGCCTGGAGAATGTCGTTGCCGGCACCGGTCGTGACGTTCTCCGGGCCGAACACCAGCTCTTCGGCGGTCCGGCCACCGAACATGATCGCCAGCCTCGATGTCAGCTCAATGCGCGAGTAGCTGTGGCGATCGCGCTCGGGCAGCGACATCGTCACACCAAGCGCGCGGCCGCGCGGGATGATCGTCACCTTGTGCAGCGGGTCGCTCCGCGGCACCGCGAGCCCAACAATGGCGTGACCGGCCTCATGGTAAGCCGTGAGCCGCTTCTCCTCATCGGTCATGACCATCGAGCGGCGCTCGACGCCCATCAGCACCTTGTCCTTGGCCGCCTCGAAATCGATCATCGTGACCAGCCGCTTGCCCGCCCGAGCCGCGAGCAGGGCCGCCTCGTTGACCAGATTGGCGAGATCGGCTCCGGAGAACCCGGGGGTTCCGCGCGCGATGACGCGGGCATCCACGTCCGGCGCGATCTGCACCTTGCGCATGTGCACCTTGAGGATCATCTCGCGGCCGAGAATGTCCGGGTTGGGCACGATAACCTGGCGGTCGAACCGCCCAGGGCGAAGCAAGGCGGGATCGAGAACGTCCGGACGGTTGGTCGCCGCGATAAGGATGACCCCGTCGTTGGACTCAAAGCCGTCCATCTCAACCAGCAACTGGTTGAGCGTCTGTTCGCGTTCATCGTTCCCGCCGCCGAGACCGGCGCCGCGATGGCGGCCGACGGCGTCGATTTCGTCGATGAAAATGATGCACGGCGCGTTCTTTTTGCCCTGCTCGAACATATCGCGCACCCGCGAAGCGCCGACGCCGACGAACATCTCGACAAAGTCGGACCCGGAGATGGTGAAGAACGGAACATTGGCTTCGCCCGCGATGGCCCTGGCCAACAGGGTCTTACCCGTTCCCGGCGGGCCGACGAGCAGGCAGCCCTTCGGGATCTTGCCACCGAGCCGCTGAAACCTCTGCGGATCCTTGAGGAAGTCGACGACCTCTTCCAGCTCCTGCTTGGCCTCCTCGATGCCGGCGACATCGCCGAAGGTGACGCGGCCGGTCTTTTCGGTCAGCAGCCGCGCCCGCGACTTGCCGAAGCCCATCGCCTTGCCGCCGCCCGACTGCATCTGGCGCATGAAGAAAATCCACACGCCGATGAGCAGCAGCATCGGGAACCACGAGATGAGCACGCCCCACAGGCTTGGCGCGCCCTCGTCCATGGGCTGCGCGGTGATCCGCACGTTATGCTTCTGCAGGTTCTCGACCAGCGACGAGTCCTTCGGCACGTAGGTCACCAAAGGCCGGCCGTCACGGTACTGGCCGGTGACCTGCTGGCCCTTGATGGTGACTTCGCGAACGTCGCCGCTTTCAACCTGGGCGAGGAATTCCGAATAGGCCAAGGGCTGCCGCGTTTGCTGCGGCGCGGCTCCCTGGAACAGATTGAATAGCGCGAAAACGAGCAGCGCTATAACCACCCACATTGCCAGATTTCGACTGATGTTCACGTGGACTACCCGTCTCGCTACCGCTGGTTAACAAAATGCAGTCAGGCCACGGCGATATCAGGCCCGGCGGCCAAGAAAATGTCTCAGACCACATCGAGTTAGATAATAGGCAAACGCTCTCAAGCAAGGAAGTAGCTGGTCGCGGACAGGCTCGTCAGCGGCTGGAACGCGATACGCGCATCGAGCCGCGCGTCCACGGGCGTTCGGGCGCCGTGAACGCCGAGAGCGGGAACCGCCAACAGGCCGACGCGGTCGCCAAGGGCCGGCATCGTGACCGCCGCCTGCCACGGGATGCGGCCGTCGCGAAGACTCGGATCGAGCGCGATCGCCTGGCGCCAACCGGCCTCGCCGAGCGCGCCAAGCCAAATGCCGGTGGGGCCTGGGAGCGCGGCCGGCCCGACCTCGATCGCGAAGCGCCCGTCCCAAAGCCTCGTCGTTGCCGGTTCAAGCTCGACCGGCGGGGGAAGGTCCCTGGCTTCGCGGCAGACCATCAGGACGCGGTGGCCGGAAGGTAGGCCGCCGGGGCCGCCGCGGCACTCATCCGGCCCGCCGTGCCGGGCGCGGCGTCGCCACCACAAGCGGCAGCGGCCGAGACCGCCGCCGATCGCCCCGGCGTCGTTCAGACGCCGGCGCAACCGCTCCAGTTTGTCGGCGCCGGGCGGCCGGTCGCCGCCGCCGATTGTCGCCAGGATCCGGCCTAAAGCCGCCGCCGCCGCCAGTGGCGCCGCCGCCGCCAAGATCTCCACATCGACCGCGGCGAACCCGGCCGGGTGCAGGCGACAGCACCGCGCGAGCAGCGTCGCGACGACGCCGGCGCGTTCGTCGCGTTCGTCCGCCATTACCGAGGCGGTTCGCGCCAAGGTCCTCCGCCAAGCCGGTGCGCGCGGTCGGGTGGGCGAGCGCAACGCGGATCCGGTTTCGCGCGAACCTCGGGTCGGTATTGGTCGGATCCTCGATCCACGCCTGTCCGCGCGCGACGAGGTAGCCGCGCAGGCGCTCCGGCGGCACCCGCAGCAAAGGCCGGACAACGCGAACCGCGCCGGTTTCGACGACCGGAGCCATTGCCGCGAGACCATCGCCGCCGCTGCCCCGGCCGGCCCGCAGCATGACGGTTTCGCCCTGGTCGCCTTGATGATGGCCGACAAGCAGATGAAGCAGACCGCGCTCCAGGCACCGCTCGGCGAGAAGCCGGTAGCGCGCCGCGCGCGCCCGTGCCGCGATGCCGCTTGCCGGCTTGTCGCCACGCCAACGCAAGATTTCGTGTTCGATGCCGAGTGCTTCCAGCCAACGCGCGACCCGGCGGGCTTCCGCCGCGGACGCCTGGCGCAGGCCATGGTCGACGCTCAGCGCGATAACGCGACCGCCCCGATGTTCGGCCCAATGCGCGGCCAGCAGACATAGCGCCATGCTGTCGGCGCCGCCCGAAACAGCGACGGCGAGCAGGGGCGCCGTTTCGAACGGCCCAAGTGCCGCCATTGCTCCGGCGAACTCATCGTCGCTCAAAGGGGCGGGAAGCGGGGCGGGAAGCGCACTCGGCGTCAGGAGCAACCGGCGCGGCGGCTTTCTTGCGCCGCCTTCTCCTTAATGGCAGGCGCAGCGTTCGGAAACGCCTTGTTGAGTTCGCGAAACGTCGCGCACGCCTCTTTATTCTTGTTCATGCCAGCCAGCGACATGCCAAGCTTGAGCAGGGTGTCAGGCGCCTTCGGCCCGGTTTTGCTCTTCTGGTAGCCTTCGACGAAGGTCTCGGTCGCTTGCGCGTAATCGCCGCGCGCGTAAAAGCTTTCGCCCAGCCAATAGCGGGCATTCTCGCTCAGCGGATCGTCCGGGTGCTGCTTGAGGAAGGCCGTGAACGCGTCTTCGGCCTGGTCATATCTGCCCTGGCGCAAGAGATCGTAGGCGGAGGCATATTGCTCGCGCGCCGTGCCCGCGGGCAGGCCACCCGACGCGGCGGCGGCTCCACCGGCGGCGCTGCCGGCGCCCGGCCCAACCGCCGGCCCGGGCGGGCGAAGAAGATCGTCGGCTGACAGCGTGCCGAGCGAGCGAGGCCCCCGGCCGGGAGGCCCCCCGGCGGGAGCGCCACCGGCCGGCGGCGGTCCTTGCATACCCGATCCGCCGCCCGTGCCGCCGTTGGCGCCACCACTACTGCTAGTACTACCACTACCGTCAAGAGGCGCCGCCGGGCCGGCCTGACCCAGCCGGTAGTCGACGTCGGCACCGAGCTTGTCGAGCCTTTGGTTAAGCTGCTGGATCCGGTAGCTCAGATCCTCGACCCGGCCGGTCAGCGTCCGCAGCTCCGCCTCCAACTCCGACTGACGAACCTCTAGGCGCGCCGCCGCCGTTCCGCCGCCGCTACCGCCGCCGGCCGGCCCACGGTCCTGAGCGTGGGCTGAAGCCGGCGCCATGATCGGCGCGAGCATGACCGCGGCCAACACCGCCGCACGCCCGACCGGCGGAAAGGTTCGGTTGCGGTTCACTGCTTCACCCGTTCAATGCCGATGGCCAGGAGGCCGGCTCAGCTGCCGGCGTTGCTGCCGGTGATGACGGTCACCGCGCGTCGGTTCTGCGCCCACGCCGATTCGTTGGAGCCGACCACCGCGGGGCGTTCCTCGCCATACGAAACGGTCTTGATGCGCGCCGGCGAAATGCCGATGGCGACGAGATAATCCTTGACCGCGTTGGCGCGGCGATCACCCAGCGCGAGGTTGTGCTCTCTCGTCCCGCGCTCGTCGGCGTGGCCTTCGATGATCACGTTGAGCGCCGCTTGCCTGCTCAAGAACGCGCCTTGCTGCTCCAGTGTCGTCCGCGCTTCCGGCGACAGGTCCTGTTGGTCCAGGCCGAAGAATACCCGATCACCGATTTCGACCAACTTCTGCTCGGCGACGATGGGCGGAAGCTCGCCTTCTTCGATGGCGCCCGCGCCGCCAACTCCGCCGGATGCGATATCGCCGCCGCCCTCGATACCGCCGCCGCTCGAGCCGGCGCCGGCGGCGTCATCGGACGGCGTCGAGCACGCCGCCAAGAGAGCCAACATCGCCGCCATCGCGATCACTCGAATACCCATGCAGCCATTCCTCCTGAAAACGTGACAAATGAAGCGCCGGGCTTACCGGCACGGACGAAATATTGATTGAGACTAACACAAAGAGAGGAAGCGTTACTCCATCGAAGTCGCCGCCTTCTCCCACGGCGCGCCACCATGCGCGCCTAGGGATGCAACGGTGACCAGGCCGGGTCCGATGCATCCAGGGGAGTGACGATCTCACGCTGGTTGTAGCCGGTCAGATCAATGGAATACAGCCGCGACTTGCCACCGCTTCCGTCGGCGCTAGTAGCGTCTTTCTTGAAGTACATCAAGACCCTACCGTTGGGCGCCCAGGTCGGACCCTCGACGTGGAAGCCTTCGCTCAGGATGCGCTCCCCGGACCCGTCGGGCCGCATCACGCCGATGGCGAAACGGCCGCCGCTGATGCGGGTAAAGGCGATCAAATCGCCGCGGGGCGACCAGACCGGAGTGAAATAGCGCCCTTCGCCATGACTGATTCGCCTCACGTTGGTGCCGTCGGCGTCCATGACGTAGAGTTGCTGCGAGCCGCCCCGGTCGGAATTCAGGACGATCTGCCTCCCGTCGGGTGAGTAGCTGGGCGAGGTATCGATGGCGGAGCTGTTGGTCAGGCGTTTGGTGATTCGCGTCCGCAAGTCAATCGTGTAGATTTCGGCGTTCCCGTCCTTGGCCATGCTCATCACCAGCTTCTCACCATCGGGCGAGAACCGGGGCGCGAAAGTCATGCCGGCGAAATCGCCGACCCGCTCCTCGCGCTGGGTGTCGATGTTGCGGATGTAGACCGAGGGCGAGCCGCCGGAATACGAAAGGTAGGCGATCTCCTGCAGCGTCGGCGAAAACCGAGGCGTCAGAACGAGCGCGCTGCCGTCCGTCAGGAAGCGATGGTTGGCGCCGTCCTGGTCCATGATCGCCAGCCGCTTGACCCGTCTGACCTGCGGCCCGGATTCGGCGACGTAGACGATCCTGGTATCAAAGTAGCCGTCCTCGCCGGTGACCCGCTTGTAGACGGAGTCGGCGATGATGTGGGCGATCCGCCGCCAGTTCTCCGGCGTTGTATAGTACGCAAGTCCCGCCATCTGCTTCTGGGCGAACACATCCCACAGGCGGAATTCAACGCGCAGGCGGCCGTCATCGAGCATCTTGACCCGGCCATAGAGCAGCGCCTGGGCATTGATGATCCGCCAATCGCCGAAGCGCGGCTCACTGTCCATCGAGGGCTGCGCTTGAATAAAAACCTTGGGATCGATCGGTGCGAAGAGCCCGGATCGTTCCAGATCGGCCGAAATCACGCCGGCGATATTGCGGCCGACATCGCCGGCCTTGGCGCCGTCGCCCTGAAAATCGACGACCGCCAGCGGCAGCGCCTCGGTGACACCGCGCGTGATATCGATCCTGAGCTCGGCCGCCGCCGGCCGCGGCGAGGCGATAACGAGCGTCAGCAGCGCCAACGCGGCGATGGCCACACCGGCGAGACGCGACCAAGGACGCGTGGTCGGGCGTTCGGGCGGGCGGGCGTTCGGGGCAATCATGTTCCGAACATCTCCTTGGGATTGAAAACAAGGGTCATGGTCTTCCATCGCTCGTACTTTTCGCGCGGCAATTTGAAGGGATGGCAGCGCGGGTTCAAGACCGCGCGCAGCGCGCTCTCCGCGGCGACGCGATAAAACGAGTTCGATTGCATCTGGGCCTGATCGTCGATCGCAGCCGTCCGCGGGATGCCGTCGGGGTTCATCTCGACGGTAATGGTCACAATCAGATCCTGGGCGTTCTTGGCCCCGCCGGGGAGGTTCCAGCACTGCTCGATCTGGCGCCGGACCATGTCGATCTCGCTCATCGTCACCGGCAGGCTCGAATCGTACGTGCCGCTCGTCGATCTGGCCGATGAAGCAAACTCCGCACTCGCGTTGGCGTCACCCGGCGCCTTTTTGCCCGCCTCGGCCGGGGTCTTTGCCGTATCCAACGATTTCAGCATCGCGGCGAAGTCCATCGCCGGTTCCGGCTTGGCTTCTTTTTTCAATTCAGGTTTGGTCTCGGCCTTTTTCGGTTCGGGCTTGGCCTCGACTTTTTTTGGCTCCTGCTGAGGCTTCGGCTCCTCCTTGGGCTCGGCTTTCGCGACCTCCGGTGCGGGCGGCGCCTTCGGCTTTCGCGGTGGCGCGCTTAACTGGGCGATTTCGGCCGGCTGTTCCAGGGCCGGCGGCTCTGGCTTTTCAACCTTCGGGGCAGGCGCGGGCTTCGGGGCGGGCTCGGGCTTTTCGGCGGGCGCGGGAGGAGGCGGCGCCGGCTCGGGTTCGGGCGGCTGAGGCGCGGGTTGCGGGGTTGGTTCGGCCGGCGGCGGGGGCGGTTGCGGCGGCGGGGCCGGTTTCTTTTCCGCCTCGGCCGCCTTGGCTTTCGGCTTCGCCGCCGGTGGCACGTTGCTGTTCTCGGCCACGGTGACAAGATCGACCGTCATCGCCGGCTCGGGCAGAGGGGTTTCGTCCAGGCGCGCGGCGGGGAGACCGAAGTAGGCCAGCGCCACGATGATGGCGTGAAAGAGGGCGGAACCTAGGAGCGCTCGCCGCATAATCGCCTAGCGTTTCTCCTGCTTCTTGCCGGCGCGGCTGGCGTTGCCGTCGCTTTGCTCGGTGACCAGCGCGATCTTGGTGAAGCCCGCGGCGTGAATGGCGCCCATGACCGCCATCACCCGGCCGTAGTCGATCGCCTGGTCGCCGCGCACGAAGATGCGCACATCGGCGTTATTGCCGGCGATTGCCTGGATCCGCGGCGCCAGAGCCGAGAGATCGACGGCCGTATCTTGGATGAACACCCGGCCCTCGCGATCGACGCTGACCGACAGCGGCTCGTCCTGACCCTCGATCGCCGAGTTTTGCGCTTGCGGAAGATCGACCTGAACGCCGACGGTCAGAAGCGGCGCGGTCACCATGAAGATGACGAGCAGCACGAGCATGACGTCAACCATGGGGGTGACGTTGATGTCGGTCATCGGCGCCGTCCGCGAGCGGTCAAATCCGCGCCGGCGACCCTTGTTGAGGAGGATCGCCATCGGTTAAGCCTTTTCGTCGATCTGGCGCGACAAGATGGCGAGGAACTCGCCGGCGAAACCGTTGAGCCGCCCGGAGTAGCGATCGAGGTCGCGCGACAGCTTGTTGTAGGCGAGAACCGCGGGGATCGCCGCGAGCAGCCCGAGCGCGGTGGCGAACAGCGCCTCGGAGATGCCGGGCGCAACCACCGCGAGGCTGGTATTCTTGGTCGCGCCGATGGCCTCGAAACTGTTCATGATTCCCCACACCGTCCCGAACAGGCCGATGAACGGCGCGGTTGAGCCGGTCGAGGCGAGAAACGTCATGTAGCGCTCGACCCGGTCCAACTCCCGGTTGGCCGTCACCTGCATGACCCGTTCGATCCGATCTTCGACGCCTTCAAGAAATACCCGCTCGCCGGCGGAGGTTCGCGAGGCCGCGCGTCGCCATTCGCGCATCGCGGCGACGAACAACGCCGACATCGGGTCGCGCGGCTGGCTGCCGATCCGGTCGTAAAGGTCGTCGATCGCGCCGCCCGACCAGAACGCCAATTCGAACCGGTTGGCGTTGCCGTTCAACCGGCGCAGGCTGATCGATTTTTCGAAAATGATCGCCCAGCTCCAGACCGACGCCGCCAGCAGCAGGATGATTACGGACTTGACGACCCAGTCGGCGCGTAAGAAAAGCGTCAGCATCGAAAGATCATGCGGCGCCAGCGTGCCACCCAGGTTCACGGCGTCGATAACGTTGCTTTCCATTGTCCTACAAGCGTCCTTCAGTCAGGCACAAGCTGGCGAGAGCCGCGCGCAACTCGCCGGGGATCGGCGCGGGCCGCCCGTCGGGCGTGATGCAGGCGAGAGTGGAGTCGAGTTGGACCAACATCGTGTCGTCGCGAACGATATCTTGCCGACCGTCGAACGAAGCGCCGCGGACCTTTATCACGCGCGTTCGAACCTCAAGCGCATCATCGAGCCGCGCCGGCAGCCTGAACTCGGCGCTACAGCGGCGCATGGCGAACGACACTTTATGCCCGGCGAGCAAAAAACCATGATTAAAACCAAGTAATCTCATCAGTTCCGTGCGGGCGCGCTCGGCCCAGCGCAGGTAGCCCGTATGGTAGACGACGCCGCCGGCGTCGGTATCCTCGTAGTAAACCCGCGTGGGGAATGTGTGGACACGATCGCGCAAGACTCCCGAAGCGGGTTCACTCATCCCCGCCTTACTCATCCCCATCCCCATCCCCATCCCCATCCCTGGCCTCGCCGAGCAGGTCGAGCTGCGCCAAGGCCGGCGACGGTGCGAGGCCGAGACAGCGGTAGCCCTCCGCCGCGAGCGCGCGGCCGCGCGGCGTTCGCATGACGAACCCCTGCTGGATCAGGTATGGCTCGATGACATCCTCGATGGTGTCGCGCTGCTCCGACAGCGCCGCCGCCAGCGTATCGGCGCCGACCGGGCCGCCGCGGTAGGTATTGGCGATGCATCCGAGATAACGTCGGTCCATCGCGTCCAGCCCGTAGGTATCGACCTCGAGGCGGGTCAGCGCCGCGTCGGCGGCGGCCTTGTCGATCACCGCGAGCGCCGCCACGGTCGCGAAATCCCGGACCCGGCGCAGCAGACGGACCGCGATCCGCGGCGTCCCGCGCGAGCGCCGCGCGATTTCGAGCGCGCCGTCGGCGTTGAGCGGCATGGCAAGAAGATGCGCGCCGCGGCGGACGATGTGGACCAGGTCCTCGGTCGGGTAGAACTGGAAGCGCAAGGGAATGCCGAAGCGCTCGCGCAGCGGCTTGGTGATCAGGCCGGTGCGGGTCGTCGCCCCGACCAGGGTGAACGGCGGCAGATCAATGCGAATCGAGCGCGCGGCCGGGCCCTCGCCGATCATGAGATCGAGCTTGCGATCCTCCATCGCCGGATAAAGGATTTCCTCCACCGCGGCGGACAGGCGATGGATCTCGTCGATAAAGAAAACATCGCGCGGCTGCAAGTTGGTGAGGATCGCGGCCAGGTCGCCGGGGCGGCTGATGACCGGGCCGGAGGTGGCGCGGAAGCCGACGCCAAGCTCGCGGGCGACGATCTGGGCCAGGGTTGTCTTGCCGAGGCCCGGCGGGCCGTAGAGCAGCACATGGTCGAGCGGCTCGGCGCGGCCGATGGCGGCGGTGACGAAAACGCGAAGATTGTCGCACAACGCGCGCTGGCCGACGAAGGCATCGAGCGTGGCCGGCCGCAACCCGACCTCGGCGCCGTCTTCGGCGACGGCCGCCGGCGCGAGCGTGCGCTCTTCTCGCGGACGCTCGCTCACGACAGATGCTCCCTCGGCGCCAACCCCGCGAGGCTGTCGCCGATGAGCGCCTCGAGCGTGGCCTCATCGCCCAGCTTACGCGCCGCCGTGGCGACCGCGTCCATCGCCTCGCCCGGCCTGAAGCCGAGATTGACGAGCGCGGACACTGCTTCGGTGGCGAGCGCGCCGGCGGCTTCCGTCGCCGGCGACAGCGACGCGCGCGCCCCCGGCATGGCCGCGGCGACATCCCTGAGCTCACCGATGATCCGCGCCGCCAGCTTCGCTCCGACGCCGGGCGCCCGGGTGATCATGGCGCGATCGCCGGATGCGATCGCCAGCGCGAGCTCGTCGACCGACGCCACCGAAAGGATCGCCAGCGCGGCCTTGGCGCCGACGCCCTGGACGGTGACCAGTCGGCGAAACCAGTCGCGCTCTTGCGGCGAGGCGAAGCCGTAAAGGGTAATGGCGTCGTCGCGAACCTGGGTTTCGACCAGAACGCTCGCCTCCCTTCGCACGCTCAGCCGCGAGAGGGTCTTTTGCGAGCACCAGACCAGATAGCCGACGCCGCCGACATCGATCACGGCCGTGCCCTCGCCGATCGTATCGACCACCCCGGTCAGCTTGGCGATCATCGCACAAGGCCCGCCAGCCGCGCCGCCGTCTGGCGATGATGGGCATGGCAGATGGCCACCGCCAGCGCGTCGGCCGCGTCCTCGCTCCGCATCGCGGCACCCGGAAGGAGAACGCCGACCATCATCTTGACCTGATCCTTGGTCGCGTGGCCGCTGCCGACGACCGCCTTCTTGACCAGATTGGGCAGGTATTCGCGAACCATAAGCCCCGCCCGCGCGCTCACCAGCAGCGCGGTCCCGCGAGCCTGTCCAAGTCTCAGCGTAGAGACCGCGTTGCGGTTGACGAAGGTCTCCTCGATCGCGGCTTCCGCGGCGGTGTAACGCGCGATGACCTCCTCGATTCCCTCGGCGAGTTGGACCAGACGCATGGCCAGCGGGTCGCGCGCGCTCGTCCGCACCACCCCGTCGCCGACATGACGCAATCGGCCAAGCTCGACGTCGATCACGCCCCAGCCGGTCGCCCCGAGGCCAGGATCGAGGCCGAGCAGTCGCATCTACATCCCCGTCCCGGCGAGCGGGCCTCGGCGGCGAAGGACCCGCGCGCGGCGGCGGCGGCGTTCACGCACTCAGCCGCTCCATGACGTCGTCGGCGACCTCGAAGTTGGAGGCGATCCGTTGGACGTCCTCGTTGTCATCGAGCACGTCGAGCAGCTTGAACAGGGAGGCCGCGGTCTCTTCGTCGACGGCCACCGTCGTCAATGGCTTCCAATCGAGCGCGGCGGCTTCGGCGGCACCGAAGCGTTGCTCGAGGGCGTCGCGCACGGAGCTGAGATCTTCGGGCGCGCAGGTAATTTCATGACCGTCGTCACCCGAGACGACATCGCCCGCGCCCGCCTCGAGCGCGGCCTCGAACATCTCCTCAACGGACGCGGCGTCGGCCGGGTAGCGGACCATGCCGATGCGCTCGAACAGGAAGTTGACCGTTTCGCCGAAGGCTCCGCCGTGCTTGCCGAACGCCGCGCGGACCTCGCTCGCGGTCCGATTGCGGTTGTCGGTGAGCGCTTCGAGAATAAGCGCGACCCCGCCCGGCCCATAGCCCTCGTAACGGACCTCTTCGTACTGCTGGCCGCCATCCTCGCCGGAGCCCCGCTTGATCGCCCGATCCATCGTGTCCTTGGGCATGTTGGCGGCCTTGGCGGCGATGATCGCCGAGCGCAAACGCGCGTTGAAGTCGGGATCGGGCAATCCGGCGCGGGCCGCCACCGTCAGCTCGCGGATGAGCTTGGTGAAGGCCTTGGCGCGCTTCGCGTCCTGCGCGCCCTTGCGGTACATGATGTTCTTGAATTGGGAATGACCTGCCATGGCCCGCGGTCGATCCGATCTCTCAGATGGAGTGGTACAGCTGGCTACCGTCTACCACATCTAGCCGCGGCTCGGTAGCGCGCATTAGCCCGCGCGCGACGTAATCCTTAGAGCGAGGGCCACTCGCCGGCGAGCCGGCCGCCGACGCGAACCGGGCTGACCCGCAGGGCCTTGCCGGTGGCGTCGTCGGTTTCCAGGTAGACGCCGCACAAGGTCGCCGGCCCGTCGGCCGGTTCGAGCCGGCCAGACGGCATCTTCAAGACGAAGCGCGAAATCGCCGCCTCCTTCCGCATCCCGATGACGGAATCGTAGTCGCCGCACATGCCCACGTCGGTGATGTAGGCCGTCCCGCCGTCTAGAATGCGCGCATCGGCGGTGGGCACATGGCTGTGCGTGCCCGCGACCAGCGAGACGCGACCATCGAGGATTTGGGCTAACGACATTTTCTCGCTGGTGGCCTCGGCATGGATATCGGCGACGATGCAGTTGATCGAGCTGCCGAGGCGCTGATTGCGGAGCGCCTTCTCGGCGGCGGCGAACGGATCGTCGAGCGGATCCATGAACAGGCGGCCCATTACCTGCAGAACCATGATCCGCCGGCCGTGGCCGTCGGTGTAAACCTGCGCGCCGCTGCCGGGCGTGCCCTCCGGGTAGTTCAGCGGGCGCAGGAGGCGCTCGTCGGTGGCGATATAAGGGATGATCTCGCGCTGGTGCCAGACGTGATTGCCGGTCGTGATCACGTCGACGCCGGCGGCGTAAAACTGCTCGCAAATCTCCTTGGTGATGCCGAAGCCGTGGGCGGCGTTCTCGCCGTTGACGATGACGAAATCGAGCTCCAACCGGCGGCGCAGCTCGGGCAAGAGGGCGGTGATGACGTCCCGGCCGGACCTGCCGACGACGTCGCCGCAGTAGAGGACCCTCACGCCCGGCCTCGGGTCAACGTCTCTTCGCTCAGGAGCCAGTCCATCGGCTCGTCAAGCGGCCCGTGCGGGACATGATCGAAGCGCTGGGCGGCGTAGCCCGCTCCGACCGCGGTGACGGGCGCGCGCGCGCGCAGGGCGGCAAGCGAGCGGTCATAATAACCGACCCCCTGGCCCAGGCGCCACCCGGCGCTGTCGAAGGCGAGCAGCGGGACAATAACAATATCCGGGACTACCTCCGGCGCGTCCGGTCCGGGCTGCCAGGTTTCGTGCTCGCCGGGTTCGAGGTCATCGAGCGGCGCCCAGCGGCGGAAGGCGAGGGGAGCATCGCGCGCCACAACCACCGGCAAGGCGCAGACAAACCCGCGTTCATGCAAGCGGGCGAGCAGCGGACGGTCGTCGAGTTCGGTCGCGATCGGCCAGTAGCCGGCGACGGCGCCGCCGGGACGCGCGCCGACCGCGTCGAGCCCGTTGAGAAAGCTCGCGGCGGCGGCGGCGGCTGCGATCGGGCCGAATTTCTGGTCGGCGACAAGCCTCATCTTTCGCGCGCGCACCCGAAGCGCACGCTTGTCTTCGTCAAGGTCCGTCATCCGCGCCCTACGCCCATAAACTCAACACCCCGCCGCCAGCACTTGCGCGCAGGCCGGCGGCAAGCGGCGGAGCCACGACGGCCGTTGGTTGGTTGATCCGCTCTGGCCTGCTAACGCAGGTGGGCGCCGTGTTTTCGAACCCACGGGTCCGACAGGGACAGCTCCCTTCAGATCATTATTGGCCCGAGGGATACTAGAACCTGACAAACCCCGCAGCACCCGCCACTGCTTAATTTAGGACGACTTGAGGCTCTCGACAATGCCCTCGATCTGTTCCGCCAGCCCATTGATGGCCGCCGCCAGATCCGTGTCGGTCGCCGGACCGGCGCCCGACGCTGTCGCCGAGCCGGCCGGAAGGCCGGCGCCGGCGCCGCGCGAAGCCAGGATTTCCAGCTCGGTGCGGGCCTCGACCAGCTCGTCGGCGACGAGCAATCCGGCCATCAGCAACAACCGGGACTCGCCGACCTGCCCCACGGTCTCGGACAGGGCGGACACGCGTCGGTCGAGGACATTCGCCAGATGCGCGACGTGATCCTCCTGGCCGTCGTCGCAGCTTATTTCGTAGGGACGGCCGTTGAGGGAAACTGAAACAAGGCCCATGGCGGCCTAACCACCCAGAATGGTGCGCAAGCGCGCCACGGCCGCGTCGAGGCCTTGCGCGATCTGCTCGTTGGTCTTGAGCAGGGCATTGTTTTCGGAGCGCATGCGATCGGCGCGTTTGGTGTAAAACAAGCTTCGTTGGCGAGCTACGGCCTCAAGTTCCTTGCACGCCTCGGCCAGCCGTGTCATTGCCTGTTCCAATTCCATGCCCCCTCCAGCACCGGCAATCGAGGACTTCGAGACGGCCCGCCAAAGTTCCCATAGGGACCTCGTCGCCGACCGTCAACCGCACCAACGCGCGGAAAAAGCCGTTGACGCCGAGGACCTTTCGGGGGATTGTGCCGCCCACAAAATGGCGGTCCAACAAGGTCCGCGGTCCAACAGGGTCCTACGTGGTCCAGGGGCAGCGCTCTTCACTTCGCTGGCGGCGATCAAAACATAAAATCAGCATTCGCCCCGGTGTCAAACTAATTCCTGAAGGAGGTTACGAATGGCGGTACGGGTTGGGATCAACGGTTTTGGCCGCATTGGCCGGCTTGCTATGCGGGCGGCCATGGAGGCTCATCGCAACGACGTCGAATTCGTCGCGATCAACGACCTCGGCAAGGTCGAAACGAACGCTCACCTTCTGAAGTACGATTCGGTTCACGGAACTTTCCCCGGCGAGATCAAGTCCGATGCCGACAGCATCACCGTCGACGGCAAGCGGGTTAAGGCGCTCGCCCAGGCCGATCCGACCAAGCTGCCGTGGGGCGAGCTCGGCGTCGACATCGTATTCGAGTGCACCGGTCGGTTCAGCGACCGCGACAAGGCGGCCGTGCATCTCAAAAGCGGCGCGCCCAAGGTTCTCGTCTCGGCGCCGTCGAAGGGTGCCGACAAGACGATTGTTTACGGCGTCAATGACAAGGAACTGACCAAGGACGACAAGGTCGTTTCCAACGCGTCGTGCACGACCAACTGCCTCGCCCCGCCGGTCTTCATCCTCGACAAGCTGGTCGGCCTGGAAAGCGGCTACATGACCACCATTCACTCCTACACCGGTGATCAACGTATCGTCGACACCCTGCACAGCGACCTGCGCCGCGCGCGCGCCGCTGCGCTGTCGATGATCCCGACGACCACCGGCGCCGCCCGCGCGGTCGGCCTGGTTCTGCCGCACCTCGCAGGCAAGCTCGACGGCTCGGCGATCCGCGTTCCGACGCCGAACGTCTCGGTCGTCGACCTCGTCTTCATCGCCAAGAAGTCGACGACGGTCGCCGAGGTCAACGGCGCCATCGAGGCGGCCGCCAACGGCGAGCTCAAGGGCATCATGGCCTGCAACACCGCGCCGCTGGTCTCCATCGACTTCAATCACGACCCGCACAGCTCGGTGTTCGATGCTAGCCAGACGCAGGTCGTCGATGGCAAGCTGGTGCGTATCCTTGCCTGGTATGACAACGAGTGGGGCTTCTCCAACCGGATGTCGGACACCGCGACCGCTTGGGTCGCCGTTTAAGGCCCACCCGGTCGACAGGAGTTCGAAGGCGGGGCCGCCCACGCGCGCGCCCCGCCTTTCTTGTTTGCGCCTCTTGTTTTTCGCCGCCGTGAGCAATCCGCCGTCCATTCTGATCGACAGCCTGATCGACGCCCGCGCCGCGCTCGCAGCCGCGCGCGACCTCGGTGTCGCGGTCACCTTGCGCATTCGCGATGACACCGCGGCGGCCCTCGGCGGCGAAGTCATCGCCCGGATCTTCGCGTCGGCGCGCGAAGAGTTTCCCGGCGTCGGCTTCACCACCGCCGTTGATTGCGCCAACGCGCCTGGATTAGCGATCGCGCTCCTGCGCCGCGGCGTCGACCGCATCTCGTTGCGTGGTCCGGCGGACATGCTCGCCCGCGTCGCCGACATCGCCGCTGCGTGCGGCGGCGCCCTTGATGACGATCCGCGCCCCGCGCTCGATCTCGCGCAAGCCGCTCGGCCGCGACAGGCATGCGCGGAGTGGCTCGCGAGCGGCGGAACCGGCGGCGAGCCGCCAGGTTGATAATCAACGCCGCGTCGGCTATGTCAGATTGAGCAATAGATGTGCCCATGAAACGGAGGGATCGTGACATGCATGTTACAGAGCAGATCAAGAAAATCCTGTCCAAGTACGAGTCGGATACGCCGGGGACCAAGGCCAATCTCGCGCGTATTCTCTGCACCGGCCGGCTGGCCGGCACCGGCAAGGCCGTCATTCTCCCGGTGGACCAGGGCTTCGAGCATGGGCCGGTGCGGAGCTTTGGCCCGAACCCGCCTGCCTATGATCCCGCCTATCACATCCAACTTGCCATCGACGCCGGGCTCAACGCCTACGCGACGCCGCTCGGCATGGTCGAGGCGGTGGCCGACGCCTATGCCGGGCAGATCCCGATCATCCTCAAGGTGAACAGCGCCAACACCTTGTACCGGAGCAAGGAGGCGCCGAGCCAGGCGATCACCGCCAGCGTCAATGACGCCATTCGGCTGGGCTGCTCGGCCATCGGCTTCACCATCTACCCGGGGTCCGACGAAGCCTTCACCATGATGGAGGATATTCGCGAGATGGCCGGCGAGGCCAAGGCCAAGGGCCTCGCCGTCGTCATCTGGTCGTACCCGCGCGGCGGCGCCCTGTCCAAGGACGGAGAACTCGCGATCGACATCTGCGCCTATGCCGCGCACATCGCCGCGCTGCTCGGCGCCCACATCATCAAGGTCAAGCTGCCGACCGACTTCATCGAGCAGCCCGAGGCCAAGAAGATCTATGAATCCGAGGGTATCGATATCTCGAGCCAGGCGGCGCGGGTGCGCCACGTGATGCAGGCCGCGTTCAACGGCCGGCGCATCGTTGTCTTCTCGGGCGGGGCGAAGAAGGGCAGCGACGCGGTCTACCAGGACGCCCGCGATATTCGCGACGGCGGCGGCACCGGTCAGATCATCGGCCGCAATACCTTCCAGCGGCCGCGCGCCGAAGCACTCGAAATGCTGGGGCGGATCATCGATATCTTCCTCGGCAACGATGGGCCGGCCGCTCGGTGAACGGCGATCGGCCGCCATGCCGGCTCTACCTGCTGACGCCGCCGCGCTTCGAGGCGGCGGCGTTCGCGCCCGAGCTTGCGGCGGCGCTGGGTGGCGGCGACGTTGCCGCCGTTCAGTTCCGCCTCAAGGAGGCCAACGACGAGACAATCCGTAGCGCCTGCGCCCGCGTCAGGCCCATTGTCCAGGACCACGGGGCGGCGTTCATTCTCAATGACCGGCCCGATCTCGCGGCCGAGCTCGGCTGCGACGGTGTCCACATCGGCCAGGACGACGGATCCTACCGCGAGGCCCGGCGCGCCGTCGGCGATAGCGCCATCGTCGGCGTCACCTGCCACGACTCCCGCCATCTGGCGATCGAGGCGGCCGAGGCCGGGGCCGATTATGTCGCCTTCGGTGCGTTTTTCGCGACCTCGACCAAGGCGCCCAAGGCTCGCGCTGAGCTCGATATTCTCGAATGGTGGAGCGAGTTGATGACGGTGCCGTGCGCGGCCATCGGCGGGATCACGCTCGACAACGCCGCCCCGCTGATCGCCGCCGGCGCCGACTTCCTCGCCGTGTGCGCCGGGGTGTGGGACCATCCGCGCGGTCCCGCCGCCGCCGTTGGCGAATTCGAGCAGTTGTTCGGCGGCGGCGGCGACTGATACCTCGAAAGGGTCGTCGCGGGCGGGTCGTTGCGGGTGAGCGGCGGACCTGCTAGCTTTCGGCCGTCTTCAACATTTCCCATCGAGAACGTCAGGCAATGAAAATAAGCGGTAACGCCATTCGACCGGGCATGGTGATCGAGCACCAGGGCCGGCTCTGGCGAGCGGTCAAGATCCAGCATACGCAACCGGGCAAGGGCGGAGCCTACCTTCAGGTCGAACTCCGCGAGCTGCGCGACGGTACCAAGCTCAACGAGCGGTTCCGCTCGGCGGAAACGGTGGAGCGCGTGCGTCTTGATCAGAGGCCGTTCCAGTATCTGTTCGCCGAAGGCTCGACCTACACCTTCATGGACGCCGAGACCTTCGAGCAGATCACGCTGACCGGCGAGGAGATCGGCGAGGATCGGGTCGGCTTTCTCCAGGAAAACATGAGCGTCACCATCGAGCTGCACGACGAGCAGCCGATCGGCGTCGCACTTCCCGACTCCGTGGTGCTTGAAGTCGTCGAGGCCGACGCGGTGGTCAGGGGCCAGACCGCGGCGTCATCCTACAAGCCGGCGCTGCTGGAAAACGGCATGAGGGTCATGGTGCCGCCGCATATCGAAATCGGCACGCGCATCGTCGTCAACACCGCCGACTGTTCCTACGTCGAGCGCGCCAAGGATTAATCCTCAACTGAAAGCTGGTTATGGCCTATCGTTCGCCGCTCCTGAACGTCATGACGGCCGCGGCGCAGAAAGCCGCGCGCGGCCTGATCCGCGACCTGGGTGAACTTGAACACCTCCAGGTTTCGAAGAAGGGCCCCGCGGACTACGTCAGCAAGGCAGACCGGCGCGCCGAGAGCATCCTTCGCGCCGAATTGACCAAGGCCCGGCCGGGGTTCGGGCTGCTGATGGAGGAAAGCGGAAGCACTCCCGGCAGCGACACCTCGAACCGCTGGATCGTCGATCCGCTCGACGGGACGACCAACTTTCTCCACGGCATTCCCCATTTTTCCATCTCGATTGGGTTGGAACGCGACGGCGAGATGTTCGCCGGCGTGATCTATTCTCCGGTCTACGATGAGATGTACGCGGCCGAGAAAGGTGCCGGCGCCTTCCTCAACGGGCGCAGGCTTCGGGTCTCGGCGCGCAAGAGCGTCGACGAGGCGCTGTTCGCGACGGGCGTGCCCTTCAGCGGCATCCCCGATCACGACCTCTTTCTCGACCAGCTTCGCCCGGTCATGGCGGTCAGCGCCGGCATCCGCCGGTTCGGCTCGGCCGCGCTCGATCTGGCCTACGTCGCCGCCGGCCGCTACGACGGCTACTGGGAGAACGGGCTCAACCCCTGGGATGTCGCCGCGGGGATCGTTCTCGTTCGCGAGGCGGGGGGGTTCGTCACGGACCTTGTCGGCGGTCGGGAGATGATGTCGGGCGGCGGCATCCTCGCCGCCAACAGTGCTCTTCATCCACAACTTCAGCGCCTGATCGGCAAGGCGCGGCGCGATAGCGCGGCGGGCGAGCAAAGCCCGGCGTAACGGTCGCCCGCGCGCTCGCGATGCGCGTATTCGTCCGCCAATGCACACAAATGGGTTGCAGGCGGCCACGCGTTCTGATAGTTTGAGTGTCACATTCGCTCAACTTGAAGAGGTGCGCGATCAGCCATGGCGGCAGTCGGATTTACAGCTCGGCCCCATCTGAGGCTGATGGCCGTCGGCGCCGTGGCGGCGACGGCGGCGTGGTGCGCCGGGCTTACGCCCGCGCTCAGCGCCGGCGCGCGTGACGCGAGCGTCATCGTTGATCTTTCGGTCATCAACTCGGCGGCCGGTGTTCAGCCGTTGGCCGGCGCTCCCGCGGCTGGCCGACCGGGACAACTGCTCCTGCCGGGATTGGGTCAGCCGGTCTCGCGGCTTTATGTTCCAGCCGAAAGTTCAATGGCTCCCGACGCTCCGGCCCCAGGCAGTCCGACACCGGGGTATGGAACCGCGGCGATGCCCTACGGCAGGCTCGTCGTTCCGCCCGCGCGCACGATCGATGCCGTCGGCGGGCGTTCCGTGGCGCTGAGGCATCCCGGCTCCGGCGCGCTCGCAGGCGCGCCACGAGCCCTGGCGGGCGCGGCGGCGATGCCACGGCCGTCCTCGGGCTCGCCGTCTTCCGTGAGCTTGACCTCCGCGAGCGGGCTATTCCCGCCGCCGCAAGGTTTCGCCGACGATCGCTCCATGGCCGCCCGTGGACCGGCGGCGAACCGCGCGCTCGCTCCGGCGGGGTTCGCCGCGTTTCCGCCGCCCGCGCCTTTGGCGGTGGCGGTGCGAGAGCCGGCCCCGTCCGCTTCGGCGGCGAAGGCCTCGAGCCAGTGGGCGTTCTCGCCGGCGCGCCGGCCCAAAAAAGGCTCACCCGCCGCATCGGGCTCGCTCCTTGCGGCGGTCCCCACGGCCAAACCCGATGGCGCCGCGACGTTGGCGGCGGTCGAGCCGGCGCGGAAGGCACGCGCGGGCGAACGCTTCAGGCTGATTTACGCGGCGAACCAGATCGAATTGTCGATACCGCTTCGCCGGGAGCTTGATCCGGTCGTCCGCGACCTGCGCAAGAAGGACGATCTCCGGGTCCAGCTCGCGGCCTATGCCGGCGGCGGCGAGGGCAAGTCCACGAGCAAGGCGCGGCGGACATCGCTGTCGCGCGCGCTCGCGATCAGAAGCCATCTGATCGAGAACGGAATCAAGGCGAGCCGCATCGATGTGCGCGCGCTGGGCAACAAGTCCGGCGCGAGTGCGCCCGAGCGGGTTGACGTCGAGGTCATCGACAAGTAATGCCTCGTCGCTAGCCCCTTCGATCTGGCGCGAGGCCGCTTTATGATCCGCCCGCGACGCTATCTCATCCGGATGCTGCTGTTCATCGCGGTGGTCGCGGGCGCGGCGGCATTGCTCCATGAGCCGCTGCGCCAGGCATTCATGGCCAGCGCGCCGATCAACGGTCTGATCGTCGGGGTTCTCCTTCTCGGTATCATTTACAGCTTCCGCCAGGTCTTTAAGCTGCTGCCGGACGTCGACTGGCTGGAAAACTATCGTGGCGAGCGCGAGGCATTGTCGAGGGCGGCCGAACCCCGGCTGCTCGCGCCGATGGCGAAAATGCTCGGCGAACGCAGAAGTGGGCTGTCGCTCTCGACCATGGGGATGCGCTCGATGCTCGACGGCATCGCTTCGCGCCTTGATGAATCCCGCGAACTGTCGCGCTACACCATCGGTCTGCTGATCTTTCTCGGTCTGCTCGGCACGTTCTGGGGCCTGCTGCAAACGATCGGCTCGGTCGGCGACGTGATCGGCGGCCTGTCCGTCGAGGGCGGCGATCTCACGAGCGTGTTCAGCGGCCTGAAGAAGGGCCTGGAAGCCCCTCTCGCCGGCATGGGCACGGCGTTTTCGTCGTCGCTGTTCGGGCTCAGCGGTTCGCTGGTCCTGGGCTTTCTTGATCTTCAGGCCGGCCAGGCGCAGAACCGGTTCTACAACGTCGTCGAGGAGTGGTTGTCGGGGTTGACCAGACTGTCGAGCGGCGGCTTGTCCGGCGAGGGTGAGCATTCGGTCCCCGTTTACGTCGAGGCCCTGCTCGAGCAGACCGCCGAAAGCCTCGAGACCTTGCAGCGGACCATCGCGCGGGGAGAGGACAATCGCAACGCGACCCAGACGCATCTGCTCGAGCTCGGCGAGGCGGTCAGTGCGCTGACCGATCAGATGCGCGCTGAGCAAGGTCTGATGCTTCGCCTCGCGGAAAGCCAGTCGGAGCTTAAACCCATTCTGATTCGCCTGGCGGACACAATCGGGCGCAGCGAGGGCACCGGCTTGGACGAAGCGACGCGCGGCCACATCCGCAACCTCGATCGGTATGTCGCGCGGCTGATGGAAGATGCGAGTTCGGGGCGCGAGGAGATCCTTCAGCGGGTCCGCACCGACATCAAGCTGCTGGCGAGAACGATCGCCGCTGCCACTGAAAAAACCGGCCGCTAGCGGGCGGGCGGCGCAGGGTTCAGGGACGTCATGGCCTACTCCAGGCGACAGACAAGGCACACGGTCGATATCTGGCCGGGCTTTGTCGACGCGCTGGCCAACCTGCTTCTCGTCTTCATTTTCGTGCTGATGGTGTTCGTGCTGGCGCAGTTCTTTCTCAGCCAGACGCTATCGGGGCGCGATGCGGCGTTGCTTCAGCTTCAGGGGCAAGTCAGCGAGCTGGCCAACCTGCTCGCCCTTGAGCGCAAGGCGAAGGAAGAGCTCTCGCTCAGCGTCGCCAGCCTCGGCGAGGAACTGAAAGCGTCGATCGCCGCGCGCGAGGCGCTCGGCGCGCAGGTGCTGAGCCTGACCCAGCGCGCCGAGACGGCGGAGGCGGATCTTGTTCAATCGCAGCAGGCGGCGAGCGAGGTGGCCAAGCTTAACAACGACATCGCCGCCTTGCAGGCGCTTAAGGAAGAGCTTGAAAAACAGGCGCAAGATCTCGCGGTGAAGGCCGAGCGCTCGGACAAGGCGCTGATCGAGGAGCGTGAGCTTTCCGAGAGCGCGCGCGCCCAGGTTGCTCTGCTCAATCAGCAGATGGCGGCGCTTCGCGAACAGATCGGCCGGCTGACGGCGGCGCTGGCGGAGTCGGAAAAGAAGGACCGCGAACAGCAGGTCGAAATCGCCGCGCTCGGCCAGCGGCTCAATGCCGCGCTCGCCAGCAAGGTCCAGGAGTTGTCGCGCTATCGCTCGGAGTTCTTCGGCCGGCTGCGCGAGGCTCTCGGCGATCAGCCCGACATCCGGATCGTCGGCGACCGGTTCATTTTCCAATCCGAGGTCCTATTCGAAACCGGATCGGCCGAGCTTGGCGAGGATGGTCAGAAGCAGCTCAAGCGTGTCGCCGAAACGCTGAAGGACGTCGCGACGCGCATTCCCGGCGACATCGACTGGATCTTGCAGGTCGAGGGCCATTCCGACCGGGTCCCGATCAGAACCTGGTTCTATCCGTCGAACTGGGAATTGTCGACGGCACGCGCCATATCGGTGGTCAGGCTGTTGATCGACCAGGGCATCCCGGCCGTCCCGGCTGTCGGCGGCGGGGTTCGGCGAGTTCCACCCGATCGACGAGCACGATGACGAAGCGGCCCGGCGGCGCAACCGGCGTATTGAAATCAGGCTGACACAGCGCTAGCAGGCGATTGAACTGGTGGGCTTATTGGCCTGATGCTCGAGGACCGAAGCGTCAGGATCAGACCACGAGAGCATCGCGTGTCCACGCGGCCGCTGAGAGGATGCTCGATAGCGTGCGTACCGCTCGACGTTCGTATTTGGATGTTTCCATCCGGGCGCAGGTTGCTCTAAGGCTTCCTTGAACCTTCCGCCGGGAACATCATGCCCATCCTTTTCTTGATCGTGTTCGTCGACCTTGTCGGTTTCGGCGTCATCATTCCGTTGCTGCCGTTCTACGGCGAGCACTTCCAGGCAACGCCGGCGACCGTCGGCCTGCTGATGGCGACCTACTCCTTCACCCAATTCCTCGGCGCGCCATTCTGGGGCCGGCTCAGCGACCGGATCGGACGGCGGCCGGTGCTGATCCTCAGCCTGGCCGGCGCCGCGGCCTCATACCTCCTGCTCGCGTTCTCCAGCAACCTGTGGCTCCTGTTCGCAGCGCGCGCGATCGGCGGCGTCATGGCCGGGAACATCTCGACCGCCTTCGCCTACGTCGCCGACGTGACGACGCCGGCCAACCGGGCCAAGGGCATGGGCATGATCGGCGCCGCCTTCGGCCTCGGCTTTATCTTCGGCCCGGCGATCGGCGGCCTGCTCGCGGGCCACGATCCGGCGAACGCCGACTACCGCAGCCCGGCGCTGCTTGCCTTCGCGCTGTCGCTCACCGCCCTCATCTTGTGCGCGACGATGCTCAAGGAATCGCATCCGCCCGAGAATCGTTCACCGGCCGGAATGCCCGGCGTCAGCCGCTGGCAATGGCTCCGTCAGGGCCTCAGGGATCCGGCCATCGGGCTGATCATCGTCATGTCGTTCCTGGCCACGTTCGTTTTCTCCGGCATGGAAACGACATTCGCGATGTGGTCGCGGCGCGCGTACGGTTGGGGGCCGGAGCAGAACGGCTATCTGTTCGCCTACGTCGGGATCCTGACGGCTCTGGTTCAGGGCGGCCTGGTCGGCCGGCTCGCGCACAACTTCGGCGAGCGGCGACTGGTTGGCGCCGGCGCGCTGCTGCTGGCTCTCGGCATGGCCTTGATTCCCTTCTCGAGCGCGCTGTGGCTGCTGCTCGTCGCCATGGCCGCCGTCGCCGCCGGGTTCAGCATGGTCACGCCGTCGCTCAACAGCCTTTTGTCGCTCCAGGTCGATCCGGCTAACCAGGGCGGCATGATGGGCGTGAGCCGATCGGCGACGACGCTGGCGCGCATTGTCGGCCCCGGCTTTGCCGGCGGGATTTTCTATCTGCTCGGCCGCGACTGGCCGTTCTACGCCGGCGCGGTGATCATGATCGTGGTGATGGTCCTGGCGGTGCGCGCGTCGATGCCGCAACCAGTCCCGGCGCCGGCCGCGGAGGCCGAACCTTAGCGCGCGGGGCTACAAGGGGCTAAACGTCGAAGGCGATCGCGGTGCCGGTCGCCGTTGAGAGTTCTCCCGCCAGCAGGTCGTGAAGGCGCTCGCCGCTTCGCGTCGCGATCCAGCCTTGGCCATCCCGGTAGGCGAAATGTGAAGCACCGCTGATGGGCGATGACACCCAGATCTGCCGGTTCGGCGCGTGTTTGTTGATGACGTACTGGCCACCGGAGTCCAGCTCGATGGTCAGGATGCCGCCCTGCAGATCGGCGTCGAGCTCGTCGCCGAGGACCTCTTCGATGGTCTCGAATACCGCCGCCAAGGTCCGGTCGGCGCTGGCGTGAAAGGCGCTCTCGTCGTTCTCGGCAAAGCTGTTTTCGCTGGCTGGCATGATCATGCTATCCTGACTACGTTCTTGAAAAACGAGCACGAGGCCGGCGGTTTGGCCCGCGCGGTTGCGCGGCGAGCCGCCGTTCGATATATACGGCGGCAAATCCGGAGTGGCGCGATGAAAAAAGACATTCACCCTGACTATCACGATATCACCGTCGAGATGACCGACGGCTCGACCTTCCAGACCCGCTCGACCTACGGCGAGCCAGGGGACGTTCTGAAGCTCGGGATCGACACCAAGACTCACCCGGCATGGACCGGCGTCCACCGGCTGCTCGATACCGGCGGCCAGCTGGCCAAATTCAACAAGCGCTTCAAGAGCTTCGGCTTCAAGGGATAGGCGGACTGTTACGATCCGCCGTCGGCGGCGTAGGCTGCGAGGAACGTCCTTGCCGCGGCGTCCGCTTGGCGCTCGATCTCGGCCGGCGAGGGCGGGTTGGCCGGGTCGAGCAGGCAGCGGAGTTGAAGGTCGCCGCGGATCATACCCATGAGTTGGCTGGTGGCCAGGGTCGGATCGGGCAGCCGCAGTTCGCCGCGCGCGGCGGCCTCGCGCAGATAGAGTTCGAGCCGCGCCTTCATCACCGCCGGTCCCAACTGGTAGAAGGCCCGGCCAAGCTCGGGGAAGCGGGGCGTCTCGGCGACGACAACGCGGTGAATCGCGAGTGCCCAGGGGCTCATCAGCAGGCCGAGAAATTGCGCGGCGAGACGCGGCAGGGCTTCGGCTACCGGCACGGCGCTCGCGCTCAGCGCCGCGATTTCGCCGCGGAGACGCGCACACTCGCCCGAAACGAGCGCGGCGAACAGGGCCTCCTTGTCTGCGAAGTGAGCGTAGATCGTCGCCTTTGAAACACCGGCGCGCCTGGCCAAGGCGTCCATGCTGGTAACGCCGTAGCCACGGCTCAAGAACAGCGCGCGGGCGGCCTCCAGGATGACTTCGGCCTTGCTCTTCCGGTCGTCGCATCGCGGATCGGAGCCGGCGGCGGCCACCGTCATTTTCGCCTCACGCTCTCCCCCGTTTGCGGTCTTCGTCATTTTCAGGCACAATTGAACCGTACAGTTCAGTTCTCTATATAGCCACTGCGCCTGCTTATCACACCCTCCGGCGCTCCGGTCCGGGCGAAAGCGGTCCACCTATCACGGGTCCGCCCGCTTTCTCGGCCGGCCGGTCGGCCATGTCCCGACCGGGGATAAGGCGCCAGCGGAGCGATGCGATGAAGGATCAAGACGACGGCGAGCTGAAGTCGGACAGGGCGGCGCACTCGCCGGACGATGCCGGCTCCGGCGCGGCCGCGGAGACCGGCTCCAGGTTCCCCAAGCCGCGCCGCAGGGTGATCCTGATCGCCGTTATCGCCGTGCTCGCCACCATCGGTTCTGTCTACTGGTTCATCCACCGCAATCAGGAGACCACCGACGACGCCTTCATCGACGGCGACATCGTCCCGATCAGCCCACGCATCAACGGAACGGTGGCGCGGATTCACATCAGCGACAACGAGCGGGTTCGCGCCGGCGATCCGCTCGTCGAGATCGATCCGCGCGACTACCAGGTCGAGCTCGACGCCGCCCGCGCCGCCATGGCCGAGGCCGAGGCGCGCCAGCGGATGGCCGAGGTCGGCGTCGTGCTGACCCGCGCCTCGACCGCCGCCAGCCTGAGCCAGGCGCAAAGCGCGGAAGCCGCCGCGGTCGCGGCTTTGGCCCAGGCGAAGGCCAACGCGCTCGCCAACGAGGCCCAGTATGACCAGGCGCGCGCCGACCTGCCGCGCTACCAGGCCGCCGCCAAGCAGGGTGCATCGTCGCGGCAGCGGCTCGACCAGGCGGCGGCGGCGGCGCGGAGCAGCGAGGCGATGTGGCGCGCCGCCGAGCAGGCGGTGCAAGCGGCCGAAGCCAAGATCGCCGAGGCGCGGGCTCAGGTCGACCAGGCCAAGACCGCCCCCGATCAGATCGCGGTCAAGGAGGCCGAGGCCAGAGCCGCCGCGGCGCAGGCGGGAGCGGCGCGCGCCCGGGTCGAGCAGGCCGAGCTCAACCTTTCGTATACCAATATTATCGCGCCCGCCGATGGCCACATCACCAAGCGCTCGGTCAACGCCGGCGACGTCGTCCGCCGCGACGAGATCCTCGCCCGGCTGGTGCTCGACGACCGCTGGGTCACGGCCAACTTCAAGGAAACGCAACTGACCCGGATGCGGCCGGGCCAACCGGTCGAGATCGATGTCGACGCGTATCCGGATGCGCCGCTGAAGGGCCACATCGATAGCATTCAGCGCGGCACCGGCGCGCGCTTCAGCCTGCTGCCGGCGGAGAACGCGACCGGCAACTACGTCAAGATCGTCCAGCGGGTTCCGGTCAAGATCATCCTCGACCAGCCGCCGGAGCCGGGCATGGTCCTCGGCTTGGGTCTGTCGGTGGTGCCGACGGTCAACGTCGGCGCCAAGCCGGACGAGCGCCGCGAGAGCGCCCGGCGGTGAGCCTATCACGGGGCGCCGGCGCGAGCGGGGCGCCGGCGGAGCGAGCCAAGGCGGAACCAACGCCGTGGATCATCGCTCCGGTGGTCGCCATGGCCGCGTTCATGGAGGTGCTCGACATCTCCATCGCCAACGTCTCGCTGCAGCACATCGCCGGCAGCCTGGCGGCCAGCCAGGATCAGGCGACCTGGATCCTGACCTCGTATCTGGTCACCAACGCCATCGTTCTGCCGATCAGCGGCTGGCTCGCCGGCGTCTTCGGCCGCAAGCGGTTGTACATGGCCTGCATCGCCGGCTTCGGGGCCAGCTCCTTGTTATGCGGACTGGCGCCGTCGCTGGGCCTGCTCATCTTCTTTCGCACCATTCAGGGATTGACCGGCGGCGGCCTGCAACCGCTCTCGCAGGCCATTCTCGCCGACGCCTTCCCGCCGCGCCACCGCGGCATGGCGTTCGCCTTCTACGGCATCGCCGTGGTCTTCGCGCCCGCCATCGGGCCGACGCTCGGCGGCTGGATTACCGATAATTTCTCATGGCACTGGGTTTTCCTGATCAACGTGCCGGTGAGCATTCTTTTATTTTCGCTGATCGGGACGATGATTTCGGATCCCGATCATTTGGTCGAGGACCGCAAGGCGCTGCTGCGCCGGGGCATCCGCTTCGACTACTACGGCTTCGGCTTTCTCGCGCTTGGCCTCGGCTTCCTTCAGGTCGTTCTCGACAAGGGCCAGGAGGATGACTGGTTCAGCTCGAACTTCATCCTCGCCGCCGCGGTCATCTCGGGCGCGGCGCTGGTCTCCTTCGTTATTCGCGAAATCCAGACCGAAGAGCCGATCGTCGATCTGTCGTTGTTTAAGAACCGCAATTTCGCCGCCGCCTTCGTGCTGATGTTCATGCTCGGCTTCGTGCTTCTCGGCAGCACCGCGATGATCCCGCTGCTTGCCCAGGATCTACTCGGATATACCGCGACGCTCGCCGGCATGGTCATTTCACCTGGCGGGTTCGTGATCATGGCGCTGATGCCGGTGGTCGGGCGGCTGGTCAACGTGATCGACACGCGTGCCCTGATCGCGTTCGGGCTGATCGTGTCGGCCTATGCCATGTGGCGGATGACCCATCTGAACGTCCAGGTGGATTATTGGACGCTGGCCATCGACCGGATGGTGCAGACGGCGGGCTTAGCGTTTCTGTTCATTCCGATCAACACCACCGCCTACGTCGGCCTGCCTCAGCGCAAGACCAACACCGCCTCGGCGCTGATCAACCTCGCCCGCAACCTCGGCGGCAGCGTCGGCATCGCGACGCTGACGACGGTGGTCGCGCGGCGAAGCCAGTTTCATCGCTCCGTGCTGGTCGGCAACATCTCCGAAGGCGACGCGCGGTACCACGACCTCGTCGAGCAGCTCAGGCAGCGGATGGCCGAACATGGGGCCGGGGTCGGCGAGGCGCTGAGCCAGGCCCAGCAGGTCATCGCCCAGCGACTGCACGACCAGGCGCAGATGCTGGCCTACATCGATGCGTTCTTCATTCTCGCGGTGGTGTTCGCTTGTCTGATCCCGCTCGTCTTCCTCATGCACCGGCCCCCGGCGCACGCGCGCGAATAACGCTTTTGCTCCGCGTTTTTCCCGGGGGTTCATCAACTTCTTCGCCCGGTTACCCTGCCCGTTCCCTGCCCGTCGCGCCGGGACCTCTGGACACGATCGGGCAATTGCGTCACTTTGCCTGTGATTGTCGGCCACTCCCCGATAACGCGGCGGCGCGGTCAACACGCTTATTTGTTTCAAGGAGGCGAGACCTTGGCAAGACACCCATGGCTTATTCCGGCGATGGTGCTTGTTGTCGCGAGCATCCTTGTCACGCCGGCGGCGGCGCAAAGGAAGCCGAGCGCAATCACCTGCGACTACTACAAAAAACAGATCGGTGAAGAGATCACCCGCTCGCGCCGTGCCGAGCAGACCGCGCGCCACGAGGCCGAGCGCGACCGCATCACCCAAGGGATGGGGATGGACCAGGGCGGCTATCAGCAGTACCAAGACCCCTATGGCGCGAAGGCGGACGCCGATCCGGGCCCGCCGCGGCGCGATTACGGGGCGGTCGACCAGCTTCGCCGCGAAGGCGAAATGTTTTGCGCCCAACGCAAGTATCCGCAAGGGATTGGCGCCTATAAGAAGGCTTTGGGCCTTCTCGGCGTGAAGGTCGAGGACTGACGCTTAAGCGCAGCCTCGTCGGCAATAATGCGCAGGGCTTGACCCGTAACCCAGCAAGCAACCGCCGAACCGGGCGGCGCGCGTGAGCCGCCGCCCGGTTCGGCGTCCCGCTCGCCCTCAGCGCGACGTCGATGCGGTTTGCCTTGCTGCCGCCAGAGTTGAGTGGCGCCGGCTGTAGCCGAAGTAGATGAGAAAGCCGAGCGCGAGCCAGACCACCAGCCGCAGCCACGTGTCCCACGGCAGGCCGATCATCAGGAACAGGCAGCAGGCGATGCCGGCGATCGGCACGGCCGGCACCGCCGGGCAGCGGAACGGCCTCGCCAGATCGGGTTGCGCCCGGCGCAGATAGATGATGCCGGCGCAAACGACGACGAAGGCAAACAACGTCCCGATGCTGACCAGTTCGCCGAGGATACTGATCGGTACCAGGCCGCCGACGATCCCGACCGCAAGCCCGAGGATTAGGTGGCCGAGATAGGGCGTATGGTAGCGATGGTGCACTTTGCGGAAGACCGGCGGCAACAGCCCGTCGCCCGCCATGGTAAAGAAGATCCGGCTCTGGCCGTAGAGGAAGACCAGGATAACCGAGGTCAGGCCGAGCAGCGCGCCGAGCTTGACCAGAACCGCGAGCCAGCCGATGCCGGTGGCGTCGATGCCCTTGGCGATGGGATCGGGGACGTTGAGTTGGGGATAGGGCACGAGGCCGGTCAGCACCGCCGCGACCGCCATGTACAACACTGTGCACACGATCAGCGAGCCGAGGATTCCGATCGGCATGTGCTTCTGCGGGTTCCGTGCTTCCTGAGCCGCCGTCGAGACCGCGTCGAAGCCGATGTAGGCGAAGAACACGACAGCCGCGCCACGGAGAATGCCGGTCCAGCCAAACTGGCCAAAGGTCCCGGTGTTGTCGGGGATGAACGGGTGCCAGTTGGCGGTGACCACGAACGCGGCGCCGGCGGCGATGAACACCAGCACGACCACGACCTTGATGATCACGATAATCACGTTGACGCGCGCGGATTCCTTGACGCCGACGATCAACAGCGCGGTCAGCGCCGCGACCACCGCGAAGGCGGGCAGGTTGAACACTGCGGTAACGGAGGTGCCGTCGGCGGCCTGAACGACGGTGCCCGGCGAGGCCGTCAGCGACGGCGGCAAGTGAAGGCCGAGATCGCCGAGCAGGCTGACGATGTAGCCCGACCAGCCGACCGAGACCGTGGACGCGACCATGGCGTATTCCAGAATCAGGTCCCAGCCGATGATCCAGGCGATCAGTTCGCCGAGGGTCGCGTAGGCATAGGTGTAGGCGCTGCCCGAGATCGGAATGAGCGTCGCGAACTCGGTGTAGCACAGCCCGACAAAGGCGCAGGCGACGGCGCCGAGCACGAAGGACAGCATGATCGCCGGCCCGGCGTACTGCGCCGCCGCCGTCCCGGTAATGACGAAGATGCCGGCGCCGATGATGGCGCCGATGCCGAGCGCAAGCAGGTTCCAGGGCCCGAGCGTTCGCTCGAGCCCGCCGGCGTGGCCGCCCGAGGCAATGATGTCGTTGACGGATTTACGCGCCAAATATGGCGAATTGGCCATGACCTAAACCTCCGATATTTCCTCCCGTGGCGCGGCGTTGTGCCGCTTGATTTAATGGCCGCCCTACCCGTGAGCGCCTTACGCGCCGAGAGCCGCGGCCGGTTCGACGTAGTCGTAGCCGAGATCGTCCGCGACCGCCTTGTAGGTGACCTTGCCGCGGTGGACGTTGAGGCCCTCGCGGAAGTTGGGGTTTTCGAGCAGGGCGTTCGTATAGCCGCGATCGGCCAGCGCCAGGGCGTAGGGCAGGGTGACGTTGTTGAGCGCGTAGGTCGATGTGCTCGGCACCGCGCCTGGCATGTTGGCGACGCAGTAGTGAACGATGCCATCGATGACGTAGGTCGGCTCGGCGTGGGTGGTTGGCCGCGAGGTCTCGAAGCAGCCGCCCTGATCGATGGCGACATCGACCAGGACCGAGCCCGCGCGCATCCGCTGGATCATCTCGCCGGTGACCAGCTTGGGCGCCTCGGCGCCGGCGACCAGCACCGCGCCGACGACGAGATCGGCGTCGAGGACGTACTGTTCGAGGGTCGCGCGGTTCGAATAGACAGTCTTGAGCGCCGGGCCGAACTGGCGGGCGAGGCGGCCGAGCACATCGACGTTACGGTCGAGCACGACGACCTCGGCGCCCATCCCCAAGGCCATGAGAATGGCGTTTTCGCCGACGACCCCGCCGCCGATCACCACCACCTTAGCCGGCGCCACGCCGGGCACGCCACCGAGCAGGATGCCCTTGCCGCCGTGCGCGCGCTCGAGGCAGTGGGCGCCGGCCTGGATCGACAGCCGGCCGGCAACCTGCGACATCGGCGCCAGCAACGGCAATCCGCCGTGGCCGTCGGTGACTGTCTCGTAGGCGATGCAGACGGCGCCGCTGGCGATCAGGTCGCGGGTCTGCTCCGGATCGGGGGCGAGGTGGAGATAGGTGAACAGGATCTGATCCTCGCGCAGCATCTTCCGCTCGGCCGCCTGCGGCTCCTTGACCTTCACCACCATGTCGGCGTTGGCGAAGACGTCCCTGGCCGAGCCCGCGATGTCGGCGCCGGTGGCGCGGTAGTCGTCGTCCGACGAGCCGATGCCGGCGCCGGCCCCGGTTTCAACCACGACCGAATGGCCGTGCGCCTTGAACTCGCGAACACTGTCCGGGGTCAGTCCGACGCGGTACTCGTGGACCTTGATTTCCTTCGGCACGCCGATGAGCATGATGCCTCCTCCCTGAAAAGCATATTGAACGCCCCCGGCCCGCTCGAATGCGAGTGCGAGGCGATTGTTGTTGAAAGTGTGACTGTAAACGCATCGCGCGCCGTGTCATACGACATCGACACGATCCGGGACTATTTCCCGCGCGCCCCAGGGAGCCGCGGTTTTCCCGTGGGCGCGAGAACCTGGCGGGTGTGGCGTGCCGGAGATCCGGCCAACCCCTCGACACCAAGCGGAATCGCGCCGCCGAACAGCTCAAGGCGGAGCAGGTCGAGCGAGGCGGCGTCGTCGACATCGTACCAGGTCGGCAGCAGCGTGACCGGCGGGCCGAGGGCGGCGGCGCGGGCGAGAGTTTGCGCGAGCACGGCGCTGGTGCTCCAGGCCATGTCGCGAAACATCTCCGGGCGCGGCCGTTTCAGCCCGATCAAGGTGTAACCGCCGTCGATCGCCGGGCCGATCACCAGCCGCTCGCCGGGCCGGCGCAAGGCTTCGGCCGCCCGCTCCAGCAGGCTCACGGGCAGGGTCGGGCTGTCCGCGTTGATCAGGCAGACGCCGGCGAAGCCCTCGGCGAGGAGGTCTGCGGTCGCGTGGATCAGCCGCGCGCTCAGGTCCCGGCCGCGCTGGGCCATCACGGCAAAACCCGGCGGCAGAAGGCCGGCGACCGCGGCTTGCGCGTCCGCGGGGGTAACGACGGCTATCGCCTTGGTGCCCGCCTCCTTCGGTACGGCGGCAATGGCCGCGGCGACGTCGGCGATGAACGCGCGCGACAGCCGCGCCGCCTCGTCCGGGGTGAGCGGCGGACACAGCCTGGTCTTGCTCGCGCCGCTGAGCGGCGCCTTGCACATGATCGCGAGCGCGATGTTGCCGGTGTCCGCCGGTTCGTTCACTCTTTCCGCCATTCTTT
Organism: uncultured Alphaproteobacteria bacterium; assembly: GCA_963805915.1. Taxonomy (GTDB): domain Bacteria; phylum Pseudomonadota; class Alphaproteobacteria; order Rhodospirillales; family Defluviicoccaceae; genus JAEULH01. The sequence goes on from CAWDWD010000011.1 coordinate 107,553, forward strand.
CCGCGCGTCGACGCGCCGCAACAGCGCCTTTTCGATCTCGACGAGGAAGAACACCGTGGACGAGACCCCGACGATGGCCAGCCAGGTCGCGGCATCGAGCCCTTCGGTGCGGAAGAGAAACTGCATCGGCGCGGCGTAGGTGAAGAGCATCTGGAACGCCGCCACGAGGGCGATCGCGATCAGCACCGGGCGGCTGCCGAACAGGCCGCCGACGGTGAACGACGATGCTCGCAGGAAGCGCGCGCTAAACAGGTAGAAGATCTCGAACATCACCAGGGTGTTCACCGCAACGGTTCGCGCGAGGTCAATGCCGGCGCCATTTTGCCGCTGCCAGATGAATATGCCGAAGGTCCCGACGACGATAATCGTCGAGACCAGGACGATGCGCCATATCAAAAACCGCGAGAGAATGGGCTCGTCACGCCGCCGCGGCGGCCTCTGCATCAGGTCGTGCTCAGGCGCTTCGAACGCCACCGCCAGCGCCAGGGTCACCGCGGTGATCATGTTGACCCAGAGGATCTGCCGCGCGGTGATCGGCATCATCGTTCCGAGCAGGACCGCCGCGGCGATGATCAGCGCCTCGCCGCCATTGGTTGGGAGGATGAACATGATCGCCTTCTTGAGATTGTCGTAGACGGCGCGGCCTTCCTCGACGGCGTTGGCGATCGAAGCGAAATTGTCGTCGGCGAGCACCATTTCGGCCGCTTCCTTGGCCGCCTCGGTTCCCTTCACCCCCATGGCCACGCCGACGTCGGCGCGCTTGAGCGCGGGCGCGTCATTGACGCCGTCGCCGGTCATCGCGACCACGTGGCCCGCGCTTTGGAGCGCCTCGACCAGGTGCAGCTTGTGTTGCGGACTGGTGCGCGCGAACACGTTGATCTCGCCGATCCGCTTCGCCAATGCCGCGCCGCCGAGCTCATCAAGCTCATCGAGTTCTCGGCCGGTAAGCACCGCGCCCGTATTGCAAAGACCGACCCGCGCGGCGATCGCGCGCGCCGTGGCGGCATGATCGCCGGTGATCATCTTTACCGCGATGCCCGCGGCGCGGCATCGCGCGACGGCCACGATGGCTTCCTCGCGCGGCGGGTCGGCCAGGGCGAACAGGCCTACGAGCGAGAGCCCGCTTTCGACATCGGCGAAGCGCAGATCGCGATGGCTTGCCTCGGTGGACTTGAAGGCCAGCGCCAACAGCCGTTGCCCGCGCCCGGCGATCTCGTCCATCCGGCGATGCCAATAGGCGTCATCGAGCGGCTCGCTCGCGCCGGCGCCGGCGCTCAGCTGCCGGTCGCACATGGCCAGCACACGCTCCGGCGCGCCCTTGACGTAGATGAAGCTCTGGCCTTCATGGTTGTGATTCAGGCTGGCCATGAAGCGATGCTCGGATTCGAACGGGATCAGATCGGTGCGCGGATACATCCTGGCCGCGAACTCCGGATCCAGCCCCGCCTTCATCGCGACCGTCACCAAAGCGCCTTCCGTCGGATCGCCATCGACAACCCAGATGTCATTCTCGCGGCGTAAACTGGTGTCGCCGCACAACAACGCTCCGCGCGCCATTTCGCCGAGAAGCGGCTCATCGTCGGGCGCGACCGCGGCGCCGCCGCACTGAAACCCGCCCTCGGGGGCATAGCCGCTTCCCGAGACATCGTATAGCCGGGCGCCGGTGACGATCGTCTGCACGGTCATCTCGTTGCGCGTGAGCGTTCCGGTCTTATCGGAGCAGATCACGCTGACCGAGCCGAGGGTCTCGACCGCCGGCAACCGGCGGATGATCGCGTTGCGCCGGGCCATGCGCTGGACCCCGATCGCCAGCGTGATCGTCAGGATCGCCGGCAGGCCCTCGGGGATCGCCGCGACCGCGAAACCGACCGCGGCAAGGAACATCTCGTCCGCGGGGTAGCCTTGCACCAGCAGCCCAAAACCGAAGGTCGCCGCCGCGCCGGCGATGATGGCGAGCGTGAGCCAGCGGCCGAAAACGTCGAGCTCGCGCAGCAGCGGCGTGCTCAGGGTCGTAACCTCGGCCAGCAGCGAGCTGATCCGGCCGATCTCGGTGGTTTCGCCGGTGGCGACGACCACGCCCGAGGCCTGGCCGTACGTTACCAGGGTCCCGGAATAGGCCATGGACGCGCGGTCGCCCAGGGACGCGGTCTCGGCCACGGACTCGCTTGTCTTTTCGACCGCCAGCAACTCGCCGGTGAGCATGGCCTCTTGCGTTTGCAGCGACCTGACCCGCGTAAGGCGGAGATCGGCCGGGACCTTGTCACCCGGTTGCAGCACGACGACATCGCCGGGCACCAGCGTCTCCGCGGCGACCTCGCGCTTGACGCCGTCGCGAAGAACGCTCGCGCGCAGCGAGAGCATGCTCCTGATCGAGTCCAGAGCGCGCTCGGCCCTGCCCTCCTGGATGAAGCCGATCAAGGCGTTGATCAGCACGACGCCGACGATGACCGCGGTATCGACCCAATGACCCAGAGCCGCGGTCACCACCGCGGCGGCGAGCAGCACGTAGATGAGGATGTCGTGGAACTGAAGCAGGAAGCGGACCAGGGGGCCGGTGCGGCGAGGCGGCCGAAGACGGTTCGGCCCGTAGCGGGCCAGACGGTTCGCCGCTTCGCCCGCCGTCAGGCCGTCCGCGCTCGTGTCGGACCGGGCAATGGTTTCGTCAGCCGACAGGGCGTGCCAAGCGGTACCCTCGCCGCCTTGCGCCTTAGCGCGCGCGTCCATTATTAACTCCCACAAACCCTGGTCCGCTGCACGGCCGAACGTTGCTCCGTGGCACGTTCGTGAGCGAGCCCGGCCGCTTGAGCTTAAACCGGGCGGTGCCGCGCGCGTCAATCCTGGGATAGGATCGGTGAACCATGACCCGGCGACAGCTCCTCATCGTCGCCCACGCTCCTTCGGCGAACACCGAAAGGCTGCGTCACGCGGTCGCCGCCGGCGCTCGGTCGCCGGAAGTCGATGGTGTCGATGTCGTGGTTCTGAGCCCGTTCGCGGCTGGCCCCGAGCACGTTATCGCGTCCCAGGCGATCATTCTCGGCACGACCGAAAACCTCGGCTACATGAGCGGTGCGCTGAAGGATTTCTTCGATCGCTGCTACTACCCCTGCCTCGAGAAGACGCAAGGGTTGCCGTACGCCTTGTATGTGCGGGCCGGCCATGACGGTACGGGGACCCGGCGCGCAGTCGAGACGATCGTCACCGGCCTGCGCTGGCGCCCGGTCCGCGAGCCATTGATCTTTCGAGGCGCGTGGCGCGAAGACTTTCTCGACCAGTGCGCCGAACTGGGACTGCTGGTGGCCGCCGGACTCGAAGCCGGCGTGTTCTAGACGATCCCGCGTTCCGCTCAGGCGGCGAGCGCGCTTTGGCGCATTTGGCGCTGGAGGTGGTTCCAGGCGAGCCTTGACGCGACTTTGCCGATCCGGCCCTGCGAGGGGACGCCGGTCGCCTTGAGAGTCATGTTGACCGCCCGGCGGACATGATCGCGGTCGTAGCACCGGTAGGCGCGGGCGGCGTAGGCGCTGGCCTCGCGTTTGCGGTCGTAGGGCTCGCCGCTGCCGTTGGCGCAGTAGTAGGCAAACGCCAGTTCGTCGTCGTCGGCCTCGCGGTAACGGCCCACGGCAACCAGGACCCGGCGCAGCCGGCTCGGCTTCTCGCGCTCGAGGTAGCGCTGCAGGTGGGTGTAGAACAGCTTGTAGTGACGGAATTCATCGCCGGCGATCTTGGCGCAAATGAACTTTAGCACCGGCTCGCGGGACGAATCGCGCAGCGCCGAGTAGAACGAACTGGTGCCGATCTCGACGACGCAGCGCGCGGTCAACTCGCCCGAGCGCGAACCGCGCACGGAGCTCGCGGCTCCGACCGGAATGCGGTAACCGGCCCGGAACGTCTCCATGGCGGCGGCGAAATCGAACCTCGGATCGGCCATCTCGCCCCAGCGGCCGAGGGCCTCGCCGTGCTGCACTTCCTCGACCGCCCAGTCGCGCGCCGCCGCCTGAAAGGCCGGATCGTCCGAAAATACATTGCAAAGGTATTCGGCGTAGTCGGCCGAATTGCGCTCGACCAGAGCGGCGGCCTTGGCGACGGCGACCAGATCCGCATCAAGAAGATCCCGGTCGAGCTTTGCCCAAGGGACGTCGTCGAGGGTCCAGTGCGCCATGTCCAATTCCTCCAGTGTTCGCCTGATCGAGCGTTATGCAACAAAGCCGCGAACCTCTTGAATAACCTACGGCATGTCCGCGCAGCGGTTTCTTTCGCGATTGCGATGTACAGTGCAACGGCCGCATTCGCAAGTGCGAGACGCCGCGCGACGCGGCCCGCGCCTCGCGCCGGCGGGCGCAGGCTTGCGCGCGGTCGACATCCACGCCGATCCATTTTACCCTGCAACAGCGTCGCAATCGGCGGCGAGCGCGTAGATATGTTGCCCCGAGTTCGGCGGGTGAGATGCCGTCGCGGCGCGCTGTCGCATCAATGGCGAGGGCTCGAGCGATGACCAAGGCAGGCGATACGGAGCCACGAATGTCCCCGTTTACGGAAGTGTCACACGAGGCGGTCGAACTGGTCCGCGCCGAGCGCGGCAGCGATCTGTGGTCGGTGATCGAGGCGGCCCAATCGAGCCGGCTCTTGACCCGCGACGAGCTGGAAGGGCCGGCCGAGGAGCAGGCGGTTACCGCGCTCGATGACGCGCTTGAGCGCGCGATCGAGGTTTGGGAAGACGACGCCATGCAAAACAAGGCGCCGGTCTTGCGCCTTCTCGACGATCGTCTCGCGGATCTGGCGCCGCACGGTCTGTCCGTCTACTGGGGCTGCATCGAGCGCCGCCTGGCGCTGTCGGACGGCGCCGAAGTGCCGATGCGGGTCGCGGTCATTTCGCTCGGCCGCTCCGCCGCGCCAACCCGCGATGTCGTCATCCCGGTCATTCTCGATGCCACGGATGTCGACCTGGAAGAAGAAGAAGAAGACGACGACGATGACGGCGGCGGCGGCGGCTTCGCGGAGCGCCGCGGAGACTGAACCACGCGAAGCGAGCGGCCGACCGGCCGCGGGACGCGGTTGCGCTAAAAGCACTGGTTCGGGCGCGTGGGCCGATGTAGAAAAGAGCATGGATCGATGAGGTGGCGAATGTTCGGCCCGTATGAAGCCGTAATCGGTTATCAAACCGCACTGGCCAATCAGTGCATGAAGTACATCGCCGCGGCGTTGACTTTATATACAGGCCTATTCGATCCCCGGCCCGATCTGGCGGTGCCGGCGCGCGCTGTCCAAAAGCCTTATGCGTGGTGGTGGTAACGGATCGACCTTGAACGCCACCGGCTTTCGATCGGCTCTGTCGAATCGTCTCGCGCGCGGTCTTCTTTCGCTCGCATCGCACGACGCTTGTGCCGGGTTCCGGCCATGATCCCCGAAGCCTATTTCGCGGTCTGGCGTCACGTCCGCGTTCACGCGCTTCTTGTCGGCCAGCGCATCGATCACCGGGCCATGCAAAGCGGCAAGCACCTGGCCGAAGCGCCGCTGGCGGTGGCCGCCGGCGAGAAGGGCGTTGCGGTGCTGTTTCGCTACGGCGTCGTCGTTACCTTCAATCTCCAGGTTGTCGAAGAGGCGGCGTTTCTGGTCAGCCTGAAAAGCGTCGTCGGCAAGCCGTTCGACAACGTCGAGCGGGAAGAGGCGCACATCATCGTCGGTGACCAGGCCTGGAACACGGCCTCGGACGAGGCCTGGGACAAGGCCTGGACCGAAGGCGAGGAGGGCGAACACGCAGGCGGGCGGGCCGAGGGTATCGACGCCAGCGGCGCCATCCGTCTGAAGCAGGTCACCAAGGACCGGCTGCTGATGATCGCCGATGTCCTCGCCAAGAGCGTGATCCTCGCTTACGACGAAAAGCGGGTCGGCGAGGTGTTCGACCGGATCGAGCCGGTCGCGGAACGTCTCGGCCGCCGCCCGGCCGTCTCGGTGCGCCAACTCCTCGGCCACATCGGCGACGTGCTGATCACCCAGCACCGGATGGTCGGCCGCGTCGAGGTCACCGAGAAGCCGGAACTGGTCTGGGACCTGCCCGACCTGGAGCGGTTCTATGTTCGTCTTCAGGAGGAATACGAACTGCGCGAGCGAGACCGGGCGCTGACCCGCAAACTCGAACTCATCTCGCAGACCGCGACCACCTCCCTCGGCGTGATCCAGGCCCAGCGTGGCCTTCGGGTTGAGTGGTACATCGTCATCCTCATTGTCATGGAAATCGTCCTGACGCTCTACAGCATGTTCTTCGCGAAGGCTCACATCTAGCACCTAGCGCCGCGTTCGCGTCTCTTCATGTGCTTTCCGTATGGGGCATGCATTCTCGTTGCCGAGCGCGTAATAATTGATACACAATCGCAATGCGTCGAAATGGCGCAGTGTGAAAAAAATAATGACCGCGCCGTACTTGGTCTCGGCGCTGCCGATGAGCTTGGGGATATCTCGTATCGAGGACATGGAGAGCTTTGCGATGAGAAGACTAATTTATGCCGCCGCCGCCATCGCCGTGGTCGGCACCCAGGCGCCGTCGGGCGCTGTTGCCGGGCCGACGCTGGACGCTGTCAAGGCGCGCGGCGAGGTCGTCTGCGGCGTCAACACCAGCCTCTACGGCTTCAGCACGCCGGATGACAAGGGCAAATGGACCGGCCTCGATGTCGATGTCTGCCGCGCCGTCGCCGCCGCCGTCTTCGGCGACGCCAACAAGGCCCGCTTCGTGCCCCTGAGCGCTCAGCAGCGCTTTACTGCGCTGCAATCGGGCGAGATCGACCTTCTGCCGCGCAATACCACCTGGACGCTGACCCGCGATACCGCCAACGGGCTCAACTTCACGGTGGTCAATTTCTATGATGGCCAGGGCTTCCTGGTCCCGAAAAAGCTGGGCGTGAAGAGCGCCAAGGAGTTGTCCGGCGCGACCGTCTGCGTGCAGACCGGAACGACGACCGAGCTCAATCTCGCCGATTACTTCCGCGCCAACAACATGCCGTTCAGGCCGGTGACGATCGAGAAGTACGAGGAAGTCACCCAGGCCTTTCTCGCCGGCCGCTGCGATGCGCTGACATCGGACAAGTCACAGCTCGCCTCGATCCGCTCCAACGATACGCCCAATCCGGCCGATTTCGTCATTCTGCCCGAGACGATCTCGAAGGAGCCGCTGACGCCGTCGGTGCGCCAGGGCGACGATCAGTGGTTCGATATCGTCAAGTGGGTCCAGTTCGCGACGATCGAGGCCGAGGAACGCGGCATCACCGCCAAGAACGTCGACGAGAAGCTGAAGAGCGACGATCCGAACGTCAAGCGGATGCTCGGCGTGACGCCCGGAATGGGCGCGGCCCTCGGGCTCGGCGAGAAATGGGCCTACAACGCCATCAAGCAGGTCGGCAATTACGGCGAGAGCTTTGAGCGCAACGTCGGCAAGGACTCCAAGCTTGAGCTCGATCGTGGCCTCAACGACCTGTGGACCCGCGGCGGACTGATGTACGCCCCGCCCATTCGCTAGGCCTTGATCGCCCTTGCCCGCGCGCCGGCGTGGCGGGTGGGCGAGGGCGGGTGCGGGCAAATACGGTTCTCGGGTGAGGAGGGCTTGATGGCGTTGACGGGCAGTCACTCATGAACGGCTCGCGCCCGGGGATGGCCGGCGCCTCCGGTGCGCCGGCTGGTGGGCCGCCGCCGGCGCGCCGCTCGGCGGCGTGGTGGAACGATCGCCGGGTCCGCGCCATCCTTTACCAGGTTCTGGTTCTCGGCGGCGTCGTGCTGCTCGGCTGGTATCTGGTTGCGAACACGCTCGCCAACCTCGATCGCCGCGATATCGCCACCGGTTTCGGCTTTCTGTCGCGCGAGGCGGGCTTCGACATCAGCGAAAGCCTGATCGCGTACCGTCCGGCCGATACCTATTTCCGCGCCATCGTCGTCGGCCTGCTCAACACCCTGCTGGTCTCGGCGCTCGGGGTGATCTTGGCCACGATCCTCGGCACGCTCGCGGGCATCGCCCGGCTGTCGCGCAACTGGCTGGTCGCCAAGGTCGCCACGGTCTACGTCGAGACCCTGCGCAACATCCCCGTCCTGCTCCAGTTGTTCTTCTGGTATACCCTGATCACCGAGTCGTTGCCGAGCCCGCGCCAGGCGCTCAACCCGTTGCCCGGTGTTTTCCTCAGCAACCGCGGTTTCCGCTTTCCGGTGCCCCAGGCTCACCCCGCTTTCGCCTACGCCGGCATCGGTCTGATCATCGGCATCGCCGGGGCTTGGTTGTTCGGCCGGTGGGCGCGGGCGCATCAGGAGCGCACCGGCAAGGTCCTGCCGAGGCTGTCGATCGGCGCGGGATTGGTGATCGGCGCGCCGGTCCTGGGCTACCTCGCCGGCGGCGCGCCGACCGCGCTCGACATGCCGGAGATGCAAGGGTTCAACTTCACCGGCGGCAACGCGGTGTCGCCCGAGTTCGCGGCGCTGCTGATCGGCCTGACCGTCTACACCGCGACCTATATCGCCGAGATCGTCCGCGGCGGCATCCTCGCCGTCTCGCACGGCCAGACCGAGGCCGGCCTCGCCCTTGGCTTGCGCCGGGGCACGATACTGCGGTTGATCGTCCTGCCGCAGGCGCTGCGGGTCATCATTCCGCCGCTGACCAGCCAGTACCTGAATTTGACCAAGAACTCCTCGCTCGCCGTCGCGATCGGCTTTCCCGACCTGGTCAGCGCCGCTAACACCTCGATCAACCAGACCGGCCAGGCGGTCGAGGGAATCGCCATCATCATGGCCGTGTATCTCACCGTCAGTCTGTCGATCTCGGGGGTGATGAACTGGTACAACCGGCGCATTGCCCTGCAGGGAGCGCGCTGAGGATGGCCCGCTACCCCGAAAGCCCCGACGAGATCTTCGCTCGCGAGGAAGAGCCGGACGAAGGCTGGCGCCGGCCGCCGCCCGACGCGGAGCCGGCGTTGCGATCCGTGATCGGGGACTGGGCGCGCAAGAACCTGTTCAGCAGCGTGCCCAACACCATACTCACGCTGCTGTGCGCTTGGCTGTTGTGGGAAACGGTCCTGCCGGCGCTCGACTGGGGCGTTTTCAGCGCGATCTGGACCGGCGACGATCCCGCCGTTTGCCGCGCCAATGAGCATGGCGCCTGCTGGGCCCTGATCGCCAACAAATACCGCTTTATCCTGTTCGGCCTGTTTCCCTATGACGAGCAGTGGCGGCCGCTGCTGGCGGTGATCTTGTTCATCGCCGCGCTGGTCGCGAGCTGCGTGCCGACATTCTGGCGGCCGTGGTTCGTGGGGGTGTGGCTGGCCGTGTTCGCCGCCGTCGGCGTTCTCATGTGGGGCGGGGTTTTCGGCCTGAGCTTCGTTGAGAACGGCCGCTGGGGCGGGCTGCCGCTGACCTTGATTCTCTCGGTTGTCGGCATCGTCTGCTCGTTTCCGCTGGCGATCGTGCTCGCGCTGGGCCGCCGCTCCGACCTGCCGGCGGTGCGCTCGATCTGCGTCGGCTTTATCGAGTTCGTCCGCGGCGTGCCTCTGATCAGCGTGCTGTTCATGGCCTCGGTCATGTTTCCGCTGTTCCTGCCCGAGGGCGTGACGATCGACAAGCTGCTGCGCGCCCAGGTCGGCATCATCTTGTTCACCGCCGCCTACCTCGCCGAGGCGGTGCGCGGCGGGTTGCAGGCGGTGCCGCGCGGCCAGTTCGAGGCCGCCGACGCGCTCGCTTTGTCGTACTGGAAGAAGACCGGGCTGATCATCCTGCCGCAGGCGCTGAAGACGTCGATTCCGGCGCTGGTCAACCAGTTCATCAGCATGTTCAAGGATACTTCGCTGGTTATCATCATTGGCTTGTTCGACCTGCTGACAACCGCCAAGGCGGCGCTGAACGATCCGCCATGGCGGCCGTTCTACGTCGAGGCTTACCTGTTCGCGGCACTGATCTATTGGGCGTTCTGCTTCTTCATGTCGCGCTACAGCCAGTTCATCGAGCGCCGGTTCGAGACCGGCCACAAACGGACTTAAGGTTGCCCGACCCGAGAGAGGACGCCGCCGCAATGCCCGCAGAAAGCCGCAGAGAAGTCAGCAGAAATGTCCCGCAAAGTGTCCCCCGTGTCGCCCGCCGTGTCGCCCCCTGAGTCGCCCGCCGTGGCACCGCGCCGCGCCCAGGACGCGGCCATCGCGATCACGCTCGATCATGTCCACAAGTGGTACGGCACCTTCCACGTCCTCGACGACATCACGATGTCGGTTCATAAAGGCGAGCGCATCGTCGTCTGCGGCCCGTCCGGCTCGGGCAAGTCGACGATGATCCGCTGCATCAACGCCCTCGAGCAGCACCAGCAGGGCCGCATCGTCGTCGATGATGTCGAGCTGACCAACGACGTGCGCACCGTTGATCGGATCCGCCGCAACGTCGGCATGGTCTTCCAGCAGTTCAATCTGTTCCCCCACCTTACCGTCCTCGACAACCTGACGTTGGCGCCGCTGTGGGTCCAGAAGAAGCCCAAGAGCGCCGCGGTCAAGGTCGCGATGGAATATCTCGAGCGGGTTCACATCCCCGAGCAGGCCTACAAGTATCCGGGCCAGCTCTCCGGCGGACAGCAGCAGCGCGTGGCGATCGCCAGGGCGCTGTGCATGCAGCCCGAGATCATGCTGTTCGACGAGCCGACCTCGGCGCTCGATCCAGAAATGATCAAGGAAGTGCTTGACGTCATGGTCGAGCTCGCCGAGGGCGGAATGACGATGATCTGCGTCACCCACGAGATGGGCTTCGCGCGGACCGTCGCGGACAAAATGGTGTTCATGGACGCCGGTTCCATCGTCGAGGTGGCGCCGCCGGAAACCTTCTTCACCAGCCCGAAGAGCGACCGCACCCAGAAGTTCCTCAGCCAGATCCTTACGCATTAGGCGATCGGGCGGCGCCCGGCTTCATTGATGCTTGCTGCGAAGCGCTCTACAAGGGGCGCTCTCGTGGGGGTCCCGCGGGTGCCCGTCAGCAACCCGGTGAGCAGTCCATGTCACCCCAGTCCTCCGTGCCCCGCGTCTATCTTCTCGCCGGCCGCGACAAACGGGTGGGCAACGGCCACCCGTGGGCCTATTCCAACGAGATCCGGATGGACGCGGAGGCCAAGGCCTTGGCGGCGGGAACGCACGCTAGCCTGCACCAAGTCGACGGCAAGCCGATCGGTGTCGGGACTTTCAACCCCTATGCCCTGATCGCGTTCAGGCTCTTCGACCGCGACGCGCGGACCGCCGTCGACGAAGGCTTTTTCGCCCAAAGGCTGCGCCGCGCCGTGGCCCTGCGCGAGCGCCTGTTCGCCGAACCGTTCTATCGGCTGATCCATGCCGAGGCCGACGGCGTGCCCGGGCTCATCGTCGACCGGTTCGGCCCAAGCGTTGTCGTCCAGTTGAACACCGCCGGAACGGACGCCTTGGCCGGAGCCATCGTCGGCGCCATCGACGAGGTGCTGGCGCCCGACGTGATCGTGCTCCGCAACGATTCACCCGCGCGCACCGGCGAGGGCCTGGCGAGCGCGGTGGAGGTCGTCAAGGGCGCCGTCGACGGTCCGATCGAGGTTCGCGAACAAGGCCTGGTCTTCGCCGCCGATCCGATCGGCGGCCAGAAAACCGGCTGGTATTTCGATCAGCGCGATAATCGCGCGTTTGCGGCGCCCTTGGCCGCGGGCGGACGGATGCTTGACGCCTACTGCCACTCGGGCGGCTTCGCTTTGGCCGCCGCCGCGCGCGGGGCGGCCGAGGTCGTCGGTATCAACTCCTCGCAAACCGCGCTGGCGCTGGCCGCCCAGGCGTCCGCGATGAATGGCTTCGCCGGCACCTGCTCCTTTCGCCGCGCCCAGGTCTTTGACGAACTGGCGCGCCTCGGCGCTAAGGCCGAGCGGTTCGACGTCGTCGTCACCGACCCGCCGGCGTTCGTGAAGTCGCGCAAGGACCTCGCCACGGGCTTGCGCGGCTATCGCAAGCTTGCCCGCCTCTCCGCGACCCTGGTCGCGCCCGGCGGGGTGTTGTTCGCGGCGTCGTGTTCGCACAACGTCGAGGCGGCGAGCTTCGCCGTCGAGGTCATTCGCGGGCTGGCGGGGGCGGGCCGTTCGGGGCGGATCCTGCGCGCCGCCGGCGCCGGAGCGGATCACCCGATCCACACCCACCTCCCCGAAACCGCCTACCTGAAAGCGCTGGCGCTCCAGCTCGATTAGCGGCGCGGGTTTGCCGACATCTTCGTCGGCCACCACGGCCCAACGCGCTAACGTGATATACTTCGCGCCGCGGTGACCGCGGCGGGGGCGGGCGGCGCGTGTGCGGGGGGAAGCAAGAGATCCGATGGCGGTAAACGAGCACGACTACATCCAGGATGTCCTCGTTCTGCTCCTGGCGGTGCTCGTGTTCGTGCCGCTCTTCCAGCGGCTGCGGATCGGCGCAGTGATCGCCTACCTCACCGCCGGCATCCTCCTTGGGCCGTCGGTGCTTGGCCTGTTCACCGGCGGTGACGAAATCCGTCCGCTTGGCGAGCTTGGTGTCGTCTTCCTGCTGTTCGCCGTCGGGCTCGAGGTCAGCAACGAGCGGTTGCGGCTGTTCGGCATGCGCGCGTTCCTGCTCGGCGGCGCGCAGGTGTTCGTCACCACCGTCGTCCTTGCCGCGATTGGTTATGCCTTCGGCCTTGCCCCGGCGGCGGCTCTGGTGGTCGGCGGCGCGCTGGCCTTCTCGTCATCGGCGGTGGTGTTTCAGATCCTCAGCGAGCGCGGCCAGATGACCGGGCAGTTCGCCCGCTCCACGATCGCGATCCTGCTTGTCCAAGATCTGATGGTCGCGCCGATGATCGTGATCGCCGCCGCTGTCGGCGACGCCGCCAACTCGTGGATCGTTCCGCTTGGCCTGGCGACGGTGAAATTCGGCCTGGTTCTCGTCGGCGTCGCTCTGGTCGAGCGCACGGTGTTGCGGCCGCTGCTCCGCCTCGCCGCCGAAACCGGGCTTCCGGAGGTTTTCACCGGCTTCACCTTGCTGCTCGTGCTCGGCGTCGGCTGGGTGACGGACATGGCCGGATTGTCGATGGCGCTGGGTGCGTTTCTCGCCGGCAAGACGGTTGCCGATACCGAATACCGTCATCAGATCGCCGCCGACATCCAGCCGTTTCGAGGCCTCCTGCTCGGCCTGTTTTTCATGACCGTCGGGATGACGCTCGATCTCCGCTTCGCCGCCGCGAACGCCGCGACGGTGGGCTTCATCGTGGTCGCGCTGATGGTCATCAAGACGACGCTGCTGTTCGTGCTGGCGAGGGCCTTCGGCGCCACCCAGGGCCGGGCGCTCGCCCTGGCCGCTTTGTTGTCGCAGGGCAGCGAGTTCGCCTTCGTCCTCCTCGCCCTGGCCGCAGACCAGGGCCTGCTCGGCGGCGAAGCGCGGCAATTGCTGACGGTCGCGGTCGGCCTATCGATGGCGTTGACACCGCTTGGCGCGCTGCTTGCCTCGCGGTTCGCGCCGAAGGGACGCGGCGGGGTTTCGCTGCTCGGCGATCTCGACCGCGAGAGCGGCGAGGTCCGCAACCACGTCGTCATCGCCGGTTTTGGCCAGGTGGGCATGGCGGTCGCGCGCTACCTCTCCGGCGAACGGGTGCCGGTGCTGATTCTCGACCTGTCGGCGCGCCGGGTGCGGGCGAGCCGGATCCGCAGCCTGCCGGTTTTCTACGGCAACGCGGAACGCACCGACGTCCTTCGCGCCGCGCACTTGGAGCGTGCCCACGCATTGGTCGTCGCCGTGCCCGAAGCCGCGTGCGCCGAGCAGATCACCATGATCGCCCGGCGCTCGTTCCCCGGCCTGAAGATCTTCGTGCGGGCTCCCGACGAGGATTGGATCGCCCGTCTGCGGACCTCTGGCGCGAACGCGGTGGTCCTGGACGGGCTGACGACCGCGCTTGAATTGGCCGAGCGGGTGATGCTTGTCTATGACCCGGACGCGCTGCCGTTCGAGAGCTGACGCGACCTGGACCACATGTCCGGAAATCGATGCTGTGACGCAAAAACAACAAGTCATGCATCATTTCTGTCGTGCGGCCATATATTGTGCATTAGCAGGGGGCGACGGAACCCTCTTGTGTTTTTTTTGTTGCCGCTCCGATGATGAAAACCTAAGAGAGTGCGATGCTTGGGGGCAAGGAGAGCTGGGCTGGAGCGCTCGCGCGCCGTCATCGCTGCGTCACGGGGCGATAATTTGTGCCGACGAGGGTTCACGCGGGCTCGCTCGCGTAGCTCGCTCGCATCGGCGGCGGTTTTGGCGCTCGCCCGACGCGAATTTCCTGTTGCAAGCGGCGACGTCCGCGTTCGTGTGCGCTCTCAGCGAGCGAATGGAAAAGAGGAATCCGATCATGGCCATATTCGAAGCCGGCGCCGCGGAGGCCGCCGCCGCAGCCCCGATCTTGCGCGAAGCCATGGCGGCGACGCGCGCTTTGGTCTTCCCGGGCCAGGGATCGCAGGCGGTCGGCATGGGCCGCGAGCTGGCGAAGCAGTTCGCCGTGGCGCGCGATGTGTTTGCCGAGGTCGACGAGGCGCTCGGCGAGAAGCTGTCGGAGCTGATGGCCGACGGGCCCGAGGATGTGCTGACGCTGACCGAAAATGCCCAGCCGGCGCTGATGGCGGTGAGTATCGCGGTGCTTCGGGTCATCGAGCAGGATCACGGACTCGGCATTGCCGCGCTATGTCGTTATGTCGCCGGCCACTCCCTTGGCGAATACACCGCGCTGACCGCCGCGGGCAGCTTCAGCGTCGGCGATGCGGCGCGGCTGCTGCGCAAGCGCGGCCTCGCGATGCAGACGGCGGTGCCGGTCGGCGATGGGGCGATGGCGGCGCTGATGGGTCTGGAACTTGCCGCCGCGCGCGAAATCGCCGCCGAGGCGACCCGCGACAGCTACGATGGCGCGGTCTGCGTCGCCGCCAACGACAATGCCCCCGGCCAGGTCGTGATCAGCGGCAGCCGCGCCGCGGTCCAGCGCGCGACCGAGATCGCCGCATTGCGTGGCGCCAAGCGGTCGATCATGTTGCCGGTCAGCGGCCCGTTCCACTGCCCGCTGATGGCGCCGGTGGCGGATATCATGGCCAAGGCGCTGGCCGCGGTCGATGTGCGTCCGCCGGTCGTCCCGCTCATTTCCAACGTCACCGCGCACGAAGTCGTGAACCCGACGGAGATCCGCGACCTTCTGGTCAGCCAGGTCACCGGCATGGTCCGCTGGCGCGAGAGCGTGCTTTACATGCGCTCCCAGGGGATCGAGGAACTGGTCGAGATCGGCGCCGGCAAGGTCCTGTCGAGTCTTGCCCGGCGGATCGACCGCGGCCTCACCGGCCGTTCGGTCGGCACGCCCGGCGATATCGCGAGTTTCGTCGCCGCGATGGCTTCCTAACGCATCACCGCGACAATGAACAGCCGGCGGAACGGAAACAGCGTGCGTCCGTCGGCGCGGCGCGGATAGGCTTCGGCAAGTCTGCGGGCATAGGCCGCGAGAAAGTCCGTCCGCTCGTTTTCGTCGAGGACCGCGAGCAACGGTCGCAAAACGGTGCCGCTGACCCAGGAGAGCACCGGGTTTTCGCCGGTCAGGACGTGCCAATAGGTCGTTTCCCAGAGGTCGACGCGCGCGGCATGCTCGAGGAGCAGTGCGAGATAGACCCGCGGTTCCTCCACCGGCCAGGGTCGCACCACGGTGGCGAGCCGGTCGCGCCAGCGCCGTGCTTCGGCCAACTCGCCGAGCGCGCGATGGGAGGGTTCGGCGTAATTGCGCGGCATCTGGACGGCGAGAACGCCGCCGGGTGAAAGTGCTTCGAGCAGACGCGGGATCAGGACCGGATGGTTATTGAGCCAGTGCAGCGCGGCGTTCGAGAAAATCAACCCCGGCCGCTCCACCGGAGCCCAGGCGGCGAGATCGCCCTCGATCCAATCGATGTTCCCCGGCGTCGCGCGCGCCGCGGCGAGCATTTCCGCCGAGGAGTCAAGTCCAGTGACCGCGGCGTCCGGCCAGCGCTCGGCGAGCAGGCGGGTCGCCCAGCCGGTGCCGCACCCCAGATCGTAGATGAGCCGGGGCATAATGGGCGGAATGCGCTTGATCAGATCGCGGGCGGGGCGCAGCCGTTCGTCGATGAACTCGGTGTAGGCCGCGGGGTCCCAGGCGGGAGAGCCCGCCCGTTCGCCCGCGCGCGCAGTCGCCCGTGCCGCCGGCGGCGCGGCGTTAATGCCCGCCGCCGCGCTCATCGTAGACCTGCTTGATCTGCAGGAAATTGAACAGCACGCTGGCGACGAAGAAGGCCAATCCGGAGTAGTACATCACCGGTTCCTCGGTCCGCGACGCCAGGATGAGGGCGAAGACACCGATGACCGCGACCATCGCGCCGACAACCCATCGTCCAAGGTTAGCCATCGCGCGTCCTCCTCGTTCTTGTTGCCGCGTGGTCGTCCCGGATGGTCCACGCCGGCAATAAATTTCCCATTCCGCGACCGCGCGCAAGTCCTTTTGCCGTAGCCGTGTGCGCAGGCGAACCTCCCCGCGCCGGTGCGGGGAGGTCGGGACCCCTTGCGGTGGGGCGGCAACCGTGGGTTAGAGATCGGGCGCCGCGCGCCTGCGCTTGAACCTTTTGTAGGCGATGGGCACCAGCGACAACGCCGCGAGGCCCACGATCGGCGCGAGGATCTCCGGCTTGAAGATCACTCCGAGGTCAGGCTTCTCGCCGGAGTCGAAGACCGCGCTCAGACCGTTTCCGACAAGGGTGTAAACGAAGCTGCCGGGGATGATGCCGACAAAGGTGCCGATCACGAACGTGCGCAATCCGACGCCGAGGAAAGCCGGAACCAGGTTGACCAGCCAGAACGGAAACAGCGGCACGAGGCGAAGCACCAGCAGATAGCTGAGCGCGTCGTCGCGAAAGCCTGCTTCCATCTTGCGAATGGCGCCTCCGGCCTTGGCCCGCAGGACATCGCGTAAGGCATAACGCGCGGCGAGAAAGATCGCGCTCGCGCCAAGGGTGGCGGCGATGACGACCATAACGGTTCCGTAAATCGCGCCGAACAGGAAGCCGCCGGCGATGGTCATCCATACGGCGCCGGGCAACGACAGGGCGACGACCAGGGCGTAGATCGCAATGAACGCGCCGACGGCGAGCACCTCGTGGCTTCGTTGCCAGGCCAACAGCGCCTCGCGGTTGTCGGCAAGCGCGTCGAATGACAGGAAGCGATCGAGGTCGAAGAGGAAAAACGCGGCGAAGGCGGCGGCGATGACGACCACCGGCGCCAGTTTCGCCAATGAAAATCCGCCCGAGGTCGGCGCGGCGTCCGGGCCGGTTGCTTCGTCGCGATTGCTGTCGCCGGGTTCCGTCACGCCGTCTTCTCCGCTGCCGCCGGCCCGGGCGGCAAGCGGTCGATCACGGATTAGACATCATGCCGTCGGCGGCGAAGTCCAGGCTTTCGCGATCACGATCGCTCACCGCCTTCGTGAGACGCGCCATCCTCGGTCGCCAGCGCGATGGCCGCGTCGGGCGTGTCAACGTCCGGCGGATGATGCGGAGGCTCGTTCAATGGCCGGCGGAGCTTTAGCGAACGTTGACTTGGCGCGGGTGAAGCCTTAAACCAGCGCAGCCATTGGGGCGTCGGAGCAGGCTTTTGAAACGTACTTTCCAACCGAGCAAGATCATTCGCAAGCGGCGCCACGGTTTCCGCACGCGGTCCGCCACCGTTGGCGGCCGGCGGGTTCTGGTGAACCGGCGCAGGCAGGGGCGCAAGCGCCTTTCGGCCTGACCCTGGTTGCGTCCGAAGGTGTGACTCCACCCATTCCTCGTCTGAAGCGGCGCGCTGAGTTTCTCCAGGCGGCCAGGCAGGGGCGAAAGTGGGTCACGCCCGGCTTGATCGTGCAGATGCATCGCCGCGCCGTCGCGGATCCGAAACAGCCCGATGCGGGCGTCCGGGTCGGCTTTACGGCCAGCCGCAAGGTTGGCAACGCGGTCGCGCGGAACCGGACGAAGCGGCGGCTACGCGCGGCGGCGGATCTGCTCCTGCCGCAAATGGGCGAAGCCGGCTGCGACTACGTAATCATCGGGCGGACCGAGACGGTGACGCGATCTTTCACAGCACTGATTGACGATCTGACCACAGCGCTTCGCCGGGTAAAGACAGCGAGGCAAGGCCCGCCGCGCGATTCGGCGCAACGCGGGCAAGGCCACGGGCGCGGTCGGGCGCGGCCCCCGCTTGCGCCGAGCGGGGACACCACGCAATGAGTCCGGCCCGCGCCGTGGCGACGGGGCTCATCCTCGCCTACCGCTACCTCTTGTCGCCGATCCTGCCTGGGGCGTGCCGCTTCCAGCCGACCTGCTCCGCTTATGCCCAGGACGCCGTCCGCCGCCATGGCGCGGCGAAAGGCTGCGTACTCGCCCTGCGCCGGCTCACGCGCTGTCATCCCTGGGGCGGCTGGGGCTACGATCCGGTTCCCGACGAGGTCGCTCGCAGCCACGCCGAGAGCCACGGCCACGCGCCCGGCTGAGCGTTTTCCGTTCCGGCCCCGTCGTCCGTGGCGGCGGATTTGTTCGCAAGTGAGTAATGCCTGATGATCGACAACAAGAACCTGATAATGGCCATCGTCCTATCGGTGGTCATCCTGTTCGGGTTCCAGTTTTTCGCTGAGCGGATGATGCCGAAGCACACCGGCGCTCAGCCGACGCAGGCGGGTCCCAACGTTAGCGAGGGCACGGCGCCGCAAGCGGGCCGGCCGCCCGCCCCGACGACGGAGCGCGGCGGGGTCGGCGGTGGGGCAGTCAATGTGGCGCCGCCCGGTACGCCCAGCGCACCGGCCTCGGCGGCGGTCCCCGCCGGCCAGGCGCGTTCGGACATTCTCGCCTCGGTGCCGCGCGTGCGCATCGACACGCCCAGGCTGCACGGCTCCATCGCCCTGGTCGGCGGGAGGATCGACGACCTGACGCTCGCCGATTATCGCGAGACCATCGATCCCAACAGCCCCGAGATCGTGCTGTTCTCGCCGCCGGGGGCGGCCGAGCCTTACTTCGCCGAACTCGGCTGGGTTGGCGCGCCGGCGGGCGTCGAGGTTCCAACCCCGGATACCCGCTGGCAGGCCGACGGCGACGTGCTCACCCCGGACAAGCCGCTGACGCTCACCTGGGACAACGGTTCGGGGCTGATCTTCAAGCGCATCTATCGGGTCGACCGAGACTACATGTTCACGCTGAGCCAGGAGGTCGAAAACAAGGGATCCGCGCCGATCAGCCTGAACGCCTACAGCGTCGTCGCGCGTTGGGGCTCGCCGGAGACGAGCCGGTTCTACATCCTCCACGAGGGCCCGCTCGGGGTCATCGACGAGACGCTCAAGGAACTCAGCTACAAGGACCTGCAGGAAAAGGGGGTCATCCAGTACTCGACCATCGGCGGCTGGCTCGGCTTTACCGACAAGTACTGGCTCGCCACGGTGATCCCGGTGCAGGACGAAAAGGTCGACGCGCGTTTCGTTCATTCCCGCTCCGGCGACCTCGACAAGTACCAGGCCGATTACGTCCGCGGCGCTCAGACCGTCGCGCCGGGCGCGTCGATCAATACCGACCACAGGGTCTTCGCCGGCGCCAAGGAAGTCCGGCTGCTCGACCGCTACGCCAGCGAATACGGAATCAAGCGCTTCGATCTCGCCATTGACTTCGGCTGGTTCTACTTCCTGACCAAGCCGCTGTTTTATTTTCTGAGCTACATCAAGGGCCTGGTTGGCAACCTCGGCGTTGCTATCCTGCTGCTGACGGTGTGCATCAAGCTCGTGATGTTCCCTCTGGCCAACAAGTCCTACCGGGCGATGAGCCAGATGCGCAAGCTGACGCCGGAGATGACCAAGCTGCGCGAGCGCTTCGCCGACGACAAGGCCCGGCTTAACCAGGAGATGATGGCGCTTTACAAGAAGGAGAAGGTCAACCCGGCATCGGGCTGCCTGCCGATGGTCGTCCAGATCCCGGTGTTCTTCGCGCTCTACAAGGTCCTGTTCGTCACCATCGAGATGCGCCACGCGCCGTTCTTCGGCTGGATCCAGGATCTCTCGGCCAAGGACCCGACCAATGTCTTCAATCTGTTCGGGCTGATCCCATGGGACCCATCGACAATCCTGCCGGCTGCGCTGCACATCGGCGCCTGGCCGCTGATCATGGGCGTGACGATGTTCCTCCAGCAGAAGCTGAATCCGCAGCCGCCCGATCCGATCCAGGCCAAGATCTTCATGTTCCTGCCGGTCGTTTTCACCTTCATGCTGGCCCAGTTCCCGGCCGGTCTGGTGATCTACTGGACCTGGAACAACATCCTGTCGGTCATTCAGCAGTGGGTGATCATGCGCCGAGCGGGGTGAAGGTCTGAGTGCGCCGGCGGGTGATGAGGCGACGGGGGAGGCGGGCGAGGGCGCGGCGGCGCTGGAGCGCGGCAGGGTCCTGTTCGCCGGACCGTGCGAGTTCGTCATCTCGGCGGCGCGGCTCGAACAGCTCCCCGCCGCGGGCCTGCCGGAAATCGCCTTCGCCGGGCGTTCCAACGTCGGCAAGTCGAGCCTAGTCAACGCGCTGACCGGGCGCGGCACGCTGGCGAAGACCTCCAATACGCCGGGACGAACCCAGCAGCTCAATTTCTTCAACCTCGGCGGCCGGCTCATGCTCGCCGATCTGCCGGGGTACGGCTACGCCAGCGCGCCGAAGCAGAACGTCCGGGCCTGGACCCGGCTGGTCGAGCTCTACCTCTCCGGCCGCCCGCCGCTGCGCCGCGCGATGGTGCTGATCGATGCCCGCCACGGCGTCAAGGAGGTCGATCGCGGGGTCATGGCGATGCTCGATCGCACCGCCGTTTCCTACCAGCTGGTTCTCACCAAGGCCGACAAGATCACCGCGAGTGTCATGAGCGAGCGCCGCGCCGCGTTGACGGCGGAGGTCGCAACCCGGACCGCGGCCCATCCGGACGTGCTGGCGACGAGCGCGCGCACCGGCGAGGGCATCGCCGAGATCCGCGCCAATTTGGCCGCGCTTTCGGATTGGACGGCGGACCTCCCGGCCTAGGCGCCTCAGGTGGCCTGCGGGAAAATCGGCTGGATCTCGCGGCCAAGGTGCTTTAATCCGCGAAACCATGACCGACAAGCCACCGAAAGAGCAACTTCTCGCCCGCGCCCGCACGCTGTCCGAGGCGCTGCCCTTCATGCGCCGCTATTCCGGCGCCACTTTCGTCATCAAGTATGGCGGTCACGCCATGGGCGATGCCGTGCTTTCCCAGCTGTTCGCCCGCGACATCGTCCTGCTTAGGCAGGTCGGGGTCAATCCGGTGGTCGTCCACGGCGGCGGACCGCAGATCGCGCGGATGCTCGAACGCCTGAAGATCAAGAGCGAGTTCGTCGACGGCTTGCGGGTGACCGACAAGGAGACCGTCGACGTTGTCGAAATGGTCCTCGCCGGATCCATCAACAAAGAGATCGTCTCGGCGATCAATTCCGCCGGCGGGTTTGCCGTCGGCCTGTCGGGCAAGGACGGCAACCTGATCCGGGCGCAGCGGCTGCGCCGGAGCAAGCGCGATCCGGGGTCCAACATCGAGCGCATTCTCGATCTCGGCCTGGTCGGCGAGCCGACCGAGATCGATCCCCACGTCCTCGATTTCTACGAACGCTCGGACATCACCCCGGTGATCGCGCCGATCGGCGTCGGCGCCGGCGGCGAGACTCTCAACATCAACGCCGATACCGCCGCCGGCGCCATCGCCGCCGCACTCGGCGCCAAGCGCCTGTTGATGTTGACGGACGTCGAGGGCGTGCTCGACGCGGAGCGCAACCTGATCGCGCAGATGACGGCGAGCCAGGCGCGGCGGATGATCGCCGACGGCATCATCAGCGGCGGCATGATCCCCAAGATCGAAACCTGCCTCGACGCGGTCGGCCGGGGCGTCGAAGGCGCCGTCATCCTCGACGGCCGGGTCCCGCACGCCCTCCTGCTGGAACTGTTCACCGAACACGGCGCCGGCACCCTGGTTATTCCGGATTAGACCGGCGAGCTGCCGCCCCTACCACTGCACCTTTTCCTTGAACAGGTGAGCGGGGGCGGCGCGGGTGAGAACGCGGGCGTCGTTCGACGGCTGGCCGAACAGGGCGCCCTGGACGTACTGCACGCCGCAGCCGCGGACCAGCCGCAAGGTCGCCTCGTCGTCGATGCCGCCGGCCATCGTGGCGACGCTGAATTCGCGGCAGAACGCGATCAGCGCCTTGAGGTAGCCCCGGCCCTGGCGGGCGTCGCGGGCATGTTCTATGGCCTCGCCGGCGAGCTTGACGCTGTCGACCTCGAGATCGGCGAGGTATTGGAAGCCGTGCGCCGAGGTCGCGAAGTCACACAGGCAGACCTGAACGCCGTCCTGGCGGAGACGCTGGATCCCGGCGTTGGCGGCGCCGGTGTTGGTGATGCGGCTGGATTGGGTAATCTCGAAGATCAGCCGGCCGCGGATCCACGGGCTCTCGCGGACGATCTGGTCGATCTGCGCCAACGCCGACAAGGCGTCGATGGTCTGTCCCGAGATCCTGACCGCGATCACCGGCTCGGCGTTGACCGGCGACTTCTTCTTCAGCCAGTCGATCGCCTTGCGGATCGTCGCCACGTCGAGATCGATGATCAGTCCGGCGGATTCGGCCAATGCGATGCGTTCGGCGGTGGTGTCGCGCCCGCCTTGCAACGGCAGCCTCGCCACGGCCTCGAAAGCAAAGGTCGCGCCGGTGCGGGCATCGACGATCGGCTGCATCACGACGCCGAACAGCGCATTGGCAATGACCTGCTCGAGATCGCCGAGCGCCGCGACCGCCTCCTGGGCCAGGGCCGAGAAGCCGGTCGAAAATGCGCTCAATGCCTCGGCGGTCGGCTCGGCGCTCTTGAACCGGTTCATGGTGTAGGTCAAGCCGGCGGCGGCATCGTTGCCGGCGAAGGCATCGCGATCGATCGCCATGGTCGCGGCCTCGACCTCGCTGCCGATCCGCTCCGGATCGGCCTCGCGGGTCAGATCGCTGATGTGGCCCTTGAGTCCGCTGACGTCGAAGTCGGCGCGGTGAACAAGGCTGTAGCGGTCCGGGCCGATCCGCGCCGCCGATTGGCCATCGGCGGCGCCGTCGCGCAGGCTCGCGCCGATCATGGCCGCCAGCTCCTGCTCGGCGCTCTCAACCAGCCGTTTGCGCAAGGACTCGTAGCCCGGCAGCATGATCAGCGAGATGCACCGGTCCTTGCTCTCGCCCGCGTCGGCGAGCTGGCTGGTGACCATGTCGATGAACGCCGGGGTGTCATACAGCCCGCTTGCCGCATCGCGCGAGCGACGGCCGAAGCCACCTTGTTTTGGCGCCGGCGGGCAGGACCGTAGCGCCAGGAAATAATGACCGTTGAGATCGCGAAGCTGGTAGCCGACGACGGCCAGCGGCGGTGACGCACCCGCGGCGCCGGTGAGTTGCAGCGCGGCGGCTTCGAAGCGCTTGCGCTCGGACGCGCCGGCGAGCAGGGCGCGGACCGCCGCGCGTTCCCCCGCAACGACCACGGCCTCGAACGGCCGGCCGATGAGTTCCTCGCCGGGCAGCCCGATCAGCGTCTCGATCGCCCCCGTCGCGTAGACGATCCGGCCGTCGCCGTCGAGCTCGAGCAGGATGTCGCCCCAGCAGAACGCCAGCGCGACGAAGCGGTCGCGCTCGGTGCGAAGAAGGGAGGCCGGAGTGCTTGAAACGGGAGAGGTCGCCGCTGTCGCTGTCAACATCATGAACTCGCGAGTGATTGCCGATGCAGGTTTCGTTTCGGGTCGAACGCTCGGGCGCGCGGCCGCCGCCGCCGCGCCCGAGCAAGTCCTCAGCCTACCAGAGGCGGGCCAATGCCTCGGTGACGGCCATCACCGCGCACGCGCGTATCCGGCCGGACGTCAGTACGGAAATCCCGACGGGCGACTGCCCGCGGCCCGTCGCTTGGCCGCGGCGGGCATGGTGGCGGAGCGGCGGGCGGGAAAGAGGCTTGCCGGGATGGTGCGGCGGAAGACGTTGATATTCCCAGCCGGCTGACCGAACAGATATCCCTGAACATACGGGACGCCGCAGTCGCGGACGAACTTCAGCGCCGCCTCGTCCTCGATCATCTCGGCGACGGTGCTCACGCCAAGATCAGTACACAGGCTCACCAGCGCCTTGAGGAAGGCCCTGCCCTTGTTCGCCTTCTGGGCGCTGCGCACCGAGGCGCCATCGAGCTTGACGACATCGACCTCGAGGCTGGACAGGTACTCGAAATTGGCCGCGCCGGCGCCGAAGTCGTCGAGGCAGACCGGGAACCCCTGCCGGCGCAGCCGCTGGATGAAGGCATTCGCCGCCGTCAAATTGCCGAGGTGGGCGGACTCGGTGATCTCGAACATCAGCCGGCCACGAGCCCAGGCGTTGTCGCGCAGCAGGCCGTCGAGCTGGGCGAGATAGGCCAGGGAGTTGATCGACTGCCCGGATATGTTCACGGCGACCCGGGTCGTGCCATTGATTGGGGTGGCGGTCGCGAGCCAGTCGATGACCTTGGCGGCCATGGCGACGTCGAAGTCGGCGATCAGCCCGGTTTCTTCCGCGAAGGTGATGTGCTCGTACGGACTTTCCATACCGCATATGGAGGGAAAGCGGGCCAAAGCCTCATAGTGGTGAATGGTCCCCGCGCGACTATCGACGATAGGCTGGAAGTAAACCTGAAAATTCGACGACGTGGTGACCTGCTTGAAGCTGTTCACGGCCTCTATCGCTTCACGGGCGAGAGCGGAAATACTAGTCGAAAGCGACTTAAGAGTAAACTCGCTTCCTTTGAAGTTACGGAACCGGTTGATCGTGTAGACGAACCCGCTGGCGATCTCGGCCTCGGAGGCCGACTGGCTGTCGATTTCGATGGTTGTCGTCTGGACCTCGCTTCCCGTGGCCTCCGGGTCGCGCCTCGCCGTTTCATCGGCGATCCGCCGGCCCAGAGCGCCGAGATCGAGATCTGCGCCGTGAACGAGGCCGTAGCGATCGGGACCGAGCCGGCCGGCGGTCCGGCCATCGCTGGCGCCGCCGCGCACGCAGGCGCCGACCGCCGCCGCCAGTTCGCGCTCGGCGGCCTCGGCTAGGCGCTCGCACAGGGCGCTGTAGCCGGGGAGGTAGATGAGCGACAGGTTTTGTTGCGGCCCGCAGCGATGCTCGGCCAGGTGCCGGGTGACCATCGAGACGAAGGACCCGGCGGTATAAAGCCCCGATGCGGCGTCGCTGCCCGATCGCTCCGGTTCAGCCTTGTCGTCGGCAATGGGATGCGAGCGCAGGGCGATGAAGAAGTGACCGTTGAGATCCTCGAGACGAAATCCGGTGAAGGCGACGGCGCGTTCGCCACTATCGCCGAGCACACGCAACGCGGGATGGGTAACACGGCCGTCACGGGCCGCGCCCGCGAGCAGGGAGTCGAACAGGTCATGATCGGCCGGCGCGACCCGGTCGCGAAACCACGCGCCCACGAGACGTCCGGCCGGTACGCCGAGCAGGCCCGGGCACGCGCCGGCGGCGTAGTCGATCCGGCCGGCGGGGTCCAGCTCGAGCAGGGCGTCGGCCCAGCAGAACGACAGCGCGACGAAACGGTCACGCTCGCGGCGAAGAGCCGGCAAGATCTGTTCGATGGTGTCGGGAGCGGGCGTTATAGCCATTGGCGCCACGGCCGTTGCGGGGGTGCGTACATGCAATGGTAGTACATGATAAAGCTATACACAACCTTACCGTCGCGCCTGGTGTGTGTTATGTCCGTTTTTGTGCTTGCCCCGACGTGGCCGGAAGACACACATAGCGAATCATGCCGTCCTCATCCACGCCGCCGCCCGGCGCCGTCTACTCGTCGGGCAAAGCTCCGATCGCGCCGCTACGTGACGCGGCGGCCTGGGTGTTCGACCTCGACAACACGCTTTATCCGGCAACGGTCGATTTGTTTTCGCAAATCGACGAGCGTATGCGCGACTATATCGCGGCCTTCCTCGGCCTCGGGCTTGACGAGGCCTATCGCGTCCAGAAGCAGTATTTCCATGAGTTCGGCACCTCGCTGAGCGGGATGATGCAGCGTCACGACATGGACCCGGCGCCGTTCCTTGCGCATGTCCACGATATCGATCTCAGCGTGCTTGCGCCGAGCCCGGCGCTCGAAGCGGCGCTGACGGCGTTGCCCGGACGCAAGATCGTTTTCACCAACGCCTCGGTCGCGCACGCCGAGAGGGTCCTTAACCAGCTCGGCGTCGGTCACCATTTCGCCGACATCTTCGATATCGTCGAGGCCCGCTATCGGCCGAAGCCCGCACCGGAGATCTACCGCGGCGTGATCGAACGCTTCGGCCTCGACGCGCGCGCCTCGGTCATGGTCGAGGACATGGCGCGCAATCTGGCGCCGGCGGCGGAACTGGGCATGACGACCGTGTGGGTGCGCACGCTATCGGAGCACGGCGCCTGGGGCGCCGAGGAGAGCGCCATCGACTACATCGTCGACGATCTGCCGGTGTGGCTCGGCGCGGTCGTTGACGGGACGGTGTAGGGGGTCGGGCAAAGCCCGCCGCGGGTCGCGCGCGCGTCTTCTCGCTACATGTTGACAGCGCCGATGGCGTTGCCCATGGTCGCGGCCGATCGCCAATGTCTCAGGGAAAGCAAGGCCAAGCACATGTCCGACGATCTGATAAACGCCATCGATATGGCTTGGGACGAGCGGGAGAGCTTCGGCCCGCATACGCACGGCCCGATCCGCGAGGCCGTCGACGAGGCCCTTGCCCTGCTCGACAGCGGCGACGAGCGGGTCGCCGAGAAGCTCGACGGCCGCTGGCGGGTCAACGAGTGGCTGAAGAAGGCCGTGTTGCTGTCGTTCCGGCTGAACGACATGGTCGAAATCTCCGGCGCGCCGGGCGGTTCCTCCTGGTTCGACAAGGTCCAGCCCAAGTTCGCCGGCTGGGACCAGGAGCGCTTTCGCGCGGCCGGCTTTCGCGCCGTGCCTGACTGTGTCGTGCGCCATTCGGCTTACGTCGCGCCCGGCGTCGTGCTGATGCCATGCTTCATCAACGTCGGTGCCAGGGTCGACGCCGGGACCATGATCGACACCTGGTCGACGGTCGGCTCGTGCGCCCAGATCGGCCGCAACTGTCACATCTCCGGTGGCGCCGGCATCGGCGGCGTGCTCGAACCGCTTCAGGCCGCGCCGGTGATCATCGAGGACAACTGCTTCATCGGCGCCCGCTCGGAGGTCGCCGAAGGGGTGCGGATCGGCGAGGGTTCGGTGCTGTCGATGGGCGTCTACATCGGCGCCTCGACCAGGATCGTCGAACGCGCCACCGGCGAGGTTCATTACGGCGTCGTACCGCCCTATTCCGTGGTCGTGTCCGGCGCGATGCCGGGGCGAGCGCTGCCCGATGGCAGTCCGGGTCCGAGTCTCTACTGCGCCGTGATCGTCAAGAAGGTCGACGAACGGACCCGCTCCAAGACGTCCATCAACGAGCTGCTGCGCGATTGATGCCGCCGGCCTCCCACGGCGAGGCCTACGGTTCTGCGCCCGCAAGGATCGACCCGGTCACGCTCGCCCGCGCGCTGATCGCCTGTCCCAGCGTGACGCCGGCCGACGCCGGCGCTCTCGATGTGCTTGACGGTGCGCTCACCGGTCTTGGCTTCACCTGCCATCGGTTGCGCTTCAACGAGGCGGGGACGGACCCGGTCGACAATCTCTACGCCCGGCTCGGCACGGCAGCGCCGAATTTCTGTTTCGCCGGCCACACCGATGTAGTCCCGCCCGGCTCCGGCTGGAGCGTCGATCCGTTCGCGGCCCATCTCCGCGACGGGCGGCTTTATGGCCGCGGCGCAGCCGACATGAAATGCGCCATCGCCTGCTTCGTCGCCGCGACCGCGCGCTGGCTTGCGAACAGAGCGGCGGAGGAGGAGGGGGACTGCGAAGGATTCGGCTCCATCAGCCTGCTGATCACCGGCGACGAGGAGGGGCCGGCGATCAACGGCACGCGCAAGGTCCTCGATTGGCTGGCCGAACGCGGCGAAAGCCTCGACGCTTGCCTGGTCGGCGAGCCGACCAATCCGAAGACTCTGGGCGAGATGATCAAGATCGGCCGCCGCGGCAGCCTCAATGCCCGGCTCCGTGTCGACGGCATCCAGGGTCACGCCGCCTATCCGCATCTCGCCGACAATCCGATCCCCCGGCTGATCGCAATGCTTGCGGCGCTCGGCGCGACGCCGCTGGATGAGGGGACGGAGTATTTTGAGCCTTCGACGCTGACCATCACGTCTATCGACGTCGGCAACCCCGCGAGCAACGTGATCCCGTCCAGCGCCGGCGCCGCGTTTAACATCCGCTTCAACGACCGCCACACCGCCGCATCCTTGCGCGAGTGGATCGAGGCCCGCTTGCGCGCCGTCGACGATCGCTTCACGCTCGATACGGAATGCTCGGGCGATGCGTTCCTTTGTCCGTCGGAGGGGCTGGCGAAACTCGTTGCCGAGGCGGTCGCCGCGACGACCGGGCGGACACCCGAGTTCAGCACCGGCGGCGGGACCTCGGACGCGCGCTTCATCAAGGATGTCTGCCCGGTCTGTGAGTTCGGCATGGTCGGCGCCAGCGCGCACAAGGTCGACGAGAGCGTCGAGGTGGCCGACATCGAGGCGCTGAGCGATATCTACCTCGGCGTGCTGGCGCGGTTTTTCGGAGCACCGGAATGATCCCGAGCCTGCGCGAGATCGTGACATCGCTGTACGGCAGCTGGCGCCTGGCCCACTTCGACCGCACCGGCATGGCCTACTTCGACAAGACCGTCGATGGCTTCTGGCGGTCGTTTTTCGCGGCGATCCTGGTCGCGCCGTTCTTCGCGGTGATGTTGGGCTTGCGCTTTTCCGCCGAGGGCGCGCTCGCCGATCCCGTCCACTACGGCATGCTCGAAGCCATGAGCTACCTGATCTCGTGGTTCGCCTTTCCGGTCGTGATGCTGGCGCTGAGCGAAAGCCTCGATTGCCGCGAGCGCTTCATCGGCTACATGGTCGCCTACAATTGGTCGGTCGTCCTGCAGAACGCCGTCCTCGTTCCGCTCGGCATCCTTAGCGCGCTTCGCGTGTTCAGCCCCGATATCGGCGCCTTGATTTGGCTGACCGCCATCGGCCTGATCGCCGCCTACCTGTGGTTCATCGCCCGCGCCGGTCTTGGCGTTCCGGCCCTGACAGCAATCGGCATCGTCGCCATCGACATCCTGCTCAGCCTCGTCATCGACGCGCTCACCAACAACCTGCACTGACGCGGCTCTCGCCCGCCCTTTGGGGAAGCGCCCGGGGGAGGGGAAGCACCGGGAGCCGGGGCCGCCATATCGGATAGACGCTTGGCCTATACGGTGAGCCCGAGAGTGGCGTGGATCTGTTGGACGGCCTGATCGTCGAGGCCAAGGCCGGCGGCGAGGCGCTTGAGGTAGTCGCGCTCGGCGTCGGTGTCGACGGTGATGGCGAGCAGCGAGGCGCCGTAGACCTGGACCGCGACTTCACGGTTGGGCACTTCACGGACCAGGGCGTCGAGGTCGAGCGGCTTTTGCATCTCGGCGACGACGAATGCCTGGGCTTCCGCGGCCTCTCCCTCTCCCTTGAGCTTGCCGAGAATGCGGCTGATCTCGGCGCCGTCGATCTCGCCATCGGCCTTGGCGGCGCTGATCATGGCCTTGACCGCGAGCTTGGCGGTATCTTGGAGTTGCGCCTCCTCGGCCGGCGTTCGCGGCACGCGCAGGCCGACCGGCGCCTGGGCGGCGGCATCATCGAGCGAGGCCGGCGCGGCCGCCTGCTCGCGCGATCTCATGACCTGCATCGCCAGGCTGCCAAGCACGGCGAGAACGCCGCCGCCGACCGCGCCCTTCATCGCCCCGCGGCCGCCGCCGAGGATCGAGCCGGCGAGCGCGGCGAGGCCGCCGATGGCGAGCGGATTGCCGCTCTGCACCTCGCGCCCGGCGGTGCCCAGCATCTTCTCGGCCATGCCGCCGACATCGCCGAGACCGCCCTTGGCCTGCGTCATCAGATCCCTGAACAACCCGGCGACCGAGCCGTCGCCGCCGCCAAGCCCGCTCGGCCCCATGGCGTGGCCGACGCGATCGTTAGCCTTGTCCGTTGTCATCCCGGATTGCAATAGCCGTCCTAGGAGGTCCCGTGCGTCGAACATCATTTTCTCCTTCAGCAAGCATGGCCGTGAGTGGCGAGCTTTCGGTGGACCCGCGGGTTATCTCGCGCAAGTCACAACTACATTACGTTGATGGGCCCCGGTGGGGATCAACATCGGCGGGGATCAATCAATGTGCGATGCCCCGTCAAGGACGCGCCGCAGGCTGGCGACGCGCTCGCCGGCGTCGGCCGTCGATGCGACCGCCTCGCGGATCGTAAACGGGCGACCGTACAACGCATCGGTCGACGCCCGGTCGGGAGCGAGGACGCTGTCGGCGTATGCCGCGCCCGCTCCCGGCGCCGCGCCGGCTCCGCCAATGGCGACCAGGTCTGTACCGGGAGGGGTGTCGCCGGAAAGCACGCCGACGGACACGCCCGATCCGCCCAGACGTGTTTTCGAGGCGATCAACCGTTCTACGTCCGAGCGAATGACAAAGACGACCCGCCCGCCAGGGCCTGCCGGCGGTTCGGCGAAGCTCCCTGTGACAACGTTGTAGATGGCCGGGCCGGTCCAGATGCCGCTCGCCGGGTTGCGCGCAAACAGGAGCCCGCGACCGTCGCCGACGCCAAAGGCCCCGGTGTCGCCGGGAAAGATCAGCACGCCCCGGGCGTCGGCGAATGCCGCGCGCGCGGCGTCACCTTCGGCTCCGTCGGCGAGGATACCGTCGAGCGCCTCGCTCGCGGCATTAAGCAACGCCGTGTTGTCATCACCGCTTCCCGCGGCCTTGGCCGCCGGTCCGGTGATGAACATCATTGCCAGGATCAAGACCAGCGTCGCCGTGCTCGTCCAACACAATCTTGCGATCACTCTCACTGTTGCGTCTCCCTGTTCGCGGGAGGCTATTCTACCGCATCGGGCGCGCGAGTCCTTAACCTGGGAACATAGCCGGTTGCCGGCTGGACGAAGCCGCCGGGCCCTCGTACAGTCCGATGGCGCCGGTGAAGTAATGAATTGCATGTCTGGGCGCGCGTACCTGCCGTAGGCCATTACAAGGACACTATAGGACGCGGGGATGATGGCGATACCGGGGGAGGCAACGTGAACGTACGGCGCGCTGCGGTGATTGCCGGTTACTGGCTGCTGTGGATTGTCGCCTGGCGGATCTCGATCCCCCACGAGATCGCGCCCATGATCAGCATTTGGTGGCCGCCGTCCGGCGTAAGTCTTGCGCTTCTCCTGCTGTTCGGACTGCGCTATCTGCCTGTCGTCGCCGCGCCGCAATTGGCGCTGATGGCGCTTGTTCTGCCCGGCCGCCCGGTCATCTGGCTCGCCGTCACCGCCATCGTCTGCGCCGGCTACGGCGGCGTCGCCGCGGCAACCCATTGGTTCGCCGGCGCGGCGCCGCTCAAAACCACGCGTGGCGCCAGCTTCTTCTTCGCCGCCGCGGGCATCGGCACGGCCCTCGTCGCGGTTTTCGGCTCGCTTGTCCTGAACTCGGTGACCGATGGCGCTTGGCGCGATGTCCGCCCCTTGATTCTGGCGTGGTGGACCGGCGATCTTGCCGCGGTCGCGATCCTGACCCCGTTCCTTGTTCTTTGCCTCGCGCCGCTACGCAACTGGGTCGCCAACATACCGCCCGAGCCCGCGCCGTCCATCAACTCGACGCACGGACGCGCGTTGATCGCGGTGACGGGGACAACGCTCGCAGCGTTGGCGGTGGCGTTCGTCGGCGTCGCCACGACCGGGTACATGTGGTATTTTATCCTCTTTCTTCCGGCGATGTACGCGGGCTACGCCCTTGGCCTTCGGGCGAGCACGGTGGCGAGCCTCGTCGTCGCGCTGTTTTCGCTGTCGCTGCTGCGTTGGCACGGGATGCTGACGGCGCCAATCGACCTGCAGTTCTTCATGATGGCGACCGCCGTCGCGGCCCTGCTGTTCGCCATCGTCGTCGATGATTGGCGCGCCGCCAGGCGTTCGCTGCTCGAGCAGCAGGCCGATCTCGAGCGCCGCGTTCAAGACCGGACCCAGCGTCTGGAGGAATCGAACGCCCTGCTCGAACTGGAAATCAGGGCGCGCAAGAAGACCGCCGAATCCCTTGCCGAGGCCAAGGACGCCGCCGAGGCGAGCTACCGCGAGCTCGATACCATCTACCGCAACGCCACGGTCGGCTTTGGCCTAGTTGACCGCAACCTGCGCTACCTGCGGATCAACGAGACCCTGGCCAAGATCTCCGGTATACCGGTGGCCGATCATCTGGGCCGCAGCCTTGTCGAGATTGTGCCGCAGCTGGCCGGCGCGGCCGAACCATACCTGCGCCGGGTTTTCGAAACTGGCCAAGCGATCACGGATGTCGAAATCGACGGTCGTACCGCCGGCTATCCAGGAGGCGAGCGGGTCTGGCTCGATCATTTCTATCCACTGAAGCGGCCGAACGGGTCGGTCGAAGCGGTCAACATCGTCGTCCAGGATATCACCGGGCGGCGCCAGGCGGAGGAGGCGTTGCGCGATGCCAAGAACGCCGCCGAGCACGCCAATGCGTTAAAATCGCGTTTTGTCGCCGCCACCAGCCACGACCTGCGCCAACCGTTGCAGACCATATCCCTGCTGCACAGCATCATCGTCGACCGGATCAAGGAAGAAGATACTCGTCGGGTGATTCTGCAGATGGGCGTCGCCATCGACGTTATGGCCGATACCTTGAACGCGCTGCTCGACATCGATGGCCTTGAAAAAGGCCGGCTGGAGCCGAAGTTCGGCGAGTTCCCCGTGCAAATGCTGCTCGAGCGGATGCGCGACGAGTTCCAGGCGCCGGCCGCCGACAAGAAACTCGTCTTGAGGAACTTCACCTGCGCGGCAACGATCCGCAGCGACCGCCGGCTGCTCGAGCGTCTCGTCGAAAATTTCGTCGCCAACGCGATCAAGTACACCGAACGCGGCAAGATCCTGGTCGGTTGCCGCCGCCGCGGGCCGATCGTCGAGGATCGAGGTGTGGGACACCGGGCCCGGCATCCCGGCGGCCGAGCGCGAGATGATCTTCGAGCAGTTCTACCGCGGCAGAACGGCCGGCGGCGGCCGGGAGCGCGGCCTTGGGCTCGGCCTCGCGCTGGTTCGCAGTCTCGCCGATATCCTCGGCCATCGCGTCGGCATGCGCTCGATCGAGGGTAAGGGCTCGATGTTCTACGTCGAGGTCCCGCTGAGCCAACCGTCGCCGCCGGCCATCCGCGCCACGCCGACGCCCGAGCCCGCGGCCACTGCGAGGCGGGCGCCGGCGATCGTTCTCATCGAGGATGATCCGGCGGTTCAGGAGTCGCTGAAAATGCTGCTCGCCGCCAGCGGCTACGCGGTCACCGCGGCCGGCACCGGCGAGGAAGCCATCCGTTTGGCCGAGGACGGCGCAGGCCGGCCGGACTTGATCATTGCCGATCACAACCTCCCGGGCATTGTCAGCGGGGTCGAGGCGGCCGAGCGGATTCGCGGCCATCTCGGTCGCATTCCGGGGCTGATCCTGACCGGCGAGGCGTCGCGCGAGAAGCTCGGCAGCTATTCCGAGCTTGGCTTGCAGTGGATGCAAAAGCCGGTAAAGGCTGACGATTTGCTCGTCCGGATCCGCGAGTTGATAGCCGGGGGATACGTCGAGGGGAGTGCCGGAGGGCCGGCCGCGAACGGACAGACAGCCGCCGCGAACGATGGCTTGAACGGCGCCCCGGCCGTGGGCCCAAGCAATACGGAGCTCACCAATGTGTTCATTGTCGAGGACGACGAGGGTTTGCGCGACGCCATGGCGACGGTTCTCGAGGCCAAGGGCTTCCATCCGAGAACGTTCGCCGACGCCTTCGATTTCCTCGCCGCGTTCAAGCCGGAGCGGAGCTGCTGCGTCATCATCGACATCGGCTTGCCGGGGATGAACGGCCTCCAGCTCCAGCAGCGACTGAAGAGCGACGGCGTCGAGGCGCCGGTGATCATCGTTTCGGGGCGCGGCGAAGTCGTCCTGGCGGTTCAAGCCATGCGCGACGGCGCGGCTGATTTTCTGCAAAAGCCGGTTAATGACACCATGCTGATCGAGGCCGTCGGCCGCGCCCTGCGCCGCTCGGAAGAATCGGCCGATGGCAATGCGGAGCTGGATGGGATCGAGGCCGGGATCGCCCGCCTGACCCCGCGAGAGCGCGAAATCCTGGTCATGGTCGCCGCCGGTCTGGCCAACAAGGAGGTCGCCGCCCGGCTGCGTATCAGCCAGCGTACGGTCGAAAACCACCGCGCCCGGGTCATGCAGAAAATGAAGGCCCGCTCTCTCGCCGACCTGGTCCGCGCGACCAACGCGAGCGCAAAAGTCGCCAACAGCCTGCCATCCATCACGCCGCCATAAATATCGCGGCCGCCACCCGCGGCGCCATGAGCTGGACCGTCAGCCTACGCCCGTCCCTACGCCCGTGGCTCCGCGCGCAACGCAGTGGCGATATCCTGGGCGAGGCGGGCGGTGGCTCGGCTCATGGCGGCGACGATGGCCTCCGGCTTGGCGGCTTCGGAGGCGGGCTTGGCCGCGCCGGAGGCCTCGCCGATGGGCTCGCGGATCGCAGACGAGCGCTGCGCGATCAGGCGAGCGCCGTCGTCGGCGTAGATCTGCCACTGGGCTTCAAGGGTGACCGCGCCGTCGGCGCCGGCCTCGAAGCGGCCGATCTGAACATCGACGAGCCGCTCGATCGGCACCGCTCGGCGCACCGGCATGAGGTGGATCCGCTCACTGGCGAGCAGGCGCGACATGTCGGCCGCGAGCGTCCGGCGGAACAGGTCGGCGAGCGGTTCGGACCACTTGTCGAACTCGTTGAGCTCGACGGCGTTGGCGTCCGGCCGGGTCACCAGTTGCGGCCGGTCGAGGTATTTCGGCACGCTGACCGGCGTCAGTCCGACCGATGGGGGCGGGCTCGATCCGGCGATCGGGCTCGTCGCGGCAAGAGGCGAGGTCTCGGCCGACAGCGTGTAGAAGCGGGTCGTGTCGCTCCCGGCGCAGCCCGCAAGCCAGACGCAGAGCGCGGCGAGACGGAGCGTTCGGCTACCCGGCAAGGTCATGGTCATTCGCCTTTGCCGCGGATCAACGCTTCCGGATGGCGGTCGAGATAATCGGTCAGCACCCGGAGTGAGCGCGCGGTATCGCGCATGTCGCTCAAGGTGGCGCCGAGATCGTAACGCAGCCTGGAGTTCTCGCCGATCATGCTGTCCACGGTCGCGAGCGTCGTTGCGACTTGGACCAGCGCCGCCTTGGCCGCGTCGGAGGTCTGGCGCAGCGAGGTGGCGGAGTGCTGAAGGTCCGCCGATTGCATGAGGTCTTTCATGGCCTGGACGGCGCTCCGCGCATCGGCGACGAGGGGCTCGAGCGGCAGCTCGCCGATCTTGCCCAAGAGGTCGGCGACCGATCGGGTGATGGTCTCCAGGTCCGACGGCACCGTCGGTAGCTCGGGGTAGCGCCCGCCGCGTTTCATCTCCGCCGGCGGGCTGTCGCGATAGAAATCGAGCGCGACGACGAGTTGGCCGGTGAGCAGATTGCCCGGCTTGAGCTGGGCGCGCAAGCCGCGCTCGACCAGCCGGTCCATGACAATATAAGGCGGAATGCTGGCGGCCTCGCCGATGACAGTGATGCGTTGGGGTTCAAGCTGAACGACAACCGGGATGCGGACGCTGACCGCACGGGGGTCGAACACCAAGCTGACATCGATGACGGTGCCGACCTTGAGGCCGCGAAACTCGACCGGCGCGCCGGGTGACAATCCGCGGACCGAGCCGTCGAAGTACATCAGGTAGGGGACCTTCTCGGTGTAGAGCGCCTCGCTGGTGCTGGCCTGGCTCTTGAACAAGGGAAAGACCGTTTCCGACGGCGCCGGCGGGTTGTCCATGGCGCTGGCCGGGGTGTCGAAGGCGACGCCGCCGCCCAGGATCGCCTGAAGCGAATCCGTCCTGACGTTGACGCCTTCGGCGCCGACGCTGACATCGACGCCGCTGGCGTTCCAAAATCGGGTCTGTTCACGAACGAACTGGTCGTAGGGCTCGCGAACGAAGACATGGACGTCGACGCTGCGGTTGTCGGCGGCGAGTTCGTAACCGAGGACCTCGCCGGCGGTGAGCCCGCGAAAGCTCACCGGCGAGCCGGGCGAGAGCGAGCCGAGGCGGTCGGCGGTGAGAATGTACTCGCGTCCGGGCACATTGGCGCGAACGACGGGGGGAATTTCCAGGCCCTTGAACGCGTGGACCGAATCGCCCGAGCCTGGGTCCATCTCGATGTAGGCGCCGGAGACCAGGGTGCCGAGCCCGGAGACGCCGCCGGCCGACAGCCGCGGCTTAACGATCCAAAACCGGGTTTCGGCGCGCAGGTGCTCGGCTACGTCCTTGTGCATGCTCGCCGTGACGACGACGCCCGAAAGGTCCGCCTGCAGGCGGACATGATCAACCAGGCCGATTTCGACGTTCTTGTACTTGACCTTGGTCGTGCCGGCTTCCAGCCCCTCGGCGTTCTCGAAGGTGATAGCGATGGTCGGACCCTGCTTGTCGAGCGTGATGACGGCGAGAAAGGCGGCCGCGGCCAGGGCCGCGAGCGGCACCAGCCAGATGACCGGAAAGCGCCTTCGGCTTTCGACCAGCGGCTCGGCGATGGCTTCGGGCACGCCGGAGTTCGTGCCACTCGGATCGCGCGCGTCGCGGTTATGGCTTTCGCTCACGCGGGCCCTCCATGGCGTCCCAGATCAGGCGGGGATCGAAGCTCTCGGCCGCGAACATGGTGATGACGACGACGGCGGCGAACGCGGTGGCGCCGATGCCGGGCTCGATGGTCGCGATCGAGCCGAGCTTCACCAGCGCCACCAGGATCGAGATCATGAAGATATCAATCATCGACCAGCGCCCGACCGCCTCGATCACCCGGTAGAGCATGGTCCGCTGACGCGGCCGCCAGCGCGAGCGGGTTCGCACCGAGATGAGCAGGTAGCTCAGGCCGGCGAGCTTGAGCACGGGAACGGTGATGCTGGCGAAGAAGACCAGGAGCGCGATCGGCCACATGCCGGCTTCGATCAGACGCTCGATGCCGGTGATGATCGTATCCGGCGCGCCCTTGCCGAAGGAAATGACGGTCATGATCGGAAAGACGTTGGCCGGGATGTACAGGATGATCCCGGTCAGAACCAGCGCCCAGGTGCGGGCGATGCTGTCGGGCTTGCGCCGATGGACCGGCGCGGCGCAGCGCGGGCAGCGGTGGCGGCGATGGCCATGACCTCGCGTGGCCGCGTCCGGCAGCCGGCTGACCAGGCCGCAGCCGTGGCATTGGACGAGGCGGCGGCGGTCGCTTGGGCTCGGCGGCGTTGTCACGGGCGGGCTCGGTTGCAGCCGCTCCCAGACCGCGCGTGGCTCAAGCGCCGCTTCGCCGGCGATCATGACGATGATCAGAGCGACGAATGCGAACAGAGCGATGCCAAGGCCGACGGTGGCGATATCGCCGAGCTTGACGTAGGCAACCACCAGCCCGAGCAGATAGACCTCGGTCATCGCCCAGGGGTGCAGCGTCTCGACAAAGCGAAACAATCCCTTGCCGTGGCGCGGCGCGCGGCCCGCGTGCAGCGGCGCCAGAACCGCGAGGGTCGCGCACAGCTTGATGAGCGGGATGGCGATCGACACCATGAAGACCAGTATCGCGAGGGGCCACAGCCCCTGGTGGTATAGCTCGAACACCCCTGAAATGAGCGTGTTGTATTTCTCGCGTCCTTCCAGCCGGAAGGTCATCAAAGGGAAGACGTTGGCCACCACCAGCAATATCAACGCCGCCGCGTTCAGGCCCAGGGCCTGCTCGATACTATCGCGGCCGAACCGGAACAGCAAAGCGTCGCACCGACGGCAGCGGACGTCGCCAAATCGAGGCCCGCGCCAGCGGCTCGACCGCCTCTCGCGTGTGCTCGCCCGTGGCGCCATGTACAAGGTGTCGCAGTCGGGACAGCCGACCAACGGCCTCGCGGCGGCCGAGCCTAATGTATTCATCGGCGTTGTTCGTCCTCGCTCCGGCGGCGAGAATAGAAGCGCGCCGAGCGGCGGTCAAACGCGACCATTCTTGAAGCGGGAGAGAGGGTGACACCAAGACCTTGACGAGGACCCGCGGCGCATCAATAAGGTCAGAATGACCTATTACATTTTGACCGGTATGTGAGGGCTGGATGGACACCAAGACTTTTTGTCTGGGCGTGCTCACTCTTGGCCCGGCGTCCGGCTACGGCATCCGCCGCCGGCTCGAGGAGACCTTCGGTCATTTCATGGATGTCGCGCCGAGCGCCGTCTATCCGGCGATGAAGGAGCTTCACCGCGAGCGGCTGGTGAGCCGCGAATCGGTTGAACGGGAGGGCCGGCCGAAGAAGATGGTCTACAGCCTGACCGGCGAGGGCGAGAGGGCCTTCACGGCCGCTCTGGAACACACCCAGCCGCGCCATCGGGTTCGTTCCGAGCTGATCTTGTTGATGTATTTCGCGAGCATGCTGCCGCCCGGGCAGTTGGCCAACGCTTTCAACACTCGGCTGAGCGAGCTTCAGGACCGGATGAATTCGACCCGCGACTGGCTCAAGAGCGGGGCGGGCCGCGGCGCCGACGCCGGACAGGCGTTCGTGGCCCGCTACGCGCTCGCGGTCATGACCGCCGAAGCCGTTTTCCTGGCCGGCAACTACCCGCAGTTGTTGGACGACGTTACGGACCCCCTCACGTGAGCCGGATTTCTTGGCCGTCCGGCCAATGAGCCGATCGTTCCCGATTGCCGCGTCTCATCCGCCGGCCTAGACCCGTTAGCCGGCGTAGGCCCGTTAGCCCAACCAAGACCCGCTAGCCGGCGTAGACCCGTTAGCCCAACCAAGACCCGTTAGCCCAACCAAGACCCGTTAGAATGTGACGCTGTCGCCGTTGCCGAGGAAGGCGTGGCTGCCCTTGGCCTGAGCCGAAACCTTCGGGTAGCCGAGGTAGGCGTCGGTGCCCTTGATGATCGGAACCCCGTGGGTCGCCGCTTTCTCGGCCCACATCCAGCCGGTGCAGTGGTTGCAGCCCATCTTGGTCATGCCGAGCGCCCTGATGTCGTCGATGATGTCGTCGAACTCGGGCTTCCAGGTGTCGAAAATGCTTAGATGCAGCCCGCCGTAACAGCCATGGAGGCCGGGTGCTTCGATGGTGTCGCGGGCGTAGCCGAGTAGGCTCATGATCCCCGGGTGGCCGCAGCCGGTGACGGTGACGACGCCCTTGCCCTCGATATTGACGTAGATCACGTTTTCGCCGCGCACCTGCAGCAGCATCGAGGCGTCGAACATGTGCAGCGCCACGCCGGGAAGCAGCTGATAAAGGCCGCCACCATCCTCGCCGCGCGCCTCGGTGAGAATGAGTTCGCCCTCGTGGGCGACCGAATTGGCGCAGATGGCGACGCCGCGTCCCTCGTGGTCGTCGACGTGGATTGTCGCCTTCTCGCGCAGCAGCGCCCGGTCCTCGCCGCGCCAAGTGGCCGGGGCGTAGAGCTTGATCCCGGGATTGTGCTTCAGCGTCGACTCGATTCCCCAGAAATGGTCCAAATGCCAGTGCGACAGCACCATGAAATCGATCTCGCCGCGCTCCAGCATCCGATCCACGCCATGGCGGGCGAAGACGTAGTCCATCCACTCGCAGTTCCAGCCGGTGTCGAGCAGGATTTTGCGCTGCTCGCCGCCGGACAACGTAACCGTCAGCAGGGCCGCGTAGCCGCCGGCGTTCCCGGCGTCCCAGGCGACGCGGTACTGGCTTTGCTCGGGGCCGCCGTAGGCGGCCATGTCCTGCTTGAAGCGGGCGTCGTCGAACCATCCGGTCTCGCTGAGAACGTCGATCTTGAGGCTCTCGACCGAGCCGATGTTCAGCTTGTCACTCATGGTGTTTTTCCCCGTGCTTATGTTCGTGGCCGTGCCTATGTTCGTGGCCGTGGCCACAGCCACAGGTGGTATCGGCATCCTGATCGTCGCCGGTTCGCGGACGCGCGAGGTAGTCCTTGACGGCATCGGCGGGGTCGGTCCTGTCGGTTGTCGCGGCGGCGATCCCGCGGCCGGCCATGCGCCGGGCGAAGCCCTCGCCGAAGCCTTGCGTCAGGATGACGTCGACGCCGTCGAGCGGGTGCGGTCCGTCGCCGTGAAACTCGTGCATCGCGAGCTCCTTCGGCAGATCCAGGCGGTCCGCCTCGACCGGTTCGCCGGCGGGTTCGGTCCCCGGCTCGACAGTGTAGATCAGGAACCGCCGGGCGCGCCCGGCATGGCCGGTCACGGTGCGGAAGTTCTGACTGGTTACTGCGATTCTCATGGCTCTTGGTCCCCCGTGCTCACTGCAAAATTTGAGGTTACACCCGCGCCGGGCGGCCCGAAAAGCAAGTTCATTAGGATCGGCTCAAGTTAATTAGCATAGGCTAATGACGCCGGCGGCGGACGATGGATGATGGCCTGCCGCTCATCGTCGTGGCGCGCGCAGCCCGGAGCTTGTTTTGCCAAACCGCACGTCCCAATTGGCACGAATGGAAGCGGCCCGCGGCCCCGTTGATCTTGTTTCCGCGTATCGGCATCTCCGCGCCGAATCGGCGGCGCTCGCGGCGCCACTTTCGGCCGAGGATCAGGTCGTCCAATCGATGGCGGACGCCAGCCCGACCAAGTGGCATCTGGCGCACACCACCTGGTTCTTCGAGACCTTCCTGCTCAAGCCTTATCTTCACGGCTACCGGCTTTTCGATCCCCGCTACGGCTTCTTGTTCAATTCCTATTACGAGGCCCTGGGCGCGCGTCATCCGCGACCGGACCGGGGCCTGCTGACGCGCCCCGCCGTCGGCGAGATCGCCGCCTATCGCGCCCACGTCGACGCCGCGATGGATGAGCTGATGGCCGGCACCGATGACGCCACGCGGGCGCGCATCGCCCCGCTGATCGTTCTTGGCATCGCCCATGAGCAGCAGCACCAGGAACTGCTTCTGACCGACATTCTCAGCGTCTTCGCGCGCAACCCCTTGCGGCCGGCCTATAGCGCCGCGGAGCCCGCCGCCGCCGGGGACGCGGCGTTGGATGCAACGCCGCCGAGCGCTTCGTTCGTCGCCTTCGCCGGTGGCATTCACGAGATCGGCTACGCCGGCAACGGCTTCGCCTTCGACAACGAGGGCCCGCGCCACAAGGTGTACCTTCGCCCTTTCGCCTTGGCCGACCTACCGGTAACCAACGGCCAGTGGCGCGCCTTCATGGCCGACGGCGGCTATTCGCGCGCCGAGCTGTGGCTCGCCGACGGCTGGGCCATCGTCCAGAGCGAAGGGTGGCACGCGCCGCTGTACTGGGAGCGGGACGAAAATAGGAGGAGTGGTTGCGAATGGGCCTTCGCGGGTTGCGCCCGATCGACGACGCCGCGCCCGTCTGCCACATCAGCTTCTACGAAGCCGATGCCTTCGCCCGCTGGGCCGGCAAAAGGCTGCCGAGCGAGGCCGAGTGGGAAATCGCCGCGTCGCACCTGGCACCGCGGGGCAATACCAGAGGCTCCGGCCTGCTTGAGCCGGTTGCGGCGGAGGTGCCCAAAGCCGGGGGCGGCGACGGCAACGGCTTGCGCCAAATGTTCGGCGACGTCTGGGAATGGACCGCCAGCGCCTACGCGCCCTATCCCGGCTTCCGTCCGGCGGCCGGCGCGGTCGGCGAGTACAACGGAAAATTCATGTGCAATCAGATGGTCCTGCGCGGAGGGTCGTGCGCCACCGCCGACGGCCACGCACGGGCCAGCTACCGCAACTTCTTCTATCCCCACCAGCGCTGGCAGTTCACGGGCCTTCGCCTGGCCGAGGACGTCTAGTGGTTCGATGCCGACGGACTGGTATCCATCCGTCGGGGAATTGAGCCACCGACCGATTGATCCGGTGGGCTGATTCACCTGACGTTATGGACTCAAGCGGCAGGATCAGATCAATAGGCAGCGAGGACAAGACATGGACGGCCAACACGATCTCCAAGAGGCGGATCACGGCGAGGCGGCCGCCGCCGCGTCGTCTTTTCGCGCCGCCGTCCACGACGGCCTGAGCCGGCCGCGGAAGGCCATTCCCAGCCAGTACTTCTACGATCGGCGCGGCTCCGAGCTGTTCGACCGGATCTGCGATCTCGACGAGTACTACCCGACGCGCACGGAGATCGCGATCCTGGAAGGGTGTTGCGGCGAGATCGGCTGCCTCATCGCGCCAAATCCGACGGTCATCGAACTGGGCAGCGGCTCGAGCCGCAAGGTCAAGCCGCTGCTCGATGCGTTGCGTGAGCCGGCCGCGTACGTGCCGGTCGATATCTCGCGCGAACATCTGCTGACCTCGGCCCGGGCCTTGGCCCGCGATTACCCGGAGATCGCCGTCATTCCGGTGTGGGGCGACTTTGCCCAGTCGTTCGTCCTGCCGCCGCTCCCCGAGGGGCCCCGACTGATTTTTTTTCCGGGCTCGACCATCGGCAATTTTCCTCCGCTCGACGCCGCCGATCTTCTCGCCGCGTGGTCGCGCCATATTGGCGATGGTGGCTACCTGATCATTGGCGTCGATTTGAAGAAGGACCCGAGGACGCTGGAAGCGGCCTACGATGACTCCGCGGGGGTCACGGCCGCCTTCAACCTCAATTTGTTGACACGCGCCAACCGCGAGCTGGATGCCACCTTCGACCTCGACCGCTTCGCCCATCGCGCGCTTTATGATCGGAACCACGGGCGCATCGAGATGCACCTGGTCAGCACCGCCGAGCAGAGCGTGGTAGTCGCCGGGAGGTCGTACTCATTCGCCGCCGGCGAAACGATCCACACGGAGAACTCGTATAAATATACCGTCGACGAATTCCGCGTCCTCTCGGGATCCGCCGGCTATCAATCGCTTGCCGTTTTCACGGATCGCGATACGTTGTTCAGCGTGCACGTCTTGCAAGTCCGCGGACGCGCCGCGTAGATCATCCAGCGGACCGAGAAGGAACCGATATGGCAACCAGTGATGTCAAGGAAGAGCAGAGAAACAAGGATATCGATGCGTTGAGGGCGGAACTCGACAAACTCCGCGCCGATGTCGTCACGGCGTCTCGGACGGTCAAGGAGCTTGGTGGGACTCTGAGCGAGCAGGCCGCCAGCCGCGTCCGCGAGACCGCCGATCGGGCCCGCGCCCAGGTCAACAAGTCGGCCGCCGACGTCGGCCATCAGATCGAGGAACGGCCGCTGACCAGCATCGTCGGCGCGTTCCTGATTGGCCTGCTTCTCGGATTGGTGTTCGGGCGGCGCTGACGCCCGGCTCATGTCGGCGGTAAACGATCTCATAGGCCGGATCGCGGTCGGAATCGCGCTTGGCATCGTCGCGCTGGTTGCCGCGATGACCGGTCTCGGCTTCCTGTTCGCGGCCCTTTACATGGCCTTGACGCGGGTCATCGATCCGGATGCCGCCGCCCTGGCCGTTGGCTTGGCGGCGTTCGTGACCGCGCTGATCGTGCTGCTCATTTCCCGACGGATTACGCGGCCGACCTCGCCGCCGACGCGGTTGACGCGTTCGGCAAGGGTGCAGCCGGTTGTCGGCGCGCCGGGCGGAAGCGCCGAGGCGGCCGCGGCCGAAATCGGCGATCTGATCGCCGGCAAGGGCAGGGATCTGCTGCACACGCATTCCATGGGCGCGACGGCGGCCGCGCTTATCGCCGGCCTGGCTTTGGGC
Organism: uncultured Alphaproteobacteria bacterium; assembly: GCA_963805915.1. Taxonomy (GTDB): domain Bacteria; phylum Pseudomonadota; class Alphaproteobacteria; order Rhodospirillales; family Defluviicoccaceae; genus JAEULH01. The sequence continues at coordinate 151,352 of CAWDWD010000011.1, forward strand.
GTCAGCCCCCGCCTGCGCCGCGCCCTGTGGCGCCTGCTGCGGTAGCCGGCGAGGGCGGGGCCGGCCGGCTGGTAGAATGACGGGGAGCGGAGATCTGGCGGTGGGTGAGAGCGGGCCGTCCTTGCGCGATTGGGTCGGGAGACAGGAAGCGAGCGCCGATACCATTGGTGTCGAGCGGGCGCGCGCGATGCAGGCAACGCTGGATCGCGGCGATGCGGCTCTGGCCGAGGGCGATCCGCTGCCCCCGTTGTGGCACTGGCTTTACTTCTGGACCATCGTGCCGCGATCAGGACTGGGGCGGGACGGCCACCCGGCGCTTGGCGGCTTCCTGCCGCCGGTCGGCGTGGCGAGGCGGATGTGGGCCGGCAGCCGCGTTCGGTTCCTGGCCCCCCTCGACATCGGCAGGGCGGCATCGCGGGTCTCGACTATTGCTTCGGTCTCGGAAAAGACCGGGCGAACGGGGCGGCTCGTCTTTGTGACCGTTCGCCACGAGATTTCCGGCCGGAAGATGGCCATCGCCGACGAGCAGGACATTGTTTACCGCGAAGACACCGGACCGGGCGCGTCCGCGCGTCCGGGCGAGCCGGCGCCGAAAGAGGCTGCCTTTTCGGAGACGGTGACGCCCGACCCGACACTGTTGTTCCGGTACTCGGCGCTGACCTTCAATGGCCACCGTATTCACTACGACCGCGACTACGCCCTGAACGTCGAGGGCTATGGCGGCCTCGTCGTTCACGGTCCTTTGCTGGCGACGTTGATGGTCGGGCTTGCCACGCGCTCGTGGGGCGGGCGGGAGATCGCGTCGTTCGAGTTCCGCGGCCAGCGACCGGTCATCGACACCGCGCCATTTACCGTCAACGCCGAGCCGGAAGACGCCGATACGCTGGCGCTCTGGGTCGCTGACGCGGACGGCGCGTTCGCGATGAAGGGAAAGGCTCAATTCCGCTGACACTGGCCTCGGGTTGAGGCTACCGGCCGATGCGCTGATGACAGCGCTCGACGATCTCGAGCAGGCGGTCGACTGGCTTGGGATCGCAGAGCAGGCCGAGCACGACCGAGAAGTGACCCTGGTGGCGCAAGAACAGGTTTTCCGCCGGGATCTCCCAGCGGCGGGCCAGCGCGTCGCCGCCGGGGAATGGGGTGAGATCGTCGGCCTGGCCCAGGACCATTACGATACGCTCGGCGGGAATGGCCGATGGGCCGCGCGGTTCAAGCAACGGCAGCCATGGCGCGATCGCCTCGTCGGTCCACCCGCTCTCGCGCAGCCGGCGCGGGATACCGAGCGACTTGGCCAGGCTGCCGTCGAAGGCGACGTCGATCAGCGAGCCGGTGGTCGCAACGAGAAACAGAACGTCGGGGCGCATCTCCTCCGGCCACGCCCCGCAGGCGGTCGCGGCCAGTTGCGCCGTGAGCGAGCCGAGAGATGCGCCGCCGAGGACCACGGTCGAACTTCCTCGCTCGCGCGCCCAACGGACAAGGATCGCGATCTCGGCGAGCCAAGCCTGAAAGGCGCAGAGCATTCCCTCGATCCCCCGCGCGATAATCGGCTCGCCGCCATAGAACCCCTTGATCATGCGCCGGCTGTGCCAAGGACCGGTCGGGCGAATCACCCGGATGTTGCGCGCGAGCAGGCTTGCAAACGGATCGCCCGCCTCCGGCCACATGTCGCCATCGACGGCAATGCCGTGAAGGAAAATCATGCTGGTGGTGGTCGCGGCCGTGTTCGCCGGCTCGTAGACGTGCGCCCAGGCTTCGTCGCCCAGGACCGGAGAGCGGTAGCGTAACCAGTACTGCCGCCGGCGACCATTCACCAGGGGCGCGGAGACGGAAATTTCCGGGACCGCGGGCGCGGCGTAGGCCAAATCCTGTTTCGACAGGAATGCGCCTCGGCTTGCCTCGACCTCGGTCGGACCGGCGATGTCCCAGGCAACTCGATGCAGCCGGCGCAGCCACGGCAGGAAGCCCCGGCGCGCGCTCATGAAGCGGAAGGACAAGCTGTCTCGGTGGCGGGTGATGGCATTGCGTTCGGCCGTCGCCGCTTCGCTTGTTACGTCGCCCACCTTGGTCGGGAACATCGCCCGACGCCACGCCTCCTCGCCCGTGGCGTAGGCCTTGGCCAGCCCGGCGACGGCATTGGCCCGCCGCGCGAGAACCGGCCCGGCGCGGGCGAACCCCAGCGTGGCCGCGAAGGTGTCCATGTCGCCGTCCGCCGCCGCCGCCGCCGCCCAGGCGCGCGACAGCGGAAAGTAAAGGCCGCTCACCGCCGGCACGCCGACGGCATCCCACCATGGTCGGAAAAAGACCTGTCCGACCAGTTTCGGCACTAGCGGGTCGAGCCTCGGCGCCGCCGCCGCCGGGACTGTCGATGGAACGAGGATACGTTTGGCCAATGCGCTGGACCTATGGTCCGGTCCAGCGGGGAAACAGATCGTGCTCGATGGCGAACTGGTCGAGCACGCGGCCGACCCCTTGGTGGACGACCTCGAGCAGAGTTTCCGGGCGATGATAGAACGCCGGCATCGGCGGCAGAATAATCGCGCCGATCTCGGCCGCGGCCGCCATCACGCGGAGATGGCCGAGGTGTAGCGGCGTTTCGCGGAACATCAAGACCAGGGGCCTGCGCTCCTTGAGGGTCACGTCGGCGGCGCGAATCATCAGATTCTCGTCGAACGCATTGGCGACACCCGAGAGCGTTTTTACCGAACACGGGGCGATGACCATGCCCATGGTCCGAAATGAGCCGCTGGCGACCGCCGCGGCCAGATCCTTGTTGCTGTAGCTCACGTCGGCCAAGGCGCGTGCATCGGCCAATGTCATATCGAGCTCCAGGCCGAGGGTGCGAATCCCGACCTCGCTGATGATGAGGTGAGATGTAACACCTAGTCGCCTAAGAATCTTGAGCAATTCAACGCCATAGACGACGCCGGTGGCTCCGGTGATGCCCACGATCAGGGGCAGGGTCATCCGAATTCCTTTCGCGAGACGATGACGACGCTATGATGCCGGTCGGCTAACGACCACCGCGGTCCCGCAATATATTTTGAGCGAGCTTTCCGGGCAACGATGACCAGCACGCGGCGACAGACCAAATTCATAAAGCTATCGGATGTTAACAAGGTAGGGCAAATCGCCGCGATGTCATTATGCCTCGCCACGGGTGCCGGCTGCCAGTATTCGACCCCATACGTTTTTACAGAACGCGAGTTCGATCGATCGAGCGCCGACTTCAACAAGGAACCGGTCGATAGAAGTTCAGTCATGATTTGCATGAGCCCTTTCGCCGATCCATCGGAAAAGGTTTTAGACTTGGCCGACCAGGAGTGCCAGAAGTACGGCAAGGTCGCCCGCTTCAGCGAACGGCAATTCGGCAAATGTCCGCTGCTGATCTCTTCGGCGGCAATGTTTCGGTGCCTCGCTCCGCTACCGTCGACGCCCGAAGCCGTGCGAAAGTAGATAGAATATTTGCGCACGTCGAGAACGCATCACAATTATACCACAAAATAGCAGCAATTAAGGATTGCACGCGCCTTCGGGACGCGTATCCTCTCAGAGAAACTTCGGGGGCTAAATATGTCGCAATCGCTTGCTGGCGTCCCAGCAGGATGGCCAGCAGAATGGAACGTCCACACAGGCCGCAACCGTCCGGATTATCAAGCGCTGCGCCGCGACGGCGCGCTGCCCAACTTTTTTCTTGTCGGCGCGATGAAGGCCGGGACACGGCGATTTACGATGTTCTACGGTCTCATCCGGACGTTTTTTGCTCGCCCATCAAGGAGCCCAATTTTTTCTGCGACGACATCGTTCCCGAGACCTTCAGCGATGTCTTCAAACCGAGCCATTCCTTTGACGCCGACAGCTATGTCGACGGCCCGATGGATCGGTTTGCCCACATCGCCTACATCCGCGATCCATCGACCTACGCGCGGATGTTCCGGCATGTCTCGCGTGAGCGCGTCATCGGCGATTTCTCGACTTCCTATCTTTTTTCATCGACCGCGGCCGCCAACATCCGCAACTCGGTGCCCAACCCCAGGGTGCTGATCGTTTTGCGCAACCCGGTCGAACGGGCAATCTCACACTACTTGATGGACAGTCGTATCGGGATCGCCAACGAGCCGCTCGGCGACCTTTTGCAAAAAGAGCTGTTAGCGCCGCGCCGCGGCTGGTGCATTACCAATCAATACATCGAGCTTGGCTTGTATTTCGAGCAGGTCAAACGCTACCTGATGAATTTCCCGCGGCGGCGAATCAAAATCGTTATTTACGATGATTTACGTCGGGACTTTCAAAAGACCACGGAAGAGATTTGCAGCTTCCTGGGAATTGACCATGTCGGGCGCGGGCTGAATGATGTGCGCCGCAATACGGCGAAGTGTTCGCGGTTCCCGGAGCTCAACAAGTGGCTTTACCAATCCGGGCTCAAGAACACGGTATCGCAATACGTGCCAAAGGGCGTCGTGCGTTGGGGCAAGAAATATTACTACGGCAGGATCGCCCGGACAAATGTCAGCTTGGCCGAGCGCGAGTGGCTGCGCTCAATCTTCCGCGATGATGTTCATGAGTTGTCGAGGCTGCTCGCTCGTGACCTGAGCGGTTGGGTGACGGAACCGCGCAAATCGCCTCGCCATAGCATACGGTCCGTCGCCTGAGAGTGTTTTGGCGGCGACCCCGCGATACATTCACAACGGTGTCGAGCGGGGGTTCGCCGGGAACGCCTTGAAGGCGACGATCGTGAAAGTATCCTTGACGCCGTCGAGCGTCTGGATGCGCTCGGTCACGAAGTGGCCGATATCCGCATCTTCATCAAGGTAGCACTTCAACAACAGGTCGTACTGACCTGATATGGAATAAATCTCGGACGCCTGCTCGACCTGCTCGACAAGCGTGGCCGCGACGTCGTAGGCGGCGCCCAGGTTGCATTTGATCTCGACAAAAATGGTCTTCATGCCGACCCAGCTTTGCTCTTCGGCCCTAGCTCTTCGAGCCGATCGTCGGTTCGCGGAGCAGAAACGCGGGCACGTGATCGCCCATGCCGACGACGACGCGATTGGTCTCGCGAGCGGGGCGTTGACGGCGGCGCTCGGCGTTCTGCTCCGTGTTGCGGGGCAAGGTTTTCGTTTGCCGCGTCGCTGAGGTCTCGCGCGGCGGCGTCGAAACGGCTTCCGCGGGCTTGGCGGCACGCGCCCGCGCGGGCGCGTGCGCCGGAGTATCGGCCGCGGCGCCGTCACGAGGCGCGCCCTGATCCGATGCCCGGCCATCCGATGCCCGGCCATCCGATGAGCGGCCGTCCGATGAGCGGCTCGATGACCGACCCGGTGATCGCGACCGCGACACCTCACCTTGTTGAGCGCGGCTTCGCCCGCCACGACCACGCCTTCTTTCAATACTCAGCTCGGCCGTGGCGAAGCCGTCGAGCGCGCGTCGGGGGATGGCGCGGCCGATCAAGGTTTCAATGTCCTTGACGTAAATGCCGTCCTCGGGCAACGCGATGGAGATCGCCCGTCCGGCCCGTCCGGCGCGGCCAGTTCGGCCGATGCGATGGACATAGTCCTCGGGGCTGGTCGGCACGTCAAAATTGAAGACGTGGCTCATATCCTGAATATCGAGGCCGCGGGCGGCAACATCGCTGCACACCAAAAGCTTGACATCGCCGCGGCGGAATTCGTCGAGCACCTGGGTCCGCGCCGGCTGCGCCATGTCACCGTGCAGCATCGCCGCGTCAAAGCCGTGTCGCGTCAGCGAGCGGCAAACGACGCCGACGTCGCGTTTGCGGTTGCAGAAGATCAGCGCGCTCTTCACGGTTTCGCTTTCAAGCAGGCTGCGCAGCGCGGCACGCTTGCTCTTATGGGTCCCGTCGCCGTTGACGACGACGAGCTCCTGAACCACGTTCTCGGCCGGCGTCGACGGCGGCGTGGTCGTTATTTCCTTCGGGTTCGACAGAAATGCGTCGGCGAGCCGGCGGATGGCCGGCGGCATGGTCGCGGAAAACAGGAGGGTCTGCCGCCCGCGGGCAACCAGCGAGACGATGCGCTCGACATCGGGAATGAAGCCCATGTCGAGCATCCGGTCAGCCTCGTCGACGACCAAAATCTTGACGTCACTGAGGAGCAGATGACCACGACCGAACACGTCGAGCAGCCGCCCGGGCGTCGCGATGAGGACATCGGCGCCGCGTTCGAGAATCTTGATCTGGTCGCTCATCGACTTGCCGCCGATAAGTAATACCTTCGAAAGTTTGTGGTACTTACCGTAGGTGTCGAAGTTGTCGGCGACCTGAGCGGCGAGCTCCCGAGTTGGCTCGAGGATCAGCGAACGCGGCATGCGCGCCTTGGCCCGGCCGGCCGCAAGGATGTCGATCATCGGCAGGGTGAATGACGCGGTCTTACCGGTACCCGTCTGGGCGCACCCGAGAATGTCGCGGCCCATGAAGATGTAAGGCACGGCTTCGCTCTGTATCGGCGTAGGTTGCGTGTAGCCGGCATCCGCGACGGCCCGAAGGACGCCTTCGCTGAGGTTGAGATCGCTGAAGTTCATTCGTTCCGAGCTGAGTATGTCCAGAATGCCCGCGACGGCCACTCGCCGGGATCCATTCACGGTAGAAATAGACCCCTGGACGCACAAGTCAATCCCGATCGGACGGCTTCGCGTTCGAAGCGCGCGCCGAACGCGCGGTGCCCGCCTGCCGCCGGGTGCGTTTCGGCGATATCGCTGCCTTGATAGAGCTTCAGCGAGCGAAAAGCCTACACCAAATTGAATAATAGCTTTTTTGTAAAATAACCCCGAATGGGTGGATCGTCTACATTAATGGTTGCCGTTGTCATCGGGACGTGAAAGGAATGCGTTATGGTAGACACCATAACACCCCTCAAGAGGTATATTGTGGATGACGAAGGACCGGACCCTGTCGACAGGCATGTGGGTACCCGTATTCGCGGACGGCGCGTCGGTTTGCGGATCAGTCAGACCAAGCTCGGCCAGGCGATCGGCGTAACCTTTCAGCAGATTCAGAAATACGAGAGCGGCAGCAACCGGGTAGGCGCGAGCAACCTGTTCAAGATCGCGAGGACCCTGAGTGTCGACGTCTCGTTCTTTTTCGAAGGCGTTGCCGGCGGAGCGGCCGGCGATGCGCCGCTGGACGGCGTACTTGGGCTGGCGGACCAGCCACCCACGCCGTTCCAGGGTAATCCGATGAACTCGCGCGAGGCCTTCGAGTTGATGCACAACTATTACCGCATCATCGACCCAACGGTGCGTAAGCGGCTGTTCCAGCTGGTTAAAACCCTGGCGTTCAGTGAAGCGGCCGAGGCCGATCCGGCCGGCGCCGATCCTGGCGAGGACGAGTTCCAGGCGCAAGGCCCCGGCAACCGACCCGGCAATCGGCTAATGGCCCCCTAGGCGAGCAGGGCCGGATCAGCGGTGGGCGGCGCGTTCTTCGTCCGGCCACGCCTTGAAAGGGTGCTCACCGAGGTTGGCGTTGAGATACTTGGGATCGTCGGTGACCTCGGCGCCGACCCATGGTGGCGCGACGATCGCCTGATCCTCGCTGTCGAGCTCGAGCTCGGCAACGACGAGACCCTCGTTCTCGCCGGCGAAGACATCGACGACCCACTCGATGCCGTCGACGTCGACCTCGAAGCGGGTTTTCTCGATCAGCGGCCGGCGGCACAGGGTGTCCAGCATGACGGTCGCATCGGCGGGCGGTATTTCGTATTCGTACTCGAGGCGGGAAATTCCGACGGCCCCGCCCTTGATGGTCAGGTAGGCGCGCTCGCCGTAGGTTCGCACCCGAACCAGATGCGTTTGGCCCCCGTGCGTTTCGCCTTCGACCAGGTAGCCCTGGCGGATGACGACCGGCCGGGCGCCGGCGCGCCAGCCATCGCCCACGACGAGATATTTGCGTTCGATTTCCGTGGCCATGGCACCTCGATCGTATTTTCTTAAGTGTCTACTCGCTGTTGGCCCGCTGCCGCTGGCGTTGGTCCGCCCATCATCAAGATCCTCGCCCTCCGCCGACGCATCCTCAAGCGACTCTTCGAAGGGCGAGTCTTCAGGCGGATCCTCGGGGTCCGGCATGCCCGGTGGCGCCTCAATTGAGGTGATCTCGCCAAGGGTCGCGCCCGGGAACGCGGCCAGCGCCGCCTGTACCAGGGGATCGGCCGCGACTTCGCGGCGGCGCTGAGCGTCGGCTTGCTGACGCTGCTCGAGAAGAGTTGGCGCGCCTTCCTCGCGGGAGATGGCGACGAACCAGGGCTGGGCCGTCTGGCGGTGAAGGAACTCGCCGAGGCGGCGGACCAAGTCGCCAGGCGCCGAGCCGGTCAGGCGGAGCTCGATCCTGTTGGCCTCGAACCGGACCAGGCGAACGTCGGCGATCAACTGGCCGTAGAGGATCGCCTCGCGCTCGTCGCGGGCCAGCTCGACCACCGCGGCAAAGCTGTCGAGCATCCGCGCACGATCCCCGCCCGAGGGCTGCGTATCGATGGCGCCCTTGGTTGTGCTTCGAGCCGGGGTCTCGATGCGAGCGGGCTCGGAGCTTGGCGCCAGCGCCGGCGCGGCCGCCGTTGATGAAGGCCTGGGGGAAGGCCTTGGGGAAGGCCGGGGCGCCGGCGAGGGCGAAGGCGCGCTCGTCTCCGCGCTTGCGCCGTCGCCCGGCCGCGACGGCGGCTGTTGACGCGAGGGCGCTGCCGCCGCCGCTTGCTGCGCCGTGTTCGCCGAAGCGCCGGCGCCCGCCGAGCTTCCGGCGGGGGGGGCGGCCGGGGCGGGTCGCGCGCCCGCTAGCGCTTCCGCCGGCGTCGGCAGCCGCGCGGCGTAGGCGATGCGGATCAGGACCATCTCCGCGGCCTGGAGCGACGAAGGCGCGATGCGGACTTCGCCGAGACCCTTGAGCAGCATCTGCCATAGCCGTGTCGCCTCGGCCATGGCCAGCTTCCCCGCCATCTCCCGACCGCGAACACGTTCGGCTTCGGGAACGCCCGGCGCGTCGGCGCTCGAAGCGACGACCTTGATCCGGCTCAGCCAGTGGGTCAGTTCGAGCATATCGCCCAGTACTTCGACCGGGTCCGCGCCGGCGCCGTACTGCTCGGCGAGCAGCTCCAGGGCGGCGGCGATATCGCCGCGAATGACCGCGTCAAGCAGATCGAAGGTGACAATCCGATCGGCGAGGCCGAGCATGTGGCGGACCGCTTCGCCGTCGACACTGCCCGCTCCGTGGGCAATTGCCTGATCGAGCAGCGACAGGCCGTCGCGGACGCTGCCGTCCGCCGCTCGGGCAATGAGATGCAGCGCCGGCTCGGGGACGCCGACGCCTTCGCGCGCGGCGATGGCGGCGAGATGTCGGGCCAGCGTCCGGCTGTCGATCCGCCGCAAATCGAACCGCTGGCAACGCGACAGCACCGTGATCGGGACCTTGCGGATCTCGGTGGTGGCGAAGACGAAGCGGACGTGCTCGGGCGGCTCTTCCAGAGTCTTCAACAAAGCGTTGAAGGCGTTGCGCGAGAGCATGTGGACTTCGTCGATGATGTAGATCTTGTAGCGCGCCGAGGTCGGCCGGTAGCGGGTGCCGTCGAGCAGCTCGCGAATTTCATCGACGCCGGTCCGGCTGGCGGCGTCCATCTCGATCACGTCCATGTGCCGGTCGGCGGTGATCGCGACGCAATGGGTACAAACCCCGCATGGCTCGGGTGTCGGCCCGCCGGTGCCGTCGGCGCCGATGCAGTTGAGCGCGCGGGCGATGATCCGCGCCGTGGTGGTCTTGCCGATCCCGCGCACGCCCGACAGCATGAAGGCATGGGCGAGCCGGCCGGAGATCAGCGCGTTGGTCAGCGTTCTCACCATCGCCTCCTGGCCGATCAGGCTGGCGAAGGTGGCCGGGCGGTACTTGCGGGCGAGAACGCGATAGGGGACGCCGTCGCCGCTGGCACTCGCGGCGGGGAGATCGCCGGCGGGAGTGGCCGTGGCATTGGCCAAGTCGCTGATGATGTCGCTCGGCGGCAAGACAGCTCCCCCGCGCCGTGAAGGTTTACGCCTCCCCATGGCCTCCGCCGGGCCGGCGGCGCTTGTCCGACGCCGGATGAACGCCGGGTGGACGACATGGGTGGGAGACTGAACGAGCGACCCGGGCCGAAACTCGTTACGGCTGCTTCCTTCCGGATCTGACCGGATTGGCGAGGGGTCCGTCCGCCGCCAGCCTCCCGGGCGTACTATATCAGCCGGGCGGCCATGGCAGGCAAGGCCTTTAAAGGACGGCAACGCCGCCTGCAAAGCGCGCAAGAAAGGCACGTCCGACAACCACTGCGCGGCCACCATTGCGGGCGCCATGTGACCATTGCCGAACGTATCGGGCTGTGGCACGTTTGGCCGATGATGCGGGCCGTGCACTACACTGGTGGAACGCTCGATCGCGGCGAGCGCCTCCGTCGCGATGCCGATTGGCTTCGCGAGAGGCTCCACGACGGCCGCAGCCGGGTGTTTCCGCTCTGGCGGAGCCGCAACCTGATCCTGAGCGGAGAGCCGCCGCGTCCGGCCGAATTCGCGCCTGATCCGTCCCTCATGGCGCGGGCCGACGAGGTCGTTTTTCTCGGCGTCGACGCGAGCGGGCGCTGTTGTTTCGCCATCGACTTGCGGGCCGCCGACGAGGCTGACCTCGGTGATCTTGCCGTGGGCTCCCACTTCGTCGAGTTGCGCCGGGTCGGCGCGGTCATTGGCCGAGCCGAAGGCGCGCTGCTGGCGCATGCCCGCGGCCTACTCCACTGGCATCGCCGGCATCGCTTCTGCGGCGCCTGCGGGGCCCCGACAGAAAGCAGCGAGGGCGGCCATCTTCGCGCTTGTACCAACGCCGGCTGTGGTGCGCATCACTTCCCGCACACCGATCCCGCGGTCATCATGCTGGTGACCCGCCGCGACGCAGACGGCGAGCGCTGCCTGCTCGCCCGCCAGGCGCGCTGGCCAAAGGGCATGATGTCGACGCTAGCCGGGTTTGTCGAACCGGGCGAATGCCTGGAAGAGGCCGTGTGCCGCGAGATCAAGGAGGAAAGTGGCATCGAAGTTGCTGTACCGCAGTATCGCGGCTCGCAGCCGTGGCCGTTCCCGGCGTCGCTGATGATCGGCTTTCGCGCCGAGGCAGCGGCGTCGGAGTTGCGGCTCGATCCGGCCGAGCTGGAAGACGCCCGATGGTTCAGCCGCGCCGAGATCTTGTCCAGGCAGGCGATCGGACTGGTTCTTCCGGGCCGCGATTCGATTGCCCGCCGGTTGATCGAGGAGTGGCTGGAAGACGCCGACGAGCAGAGGGAAACAAAAGAAACGGCGGCGCAGACACAGGAGCAGGAGGCGAGACAGTGTCCGGCTTGGTGAAGATCAGAGACGCGGTGATCGGCAATGCCGACGGCATGGCCGCGGTTTATGTGGATGCCTGGCGGTCGGCGTATCCGGGTATGGTGCCCGACAAGGTTCTTGTTCGGATGTCCAAGCGCGACCAGGCCATGCACTGGGCCAATGCGATCGCGGCGCGGACGTCGAAAGACGCCATCGTCGTCGCCGAATTGGGGCGTCATGGTATTATCGGCTTTGGGAGTTGCGGCCCGGCGCGGCGGACCATTCTGTCACAGGAAGCCGAGATCTATACCTTGTACGTCCGCCCCGGATATCAGGATCGCGGCCTCGGGCGCGAGCTCCTTCACCGCCTGTTCTGCCCGTCTCGTCGAAAATGGGCTGGCGTCCGCGGTCGTCTGGGTACTCGCCGCCAATCCGGCGCGTTTCTTCTATGAGGCGATGGGAGGCCGCCGCGTCGCCGAGCGAACCGAGCGGATGTGGAACCGCGACCTCGCCCAGATCGCCTATGCGTGGCCGGACCTGGAGACGGTGTGCGCGCAGCGCCGCAGCGCGCGCGAGCAGTAACCGCCGGAAGCAGGCAGCCACCAACCGCCAACCGCCAACCCTGAGCTCGACGCCGGGGCGCGGTGCAATGGGCGGCCGCTCCCGACCGGCCGCGAAGACCTTCGCAATTGCGGTCGTTGTCGGCTATGATCGGACACGCAGTGGTGCGGCAGCCGCACCCCTTTCATTCCCCATGATAGCGGACCAGATGGCTATCGCCGCCGTGAGCGCATCGTTTGACCCGATCGGATAGAGTGTCGGACCCTGAAACGCCGATGGCCACCGCCGCCCGCCCACAACCTCCGAGCGTTTCCGGGCGTCCGCCGATCCGGTCCGGACGCTCCTTCGCGCGGCGCTGGATCGGCCGCCTTGTCCCGTGGGTCCCCGTCATCGGCTTAGGCGCCGCCGCCGCGGCAAGGGTGCTCAAGCTGCAGTTCTGGCCGGTCGAACTGCTGTGGCACTTCACCCAGACGTTTTTCATTATCAGTGTCGCCTTGACCGTGGCGCTGCTCGCCTTGCGCCTGTTCGCTCCGGCCGCCGCGGCGGCGGCGCTGGCGGTGTTCTTCGCGATGTCGGCGCACGCCGTCCCGGGAGATGCGACGGGCCAACAAGACTCCCTGCTGCCGGCCGCGGCGGCGCGCGCAAGCGAAGTACTGGCGCCACAGGACTCGGCATTCACCCTGGTGACGCACAATCTGTACGTCCACAACGATCGCCGTGACGACCTTGCCGCCTGGCTCCGTCGCCAGGACGCCGATGTCATCGTCCTGCAGGAGGTCAAGACCGAGATGGCCGCGGTCTTGGCCGCGGCGAAGGACCTCTATCCCGAGCAGTTTTTCGCTTGGCCCGAATATTACGAAGAGAAGCCGAAACTCCGTGACCAACTCAGCGGGCTCGCCATCCTGTCGCGCTACCCCTTAAGCGATCCGACCATGTTTCTTCGGACCAAGTACTCAGCGCCCGTGGCCATTGCCGAATTGGCGTTGCCGGACGGGCCGCGGGTGCGCCTGGTCGTGGTTCACGGCAGCAACCCGGTTAGGCGATCCGGGCTGCGCGCCCGCAACGCGCTGATGGCGGCGCTTCCCGAGGAACTTGCTCGCTACAAGGAGCCGATCGTTATGGCCGGCGATTTCAACGCCACGCCCTATACGCCGGCGTTCGTGCAGTTTCTTCTGGCCGCCCACCTGACGGCCAGCCGAGCCTACCCCGGCACCTACCCGCAGTTCGCCGGTTCGTTCGGTCTGCCGATCGACCACGTCCTGGTTCGCGATGCCCGTATCGTCGACATCACCGCGCTCGACGCCTTCGGCTCCGACCATCGTCCGCTGCGCGCCGACCTGATCGTCCCCGGAGGCGCCAAGGGCGAATAGGCAAATGTTCGGCTATCGGGACCATTCGGCGGCGCGGCCGCGGGCTGGCAGGGGACGATTGTGCGCATCGACATGGACGGCGCGCGGTTGCCACGATCTCGCGGCCTCGGCGGGGATGGCGACGTAGGCGGCGATGATGACGATGTCGCCCTTGCCGGCCCGGTGGGCCGCGGCGCCATTGATGCGAATATCGCCGCCGTCGCTCGGGCCCTCGATGACGTAGGTCTCGAATCGTTCCCCGTTGGTGACGTTGTAGATCTGAACCTGCTGGAAGGCGACAAGGCCGGCCAGATCCATCAAGGTGCGGTCAATGGTGATGCTGCCTTCATAGTGGAGGTCGGCATCGCTCACGGTTGCCCGATGGATCTTGGAGAAAAGAACGGGCACCTGCATCGGTACGGTGAGTTCTGTGATCATGACAGCCACCTCTCCTGGAACTGCGCGGCCGGCGCGCCGAGTGTTCCACGCCTCATTCGGGACACTCGCCGAGACGTTTGGCCACGAGCTGCTCGCGCGCGCCGGTTTGAGCGACGACCCCTTCGTTCTCGACGGTAACTTGGTAATGGCCGGAATCCTCGATGACCGCCGTGCTCCGCGAAACGCCCTTGCCGACACCGGGAATATCACAGACGGCCGTGGTTAGAAAACGGTCGGGAGCGATCTTGGTCGTCGTGACCTTGCAGCCGGAACGGGTCGAGGTCTCGTGCTGCTTTTTCCATTCGGCGACGGGATCGACGCAGACCGTCCGCTCGATCGTGGTCGGCTTGCCTCCGGCTTCCATGACGCGGGTAAACCGCCACAGGCCCGGCGTCAGGTCCGGCCACTCCGGATCGGCCGCCGCCGCGGCGCTGGTCATGGCGAGAGCGAGCGCGTAAGCGCAGAAAAGAGCCAAGACACGCACCCTGCGTCCAGTCGATACAACCGTGCCCGGTGTCCGTGGAACTCGTTCGCGGCGCATGGTGATCTCCTTTGGTCATTCGGACGTGTTATGCCCCGGTTTGGCGTTAATGTTAACGCCGAACCGGCACAGCGTGTTTCGTTTGCGCGCGACCTGATCTACGGGGATCGCTCATGGACCTTGATTACGCTCAATTGGCGCCACTTGCCGCGGCCCTGCTTGCCGCCGGCGTCGGCGCCGGGCTGCTCGCGGGCCTGCTCGGGGTCGGTGGCGGGATCGTCATCGTCCCGGTGCTGTTCCACATGTTCAGCGTTTTCGGTGTCGACGAAAACGCCAGAATGCACGTTGCCGTCGGCACTTCGCTCGCAACCATCATTCCGACGTCGATCGCCTCGCTTCGGGCTCACGCCAAACGCGGGGCCGTCGACGCCGGGCTGCTGCGCGCCCTTGGTCCGGCGGTTTTGGCCGGTGTCGTGGTCGGCACCGCCGTCGCCGGGATTGTCCGCGGCAATGTCCTGACTGCGATCTTCGCGGTGGTCGCCCTGGCGGTGGCCGTGAACATGGCGTTCGGCATGGAACGCACGCAAATACGTGACGGCCTGCCAAGCGGTTGGCGCAAGCTTCTCATCGGCGGTGTGATCGGCGGGATTTCGTCGATGATGGGGATCGGCGGCGGCTCGCTCAGCGTCCCGGTGCTCAGCGCGTGCCGCTATCCGATCCGCACGGCGGTCGGCACCGCCGCGGCGATCGGGTTGATCATCGCCCTTCCCGGCGCGATCGGCTTTGTCGTCACCGGTTCGGGCGTCGACGGCCGGCCGTCGGGCAGCCTTGGCTACGTCAACCTGATCGGGTTTGCGTTGATCGCGCCGACGACGATGCTGGCGGCGCCGTGGGGGGCACGCATCGCCCACGCCGTCCGCCCCGACTTGCTGCGCAAGGCCTTCGCCGTCTTCCTCTGCCTGACCTCGCTCAGAATGATTTACGGGCTATTGTAGCCTCGAGCCCACCCGCGGGCTCCGGCTCGCCGGCCGCTGTCGCCGGCGGCGGGTCGATCACGATCCAGCCTTTGGGCGTGTAGGCTTCAAGCGGGCGGAAGCGGATCTTGTAGTCCATCTTGCCGCAATTCTTGACCCAGAATCCGAGGTAGACGTAGGGCAGGTCAAGCAGGGCGGTCCATTCGACCAGCCACAGGATCATGAACGTGCCGAGGCTGCGGCGGGCCAAGGTCGGGTCGAAAAAGCTGTAGACCGCCGAGAACCCATCGGCCAGGCGATCGGCGAGACACGCCGCCACGAGGATTCCGTTGCGGTCGCGGAATTCGATCACGAGCGTATCGACGGGCGTTTCCTCGACCAGCATCTGGTAGTCGGCGAAATCCATTCGCGCCATTTCGCCGCCGCGATGGCGGGCGCGCTGGTAGCGGCGGAACAGCCGGTACTGCTCGTCGGTGGCGCGGGCCGGTTTCTCCGTCGCGATCAGGTCGGCGTTGCGCGCCAGCGTCCGCCGCTGCCCGCGCGTTTTGTCGAGCTTGGCCGCGACGATACGCACCGCGACGCACGCGTTGCACTCACGACAGACCGGCACGTAGGCGATGCCGTGGCTGCGGCGGAAGCCCGCGCGCGATAGCGTATCGTGGACCGCCACGGACTGCCGTCCGCTCAACTCGGTGACCAATCGGCGCTCGACGCGCCCCGGAAGGTATGGACACGGCAGCGGCGCGGTTGAAAAGAAAAACTGCGCCGACAGCCCAGCCAGATCGTGCTTCATCACGTGCCCGGTTGACCAGAGAAATACACGCGAAAGCTTATCATCTTCCGGGGTCATAGAGAACCAGCCACGATGATCGGCATAGCCTCTCCTTGTTGGCTAATGGGATTGGCCATTGGGAGAGCCGGTCCCGCGCAGAAGGACAACCGCCATCCGGCGGTTGCCCGGCGCTTCCGGCTTGTCGCGAAAGAGCGGCTCGGTGGCGGCTTTGCCGACGACGCGGGCAATGCGGCTGACCGGTACGCCGCTCTCCGTCAGGGCGCGGCGGACCGCATTGGCGCGATCGGAAGAGAGCTCCCAGTTCGTATAGCCGGCCGAGGCGGCGAAGGGCGTGGCGTCGGTGTGGGCGCTGATCGCGATCGTCTGCGGCATCTCGATGATGACCTTAGCGACCATCTCGAGAAGGTCATGGGTGTGGGTGTACATGCCGGCCTCGCCGCGCGGGAACATGGGCAGCCCCTCCTGGTCGACGATCTGGATGCGCAGGCCCTCGGGGGTGTCGTCGATGATCAGGCTCTGTTCGAGCACCGCAGCCTCGGGAAGGCGGCCCACGGCCGCTTGCAGGGCGTCCTTCGCCGCGAGCAACTGACGATCCTCCCGCTTGGCGGCGGCTTCGGCCGCCGGATCTTCCGCCGGCGCCTTGTCGTCCGTCGCAGGCGGTCCCGGCGCCTCGAAGCTCGGCGACGCGATCGGCTTATCCTGGTCGATGTCGAGTTCGAAGGTGCCTTTCTCGGCCATGGTCCTGCCGGCCAGGAACCCGTCGCCGCCGCTGGTTTCGCGGCGCGTCGAGACCGGCGCGAAGTAATCGGAAATTCCTTCAAGCTGCTCGCGGGTCGCGGCGTTGAGCAGCCAGAGCAGCAGGAAGAACGCCATCATCGCGGTGACGAAGTCGGCGTAGGCGACCTTCCAGGCGCCGCCGTGCCTTGCGTGTCCGCCGGCCTTGACCTTCTTGATGATGATCGGCTGTTGCGTCATCGCCCGCTCAGATCTGAACGCCGCGGAGCATCTCTTCGACCTCGATGAACGTAGGGCGAAGGTGCGAGGGAATGGCCTTACGCGCGAACTCGATCGAGAGCTGTGGAGCGTAGCCCTGAATATGCGCGACGAGACCGGCCTTGATGCATTCGAGGTGCTTCAACTCCGCGGCGAACGTCGTCTCCAACGAGTGCGCCACCGGCGCGAAGATGCCGTAGGAGGCGAGCACGCCGCTGAACGTTCCGACGAGCGCGCCGCCGATCAGATGGCCGAGGATCTCGGGCGGTTCGGTGATCGATCCCATGGTGTGGATGACGCCAAGAACGGCGGCGACGATGCCCAGGGCCGGCAAGGCATCGGCCGTCGCGCTGAGTGAGCCGCTCACGGCCTCCTTCTCGGCATGATGGAGTTCCAGTTCGCGATCCATGATCGCCTCGATCTCGTGCGGGCTGCCGCTGCCCATGGTCAGCAGGCGCAGGTAGTCGCACAGGAACTCGACCGCGTGATGATTGTTCGCGACCGACGGATAGGCCTGGAACAGCGGGCTATCGGCGGGCTGCTCGACGTGGGCTTCGAGCGCGAGGTCGCCCTTGGTCTTGGCGAGCTTGAATAGGGAAAACATGGTCGCCAGGAGGTCCAGATAGCCGGTCTTGCTGGCCTTGGCGCCGGTCAACAGCTTGATCAGCGATTTCGCCGCGCCCGCGAGCACGACCTTGGGATTGGAGATGAGGAACGCGCCGGCCGCCGCGCCGAAAATGATGACGAGTTCGAGGGGCTGCCAGAGCACCGCCATATGGCCGCCGCCGCCCATGTAACCGCCGACAACGCTCGCGGTGACGACGATGAAACCGATAATGAACAGCATTCGGAGCTCCCGGAGTCTCTTGACGGGGCGATGGCCGGTCCCGTAGGTACCTGTTGGAACCCGTCTTCGCCGCCGCAGCGGGCGCGGCAGTCTTCACCCGCAGGTTTACAGCCCCGACGGTTTAGAAACCGCTAACCGCACGCAGGAGGCCCATGCGCCGTCCCGAAAGTTGGCAGGATCGGCTGCCATGACCATTGACGCCGAAACCTTCAAGTCGGCGCTTGGCGCGTTTCCGACGGGTGTTTGCGTCGTCACGTCGGTTGACGAGAATGGCCGCCCCGGCGGCATCACCATCAGCGCCTTCACGTCGGTCTCGCTCGACCCGCCGCTGGTGCTGTTCTGCCTCGGGCGCAAGAACGAAGGCTTGATCCGCGGCGCGCGCGGCGGCCGGTTCACCATCAACATCCTGGCCGAGGATCAAGAGGTGGTGTCGGAGACGTTCGCGTCGCAATCGGCCGACAAGTTCGCCGGTATCGAGCAGCACCCGGGCGCGAACGACTGCGCGATCATTGACGGCGATTTGGTCGCGCTCGAATGCTCCGTCGAAAAGCTGCACGACGGCGGCGATCACCTGATTGTCGTCGGCCATGTCGACGCAATCCATGCGACGAAGGGCAAGCCGCTGCTGCGTTTCGCCGGGCGTTACCTTCGTTTGCCGTAGTTTCGCCGCCCGTGGCTACCGCGGGCGCAGGACGAGGCGGCCGGATGCTTCGTCCTCGAGCGTCGCCCGCGATTGGCCGAGGCTCACGCCGTGGCCTCGGCGCCAGACGCCGAGCAAGTCGCGATAGTGGATCGATAGTGGATTGCCCGACTGGCCGGGGGCGATGGTGAATCGGGAATTGGCTAGGTCGGCGAGATCGTAGACCGCCCGCAATCCGGCGCCGTGAACGGCCGCGTAGGGGGATACGGGGTCGGCGATGTCGGATGCCGAACGCATGATCGTGTCATTGCCGCCGCCGGCGGGCGTACGCACGTTGACCAGCCGACCCAGCAGCGGCACCCGGCCCAGGACCGGATGATCGAACCGGGCCTCGTGGGCCGATCCCCAGCGCCACCGCCGCCAGTCGCGGCCGAAGCCCGCTTCGAGCTCTATTAAAGCGAGGTTCAGCGACGACGCGAGCCGCGCGCCGCAATCGGCGCTTTCGGGCATGCCGGGCGAGCCGCACCACACGGGGCGCTTGCTCAGGACTCGTTCGACGAACAGCGGCCTGAACCCCCAGAAGAACTTGAATGCATCACCAAGCCGCTCTTCCGCGATCGCGCGATTGAACGCCCGCAGCCAGGCGGCGAAAATCAGCGGCTCGGGGCGATCCGCGGCCATCTCGCCCGACCACTCGCGCAGGGCTTCGAGAACATCGCCGTGAGGCTTAGCGCCGGCGCCATCTGGGCCAGCATCATCGGCAGCAGTGTCCTTGCCATGAGCGAAACCGTGTCGGCCTGGATTGTTTCCATCGAGGCGAGCGTCCAGGGCCCGCCGCTCGCCAGCAGCTCGGCGATGCGACGCGCGCGAAAGCCCGCGTCCCAGCCATTGCCGAGATACCAGGGGTAGCGCGCGCCGACGATCCGGTTGTTGGCGTTGATGATGATATCGGACGCGGGATTATAGACGCGAGGCAAGTCGTCGAAGGGGATGAAGCCCCGCCAGTCGGCGTCGCCGGTCCAGCCGGGCGAAGGCGTGAGGCCGTAGCCGGGCTCGCGTACCGGCACCCGGCCCGGGGCGATAAAGCCGATGTTGCCGTCGACGTCGGCGTAGCCGAAATTCTGCTGGATGATCTTCTGATGCGCCAGTGCCGCTGTGAACTCGGTCCACGAGCGCGCGATGTTCACGCCGAGCGCGGCCTGCGGGGTCTCGTCATCCGCTGCGAGATAGACTGCCGCCAACGCCAGGATCTCTGTCTCATCGCCCGTCTTCGCGACATCATCCTTCCCCGCGGTCTCCTCGCGGCTGTCGTAGACGACCGGGCCGTGACGGGTCGAACGGATTTCGACGACAACGTCATCGCCGCCCTTGACCTTGATGGTCTCGGTGCGCCGCGCGAATGGTTCGGACCCCTCCGGCGTCAGGTAGCGCTCCGGATCGGCCGGATCGACCTGCTCGCTGAACAGATCCTCGACATCGCTATTGGTGCTTGTCAGTCCCCAGGCGATCCGATCGTTGTGGCCGAAGAGTAAGAATGGAAAGCCCGGCGCGGTCGCTCCGGCGAGGGTCCCGGCCGGTGTTTCGGTGCGGGCGAGATACCACTGAATTGGCGCCGAGAGCGCGAGGTGCGGGTCGTTGGCGAGCAGCGGCTTGCCGCTCCGCGTTCGGGTCCCGCCGACGACCCAGATGTTGGAGGCGCCGCCGAGCTCCGAAGGCGCTTGCGTCTGCTCGCGCGGCGCCGGCGATTGGTCCGGATCGGGAATCGTAACGGGACTGTCGGGCGGCACGGGCGGCCAGAGATCGGCGATCAGGTCCGGCGGCAGGACCCTGCTCAGGCGCTCGCGCAGCAGTTCCTCGTTGCGATTGGTCGCGAGCCGCAAGGCCATCGTCCTGAGCCAGATCAGGCTGTCGGCCGGCCGCCATGGCTCCGGTGTTACGCCGAGTACGAGGAACTCCGGCGGCAACGCGCGCAAGCCCAAGAGCCAGCGGTTCACGCCGCCGGCGTAGGCATCAAGGATCTCGCGCACGGCGGGGGGCGAGGCGTCGTATTGCGCCCGCGCCAGCGTTGCGAAGCCGAGCGCGCGCATGAACCGGTCGGTCTCGAGCGTCGCCGGACCGAAGGTCTCCGATAGGCGGCCGGCGCCGAGCCGGCGCATGCTTTCCATCTGCCAGAGCCGATCCTGGGCATGGAGGTAGCCGAGCGCGAACGCCGCGTCCGCCTGCGTGGTCGCGAAGATGTGCGCAATCCAGTGGCTGTCGCGATAGACCGTGACCGGCGCCGTGACGTCGGCCGCGACCTCGGCCAATCGCGGCGGCAGCGACGAGCGCAGCCAGAGGGTCCCCAAACCGGCCGCGACGGCCGCGGCGATCGCGGTGGCGGCGAGCGTTCTCGCGAGGGTTCTGGCGAGTGTTCCGGCGGGCGTTGTTGCGCGGCGCGAGGCTGTTAGCGCCCGCCCAATGTTCCGCCGAACGCGCGGCACCGCGCACACCGGCGGTTCAGGTGAACATCGCCGCCACGGCGTTGCGGTTGAGCTTTCCCGCCCCGGTCAGCGGCAAATCGGAAACCGGCCTGACCTGCCTGGGCACCTTGTAGTCGGCCAGATATTCACCGCAAACCGCTTTCAGTTCAGCCTCGGAAACGCTGCGCCCGGCGTGGAAGACCACGAGCGCCACCGGTACCTGTCCCCATCTGGGATCGGGAATACCGGCGCAAATCGCCCCCGCGACATCGGCGTGTTTCATCAAGGCGTGTTCGATCTCCTCGGGCGAAACGTTCTCGCCACCGGAGATGAACATGTTGTCGGCCCGTCCCTTGATGTAAGTCAACCCGTCCCGGTCCGCAAAAGCCATGTCCCCGGTAAAGATCCAGCCATCTCGATCGATCACCTTCCCGGTACGGGCCGGATCGTCGAGATAGCCGTCGAAGTTGTGCGCGCTCCTCATGCAGAGAACCCCGACTTCGCCCGTCTCGACTTCACTTCCCGTATTCGGATCGACGATCTTGGCGTCACAGTGAAACATCGACGTGCCGATGCTCGCCGCGTTCGTGAGCAACTCCTCGGGCGAGCCGGTGCGCGGGATATAGGCGAAATTGGAAGGGCCGGCCTCGGTCATGCCGTAGGTCTGGCTGATGGGGACGCCCTTATCCAGGAAGACCTGCATCACCGCCTTCGAGCACGGCGCGGCGGCCGTGGTGATGGCCTTTACCTTGGAAAAATCGGTTTCGGCGAACTTGGGATGGGCGATGAGGAATTGGAGCATGGCCTCGACCGCGCCGAAATTCTCGACCCGTCCCTCATGGATCAGCTCAAGCACCAACCCGGGATTGAATTCGCGCATCAGGACGCCCGCGCAGCCGGCATGAAAGAGCGGCGTAAACGTGTTCCATCCGCCGATATGAAAAAACGGGAACGTGATCAGCACGCTGCCGTAGGGGCCGACGATCCCGGTTGCCAGGATGTCCAGCGAGTTCCAGACCATCTGCCGGTAGGACACGATGCAGATCTTCGGCACGGCCGTCGTTCCGCCGGTGTGGACGTAGAGGCAGACCTCATTCATCGCCAGCGCGACATTCACCTCTCTCGGCTCCGTTTTCAGGACGACGTTCTCGAAAATCTCCTCGCTATCGTCGATGTCGATCACGGTTCGAAGCGAGGATGGAGCGGCTAGGGTCGAGACCAATTGGGAAAACTGGTTTTCATGGATCAACGCCCTGGGCTTGAGACGAGCCATCAGGTCATCCAATTCCAGCTTTTTCAGACGCTGGCTCAACGGCGCGAGGATAATCCCAAGCTTGCCGCAGGCGAGATAGATGTCGATGGCCTCGATCCGGTTGCGACAGATCAGCGCGACAACGTCGCCTTTTCGCAGGCCGACAACGTCGCTCAGATAGGTTGCGACCCGGCGGGCGCGATCGTTCATGTCTTGAAAGGTGAATGTTTTCTTGGTGGAGGAATCGTAAAGAGCCGTCCGGCAGGGCGTGAGTGCGGCGCGGCGTCCGGCCCAATCTCCAACCCAGTTCATGGGCAGGTCGTCATAATTTTGAATGGGGCCCATCGGAACCTCCTTAGATCAGGCGCGAACACGCGTTGTGTTGGCGGGCTTCGGCGCAAAAGCCCGCGTCCAGGAGCATCCAAGCTTCCACGACAAGGGGCGGAATCGCAACGCCCGATCATCGCGCGCCGTATCGCGAGCAGGAGCGCCGGCCCAATGCCGACACAAAGCCGGCCCGGCGCGCTTGTCTCCCTCCGAAATCGGAGCTATTATGCTCTGTAGTCGTTGATAGAGGTGGCCCTCGAAAATGCAGTATCCGGCGACACGCTATGAGCCGAGGCCGCTTGTCGAGCTTTCGGCGCGCGAGGAGCGGGAGCGGTTGAGCCGTTCGGCGTTGCGCGCCTTTTTCAACATCATGGAGCGTTGGTCGGTGCGCGACGACGATGCCCGGCAACTACTCGGCGGCGTCGCCGCCAGCACCTTCTACGCTTACAAGAAGGATCCCGAGCGCACGCTCGATTGCGACAAGCTGACTCGGATCTCGTATCTCATCGGCATCTTCAAGGATTTGAACATTCTCCACGGCGAGGCGCTCGCCGACCGGTGGGTGAGCATGGCGAACACCAACAGGATTTTCGCCCGCCGGACGCCGCTCGAATACATGCTGCGCGGCGGCGCGCAGGCAATGCATACCGTGCGCCGCCTGCTCGAGGCGAGACGCGGCGGCCTGTGAAAAGGGGCCCGCCCGTGACGCCGCCAAAAACTTCGCCGATCCGCCAGAGCGACACCCATCGCCTGATCCCGTCCCGATACACCCCGCGAGGCGACAGCGTTCTCGCCCGCATCGCCGATGACGATGCGCATTTGCGCGATCTCTTTGCGCTCGACAACGCGACGAACGACCGGTTGCTGGCTGAAAACGGCCTCGGCCTCCTGCCGGGGATCACGCTCGATGAACTGGTCTTCCGGGTGCCGCGCTATCGGGTGATCAACGCCGCGTTCTGTCACGCCCATCCGCTCGGCAGCCGCTTCAACGGACCCGACCGCGGCGCCTGGTACGCCGGCTTCGCGCTTGAAACCGCGCAGGCCGAGGCGATCCATCACAAGACCGTAGCACTTTCCGAGATCGGGTGTTTCGACGACG
The DNA here is from genome assembly GCA_963805915.1 of uncultured Alphaproteobacteria bacterium. Taxonomy (GTDB): domain Bacteria; phylum Pseudomonadota; class Alphaproteobacteria; order Rhodospirillales; family Defluviicoccaceae; genus JAEULH01. The sequence goes on from CAWDWD010000011.1 coordinate 174,872, forward strand.
CCGTCACCTACGACGACTACCTCGCGGACTTCGGCGGAGAGTTTCACGACATCCGCGCCGACGCGGCATTCGCGGCGTGCCTGGCGCCGGATAGCTATGTCGCGGCGCAGGAACTCGCCGAGCATTTGCTCGATGCCGGCTCGCTCGGCGTCGTCTATCCGAGCGTCCGTCACCCAGGCGGCACCAACCTCGCCTGCTTCCGCCCAGCGGTGGTCGCGAACGTCAGGTTGGGCGCGACCTATCGCATCACCTGGGACGGCACGCCCGATCCCACGGTCGCGGTGGAGAGCCTCCGATAGCGGTTGCCTGGACGCGGGCATTTCCGTACATGCTGGCGACCGTCCGAAGAAACGCGCGACCTTGCGCCGGACGCCGCTGTCACGAGTGTTTTCGCCATGACCATCCATAGCCGATCTTCGCCCCGCGTCCGCGTCACCCGGACCCGTCGCGAGGCCGTCACCCTCGCGCTGGTCCTTCTTGCGCCGGTCCTCTTGCTCGGTGGCTGCGACGATGGGATTTTTGGCGGCTTTCTCGGCCAATTCCTGCTCAAGACCGACGATATCGTCATCGAGCGGCGACCGGATCCGGTCTATGAGCAGCTCTTTCCACGCTACGTCGAATTGTGCGCCCTCAGCCAGCCGAGCCGCAAGGACAAGGGCCGCGGCAACCCGTTCGGCCACGCCTTGATCTACCTCAAGGGCGCGTGCAAGGACGAAAACGCATCCTTCCCGCAGTTGCGGCAATGCCGGCGGGAGGCGACGACGCTCGACGATCCCGAGCATGGCGCCGGGGTCAGCGTCGGCCGCTGGTTCCGCAACGTCAACTGGATCGCCGTGCCCGGCTACGCGCTGTTTTACGAGGGCAATCTCAAGCCCGGCCAGACCCTGACCCGGGCCCATTTCGACGCCACGGTGCAGGACGCCATCGACAAGGGCGTATTTGACGGAGTCGAGTTGCAGCCGGAGTGGATCCGGCGCGAAGGCCCGGAGCTGCGCGATTTTGTCGCCAACGGCTCGATCGGCACGGACTTCGCGCTGCGCTACTCGCGCAACGTCTTTTGCGCGCGCACGCCGGTGACGGAGCCGGTGATGACCGAGATCATCGCGTTCCTCAACGATAAGAACCGCGAATATGCCACCGGCGAGGCCGACTATAACTGGAGCTTGTTCGCCGACAACTGCGTCCATACGGTGCGCAACGCCTTGGCCGCGGCGAACATCTGGTCACCGTTGGCGGTGCTCGACGTCAAGATCCGCCACCTGTTCAATCTCGCCGTGCCCGCGAACGAATTCGTCAACCTGGCCGAACTGGTCACCGAGGGGCCACTTGAGAGCTATCGCGAGATCCAGGCCGAGGGGCCGCTTCGCGACGCGCTGCACGATTTCAAGTGGCTGCCGACGCGTCACGGCGCGCTGTTAAAGTCCATGCCGGTGCACCAGCCGAACGAGGTCTTCAACGCCGAGTTCCGCCTGTTTACCGTGCAGTCGCCTTTCAGCATGAGCAGGACCATGAACGCGGTGCGCCTCTTGTCGGACGAGCGGTTTGTCGAGCTCAAAGCGAACCTGCTTTACTTCCGCGACACCTACGATGCGATCCTGGCGAAGCAGGCCAACCCGGCCGATCGCTTCGCCAGCGTCCGCGGCTCGCCGTACCGCCGGGTCGGGCGCATTCACCATGAGTACATCGAGGCGCAACGGCGCGAGGTTCAGGCCATGCTCGAGCGGATCGCGGCGATGGAAGCGCCTGATGACCCGGGTGGCGCGAACGGCGGAACGGACGCCGCGGCGCCAGCGTTGCAATGAGAGAAGATGGATCGTCACGGCCGGAGATCCCGGTGTTCGAGGTCGGCGGCGCGTGGCCGCTGGAACTTCTCGAGCGCGCGTTCGATCGGGCGATCAGGCTGCTCGACGAGGGCAGCGGGCATATTCCACGCCAGGCGCTTGCGCTTGCCGATACGATCTCCCGGCGCTGGCTCGAACGCGGCTGCGCGGTTCATCTCGCCGAAATCGACAAGATCGCGTTGCGGCTGGGCCGTCCCGGCGCCTATTTCTTCAACGTCAGCTACGAGTGGGGATGCACCTCGTCGGCCGGGCCGTCGCCGGACGGGCGTTCGGCGCAACTGCGCCGCGTACTCGACTGGCCGAACAAGGGGCTCGGCCGCACCGTTGCCGCCGCTCACATCGCCGGCCGCGACGCGGGCGATTGGCTGACCCTCACCTGGCCCGGCTACACCGGGGTGTTGCAGGGCGTCGCGCCCGGCCGGTTCGCAGCGACCCTCAATCAGGCGCCGATGGAACGCTCGGTGGGACCCTATCCGCTCGATTGGCTGGCCAACCGGGTCAAGGTCTGGAGCCAGCCCCGCCTGACCGCCGCCCATCTGCTGCGGCAGGTCTTCGAGCAGGCGCGCGACTTCGCCGAGGCCAAGAAGGTCCTCGCGGAAACGCCGATCGCCTTGCCGACGATCTATGTTCTCGCCGGCATCGCGTCCCACGAGGCGTGCGTGATCGAACGCTTGCCCGACCGGGCCCATGTCATCGACAGCCCCGCGTGCGCCGCCAACACGTGGCAGGCGCCGGGATGGTCGGGGCGTCCGCGCGGCAGGGACAACGCCGGGCGGCTAAGCCTCATCCGCTCGGCCGCGCATTCACTCGACCCGTCGTTCGCTTGGCTTCGGCCGCCGATCCTCAACGACCGGACCCGGCTCGTGTTCGTCGCCGACGCCGCCAGCGGCGCGTTCGCGGCGCAAGGATACGAGGCCCGCGGGCCGGCGACGGCGGTGCTGCAACGGGTTATTGCGGCCCGACGGGCCCGGCCAGACCCGGTCGCGCCGGGCCCTTGAGCGCGCCGAGACCGCAGTTCCCACTCCATCGACAAACCGTGACAAAACCGTGACGGCCGCGCTGTGTTCAGGCTCGTTCATTCAGTGCAGAATGGTGCTCGTCTGGATCAGCTGATCAGAGGGAGGAGTTTGACCATGCCCGACGAAAAGAAACGCAGTGAGACGGCGATGGGCGAGCCTGCGAGCGCGGACGAGCAGGCCGTCCAGAATGCGGACGAGCTAACCATGGGACGATCGAGCAGGCCACGGGACGTAGACACACAATCGGACGCCCAGATCGCTATGGGTCAGCCCGCGACGACGGCGGAAGCCGGTGTTCAGAAGGTGGACGAAGTTATCGTCGGTACGCCTGGGACCGCCGAGGAGATGGCAATTCGCGCGGCCGACGACGTCGCTATGGGTAAGCCCGCGAAGACCGAGCAACGGGAGGAACAAGAGATCGATGAGACGGCGATGGGGAAGACATCGGGTCGATCCGACGGCTAACCCTCAGCCGTTACTGGAGAGGCCCCAGATTACTCGCCAGCGCGTCGATACGGGCCGTTGACCGCGTCGAACCACTCGACGACACGGGTCTCGACAAACGGGTAGAACGGGTTGTGGCGCAGGCGCAGCAGCCAGTCGGCGGGAAACAGCAGAAGCCCCCGCTCGCCGTGGATGGCGATCTGGCCAAGGAACACCAGGTCGTTGTCGGGAGGCCGCTTCCGGCCGTACAGCGGATCGTCGGGGGGAAACGGCAGGGCAATGTGCGAAAGAGAGATGACCCCGCCGGGCCAAGCCAGGCCCAGGGGCTCGACCGATATTGCCGACGACAGGGCCAGCTTGCGGCGGCCGACGACGGTCGTGCTGTCGGGATTTTCGTTGGTGACCAAGGTCAAGGCGAACGGCAGCGCGTCGTTGCCCATCAGCCGCGCCGTCAGCGGTCCCGGATCGGCGATGATCAGGCTTGAGGTCACGTCGCGGCGGTTGAGGTCGAACAGCACAAGTTCATGGCCCTCGGGCGCCAAATACTTGAGCAGATTGTCGACGACGGCGTCGGTCGAAACCGTCGCGTCGACCGCCGACTGGAACACCAGCGTCGGCGGAAAGCCCCTGATCGGTCCCGAGGCCGCCCGCTCGCGGAGCCGGCCCGTCACCGAGCGCGTTAGCCGGTGGACCAGATCGGCGGCGTTGGCGGTGAAGGAATTGTACTTGTACGGGTCGAACTCCGGCAGGATCTGCGTCCAGGCCAGACGATCGAGGCCGGGCAGACGCGCCAGCATGGTCTTCCACCCGGCCAACGCCGCGGCCGGGGTGACCGCGATCGCGGGCGAAATCAGCACCAGGCTCGCAGGCGCCGGCGCGACCCGGCCATCGAGGGCGTCGAGCGCGTACTCGACGGCGAGCGGGCCGCCGGTCGAATAGCCGACGATGTGCAGCGGCGCGCCGCCGATCCTGCCGGCGAGGTGCCGTGCGGCGAGCCGAACCGCCGCGGCCATGTCCTCCCGGGTCACGCTCTTCAGCCCCGACGGCGCGGTGCCATGGCCGGGCAGCCGCAGGCCGACGACATCGTATCCGCGCCGGTTGAGGGCCTCGCCCAGCGCGCGCAGGGTGTAGGGCGCATCGGTCATTCCGTGCAGCAGCAGGACGCCGCCCGCCGGCTTCGCCGCCGGCAGCTCGAAACTTCGGTTCCAGTCGGGCTGGCGGCGGTTCGGATCGGCGGCGCTGGCGTTGCTGTAGCGCACCAGCGTGTAGGCCGGCCCGGTCCCCGTCCGGGCGTAGACCTTGTCGCGGAGCTGGGCGAACAGCCGATCCTCCAGCCGCCGGTAGTCGGCGAAGGTGCGAACCTCGTCCGCCTTGGCCGCGGTGAACTCCTCGCTCAGGTCCTCGGTGTGCCACGGCTCCAACGGCGTTTCGCCCGGGGAGAGGAAAACAAACAGGGCGAACGCGCCGGCCACCAGGGCGAGCACGCCACAGGCGATGTAGAGCATGGTTCGCCTGGCGAACGCAAAGATGCGAGTGATCATGGTGCTCACTTGGACCAAACAGTGCGACGCGCGTCGTCGCCCCCGACGCGCCGACTATGGAGCCGATTGCGGATCCCGTGAAGGGGCCTGGCGTTCCGAATGCATCAACAGATGTGGCCGCGCGCCGTCTTGATCTTCCGGCGAAAATGCCTGATAGGGTGCAACCGAAATCGTTTTCGCGAAGCCGGACCGACCGCCAACGGACGTGACGCTAAGGTCATCATGAACAAAGTTCTTCCGCGCACCGCGCCGGCATTCGCCCTGGCGCTGTTGGCCTTGCTCGCCGGGTGCGGCCCGGCCGAGGAGCCCCAGGCCGAGCCGGTCCGACCGGTTCGCGTGGTCACCGTGGAGAGGCGTGAGAGCGGCGAGGCGGTCACGCTTACCGGCCAGGTGCAGGCGGAGGAGGAGGTCAACCTCTCCTTCCGGGTCGGCGGGCGAATGATCAAGCGCAATGTTAACGTCGGCGATCGGGTGAGCGCCGGCCAGGTTGTCGCCGTGCTGGAGTCCGAGCCCGCGCGCAACGCGCTGCGCACGGCCCGCGCCCAGCTGTCGGCGGCGACCGGCCAATTGTCGAAAACCCGCGCCGACTATGCCCGTCAGCAATCGCTGCTTGAGGGCGGCTGGACCACGCGGGTCCGCTACGACCAGGCGCTGCAGGCGATGCGTTCGGCGCAGGCCGATGTCGATTCGGCCCAGGCCCAGCTTGCCATTGCCGAGGACAATCTCGATTACACGCAGTTGATCGCCGACGTCTCCGGAGCGGTCACCGCGCGCGCCGCCGAGCCGGGGGAGGTGGTCGCCGCCGGCCAGATGATCGTTCGGGTCGCGCGCGAAGACGGCCGCGACGCCGTCTTCGATGTGCCCGAGCGCATCAAATCCGGGGCGCCGGCCAATCCCGAGATCACCGTCGCGCTCGCCTCCGACCCGGCGGTGCGCACGACGGGGCGCGTGCGCGAAGTCTCGCCGCAGGCCGATCCGGTCACGCGGACATTCGAGGTCCGGGTCGGCCTCGACAATCCGCCGCCGGCCATGCGGCTCGGCTCGACGGTGATCGGGACGCTGCAAATGACCGCCGCGTCCGGCATCGAACTTCCGGCCTCGGCGCTGACCCGCCTCGATGATCAGCCGGCGGTGTGGGTGGTCGATCCCGAAACCTTCAAGGTGGCGCTCAGAACGATCGACGTCGAACAGTTCAACCTTTCGAACGTCGTGGTCGCGGGCGGCCTCGCTCCCGGCGAAGTGGTGGTGACGGCGGGCGTGCAGGCCCTGCGGCCCGGCCAGCAGGTGAGGCTGCTTGGGGCCGCCGCGCAATGAGCGGGTTCAACCTGTCGATCTGGTCGCTGAGGCACCGCTCGATCGTTGTCTTCTTCATGATCAGCGTGACCATCGGCGGGCTGCTATCCTATTTCAGTCTCGGCCGCGGCGAGGACCCGCCGTTCACCTTCCGCACGATGGTGGTGCAGGCGGGGTGGCCGGGCGCCACTCTCGACGACACCCTGCTTCAGCTCACCGAACGCCTCGAGCGCAAGCTCCAGGAAACGCCGCATCTGGACTTCATCCGCAGCTACACCACCGCCGGAATGACGACGATCTTCGTCAACCTTCGCGGCGACACCCCGCCCAAGGTCGTGCCCGACATGTGGTATACGGTCCGCAAGAACATCGCGGACATTCGCGCGAGCCTGCCGGCGGGCATCGTCGGCCCCGGCTTCAACGACGATTTCGGCGACACCTACGGCATCATTTACGGCTTCACCGCCGACGGCTTCAGCCATCGCGAGCTGCGCGACACGGTCGAGGATATCCGCTCCAAGCTGCTGCTGCTGCCCGATGTCTCCAAGATCGAGATCCTCGGCGCCCAGGACGAACGCATCTTCGTCGAGTTCTCGACCGAGAAGCTCGCCGGCCTCGGCCTCGACCGGGCGAGCCTGATCGCGGCGCTCGAGGCTCAGAACATCGTCAGGCCGGCGGGCGCGCTGGAAACCGGCGACGAAACCATCAAGCTCCTCGTTTCCGGCGCATTCCATTCCGAGGCGGATGTGCTCGCCGTCAACTTCACCGCCAACGGCCGGATCTTGCGCCTGGGTGACATCGCCGAAGTCCGCCGCGGCTTCGTCGATCCGCCGCAGCCGATGTTCCGCGTCAACGCGCGGCCGGCGATCGGCCTCGCCGTCGCCATGCGCGATGGCGGCGACATCCTCGCCCTCGGCCAGAACATCAAGCGGACCATGGCCGAGATCACCGCCGACCTGCCAATCGGCATCGAGGCCAACCTGGTTGCGGATCAGGCGGTTACGGTCAAGATCGCGATCAACGACTTCACCGCGTCTTTGTGGCAGGCGATCGCGATCATTCTGGTGATCAGCTTCATTAGCCTGGGCCTGCGCCCCGGCGCGGTGGTCGCGCTCGCCATCCCGCTGACGCTCGCTTTTGTTTTTCCGATCATGCAAATAATCGACATCGACCTTCAGCGCATTTCGCTCGGCGCCCTGATCATCGCGCTGGGCCTGCTGGTCGACGACGCGATGACCGCGGTCGATGCAATGATCCGCCGGTTGGGCGCGGGCGATGATATGGAAAGCGCCGCCGGCTTCGCCTATTCCACCCTGGCCTTCCCGATGCTGACGGGCAGCCTCATCACCATGGCCGGCTTCGTGCCCATCGGCTTCGCCCGCAGCTCGGCTGGCGAATACACCTTTTCCATTTTCGCGGTGGTCAGCATCGCGCTGGTGCTGTCGTGGCTGGTCGCGGTGGTGTTCACGCCGATCGTCGGCGCCTGGCTGCTGCGCGCGCCGAAGACACCGGGCTCAGGTCAAGGTCCCCGCGGGATCGAGGTGCTCTATCGGGGCTTTCTCGTTCGCGCCATGCGGGCCAAGTGGATGACTATTCTGGTAACGCTCGGTGCCTTCGCGCTCACCGTTATGCTGGTGGGGCTGGTGCCGCGGCAGTTCTTCCCGCCGTCGGACCGCACCGATTTGCTGGTCGATCTGCGGCTGCCGCAGAACGCCTCGATTTTCGCCACCGAAAGCGTGGTCGAGCGCCTGGAGGAAACCCTCAAGACCGATCCCGACCTCAAGAAATGGAGCAGCTACGTTGGTCGTGGCGCGATCCGCTTCTACCTGCCGATGGATGTCCAGCTGGCCAACCCGTTCTTCGCGCAAGTTGTCCTGGTCGCCAAGGACGTTCCCGGCCGCGAACGGCTGCAGGCGCGGCTGGAAAAGCTGCTGCCGGAAGAGTTTCCGGATCTGGTCGGCCGCGTTTCGCCGCTGGAACTCGGGCCCCCGGTCGGCTGGCCACTCCAGTACCGAGTCAGCGGTTCTGAGCTGAGCGAGGTTCGCGACATCGCCCTGCACCTGGCCCAGGTGATGGCGAGCGAGCCGGCGACGCGCCAGATCAATTACGACTGGATGGAGCCCGGTCGGCAGCTGCGCATCAACGTCGATCAGGACGAGGCGCGCCGCCTGGGGCTCAGCTCGCGGGCCATCGCCGATGTGCTGAGCACCACCGTGACCGGCGCGAATGTCACCCAGGTGCGCGATCACATCTATCTCATCGACGTGGTCGTGCAGGCGGCCGGCGGGCGCGACATGTCCATCGCCGGGCTGCGCACCTTGCCGGTGGCGCTGCCGAACGGCCGCACGGTCCCGCTCAACCAGTTCGCGAGCTTCGATTACGAGCAGGACTACCCGCTGATCTGGCGCCGCGGCCGGTTGCCGACGCTGACTGTGCGTTCGGACGTTGTCGCCGGCGTGCTGCCCGATACGGTCGTCGCGGCGCTGGCGCCAAAAATCGCCGCCCTGAACGCGGCGCTGCCGCGCGGCTACCGGGTCGATCTCGGCGGCATCGCCGAGGAGAGCGCGCAATCGCAGGCCTCGGTCGCCGCCGTCGTGCCGATGATGCTGTTTTTGATGCTCGCCTTGCTGATGATCCAGCTCAAGACGTTCCAGCGCGTGTTCATCGTCATGGCCGTGGTCCCGCTTGGCCTGATCGGCGTGGTCGCCGGCCTGCTGGTGTCCGGCCGGCCGCTCGGCTTCGTCGCCATCCTCGGCATTCTCTCGCTGATGGGCATGATCGCGCGCAACGCGGTCATCCTGATCGAGCAGATCGAGGCGGAACGCACGGCCGGCACGGATATCTGGAACGCGGTCATCGCCGGCAGCGTGTCGCGGTTCAGGCCGATCATGCTGACGGCGATCTCGACCGTTTTCGGGATGATCCCGATCGCCTTTACCGTCTTCTGGGGACCGATGGCGTTCGCCATCATGGGCGGGCTGCTGGTGGCCTCGGTGCTGACGCTGATCTTCCTGCCGGCGCTCTACATTGCCTGGTTCCGCGGCAAGGAAGCGCCACCGCCGACGCTGGCGTAAGCGCAGAGGCCGGCTCGCCCGGGCTGGCGCCTTACCGCGTTTGTAGATTCCGCCTCGGCACCGTGGCGGCTTGGCTCAAACGATCCGGGAAAACACCCCGATCAACGCGGAATTGATCAGGTCGATAAAGATGCCGCAGGCCAGCGGGACCATGACGAAGGGCTTGTGGGCGCGGCCGTACTTGTTGGCGACCGCGGTCATGATCGCGAGCGTCGTCGCGGTGGAACCGAGCGCGATGCCGACGAAGCCGGCGCTGGTGACGACCGCGTCATAGTCGCGGCCGAACGAGCGGAAGACGACAACGTAGGCGAAGGCGGCCGCGAGCAGCGACTGGATCGTGATATTGGCGATCACGAAGGCCAGAAAATCTCCCGCCGCCCATAGCTGAAGGCTCATCACGGTTATCGTGTAGAACAAGCCCAAACTGACATAGGAGATCAGCGTCAAGCAGTCGTCGCTGGCCGACCAGTCCGAGGCACGGGGCGACGCGCAACTTTATGTTGGCGAGCACGATGCCGGCGACAAGGCCCGTCACGTAGAGCGGCATCATCACGCCCACGGCCTCGAGCACCGCCTGCAGTCCCGCGCCGATGATGATCGCGATATGCAGGCGCAAGAGCGCCAGGATGAATGCATGATGGTCGATTCGCGGCGGATCAGCCTCCATCGACGCGCCGACGTCGAGGTTCGCCGACGGGCCGGGGACGGCGACGCCGCGACGCTTGATGAGCAGGCGCGCGAGCGGGCCGCCGATAAAGCAGGCCGCGATCAGGCCGGTCATGTTCGCGCCGAGACCCAGCCGCGAGACGTGGTCCATGTCAAATCGCGCCTGGAAGATCGGCGCCCAGGCGACCGTGGTGCCGGAGCGGCCGATCAAGGCCATCGACCCGGCGACGATGCCGTTCCTCGGATCGTGGCCGAAGACCTCCGCAAGCGCGATGCCGGCGAGGTTCTGACACACGATGAACAGCGCCGCGAGGGCCACCAGCTTGAACAGCGGCCGGCCGAACGAGATCACCTCGCGGACGTCCGTGCGCATGCCGAGCGCGGCGAAGAAGTAGACCAGCAGCACGTCGCGGCGGATAAGATCGAAGTTGATCTTGATGTCCGCCAGCCAGTACGCGAGCGCGATCGCCACCGCGAAGGCGAAGCCGCCGATGATCGGCTCGGGGATGGCGTAGTCGCGTAAGACCGCGAAACGCCTGACCAGCGCGTAGCCGACGAAAAACACGCACATCGCGATCGTCGTCGTGGCGAAAACGTCGGTATCGAGGGTCATGGCCGCCGGTTTCCGGAACTCGCGACGCCGGGCGGTCGCGATCGCCTTCCCATAGCCAGCGCGCGCTGGTATGTAAATCGCCCGGTCACTCAAAACTCGGTCATCGAAAGCCGGTCATTGAAAAGAAGGATAGGCCATGAACAAGGCGCTCGGTCTTCTCTCGCTAACAGGCTTTACACTCGCCGCGACAAGTATGATGGCGAGCAGCGGTTATGCCCAGCAGACTCCGACAAAATTGCTTGAGCCGATGGATATGGGCATTTACTACGAAGAGATTGCGTTTGAGGCCGCCGACACCAACGGCGATAACCTGATCAGCGAAGGCGAGTTCGCCCGCGACGCGGCGGCCGCGTTCAGCGGCCTCGACGCCAACCGCGACCGCAAGCTGACGCCCAAGGAACTGGGGCCGCATGATCCGGCCGCGTTTGCCAAGGTCGATGCCAACGGCGACGGGGTTCTCACCTTCAGGGAGGTGATGGACTTCAAGATGAAGGCCTTCAAGGCGGGCGACACCAGCAAGGACGGCCATTTGTCGTTCGACGAAATGACCAAGTCGGTCGCGGGCAACTAGTCATCATTCGCCAAGGAAAAAAGCATATGACGCAGTCTTATCGCGGGATGTCCGCCGGTTTCGGAATGCCTAGCCTGAAAACACTTACCATCGCCACCGCGTTGGTCTTGAGTGTCGCCGCGTGTGAAAGTGGCAGCGGCGGGGGTGTTGGCACGCTCGGCGGCGCGGCTCTGGGCGCCGGCGTCGGCCGCGCCGCGTTCGGCAACAACACCGGCGCCATGCTCATCGGCGGCGCCGTCGGCGGCCTCGCCGGAAACCAGATGGTCGACCGGCCGAACCAGGATCGCCAGCAGCAACGTGTCGAGTCCTCACGCGACGCTTCGATGCAGCGCCAGCTCGACTTCGAACGCCAGCGCACCCTTCAGCAGAACGACGTCCAGCGCCAGATAGAAGAAGAGCGTTTGTTCGAAGAGTGGCGCCGCCAGCAGAACTAGCGCGTGGTCTGATCCCGACGCTTGGGTCCTCAAGCGTCGGGTGTATTAGCCCACCAGATCAATTGGCTGGTGAAAGCCTCCGATGGCGGCGCCGGCCGGTCGGCACGGAAGCCATCTCGTCGGCCTCCAGGTGCATCCCGCCGACGTCCAGGACCGCGACGGCGCCGTCGGTGTCATCGCCTCGATCCGCAGGCTCTACCCGTGGTTGCGCCATCTGTTCGCCGACGGCGGCTATGCCGGCGACAAACTGAAGACGGCCCTCGCCGCTCTCACCCGGCGCCTCGCAAGGGCTTGAAACCATGCAAGCCTTTTCGAGTCCGACTTTAAGGAAACCCTGACGCACCTCAACTGCGACCGGCACGCCCTCGGCCAGTCAACAATAGATAGCGTCTGCCGAAATCGTCGGGTACGGTTCTTCGTAACTTGATGGTCGATGGGCTTTCAGGATTGAACAAGAGGGAGGATAGCGATGGAACGGCGAGAAATTCACGGGACGAGAAGGGTCCGGCTTGCGGGTAGTGTCGCAGCGGCGGCATTGGCCGTTGGCTTGACGGCGGTGGGGCTGGCGCAACCGGCGGCGGCGGAGGAGAAAAAGCCGAACATTCTGTTCATCATGGGCGACGATATCGGCTGGATGCAGCCGAGCTATTATCACCGTGGTCTGATGGTTGGCGAGACCCCGAATATCGACCGGATTGGACGGGAGGGCATGGCGTTCACCGATTACTACGCCATGCAAAGCTGCACGTCCGGACGCAACGCCTTCTTCACCGGCATGTATCCGCTGCGCACCGGCATGATCCCGCCACAGCTTCCCGGGAGCCCGTCCTGGCTGCGGCAGGGCACACCGGCACTCGCCAAGTTCCTGCTGGATCTCGGCTACAACACCGGCGAATTCGGCAAGAACCACCTCGGCGACCACACCGAGGCTCTGCCGACCGCGCACGGCTTCCAGGAGTACTGGGGTTACCTTTATCACCTGGATGCAATGCAGCAGGTGAGCTTCCCCGACATCAACAAGAGCCCGACCGAGCAGGGCATCGCTCCGCCATGCAAGAATACCCCCATCCCCGGTCTCGCCGAAGTTCCAGGCGCAGTCGACCCCAAGACCACAACCTGCCTGACGCCGCCGCGCCCCGTCACTCGCGTGCACGTCCTCGGACGGCACGTTGAAGAACCAGACGTGCAAGGACGAAGGCCCGCTGACCCTGGATCGGTCGAAGACGGTGGACGAAGAGATCTCGGCCAAGGTCATCGACTTCCTCGACCGCAACGATCCGAAGAAGACCAACAAGCCCTTCTTCGTCTGGTACAACCCGGCGCGCATGCACGTCAGCACCGTGCTCTCGGACAAGTACATGGCGATGGTGGGTGAGCCGGGCGGCAAGGACTGGGGCGTCAACGAAGCCGGCATGAAGCAGATGGACGACAACATCGGCTACGTCCTGAAGAAGCTGGAGGACATGGGCCAGCTCGACAACACCATTGTCGTCTTCACCACCGACAATGGCGCCGAGATGATCAGCTTCCCCGACGGTGGTGTCACGCCGTTCAAGGGCCAAAAGGGCGAGGCTTGGGAAGGCGGCTACCGTGCGCCGCAGGTCGTGCGTTGGCCGGGGCACATTAAGCCGGGCGTGTGGACGAACCAGACATTCGCGGCGCTTGACTGGCTGCCCACCTTTGTCGACATCGCGGGCGGTCCCAAGGGAGATGGGTTGAAGCAGCAGATCGAGGCCGGCAAGTACCCCGGCATCGTCAAGACGACGCTGGACGGCGTCGATCAGGCCGATTTCTTGTTGGGCAAGTCGGAAAAGTCGGCACGCGATTATTTCTTCTACTTCTCGGGCGCGACGCCGTCCGCGGTGCGCTACAAGAACTGGAAGCTGTCCTACACCATGGCGCAGCCCGGAGCGGACGGCTGGCTCTTGCCGCTCATCCCGTACCACTTCACCCTGGTGCAGAACATCAAGCGCGATCCGTTCGAGCAGGCGGTTGGCGTCAGTCAGCAGTCGGCGATGAGCTTCGGCGGTGCAATCGGCGGCCCGGTAACCGCCTTCATCTACGACTGGAACATGCTGCCCATCGGCCAGCAGTTGTGGACGAAAGAGCTCGAATCCTACAAGGAGTTCCCGCCGCTTCAGGCTCCCGAAACCTACAACCTCAGTGGGATCCTCGATCAGATGAAGAAGGCTGGTCACCCCAGCGATTAATGCAGGCATTGGGGGGCGGGTGCGTCTCGTACGCCCCCCTTTTTTGACTCGCGTGATTGGGCTCTATTGGGGTGCATCAGGATTGTTGAGACTTTCGGCTGCGGCTGAGCGGGCTCGGGAGTGGCGCCCCCAATATATCCTTAGATAAATAATAGGCATTAGCTTAAGCGGGAGGCTAGGTATGACGCGGAATTTGCTTTTCATTCTGTCAGCACTTGCGGTTGGCGTCGGTACACTAAGTTCAATGCCGGCGCAGGCTCAGTCTGCTGCGGGCAGCAAGCCAAACATCCTGCTGATCGTTGGCGACGACGTTGGCTACGGGGATTTGGGGCCTTACCTCGGCGGAAAAGCCCGGGGCATGCCGACGCCGAGCTTCGACAAGCTTGCCGCTGAAGGAATGATGTTCACCAACTTCTACGCGCAAGCGAGCTGCACGCCAGGCCGCGCGGCAATCCAGACGGGCCGGATTCCGAACCGAAGCGGAATGACGACCGTCGCGTTCCAGGGTCAGGGGGGAGGGCTGCCCGCTGCCGAGTGGACCCTTGCATCAGTCCTCAAGCAGGCGGGCTACCAGACCTATTTCACCGGGAAATGGCACCTGGGGGAAGCCGACTATGCGCTGCCGAACGCGCAGGGTTATGACGAGATGCAGCATGTTTTCTTGTATCACCTTAATGCGTACACCTATGGCGATCCGCACTGGTTCCCGGCGATGAACCCTGAACTGAGACAGATGTTCCAGAAAGTCACGAAAGGCTCGCTCTCCGGCAAGGCGGGAGAAAAGGCCGTCGAGGACTTCAAGGTCAACGGGGAATACGTCAACACGCCGGATAAGGGTGTTGTCGGCATCCCCTTCCTTGATGCCTATGTCGAGAAGTCCGGGCTCGCGTTTCTTGAGAAAGCCAAGAAATCCGATGCACCGTTCTTTATCAGCGTAAACTTCATGAAAGTACATCAGCCCAACCTTCCGGATCCGGAGTTCGAGCACAAGTCGATGTCGAAGACCAAATATGCCGAACTCGGTGGTCGAGCTGGATACGCGCGTCGGCAATCTCTTGCAGAAGCTCGACGAGCTGGGCCTAAGCGAGAATACCGTGGTGTTCTTTACGACCGACAACGGGGCCTGGCAAGATGTCTATCCCGACGCCGGGTACACGCCGTTCCGAGGCACCAAAGGCACGGTGCGCGAAGGGGGTAATCGCGTTCCGGCGTTCGTTCGCTGGCCCGGCAGGGTTCAGTCCCAGTACAAGAACGACGATATTCTCGGCGGTCTCGACTTGATGGCCACCTTTGCCTCGCTCGCCGGCGTCGCTCTCCCGACCAAAGACCGGGAGGGCCAGCCGATGATCTTCGACAGCTATGATATGACGCCCGTTTGGCTCGGCCAGGGGCAATCCGACCGGAAGGACTGGTTTTACTTTACCGAAAACGAACTGTCGCCGGGCGCAGTCCGCGTCGGCAATTACAAGTATGTGTTCAACCTCCGCGGCGATGATGGCCAGGCGACAGGTGGCCTTGCGGTCGACACGAACCTCGGCTGGAAAGGGGCCGAAAGCTACGTGGCGACGGTGCCGCAGGTTTTCGACCTGTGGCAGGACCCGCAAGAGCGCTACGACATCTTCATGACCAACTTTACCGAGAGCACGTGGGCCGTGGTCCCGGCCAACGAGGCGACCAAGAAACTGATGAAAACCTACGTCGACTATCCACCCCGCAAGCTGCAGAGCGAGACATACACCGGCCCGATCACCCTGAGCCGGTATGAACGCTTCGCGAACGTCCGCGAGGCGTTGAAGAAGGAAGGCTTCTCGCTTCCGATGCCGACCGGCAACTGACGCGGCAAGCTGGGGGTTCGCCCCGTTTGGCGACGGGGCGAACCCCTTCGGCGAAGAGCGATCTGTCCGAGGGATAAAGTGATGCGGAAACATGCTTTGGTTTCGGTCTTCATTGCAGCCATCGTCGTCTCCTTTTTCTTCGCTTCCGAACTCCGAGCGCTGGATGACCCCCTGCCGGCATGGAACGACGGGACGGCGAAACAAGCGATCCTTGCCTTCGTCGCCGCGACCACCGACAAGCCCAGTCCCAAATACGTGCCGCCCGAGGAGCGGACCGCGACGTTGTTCCCGAAGTAGGAACCGGGTCGTGGTCGTTCAGTATCGCGCCCGCAGCCTCGTCGCGTCGGCGATGCTGCCCGCGCTTTGCGTGCCGGCGGCCGCTCTCGCAGATGAACGCGCGCCGGCCACATCCAGGACAGACGATCAGATCAACGGCGCCTTCAACAACGGCGAGGACACCACCCTGCCACGGAACCAGATCCAGATCCGCCAGCGCTACGAGCGGCTGCCTGACGCCAAGGGGCGTGAGCCGGAGAAGTGGACGACGACGCTGCGCGCCGACCTGTGGACCGGCTTTGCCGATGGCTGGAAGATGTACGGGCGCTTTGACCAACCGCTCGTCTATTCCGAGGATGTGACCAGTGGCTTCAACCCGAATGGACATGCGCGGTTCGGCCAGGGCGATCTCCTGACCGAAATCGTGATCGTGCCGCCGCCACCGACGCGGCGCCTCGGCTACGGGCTGGGGATACGGGCCGTATGGCCGACCGCCGGTCTGAACGAGGCCGGGGACGGCAAGTACCAGATCGGACCCGTCGCCGCCGTCCGCTACGCCCTGCCGGAGATCGGCCCCGGCAGCTTTTTCCTAACGCAAATCGTTTACCTCAACAGTGTTGCCAGCCGTAACGAGAACGCGGGGCGGGCGGACATCAGTCTGTTGAACATCCAGCCGAAGTTCAACGTCAGCCTCCCCGACGGATGGTTTCTTGCAACCTACGCCAGCGAAAGCATCCAGATCAACTACGAGGACAATGGAAAGACGTTCGTCCCGCTTGATCTGATGGTCGGGAAGAAAATATTCGATAAGTTTGTCGTGTCATTGGAGTACTCGCGTGCGTTGTTTCACGACAAAGGCTTCGAGCCCTATCAATGGCAACTCGAAGGACGCATCGGACATTATTTTTAGCGGAGGAGACTTCGAAAATAAAACATACATGGCAATTCTTGAGGCGGGAATTCCTGGAACTCCTGCCGCCGACGATCTTTTTCTTCATTGCCATCGGGCTGCTGATGTTAACGAAGCGACTCATTCTGCAAAACTACGGCATAGGGTTCTCCGACTTTGCGGCGGTGCTCATCGGCGCGCTGATCGTCGGCAAAGTCGTTTTGCTCGCTGACTGTTTCAAGTCCGTCGACAGATACCCGGACAAGCCGCTCATATACAACGTAATTTGGAAGACGGCGATCTACCTGATCGCGGCAACCGTCGTGCGTATCGGTGAAGAGGTTGTCCCGCAGCTGCTACACGGCACTGTCGCCGGGACGTTCCAACATCTGCGTGAGGGAATCGTCTGGCCGCATTTCTGGGTCATTCACCTCTGGCTCGGCGTGTTGCTGTTCGTTTACTGTGCGCTTCGGGAACTCATTCGAGCCCTCGGCAAAGAGCGAGTCTTTCAGATGTTTTTCGGATGGCAACGCGGTCAACCCAATCCCGGAAAGGGGATCTGAAATGCGTAAGGAAGGCGTCATCAGCGCGGCTCTCATCGTCGTCTCTTTTTTCTTCGCTTCCGAACTCCGTGCGATGGATGACCCCCTGCCGGCATGGAACGATGGGCCGGCGAAGCAAGCAGTCCTCTCCTTCGTCAGGCAAGCGACCGACCCGGCCAGTGGGTCGTTTGTCGTTCCCGAGGAGCGGGTTGCCACCTTCGACCAGGACGGCACACTCTGGGTCGAGCACCCGCTCTACGCCCAGGCGATGTTCGCGCTTGACCGGGTGCACGAGCTGGCGCCGAACCACCCGAAGTGGAAGACGGAGGAACCGTTCAAGGCGGTCCTCGCCGGCGATCGCGCGGCGATGGCCAAGTTCAGCGAGGGGGAGTGGGCGAAGATCGTCGCCGCCACTCATGCCGGGATGAGCAACGAGGACTTCTTGCAGATCGTCCAGGAGTGGCTGGCGGGAGCCAAGCACCCGCGCTTCAAGCGACCGCCCACCGAGCTTATCTACCAGCCGATGCTGGAGGTGATGGACTATCTGCGCGCCAACGGCTTTCGGACGTACATAGTCACCGGTGGCGGCCAAGAATTCGTTCGGGTCTTCAGCGAGCAGGTGTACGCTGTCCCGGTGGAGCAGGTGGTCGGATCGAGTATCGTGACCAAGTATGAAAATCAGGGCGGCAACCCGGTACTGCTGCGCGAACCCAAAATCTTCTTCGTCAACGACAAGGCGGGCAAGCCGGTCGGCATCAACCTGTTCATCGGCAAGCGACCGGCTGCCGCATTTGGTAATTCCGACGGCGATCGCGAGATGCTGGAATGGACCGGTGCGGGCGATCGGGCGCGGCTGATGATGCTGGTGCTGCACGACGATGCGGAGCGCGAGTATGCGTACGGTCCCGCCAATGGCTTGCCGGACACGAAGGTCGGCACGTTCAGCCAGTCGCTCATGGAAGAGGCCAAGGAGCGCGGTTGGGTGGTGATCTCGATCAAAAACGACTGGAAGGCGATTTTTGCCGCCGCCGGGCAGTAAGAGCGTTGGGCTCCCGGCGTGCGTTGATCACGACGGCGGTTCTGCTGGGCCGGTATATCCGCTCAGCTTTGGCGACTGGAACGTTATTGCCCGCACCATCGTGCCCCTGATCTATGTGCCGGAAGGGTGGTACGCGGTCAGCGCTCCGATCGTGACCGCGAGTTACAAGGAACCTTGGCAGGTCCCTGTCGGCGGCGGCTTCGGGAAAATGCTGAGGATTGGCGCGCAACCGATGGACGTGAGCCTCCAAGACTGCCGCATGATCGAAAGCCCGAGGGTCGGGCCCGATGGCAAACCCGGTTTCAAGACCAATTCCTGTTCTCGAAGTAGGGAAAGGCAGATAAGATTAGGGTTTCGAATGCCCTGTCGCGATTGACCGATTTATCCATCAGTGGAGGAACGAATGAAATACATTTTTGCGGCAGTCGCCGTTGCTGCGCTGCTTGGCGGCTGTGTCGCCGAAAAAGAGGCGAAAGAAGTTAAAGCGGCGGAAGTGGCTCCGGTGAACTGCGCGACGGCGCAAGGCGATATCCGCATGCTTCGCTCGGAGAAAGCGAACGTCGCCGAACGCATCGCCGAAGGCGCCACCGCCATCGTGCCGGTCGGGTTTCTTATCGGCGTCGCGACACAGACCGAAGGCGATAAGATCGACATGGCAGTCGGAGACTACAACACGCTTCTGGACAAGCAGATCGCCAAGATTCAAAAGAAATGTGGCGTGAAATAGCTTGCTCATGAACACATCACGGTCATTCGTGAGGCCAAACCTCAAAGCCGGCCCATGAGCGCAAAGCGACTATGGAATGCATGTTACCGCACGACTTTGACCGCGTGCGTTCATGTGCGACGAAGTCCGATACCTAATGAAAACAGGCGGCGGCGGACGGTCGCGTAAGGGCTAAAATAAAGGTGACGTGGGAAAACGGGAAGATGCACGGTCGTAAGTGCCTTGCGGCGGCCATGGGCGTTTTCGTCGCGGGCTTGGCGGCCCCAGCCGAGGCGGCGGGGCTGTTTCTCTACGAGATGGCGACGCCCGATCTTGGGACAGCTTCGGCCGGACGAGCGGCGACGGCAGATAATGCGGCGACCGCTTTCGGCAATCCCGCCGGCATGACGCGGCTCGATGAATTGCAAATGCTGGTTGGCGTCCAACCGGGATACGGCGTCAGTAACTTCGACAGAGACAGTGCTACAACCGTGTCCGGTGGCAACGGCGGCAATGCCCTCGGGGTCATTCCCGGACTGGGCGCCTACTTTGTTTACAGCGCATCACCCGATGTCAAATTCGGGCTCTCCGTCGGGTCCAACTTCGGCCTCTCCGCCCAGTATCAGAGCAACTGGTCCGGTCGCTATTACAGCCTGAAGTCAGAGTTGGTGACCCTTGGCGCTTATCCGGTCGCCGCCTACCGGATCAATCGCTGGCTGTCGATCGGCGCCGGCGCGCAGATCATTTACGGCAAGCAGGATTTCGAAGACGGGCATCAACGACGTGCTCGACGGCGGCGACGCCAGCATCTCGCTCGACTCCACCGATGTCGGCTACGGCGGCATGGCGGGCGTCCTCATCGAGCCGGTCGAGGGTACGCGCTTCGGCGTTACCTACCAGTCGCAGGTCAAGCTCGATTTCAAGGACCGACCGAAGACCAACAACCTCGGCCCGCTCCTCGCCGATGCGCTGGACGTCTCCGGGCTCAGCGGCGCCAAGGTTGATCTCGGCCTGACCATTCCCAACCAGGTCATGATCAGCGGCTACCACGACATCACCGATACCATCGCCATCGTCGGCAACATCGTCTGGCAGCAGTGGAGCCAGTTCGGGCAACCGAGCCTGGAAGTGACATCGACCACCAGCCGCGACGCGACGGCCGACCTTGACTACAACGACACCTGGGGCTTCTCCATTGGCGGGCGATACCGCTTCGCTCCCGCTTGGCTGTGGTCGGTGGGGTTCGCCTACGACACCTCGCCGATGTCGAAGAGCCAGCGGACTCCGGCGATGCCTCTCGACCGGCAGATCCGCGTCGGCACTGGCGTTCAATATGCCTTAAACGAGCGCGCCACGGTCGGCGTCGCCTACGAGTACCTCAACTTGGGCGAGGCGGATCTCAGCCGCAGCAGGCCGCTTCCCGGGACACTTCAGGGACATTACTCGACCAACGAAATCCACTTCTTCAACGCGACGCTGAGTTGGACGTTCTAAATATACGGGGAGGTAAAGCGGTGGGCATGGCTGAAGCAACTGCGGTAAAGCGCGGCCAATTCGAGATGAGCTGCTCTGCAGTTGTGCCCACTATACTCTCGCGAGAGGTTGTCGAGCCTGCCATCGAGGGCCCGAGGGTATACGGGATAGCCCGAGCCGAATACACGATCGGAGTTAGCGGTTGTGGCGACCGCAAGACCTTCGTGGTCCTCTGTCCTGATGAAGGCGACGGCTGCTTCGCTGCCGGCCCCGGCCGGTTTTATGGCGAACCATAGGCAGCTTTACCATCAGCGGGCTTGGACGGCGCGCAGTCTAGCAACGGCACGCTTGGCGGCGATCGTTCTCGCCGTCGGCCTCATCCTGGTGCCGGAACCCGGCCGGGGCGAAGCGGCAAAAGGCACGGAGGCAGCCCCCCATATCGTCGGCAGCGCTGCCTGCGCCGGCTGCCACGAAGCCGAAGCGAAAGCTTGGCGCGGCTCCCATCACGATCTCGCGATGCAGGAGGCGAGCGAGAGCAGCGTTCTCGGCGATTTTAGCGGCGCCACTTTTACCTACGGAGACATAACGTCGCGCTTTTTCAAGCGAAACGGCAAGTTCTTCGTCAACACCGATGGACCGGACGGACGGCTAGCCGATTTCGAGATCCGCTACACCTTCGGCGTCACGCCGCTGCAGCAGTACTTGGTCGCCTTTCCTGATGGTCGGATGCAGGCGCTCGGCATCGCCTGGGATAGCCGACCGAAGAACGCCGGTGGCCAGCGCTGGTTTCATCTTTATCC
The DNA here is from genome assembly GCA_963805915.1 of uncultured Alphaproteobacteria bacterium. Classification (GTDB taxonomy): domain Bacteria; phylum Pseudomonadota; class Alphaproteobacteria; order Rhodospirillales; family Defluviicoccaceae; genus JAEULH01. The sequence goes on from CAWDWD010000011.1 coordinate 196,138, forward strand.
CGACCGAAGGCTCAAGGCCGGCGACCTCATCCACTGGACCGGGATCGAACAGACCTGGAACTTTCAGTGCGCGGAGTGCCATTCCACCGAGCTTCGAAAGAACTATGACGCCACCACGAACACCTACGCCACGACCTGGGCCGAAATCAACGTCGGCTGCGAAGCCTGCCACGGCCCCGGTTCCGCGCACGTCACCTGGGCCGAGCGACAGCGGAGCTGGCTGCCTTGGGGCAAAGGCGGACACGACGGGCTCACGGTCCACTTCGACGAACGCAAGGGAGTGCACTGGTCGATCGATCCCGCCACCGGCAAGGTCATGCGCAGCACCCCGCGGACCAGCGCCAAGGAGCTCGAGACCTGCGGCATCTGCCATTCCCGCAGCGCCAAGATCGCTGAGCCGTGGCGCCCCGGCCAGTCGCTGCTGCAGACCCACGTGCCGAGCCTGCTCGAGCCGGGGCTGTTTGAAGCCGACGGCAAGATGCTGGACGAGGTCTACAACTACGCGCCGTTCCGCCAGAGCCGGATGTTCATGGAGGGTGTTTCGTGCAGCGACTGCCACGACCCCCACTCGTTGAAGCTGGTCGCCGAAGGCAACGCCGTCTGCGAGCAATGCCACGACGGCCAGAAGTACGCCGCCGCCTCCCACCATCACCACGAGGACGGCTCGGCGGGTACGCAATGCGTCGCCTGCCACATGCCGGTTCGGACCTACATGATCGTTGATCCGCGCCACGATCATGCCTTCCGCGTGCCACGTCCCGACGAGTTGGCTCGCTTCGGCACCTCCAATGCCTGCAACGACTGCCACACCGACAAGGACGCCGATTGGGCCGCGGCGGCCATTGAGCAATGGTTCGGGCCGGAGCGCAAAGGCTTGCAAACATGGACCGCGACTTTCGCCGCGGCGCGTACCGGCGAACCGGAAGCCGCCGGGTTGTTGCTGGCGTTGGCGACGAGCCCCGATGCCCCGTCTATCGCGCGGGCTACGGCCTTCGAGAGCTTGGCCGACTACCCGAGCCGGGAGGCGGCCGTAGCGGCACAACGAGGTCTTGTGGATGCCGATCCGCTGGTCCGGTTGTCGGCGCTGCGCACGTTTTCGGCGCTCCCGGTGGAGCAGAGTTGGACACTGACAAAGCACCTCCTCGCCGATCCGGTGCGAGCCGTGCGGATCGAAGCCGCCTCGCTATTGGCCTCGGTGCCGCAAGATCGCCTGGCGCCGGCGGATCGCGACCTCCTGTCCAGGGCGATCGATGAGTACGTGACGGCGCAACGGGTCAACAGCGATCGCCCTGAGCACCGGCTCAATCTGGGCAATCTCTACCTCCGGCAGCATCGGTTCGGCGAAGCCGAGGCGGAATACTCCGCCGCCCGCGCCCTCGACCCCGGCTTTACGCCCATCTATGTCAGTCTTGCCCAGCTGTATGCGCAACAATCCCGAAACGCCGATGGCGAGCGCGTGCTGCGCGAAGCGCTGACAAGATTGCCCGACGACCCCGAACTGCATCACGCGCTCGGCCTCAACCTAATCCGCCAGCGCCGCACCACTGATGCCTTGCCGGAGTTGGGCCGCGCTGCTGCGATCGATCCGCTCAACGCGCGGTACGCCTATGTCTACGCGATCGCGCTCAATTCGGGCGGCCGCGCCGACGCCGCGATCAAGACGCTTGAAGCGAACCACGCCCGCCATCCGGCCGACCGCGAGACGCTATTCGCCCTGGCCACGATCAATCGCGACACTGGGCATGCCGATGCTGCCCTCGACTGGGCTAAGCAGCTCGCAACCGTCGATCCGTCGGCGCGACTTCTCGTCGATCAACTCCGACAAACGATACCGCCGCGCTGAGCCGGGCAATCCGTCTCTTGAGGAAGTCGAGGCACACATCGAGTTGCGGTCGCGACGCGACGGAGGAGACCTGCTCCTTGAACACTTTGTCGCAGCCCGCCTGCCGCAGGGCCTCGATCTGGGCCTGAAGGCCGTTAAGCTGCTCAACGGTCAGAGGTACGTGCGGATCCGATTAGGCTCCTACGTCTCTCTTGCTCTGAAACATTATGTGACAGGCCGTTTCAATAATCAACCATGACGTGTATTAGACACCTGCCGCCATGGTCAGGGGTGTCTCTCAAGGCCTTGCCCTATTGAGACAGCGCACCCTACTCAGTGCGGCGACTGGATAGAACGATGCTCCACGGATGCTGGTTCAGCGTTCGCCGTATTCTGTAGCGAACGGCGGCTTCCTCAACGCAGCGGAATCCGTTGCCCACCGCGTGCGGCGAGAGCGTCCGCTACGGCCGCACGCAGATCCACCGGCACGAGGCGCGATGCGGCCGCGGCATCAAAACGGACGAGGCAATCGATCAGCGGCTCCATGTGTAATCGGCGGTGCAAAGCGGCGGGATTGTCCTGCTGCGGGCGGCGTAAAAGTCGGCCATTTTTGCCCTTTCTGGTGACGGGGAGGGCGGGGGCATATTCACCGTGAAACTTTATCGGAAGGTCCGTCTTGCCTGTCGGGATGCATATTCCGCGGCAAGTCGGCCACCAATTCCAGCGCAAGCCGGCCACCGATTCCGATGAAGGCGGCCACCCCCTGACGGCTTCCAAGGGGTGAGCGTCGTCGGCGATTGAGATGCGGCTAGGGTTCCCTCGCTCATGAACGCGAGGGAGGTCCGATGGCTGCTGAGAGATTGCCGATGCGCAAAGTTCGAGAAGTACTTCGCCTGAAACACGCCTGCGGCGTCAGTGAGCGGGTCATCGCCCGGTCGGTTGGTGTCAGCCGATCGACGGTGGCGGAATACCTGCGTCGAGCGTCTGTGATTGGGCTCGGCTGGCCGCTCCCCGCCGAGCTCGACGACGCTGCGCTAGACCGGCGGCTGTTCACGCCGGCGGGCTTTCATGGCGGTCCGCCTGCGCCACTGCCGGACTGGGGCCGGCTGCAGTTGGAGCTGCGCCGGCCGGGCGTCACGCTGCTGCTGCTATGGGAGGAATATCGGGCCGAGCATCCCGCCGGCTACGGCTACAGCCGGTTTTGCGCGCTCCATGGCGCGTGGCGGCGGACGGTCAGCGCGACCATGCGCCAGATCCATGTCGCCGGCGAGAAGCTGTCTGTCGATTTTGCCGGTGACACGGTTCCGGTCTTCGATGTCCCAAGCGGCGAGGTTCGCGCCGCGCACATCTTTGTCGCCGTGCTCGGCGCCTCCAATTACACGTTCGCGCAGGCCCGCTGGAGCGAGGGGCTCGCCGACTGGACCGGCGCCCACGTCGATGGTTTCGCCTTTCTCGGTGGCGTGCCGGCCCTGGTCGTCTGCGACAACCTGAAAGCCGGCGTCACCGTTGCCTGCCGCTACGAGCCGGGGATCAATCGCACTTACCAGGATCTTTCCACCCACTACGGCACGGCGATCTTGCCGGCGCGGGTGCGCAAGCCGCGTGACAAGGCCAAGGTCGAGGTCGCGGTGCTGATCGTCGAGCGCTGGATTCTCGCCCGTCTGCGCCACCGGCGCTTCTTCTCGCTGGCCGAATTGAACGCGGCGATCGCCGAGCTGCTCGCCGCACTCAACGCCCGGCCGATGCGCAAGATCGGCGCCAGCCGGCGGCAGCTCTTCGAAACGATCGATGCCCCGGCGCTCGCGCCTCTGCCGGCCGAACCCTACGAATATGCCGAGTGGAAGAAGGCGCGTGTCGCGCCCGACTACCACATCGAACTCGCCGGCCACTTCTACTCGCTCCCATCGGGTCTGATCCGCCAGACCGTCGAGGCGCGCACCACCGAGACCACCGTCGAAGTCTTCCACAAAGGCAAGCGCGTGGCCGCCCACGTGCGTTCGTTGCTGCGCAACCGCCACACCACGGTGCCGGAGCACATGCCGAGCGCGCATCGGCGCTACGCCGAATGGACACCGGCTCGGCTTACGCGCGAGGCCGCCAGGATCGGCCCCGCGACCGTCCAGCTGATCGAGACGATCCTGCGCGCCAAGCCCCATCCCGAGCAGGGCTTTCGTGCCGGCCTCGGCATCCTGAGGCTGGCCAAAAGCTATGGCGACATCCGCCTCGAAGCCGCCTGCCTGCGGGGCCTGAGTATCGGCGCCAGCACCTACGGCTCGATTGCCTCGATCCTCAAGAATGGCCTCGGCTATTACCATTAACAACAGGAGACCTCCATGCTCACCCATCCCACCCTCGATCGCCTTATCGCCCTCGGCCTGACCGGCATGGCCAAGGCCTTCGACGATCAGCGCCGCCTGCCCGACGTCGCCTCACTCCCGTTCGAGGATCGTCTCGCCATCATGGTCGATCGTGAGGTCGTCGAGCGGCAGAACAAGAGCCTCGCAACCCGGCTGAAATTCGCCGGGCTGCGGCACGCCGCCGTTGCCGAGGACATCGATCTCACCACCCCCCCCGCGGCCTCGATCGAACCCTGCTCACCAGCCTCGTCGCCGGTGACTGGATCGAACGCAAGCTCAACTTGCTGATCATCGGCCCGACCGGCGTCGGAAAAAGTTGGATCGCATGCGCGCTCGGGCACAAAGCCTGCCGCGACGATCGCTCCGTCCTTTATCACCGCCTGCCCAGGCTGCTCGAGGCGCTCGCCCTTGCCCGCGGCGACGGCCGTTATGGGCGTCTGCTGACCCGCCTGGCCCGCGTCCAGTTGCTTATTCTCGACGATTGGGGGCTCGCGCCCATGACCGCCGAGCAGCGCCGCGATCTTCTCGAAATCGTCGACGATCGCCATGGCCGCGCGTCAACCATCGTCACCAGCCAGGTTCCCGTCGAGCACTGGCATGACGTGATCGGCGATCCAACCCTGGCTGACGCCATCCTCGACCGCCTCATCCATAATGCTCACCGCCTTGTCCTGAAGGGAGAAAGCATGCGCAAGCTTATTGCCCAACGCGACAGACTTGACGTCGCCACCGTAACCTGAACCCATCACGCCGCCGATGACGCCGCCACCCCGGCCGGCTTCGATTGGAATCGGTGGCCGACTTCAGTGGAATACGCATCGGGACGGGATGAGCTTGCGCGCGGCGTCGCGTCATTTTGGGATTTCGCGTGAGAGCGTGAAGAAGATGGTGAGCTTTTCGGCTCCGCCGGGGTATCGGCGCACGGCGCCGGTCAAGCGGCCGAAGCTGGACGGTTTCACGGAGATCATTGACCGGTGGAGAGATGTTTGTGCCACTGCATCACCCGCCCGTGCAGGCGCAGGTTGATTTTGGCGAGGCGCTGGTGGTGATCGGTGGTGTTGAGCGGAAGGCGCATTTCTTCGCCCTCGACTTGCCGCACAGTGGCGCCTGCTAACGTCCGGGCCTATCCGGCGGCCACCGCCGAGGCCTGGGTGGACGGTCACGTTCAAGATGCAGGTGCTGGAACTGGCCCGCTGCGAATGGATTGCATATTGAACGAACCCGCTGACGCGGGAGTTGGAGCGGGCTTCACCGTCGGAGGCTCCTGTCTGAGGATTGCGGTTGTCCACACCCAATCATCAGACAGGAGGCCCTGTGATGGCTCAGATGACCCCGCTGCGTCGGCGGCTTCTCGACGACATGACGATTTGCTCAGGCTGCGGACGGTGCGTGTGTCATAACGGTCCGTCCAGAGGTCGGGGAGGGGCGTGGAGCGCGAAGCGCATATTCTCGTCGTCGATGACGACGCCCAGGTCAGGCAGCTCATCGCGCGGTTCCTGCGCGACAACGGCTACCGCGCGTCTGGCGCCCGAGACGGCCGCGAGATGCGCGAAGCCTTGGCCGCCGGCGCCGTCGATCTGGTCGTTCTCGACCTGATGCTGCCGGGCGCCTCGGGGCTCGACCTGTGCCGGGATCTGCGCGCCTCCTCCGCTGTGCCGATCATCATGCTTACCGCGAAGGGTGAGGAGACCGACCGCGTCGTCGGCCTGGAGCTGGGGGCCGACGACTACATCGCCAAGCCGTTCAGTCCGCGCGAACTGCTGGCGCGGATCCGCGCCGTGCTGCGCCGCGCCGAAGCCAGGACCCCCGAGGACCGCTCCGCCGGCCGCCGGCGGGTCGCGTTCGCCGGCTACAGCCTGGATACGCGGCGGCGCGAGGTGACCTCGCCGGACGGCGTCGTCATCGATCTCAGCGGCGGCGAATACGACCTGCTGCTCGCCTTCATCGAGCATCCCAACCGCGTTCTTTCACGCGATCACCTGCTCGAACTCTCGCGCAACCGCTCCGCCGAGCCGTTCGACAGAAGCATCGACGTCCAGGTCAGCCGGCTCCGGCGCAAGCTGGAAACGGGCGAGCGCTCGCCAACCCTGATCAAGACCGTGCGCGGCGCCGGCTACATTTTCGTGCCGACGGTCAAGCATCCGTGAAGCGGCTGGTCCCCGATACCCTAGCGGGGCGCACGATCGTCATCCTGGTGATCGGCCTCGGCCTCTTTCACCTGTGGAGCATCTGGATCTACCGCATCGGCACCGAGAACCTTCTCGGCCCAGCGCGCGACCAGGGGCTGGCGGAGCGCATGGTTTCGGTCATTCGGGCGCTGGACGAACTGCCGCCCGACGAGCGCGAGCACACGGCGCATGCGCTTTCGTCGCCCGACCTGGACGTTCACTGGAGCGAGAAAAGTCTCGTCGCCGACGCCGCGGCGGACAGCGAGCGGGCCGCCCTGCTGCGGCAAAGTCTTGCTCGGCTTTCGCCCGGCCTCGCGCCCGGCGATCTGCTCTTCGGTTACCCCGACGCCATGGCGCGCCACCCGCACGCCCTGTTCGTCTCCATCAGGCTCGGGGACGGCAGTTGGGCGACGTTCGGCCCGGATGCTTTTGGTTCATCCTCATCCGCGGAGCATGACGTGCTCGGCTCGCTGAGCGCCATGGCTCTGGGCATTCTCGTGGTCTCCATCCTCCTCGTGCGCTCGATCAACGCGCCGTTGCGGGCTTTGGCCGCCGCCGCCGACCGGATCGGGACCGATGTTTCCACCGTCGAGGCGCCGGAGGTGGGCGCGCGCGAGATCCGCCAGGTGGCGCGGGCCTTCAACAACATGCAACGGCGGATCCGCCGCCTGGCTGACGACCGGACCCAGACCCTGGCCGCGATCTCGCACGACTTAAAGACGCCGCTGACCCGGCTGCGGTTGCGCGCCGAGTACATCGCCGACGGGGACTTGCGCCGGACGATCGCGGCCGATCTCGACGAGATGGAGCACATGCTCGATTCGGCGCTGGCCTTCCTGCGCGGTGACGCGACCGGCGAGGAGATCAAACGGGTCGACATCGGCACCATCCTGGAGACGATCTGTGACCATGCGGCCGATGCCGGCCACGACGTCGTGCTCGGCGGTGACCGTCACGCGCCGTTGCGCTGCAAGCCGCTGGCGCTCAAGCGCGCGCTGTCGAACCTGATCGACAACGCCGTCAAGTATGGCGATCGCGCCCGGGTGAAGCTCGAAGACAAACCGGACCGCGTGGCCGTGACGATCGAGGACGATGGCCCTGGCATCCCCGAGGCCGAGCGCGAACGGGTCTTCGATCCGTTCTACCGCATCGAGGGCAGCCGAGGCCGCGAGACCGGCGGGACGGGGCTCGGCCTGACCATCGCGCGCACGGTCGTCCGCGCCCACGGCGGCGAGATCACCCTGCGCAACAAGCACTTGGGCGGCCTTCTCGTCGCCATCTCGTTGCCCAAACCGACCGCCGGCTGATTCTCCCCGCAACACTATCTCACAATCGCGCAAAACGCCGGACACCTCCCGCGGCTACGCTCTTTGCATCGTACGCCGCAAGGCAATTCATCGCTTCAGGAGACTCCGATGCAAATCCACCCCTCGCAGCACCGCGTTTCGGGTCGACCCATCCTTGGGATGTTCGCCGCGGCCGTGCTTTCCATAACGACCGTCGCCTGCGCTACCGCCGATCGACAGCCGGACTACCGCCTGGACGTGCTCGATCAGCCCGTCGCCGTCGGTGCCCACAGCGAGTTCGATGTCAAGCTGACAAACGTATCCACGGGCGAGCCGGTGACAAACGCCAGGATTACCCGCGCCGAGCTGGAAATGACCATGGCGCGCTTCGGCCACAAGCCGCCGCCCGCGGGCGGCGGCAGGACCAGGATGGCCGGCGAGGTTGAACTCACGGGAACGCCGGCACCCGGTCTTTATCGCTTCATGGGCGACCTCTCCATGTCGGGCACGTGGACGCTCGATCTGACGCCCAAGGTTCCCGGTGAGCCGGAACCGATCAATGCAAGAGTTCTGTTCGAAGCCGAGCGTTAGGTCGGTCTCGATGCTCCTGAATGGCGGTCTGTTTCACCTGGCGCTTGAGGACCAAGCGTCGGGATCAAACCCCTGGCAACTGGGTCAAACATGATCGAAACGCAGTTCAACGAAGACGTGATCTCGCTCAGAATGAGCGGATCGGTAACCGACGAAGACTGGGACCAGGTGGTTCTGGCGTTTCAAAACAGTTCCTGATTACGCATGAACCTCAGCCAGTTTGAGGAGGCGATATGGCATTGGCGGGGTTCGGACGGCGGCCCAGCCGAGGCGGGGCATCATGGCGGCGAGATCGTAGCGCCGATTGAAGCGGTATTCGAACTCGGCCAGGTAGCGGGGGATGTGCTTTTGGCGGATGGCGCGGTATGTGCCGGTGATGGCGGTCTTGATGTTGCCGAGCGCCGTGTTGACCCACTTGAAAGCGGGTGTCAGCACCGCCTTGCGGCCGGATCCTGTGCAGATCGGCTGATGCGTGCATCCCGCATCCGCGACACCGCGGAAGCAGCTGAGGCCGTCGCTGACGACGGTGCTGGTGGGATCGAGGCTGCGTCGGGCCAGTTTTTCGACCTCCTTGCGCCGAAAGCCGATGACCCGGCGCAGCTTCAGGCGCACCGGCTTGCCCTCGGGCGTGGTTTCGACGGCGACGATGATCGGCGTCTTGCCGGGCGCGCCGCGACCGCGCTTGCCACCGGAGCGTTCGCCACCGAGATAGGCGTCGTCCATTTCGACCCGACCGGTCAGGCGCTTGCCGGCATCCCGCTCCATCATCACCTGCATCAGCTTGTGTTTGAGCTTCCAGGCGGTGTTCTGGGTCACACCGAGGCGACGGCCGAGTTCGAGGCTGGAGATCCCGCCCTTGCTCTGCGTCAGGTGGTACATGGTGCGAAACCAAGTGCGCAGCGGCACCTTGGTCGAGGCGAAGATCGTGCCGGCCATCAGCGAGGTCTGCCGGCGGCAGGACGTGCACTGGTAGAGGGCACGGGTCTTGATGACGCAGTGATTCCGCCCGCCGCAGCCGGGGCAGACAAAGCCTTGCGGCCAACGCCAGCCGAGCACGACCTCCCGACACCGATCCTCGCTCCCGTAAAGCTCATCGAACCGCGCCTCGCTGAGCCCCTTCTGAAACTGAACACGATTGCGCGCCATGCCTCAACCCCGCCTGTCTCCTTATATGTTCCCGATTTGTACCACGCCCCGGCAGGCTGAGAAAGAAGCGTAATCAGGAAACAGTTTAGGATCTGACGCGAAACAACTGCTTCAGTGTGGCTTTTCGGTTGGTCTGATGGTGTAGTTCCAGTCGCCGTGGAATGGGTCGAACTCCAGGTTGATCGCGGCCATTTCGGCGTCGGTGACGACGACTCCCTTTGGGTATGCGTTGGCGTCGATGTCGCAGGTGACAGTGAGGCCAGCGTCTGTGGTGGTCGCGGCGATGAGTTGGATGATGACTTGGTGGCTGACGAGCGGCTTGCCGCGCCAGTTCTGGGAGATATAGGCGAAGAGGCGATGCTCGATCTTGTTCCATTTGCTGGTGCCGGGCGGCAGGTGGGCCACGGTGACGGCGAGGCCGGTCTCGTTGGCGAAGCGCTGGATCTCGCGCTTCCACAGGCGGACCCGAACGCCATTGCTGCCGCCGCAATCGGCGGTGATGACGAGGGTCTTGGCCTCGAGATAGCGCGCTCGGCCCAGGCGCTGCCACCAGCGCCGGATGCTCTCGACCGCGAAGGCGGCCGTGTCAGCATCGATGCCGATATTGACCCAGCCCTGGTTGGCGGCAATGTCGTAGACGCCATAGGGTGCGACCTTGCCTAGTTCCGGGATCCTGAAGTCATGGACCCGAACGGGCTCTGGGTCGCCCTTGGGACGCAGTTCCCGGCCATTGTTCTTGAAGTCGCCGACCAGCTCCTTCTTCTTGGTATCGACCGAGATGGCCGGCTCGCCCGCCGCGATGGCCGCCTTGACCGTGGCATTGATGTGCTCGAACTGGGCGTCGCGGTCCGGGTGGCTGGTGCCTTCGCGGGTCTTGCGATTGGCTTGGCAGCTGTACTCGAGTTGGCGCAACAGCACGCCGACCAGCTTCTGGCTCACCTCGAAGCCCTGACGGCGCAAGGCCTCGGCGATGTTCCGCTGGCTGCGGCTGACCCAGCGCAGCGGCGTCTCCGGATCGCCGCGGATGGCGGCCTCGATCAGCGCTTCAAGCGCCGGCAGCAGGCCCGGCTGGTGGTCGACCGCGCGCTTGCGGCCCCCGCCGGGGCGTCGGATCCGGCCCACAGGCTCGATGCAAGCCGCCTTCAGTTCCGCAACGCCGCGATTGATCGTGCTCCGCGCAATCCCGGTCGCCGTCGAAACCGCCGTCACGCCGCCCCGCCCCGCCGACACAGCCTCGCTCGCAGCAAGCAACCGCCGGCCCCGTTCGTTCAGGAGCCCAGCCAGCTGCTCGTATCGAGCCCGAATGCCATCGACATCGACCACAACCACAAAATAGAGGGGGCCGGACCGTCACGCTCGCGATATCGTGATTCTATTCATGCTATTATACCCGCCGTGCAATTCGTTTGTTTCGCATCGAGTCCTTAGGTGCCCAGTTTGGGGTCCGCCTCCGCAATCAGAGCGGTGGAAAGTTCTCAGTCTTGATGGACTGGACAGAGTTGGAGGAATGGAAGCCGGGCGCCCGCACCGCCTGTACGGTGTTCTGTATGGGCTATGAGGACATGGTGCAGCGAATAGCGGTCGTCGGCACGGATCGATGGAAGGATGAGCACGAGCGGCTGAGAGATGTCTACAAGGATGCGCAGGTCCGCTTTTTCCAGGCGCCCGAGCCGGACGCAGCCAGGGCATGGCTCCGAGGCCATTGATGGGCGAGCAGCGCCGGATCCAGCGGATGTCGCGCTGCTTTCGCCGCCGAGTGGGTGCGTAGGGCGGACAGCAACACTTCGATACAAACCGGCAAATCTGCAGACAACCGCGGTTGGTATGCATGGGGCCAATTACGGCGGAGCGAGGCATGTTGGGCTTCTCCGGCGGATTGCACTCTACCCCGCCGATCACGGCGACGCCGCGCACATGCGCGGCCACGATCGATCCCGCACCGCAGGAAAATGGATTTTCGTCAATGCATCGAATACTTGGAGCGATTGCGGTAAGTCTTGTCTTGACCGCAAGCGGTGCAAGCACCCTTCTTGCCGCCGCGGCGGACTATGCCTTCAGCGCCGCGAACCAGCCGGTGGCGGCCGGCGATGGCGCGGTCATCGCTGTCCGGCTGGTCAACGAGACAACCGGCAAGTTGGTCGAGAACGCCGTCATCTTCCAGACCCGGCTGGATATGGCGCCCGACGGCATGGGAGGGATGACCAGCCCGGTGACGGTGCTGGGCGAAAGCGAGCCGGGGGTTTACCGGTTCAAGGCCGATCTCGGCATGGCCGGGCGCTGGGCGCTGACGCTGGCGGCGAAGGTCCCGGGGGAGCAGGAGACCGTGCGCGGCGAGGTCGTCGTTGTCGCGGCGAAGTGATGGATCCCGCCGTTCCAGAACGTGAAAAGACGAGGCCTCCTGAGGGCTCGCGGACGCGCCCGGCGTGGCCGGCCGTGCTGATGGTCGCGGCGGGACTCATCGCCGCGTCGCCGGCGCCGGCGGCCGACGGAGCTTTGCCCGCGAAAGGTCAGCCGGCCCGCGTTGCGAGCGGATCGGCGCTTCCGAGCACAACCGTCGACGAACTCCTCGCCATTGCCAGGCGGATGAATCCCGCCGCCGCCGCCGCCGCGCTCGACACCCAGGCGGCCTTGGCCCGCGTCGATGCCGCCGGCCGGCTGCCCGATCCCATGTTCAAGACCGAGTTCAAGGACATCGACCGCAACCAGGACAATGCACTGCCCGATGACCTCGGACGCATTGAATACCGGATCGAGCAGACCTTCCCGTTGTGGGGCAAGCTGGGCCTTCGCGAGGACGTCGCCCGGGCGCAAGCGGGCGCGGTGGGCGAGGTCCAGCGCGCCATCGACCTGGAGGTCGCGGCGCGGATCAAGACGGTCTTCGCCCGCTACTACGCAGCTTTCGAGAGCGGGCGGCTGACCCAGGAACTTTATCGAACCGTCGCGACCCTGGCCGAGGTGACGCAAAGCCGCTACGCCCAGGGCTTCGGCGAGCAGGAGGACGCGATCCGCGCCGAGGTCGAGAAGACCCGGCTGCGTACCGAACTGGTCCGCTTCGAGGCGGACCAACGGCAGACCGGGGCGCAGCTCAATGCCCTGATGGACCGGCGCGCGGGTGCGCTGCTCGCCGAGCCGGCGGCCCTGCGGTCGGTGCCGACGGACACGCTTGCGGTGTCCGAGCTGGTCGAACGCGCGGAGACGGAAAACCCCTCGGTGGGCGCCGCCGAGGCGCGGGTTCGCGCCGCCGAGGGCGAGAAGGCGCTGGTCCGCAAGACCTGGTATCCGGATGTCACTTTGGGCGCCGCAGTCCAGCAGTTCGTCGAGCAGGACCGGCGCACGCCGGGCTACGAGGCGATGATCGGCTTCGAGATCCCGCTGCAATGGGGCTTGCGCGAGGCCTGGGAGCGGGAGGCCGCGGCCAACCTTGCCGCGTCACGCCGCCGCCGCGACGCCGAGGCGGCGAGCCTGCGCGGCGAGCTCGCCGATGCCTACTGGGCGCTCGACGGCGCCAAGCGGGTCGCCGCGCTCCTGAACGACGTCCAACTTCCTCAGGCCCGGCTGGCGTTGCAGGCCTCGTTGCGGGGCTACGAGCAGGGCCGCTCCGACATGAACGCGGTGCTGGATACCGAGCAGCGCGTGTTCGAGACGATGCTGCGGCTGCTCGACGTTCAGGTCGAGCAGCAGGCCCGGCTCGCCGAGATCGAAAGACTGATTGGGAGAGATCTGTGAGACGGGTTTTCGCGACATTGGCGCTGGTCCTCGTCGTCGCCGTGGCCGCCGCCTACGGCGGCTATTGGTTCGCGGGCCAACAGCCGAAATCGATGGCCCGCCAGGACGCGCCGAACGACACCGCCGGTGGCGCATCCGCCGCGGCCCCCGAGCGAACGATCCTCTACTACAAGGATCCCATGGGTAAGCCCGACTTCTCGGCCGAGCCGAAGAAGGACGCGATGGGCATGGACTACGTTGCCGTCTACGCCGACGAAGAGGAGGCGCCGGCGCCTTCGGCGAGCGCGCATGAGTATGGCGCGCCCGCGGCCGGCTCGGGCGAGCGCAAGATCCTCTTCTACCGCAACCCGATGGGCCTGCCCGATACCTCGCCGGTACCGAAGAAGGATCCGATGGGGATGAACTATATTCCCGTCTACGCGGGCGACGATCAGGACAGCGGGATCGTCAAGGTCAGTCCCGCGCGCGTCCAGATGCTGGGCGTCCGCACCGAAGAAGCGAGCCGCCGCACCCTGGTCAGGCCGGTGCGCGCCGTCGGCACCGTTCAGTTCAGCGAGCGCCAGCAGACCGTGGTCTCGACCAAGTTCGAGGGCTGGATCGAGAAGCTTTACGCCGATACGACGGGCGCGCCGGTTCGGCCGGGCGAGCCGTTGATGCTGGTGTACAGCCCGCTGCTGGTCCAGACCGAGCAGGAGTATATCGACGCCGCAAGAATGGCGGTCTCGATGGCCCGGTCTTCCGACACCGAAAGCCGCGTCTCGGCCGAGCGTCTAGTCCAGGGCGCGCTGCAACGGCTGCGCTATCTCGACTTTCCCGAAGCCGAGATCAAGCGTCTGCAACGCGAGCGGCGGGCGAGCCGGACGATCGCCTGGCCCGCGTCGTTCTCCGGAATTGTCCTGGAAAAAATGGCCTTCGAGGGCATGCGCTTCATGCCCGGCGAACCGCTCTACAAGATCGCCGGCATCTCGCCGATCTGGGTCATCGCTGAAGTCTTCGAGCAGGATCTGGCGCATGTCGCCGTCGGCCAGCCGGCGACCGTCACGCTCAAGGCCTATCCCGGACGAAGCTTCCAGGGGCGCGTCGCCTTCATTTATCCGACCGTCGGCCAGGAAACGCGCACCGGCAGCGTCCGCATCGAGCTGCCCAACCCGGACGGCGAGCTCAAGGCGGACATGTACGCGAGCGTTGAGCTGGAGACCCATGCCAGCGCGCCGGAGGTGCTGACGGTGCCCAATTCAGCGGTCATCGACAACGGCGTTCGCCAGGTGGTGCTGATCGACCACGGCGAGGGCCGGTTCGAGCCCCGACCGGTCAAACTTGGATCCGTTGCCGACGGCTACACCGAGATCCTCGACGGACTTGAAGCCGGCGAGCGGGTCGTCGTCAGCGCCAACTTCCTGATCGACGCCGAAAGCAACCTCAAGGCCGCCCTTGGCAGCTTTACCGCCGGGGAGCACCAGCACTGATGATCGGCGCTCTCATCCGCTGGTCGGCGCACAACGTCTTTCTGGTGCTGATCGTCACGGTCTTTATCATCGCCGGCGGCATCTACTCGCTGGCGAAGACTCCGCTTGACGCGATACCCGACCTCTCCGACGTGCAGGTCATCGTCTTCACCGAATACCCCGGCCAGGCGCCGCAGGTGGTCGAGGATCAGGTTACCTTCCCGCTGACCACGGCGATGCTGGCGGTCCCGCACTCGAAAGTCGTTCGCGGGCTGTCGCTGTTCGGGGCCTCGTTCGTCTACGTCATATTCGAGGACGGCACGGACATCTACTGGGCGCGCTCGCGGGTGCTGGAGTACCTCAACTTCGCCTCCAAGCAGCTTCCCGTCGGCGTCACCCCGACGCTGGGACCCGACGCCACCGGGGTTGGCTGGGTCTACCAGTACGTCGTCACCAGCGCCAAACGCACGCTGGCGGAGCTCAGAACGCTGCAGGACTGGTACATCCGCTTCGCCCTGACCAAGGCGCAGGGCATCTCGGAGATCGCCAGTATCGGCGGCTTCGTCAAGACCTATGCCGTGACCGTCGATCCGCTGCGGCTGAAGTCCTACGGTATTCCCTTGTCGCGGGTCGTGGACGCCATCCGCGCCAGCAACATGGACGTCGGCGGACGCGTCGTCGAGATGGCCGAGACGGAATATCTGGTCCGCGGCCAGGGCTACCTCCAGGGCATCGACGATCTCGGCTACGTCGTCCTCAAGGCCGAGGGCCTGACCCCGGTGCTGCTCCGCGACGTGGCCCGGATCGAACTCGGCCCGGACGAGCGGCGCGGGCTGACCGAGCTCAATGGCGAGGGCGAGGTCGTCAGCGGCATCGCCGTGCAGCGCTACGGCGGCAACGCGCTCGACGTCATCCACAACGTCAAGGAGAAGATCGAGGAGATCGGGCCGAGCTTGCCGGAAGACGTTACGATCCAGACGGTCTACGACCGCTCCGATCTCATCCACCGGGCGATCGAGACGCTCAAGGGCACGCTGATCGAGGAAAGCATCATCGTCGCCCTGGTCTGCTTCGTCTTTCTGATGCACGCGCGCAGCGCCCTGGTCGCCATCATCATGTTGCCGGTGGGCGTGCTGATGGCGTTCATCGCCATGCACGCCTTGGGCATCAACTCGACCATCATGTCGCTCGGCGGTATCGCCATCGCCATCGGCGCGATGATCGATGCCGCGATCGTGATGATCGAGAACGCCCACAAGCATCTCGAGCGCGACGGACCCGGCACGCCGCGGATCAAGTCGCTGGTCGATGCCGCGGTCGAGGTCGGCCCGTCGCTGTTCTTCTCGCTTTTGATCATCACCGTCTCGTTTCTGCCGATCTTTGCCCTGGAGGCGCAGGAGGGCCGGCTGTTCAAGCCGCTGGCCTACACCAAGACCTTCTCCATGGCCGCCGCCGCCCTGCTCTCGGTGACCCTGGTCCCGGCTTTGATGGTCCTGTTCATTCGCGGCAAGCTCATGCCCGAGAAGAAGAACCCGATCAACCGCTTTCTCATTTGGATCTACCGTCCGGTCATCGCCCTGGTCCTGCGAGCGAAAGTGCTGACCATTGGTCTCGCGCTGCTCGTCCTCGCCGTCTCGGTCTGGCCGGCGACACGGCTCGGCACCGAGTTCATGCCGACGCTGAACGAGGGCACGCTGTTCTACATGCCGGTGACGCTGCCGGGCCTGTCGATCACCAAGGCCGCCGAACTCCTGCAGGTCCAGGACAAGATCATCAAGTCGTTCCCCGAAGTGGCGTCCGTCTACGGCAAGGCCGGCCGCGCCAACACCGCGACCGACCCGGCGCCGACCGAGATGTTCGAAACCGTGATCAACCTGAAGCCCGAGAGCGAGTGGCGCGCCGGCATGACCGTCGACGGCCTTATCGCGGAGATGGACAAGGCGTTGCAGTTCCCCGGCGTCAGCAATGCCTGGACGATGCCGATCAAGGCGCGGATCGACATGCTCTCGACCGGCATCCGCACGCCGGTCGGGATCAAGCTGTTCGGTCCCGATCTGGAGGGGCTTGAGCGGGTCGCCCGCGAGATCGAAGCGGCGGTGCGCACCGTCCCCGGCACGACCAGCGTCTTCGCCGAACGCGTCATGGGCGGCTACTACGTCAACATCGAGCCGGACCGCCAGGCGCTCGCCCGCTACGGGCTGACGGTCGCCGATGTCCAGGAGGTCGTGCGCAGCGGTCTCGGCGCCGAGGCGGTGACCACCACCGTCGAGGGCCGCGAGCGCTACACCGTCAACGTCCGCTATCCGCAGGCCTATCGCTCCGATCCCCGGTCCATGTCAGAGAACGTGCTGATCGCCCTGCCGGCCGGCGGCTCCATTCCGCTCGGCCAGGTTGCCAAGGTGACGCTGTCGAAAGGGCCGCCCAGCATCCGCACCGAGAACGCGCAGCTCGCCGTCTGAGATCAGGGTGAGCAGGGTCGACGAGACCATGCCGCCGATCATCGGCACCGCGATCCGCCGCATGACTTCCGAGCCGGTGCCCGTCGACCACAGGATCGGCAACAGCCCCGGCCATGATCGCGACCACCGTCATGATCTTCGGGCGGACCCGCTCGACCGCGCCGAACATGATCGCGTCGTGGAGATCCGCGCGGGTCGCCGCCCGGCCCTCGGCGGCGCGCCGGCGCTTGACCTCTTCCCAGGCATGGTCGAGGTAGATCAGCATGATCACCCCGGTCTCGGCGGCGACGCCGGCCAAGGCGATGAAGCCGACGACGACCGCGACGGAGAGGTTGAAACCCAGCCACCAGACGAACAACAGCCCGCCCACCAGCGAAAACGGCAGGCTGAGCATGACGATCAGGGTCTCCGTCAGCCGGCGGAAGTTGAGGTAGAGCAGCAGAAAGATGATCAGCAGCGTCACCGGGACGACAACCCGCATCCGCGCCTCGGCGCGCTGGAGATACTCGAACTGGCCGCTCCAGGTGACGTAGTAGCCTTGCGGGAACGTCACCCGCTCCGTCACGACCTTCTTGGCGTCGGCGACGTAGCCGCCGATGTCGCGGTCGCGGAAGTCGACGAAGATGTTGGTCTATGCCGCGACGACCGCCGGGCTGATGCGCAGCGAAGATGCCGGCGGGAGCTGGCAGCCGGTGTTCGCCGCACCGGCCGCAACGACGATGGTCCACGTGACGCCGCAAGGGACGATCTTCGCCTTTGTTGTCGGCCGGGGACTCATGCGGGCCACGGAAACCGCCCTCGATTGGACGGTCCTTCGCAAGGAGTTCGGGCGCTACGTCGTGCGTCACATGGCCGTCGATCCGGCGGCCGCGCACCGCCTGTTCGCCGTCACCGATAACAGTGAGGTCATCGTAAGCGAAGACGGCGGGATGACGTGGGCTGATCTCCACAGCCAGTACATCGACGCGCAGCCATGACTCTTGCTTTATGAACCGCGCCGCCGCGACGGCACGGTTCCAGACCGAACCGGGAACTTCCGGCCGAGCCGGAGCGTCTTCTTGAGCAGGGGTTGACCAGGCGGGAGAAGATCTTGACGGATCCAACAGAGAGGCCGGTGGTCATCGTCACCGGGTCGAGCGGCTATGTCGGCTCGGCCGTGGTGAAAAGGCTCGCGGCCGACTACCGCGTCGTCGGCTTCGACCGCCACACCCCGCCGCATCCGCCGGCGGAAGCCGAGTGCGTCTGCTTCGACATCACCGACGCCAGCAGCATCGAGGCGGCGTTCTCCCGCGTCCGCATCGCCTATGGCGACAAGATCGCCTCCGTCTCCATCTGGCGGCGTACTTCGACCTCTCGGGCGAGCCGAACCCGGCTTACGACGCGGATGGCTTATCCCTTTGCTTCCGGCGCGATCAGAATGTTGTAGGTCGCCGGTTCGATAGCGACGGCGATGCCCAGCAGGGTTCGGAATGCGGCGTGCGGCGAGCGCCGCCGATTGAAGCGGAAGACGAATTCGTCGAGGTAGGACTGGAGATGGGGGCGGCGGAGGCCGTGGTAGACGCCAAGCGCCCACGTCTTGACGTTCGAGATCACCAGATGCACCCAGGGCAGGACGATGTGAGCCGCCATGGCGCCAACGACGTGGGGCTCGCGCTTGAACTTAGGCTGGCCGGGGTCTGCGCTCCAGCCGTCGGTCTTGAGGGTGGAGCCGGCGGCGACGTTGGCCCTGATGAACGGGTGAAGGTTGGCCCGCGAGGCGTCCTCGATCGTCCCCAGGCGCAAGCGCCCGGGAGCCTCGTCTATGATTTCGACGGCGACGGCGATCTGCATCTTGCCGTCCGGGCTTCGCCCGCCTCCGCCCGTCACCGGGTCATCCTTGGTGCGGTAGGAGACTTGCGTTTCGTCGATCTCGACCGCGCCGGACAGCAGCGCGCGGGCGGGATTGACCATGGCCCGACGCAGCTTGGCGCACAACAGCCAGGCACTCTTGTAGGACCCCAGGCCCAGCTGCCGCCACATCTGCCGCGCGGAGAGGCCGTTCGAGTGGGTGGCCATCAGATAGGCCGCCCAAAACCATACCGTGAGCGGCAGCTTCGAGCCGTGCATCACGGTCCCCGCCGTGACCGGCGGCGGCGACACTTATCGCATTCGTAGGTCCACGCCTTGGTCGCGAGTTCCCAGGCATGGTCATGGCCGCAGGCCGGGCAGCGAAAGCCCTCCGGCCACCGAGCCGCCGACAGCCACGCCGCGCACGCGGCCTCATCCGGGAACTGACGCTGAAACGCCAAGATGGAGCGGGGAAGGTCGAGCATGGCGAACATCTATGTCCGCTTTATGTTCTACCACGTCCCCGCCCACCGATCACCGCATATCGTGGCCCCGGAACCTCTTGCCGGCACGAATATTGGGGAAGCTTTCGCGGCGGCGCGGCGACGCCGCCTACTTCCGTTTGGATCCGGAACCTCTCGACGCGCACACTATACTCGGTAGGTTCCGGAGCACCAACCACATTTTGTTGCGGCGAGGGCGTCACCACTCAAGGTGCACGTGCCCGGTTGCCTAGCCGTAGCCTAAGACTTCAAACAAGGTAACAGGGGCAAAAGCCCGGGCGGATAGCACGAAAATGGGGTGTGCGCCAAAGTGAGAAGTGAGCGTTTCTGCGGCTTTTCGGCGGCCAAGACGCCACCGTGCTGCACCTTCGCCCCAGGTTTTGCCCCTGTTACCAAACAAGCCACTGACCCATTGAAAAGATGGCGCGCCCGGCAGGACTCGAACCTGCGACCTACTGCTTAGAAGGCAGTTGCTCTATCCGACTGAGCTACGGGCGCCGTGGAGCGTTGCGCCGGGCGGGCGGGCCGTCACCATTTCGCGTTGAAGTTCTCGGCATAGCTTTTCGGGCGGACGACGCGCGAGTGCGGTTCGCGGACGCGATAGTCCAAGCCATTGCGCTCGGCATAGGCGACGGCTTCGTCGCGCGTGTCGAATTCGAGCCGAAGTTGGCGCCGGGTGTCGCCCGAACCCATCCAGCCCATCAGCGGATCGGCGACCTCGGGTGCCTCGCGCTCAAATTCCACAATCCACTTGTGGGTCTTGCGGCGGCCCGCCTGCATTGCGGTCCTGCTTGGACGATAGATACGCACAACGCTCACGACCAACTCCCGCCTGGACCACCCCGCGCCGGGAATGGCGCGGAGAGGATGCTCGATCCATTAGTATCGATCAACGTCTCACCCGCGGCAGGTTGATCCGCGGCGCCGACGTTTCGACAACTTCGTCGGGCGGGGACCTTAGCGGTAATTCCAGGCGTTGAAAAGCCGCCGCGAGCGCGCCTCGCGCACCCGCTCGGGCATCGGTCATATGATTGCGTGCGGCGCGAACCCTCCCGCCGATCCCGGCGGCGAGGGTTCCCTCGGCCATTTACGAACCTCCTACGAGAACATGCGCTCCAGCGCCGAGCCGATCCCGATCAGGGTAAGGGCCGCCGAGGCGAAACAAAGCAACAGGCCGACCCGGCTGAAATCGGGGAGTGGACGAATATCACCATCGGTCTCGGCGTTCTCTATTGCGCCCGGCCAAGTGGTGGCCGTGGCGTGAAGCCGTCCGGCGTCTGAATGGGCCATCGGGATGTCTCCGTCGCTGCCATCGCCCCCAAGATGTTTACGATGGCTTAACGGCGCTCATCCGGCAGTGACGGCTGTCATATTCCCGCGGCGCTCGCGCGCCGGCCCCGCCTGCCCAACCTATTCGGCGGGTTCGGCGTCGGCGGCTTCCGGTCGCAATACCGGCTCGGGCGGAAACTCGGCCTCGGCCGGTTCCTCGCCGCCGAAGGCCACCTCAAGGGGCGTTCCGGTGGCGTGGGCGTAAAGGATCAGATCGTTGAGCAACTCGGCCTCAAGGTCGGCGCGGCGCTTGTTGCGGCGGATCGCGACCAGTTTGGCGAGCGCCATAACATTGTAGCCGTCGCCCTTGATTTGAGCTTTGAGATCCTTGAGGTCGTCCTTCAGCGCGTCGATGTCGTCGAGGAGGCGCTCCATGCGCTCGGCGTAGGAGGTGAGCTGCGCCCCAGCCGCGGTATTGATGCCGATGCTCAACGTGTATCTCCTTAATATGCAAGACGAAATAGGTGTTCGCGTTGCCGTCGCGAGCGACGCTTGATGACTTCAGTTGTTGGATCCCGCGAGAAGCCGCCGCCGCGCGGCGCGCGATGTGGCCGCACCATGTCACCGCCCGCCATCCGGTGCAATGGTGGCGGTTGTCGAGTATGGTCGGATCGTCTCGGCGCCGGCCTCAGGTCGGCCGCGCTTGCGCTTGTCGCTGATTCGCGCGCGCCTGCGCTTCGCTTGCGCTTGTCGCCGATTTGCGCGCGCCTGCGCCTCGCTTGCGCTTGTCAGTGCGGCGAGGCGGGTCTATAAGGCGCCGACTTCGCGGCGGTCGGCGGGACATCCATCACCTCATGCCGCGCCGCGATAAACAAACGCGCGCTGCCCTGACAAGGCTCGAACAACGCGTCAGACATCTCAATTCGGAAAAAAGGGGTTCAAGCTCATGGCCGCTGAACGGACGCTGTCCATCATCAAGCCCGACGCGACCGCGCGCAACGTGACCGGGGGTATCATCAGCCTGTTGGAAGCCGGCGGCTTGCGGGTGGTCGCGCAAAAGCGGCTGCACCTGACCAAGGCGATGGCGCAGCAGTTCTACGCTGTCCACGCGGAGCGGTCCTTCTTCGACGAATTGTGTGACTACATGTCCTCGGCGCCGGTGGTCGTTCAGGTTCTTGAAGGCGAAGGCGCGGTCGCGCTTAATCGCAACATCATGGGCGCGACGAACCCGGCGAACGCCGAGGAAGGCACCATCCGCAAGGCATTCGGCGTCAACGTCCAGGAAAATTCCGTCCACGGCTCGGACTCGGCCGAGAACGCGGCGATCGAAATCGCGTTCTTTTTCAGCGGCATCGAGATCGTCGGCTGAGGCGACCCGGCGCGGCGGGCCTGGCGCCCGCCGCCATCCCCGCCACCGCCAGCCCGGCCACCGTCAGCCCGGCGGAATTCAGCAGCGCGCCCGCGGCCCTTGTCGCGGTCTGGACGCGGGCACGATTGCCATCGACGCGGACGCGCCCCTCGGCAATGAGGCTGACCGCGAGCGGATAAATCCGGTGCTCTTCGGCGAGGACGCGCGCGGCGAGCCGGCCGGCGTCATCGTCGTCGAGAACCGGGACCGCCGCCTGCACGATGATCGGACCATCGTCCATGGCCGGGCGGACATAATGCACCGTGCACCCGGTAATCCGCGCGCCATACTCGATCACGCGTTCGTGCGCGCGCAGCCCGCGAAACGCCGGCAGCAGCGACGGGTGGATGTTGATCAGGCGGTCCCACCAGGTTTCGACGAAGGGCCCCGACAGCAGCCGCATGAACCCGGCGAGGCAAACAAGCCCGCAGCCGCTTTGGCGCAGAGCCGTGGTGATCGCGGATTCGAAGTCGCCGCGCGCGGAGAACGCGGTGTTATCGATGACGCGGCTCGCCACGCCCGCCTTGGCGGCCCGTTCCAGTCCGTGGGCATCGGCCACATTGGCGATGACAAGCCCGATGCGGGCCGGATAGTCGGGCCGCGCCGATGCGTCGATGAGCGCCTGCAGGTTGCTGCCGCGCCCGGAGATCAACACGCCGACGGTCAGCCTGTCGGCGCCCGGTCTTAACGCCGCCATAGACCGTCCGCCTCGCGCAAGACGACCGCCGGCGCGCCGGCCTCGCGCCGGATCAGACGCCCGACGGTGTAAACCGTCTCGCCTTCGGTCTCGAAGACGGCTCGCACGCTCGCGGCGCGCGCGGCGGAGACAACGCAGATCATTCCGAGCCCGCAGTTGAAGGTCCGCGCCAGCTCGCCCGCCGGAAGCCGCGCCGCCTCGGCCAGCCAACGAAATACCGTCGGCAGCGGCCACGCGGCGGCGTCGAGTTCGGCCGCGAGCCCGGCCGGCAGCACCCGAGGGATGTTTTCGATCAGCCCGCCGCCGGTGATATGGGCAAGAGCCCTGACGCCGCCCGCCGCCAGCGCGGCGAGGCAGCTCTTGACGTAGATCCGGGTCGGCGTGAGCAGGGCGGCGCCGAGGCTCACCCCGCTCGCGAACGGCGCGGGGTCGTCGTAGTCGCGGCCGGTCTCGGCGACGATCCGGCGAACGAGGGAATAGCCGTTGGCGTGCAGGCCGGACGAAGCGAGCCCAAGCACGACGTCGCCCGCGCCCGCGTCGGCGCCGGTGACGAGGCGCTCGCGCTCGACGGCGCCGACGGCGAACCCGGCGAGGTCATAGTCGCCGCCGGCGTACATCCCCGGCATCTCCGCGGTTTCGCCGCCGATCAAGGCGCATCCCGCCTCGCGGCAGCCGGCCGCGATGCCGCCGATAATGTCGCGTCCGGTCTCGACGCTCAGTCGGCCGGTGGCGAAATAGTCGAGGAAGAAGAGCGGTTCCGCGCCTTGAACGACGAGGTCGTTGACGCACATGGCGACAAGGTCGATGCCGACCGTTGCATGGCTGGCCAAGGCAACCGCGAGCTTCAGCTTGGTGCCGACCCCGTCGCTCGAAGCGACCAGGATGGGATCCTTGAAGCCGGTGGCGCGGAGGTCGAACAGGGCGCCGAACCCGCCCAGTTCCGAGATAACGCCGCTGCGCCGGGTGGTCGCGACCAGAGGCTTGATCTCCTCGACCAGCCGCGCTCCGGCCTCGATATCGACACCAGCTTCCTTGTAGCCCAAACCGCTAATGTCATCCTCCGAGCAACATGTTAGAAGAGGTGCCCGAACATACTGGATCCAAGGCGCCATGCAATGATCGATCGGGGAGGGACCATGGTCCGCTGCGCGCGCGCGCTGCTGGTGCTGCTGGCGGCGACCTTGTGGGCGGGCTTGTGGGCGGGCGCCGGCATGGCACAGGATCCGATGGCTCCGGGCGCGGCCCAGGCGGAGCTTTTCGACGTCCGCGACATCCAAGTCGATGTCACCGCCGCGACCGCCGCGGCCGCCCGCGAACAGGCCCAGGCCAAAGGTGCTCGCGCGGCCTTCCTGCAACTGCTCGATCGCCTGACGCTGGCGACCGACCGGGCCAAGCTGAGCAAGGTTTCCGACAGTCAAATCGAGACCATGATCAAGGACTTCTCCGTCGCCGACGAGAAATATTCTTCCGTGCGCTACCTCGCGACCCTGAGTTACACATTCAAGGAAACCGACGTCCGCGACTATCTGGCGCGCCAGGGCGTCGCCTACGCGCTGACGCGGGCGAAGCCGATCGTCGTCGTGCCGGTGCTGCGCGGCGAAGGATCCCTGGCGCTATGGGATGATCCCAACCCCTGGCGCGCCGCCTGGGCGAACCTGCCCGCCGGCCAACTCGTCCCGGTGCTGGTGCCGCTCGGCGACGTCACCGACGTAGGCATTATTGACGCCGAACAGGCCGCGATCGGCGACGAGGAGAAACTTGCCCAACTCGCCGCGCGCTACGACGCCGACGGGTCACTCGTTCCGTTCGCGGTGCTGACGAACAATGGGGCGACCGGCCTGGCCGAAATGACCGTTGCCCTGACGCTCTACGGTGTCGAGGGAGCAAGAAAGGGTCCGACCCGGCGCTATCGGGCGGAGGAGGGGGAAAGCGTCGATGAGTTGTTTGGCCGCGCCGCCGCCGCGACCATGGGCGAGATCCAGAGCCAGTGGAAACGCGAAAATCTGGTCACGGCGTCCCATGCGGCGGTCGAGTCCGTGGCGATCCCACTCACCGGCCTGGACGACTGGACGACCATCCGCAAGCGGCTCGAGCGGGTTCAGACCATCGAAAAAACCGAAGTCGTGCTGCTGTCGCGCTCGATGGCGCTGGTCAACATCCATCATTTCGGCACCGCCGAGCAGCTTGGCCTCGCCCTCGAACAGGCGGATCTGACCTTGCGCCAAGGCGCCCAGGGCCTGGTCCTGACCCTACGCGGCAATCGGTCCTGACGGTCCTCGCGCAGTGACCGCCGAGCGGAAATTTCTGATCTGGCTGGCGATCGCCGTTGCCGGCGGCTTTCTGGTTTACGAGTCGCGCGGCGCCCTGACGCCGTTCATCGCCGGCATGGCCGTGGCCTATCTGCTCGACCCGCTGGCCGATCGGCTGGAGGCGCTCCGTTGCCCGCGGACCGTCGCGGTTTTGATCATTCTCGGCTCGTTCCTCGCGGTCATTGTCATCGCGGCGATGATTCTGTTTCCGATCCTGCAGGTTCAGATCGTCGAACTGATCGCGCGCGTGCCCGGCTACATCCAGAAGCTTCGTGACGCCGCCGAGCCGCTGTTGGCCCGCTTCCAGGCCTCGCTGTCCCAGGATGAAATCGATAAGTTGCGCAGCGCGCTGGGCAGCTATGCCGGAAACATCGCCGGATGGCTGGGCCAGATCGTCGGCGGACTGTGGAGCGGCGGCCTTGCGCTGTTCAACGCCTTGTCGCTGGTCGTGATCATGCCGGTGGTAGCGTTCTACCTGTTGCGCGACTGGGACCGCATCGTCGCGCGCATCGACGCCCTGCTGCCGCGCGACGCGGCCGACACCATCCGCGAGCAGGTCCGCGAAATCGACAGCCGCCTTTCGGGCTTCCTCCGCGGCCAGGCTTCGGTCTGCCTCGCGCTCGGGACCTGGTATGCCGCCGGTTTGACGATCGTCGGTCTCGACTTCGGCCTTCTCGTCGGGCT
The DNA here is from genome assembly GCA_963805915.1 of uncultured Alphaproteobacteria bacterium. Lineage (GTDB taxonomy): Bacteria > Pseudomonadota > Alphaproteobacteria > Rhodospirillales > Defluviicoccaceae > JAEULH01. Next base: position 221,835 of record CAWDWD010000011.1, read on the forward strand.
CGGCGCCGGGCTGATCTCGTTCGTGCCCTACCTCGGCACCGGGCTGGGACTGGTCGTCGGCCTCGGGCTGGCCTATTCCCAGTACAGCGAATGGCTGCCCATCGGCCTGGTCGCCGGCGTGTTTGTCATCGGTCAGATCCTCGAGGGCTACGTGCTGACGCCGCGCCTGGTTGGCCAGCGCGTCGGCCTTCATCCGGTCTGGGTCTTGTTTGCCTTGATGGCCGGCGGCGCGCTGCTTGGTTTTACCGGGGTGCTGCTGGCGGTGCCGGCCGCCGCGGTCATCGGCGTGCTCGTCCGCTTCGCGACCCAGCGCTACCTGCAAAGCCCGCTTTACCGAAGTCACGGCGAGCGTCGCGGCGACGGCCCGGCCGACGACGGACTTAGCGGCGACGGCGGCGCACCCGGCGGGCTCGACCACCCATCGTGACCGGCGGCGAACAGCTCGCGCTTGGTTTCGGCCATGATCCGGCGATGGAGGATGCCGACTTTCTCGTCGCCGACAGCAACGCGGCCGCCGTCGCCTGGCTGCGCCGGTGGCCGGACTGGCCGACGGGTGCGCTGATCCTTCACGGACCGCCCGGCTGCGGCAAGACGCACCTCACGCGGGTCCTCGCGCGCGCGACCGACGCGCGGCTGATCGACCAAGGCTCCCTCGGCGCGACGGATCCGATCACTCTGCTCGCCGGTGCTGCTTTGGCGATCGTCGACGACGCCGATCGCTGTCTCGCCGCCGACGGCGCGGAGCGGGCTTTGTTGCACCTTTTCAACGTGATCAAGGAGACCGAGCGGACGCTGTTGCTGAGCGCGCGCGAGGCGCCGGCGCGTTGGGGATTGTGCTTGGCCGACCTGCGCTCGCGGTTGAACGCGGCGACCGCCGTCACCATCGACGCCCCCGATGACGTGCTGATCCGCGCGGTCCTCGCCAAGCTGTTCGCCGACCGTCAGCTTCGCGTCGGCGAGGACGTGCTGTCCTACGCGCTGGCGCGGATGGAGCGCTCGCTGGACGCCGCCCGCGGCCTGGTCGAGCGGATCGACGCCGCCGCGCTCGCGGCCCGTCGCCCGATTACCATCCCGTTGCTGCGCGCCGTTCTGAGCGAGGCCGAGGACGCCCGGCGCCGCCAAGGCGAGGTCTCGTAACGCCCGATCCCGATTCCGCGAGCGGCGGTGCGCGCGGACGATGCGGATCGGCGTTTCAGGCCAGCGCCGTCTCGCACTTGCGCGCCAAGCTCAGGCCGTCACCGATCGGCACGAGGCTCAGGTCGACCCGGGGATCGGCGTGCAGGGCGGCGTTGAAGGCGCGGATGGCTTCGGTGTCGGGATCGGTCTTGGCGGGGTCGATGACGCTGCCTCCCCACAGGGTGTTGTCGATGGCGACGAGGCCGCCGGGGCGGAGCAGCTCGAGCGCGCGTTCGTAGTAGGTCCGGTAGTTCTCCTTGTCGGCGTCGATGAAGGCGAAGTCGAAGGTTCCGGCCCCGCCGGCGCCGATCAGCGCATCGAGGGTCGAGGCGGCCGCGCCCAGGCGCAGGTCGATCCGCTCGGCCACCCCGGCGCGCGACCAGTAGCGCCGGGCGGTCCTGGTCCACTCCTCGCTCACATCGCAGGCGACGATCCGCCCGCCCGGCGGCAGCGCGAGGGCCATGATAAGCGCGCTGTAGCCGGTAAAGGTGCCGACTTCGAGAATCCGCTTGGCGCCTGTTAACTTGACCAGCATCGCCATGAACTGGCCCTGCTCCGGCGCGATCTGCATGCTCGCGCGCGGCATCGCCAGGGTCTCGCGGCGCAACTCGGCCAGAATCTCCGGCTCGCGCAGGGAAACCGCGAGCATGTAGGCATAGAGGCTTTCATCGAGACCGATCGTTTGGTTAGACATCGCTCAGGCCTCTCTTGACGTGACTGGGTTGGCTTCGCGTGACGGTGGGACGAGAACCGCGGCGCCGGTCAGTCGGCCCTCGCGCAGCCGGGCCAACGCCTCGTTGGCCGCGTCCAGCGGCATGATTTCCACCTCGGTCACCACCGGGACTTGCGGCGCGAGGGCGAGAAATGCCTCGCCGTCGTGGCGGGTCAGGTTGGCGACCGAGACCAGGCGCTTTTCCCGCCAAAGGATGTCGTAGGGGAACGACGGAATGTCGCTCATGTGGATGCCGGCGCAGACAACCGTGCCGCCGGGCCGGATCGCGCTGAGGGCAGCCGGGACCAGCGCGCCGACGGGGGCGAAGATGATCGCCGCGTCAAGCGGTTCGGGCGGGACCTCGCCGCCACCGCCGGTCCAGACGCAGCCCAAACGCCGGGCAAAGGCCTGGGCCCGCGCATCGCCGGCGCGGGTCACGGCAAACAGCCGCCGGCCCTGGTGGCGGGCGACCTGGGCGATGATGTGGGCGGCGGCGCCGAAGCCGTAGATGCCGAGGCGTTCGCCGTCGCCGGCCATTTCCAGCGCGCGATAGCCGATCAGGCCGGCGCAAAGCAGGGGCGCGGCCTCGGCGTCGGTGTAATTGCCGCTGATGGGAAAGCAGTAGCGGGCGTCGGCGACGGCGTATTCGGCGTAACCGCCGTCGATCTGGTAGCCGGTGAACCGGGCGCGCGGACAAAGATTTTCCTGACCCGAGCGGCAGTAGGCGCACTCGCCGCAGGTCCACCCCAGCCAAGGGACGCCGACCCGTTCGCCGGCGCCAAATCGCTCCGCCCCTGGGCCCGCGGACACGACACGGCCGATGATCTCGTGACCGGGGATGATGGGCAGTTTCGGCTCGGTCAACTCGCCGTCGACCACGTGCAGGTCGGTGCGGCAGACCGCGCAGGCGGCGATGCGAATGAGGACCTGGCCCCGACCCGCCTCGGGCCGGGGCAGCTCCCGCGCCCGCAGCGGCTCGCCCGGCCGCTCCAGGACCATTGCCGTCATCGTGGCGGTCATATTGTGGCCGTCATCGCGGCCGTCATCGTGGCCGTCATCCTCGGCTTAAGCGTCGGCATATCGCCTCCCCGCCATGAGACATCCCGTCAAGCGTAACCGAGCCCGGAAAACCTGGCAACGGCACCGCGCCGCCATCGAGGCTTCGGCCCGAGGGCGGCGCGGGCCGGCACCCGGCCGGTGAGAGCACAATGGCGGTGAGAGTGCAATGGCCGGCGCGCGACCGCGTTTTGGGGTTCGGGATCGGCCAGCCCTACCGGCTCATCTCGCGTTCGAGCGACTGCGCGGTTTTGAGGTGCTTCTTCAGGACCGGCAGCGTCTCATCGGCGAGGGCGGCAACCTTCTTGTTGTCGCCGTGCTTGGCTTGCGCCGAGTATTTCTCGATGTCCTTCTTGTGGTCCTTGACGGCATTGTCGACGAATTCCTCGTCAAATTCCTTGCCCGACAGCTTCGTAAGCTCCTGGTAGGTTTCCTTCGCCTCCGCAGTGGGTTCGCTCGGCACCTTGACGTCCATCTTCTTGGCGAGCTCGCTCGCCTTCGCCTTCGCCTTCGTGTGGTCCGTGACCAGCGTCTTGCCGAAGTCCTTCACGCCCTTGGAATGGCCCTGTTTCTCCGCCAGCTGGCCGAGCTGGATTTCCGCAATGTCGCCCTGGATCGCCTCCTTGAGAAACGTCTTGGCGTCTTCGGCCGCGGCCGCGGGACGGGGGCTGGCGAGAACCGCCGTGACAAGCAGTGCGCAAGCGGCCGCAATAACTTTGTTAATCATGACAGCACTCCTCAATGAGCCGCCCGACCAGGGGCGGCGGGACTTCTCGATTGAGCCGCCCGACCAGGGGCGGCGGGTGTCATGTCAAACAGCCGGCGCGGGCGATGGTTCCCGGCCGCGAATGGCCGACAGTGTCTGGCGGGTGGTGATAACCTCGGGATCGACCTTGAGCGCGATCACCGCCGGGCGAGCGCCGGCGACGGCACGTTCCCAGGCCGGGCGAAACGCCTCGGTCCGCGTCACCATTTCGCCGTGGGCGCCGTAGGCGCGGGCGAGCGCGGCGAAGTCGGGGTTGGTCAACGTGGTCGCCGTGGTCCGCCCCGGGTAGGCGCGTTCCTGATGCATCCGGATGGTGCCGTACATGCCGTTGTCGAAAACGAGCACAATGATGGCCGCGTTCTCGGCCATGGCGGTGGCGAGTTCCTGGCCGGTCATGCCGAAGCCGCCGTCACCGACGCAGGCGACCACCGTGCGTTCGGGCCCCGCGCACTTGGCCGCGATCGCCGCCGGGACGGCGTAGCCCATGGCCCCATTGCAGGGGCCGAGCAGCCGCCGGCCGCTGCCGAAGGTCAGGAACCGCTGCGGCCAGCCGCTGAAGTTGCCGGCATCGACGCTGATCACCGCGTCCGCCGGCAGAAGCGCGTCGAGCACCGCCATGACCTTGCCCAGATCCAGCGCGCCGCCGCGAACGGCCAACGCCCGGTCGGCAATGTACTCGCGCCTTGCTTCCGCCGCCCAGTTCCGCCAACGCTCGGCATTGGCCGGGGCCAGGCGGCGGGCCGCGGCAACAAAGCTCGCCTGGCTCGCCGCAATGGCCAGCGCCGCGGGGAAGACCCGGCCGGGCTCGGCCGCGTCGGGATAGACATGCACCAGATCGGGACCGGCGCGATCGCGGCGATCGCGCTCGGCACCACCGGGAGCCAAAAGGGTGTAGCCCTGGGTCGTCATTTCGCCGAGCCGGGTGCCGATCGCGATAACCAGATCGGCGGCCTTGACCCGAGCGATGAGCGCCGGGTTGGCGCCGATCCCGAGCGCGCCCACGAACAGCGGGTCGCGGTTGTCGACGATATCATGGCGGCGGAAGGCGCAGCATACCGGCAAGCCGCTCGCGAGAAGGAAAGCCGCCAGATCGTCGCGGGCTTGTGCTGTCCAGCCGCCGCCGCCGACGATCACGATCGGCCGCCGGGCGTCGCCGAGCAGGTGGTGGAAGCGCTCGACCAGCCCCTCGTCCGGCTCGCCGACGGGTATGGCGTAAGGATCAACCTCGGCAACGGCGGCGCGTTCGCCAAGCACATCCTCCGGCAGCGCGAGCACGACGGGCCCCGGCCGGTCCGACAGCGCGTCGCGAATGGCGCCCGCCATTGCCTCTGGTATTTTCCCGGCCGAGCCGACCTGGACCGCGCGCTTGGCCAGCGGCGCGAACATGTCCGCCAGCGCGACCTCCTGAAACGCCTCGCGGCCGAGGAAGGCCCGCTCCACCTGGCCAATCAAGAGCAGCATCGGCGTCGAATCCTGGAACGCGGTGTGAACGCCGATCGACGCGTTGCAGGCGCCCGGTCCACGGGTGACGAGACACACGGCCGGCCGGCCGGTGAGCTTGCCGTGGGCCTCGGCCATCATCGCCGCGCCGTGTTCGTGGCGGCAGGTGACGACGCGCATCGATGGCGCCTCAAGCAGCGCGTCGAGGATCGCCAGGTGGCTCTCGCCCGGAACGCAATACACTGTGTCGATGCCATGCCGCGCCAAGGCGCTGACGATCAGCGTCCCACCGGTTCGCGGCGAACGGGTCCCGATGCTCATGGTGTACGCCTTTTCCCAGGTTTCACGGGCGGCGCTTCTTACAATCCACGCCGCTCCGATGAGAGCCAAGCCGCGGCGCGCGCATGCCGGCCGGGGCGCGGACAAAGCGCGCGACAGACCATGTTTAAGTCTTTTGAAATACGACTAAAGCAAAAAGGCATCTGTTGATCCGATCTTAAGTGGGCGATACTCGCGCGGAGCTTAAGCGAAATCAACGCGCAACAATATGGTGGCGATGTGAAAACGTTGCTCGTGAAAACATTGTTTACGATTGTTCGGGCCGGCGGGCGGTCGCGCTCCTCCGCGTCATCCGTGAGTGCGTCGAGTACGTCGCCGGTGGCCGCGTCGTTCGCACGGGCATTGGCCGCGATGGCCCTGATGGCAGTTCTGGCCATCACACCGTGGAGCCAGTCGGCGGCGCGCGAGCCGGTTCGTTCGCTCCTTGAGATGCGCCGGTCCAACGTCGTCATTCAGGAGTGGGACCTGAGTTGCGGCGCGGCGGCGTTGACGACGATCCTCAACTACCGCTTCGGCGATCCGGTGAGCGAGAAGGAGATCGCGAGGGCGCTCATCAACCGCCAGGAGTACATCGACAATCCTCGGCTCGTACAGATCCGCCAGGGGTTTTCCCTGCTCGACCTGAAGCGCGTCGTCGAGGGCCGGGGCTACCTTGGTGTCGGCCTTGGCAGGATGAGCGTCGAGGACCTGGTCGCCCGAGCACCCGTGATGGTGCCCATCGTCGCCAATGGCTACAACCACTTCGTAATTTTTCGCGGTACCATGGGCGATCGGGTGCTGATCGCCGATCCCGCCTTCGGCAATTACACCATGCGTATCGACAAGTTCGAGGACGCCTGGATCGACTACGCCGACTTCGGAAAGGTCGCCTTCGTCGTAACGCGGCGTGATGGTGATGGGGGCGATGTGGGTGGGGACGGTGGGGGTGGCGCGGTGCTCAACGGGTTGGCGCCGCGGGCGAACGACTTCGTGATGTTTCGTTAGGCCATCCCGCGCCCGGATGGGCGTGCCAGTGTGCTCGATCGTTTTCTTAATTCATCAGCTGTCCGCGCTTGGCCCGAAAGCGGACAGTGGATCCGGTCGCCAAATCGGCGCCATGCAGGGGAAGCCATGATCAGGTCCACTTTTTCGCGCCCGCTTAGCCTCGGCGTCCTGGCGCTTGGCGGTTGCGCTATCGCCGCAGGCGCGCCCGCCCTCGCGCAGGACGCCGGCGCCACCACCGGCGAGCTCAGCCGCCAGATCGAGCAGCGCGATGCGGTCATCCGCGATCTCACCCGCCAAATCGAGGCGCTTGAACGCAAAACCAGTACCACCCCCGCGGCGGCACCCGCGCCGGCGGCGGCCCATCCACGCGCGCCCGCTGCCGCGCCGGCGGGCGCGTCACCGCCGCAGTCCGCCCCCGCGGCGGCGGCGGCCAAGCCGGGGGCAATCGAGGTCGACGAAAAGGCCGCCGAACGCGCGCTCGAGCGTACGCTGGTCGCCGGCGGGGCGTTGCTTCTGCCGACGGGACAAGCCGAGATCGAGCCGAGTTTCAACTACACCAGGCGCGAAATCGACGATATACCGTTGCTCGTCGATGTTGGCGGCGGTGATAGCGTGCTCGCCAACCAGAAGGTCAAGCGCAACGAACTGACCGCCAATCTGGGGCTTCGCGTTGGCCTGCCGTGGGATTCGCAGCTCGAATTGGCGCTTCCCTACAGCTTCACCCAGCAAGACGAAATCGTCGACGTCGGCTCGGCCGGCCGCGACACCCGTGACGGCTGGGGCTCCGGCCTTGGCGACTTAAGCGTCGGTTTGGCGAAAACGGTGCTGCGCGAAGGCCGCTGGACGCCCGATCTCATCGCCCGGGTCACCTACAACACGGGCACCGGCGACAAGAGCGATAACGACATCGCGCTGAACGGCGGGTACAGCGCGGTGACGGGTTCACTGGTCGCGCTCAAGCGGCAGGATCCCTTGGCATTTGTCGGCAGCGGCTTCTATCAGAAGACCTTCAAGGACAGTGGCACCAATCCCGGCGATCAGTTCGGATTTACCTTGGGCACGCTCCTCGCCGCAAGCCCGGAAACGTCGCTCCGCTTCCAGTTTCAGACGACCTTCGTCGACAACTTCGAGACCGGCGGCCGGACGATCAACAACTCCAACCAAGTGCAGGGTGTGTTTATTTTCGGCGCCTCGTCGATTCTCGGCCGCAGGGTGCTGCTCGACGTCTCGGGCGGGATCGGCGTAACCGATGACGCTCCGGACTACTTCATCAACATCGCCCTGCCGATCCGGTTCGACCTGCCCGTCTTCTAATAGACTTGGCCGGCAGCGAACTTCCGCCGCGCGGCGAACCCCGGCGACGGCTCCGACGGCGAAGCGTGCCCAGCGGCCGCGCCGGCTGAGTTTTCGGCCGGACAACCGGATCAATCACGACTTTCGTGCGCGGCCCGTGCTATGGCAAACGTCAGCGCTCAGCGACCGCGTTCGTTACCGCGCTCGGCGGAGCTGTTGCCCCTTTCCGGATCTCGTGCGCGGTGAACGACATGGGACCATTGGAGGCGGCGGCCGCCAAGGTTCCGGTTGCCGGAACGCGCACAGCCAACAACCGAGGAGTGGCAGCCGATATGGTCATGAGGCACATGCGCAAGCTGAAACAACTTTTCTCCTTGGAGCAGGAGTACGCCCTTCGCAACGCCTGTTCTTCGGTTCTCCCGGTGCGTCATCGTTCGCGCAACACGGTTGTCTATCACGCCTGCGTATGGAAGACCGCCAGCCAGTGGGTGCGGGTGATCTTGTCCGACCCACGCATCTACATGTATTCAGGTCTGAAAATATATATTCCGGTGCAAAGCGCGAATTGGTGGCCGTGTCCCGAAGCCTTGGCCATCCCCGAGCGGTGCGTCGTCCCCGGACTTTACTGTCGCCATGATTTGTTTGCCCGGATTCCCAAACCGGTGGCCTACGCGTCGTTCTTTGTCCAACGCGACCCCCGAGACATCCTGGTATCTTGGTATTTTTCCAATCGCTATTCCCACAAGCTCGGCTGGCCAGGGTTAGACGGGCGGCGCCAGGAGCTCGCGCAACTTTCGGAGCGTGACGGGATTCTTGCGACCGTTGGCCAATTCGGGGCCATCGCCAACATGCTGCGATCATGGGCCACCGCGGCGAAAAGCGATCCGTCCATCACGATCATGCGTTACGAGGATTTGACGGGACCGGACAAAGCCGCCGCGTGGTCGCAACTGTTGACGCACTGCGATATCAAAGTTCCCGCGGATGTTCTGGCGAAGGTTCTCGACACATACGCATTCGAAAAGATCTCGGGTGGGCGCAAGCCGGGTGAGGAAGACAAGAAAGAGAAGTACAGAAAAGGCGTGCCGGGGGACTGGAAAAACTATTTCGATAAGGACATCCGCCAGCGTTTCGCCGATCTGTACGGTGATCTTCCCCGCGATCTCGGTTACAGCTCGTGAAGGATCAAGTCGTCCGGCCTTCGCTTTTCTCTGTCCATATGCGCCATGCGCCATCGACGAGCCTGGCTGTGGATAAAGCTGTCGATAGATCGGGCGGCTAGGCGCGCGGCTTGGCCCTTGACGTGGCGCGCCGAGGTAAAGATCGCCGAACATGACGCCATAACCAGCTGAAATATCTTCCTAAAATGTCAACGATCGCGGCGCGGACCGGAGGTTAGCCGCCAACGGCCCGCGTGTATTCGCCAATGTGGATCGTATCAACGCGCGTGTGCGGGAGCGAAACAAGGAGGACGCTCCCGCACACACCGGGATCCATCAAATTCCGACGGTCGTCAGGTCCACCGGCGAGCGGGTTCCGGAGACGACGACGATACCGCTGTCGCTCACGCTGTAGCGCTTCCGGTCCTGCTCCAGGTCGTGGCCGATGCGTTCGCCCGCCGGGACGCGCGCGTTCTTGTCGAGAATGGTCCGGCGCAGCGAGGCTCCGGGACCGATTTCGCAGTTATCGAGAATGATACACTCTTCAACCGTCGCGCCCTGGTGCACGAGGACATTTCGCCCGAGCACGGAATCTCGAACCAAGCCGGCGATGATCGAGCCACCGGAGACGAGCGAGTCGATCGCTTGTCCTGGCTCGCTGCCGTTGCCGAGCGCGAAGCGGGCTGGGGGATCGGGATAGCTGGCAGTCCGCAGTGGCCACCGCCTGTTATATAAATTGAGCGGTGAGTTCTCCGAGCGGATCTCCATGTTGGCCTGGAAGTAGGCGTCGAGCGTCCCGACATCGCGCCAGTAGCTCTTGCCTCCCGAGGGCTCGCCGGGGATCCGATTGTTGGCGAAGTCATAGGCGAAGATGCGGTCCTTGCCGACCCGGCGCGGCAGCACGTCCGTGCCGAAGTCGTGAGAACTTGTTTCGTCCGCCGCGTCTTCGCGAAGCATGCGCAGCAATGCATCGGCCGAGAACACGTAGTTTCCCATCGACGCCAGGACCATGCCAGGGTTACCCGGCAGTCCGGGAGCATCGGGATCCTTCTCGATAAAGCGAACGATGTGCCCGTCGGCCATCGCCTCGACGACACCGAATTCGCCGGCGTACTTTCTCTCGACCGGAATGGTCGCCACGGTAACGTCGGCGGTCACTTGCCGATGGAATTCGATCATTTCCGCCACGTTCATCCGGTAGACGTGGTCGGCGCCGAAGACGACGACGATGTCCGGCTTGGATTGCTCGATGAGGTTGATGTTCTGATGGATCGCATCGGCGGTCCCGCGGTACCAGTTCTCGCTGGAAGACCGCATCTGCGCCGGGACCGGAATGATGAACTGGCTGCCGAGAATGGTGCTGAACTGCCAGCCGTCCTTGAGATGCAACAACAACGACTGGCTCTTGAACTGAACCAGGACGTAGATCGAATAGATCCCCGAGTTGACCAGATTGCTCAACACGAAATCGACAATTCGGTACTTGCCGGCGAAGGACACCGCCGGCTTCGCCCGTTCCTCGGTCAGCGGCGCAAGCCGCGACCCCTTGCCCCCCGCGAGAACGATCGCAACAGCGCGTAAATTCATTTTGGTCCTCCCCATCGGCTGCCGGATGATCGGGCGCACCCGCCCATTGGATCGCTTCTAGCCTCATCAACGAACGAGCGGCGCGATAACTCCGCTATGAGACGGTGACGGGGTCGTGAACCGCGCCGTAGCGCCGGCTGCGCCCTTCGAATTCGCGGATGGCCGCCTCGAAATCGTTCCGCGAGAAGTCCGGCCAGAGAATATCGAGGAAAACCAGTTCCGTATAGGCCAGTTGCCAGATGAGGAAGTTGCTGATTCTTTGCTCGCCGCTGGTGCGGATCAACAGATCGGGATCGGGAACATCGGAGGTTTCGAGATGGTCCGCGAGCGCTCGCTCGTCGATCTCGGCGGGCCTCAGTTGACCGGCGGCGACCTTCTCGGCGAGTCTGCGGGCGGCGGCGGCGATTTCGGCCCGCCCGCCGTAGTTCAGCGCGATGATCAGGGTCATGTCCTGGTTTGCCGCGGTTCGCTCTTCGCCGGCGGCAATAAGCGTGACGATGTCGCGCGACAGCCGCGATCTGTCGCCGATGACCCGGAGTCGAACGCCGCTCTTGTGGAAATGGTCGATCTCGTTGCGCAGGTAGTGACGCAACAACCCCATCAGGTCGGTGATCTCCGTCTCCGGCCGTTTCCAGTTCTCCGATGAGAACGCAAAGAGCGTCAGATAGCGGACGCCCATCCGGCCGGCGGTCTCGACCGCGATGCGCGCGGCCTCGGCGCCGCGTTTGTGCCCGGCCGAGCGCGGCAATCCGCGCGACCGCGCCCACCGCCCGTTACCGTCCATGATGATGGCGACATGAACGGGCGTGACGGAACACCGCCCGCCTGGGAGTGGCACGACGTTCATCTCCAAGATCCCGGATCGGCTTGCTCACGCATGGCCTGACTTCGACCCCTGCCGTCCCTGATCTCTCGATTAAGATCCGATATGCCAAGCGCTCGATACGCCGAGCGCCCGATACGGCGAATGCCCGATACGCCAATCGTAACGAGGTGCCGCGGGCGGCCCGGCGGCCATTATAGGCCTCTCTCTCGCGGCGGCGAAAGCTTAACCGCTGTGGGCTGTACGGACCGCCGCCGTATCGGCTGGCTTGCTCGCGGGCGGCGTCGCGCGGAAGTACGGTGGGCGTGAACGGCTGAGCGCGCCGAAACGGCGTGTGTGCGACGGGCTTAGATCACCGCTTCGCCGCGCAGCCTGCTCACCGCATCGCTCAGCGCCGCGTCTTGCGTTGCGAACGCCCGCTCGGCGTCGGTGAGTGGCGATCCGGTCTCGTCGATCTGCCGCCAGACCCAGTACTCGCCGGTGTGAGCGACCTCAACTCGTGCGTAAAGGCGCCTGAAAAAACCTCTCCGGCATGGATGAGGCTCGGTGATCATGATGTTGTGAATACCCAAATGCTTGTCCACGATCGTTCCCCTGTGGCGGACACCGCGCAAACGTATAGCCCGAGCGCAAGACGCAATGTGCGGACCAAACTTGCGGCGCGAGCGTGGGAAAATTGGCGCCACGTTGCAAACCGGGTGGCTCCTTGCCCCTCATTACATCCTCATTATACCCTCATTACACCGCGGGCCGGAGCGCAAATCATCGAAATGCCCGCGATTCCGGCACGGACCTGCCGCGCGATTGTGCACCGGGCATGGTAAGGATGCGGCGATGGAATGGATCGATGACGCCGTCGTCCTGGCACTGCGCCGTCACGGCGAGACCTCGGCCATCGTCTCGCTGCTGACGCGCGAGCGGGGTCGTCAGTCCGGCCTTGTGCGGGGCGTCAGGGGGCAGTCCGCGCGCGGTTATCTTCAGCCGGGAGCGGTCGTGCGCGCGACCTGGCGGGCGCGGCTCGCCGAGCACCTCGGGACCATCGTCTGGGAACCGATCGCGGCGTTGCCGGCGGGCGTTCTCGGCGATCCGGGCCGGCTCGCCGCGCTGTCCTCGGTCTGCGCGGTGGCCAACGCGGCGCTGCCCGAACGCGACGCGCACGAAGACGTTTACGATGCTTCGCTGGCGGTTCTCGCCAGCCTCGATGACGACGCGGTATGGCCCTCGGCGATGGTCAAGTGGGAGCTTGGCCTGCTCGGCGCCCTTGGCTTCGGCCTCGATCTCGGGGCTTGCGCCGCGACCGGCGTGACCTCGGAGCTCGCTTTCGTCTCGCCGCGCAGCGGCCGGGCGGTCTCGCGCGCCGCCGGCGAGCCCTACCGCGACAGGCTGCTCGCCTTGCCCCGGTTTCTCCAACAGCCGGGCGCCAGCGGCAGCGCCGCGGAGGCGCTCGCGGGTCTCACGCTGACGGGGTATTTCCTCGAACGCCACGTTTTCCGCGCCTATGGCCGCGGCCTCCCGCCCGCCCGCCTGCGCCTGATCGAGGTCATGCGAAGGACCGCGGCCGCCCCCGATCCCGCCCCCGATCCAGCCCCCGATCCCAACTCATCGGCGACATGAACCCGCGGCGGCTGTATCCATGCCAACTGTTGCCGATTAGGATACGCGCTTCGCGGGAATGGGCGGCTCGCGGCGGCGCGGGGCGAGGGGCATGAAGGCGCTTGAGAAGTTCATCCGCGCGGTCGAGCGACTGAACGACGCCGCCGGCCGCGCCACCGCGTGGCTGACGTTGGCCATGGTGCTGATCACCTTCGCGGTGGTCATCTTGCGCTATGTCTTCAGCGTCGGCTTCGTCTGGATGCAGGAATCCTACGTCTGGCTTCACGGCATCGTCTTCATGCTCGGCGCCGGCTACACCCTGATGCACGACGGCCATGTCCGCGTCGACATTTTCTATCGAGACGCGCGGCCGCGCTACAAGGCGGCGGTCAACCTGTTCGGGGCCATCGTGCTGCTCATGCCGGTGGTGATCATGGTCGCGGCCGTCAGTTGGCCCTACGTCGGCTTGGCCTGGCAGCGCTTCGAGGGCTCCCGCGAGGCCGGCGGCCTGCCGGGGCTGTTCGCGCTCAAGTCCGTCCTGATCGTGTTCTGCGTCCTGCTTGGCCTGCAAGGTCTTGCCTTGGCCGCGCGCTCGATCCTGGCTCTGGCCGGGCGCGACGAGCCGGCGCTTCCCGGCCCCGCGGCGGGGCGCTGAAGCGATGACCGGCGAGGTTATGAGCGTCGCCATGTTCGCCGTCGTCTGCGCCGTGCTGATGCTCGGCTTTCCGGTCGCGTTCAGCCTGGCGGGCACCGCGTTCGCCTTCGCGCTCGTCGGTTCCAGCCTCGACAGCTTCGATTTGCGCCTGCTCGGCGGCCTGCCGTCGCGCACCTTCGGCATCATGGTCAACGAGGTGCTCGTCGCCGTTCCGCTCTTCGTGTTCATGGGCGTGATGCTGGAGCGCGCGAAGATCGCCGACCAATTGCTTGAAACCATGGGCCTTTTATTCGGCCGGATGCGCGGCGGGCTCGGCCTGTCGGTGGTGTTCGTGGGCATGCTTTTGGCGGCCTCGACCGGGATCGTCGGCGCCACCGTCGTGACCATGGGCCTGCTCAGCCTGCCCGCGATGCTGCGCGCGGGCTATGATCCGAAGCTCGCCGCCGGGACCATTTGCGCATCCGGCACGCTGGGCCAGATCATTCCGCCCTCGATCGTTCTCGTTCTTCTCGGCGACATCCTCCAGGGCGCCTACGCCGAAGCCCAGCGCGCCGTAGGTATTTGGGCGCCCGAGCCGGTTTCGGTCATCGATCTGTTCGCCGGAGCCTTCGTTCCCGGGATGCTTCTGGTCGGCCTGTACATGGCCTGGATTCTCGTCCAGGCGGCACTCAATCCGCGCTCTTGCCCGGCGCTGCTCGCGGTCGGCGAGACCGCCGAGGGGCTGGGCCGCAAGGTCGTGACGGTGATGCTGCCGCCGGGCCTGCTGATCCTGGCGGTACTCGGCTCGATCCTCGCCGGGGTCGCGACGCCGACAGAGGCCGCCGCCGTCGGCTGCGTCGGCGCGCTGCTGCTGGCGGCGCGAGCGGTGAGCGATGGCGAAGGCGAGGCGCGCGCATCCTGGCTCGATGGCGGCGGGCCGATCGATCTCGCCGGCCTCGCGCTCGCCGGTCAGGTCGCGCTGACCTCGATCTTCGATCTCCGCATCCAGCGCGAAACCGTCCCGCCCGGCGAGGCGATCGCCTTCGCTTCGGCGGTGGGCCTAGGCCTCGTCCTGATCTGGGGCCTCGCCGTCGCCATTAGGCGTCTGTACGCCACCGACATCCTCGTCGAGGTGATGCGCGCGACGCTTCAAATCAGCAGCATGGTCTTCGTCATCCTGCTCGGCGCCTCGGTCTTTTCGCTGGTCTTTCGCGGGTTCGGCGGCGACCGGCTGATCGCGGACGTCTTGTCGAGCATGCCGGGCGGGCGCTTCGGCGCGATGGTGGTCGTCATGGGGGTGATGTTCGTGCTCGGCTTTTTCCTCGACTTCATCGAGATCATCTTCGTCGTCGTGCCGATCGTGGGACCGGTTATTCTGCAAATGGACGTGAGCCCGGTCTGGTTCGGGGTCATGATCGCGATCAACCTGCAGACGAGCTTTCTGACCCCGCCGTTCGGCTTCGCCCTGTTCTACCTGCGCGGCGTCGCGCCGCCGGAGGTCCGCACGCTCGACATCTACCGAGGTATCATTCCCTTCGTCGTCATCCAGCTCATCGCCCTTGGCCTGGTCGCGGCGTTCCCTTCGCTGGCGACGTGGCTACCGCAGGTGTTGTTTCGCTAAACGCAAGGTCGTTGCCGACGGTTTGACGATGGCAAGGACGCCACCACCGTCCAGACGTTCGCCGCCGACCTCACGGATCACGACGGCGCAGCGGAAAACGTGAGCGAAGTCTGCATCGACATGAGCGCAGCCTTCATCAAGGGGGCCGCTGCCCCAGACTTCCTCACCTTGCCGCCCGTCGCCGGCAACGATCGTGCCGGCATAGTCGCGTCCCGGCACCCGCGGCGCGCTGGCTTTGAAGTGCCCCGAGACATTTTTCACGTCGCTGGGATTGATCGCGGTGGCCGCCACCTTGACCAGTACCTCGCCGGGGCCTGGCTGGGGCATCTCGCGCTCCTGCTGCTTCAGCGCCGAGGGCGGCCCATATTGCTCGAAAGACCAAACTTTCATCTTGCTCATGACGGATGCTCCTTGTGGTGGACAGTTGTCGGCCGTGCCATCGGCGCTTCCGACGACCCGCGAAACCTCACGGCATTTGCGGCAATTCCTGCGGACGCAGGTCGAACACCAGCACCTCGGCATCCTTACCGGCGGTTAGCTGCAGCGTCTGCGGGTTGCGCAGGCGCGCGCCGTCACCGGCCACCAGCTTCACGCCGTTGAGTTCGACGCTGCCGCGGGCGACATGCACATAGGCATGGCGGTTTCTGTCCAGCGTCAACGTGGCACTTTCATCGCCGTCGAACAGACCAGCGTAGACGTGGGTATCCTGCTGAATGCGCAGCGAGCCATCACGGCCATCCGGCGAAATGATCAGGCGCAGGCGTCCACGCTTATCCGCTTCATTGAAGTGCTGCTGCTGGTAGACCGGCGCGCCACCGGTGTGGTCCGGCACGATCCAGATCTGCAGGAAATGCACCGGCGCCTCCTTGGAGCCGTTGAACTCGCTGTGGGTAACGCCGCTGCCGGCACTCATCAGCTGCACGTCGCCGGGCTTGATCTGCGAGCCGGTGCCCATGCTGTCGCTGTGCGCCAGGGCGCCTTCCAACACGTAGGAAAAAATCTCCATGTCGCGGTGCGGGTGGGTGCCAAAACCCTGGCCCGGCGTCACGCGATCTTCGTTGATCACGCGCAGGTCGGAGAAGCCGATCTGGCTGGGGTCCCTATAGCCGGCAAACGAGAAGGTGTGGCGCGAGCTCAGCCAGCCGTGTTCGGCCACGCCGCGGTCAGAAGCCTTGCGTACTTGCATCATGATGTTTCTCCTCGTTGATGGGAGGAGGAGGAGCCATGCTCCCCCGAAATCGAAGCGATCAGGTGGCCTGGAGGGGAGGCGCGGATGCAGAACATCCAGTGCAAAGCCATTGGCGTCCTACACCTTAATACTGCCAACTTGAGAGGGACAATGAGCCAGCTCGAAGACATGCGGATCTTTGCCGAGACGGTGGATGCACAAAGCTTTACCGCCGCTGCCGGTCGGCTGGGGCTGTCCAAACAGTTTGTCGGCAAGCGCATGCCGTGTTGATGCTCGGCCTTCCGGTCGCGTTCAGCCTGCCGGCACCGCGTTCGCCTTCGCGCTCGTAGGTTTCAGCCTCGACAGCTTCGATTTGCGCCTGCTCGGCGGCCTGCCGTCGCGCACCTTCGGCATCATGGTCAACGAGGTGCTCGTCGCCGTTCCGCTCTTCGTGTTCATGGGCGTGATGCTGGAGTGACGGTGAGGCCGCCGCCGTCGGCTGCGTCGGCGCGCTGCTGCTGGCGGCGCGAGCGGTGAGCGATGGCGAAGGCAAGGCGCGCGCATCCTGGCTCGATGGCGGCGGGCCGATCGATCTCGCCGGCCTCGCGCTCGCCGGTCAGGTCGCGCTGACCTCGATCTTCGATCTCCGCATCCAGCGCGAAACCGTCCCGCCCGGCGAGGCGATCGCGTTTGCCGCCGCCGTGGGCAAGATGGAAGACTAACGAAACAGGTATGAGCCGTTTAGTGGCCGCAAGAAGGGTTGAGGCACGCGGATCTAGCCTTAGTTATGTTCGTTTTTGAAGGTTTTCGCGTTGTGAAAGACGGGCCGGCATCTTCATCGGCCCCGAGTTCGGCACCGTCGCCCGGCCCGACCTGGTCGCAGCGGCCCGCGAGGCCGGGGATGCCGGATTCGACGTGCTGATCGGCTGCGCCTTCAACTACGACGCCCATTCGGCGGACTTCGACAAGTTGGGCCGCATTCCGGTGCTCAAAGCCCGGATGAACGCCGACCTGCACATGCCCGATGCGCTCAAGAACACCGGAAAGGGCAACCTGTTCGTGATCTTCGGCGGATATCGATAACGAAGACACGGCTTCGCCCGCCACGCCTACTTCCTCGGCGCCAACGACCCCTACAAGGCGCTGAAGACGACGCTGAAGGCCGAGATCGACGCCGATGCCTGGGCCAGCCTGAACCGCGCCGTCTCGCGGCCCTTCCCCAAACCCTCGACGGGCCGCATCGCGGTCAAGGTCATCAACCACCTCGGCGACGAGGTGATGAAGGTGTTCGCGGCGGGCTGATTTCTCGCCCGCGCTCCTATCCGGCGTGATCGAGGGCGTCGAGTTTGGCGCGAAGGGCGAGCAGGTCGCGCCATGCCAGCCGTTTCTGTCCCGGGGTGCGGAGCAGATAGGCCGGGTGAAACAGCGCCGCCGCCGCCGCCGGGCGGGCCAGCCGCGGGGTCTGGAAGGTGAACCAGCGGCCGCGTAGCCGGCCGATGCTCTCGCCGCGGCCGAGCAGGGCGTTGGCCGCCGGGCCGCCGAGGGTCACCACGATCTGGGGGTCGATCAGCTCGATCATGCGCTCGACGAACGGCATGCAGACGGCGACCTCGCCGCTGGTCGGGCTGCGGTTGCCGGGCGGGCGCCAGAAGACGGTGTTGGAGATGAACACGCGCTCGCGCGCGAGTTCGATGGAGGCAAGCATCCTGTCGAGCAGCTGGCCGCTCGGGCCTATGAACGGCAGGCCGCGGCGGTCCTCCTCGCTGCCGGGGGCCTCGCCGATGAGCACCACCCGGGCGTTGGCGTCACCCTGGCCGAACACGGTGTTGGTCGCCGTTTTGCTCAGGCCGCAGCCGTCGAACGCCTCGAGGATCGCGCGCAGCTCGTCGAGCGAGGCCGCGTCGCCGGCGGCGGCAACGGCCGCGGCCACCGGGGCGCGACGCGGCGGGGCGGCCGCCCCCGGCTCGTTCATCATCGTCGCCGGCTCGTTCGTCATCGGTGGCGGCGAGAACGGCGCGGCGGACGGCGCGCGCGCAAGGGCGCGAGCCGGGGGCGCCATGGCCGGCTCGGCGGTCGTGCCGTAGCGCTCGATCGGCCGCTCGCCGATGGTCTCGTCGACCCCGGCTTCGAGGTACCAGGCCATCAGCGCCGCGAGCGCCGGATCATTCGCCGCGTTCTTCACCATGTCGGGGCCAGCCGCTTGCCCGGCAAATTGACCCGCGGTTCAGGCCGCCGAGCGGATAAAATCGTCCAGCGTCAAGATCGTGGCGAAGCGGTCGCTCAGCGCCGCCATCGCCGCCCGCCGGCACGAGCTTGCTTTGCGCCGCCAGCGTCCGGGTGGCGCAGGCGTCTTCGCAGACAACCGAGCGGAAGCCGAGGTCAAGTGCCGCGCGCACCGTCGAACTCACGCACATATGAACTCATGAAGCCGGCAACGATGAGTTGGCCGCGGCCCAAGGTCCTCAAGACGTCGACTAGGTTCGTGCCGGCGAACGCGTTCGGCAAGCCCTTGGTGAGGACCGTTTCCTCCGCCCGCGGCGTGAGCTGGGGCACGATCCGTACATTGTCGGTCTCGGGGTCAAATGCCGCGTCGCCCGGCTGGCCGTGGTGGACGATGTGCACCACGGGAATGCCGTTGGCGCGGGCGAGCTCGAGAAGACGCGCAGAACGGTCGATGGCAGACGCCCCCACGGGTTCAAGCGACAGCGCGCCTTGAACATACTCCAGCTGAACATCGACCAGAACCAGTACGGCATCGTCCCAATCCACGGTTTGATCAGGCACTCCCGCGAGTTCAAAGAGTGTCTGCGGTTTGTCTTGGTCTTCAAGTGCCATGATGCCACCCTCCCAAGTATGCATGTTGTGGCGTGTCGCCTAGGCAAAGACTAAACATAGATCATAGGTCGGCCTTCCGCAATTGTTAAATACCGTCTGAGGTTGTAAAACACGCAACTCGCGCTTCTACCAGGATTAATTGGGGCCTTACCCTTGTTCTACATCGCGACGTTCGGCGTTCCTCTCGGCTTGGTCTGCCTTGGCTTCTTTTCGTGGTGCGGACATTGGCGCATCGGCACAGGGTAAACCGGGTAAACCGGCCGACGTCATGCACTTCTCGCGTTCGTTTGCCCGCGCCGGCGGGCGAGTTTCGGCCAGGGCCCGTAATCCGCGCCAACGCTCTCGCGCACGATCAATTTGCCCGCACTGCTTTTGTGCATATGTTATAAGGCGAAAGCAACGAATGGAGCGAACGTGAATCTGGGGCATTCCATGGAACGGGACTCAATGGAGTTTGACGTCGTCATCGTCGGCGGCGGACCAGCCGGGCTGAGCGCGGCGATCAAGTTGAAGCAGTTGGCGGCCGCGGGCGGGCGCGAGGTTTCGGTCTGCGTCGTCGAGAAGGGCTCGGAGATCGGCGCGCATATCCTATCGGGCGCGGTGGTCGATCCGATTGCGCTGAACGAGCTGATTGCCGACTGGAAGGACAAGGGCGCGCCGCTGCTGACGCCGGCGAGCGAGGACCACTTCCTGCTTCTGACCGAGACCAAAGCCTACAGGCTGCCAACGCCGACGCAGATGAACAACCACGGCAACTACGTCGTCAGCCTCGGCAATGTGTGCCGCTGGCTGGGCGCGCAGGCCGAGGAATTGGAAGTTGAGATTTACCCCGGTTTCGCCGCCGCCGAGGTGCTCTACCACGAGGACGGGCGGGTCAAGGGCGTCGCTACCGGCGCCATGGGCGTCGGGCGCGATGGCGAGCACACCGCGAACTATCAGCCCGGCGTGGAGCTGCACGCGACCTACACGATCTTCGCCGAGGGCTGCCGCGGATCGTTGACCAAGACCCTGTTCGAGCGGTTCAAATTGCGCGAGGGCGTCGATCCGCAAACCTACGGCATCGGCGTCAAGGAGCTTTGGGAGGTCGAGCCGGCGAAGCACGTGCCGGGCAAGATCGTCCACACCATCGGCTGGCCGGTCGATCGCGACACCTACGGCGGTTCGTTCATCTATCATCTCGAGGACAACCAGGTCGCCGTCGGCTTCGTCATCGGTCTCGATTACCGCAATCCGTACCTCAACCCGTTCGACGAGATGCAGCGGTTCAAGACCCATCCTGCGATCCGCCCCACGTTCGAAGGCGGCCGGCGCATCGCCTATGGCGCGCGCGCGCTGGCCGAGGGCGGCTACCAGTCGATTCCAAAGCTGGTGTTCCCCGGCGGCGCGCTGATCGGCGACACCGCGGGCTTCCTCAACGTGCCCAAGATCAAGGGCACCCACACCGCGATGAAATCGGCCATGGTCTGCGCCGAGGCGCTCTACGCGGCGCTGGGCGCGGAGCGCCCGGCGGCGGTGGTCGACGATTATCCGGATGCGTTGAAGGCGTCGTGGGTGTGGGACGAGCTCTACAAGGTCCGCAACATTCGCCCGTCGTTCCACCGCGGCATGTGGGTCGGCCTTGGCTACTCGGCGCTCGATACCTACGTGCTCCGCGGCAGGGCGCCGTGGACGTTCCGCAATCACCCCGATCACAGCCAGCTCAAGCCGGCGGCCGCGTGCGCCAAGATCGCCTATCCCAAGCCGGACGGGGTGATCACCTTCGACAAGCTGTCTTCGGTGTACATATCCAACACCAACCACGAAGAAGATCAGCCGGTTCACCTGACCCTGAAGGACGCCTCGATCCCGGTAGCGACCAACCTCGCGCTCTATGACGGGCCGGAGGTGCGCTATTGCCCGGCTGGAGTTTACGAATTTGTCGAGGACAACGGCGCCAAGCGCCTGCAGATCAACGCGCAGAACTGCGTCCACTGCAAGACGTGCGATATCAAGGATCCGACCCAGAACATCAACTGGGTCGTCCCCGAGGGTGGCGGCGGTCCCAATTATCCCAACATGTGAGTAGGCCGTAGATGACGTTCCCGCATCGCCCCGGCCGCCCCTCGTGGTTGGGGCGGCCGGCCGGCGCCGCCTTGCTCGTCCTTATCTCCGCCGCCTGCGCGACGGATCATGCGACCGGCGGCGGCGCGCTCGCCGATCGGCCCCTCGCGATCGGCACGACGTTGACCGGAAACTATCTCGCCGCCCGCCACGCACAAAGCATCAACAGCGATTCGGCCGCCGCCGATTTCCTTCTCGCCGCGCTCGACAAGGCGCCCAACGACTTGATGTTGCTGGAGCGCGCGCACCGGGCCTTGCTGATGGACGGACGAACTCAGCAGGCGGTCGCGATCGCCAGGCGGATCGTCGGCAAGAAAGGCGGCGGCGAGCTTGCGTCGTTCACGGTGGCCGTCGATGACATCAAGAACGGGCGCTATCGAGACGCCGAGAGGACTCTGAAGGCGGCGCCGGGCGGGCCGTTGGGATCGTTTTTAACGCCGATTTTCCGCGCTTGGGCGCTGCAGGGCGAGGGGCGGACCAACGAGGCGCTGGCGGTTGTAGAGCCGCTGAAGAAGGACGAGCGGTTTTCGAGCCTGTACCACCTTCATGCGGGGCTGTTGAACGACGCCGCGAATTGCTCGGCCGCGGCCCTTGTTCACGCCCGCGCCTTGGCGGACGTCAACGACATTGCCCAGATCCGGCTGGCCGAGATCGTCGGTGGGCTCTACGAGCGCGCCGGCAAGCCGGACGAGGCCAGGGCCGTTTATACCGAACTCGACCAGCGCAGACCCGCCGGCAGTCCGCTCTCCGAGGCTTGGGCGCGGCTGGAGAGCGGGACACGGCCGGCCGCGCTAATCGCCTCACCGGCCGATGGCGTCGCCGACGCGTTGTACTATGCGGCCAGCACGCTCGCGCACCAGAACGCGCGTGATGTGGCCTTGATGCTCGCCGAACTCGGGCTTTACGCCAGACCAAACTATCCGCTGTTGCAAATGCAGCTTGGCGATCTGCTGGAGCAGGCCGGTCGGCTTGCCGACGCGGCCGCCGCTTATGCCGCGGTCGACCCGGCCTCGCCGCTCTCGTGGCAGGCGCGGCTGAACCGTGCCGCGGTACTCGATGCGATGGGCCAGTCCGCCAAGGCGGAGAAAGAATTGCAAGCGATGGCGGCCGACCGGCCGGACAACGCCGAGCCGCTGATCGTGCTCGGCGACATCTTCCGCCAACGCGAGCAGTTCGCCGACGCCGTCACCGCCTATGACGAGGCGGTCAAGCGCAGCGAGCCGCTGCCGCCGCGGTACTGGCGGCTGATCTATGCCCGCGGGATCGCGCTGGAGCGCTCGAAGCAGTGGCCCCGGGCGGAGGCCGACTTCCTCCGCGCGCTCGACTTCGATCCCGATCAGCCGCTGGTCTTGAACTATCTCGGCTATTCCTGGGTCGAGCGGAGCGAGAACCTTGACCGGGCCCAGGACATGATTCGCCGCGCGGTGGAGTTGCGGCCCAACGATGGCTTCATCGTCGACAGTCTCGGCTGGGTCTATTACCGGCTCGGCAAGTACCCGGAGGCGGTGGTCCAGCTCGAGCGCGCGGTCGAACTGCGGTCCGAAGATCCGGTCATTAACTCCCATCTGGGCGATGCCTACTGGGCGGTCGGCCGCCGGCGCGAAGCCAGGTTCCAATGGCGCACCGCGCTGGACCTGAAACCGGATGCCGATCTCAAAGTCGAGCTTGAGCGCAAGCTCGACGGCGTGGTCAAGGAAGCGAACGCCGGGTCGCGATGAGCGCGCCCGCGCCGCCGATCCGGGAAGAGGCGCCGGCGAAGATCAATCTTTATCTCCACGTCGTCGGCCGGCGCGCCGACGGCTATCATCTGCTTGACAGCCTGGTCGTCTTTCCCGACGTGGGTGACACGATCGAGGTCGCGCCGGATGACGGTTTGAGCCTGACGCTCGCGGGTCCGTTCGCCGAAGCTCTACCCGCGAGTGGCGACAATCTCGTCATGCGCGCCGCGCGGGCGCTCGGGGCGGCCGCCGCGCGTCCGCCCCGAGCGCGGATGACGTTAGTCAAGCGCCTGCCGGTGGCCTCGGGGATCGGCGGCGGTTCGGCCGACGCGGCCGCGGCCTTGCGCGCGCTTAGCCTACTATGGCGGCTCCCGCGCGACTCGGTCGATCTTCACGCCATTGCGCTGACGCTGGGCGCCGACGTGCCGATGTGCCTGGACGCACAATCCGCGTTCATCGGCGGAATCGGCGAGCAAGGTACACCGGCGCCGCCACTGCCGGCGTTCTGGCTGGTTCTGGCCAACCCCGGCGTCGCGGTGTCGACGCCGGCGGTGTTCGCCGGGCGGCGGGGGGCCTTCTCCGCGCCAAGCCGTTTCGCCGAAGCGCCGGCGGACGCGGCCGCGCTGGCCCGCCTGCTCGCCGCCCGCGACAACGATCTATGCCCTTCGGCGCGAGCGCTCGCGCCCGAGATCGGCGGCGTGCTGGCGGCGCTGGCGGCTCTCCCGGACGCCCTGCTGGCGCGGATGAGCGGCAGCGGCGCAACCTGCTTTGCGCTGTTCGCCGACGGAGCGCGGGCCGAAGCGGCGGCGGCGATGCTGGCGGCGTTTCAGCCGCGATGGTGGGTGGTCGCGGCGCCGGTTGCGAGAGGTTTACGGAGCGGTTAAGGTCGCGGCCGCATTGGGGCGTAGCCAAGTGGTAAGGCACCGGATTTTGGTTCCGGCATCGGAGGTTCGAATCCTCCCGCCCCAGCCAAGCCTTCACGCGAAGGCATATCACGCGAACTCAGTAAGTTAGGGAACGGCGCGATCACTTGAAAAAGGTGGTCCACGGGGCGTGTGTATCACCCTTGTGCATCGGTTTGTACCCAGTTGGCGGTGGCCATGAAGTTGATACAGCCAGCGCGTCTTCAAAAATTCAATGTAGGGAATGGGCATCAAGGGGAAGTTCCAGGGAATCGAGTTCTTTCTGCCCACGCCCGAACACCAGAAGCGCTTCGGTTGGCTTTTAGTTCGGTTGACTTCTTGGAATGTATCGAGCGCACATTCAACCGCTTTAGAAGGGCGTGGAAGACATAGGTACGCCGTTTGCAGCCATGTACCAACGGGCATTTCTTGGCGAGTTGTAGGGCGTGATGGATGCCGTCGGCGGGCCCAACGGTCAAGCGGAGCCGAAAGAACAGCCTGGAGCGGTGGGAGGTGGCCCTGGTCAAGGCCATGCTGGCCAAGGGCACGTTCGGCAACGACCAGGACATCCTGGCCTACTTCACCCGCCCCACCCGGTCGATCAACCACGCGCGCATCGCCGAAATCCGCACCGAAACCAAGCACGCCAAGACCAAGACCGCGACCGACGAGGAGCTTCAACGCTTCTTGCAGGACTGGCCGCAGATCGATCCGGCCACCGGCTTGCACCTCCTGGGCGACGAACTGCTGATCAAGGCCCGCGAGGCGATGCTGGTCGCCGTTCAGTCCTACAACAACCCGAAGACGCACTTCCGCTCCGAGGTGTTCATCGTCACCGCGATCATCGCCTGGACCTACCTGTTCCACGCCTTGTTCAAGCGCGCGGATATCGACTACCGGTATACCAGAAAGAAGCCGGATGGCACGATCGAGGTGCAGAAGACGGCGCAGGGCGCCGAAAAATACATGGAGCTTCGCCGCTGCCTGAAGCACGCCAAGTGTCCCTTGGACGACGGCACCAAACGCAACCTGACGTTCCTGATCGACATCCGCGACGAGATCGAACACCGGATGACCAATCGGATCGACGACACCCTGAGCGCCAAGTTGCTAGCCTGCTGCCTGAACTTCAACCAAGTGCTGAAGGGGCTGTTCGGCCCCCAATACGGCCTGGACGGCGAGCTGTCCTTCGCGCTGCAGTTCTCATCCATTGACTTCGAACAGCGCAAAGCCCTGCTACCCGCCGCCGACCTTCCACCCAACATCGAAGCCGCGCGCGCCCGCTACGAAGACGACTTGACCGACAAGCAATACAACGACCCGCACTACGCCTACCGCGTCCTGTTCGTCCCCAAGGTTGCCAACAAGAAGGGACAGGCCGACGCGGTGATGGAGTTCGTCAAACCGGGATCGGAAGAGGCCGATGCGATCAACAAGGCCTACATCAAGGAGATCGAGAAACAGAAGTTCAAGTGGAAGCAGATCAATGCTTTGATGGACGAGGAGGGTTTCACCAAGTTTCAGCAACATCACCACACGAAGCTTTGGAAAAAGCTGAGCGCCAAAGACTCCGCCAAAGGCTACGGCGTCACCTTGGGCGACGGCCAATGGTACTGGTACCCGCGCTGGGTCGACGAAGTCCGCCGCCACTGCGAAGCCAACCGCGAGAAGTATGCCTGACCAGCCCTCGCGTTCAGCGCAGCGTCAGGGTTAGATCGACGATGTCGTTCTCGGTGGTCCCCGGCAGCGCTTCCAGTTGGACCGCGCGAACCTGCTGCGCCAGGCTGAAGCCGTCGCCGGCGGTGACGAACAGCTTCCATGTCGCGGTCCGCGCGCCGGCTCCGGCGCAGTCGAGCTGAAGCCGGGCCTCGCCCGCGCCCGTATCGGTCAGGGTGTAGCTGCCCCCGGTGACGGTGCAGTCGGTGACGCTCGCGGCCGAGGTCCCCGTCGATGCGGCGAGCCCGCCGCCGCCGGCCGACGCGATCGTATCCGTCGTCGCCGTCGCGGTGGCCCTTGCCGTCGCGCGCGTTATGGCAAGGACGTAGCCGTCGCCGGCGGCATGCCCGCGGCGATGAAGCTTATGGAGCCGCCGATCACCGCGCCGGTGGCATTGAACGTGACCGCGCCGAGTACGGCGGTTGTTCTCGTGCCGCCGCTGGAAATGACGTAATCGCCGTCCAGCGCGACGCCGGTGGCGGTGCCGTCACCGCCCGGATCTGCGGTCTCGGTGATCGTAATGTCCTGGGTCCCGGCGATCGCGGATGTTGCCGGGGACGATAATTGGGCAAGCGCGGTGTCGGTTTCGCTCACAAGGGATCCGCCGGATGTCGCATCGGCGGTTCCGTTGGCGAGAAGCAGGCAGACGCCCAGGACCATGGCAGCCAGAGCCGTTGATCGAACCGTTTTGGCGCTCATGCGTATCCCCGCGAACCCGTCATATGTATGAGGCTGAAAGTAGCGCAGGCCGAGCCGGCACCGCGAGCCCTCCATTAGACGTAGCATATGGGAAGACGTAGCGCATGGTCGAACGCGCACCAACCTCGCACCAACCGTCCCCGGCCATCGCCGGACATGACGATGCGGCCGTTTACAGAAAGCGGGCCAATCTGTCGGCGACGATCGCGAGCCGGTCCGCGATGGCCTCGCGATCTTCGCGGTGAGCAAGGTTTTCCGCGCAGCCCTCGTTCAGGGCCTCGGCATAGCCCATGAGCATGCGCGCCTGGGCGCTGTCGCGGAGGTGGAACGCAACGCGGGCCATGCTGTCCATCATGTGGATCGCGGCGTTGCGGTCGGTCTCGATGTAGGGCCGGAGCTGCTCGTAGATCGCGGCGGCGAACTCGGCGAAGGTGATCGGCGGCGCGATGACGCGCAGCGTGCCGTCTTCGTCATGGCGGCACGGGCTCGGCACGTCGCGTCCGGCAAGCTCGATCAGCGCGCTGGTGAGCCAATTGACGCAGGTCATGGCCGTGACCGGATCGTTGATGCCCGGCGACAGGGCCTTGGCCGAGACTTCGACGAGCTGGTCGACGAGAAACAGGATGTCCTCGGCTTGCGTCCTTTTTCGACCGACGATGAAGGCGGCGCGGATGCTTCGCCGCAACTCGGCGTCAAGACGGTTCTCCGGCTTGATATAGGCGAGCGGGACATAAGGGTCGACGAAGGTTCCGGGGCGAGCGACGATCCAGACCACCAGGTCATGGCGCCTGGCGGTCGCCAGGATCGCGTCGGCGTCCATGTTCTGGACGTAGCCGTAGGTGGTGGCGAACA
The DNA here is from genome assembly GCA_963805915.1 of uncultured Alphaproteobacteria bacterium. Classification (GTDB taxonomy): domain Bacteria; phylum Pseudomonadota; class Alphaproteobacteria; order Rhodospirillales; family Defluviicoccaceae; genus JAEULH01. Next base: position 249,009 of record CAWDWD010000011.1, read on the forward strand.
CCGGCGCGGTGTTCTCGAGGATGCCCTCGCCGGCGTAGGCTTCCTCCGCCACATCGTGTGCCGGCGCCGAACCGATGTGCGCCGGGTACAACTCGTCGAGGAGCAGACGAAGTTGCAGCCCCGCCGCGGAGATCATCATCGAAACGTGAATGCTTTCGGGGATGTGCTGGAAAAAATAGATCAGCACGCCGAGGCTGGCCATGGCCAGAAGCATGGCGACGGAAATCGAGATGTTCGGCACGAACCTGCCAAGGTCGCCGCCGGTGTCGCCCTGGACCGTGCGCAGGACGATCAGGCAGAAGATGAAGGTGGCGATGAAGGTGCCGAGCGTGATCTGGTTGCCGGTGTCCTGCATGAAATTGGACAGCAGCCGGGGACCGTACTGCGCCGAAGCCTGGGCAACGGTGGCGATGGTGATCGAGAAGGTCACGCCGGCAACCGTGATCATCGAGCCCGCGATCGTTTGCAGCACCGCGCGGGCGCCGGCGGGCTGGCTCAGGAAAAGCCACCCGATGCCTTGCAGCCAGCCCTCCCGCCAGATGAGGTCGAGCCAGATGGTGCCTATGGCCATGCCCGCCGAGACGAGCGCCATGGTCGCCGGGATGAACCAGTAGCTGCCGTAAAAGGCACCCCAAACCCTGAGCAGAAGCAGTTTCATGGCCGCAGCATCGTCGGCCCGGACGTGGGTCCCCGAGCGGACGGGAGGGTGGCGCTCGCGGCTGGCGCCGCCTGGCTGCCCGTGGCATTCGGCCCGCGCTGCGGTTTGGCTGTATGCGGGCCGGCGCGGGCGGACGGTTTGGCGCCGGCCTTGATCAGCGCTTCTTCGACATCGCGGACAATGGCTTCGAGCAGCATCTCGCGGGGGAACGGGGAGCGGTTGGCGAAGGCCATGGAGAGCGTCGGATAGACCCGGTTCATCGGCATCGCGACGGCCCAGTGGTCGGCGTTGACATAGCCAAGCAGCGTGCTGCCGGGAACGATCTGGTCGTGGTAGAGCAACTGGCCGTCGTTGCGCGGGTCCATCAGGCTGAGGCGGTCGTGATTGCCGCGCAGCGCCTGGGATATGCGCTCGCGCTCGGCGAACACGCCGAGGGAGAAGTAGCGGACATCCTTGGGCAGCGCTATGGGTTGACATCCACTTCAGCCGCCTGCCTTGGCGAAGACTGTCCAGGCCCTCGCCGTCGCCGACGCGGCAGTCGCCGGGAGGCAGATACCGCAGGGTCGAGAAAAGTTCTTTCGGCGCGTTCTCCGTCAATGGCGAGCCGTTGACCGCGCCGGCGAGGCTCACCACCGCGGCAACCCGGCGCGCCGCCGCCGGTGAGTCCGCAATGCCTTCGAGAATGTCGGGGGTGCCCTTGGAATATCCGACGAGAACCAACTTCTCGTTTGCCCCCAGCTCCATCTTCAGGACGGCGTCGGCGATCAACCGCCCGTTGAAGGTCGTGCTGCCGAGGCCGGATACCGGCAGTTCGCTCGCGACGTAGCCGAGGTCGTTGAGATGGCGGATGGCGAATGGCAACGTCTGCACAAAGCCGGCGGCGCACTCGGCCGCCAATCCGCCGACGACAACGATACGAAGGGCGAGGCGGGGCGGTCCCAGGTAAACCGGATCGGTTGGCGCGTCCGCTTCGCCGTACAGACGCCAGAGCAACTGTTCACAATCGCGATAGTCGGGCAGATCCGGGCCGTGATCCTCGCCGACCGCGCACAGGATCCGGCGGAACCGTGCTCTCTGGTCATCGATGCCGGAAACCGGTCCGGCGACCGTCAGCATCGCCGGGGGCGTATCGGCGGTGAAGCGCAACAGCGGCTGCGGCGCGCATGCGCCAAGAAGACCCGAAAGCAGAATCACTGTGCCGATGGTGCAACGGATGACGGCGAACCCCATGGCTGAAGGTGGGACGACCAGGCCGCGAGCAGGTCATTGACGACCGTAATGCCGCTACAAGCGTAACACCCGCCGTCCGCGGCGGGATAGCCTCAGTTTATGAACGCGGCGCCGGCTCCGTCCTGGCTGGCGACGACCGGCTCTTCGAGCAGGTTCTCTTCGACCTGGCGAATGATCGCCTCCAGAAGCACTTCGCGTGGGAACTCATTCTTGGTGGCGATGACGTTCTCGAGGAAGGCGTGATGGTGGGCGATCGGAACGACGGCGGCCCAGTGGTCGCTGTTGACGAAGCCGAGCAGCCGGCTGCCTGGGATGATCTGATCGTAGTACAGCATTTTGCCGTCGTTGCGCGGGTCGATCCTGCTCAGCTCGTCGTAGCCCGCGCGCAGGAAGCTTGAGATGTTACTGCGTTCGGCATAGGTCGGCACCGAATAGTACTGCACCGACTTCGGCAGGTCGTGGCTGCCGAACCATTTCAACCGCACCGATCGGCGGAGGCTCTCAACCGCGCCGAGGTCGGCGCTGGCGCATGTGCCGCCGGGAAACAGCTTGAGGAAGTTCAATGCGAACTCCGGCGCGCCTTCGGCGAGAAGCGTTCCGCTGACCACGCCCGAAATACTGATGAAGGCCGCGACCTTGTCGGCCATTCGCGGATACATGCTCAGCGCTTCGAGAACGTCCGGGCTGCCCTTGGAGTAGCCGATGAGCACCACTTTCTCGTCGGGCTCCAGGTTCATGTTGAGCAGCGAGTCACTGATGATCGACGCGTTGTAGGTGCTGCTCGCGAGGCCGCGGATGGGAATTTCCGTCGTTCGATAGCCGAGGGTCTCGAGGTGCTGCACGCTGTAGTCAAACGGCTTGACCACGCCGGCGAGACAGTCCGCGCCAAGACCCGAGACGGTGGCGATCCGCAGCTTTTTCCGCGCCGGCCCGAGGTAGACCCGCTGACCCGTGCCGGCGGACTCTTCCGGGGTGCGGATCAGGACGTCATCGCAAGGCCTTTGGTCGATGAACTGATCGCCATGCGCCGCGGTGACCGCGCACAGGATCTCGCGAAAGCGCCCACGCTCATCGGTAATGCCGCGCTTCGCCGTCGCGGATGTGACCAAGGGCGGCGGGCCGAAGGTGAGATCGAGCAAAGGCTGAGGCGCGCACGACGGCAGCACGGCCAGCAGCAAGAACGCCGCCGCTCCATGCATGCCCCGGAGAACCGCCGGGGGGAGCATTGTCCGGCGCAACCGGGCGCGAGCCGGCAGCGGCGGGGCGCCGGCCCGACTTCGCGCCGCGTCCTCGGCCGCACCCTGGGCCACCCCCTTGATCCAGCGGTATGCGTTCAACCGCGCGCGCTCCATCATGCCTCGCAAATACGTTGACCCCGACGGTAAAATTATGAAAACCCTGTCGACGGTGACGTTGCACCGTCGGTTCAGCCGGTTCATCGTCGGCCATGCACCGCTGGCAGTGTTGTTCGACCGGACCGCGGCCTGCGCCCATCAACGCCGCTTCCGGCGCAACGCCGCAAGTTGGCGAATCAACCTCTCCGTTTGATTACACAGTTGCTGCTCGTTTCGCAAGAAAATCAGCAACCGCACAATCCTATTTGGCCGCATTCACCAAATTATACGGCCGAATTGCCACTAAATTGCCACGCATTAAATTTATGCAATGCAACATTGCTCACGACAGAGCGAGGATGCGTAATGAGATGCAGTATTATAATAGCAATACGCAATGTGGTGCGACGAAGATTGTTTTCATACGCAATTTTTTCATATATCGGGATCATTGGTTTCCTGTTCGCAAGCTCCTCAGCTAGTTACGCCCAGCTTCCAGGCGCCACGCTCCGCGACCAGCTGAAAAGCCTGGAGCAGCTGCACGGTGTCGAGGTTCGCGGACTAGACCGCGTCCGCGACGAACCGGCCCGCCAGACCGCAGGCGACCTGCGCCGACAGGTCATGGGGTTGCTGCAGAATTACAGCTACGTCGTGCTGCAGAGCGAAGACAAGGACGTACGCGGCGTGCGTATCCTGGCGTCGCAGGGTCCGCGCGCCGATGTGCGCGGCATCGGCGTCCGCAAGCCGGCGGCCGCGGCTGCAACCGCGAAAAAGGATCCTCGATACGAGGCGCAAGTGATCAACGCAACGTTGATCGGCTTTGCCGGCCACGAATACGACATGGCCATGGCCATCGACGGCGGCACCGACGCCGTCATCCTGCCGGCCTCGATGATGGCGGTTCTTGGCTTCGACGACGGCGCGGACCTCAACGATAAGATCATCAGGACGGCCGATGGAGCGGTCGAGGCCAAGACCGGCTTGCTTCCCGCCGTCCGCATCGGTGACGCCGTCGCCGAGAATGTCGACGTCGCTTTCGTCCCGGACGGGACGGCCGGCGGCCGCGCGGTGCTCGGCAACAGCTTCCTCAAGCAGTTCAACGTTACCTTCGATAGCGACACCGCCCAACTCATGATCCTGCCCCGATAATTGCGGATTCGTTGCGGGCGTTGCTTGCATTCCGTCAGTAATATAGGTATAAGCTCCTAGAACGCGGCGCGCTAGGCGGGCGTCGGGGTGGACGGCACGGTGCGCCGCGACCCTCCCTGTCGTCGGCTGGAGCGGCCGCTGGACCTTGTTTGACAGCCCACGCCGTCGGACGCGCCACGCGTTGGCTCGTGGTGCGCGTCTCGCCTCGTATTCAGCTGACCCACGGTTTTTCCGCGACTACGGAGAGTCCCCGGCATCGCGCACGCAGGCGCGACGTCGGACGAGTGGGCGCGCGTCCTCGCGCGTTTCGCCCGCCGGTGGCGACGCGACGCACGTGGGGCAAAGGCGCGGGGCACACGGTCCTCGTAAGAGTTTTTTCCTTCATTGGGGGCATTGATGACTGTGCGAAAGCCGCCGCCGCGGACGTTCGAGCTCGGCCTGGTCATGGCCGGCGCGGTTTCCGCCGGCGCCTACACCGCCGGCGTGATCGACTTTCTGTTCGAAGCGCTCGAGGCCTGGGAGCAGGCCAAGCTCAACGGCAAGCCGGATGTGCCCGATCATACCGTGCAGATCCGGGCCGCCGCCGGCAGTTCCGCAGGCGGTATTATCGCGGCTCTGACCGCAATGCTTCCATTTACCGGCCATCACTCGGTTCGCGATTTGGCGAAGGCGCGATCGGCCGCGACGCCCGCGAACGCGGAAAAGAACCTGCTCTATCGTTGCTGGGTTCGCGACATCGACATCCATGCGATGCTGCGCAATACCGACCTCGGTAGCAAATGCGGCGTCGTGACGTCACTGCTCGACGGAGCCGGCATCGCCGCCATCGCCGATGGTGCGATCACCTCGGTGCGCGATGCGATCGCCAAGGGCACCCGGCCCAAGCCGCCGAGTTACTTCGCCAATCCCCTGCAGCTGTTTCTTTGCCTGACCAACATGCGGGGTTTGCCGTATGTAATAGAGATGGTCACCGCCGGGGGGGTCCGCGGCCACCGCGTGACCAATCACGCCGACTACGCGCATTTCGCCATTCACGGCGCCGGGGCGGGCGCCGCCGAGCCGCTGCATCCAGGCGTTGTCCCGGTGAACTGGTCGGGGACGCAAGGGTTCGACGCGGCCGATGGCTGGAACCGGCTGCGCGACGCCGCGCTCGCGACGTCGGCGTTTCCGGGTGGGCTTCCGGCGCGCCCGTTCGCGAACTCGCCCGCCTTCTACCAGGGCCGCTGCTGGGCTCGCCCGGCCGGAGCCATGGAAGACGAAGCGTGGCCGATCATCAACCCCGACGTCGCCAGCATTCCCGGTCGGCCATACGAGTTCTGGTGTGTCGACGGTGGCCTGATCAATAACGAGCCGGTCGAATTTGTCCGCGTCGCCCTCGCCGGCGGGAGCAACATCCACAATGCCCGAGAACTCGCGGGAGTCCGACCGGGCGGTGCTCATGGTCGATCCCTTTCCCGAAGACGAGGATCATGCCGATCCCGGCAAGGGCGAGGCGCCGGACGTCGTCGGTGCGGTGGTTTCGATGTTCTCCACCCTCCGCCGGCAGGCGCGTTTCAAGCCGCAGGAAGTCATGCTGGCTATGCACGAGGACGTGCATAGCCGCTTTCTTATCGCGCCGATGCGTCCGGAGAAGACGGCGGGGCAGACCAATCTGGCGTCATCGGGTCTCTCCGGGTTCGTCGGTTTCTTTCACGAGCAGCTTCGCATGCACGACTTTCAGCTCGGCCGCCGCAACTGCCAGAAGTTCCTGCGCGACCAATTTGTCGTTCATGTCGAAAATCCCATTGTCGCGCCGTGGATTGAGAAGGCTACGGCGCGCGGACAGGATCTGAGCGATTATCACCCGCGCACCTGCGTCACCCGAGGCGGCCTCGCACCTGACCCCGACTTTGTTCAACTCATTCCGCTGATCGGCCGGGCGCGCGATCCGATAATCCTGCGTCCCTGGCCCAAGCTCGACAGGCGGGATTTCGAGCCGTTGCTGGAACTGATCGAGCACCGGACCTGTTTGATCATGCCGGTGATCGTCCGTGGCCTGCTCAACCGCATCGGCATCGACGATGGATGCTTCATCAACAAGATCATCAGGATGGTCGCGGGCAAGGTCATCCGTGACAAGATCCTTGATACGACCGCCTCGGCGATCCTGGCCGATCTCAGCAACCGGGATCTGCTTAAGCGTTAGTCAGCGGGGCTTGTTGCCGAGTTCCTGACGCAGCGCCAAGGCGGCGTCGAGGAACGTATCGAGCGGCTTCGCGCGGCAGTAGTTCTCGACCCACAGCATCGCGCCCTCGGCGTCGGATCCCTCGAGCAGGTCGCGACGGTCCGGATCCATCCAGTTCAGCGCGGTGATGAAGCCGAGCAGCCATTGGCGAAAGGTCGCATCATAGGGGCCGTGGGCGCCGGCGCGGCGCTCGCGCTCCTGGATGAATCGGCCGCAGCTGATTTGGCCAATTCCCCAGGTGGCGACGCCAACGGCGCGATCTTGCGCGGCCACCGTGACGCAGGTCAGGCACACAATAACAGCGACCAGTCCCACGCCGACCGATCTTCCCCGGCGCTCGCGCCTCATGACAACGGCGGCCTCCCCAACGCACGACCGACGCCGGCGGCGCGGTCGATCAGCCGAGTTTAGACCATTCGCATCATCGCCGAGTAGCGGGTTCAGCCAAAACCGAGCCGCCACCTCCGGGTGGAGCGGGTCGCGGCCGCCGTCTAGGACCACCCGTCCCCACGCGGACATGTGGTCTAGCGAGCGGCCTCGACCGCCGCGTCCATCACCTCCTTGCCGATTTGCGGCGTGAACTCACCCCACACCGGAACGAAAGCGTCTTTCCACCGCTCTAGCTGTTCGTGGGTCGGCGTGAGGATCTCGACCCCCTCCTCGGCCGCGGCCTTCGCCCGATCTTCCCCGGCTTGCTTGCGCGCGATTTCATTCACCTCCGCGCTGACCTGGACGAGGATGTCTTCGAGACCGGAGCGGATGTCGGCGGGAAGGCCGGCCCAGAAGCCTGCGTTGGCGACGACGAGATAGCCGAGAAAGCTGTGGTTCAATTCGGTGAACCGGCGCTGAAGTTTTTGGATGCCGCGCGAGTAGATGTTCGACCAGCTATTCTCCTGGCCATTCACGAAGCCGTCGCGAATGGCGTCGGGAACAAGGCGGAAGGGCAGGGGCAGGGTCGTTACGCCGATGCGCTTGTACTGTTCTTGAAAAATTGCCGAGGGCTCGGTCCTGAACAAGAGCCCGGCTGCGTCTTCGGGAACGACCAACGGCTTGTTGGCGGAGATGACCCGCATGCCGCTGTCCCAATAGGCCAGGCCATGGATGCCCTGCGGCAGCATGAAGTCGAGAAGCTGGCGACCGATCAAACCATTCTGAAATCGGTGCAGGTGATCGACATCGCGGAACAGGAACGGGAGTTCGAAGACCTGCAACGACCGATTGAAGCTGCGGAACTGGGTAAATGATGGGGCCGCCATCTCGATATCGCCCAACACCATGGCGACAAGGACTTCCTCATCGGTGAACTTCAGCGCGCGGGGGAAGACATCGACTCTGAGGCGTCCCGGGAACTTCGCTTCGGCGCGCTCCTTGAACAGCCGGGCGCCGATGCCCTTGGGAGTCAACTCGTCGACAACGTGGGAAAAACGGATGACGATCGGCGCTTCAGCCGCTTGACTCGGCCGCGCCATTGCCGAAAGGACAAAGACGAGCGCGAGAGCCGCAAGCGCTCGAGCGGCGCGGAGGGAGAAGAAAGTCAGGCGTGAGACCATTCGATTTGCCTCTTGTGCCGACGGTTATCGCCAAGACAGTGTGCGTCCGGCTCAGTACCCCTTTAACTTGTCGAGATACTCCGGCAGGAACATCGAAATCTGCGGGATGTAGGTGACAAGGACGAGGAAGGCCAGCAGCACCATCAGCCACGGCAGCGCTGCCTGGACCACCCAGCCTATACTTCGCCCGGTAATGCCCGCCATCACGTAGAGGTTGAGTCCCACCGGCGGCGTGATCATCCCGATTTCCATGTTCACGACCATGATGATGCCGAGATGAATGGGATCAATCCCGAGTTTGATGGCGATCGGCAACAAAATCGGCGCCATGATCAGGGTAATCGCCGATGGCTCCATGAAATTGCCCGCGGCGAGCAGCAGAAGATTGACGACGATCAGGAACGACCACACCGGCAATCCCCACGAGGTGATCGCCTCGGCGATGTGATGGGGGATGCGCTCGGTGGTCAGCACATGGGCGAACAGCATCGCGTTGGCGATGACGAACAGCAGCATCACCGAAACCTTCGACGCTTCGAGGACGACCTTGCGAACCTCGGGGTCGAAGAACGACTTGGGCAGGGTGATCGCCATCTGTCCCAGATTGCGGATGATGAGAGAAACCAGGGATTCGCCGTCGTATCGCCAAGGGACCTCGCGCAACGGTCCCATGTCGCGGTAGCCGAACACCGCGATCGCGTAGGCGTAGACCGCCGATACCGCGGCCGCCTCGGTCGGGCTGGCGATGCCGCCGTAGATCGAGCCGAGCACGATCACCATCAGCAGAATGCCGCCGGCGGCGCTCCAGCCCGAGGCGACGATTTCGCCGAAGCCCTGGAAGGGCAGCGCGGAGAGACCCTTGACCCGGGCGAAGATGTAGATCGCGACCATCAGCATCAGGCCGAGAACGATGCCGGGGATGAACCCGGCCATGAACATGCGCGCCGCCGACTGCTCCGTCGCCGCGGCGTAGACCAGCATGACGATGCTGGGCGGGATGAGGATGCCGAGCGTGCCGGCGTTGGTGATCACGCCGGCGGCCATCTTCTCCGGGTAGCCGGCCTTGACCATCCCGGTGATCACCAGCGAGCCGATGGCCGCGACCGTCGCCGGCGACGAGCCCGAGATCGCCGCGAACAGCATGCAGGCTAACACCGACGCCATCGCCAGGCCGCCGCGGATGTAGCCGACCGTGGAGATGGCGAAGCGGATAAGCCTCTTGGCGACACCGCCGGTGGTCAAGAACGCCGACGAGAGGATAAAGAACGGGATCGCCAGCAAGGTGTAGTGGCCGGACAATGCCCCCAGCAGCTTCAGCGCGATCGACGCCAGCGAGTCGTGCGAAAACAGCAAGATGGTGACGATGCTGGAAAAGCCGAGCGCAACCGCGATCGGCATGCCCATCAGCATGCACGTGAACAAAAGGGCGAAGAGGGCCGCGGTGGTCACGGCTTCGCCTCCTTGTCGGTCATGTCGGCGCCGAGGGTTTCGAGCGCCTCCTTGGCCTCGTCGGCGAAGCCGAAGGTATCCGACTTGCCCTGGAGGACATGCCAGCCGAGCTGGAGAAACCGGATCGCGAGCAAAACGAACCCGATCAGGAGCACGCTATGAGCCAACCACTTCGTGATCGGCAGGTCCTCAAGCTCGATACCGATCTTGTGGACCTTCTGCAGGTAGATCCACGAGCCCTGGATGAACAGCCCGCAGTAGACGAGGCACAGCACGATCGCCGCCAGCGTGGTCACGCGGCGCGCCGTCGGCGGCATCAGCCGGACGAAGGCGTCGACGCCGATGTGCGAACCGACCTTGACCCCATAGGAGGCGCCAAGCAGCACCATCCACGCAGACAGGTGCAGGACAAACTCGTCGGACCAGACCATCCCCATGTTGAAGCCGAAGCGCAAAACCACCTCGACGAACACGGTGATGGTCATGATCACGAGGAGGAGGCATATAATGCCTTCCTCCACTTGGTTTAGCAGACGTGCGATCATGCCGGCGCACTCACGCTATGGGAAAGACTTCACAAGGGTGTGAAAGCGGCGCCGGAACTAACTGGCGCCGTTGGCCGCGACCGCCGCGTCGATGACGTCCTTGCCGATCTCGCCTTCGAACTTCTTCCACACCGGTTTCATCACCTCAACCCATTTGGTCCGCTCTTCGGGGGTCAAATAAATGACTTGGGAACGGCCGGAGTCGATGATCTTCTGCTTGTCGCTTTCGTTGAGGTCGTTGGCGGCCTTGTTGCCGTAAGCGATCAACTCGTCGAGAGCGGCCTTGATCTCCTTGCGCAGATCGTCGGGCAGATCATTCCAGAACTCCTCGGTGGTCACCACCATGTAGTCGAGCACGCCGTGGTTGGTCTCGGTGATGTATTCCTGCACCTCGTAGAACTTCTGGGAATACATGTTCGACCAGGTGTTTTCCTGGCCGTCGATCGCCTTGGTCTGGAGCAGGGTGAACACCTCCGAGAACGGCTTCTTGATCGGCACCGCGTGGAGCGCCTCGATCTGCGCCTGCAGGACATCGGACGCCTGGATGCGGAACTTCTTGCCGGCCGCGTCCTCGGGAACCCGCATCGGGGTGTGCGCCGAGAGCTGCTTCATACCGTTATGGATGTAGCCGAGGCCGAGGACGCCTTTCTTTTCCATGGCGTTCATCAGCTTCTGCCCGGCGGGTCCTTGCTGGAATTTGTCGACGGCGGCGATATCGTCGAACAGGAAGGGCAGATCGAAAACCTGAAGCTTCTTGGTGTAGGAATCGAATTTCGACAGCGAAGGCGCGGCGAGTTGCACGTCGCCGAGAAGCATCGCTTCGAGAACCTTGTCGTCATCGAACAGCTGCGAGTTCGGGAAGACCTCGACGACCACCTTGCCGGGCAAGCGTTGTTCGACAAGTTCCTTGAACTTGTTGGCGGCTTGGCCCTTCGGCGTGTTGTCCGCCACGACATGGGAAAACTTGATCACGAGCGGGTCCGCGGCATTCACCCCGGTCGACAACAGCATGGCCGACGCGAGCAGAATCCCGGCGCTGACTATTCGCATATGTATCCTCCCTCAAAACTTTGCCCTTCAGGGCTTTCGTTGCTCGCAAGCCTCGGTTGGCGAAGCTTGCTTCCCAGACGCATGTCTATACACGTACAGGTAAAGCCGCGTTTATGGAAGCAATGAATGTGACAATCTCATGAATCCCGCAACCGACGCGGGAAAACGGGGGCGGAATGGAACCATGGTGGCGCGGCGCGGTGATCTATCAGATCTACCCGCGCAGCTTTTGCGACAGCAACGGCGATGGCGTCGGCGATCTGCCGGGCATCATCAGCCGACTCGACTATGTCGCCGCGCTTGGTGTCGATGCGGTCTGGATCTCGCCGTTCTTCACCTCGCCGATGAAGGATTTCGGCTACGACGTCGCGGACTATCGCGACGTCGACCCGCTGTTCGGTACTCTCGCCGACTTCGACCGGCTCATCGCCGAGGCGCACCGGCTCGGCCTCAAGGTCATCATCGATCAGGTCTACTCGCACTCGTCCGACCGTCATCCCTGGTTTGTCGAAAGCCGCGAAAGCCGGATCAACGACAAATCGGATTGGTACGTCTGGGCCGACGCCAAGCCCGACGGCGGGCCGCCGAACAACTGGCTTTCGGTCTTCGGCGGGCCGGCATGGGATTGGGGTTCGCGTCGGCGCCAGTATTATCTCCACAACTTTCTCAAGGAGCAGCCGGACCTCAACGTCCATAATCCGCAAGTCCAACAGGCAATTCTCGACATCGCCGCCTTCTGGCTGGACCGCGGCGTCGACGGCTTCCGCCTCGATGTCGCGAACTTCTTCATGCATGACCTTCAGCTGCGCGACAATCCGCCGCGCGCTCATCCCGCGCCCGACAAGCCGAACTGGCTCCAGCAGCAGATCTACAATCGGTCCCGACCCGAGACGCTCGAGTTTGTCCCCCGCCTGCGCGCGGTCATGGACCGCTACCCCGGCTCGATGACGGTCGCCGAGATCGCCGCCGAGGACCAGGTCGCGACCATGGTCGCCTACACCGACGGGCCCAAGCGCTATCACACCGCCTACAGCTTCGTCTTTCTCGGCCCCGAGTTCGGCGCCCGCCATATCCGCGACAACGTCGAGCGGATGACGGCTTTATCCGAAACCGCGTGGCCGTCCTGGGCCTTCAGTAACCACGACGTCGTCCGGGTGGTCACGCGCTGGGGCGGAGAGGCGGATGACCCGGCGGCCTTCGCCAAGCTGATGATCGCCCTGCTGACCTCGCTCCGCGGCACCGCGTTTTTGTACCAGGGCGATGAACTCGGCCTGCCGCAGGCCGAGGTTTCTTTCGACAAGCTGCAGGACCCGGAGGGCAAGGCGTTCTGGCCGCGCCACCGTGGCCGCGATGGCGCGCGCACGCCGATGCCGTGGCGCGCGGACGCGGCGAATGCCGGGTTCTCTTCCGCCGAGCCGTGGCTTCCGGTCGATCCGCGCCACCCGCCGCTGGCGGTCGATCGCGGGGAGGCCGACACCGGATCGGTGCTCGCCTTTACCCGCGGCTTCCTCGCCTGGCGCAAGACCCACCCGCCGCTGGTGAGCGGCGACATCCGCTTTCTCGACACGCCCGAGCCGGCGCTGGCGTTCGTGCGCGGCGAGGGGCGGTGAAGGCGACGGCGCGATCGTGTGTGCCTTCAATCTCGGCGCCGATGCGCTCGAGGTCGCCCTCCCGCCGGAGCTCGCGATCGAACCTCTGCAAGGTCACGGCCAGCTCGGCACGCTCGACGGCGCGATTGTCCGGCTGCCGCGCTACGGCGCCTTTTTCGGCCGCGGCGGAGCATCCGACGCCCGGGCGGGCGCGGATTAGATGCTCGATCGCTTTGTCATCGATCACCTTTCTGCTTCATTGGGAGAGGCGCCGCCCCTTACAGGCCAGCTTTACGGTCCGTTAATCCGCCCCATTAAGGCAGTCGCGTAGCGCGGCGGCGAGCCTGCGCATCAACGTGAAGTACGCCTCCGGACCCGGCTCGATTCCCGTTCCCAACGGATCAAGTACGGCGATGCGGGCACCGGTTCCTTCCGTCACCGTTTTCACCAGCGCCGGTTCGAACTGCGGCTCGCGGAAGACGCAGACCGCGTTGGTTTCGGCGATCCTGGCACGGACGGCGCTCAATGTTCCCGCGCCGGGACTGCGGTCGGGATCGATGGTGATCGAGCCGGCGGGAGTAAGCTGGTAGCGGGCCTCGAGGTATTGATACGCATCGTGGAACACGATGTACGGCTTGCCCGCGAGCGGCGAGAGCTCGGCGCGCAGCGCGCGGTCCAGGGCATCAATGTTATCCCGCAACGCTGCGCCGTTGGCCGTGTATCTTGCGGCGTGCGCGGGATCGGCCTCAATCAGCGCCGCGACGATCGCCGCGGCCATGGCCTTGGCGTTCACGGGATCGAGCCAGATGTGCATGTCCATGGCATGGCGCCCACCGGAATGTCCGACGTCATGCGGCGTAGCGCCGGCAGCGTCGCCCCCGGCCTCGTATCCGTCCGGGTGGCCGTGAGCGGCCCAAATCCCGACGCCTCGCGCCGCCAACAAGGTGACGCCGGGAGCGGCCGCCAGCGCGACGGCGTGGCCGTGGCCGGGCAGGGCGCTAAGCGGTCTTGCGAGGAATGTCTCCAAGGCTCTCGCCGATCCAGAACACGAGGTCGGCGGACTGGAGGGCCGCGGCTTGCGATGGTCGCAGGCTCGCGGTATGCGGCGACGCGCCGCCGCCGACCAGCAATAATGGTTCGCCGACGCCGGCCATGACCGCGGCGACCAGGGAATGGACCGGTTCGATGCTGGCGACGACGTTCGGCGAGATCCGCGGCGGCGCGGGCCGACGCCACACAGCCATGCGAGGATGCAAGTGCACGCAAGAAGCGAAGCCAACAATCGGCGCATCGCGGATACTCCGGGGAGGCTGGACCGGTCCATCGGCGGGATGTAACTATTCCCGCGTATAGCCTCGCGAGCGCAAGGATAAGGCGGCCAAGCCATAAACGCGAACCGACGCCGAGACCGCCGAAGCCGCCACGTTGCCGCCGCCGGCCGCGCCGCTGCATCGAGGGCCGGCGCGATCTCGCTGCTGCTCGGCAGGGTCGCGATCCTCGATGGACGTCGACATTGCCGTCGGCGAGGGCGAGATCGTCACCCTGATCGGTCCCAACGGCGCCGGCAAGACAAGCCTGATCCGCGTTCTGCTCGGCCTGATCGCGCCGACCGACCGGGGAGGTGCGCAAGCGTCCCGGCCTGTCGGTCGGCTATGTCCCCCAGCGCCTCCACATCGATCCGGTGCTGCCGTTGAGCGTCGCCCGGCTGATGACGTTGACCGCGCGGCGGAGCGGCGCCGCGGTCCGCGCCGCGCTCGCCGAGACCGGCGTCGAGGCCCGCGCCGAGGCGCCGGTGCACACGCTGTCGGGCGGTGAGTTTCAGCGAGTCCTGCTTGCCCGCGCGCTGTTGCGCGCGCCGGAGCTGCTGGTCCTCGATGAGCCGGTGCAGGGCGTCGATTTCGCCGGCGAGGCGCGAACTCTATGAGTTGATCGGCGACCATCCGCGCGCGCCATCGCTGCGGCATCCTGATGGTCTCGCACGATCTGCACACGGTGATGGCCGCGACCGACCGGGTCGTTTGCCTGAACCGGCACGTCTGCTGCGCCGGCGGCCCGGCTTCGGTCAGCCGCGATCCGGAGTTCGTCCGGCTGTTCGGGCCGCGCGTCGCCCAGGCGCTCGGCGTCTACGCCCACCATCACGATCATGATCATGGCATCGGCGGCGACATCGTCGAGCCCGCGCCCGAAAGAGCGGAATGATCCTCGACGATTTCGTCATTCGGGCGCTGGTCGCGGGTTTGGGGATTGCCTTGGTTTCGGGCCCCCTCGGCTGTTTCATCGTCTGGCGGCGGATGGCCTATTTCGGCGACACCATGGCCCATTCGGCGCTGCTCGGAATCGCGCTCGGCTTTCTGCTGTCGATCAACCTTACCCTCGGCGTTGTCGTCGTCACCGTGACGATCGCCGGCATCCTTGTTCTCCTCCAGCAGCGCCGGCCATGGCTGTCGCCGGACACCCTGCTCGGCATTCTGTCGCACTCGAGCCTGTCGTTCGGGCTCGTCGCCATCGGTCTGATGGCGTGGCTCCGGCTCGACCTCCTGGGCTATCTGTTCGGCGACGTGCTGGCGGTGAGCAGGACCGACATCTTCGTCATATACGCCGCCGGCCTCGCCGCGCTGGCGATCCTGGCGGCAATCTGGCGGCCGCTGCTTGCGGCCACGGTTCACGAGGATCTCGCCCGCGCCGAGGGGATCGCCGTCGTGCCGGTCCGCCTCGTCTTCATGGTCCTGATCGCGGTCGTGATCGCACTGGCGATGAAGGTGGTGGGTATCTTGCTGATCACGTCGCTGTTGATCATTCCGGCCGCCGCCGCGCGCCGTTTAGCCTCGACGCCGGAGCGTATGGCGGTGATCGCCGCGCTGATCGGCTGCGCCGCCGTGGCCATGGGGCTCTATGCCTCGCTCCGGCTGGATACGCCCTCGGGTCCCTCCATTGTCGTCGGCGCGGCGTTGCTGTTTGCGCTCGGTCTGTTGCCGTTGCCGCGATTGCGCGGCGAGCGCAAGCGAACGCCTGGCGGACGTGGCGATGCGTGATAGGTTAAACCGTTGCAACGACCGGCCGGCGATTTGATAACCTCCCCTGAAATCTTGATGGTGCTGCAATGACGATTGTCCACGTCACCGCGCTTTACACCGGGCTCCTTGCCCTGGTTTTGCTTGTCTTGTCGATCCAAGTCATCTCCGTTCGCCGCCGCCTGCGCATCGGCATCGGCGACGAGGGCAACGAGGAGTTGGCACGGCGGATTCGCGCCCAAGGCAACTTCACGGAATACGTTCCGCTCGCGTTGTTGCTGATGCTCGCCGGCGAACTCGCGGCCGCGCCCGCCTGGATGCTCCACGGTCTTGGCGCCACCCTGGTCATCGGCCGCTGCGTCCACGCTTGGTCGCTGCCGGCGCGCAGCACCGCCGGACGTACGGCCGGCATGCTGCTGACGTTCGCCGTCATCGTTGCCGGCGCCGCTCTCGCGATCGCCGCCGCCTTCGCGGTCTTCCCACGATAGACCCGATTGCACACCACGTTTGACAGGAATTACCCATATGAGTTAATTAAACATGCCGCGCCAATCTATGGCCTCCGGTCGCGACCGACGTAAGGACGCCATCGCTTGAAGTTCAGCTTGATCGAGCAGTCCGCGCACGTCTTGGCGCCGCCGCGGCTGCTCGTCCTCGGCGCGCTGCCGCCCGTCGACTACCAGCCGTTTGCCTGTCGCGTCGTTCTCGAGCCCGACGCGGGCTTCGACGCCGTCATGATCGGCGACGGCGGCGACCCGCGCCTGGCCAGGGATGCCGCCGAGCGCTCCGGCAACCTTCTCGCGCCGATCGCCAACCTGTCGTCCGCGCCGGTCGCCTTCGCCGAACTTCGCGGCGGCGCGGCGGGCCCGGCGCCTCTCGCCGAGATCGTGATCGAGATCGCCAGCATCGTTCGCCACGTCTCTTTGTTGGCCGACGAGGTGCGTCGGAGCAGTGATCCGGCGCTGCTGCTTTTGGCGCGCTGCGCGACACGCAAGGGCGGGCTCCGGGCAACCTACGACGGCGCCTCGGAAACCCTCGTAACATACGCGGCCGCCGGGCTTATCGCCGAGCCGCGCCGCCACGCCGAGAGCCTGGCCGACGCGGGCGCTTTGTCTCGAACCTTTTTCGATCGGGTGCATGTTTGCCCGGCGTGCGGCTCGTCGCGCCTCAACGTCCGCGAAGAATGTCCGTCGTGCCATGGCGCGGCCATCGCCGAAGAGGCGAGCGTCCATCATTTCGCCTGCGCCCATCTGGCGCTTGAGCGGGCGTTCCGCGCCGGCGATGCGTTGGTCTGCCCGAAGTGCCGCAAGACACTGCGCCATTTCGGCGTCGACTACGACAAGCCCGGAACGGCGGCGGTCTGCAACGGTTGCGGTCACGTCGATGGCGAACCCGCGGTCGGTTTTCGCTGCGCCGATTGCGGCGCCCGCCATGACGCCGAAGCGGTTGCGACCCGCGATTGGCACTCCTATGCCTTGACCCCGGCCGGCGAGGAGTTCCTCGCCCGCGGCGTGGTCGGGCCCGCCAGCGGCGCGCCGCTCCCCGGGCGGGGCACTCTGTGCCTGCTCATTCGCCAGAGCCTCGCCTTGCGCCAATACAGCGCTCGGCCGATGTCGTTGATCGAAATCTCGTTCGCCAACGAGGGCGCGATCGCGGAGCGCAACGGCGAGCGCTTCCGTCGCCGCTCCCGCGCTCTGATCATCGAGACCGTTCGTAGCGAACTCCGAGACATCGATTTCGCCGCCGAGATCGGCGATGCGATCATGATCCACATGCCGGAGACCGCGCCGGCGGCCGCGATGGCCATCGCCGACGAACTCATCGGTCATATCCGCGACCGTGTTGCCGCTGACCTCGGCGCGGTCGCCCGGCCGGTCGATCCGGCGCGCCTTCTCGGCCGGCTGGAGGCCGGCCGATGACGCCATCGGATCCGGTCGACTATTTGCTGGCGATGGATGCCGCGAGCCTGATCACCGCCTTCTCGTTCTCGGTCATCCTCGATCTTCCGCGCTATACCTTCGGCTTCCTCGCGGTTCTGGTTGTCGAGCTGTGCGGCCTCGGCCGTCCACGCCGGTCCTGGCGCCCGCGCTCGATCAGCATCATCATCGCCGGCCACAATGAAGCCGCCTCCATTCGCCGCTGCGTCACGTCACTGCGCGAGCAGACGGTTGCCGATCTTGAGATCGTTTGCGTCGACGACGGCTCGACCGACGGCATGGCCGCGGAACTGTACCGCCTGCGGGCCGAGGGTCTGATCGACGTGGCGCTTACGCTCAGGGTGCGCAGCAGCAAGGCGTCGGCATGCAATCTGGCTCTCTCGCGCGCGACCGGGGTTATCGTCGTCAACGTCGACGTCGATTGCACCTTCGATCGCGACGCCATCGAGAACATCGTCCGCCCGTTCGCCGATCCGGCCGTCGGCGCCGTTTCCGGCAATATCGCGGTGCGTAACGCCGGCGCCTCGTTCATCGCCGGCGTCCAGGCGGTCGAGTATCTCGTAGGGATTTCGCTCGGCAAACGCGCGCTCGATTTTCTCAACGTCGTCGCCTGCGCCTCCGGCGCGTTCAGCGCCTTTCGCCGCGATGCCCTCGAAGGTGTCGGCGGCATGGATGTCGGCCCGGGCGAGGACCTCGACCTGACGTTGCGCCTGCGCCAAGCAGGCTGGCGCGTTCGCTTCGCCCACGACGCCTGGTGCCTGACGGATGTCCCCGCGACAATACCCGCCTTCGTCCGCCAGCGCCTGCGCTGGGAACGTGACGCCTTGCGGATTCGCCTGCGCAAGCATCGTCGCCTGCTCGACCCGCGTGATCAGGCGACGACGACAACGGACCTCGTTCACCAGTTCGACTACATCGTGACCAGCCTGCTCGTCACCTTGGTCTTTCCGCTCTATCTCGTCTGGTTGGTCAGTACCTACGGCGAGGCCGCCTGGATGATCCTCGGCATGGTCACGCTCGGCTACATGATTCTCGATCTTGTCGCCTTTCTCGCCGCGCTGATCGTGGTCGACAGGCCGGGCGCCGGCCGGTCGTTGCCGCACGCGCTGATGTTCGGGCTGTGCAACGCCTATTTCATCCGCGCCGTCCGGCTCGCCGCGTTCGCCCAGGAATGGATCTTCCGCCGCTCCACCGCCGATGAATACGTGCCCGCGCGCGTGCGCCGAAAGGCGCCCTGCTATTGATCCGCCGTCTTCGCCGCAGCCGCCCGGTCGATACCCTGCGCAACGATGCCCGCCCGACCAAGGGCCGCCTCGGCCGCTGGGTCTATCTCGCGCTCATCGTCGCGTTCTTCGTGTGGATCGGCGATCTGTTCATGGGCTCGCTGCTCAGGCTGCGCGCCGATGGTCTGGTGGTCGCCGACTACGTCTCCGTCGCCGTGCCGTTTTCGGCCCAGGTCGTCGAGACGGCGATTACGCCCGGCGCGTCGGTCGCGGCCGGCGAGGTGATCGCGCGCGTCGCTTCGGTGGAGCTGACCCAGACCATCGCCTCATTGACCGCGCGCAACGCCGATCTGCTGGTCCGCCGCCTCGAGCTCGAGCGCCAGACCCGGGTCGCCGACGCCGTTCTCCCGGTCGCCCGCCACCGCGCCGGCGAAGCGGAAAAGGCAATGACGAAGATCGAAGACTACCGCGGTACCGGCGATATCGGCCTGACGCTGTGGATGCAGACGCTGCGTGACCGGTTCGAGAGCTCGGAGCGCGTCGCCGAACTCCAGGCGTCACTGCAAAGCGCCGCGGGCGGGATGAGCGCGGTGAGCGCCGCGATCTTGGACGCGGCGACCGCCCTGCACGATCTGCGTGGCGCCTATGACGGCGGCGTGGTCCGCGCGCCCACCGCCGGCACCGCCGGCTTGCGCATCGCCCGCGCCGGCGAGGTGGTCCGCGAGGGCGAACCGTTGGTCGTTCTCTATCAACCCGAGGCCTACGTTCTGGCCTACCTCGAATCCGGCGGCCTCTACACCGTCAGGCCCGGCGACCGGGTCGAGCTTTCGAGCGGATTTACCCGAGCGAGCGGCACCGTTGCCGAGGTCCTGCCGGTCGCCGACCAGCTCCCGCCCGAGTTCCAGAAGACCTTCCAGCCGCGCCAGCGCGGCCAAGTCGTCCGGATCACGATCGGCCGAGCCAAATCTCCTGCCGCTGTTCACCAAGGTCACGGTTTCGAGCCGCGGCTGGCTGTCGGGCGTGGTCTCGACCGCCCTTGCCGCGGCGGTTACGCCCCGGTGAAGCGGGGCTTGCGCTTCTCCCGGAAGGCGGCGATGCCCTCTTCATAATCGTGGCTGTCATAGACGATGCGGCGCAGCCCCTGGATCCGCTCGAACAATTCCGGGGTGATCGCGTGGGCGCCGGCGAGCAGCCGCAGTTCCTCCTTCATCACCGCGATGCTGAGCGGGGCATTGACGAGAATTTGCCGGGCAACAGAATAGACGAACTCTTCGATCTCATCGGCATCCTTGATGTAATTGATCATGCCGAGATTGAGCGCCTGGCTTGCCGGAAGGGGTTGGGCGGTAAACAGCATCTCCTTGGCGACGGGCAAGGGGATCGCGTTCAGCATCGTCAGGATGCCGCCGAGATTGTACGGCAGCCCCAGCTTCGCCGGGGTTATGGCGAACGTTGCGTCGGGAACCGCGACGAGGATGTCGCATGCCATCGCGACCTCGCAACCGCCGCCCCACACGCCGCCCTCGATCAGCGCGATGATCGGCGCCGGGAAGTCCTGCAGCGCGCGAACCAGGACCCGGAGCGAATCGGCCCAGCCGAGCGGGTCGCGGCCGCGGTTGGGGATCTCGTCGACATCGTGACCGGCCGACCAGACCTTGGCGCCTTGCGGCGCGCGCAGCACGATCGCACGCGTATTCTGCTCCCGGAATGCCTGCAGAGCGGTCGTCACTTCGCAGATCAGCGCCTCGCTCAAAGCGTTGCGCTTTTCGGTATGAGTCATCACGATCGTGGCGATCGCATCTTCGCATTCAGTTCGGATCAGGGACATACGCGTCTCCGTGTAAGGCGCGGCGGGGGGAAGACCGGCGACACCGGCGGCGAGACCATAGAGTGCCGGCCGCCCGAAGCCAAGATGTCCGCTGATCGCGCCGGTGATCATGCTATAGGGTCCGCCGCGAGCCGGTAATGTGGGCGGTGGGCGGTGGGCGAGGGAGGCACCTTCATGAGTTCAAAGGAGGCGAATTCAGGATCTGTTGCCGACGGGGGCGAAGCGGGGGTTGCAGGCGTTGAAGTACTACGCCGGCGACCGCTCGGCGATGGCGGCCGCGCGGCCGGTGGCGTTGCAGGGCGGCTTTGCCCGTATCTATCATCACCACATCCGCCGCACCGCGGGAACCAGCCTGAACTCGGCCTTCTTCGCGACCGGCGGCGCGGACTTCGCGGTTAAGGAACCGCTGCTGGCGACGCAGGGCTGGATGGTCCACGGGGGCTGCGTCTTCGTCGCCCACAACAAGTTTCTGATCGAGCGGGGCCGATACTTCTTCGCGCGTTCGCATTCGCCGGCCCACGAACTGCGGCTGCCTCGCGGGACCTTCACCGTGACGATCCTGCGCGATCCGGTCGAGCGCGTGATCTCGCACTATAACGTGCTGATGGATTGGGAGAAGAACGACGTCGCCCATCCGTCGCGGGCGACGGAAGGCCAGTGGCTGGGGACCTCGTTCAGGGATTTCCTCACCCGGATGCCACGCGAGCATCTGGCTCGGCAGCTGTATACGTTTTCCCCTCGTTTCAGCGTCGACGAAGCCCGCGCCGCGCTCGCCAAGGTCGATTGTGTTCTGACGCGCGAGCATTTCGCGGAAGGCCTCGCCGAGCTCGGCGCCCGCCTCGGCCTCGATCTCGCCGTCTACACCGAAAAGGCCAGCGTCCCGGTGACGAACATCGATGAGGGCGACCGCGCCCTGCTCCGCGAGATGGTGGCCGACGAATACGCGCTGCTCGACGCCGTCAGGGGCGCGGCCAATGCCTGTCCGCGTGCCTCGGCCGCGGGTGCGTCAACAACGCGCGCGGCGATCCAAGTCCGTTAGGAAGCAGGAGATCGGGAAATGGTGAAGGCGGGCGAAAGCGACATGCCGCGCGGGGCACTGCCGGTTCGCCAGGTTCGCGTGTGGGACCCGGCGACGCGGCTGTTCCACTGGAGCCTGGTCGGCCTGATCGTGGTTAATCTCTACACCGGCAATGTCGGCGGCCTCCGCGAGATGGATCTGCACATGCTGTCCGGCTACGCCATCCTCGCGCTTGTGGCATTCCGGGTGATCTGGGGGCTGGTTGGCAGCCGTCATTCACGCTTCGCCGCCTTCGTTCGTGGGCCGCGGGCGACGGTAAGCTATCTGCGGAGTTTTCTCCGAGGTCCATACCGGGCCGCGGTCGGCCACAATCCCTTGGGCGGCTGGTCGGTGATCGCGATGCTCACGTCGCTGTTGGTTCAGGCGGTGACGGGGCTCTTCGCCAATGATGACATCCTCACCGAGGGACCGCTTGCCGATAGCGTATCCAAGGCGACCAGCAACACGCTGACGGGGATCCATCAACTGAACGCCTGGGTGCTGTACGGGCTGATCGCCGACCCACCTGGGCGCGATCGCCATCTACTTCGTGGTCAAGAAGCAGAACCTGATCACGGCCATGATCACCGGCCGCAAGCAGGTCTCGCCGGAAGCAGATGAGAGCGCCGGCGCGGGCGACGACGCCTACGCCCATCCGCTCGCCGCGGCAGCCGCGCTCGCCGTCTGCGCCGGGGCCGTGTGGGCGATCATCCGCCTTTAGCGGCCTTCAAGCCGGCTTGCCGATCCGGCTATTTCTTTTTGCGGAAATCGTCGTGGCAGCTTTTGCAGCTCTTGACGAGCGCCCCGACCGCGGGCGCGGCGGCTTTGGGCCCGCCGTCGACCGCGACGACAAGGTCGGCGGCGGCGGTCTGAAACGCCGTTACCGCCTTCTTGAACTTCTCCGGTTTTTCCCAAATCGCGGGCAGGGCCTCCGACTTGTCGGTGGTCGAACCTTCGGGAAAGATGTGCCCCGTCATCTTGGCCAAACTGTTCAGCGCAATCGCATGGGCCTTAAGGTCTTCGGCCAGCGGGACCTCGTTCTTGACGATGGCGGCGATGGCGGTGGTGTGGCCGCCGACGGCTTCCATAACCGACTGGCGGTACTTAAACATCGCTTCGTCGGCCGAAGCCCGCGTTACGCTCATCGCGACAACGCTGAACACCGTCATCGCAAGCAATGATCTGCCGTTGACCATCCTCGTTCCCCCAAAGTTTGATGATTTCTCAGTCGATACGCTTCGTCGTCGCGATGGTGCACACGGCGCGGGCGTCTTCGAGCCGCAGGACAATGCTTTCGCTCAGGAAGAGGTTGTAGTGGATGCCGTCCTGGCCCGAATAGCCGGCGCGGAGGTCCTGGCCAACGACCAGCCCGCCGGCGCGCGGATCGACCACCACGCCGCCCTCGATCGAGGCCTTGAAGATGCCCTTGGTGCAGAGGCGCCGTAAATGCTCGAGCTGCAGCATGTCGCTGCCCGGATAACGCCGGAAAAGCCCGTTGTAAAGCGCCGGCGCCAATACAAGCGCGTAGGGGCCGCGGAAACCGGCCTCGTCGAGCTTCGTTACGCCCGTCAAGACATCGCTCAGGACCTGATCCACGTCCGACCAGTCGCCGGCGTCTAGCCGCTGGCGGCCGGCCACCGTGAGCAGGCCGGCCAAACCGAAATCGCTTTGGCCCTCGTAAATGAGCTCTTCCTCGCGCGACGCGACCGCCTCGGCGGCATCCTCGACCGGCGCGAGATTGAGCGGCATCGCGTTGTCGACATAGCCGGCGACCCGGCGGACGCTGAGGCGGAAATTCTTGCGGATCATCGGGACGGAAATGGCGCGGCCGATCACCGCGCCGGCTTCATCGGGCGCGGGCTGGCGACAGTAGTCGTCATTGCCGACCTCAATCGACGTCAAGCCGGGGCCGTATGGTCCTTCGACGTCGAGGAAGCGCCGGACCGTCAAGCGATCGCGCGCGGCCGCGACCGCCGCGGCGTCAATGCGCTCCCAAATCCCGTCACCGAAGGGCGCCTTGTTGCGACACAGATAATCCATAGGTCTTGTTCTCCCTAGTCCTTCAGCGTCCCGATCGTGTAGGTGTAGGGCGGCTTGCCGCCGCCTTTCGGCTGGGGCTCGCCGCTTTCGGTCGCCCTTTTGGCGCCGCCGTTACCGCCTCCGGTCTCCTCCTCCTCGACCTCCGTTATCGGCGCCTCGGTGAACAGGTACGTCGACATCTGCTCGGCCCAGTCGGGGTCGTTGCGGCGGAGCCACTCCATCACCATGCTGGCGTGTTCCATCTCCTCGCGCATGTTGTGCAGGAGAATGTCTTTCAGCGCGGCATCCTCGCAATCATCGGCTCGCTGGCGGTACCAATCGACGGCCTCGAGTTCCTCCATGAGCGACACAATTGCTTGATGATGCGTCAAAGTCTGAATTGTCAGGCGCTGCCTTGGGGCATGAAGACCTTCACTCGACATTCCCGCTTCCTTCTGTGATCCTGGTTTCGACACGACACCCGCGCGGCGTCCGGCCGAACGAACGATAGGGGCGCTTGGCGGTAGCGGCAAGTACCCCGATCGTTCGTCCCAAGGCTCGTCCGGCCCGGGCGTCGGGTTGCGATCCCTTGCCCGCGACATGGTGAGCCGCATCGGCGACGGCAACGCGCCTCCGCTGCGTAATCGCCGAACGGCGCCAATCGACAATCTTTCTTAACTTGCGACAAATCCGCGAACCTCGGCTGTCGCTAGGCTATTTCCGGGTGTTCGGCGAGAAGCCAGCAGCAGGAAGGGCGGAGACCATGTTGGAGCATTCCACACGGCGGGCCATCGGCCCGTGGCGCCATTGGACGTTCGCGGTCTGGGTCATCGCGACTGTCGCGATCGCGGCCTACATCGCGCTCGCCGCGCCGTTCGCTGAGTACTTTGGCCAGGATTTCCAATACGTGGCGCTGGTCGTCCCGCCGCTCAGTTTCATCCTGCTGGCCACGGGCGTGTGGTGGCTGATCTGGCTCGTCACCTCATCGCCGAGGCGGCGGGGCGATCAGCCGACCGCGAGCGAACGGCGCGTCGAGCCCGGCTCGCCAACCGCGCGCCGATGGATCCGCGCTACGCCGCCGAAGCAGGCTCATGCGCAAACGGCGGCTGGCGATGGTGCACCGCGAGGTCGCTCAGCTCATCCAAGGTAATGACGCCGAGCAACGCCTTCTCCCTGCTCAGCACCGGCAACCGGCGGACCAAGCTCCCGTGCATTCTGGTCGCGGCTTCCTCGACGCTCTGATCGGCAAAGCAGAACAGGACCTCGGGAAGCATGATTTCCGCAACCGATGCCGCCGCGAGATCGCCGTCGCCGGCGACGGCCCGGACAATGTCCGCGTGCGTCACCATGCCGAGAAGGCGGCCGTTGTCGCAGACAATGAGAGCGTCGACATCGCGCTCCACCATCTGCCGAGCCGCTTCGAGTGCCGGCCGCCGCGGCTCGATCATGTCGATCGTGGTATCCATGTAGTCGATGACTTTTGCCATATCGGTCCTCGCGAGTGTTTCAATCGGCCTGATTTACTATCGCCTTCCCGTGAGGCCTCCCCATCGTGGCGCAATCGAACAACCATGGTAACCGAGCGCGCCGACGTCGTTAAAGCAGAATAATCGCCATGCGCGATAATCTCCAAACGTTCACATTATCAAACGTTAATTTGCCTATTCTCGCCGCCCACTATAGTCCGGGCTTCTCCTAGCGCACAGCCAGCGCTTCCATCCCCGCTCCGGTCGAGGGGCGCGACGTGCTCCTCGGCTAGACCATACTTAACGCCGCCTCAACGGGCGGCGTTATTTTTGGGCAAGCCTCTGTACCCGGCGGATTGCCTTTGTTCGCTACGGAGAGGCTCGGGGGGAGGACGTATAGGCGCCTCGCGCAAACGCATCCGATCTAATGTAATTGACCGACGCTAACGGTTTGGCAAAATTGGCGAAATCGCGCGTGGAGAGGCCAAGCCTTGCCGGACGCATTGGATCTGTACCGCCGGAAGCGACGTTTCGCCCGCACGCCCGAGCCGGCGGGAGCGGGCTCGGTCGAGCCGGGACATCTCTTCGTTGTCCACAAGCACGCCGCGCGACGGTTGCACTACGATCTACGCCTTCAGTTCGCCGATGTCCTCAAGAGCTGGGCCGTCACCAGAGGGCCCAGCCTCGATCCGGCCGAGCGCCGGCTGGCGGTGCATGTGGAGGATCATCCTCTCGACTACGGCGCCTTCGAGGGCACGATTCCGAAGGGCGAGTACGGCGCCGGCGGCGTAATTATCTGGGACCGGGGAAGCTGGACGCCGCTCGGCAGCGCCGAGGAGGATTACGCCCGCGGCGCGCTCAAGTTCCGCCTCGCCGGCCACAAGCTGCGCGGCGGCTGGACCCTCGTTCGCCTGAAGCGGCGCGAGCGCGAGCGCGACAACTGGCTCTTGATCAAGGAGCGCGACGAATACGCCCGGCCGGGTGATGGCGATGTCCTGCTTCGCGAGGCGCCGGAAAGCGTTGTCTCGACGGAGTCGCTGGAAACACTTACCGAGGCCGCGAAGGCGCCACCGGCCGCCCAGCGGCGACCGCGACCGGTCGATCCCGACGCCTTGCCGGGCGCGCGGCCGGCGCCGTTGCCGGACTTCGTTGCCCCGCAGCTGGCGACAATTGCGGCCGCGCCGCCCGAAGGCGAGCAATGGCTGCATGAAATTAAACTCGACGGCTACCGCACGCTGGTCCGCATTGACGGCGGGACCGTCCGCCTGCGCACCCGCAACGGCCACGACTGGACCAGCCGCTACGGGGATTTGCCGAGTGCGTTCCGGGCACTTGCCGGAAACAAGGCCCTGCTCGACGGCGAGGTCGTGGTTCAGGACGCGGCCGGAATTAGTTCCTTCGCCGCATTGCAAGACGCACTATCGCGCGGCCGCCCGGATACGCTGCTGTTCTATGCCTTCGATCTGCTTCATCTCAATGGCCTGGACTTGACGCCGGTGCCGCTGATCGAACGCAAGGAAGCGCTTTCGCGGCTGCTCGACGGCGTTGCCGGCGAGGCGTCGCCGGTCCAGTTCAGCGACCATATCGCCGGCGCCGCCGGGCCGTTCGTCGAGCGGGCCTGCCGGATGGGTCTCGAGGGCATCGTTTCCAAGCGCCGCGATGCGCCCTATTCGCCGGGCCGATCGAAGACGTGGCTGAAGACCAAGTGCGTGGCCGGTGACGAATTCGTCATCGTCGGCTTCACCGAGTCCAAGGCCGCGGGTGGGCTTGGCGCCCTGCTTGTGGCGAGCGCCGAGGACGGTGCATTGACCTACGCCGGCCGCGTCGGGACCGGCTTCTCGCGCGCCGAGGCCGAGCGCGTGTGCGCGGCGCTCGGCGGTCTGCGCCGAGAGACGCCGCCGCTGGCAATGCCGGCCATGGCCTCGCGCGAGGCGGTGAGCTGGGTCGCGCCGCGGCTGATCGCCGATGTCAACTATGCCAACCGAACCCGGGACGGCCTCCTTCGCCAGGCTTCGTACAAGGGCTTGCGCGAGGATAAGTCCCTGGCCGACCTCGGCGGCGGCGCCGGCGGCGAGAACGGGAGCGATGGCGGCGGCGGCGGCAACGAGAGCGATGGCGAAGAACGCGACCCGATCGCTTCTTCGCCGGCGGAGCCCGTGCGGAAGCCACGGCTGATCAGCGACGCCGATCTCGCCAGCATCTGGGTGACGAACCCGGAGCGGGAGATGTTCGGCGGCAGCGGCGCGACCAAGCTCGACCTCGTCTCCTATTACGCCCGGGTCGGCGACTGGATGTTGCCGGAGTTGCTGCGCAGGCCCGTCAGCCTGGTGCGCTGCCCGACGGGCGAGGCCGAGGCCTGCTTCTACCAGCGTCACGCGGGCGCAGGGATGCCCGACGCGGTCAAGCGCATCGCCTTGCGCGAGGGGACCCGTCGCGAGCGCGCCGACTACGTCTATCTTGACGACGCACGCGGGCTCCTCGGGCTGGCGCAGTTCGGCGTCGTCGAGTTCCATCCCTGGGGCTGCCGGATCGACCTCCCCGAGCGGCCCGACCGGCTGATCTTCGATCTCGATCCCGACGAAGGCTTGCGCTGGCGCGAGGTGGTCACCGCCGCGCTCGATATCCGCGCCGTTCTCGAAGGTCTCGGTCTGGCGGTTTTCGTCAAGACGACCGGCGGCAAGGGCCTGCATCTGGTCGTGCCGCTCGCCCGGCGGCAGACCTGGGAGGCGGTGCGCGGCTTCAGCGAACGCTTGGTCAAGGCCCTGGCCCGCCGCGAGCCGGGCCGGTTCACCGCGATCCTGTCGAAGGCGAGCCGCAAGGGCAGGATCTTCATCGATTACTTGCGCAATGGCCGCGGCGCCACCGCCGTTGCCGCCTATTCACTACGGGCGCGGGCGGGATTGCCCGTAGCCACGCCGCTGCATTGGGCGGAAGTCGAAGCGCTCGATGATCCCGCTATCTTCAACTTCCGGAGCGTGCCGGAGAGACTTGCCGGTCTTGCCGCCGATCCCTGGGCGTCCATGGATACTGCCGGCGTTTCGCTTGACAAGGCGATGATCCGCGCCGTCGATGAAATCGGTGCTTCGCGCTAATGCGCTCAACGACCACTTAAGGGACAGAAAGCGGAAGGAGAACAATTCCCATGGCACCGCGCGCCACCTGGAAAGGCCATCTGAGGCTGTCGCTTGTTTCGTGTCCGGTGCGGCTGTTCAACGCGACCGGTTCGGGCAGGCGCGTTTCGTTCAACCTTCTCCACCAGGAAACTCATAACAGGGTCCGGATGGTGCCGCACGATCCGGAGCGGGGCGCCGTCGAGCGGTCCGAACTGGTGAAGGGCTACGAATATGAACGCGATCGCTACGTTGTCGTTAGCGACGAGGATCTCGCCAAGGTCAAACTGGACTCCTCGGAGACCATCGAGATCGAACGCTTCGTCGACGCTGGCGAGGCCGACCCGATCTATTTCGACGCGCCATATTATCTCGCGCCCGACGGCCCGGTCGCCGAGGAGACCTTCCGCGTCATCCGCGAGGCCATGCGGCGCAAGAACAAGCTCGCCCTGTCACGGGTGGTGCTATCGTCGCGCGAGCACCTTATCGCGATCGGTGTCCGCGGCAAGGGGCTGGCGGTGACCACCTTGCGCACCGCCGATGAGGTCCGTGACGACGCGCCGTACTTCACCGATATCCGTGATGAGGCTCCCGACCCGGAGATGATTGAGCTGGCCGAACAGCTGATCGCCAAGAAGAGCGGGCCGTTCGACCCGGCGGCCTTCACCGACCGTTACCAGGACGCGCTGCTCGATCTGGTCAAGGCCAAGATCGCGGGCGAGGAGCCGGTGGTCGCGAAGGCGCCCGAGCGCGGCAAGGTTATCAACCTCATGGATGCGCTGAAGCGCAGTGTCGGCGAGGCCAGTGACGCCAAGCCGCCGGCGAAGAGCCGTAGCGGCGGAACGTCGCGAAAATCATCGGGGACGCGGCGCAAGAAGGCCGCGGGAGAATAGTGATCAAATCAGCCCGTGTGACGCTGACGAGGCGAGCCTGGATCTGTCCGGCAAATCGGTTGTGATTGCCGGCCGGCTCGAGACCATCGGCCGGCGCGCCGCGATCGATCTGGTCAAGGCGCGGGGCGGCACTGTCCGGCGCAGCCTCAGCCGTTTCACCGGCTGTCTGGTGGTCGGCCACGACGCCGCCGGTCTGATCGAGAACGGCGGCTTGCGGGCGCGGATCGAGGCCGCCGATCGCAACGCCGTTCCCTGCCTCAGCGAAAACGGCTTTCTCCGCGCCCTCGAGCGCGATCAGCCGGCGCGCGAGAAGGGCCGCGAGCGGGAGGCGTTGCCGTTCTCCACGGAGGATATCCAGCGGACCGCGGGCCTCGCCGGCGACGATCTGCGGATTCTCGGCCTGCTCGATATCATCGACCTGGACGAGGGCCGAGGCGGCTTCGAGGCGATGGTCGCGGCCCGTCAGGCCGCCCGGTTGTTGCGCGGCGGATGCACGCTTGCGGCTATCGCCGCTTCCGTCGCGCGGATGCGCCGGCGCGCGGGCGGCCCGTCTGACGACCGGCCACGCTCGGCTGCTTATGACAACCCCTTGTCGTGCCATCATTTCGACCTGGATGACCAGCGGACCGTGGTCTTGCGCATTGGCGATCACCTCGCCGAGGCCTGCGGGCAATTGCGCCTGCCTCTCCTCGATCCCGGCAACCCGAGTATCGACACCCTGATGGACCGCGCCGAAGCGGCCGAGGACGCTGGTGAGTGGTCCGCCGCCGAGGCGCTTTATCGCCGCTGCGCGATGCTCGACCGCCATGACCCGACGGCGCCGTTCAATCTCGCCAACATGCTTCGCGAGCAGGGTCGGCCGCGCGAGGCGAACCTGTTCTTTCGCCTGGCTCTCGCCAGGGATCAGAACTTCGCCGAGGCCTGGTACAATCTTGGTCACATGGCCGAGGCCGCCGGCGGCGTCGCGTTGGCGTGCGATTGCATCGAGCGGGCGCTCCGCTGCGACCCGGCGTTCGCCGACGCCGCCTTCAACCTCGCGCGCTTGCGCTACGGTCTCGGCGATTTCGCCGCCGCGGCGTCCTGCTGGGAGCTTTACATCGAGCTCGATCCCGATAGCGCCTGGACCTGCAAGGCCCGCCACGGCCTCGCCCTTTGCCGAAGACAGCTCGCCGGCGATCAGTAGCGATGACTTACGCGGCCTTTCCGTCGCCCAGCGACCCAGGCGCGACCTTGGCCGCTTGCGCGACTAATGATCCGCGCTGGCTTCCAGGCTGTGGATGATGCGTTCGATCATCGCCGCGGCGAAGACGCTGACTTCGGTGTCCTTGCCTTCCGCGGCGGCAGTCCTGTGGACGCCGGCCGCGTCGTCCAAGGCGCCGATGATCTGATCCTTGCCGATCAGTCCACACTCGACCAAAGCCAAGGTGAGTGATTCTCCTACCGACAGGGCGGCGCGGGCCACGGCATCGTTGTTCGTGCACAAGAGGGCCTCCCGATTCCGACAGTCATGCGAGTGCCATGCGACTGCCTTTGCATATCCTTAGCGTAGGCGAGCGGCTCGGGCGAAGACCTTAAATCATGTTACTCTCCCAGCAGCGTGAACGCCGCCTTGAGCGGAAGGTGATCGGATGCAACCCGTGCCGCCGCGCTGACATGGCGGCTTGGTTCCTCGACGAGTTCGAGAACATTGCCGCATATGCGATCGAGCGGCAGGACCGGCCAGCGCGACGGAAAGCTCGCGACCGGCGTGGCGCGGCCGGCGGTGCGCTTCAGCGCGCGGGACACCGGCCCCCATGGGCTCCACTCATTGAAATCGCCCATGACGATCAGGGGCCGCTGCCGCGCGGCGTCATCCGCGATCAGCCGCCCGAGCGATGCGATCTGACGCCGCCGTTCCCCACCGCTCAGGCCAAAATGGGCCACGATTGCCCGCAATGGCGGCGCCGGCTCGCCAGTTGCCCGATAGCCAGCCGCCCGACCGCCAGCCGCCCGACCGCCAGCCGCCCGGCCGCCAGCCGCCCGATCGTCTTGCGGAAGGCGTATATCGCCGACGACCGCGCCACGGGGTTCGCGCCCCGGCGCCGTGAGATCGATCAGCCGGCTGTCGACGATCGGCCAGCGCGACAGCAGTGCATTGCCGAGACAGCCGCGATGCTCGACGATGTTCAGTCCGGCGACGAAGTGGAAGCCCAGTGCCTCGGCCAGGAATATGCCCTGGTTAAGGCCCCGCCCGGCGCTCAGCCGGGTATCGACTTCCTGAAGTCCGATGATGTCGGCATCGAGTTCGGCAAGGACCGCCGCCACCCGTCCGGGGCTGTAGCGACGATCGGTCCCGACGCAGCTGTGGATATTATAGGTGGCCGCGACGATCCTCAGCGGTTGTCCCGGCGCCGCCGGAGCGAGCGCAAGGGCGCTCTCGGCCGCGTCGCTCACGACGCTCGCGCCCGCGCCCGGCGTTGTCGCCGGCGGCCGTGGCGGCGGTGCAACCAGCGCACGCCGAAGCCAATGGTGGCGAGCAGAATGACGACGGTTCCGATCAGCAACGACACGTTCAGCGCGCCGGGCTCGCGGAAGACGGCGCCGATGCGCCCGCCGAGGATCGACAGCGCGAAGATCCCCGGGGCCAGACCCAGCGCGGTCCCGAGGGCGAAGTCGACGAAGCCGATCCGCAAGGCGCCGGCAAGAAAGTTGACCACGGAGTAGGGCGCGACCGGGACTATGCGAACAAGGGCAATGGGCAGGATGCCGCGCCCGGACACGGCGTCGCCGACCCGCCTCCAGCGCCGCCCGAGCATGCGCCGCGCACCCTCTCGACCCAGGGAAGCGCCAATACCGTAGACGACCAGCGCGCTGAGCACGGCGCCCACGAACGCGTAGGCGCTGCCGAGGATCGGGCCGAAGGCGATTGCCGCGGCGGTGATCATGAAGGTCAGCGGCACCAGGATTAGGCCGCCGATGACGAACGTCATCGTCGCGATGACGCCGGCCATCGGCGTATCGGCAAACTTGGTCCAGAACTCGACCAGGCTGCTCACGTTCATCCATCCCGAAAGCGGACCGGCTCGCCAAGCCAGCGCAACCGCGACGAGCAAACCCACGAAAATGCCGACAATCACGAGCCGGCGAGTGACGACGTTCCAGTTGACCGCGCGGATCAGGCGGCCGGCGACGCTCTCGGCTTCCGCCGGCTCTTCCGGGTCAAGAAGCGGCTGGGCCGTGTCGGTGATCGTGGCGGTATCGGCGTCGGTGTCGATATGAACGGGCTCAAGGGTCCGCTCGCCGCCGCGCAGCCGCTCGATGGCGCCGATCAGCGAGCCGTCCTCATCGATTACGGCGTCCACCTCGTCGGCCGAGCGGCCGAGGTGCTCGCCGAGGAGCCGGTTCAACAGGTTGGCGATCGCCGGTGCGTCCGGCGCGTCGATGGCGATGTCGCACTCGGTGTCGAGTTCCATCGAGCGGTTGTTGAGGTTGGCCGATCCGACCCTGACGAAGCGATCGTCGAAGATCATCACCTTGGCGTGAACATGGATCGCGACGCCGGACGACACCGGGCAGTAGACCCGGAAGCGATCGTGTGCGTCGGCCTGCCGCAAGCGCGTGATCAGCACCGCGCGGCGAGCACCCATCGACGCCTGCTCGAGCCAGTCCAAGCTTTCCTGCGGCAGGACGACGACAATCTCCGGGCCGTCGGCGTGACCCAGGCTTTCGGCCATGGCCTCGCCCAGCCGGCCGGCGGTGAGATACTGGTTTTCGATGTAGATATAGCGCCGCGCCGCGGCGATGGCGGCGACGTGAAGGGCCTCGATCTCACGGATCGGGTCCGCCCCGTCGATGCAAGGGTCGGTTCGGGCGATGGCCACCTCGACGTCGGTGAGGTCGGCGGCGATGCCTGGGGGCCAGGCGGAGTCTCCTCCCTTGAACTCGCGTCATCTTCTTGCCGGTCGCCCTGAGCCAGCGGCCCCTTGCCAATTCGCCCAGGGCCGAGGCGGCCTCGCCCTCGATCGCGAGCTGAAAATCATGAAACGGCGGATACTGCTTGCCCGACGCGTCGACTCGGCATGGGTCGTCGGCGGCATGGCGGGGCGTGTCCCACCGCCGTGCGGCAAAATCGATGCCGCCGACGAAGGCGAGCGCATCATCAATCACGACGATTTTCTGGTGGTGCGACGCGCCGACCGGATGCGCGGAGTCGAGGCAATAGCGCAGCCTGCGGTTACTCATCCAGCCGAGCCGGTAGCCGGTAAACAGTTCCCGGTCGCCGGCATAGATCAGCGGGAAGTCCCAGGCGAGAATGTGGACGTGCAGCCCCGGACGGTTGACGACAAGGTGGTCGAGAAAATCGCCGAGACGATCGGGGGCGGGAAGGTCGTCGCGCTCCGGCTCGAGCCGAACCCGGCTGTCGATGTCCCAACCGATGATGACGATCGAACGTTTTGCGCGCATCGCTGCAGCCTTAAAGGCAGAGAAGTAGGCCGCCGCATCGATCAGGAAAGCAACTCGCGACGCGTGTACGCGACGCCAGCAGGTCTCGCCCTCGCGGGCGATAACGCCGGCGTCATTATGGGCGGCCTCGGAGCCGCCGTCATCGTGATCGCGAACGTTTGCCCGGTTCGTCCCGGTCAAAGCGACAGCGCTTCCGCACACGCGGCCCGATCATTATCCATTGGCGTTGTCTCTCCGCTTGTGGGCATGAATGTTGGCCATGCGTCATTGGCCATGCGCCGGGGCGAAAGCCGCCACGGGCGTCGGCTGCCCGCGGAGCCCATGGTAGCGCGCAAGGATCTCGCCTAATTTATCATTCTGCGAGCCGGGCGCAATCCGACACGACGATCAAGCCGCGCGGTGCGCCGTCCGAGCGCTCGGCGCGGCGGGCGCCGCGTCGTCGCCGCCGGAAATTCCGCTCGGCGAGGCTTCGGCGATCGCGTCGAGAACCTGTTGCTCGGCCTGAAGCCAGTAGTCGAGGGTATGGCCGTACTGTCGCCCGGCCGTTTCCCAAAGCGCGTAGGCGTTGACCCGGATGCGTTCGAGATAGGCCGGCGCCGGCAACGCCGCGAGTTCCCTGGCGCCCTCGCGCGCCGAAGCGGTGGCCCGCGCCAGCGCCAGGGCATGACGCTCCGCCGACAGCCAGCAATCCAGCGCCAACTCATATTGCCGGCCGGCGTTGTCCCACATGCAGTGGGCGAGATCGCGGACCCGGCTCACGGCGGCCATGGCCGGGTCATCGCCGGCGGCCAGGACGGCTGTCTCTCCCGACGCGGCGGTCGCGAGGCGCGACGACGCGCTCAGCATTTCAAGGATCATCTGCTCGGCCATGAGCCAGAAATCCAGCGCCATCCCATACGGCCGCGCCGCCAATTCCCATAGCGGATGGGCGAGCGAACGGATCCGTAACTCCATCTGCGTGTCCATAATCTCCTCTCCTCCCGCCGGTATTCTAGCGACAGTTGCGAGCGATCACATATAGGGAAAGATCGTGCCGCGTAAAGATCGCCGGTCGCGGTTGGTCGTAGATTGACCGGACGGCGCGGTCAAGCCCGGCGGAACGGGGCGAATATCGCCATGAAGGCCATGAGTGGAACGGTTCGTCCGCCCGTCGTGCCCCGTCGTATCGGGGCTCGATCAACGCGGTCGGTCACGAAGCGGATCGGCGCGGCGGATCGGCGCGGTTGTAAAACCGTCGCTAAAATTCGGCGGCGAGGATCCGTCGGCGTCGAACCACTACGCCCATTTCGCGGCGGGCGCGGCGTGCCTCCGCTGGGCGATCTTGTCGGCGAGCCAATGGAAGAAGGCGCGCACGGTATTGCCGCGCAACGAACGGGCGCGGCGGAGATACGCGTTAATCTCCGCCGGTGTCGGCTGGGTGAAGGTATGCACAATGAAGCTTCCGCCAAGGACCTGATTATCCAGTTTCACCACACTACGACCTTGTCGGCGGCGGGGTAATCAACGAAAATTTCACAGCTCTTGTGAATTCAGCTCATAGGTGAGTCATGGATCGACCCGGCGAAATGGCGGTGTTCGTTCGCGTCGTCGAGACCGGTGGCTTTTCGAGCGCAGCGCGCGCGACCGGGTTGACGCCGTCGGCGGTCAGCAAGCTGATCGGCCGGCTGGAAGACCGGCTCGGCGCGCGGTTGCTGCACCGCACGACGCGCAGCCTCGGTCTGACCCACGAAGGCGTCGCCTTCTATCAGCGCAGCGTCCGCATTCTCAGGGACATCGACGAGGCGGAGCAGGCGATCAGCCAGCTTCACATGGTCCCGCGCGGCCGCTTGAAGGTCAACGCGGCGGTTGCGTTCGCCATCTACCAGATCGTGCCGATCCTTCCGGAGTTCCTGAGCAGATACCCCGAGATGCACATCGAGTTGACGGTGAACGACAAGGTCGTCGACCTCGTCGAGGAGGGCGTCGACGTCGCCATCCGTCTCGGCGCCCGGCTCGACTCTTCGTTGATCTCCCGCCCGCTCGCCATCGACCATCGGATCATCTGCGCCGCGCCGGCCTATCTCGATCGTCACGGGGTGCCCGAATTGCCGGGCGATCTTGTCCGGTTCAATTGTCTGACCTGGATCGGCAACCAGGGCGAGCTGAACGACTGGCCGTTCGCGGGCCCCGGAGGGCCCTACACGGTTACGGTGCGCGGCAACACGGAAGTGAACAACGGCGAAGCGCTCTACGAAATGACCATGGCCGGCCTTGGCATCGCGCGGATGGCCGGATTCCGCGTCGGCGGCGCGCTCAAGGCGGGTCGGCTGGTCGCTCTGCTGGGCGAGCAGCACCGCGAGGAGCCGTTGCCGATCCACGCGCTCTATCCGCACCGCCGGCATCTGCTGCCGAAGGTCAGAGCCTTTGTCGACTTCCTGACGGAGAAATTTACCCCCAGTCCGCCATGGTCAACTTTTTAATGGCTTGTTTGGGTTAATATATAATATAAATAAAACAAATATCACCATTTTCAGCTATTTGGTGATTGCATATGGTGCCCGTGCAGGATGTGTTCCGGGGACGTCCTTATGCCTCAACCCACTGATGACGAGATCGCCGTTGTGAACGGTCGCCTTCGTCGCGCTCCGTAGACGCATCTCGGGAGGTTCCTAATGGTCCGAAAGATTACCGCTTTAACAATAGCCGGCTGCGTCTTGACGTTGGCGACCAATGTCTTCGCCGAGGCCGATCCGGAGAGCGACCCGGCGATAAAGATGGACGCGGTCAGTTCCATGCTGCCGCCGAATGCGCGGGCGGGCGAGTGCTACGCCCGGCTGTTCGTGCCGGCCGAGTACAAGAATGTGTCGAAGACCGTCGTCAAGCGCGAAGCGGGCGTCAAGATCGAGACGACGCCGGCGGAGTACGAGTGGATCGAAGACAAGGTTCTCGTCAAGGAAGCGTTCGAGAAGCTCGAAGTCAAGCCGGCCGAGTTCAAGTGGGTCGAAGAGAACGTCCTCGTCAAACCCGCCGGTGAGAAGCTCGTTGCCGAGGAGGCCGAGTACAACACGGTCGACGAGCGTGTCCTCGTTCGCGATGGCTACACCAGCTGGAAGAAGGGCCGCGGCCCGATCGAGAAGCTCGATCACGGAACCGGCGAAATCATGTGCCTCGTCAACGTTCCGCCCGAGTACAAGACCGTGACCAAGCGCGTGCTGGTCAAGCCGGCCGGCGTTCGCAAGGTCGAGGTCCCCGCCGAGTACGCGACGATCAAAAAGCAGGTTCTCGTTACCCCGGCGCAGACGGTCAAGACGATGGTCCCGGCGGAGTACAAGACCGTCAAGACCATGAAGCTGGTCCAGCCGGCCCAGGAGATTCGTACCGACATCCCGGCGGAGCTTGAAACCGTCGCGGAGAACATCAAGATCACGGACGGCCGGATGGAATGGCGGCCGATCCTGTGCGAGACCAACACCAGTTCCGACGTGGTCCGCAAGCTGCAAAGCGCGCTGATGAAGGCGGGCTTCAATCCGGGCGCCGTCGACGGCTCGCTCGGCGGGCGGACCTTCACCGCGGTGCAGGCCTATCAGCAGTCGAAGGGACTGCCGAGCGGACAACTCACACTCGAGACGCTGAACTCACTGGGCGTGTTGACCAACTGACGACCAACTGGCGACCAACTGACCGGGCACCTTGTCAGCCCTCGGGCGGACACGGGCTGCTGGTGGCGCCGTTCAACCGGCACCCCGCGTCGCCATGGCGCGGGGTGTTGCCATTTCGCCATGGACCACGGCCGCGATCCTGATCGGCGGCCTGGCTACGGTGCTTGCGGGGGTCGCCTCCGCCTTGGCCGAGACCGGAACAGAGACCGCCGCGGCCGCGCCGCCCGAGCGCCTCTGCGCCGAAGCCATTGCCCGCGAGGAGCAACGCACCGTGCTTCCGGCGCGGTTGCTGCTCGCGATCGCGATCGTCGAGTCGGGCCGCTACGATCGTGTCCGCCGAGCGATCGTCGCGTGGCCGTGGACCGTCCGGGCCGAAGGCCGCGGGCGATACCTCAAGAGTGCAAGCGAGGCGGCGGCGGCCGTGCGCGCTCTGTTGGCGCGCGGTGTCGACAGCGTCGACGTCGGCTGCATGCAGATCAATCTGCGCTATCACCCCGATGCCTTCGCCACTGTCGAGGATGCTTTCGATCCCACCGCCAATGTCGCCTACGCCGCGGCCTTCCTGAGCGATCTCGCCGGCCGCACCGGGTCCTGGTTCGCGGCCATCGGGCGTTACCATTCGGCGACACCGGACCATGGCCGGCGCTATCGCGCCAAGGTCTTGAGAATCCGCAAGGCCCAACAGCGCCGCGCCGGCACCGGCACCGGCCTGCCCGAGATCGAGAGCCCGGCAATCATTGCACCGGCACGGGGACTTGCCCCCCGACTGGCCCCTGGACTGCCTGTCGTCATTCGCGGGACGAGCGGCGAGACGTCCTCGGCCAGGATTTTCGCTCCCGAGCGAAACGCCCTGCCGATGGTCCTTCGCGGGGCGGCCGGGCGTGGCCGATCCGACTAGAGTCGCCCAAGCCGCCGGCTAATACCGGCGAGTGCTTGATCCGACTCTGAGGGGCTATGCACAGAGCCCGGAGTGTGATTCCGTGTCATTCCACCATATGCGGGGGATCGGATGGGCACGGCACTCAAGATCAAGGTCGATCTCTCCTCGGCGGCGCTTCGCCAAGCGGCGCTGCGGGAGAGGGATGGACGGGCGGCGGCTCGGATGTTCGCCATCGCCAACGCGCTCGATGGGCTGAGCCGGGCGGAGTCTTCGCGGCTGGCGGGGATGGAACGTCAAGCGCTGCGCGACGCGGTGGTGCGCTATAACGCCGAGGGCTTGGCCGGGCTGCACGACCGGCCGAAAGGACGACCGCCGCGTCGGTTGGCGGGCGAGGAGGAGGCCGCCCTGGTCGAGGCGATCTTGCGCGGGCCGGACCCTGCGGAGGACGGCTGCTGCGCCTGGACGCGGGCCGATCTTTGCCGGTGGCTCGAGACGCATCACGGCAAGACCTACCACCCCTCGAGCATGACGCGGGTGTTGCGGCGGCTGGACTTTTCGCGCCAGAAGGCGCGGCCCTACCATCCCAAGCGCGACGCCGAGGCGCAGGACGCGTTTAAAAAGGGGGGGCTTGCCGAGGCAATAGCCGAGGCCACCTCCCGCCATCGCGACAAACGCATCGAACTGTGGTTCGAAGACGAGGCGCGGGTCGGCAACAAGGGCCGGGTCTGCCACCGCTGGTGGCGGCGCGGCGAACGTCCGCCGGGCGTTCAGCAACTCGGCTACCAGTGGGCGTACATCTTCGCCGCGATCCGTCCCGCCACCGGCGAGGACGTCACCCTCGTGCTGCCGACGGTCAATGCGACGGCCATGCAGGTGTTCTTCGACCACGTCGCCGCCTCGCGGCCACCCGACGCCCATGTCTTGATGGTGCTCGACGGCGCCGGCTGGCATCAGAGCCTATCCCTCGCCGTGCCCGATACGATCACCCTCGTGGTCCTGCCGCCCTACAGCCCCGAGCTCAATCCGGTCGAGCGTGTCTGGCTCTACCTGCGCGAGCGGTTCCTCTCACTGCGCGTGTTCGAGACAACCGACGCCATCATCGACGCCTGCTGCGAAGCCTGGAACCGCCTCATCGCCGAAACGGGTCGCCTCAGATCGCTCTGCGCCTACCCATGGATAGAGAAGGTCGCTTCATAAACTCGCTGGTATAAGACCCTCCTCAGGATCCGCCCGGCGCGGCGCGGCGGTTCTGTTCCTCGCTGGGGATGGGCTGGTGCACCTCCTCGGGCGCCAGCGTCACCGACGAGAACAGATCGACCGGATGGCGGATCAGGTCGTAGGTCATCTTGGCGCCCACGGCGATGACCAGAACGGCGAGGAGGATGCGCAGATGCTCGCCGGCGAGCCTTGCTCCGATCCGCACCCCGACCTGCGCGCCGATGACGCCGCCCACGAGCAGCAGCATGGCGAGGACGACGTCGACGGTGCGGGTGTGGACCGCCTGCAATACGGTCACGTTGGCGGTCACGAACGTGACCTGAAACAGTGACGTTCCGACAACCACCCGGGTCGGCATGCCGAGCAGGTAGATCATCGCCGGGACCATGGCGAAGCCGCCGCCAACGCCCATGATCGCCGACAGCACCCCGACAACGAAGCCGATGCCCATCGGCAACAGCGCGCTGATGTAGAGCATCGACTTACGGAACCGCATCTTGAACGGCAGCCGGTGCATCCAGGTATGGCGTCCCGGCCCCCGGGACGAAAGCTTGCCCCCGGCGCGGCGGGTTTTCACGACGGTGCTGACGCCTTCGATCAGCATCAGTCCGCCGATGAATTCGAGCATCACCACATAGGAGATGGCGATGACGAGATCGATATGGCCGAGCGCCTTGAGCAGACCGAACAGCCAGACGCCGAGGCTCGATCCAACCAGGCCGCCGACGAGGAGAATGAGGCCCATCTTGACGTCGACGTTGCCGCGCTGCCAGTGGGCGATGACGCCGGAAACCGAGGCGCCGACGACCTGGTTGGCGCCGGAGGCGACGGCGACCGGCGCGGGAATGCCCATGAACAACAACAGCGGGGTCAACAGAAAACCGCCGCCGACGCCGAAAACGCCGGACAGGATGCCGACCCCGGCGCCGACGCCGAGCAGAGCCAAAACGTTGGCGCTGTACTCGGCGATCGGCAGATAGATGTCCATGGGCGACGACGACAGCCAAAGCAGGAAAACTGTGTTGTCATAGCGCGATTGTGGATGAATTTGAAGTCACATGCGCGAACTCGATTTAGGACTCGCCGCGCTATCGGCGGCTGGGTAAGTTCGCCCGTCCGGCGCGTCGCACAGCCGTCGGGCTGTGACGGGCGGGCGGCTGGCGGAGGGATGGTGTCGGGATAATGGCGTATCTTGTTCACGGCGAGACCAACGACTGGGAAGTTGTTGTCGGCCTCGAAGTCCACGCTCAGGTCATTGCCAATTCGAAGCTGTTTTCCGGCGCGGCGACCGACTTTGGCGCCGAGCCCAACTCCCAGGTGTCCCTGATCGACGCGGCGTTTCCGGGGATGTTGCCGGTGCTCAACAGCCGCTGCGTCGAGCAGGCGGTTCGCACCGGGATCGGCCTCAACGCGCACATCAATCTAGTCAGTGTGTTCGAGCGCAAGAACTACTTCTACGCCGACCTGCCGCAGGGCTACCAGATCTCGCAGTACCAGCGCCCGCTGGTCGGCGAGGGCTGGGTCAGCGTGGATCTCGCCGACGGGACGAGCAAGGTCATCGGGATCGAACGCCTGCATCTCGAACAGGACGCCGGCAAGTCGCTCCATGACCAGCACCCCAAATACACCCTGATTGATCTCAACCGGGCCGGCTGTGCGCTGATGGAGATCGTCTCGCGGCCGGATATCCGTAGCCCCGAGGAGGCGGGCGCCTACCTGCGCAAGCTGCGCGCGATCATGCGCTATCTCGAGACCTGCGACGGCAACATGGAGCAGGGCTCGATGCGCTGCGACGTCAACGTCAGCGTGCGGCCCGTGGGCGACAACGAGCTGCGCACCCGCGCCGAGGTCAAGAACGTCAACTCCGTGCGCTTTGTCATGCAGGCCATCGAACGCGAGGCCGAACGCCAGGTCGCCGTCTACGACGCGGGCGGCGCGGTGAGCCAGGAGACCCGCCTTTACGATCCGCTCAAGGGCGAGACCCGGTCGATGCGGGCCAAGGAGTTCGCCCACGACTACCGCTACTTCCCCGACCCCGACCTGCTGCCGCTGACGCTGACGCCCGAGTATGTCGAGGCCATCCGCGCGACGCTCGCCGAGTTGCCCGACCAGCGCAAGCAGCGCTACGTCGACGATTACGCCCTGTCGCCCTACGACGCCGCCGTGCTGACCGCGGAAAAGGAATCCTCGGAGTATTACGAGGCGCTCGCTAACGGCCGCGACGCCAAGACCGCCGCCAATTGGGTCATCACCAACCTGTTCTCCGTGCTCAACAAGCAGGGCCGCGGCATCGGCGACTCGCCGATCTCGTCGGCCGATCTCGGCGCCCTGCTCGATCTCATCAGCGCCGGCAGGATCTCCGGGCGTCAGGCCAAGGAGGTCTTCGAGATCATGGCCGAAACCGGGGCCACGCCCGAGGCCATCGTCGCCGAGAAGGGCCTGAGCCAGATCACCGACACCGTCTCGCTGGAAAAGGAAGTCGAATACTACGGTGGAGGCGAATTGGGAACTGTTTCAGCAGTATCAGCGTGGTACCGACAAGCTTCACGGCTGGTTCGTCGGCCAGATCATGAAGGAGACCAGGGGCCAGGCCAATCCCGCCCAGGTCAACGAGCTCCTGCGCAAGAAGAGAAGCGCGACGAGTAGCCGCGTGGGCGCGGCCAAGACGCTCCAACACATGAATCGGATAGGTAGGCTTTCATTGAACTGGAGAAACACCACTGACCGTTACGGGTCGCTGTCGATCGGCATGCACTGGCTTATGTTGCTGCTGCTGATTGCCGTCTATGCGATGATCAACCTGCATGATGTTGCCGCCAAAGGCAGTGCGCTCCGGGCGGACCTGAAGACTTGGCACTTCTTGCTTGGCCTTGGTGTGTTAGTGCTGGTAGCGGTGCGCCTAGTGGCGCGCCCGTTCGCAGGGGCCGCTCCGCTCATCGTGCCCGCAATTCCGCGCTGGCAGCAGCGTTTGGCCGTGGCACTTCACGTCGGGTTGTACGTCTTCATGTTAAGCATGCCCTTGCTCGGCTGGCTCGCCGTCAGTGCCAAGGGGAATCCGGTCTTGTTCTTCGGTGCGCAGCTGCCGCCGCTGATCGGGCAGGACAAGACCTTCTACGACTCGCTGAAGGAGATTCACGCAACGATCGGCACGATCGGCTACTACTTGGTCGGGCTGCACGCCGCCGCCGCGCTCTTCCATCACTATGTGATGCACGACAACACGCTGCTGCGAATCTTGCCAGTGCGGCGCTGACCGAGCGCAGGCAGGTTGATCTAGCGGCCGGCCGGGGGAGCGATTATCAGGCGGAGTGGGCGACGCGCCAGTCGAGCTCGGCCTCGATCTCCTCGAACCGCGGACCCAAGGCATGAAGCAGGCGATCGCCGGCTTCCGTTGGCGAGACGCTGCGCGTGGTGCGGGTCAGGAGCCGAACACCCAGCCGATCCTCGAGGCCGCGCACGGTGTGGCTGAGCGCCGATTGGGAAAGGCCCAGCTTCGCCGCCGCGGCCCTCGTGAAACTGCGCTCCCGGCCCACGGCCAGGAAGGCCATGACCTCATTCAGATTTCCGCGCGGCATTTATGGTCTCCGCTCATGAGTGCATGCAGGTTATAGCGGCTAATCGCGGCGGGTCCGCGCGCTTAAGTTCAAGAACGCGCGTAGGCCGCGGCGCGGCGGTCCGCCAATAAAGGAGATCGACGATGG
This sequence comes from uncultured Alphaproteobacteria bacterium, assembly GCA_963805915.1. GTDB lineage: Bacteria > Pseudomonadota > Alphaproteobacteria > Rhodospirillales > Defluviicoccaceae > JAEULH01. The sequence continues at coordinate 292,211 of CAWDWD010000011.1, forward strand.
AAATCAAGCGAAACGGCTCGCAGCCGTCCAGCAAGGGTCCGACGGAGTATTTTACCGGCGCCGTACGCATCGATCCGCTGTTCCAAGCGCCCGATCCGGCGCGTGTAACCGGCGTCCTGGTCACATTCGAACCGGGCGCACGGACTGCCTGGCATACCCATCCACTCGGTCAGACGTTGATCGTGATTTCTGGCCGCGGCTGGACGCAGTGCTGGGGCGAGCCCAAGGAGGAAATCCGGCCGGGCGATGTGATCTGGTGTCCACCCAGGGCACAAGCATTGGCATGGAGCGACGCCCACGACGGCAATGTCACATATCGCCATCCAGGAGGCGCTGAACGGGAAGGTGGTCGACTGGATGGAACAGGTCAGCGACGAACAATACCGGGCCTGATCACGAAGTCGGTTAGTTCCGGCCTTCAACGCAAACAGGAGTCAAAATGAAAAGCGCAAACTCGGAAGCAGCGACCTGGAAGTCTCCGCCATCGGGCTCGGCTGCATGGGCATGAGTTGTTTTTCCTATGGCCCGCCCGCCCGCCGACAAGGAAGGCAAGGTGAAGCACTTCGGACTATCTGAAGCGGGAGCGGAAACTATCCGTCGCGCTCATGCCGTCCAGCCGGGGACCGGTCGCTGAGCGGTCATCATGGCGAGCAGGGGTCAAGATTATGAGCGGTAATATCAAAGGAAAAGTCGTCGTCATCACCGGCGCGAGCAGCGGGCTGGGCGAAGCGAGCGCCCGGCTTCTCTCCGTGCGGGGCGCGAGCGTTGTGCTCGGTGCGCGGCGTCACGATCGCATCCAGTCATTGGCGGACGAACTGACCGGCGGCGGCGGCAAGGCTATCGCCGTAGCGACGGACGTCACCCGGCGCGAGCAGGTCAAGAGATTGGTCGAAGCCGCCGTGCAGGCATACGGACGGATCGATGTGATGATCAACAACGCCGGGCTCATGCCGCAGTCGCTGCTTGAACGGCTCAAGATCGACGAATGGGACCGGATGATCGACGTGAACATTAAGGGGGTGCTGTACGGTATTGCCGCGGCGCTGCCGTATATGAAGCAGCAGAAAGCGGGTCATATCATCAACGTCTCCTCCGTGGCGGGCCACAAGGTCAGACCCGGCTCCGCGGTCTATGCCGCGACCAAGCATGCCGTGCTCGCCCTATCCGAAGGGCTTCGCCAGGAAGTGAAGCCATACGACATCCGCACGACGGTGATCTCACCGGGGGCGGTGGCGACGGAACTGCCGGACAGCGTGACCGACCCGGATGCCGCCGAGAGACTCCGCACGTTCTACGCGGAAACCGCAATTCCCGCCGACTCGTTCGCGCGGGCGGTTGCCTTCGCGATCGACCAGCCGGAGGATGTCGACGTGAACGAGATTCTGTTCCGGCCCACGCGCCAGGAGCTTTAGGACCATAGTTTTAGGGGAAGCCGATTTCGCGGCTGTGCTTTAGCTTGAATGAGTTTATCCGAGGCGCGTCGATCCAGCCGCCGCCAGCCGGGCCCTCAGGCGGGGTGGGCGACGCGCCAGTCGAGCGCGGCCTCCAGCCGGTCATTGCCCCAGAACATCTCGTCGCCGGCGAAAAACGTCGGCGCGCCGAAGATCCCGCGCGCCGCCGCCTCTTCGCTTCGCGCCCGCAATCGGGCCTTGGTTTCCGCCGATGAGGCCCGCGCGAGAACGTCGTTCGCGGGCAGGCCGAGCGCCGTCAGTATCTCGCCGATGACGCCCGTTTCCGCGATCTCGCGGTCCTCGGCGAAGTTGGCGTGGTAGACCGCGCGGACGAAGTCTGGTAGCCACGGCTCGCCTTCGCCCACGCAGGCGACGCGAGCCGCGATCAGCCCGCCGCGGGGAAACACCGACGGCCGGCGCAGCGGCAGGTCGAGGCCCGCGCAGACGCGCTCAAGATCGCGCCACATGTAGCGGCCCTTGGCCGGGTAGAGATTGAACGGCGAGTCGGCCCAGCCCTGCGCGGCGAAGATGGGCCCGAGGAGGAACGGCCTCCAGCGCACGCCAACGGCGCGCGCTGCGTCCAGCGGCTCGATCCGCATCGCCGCGGGGTAGGAGTAGGTGCTGGCGAACTCGAACCAGAACTCGATATCCATTCCGCCTGTCCTCGTTTCTCTCCGGCGCGATCCACCGCGCGCCGGAGAGATGAGGCGGCGCAATCTATCGTGCTGTCGCTCGTTCGTTTAGTACCGTTTTTTCTCGGGGGGCATCGCCGGATCGGGCACCCGGGACGTCCCGCCCATTCCCGATGTGTCGCCACTTGGTCGGTGCCGGTGCCCGTGCCCGTGCCCGTGCCCGCATCCGTGCCAGTACCTGGTCCTGTACCGCTGGTCCCGCCGGTACTTCCGCCCGTTCCGGTTCCGGCGCCCGTTCCGGTTCCGGCGCTGCCCGCGCCTGCGCCGGAGCCCGCGCTGCCCGCGCCTGCGCCCCCCGTGCCGCCGGATCCTGATCCAGCACCGCCCCCCGCACCGCCGCCACCGGATCCGCCACCGCCGCCGGCCTGCGCCAGCATGATGGACGCGGATTTAGCCACCGGCTGGTCGCCGCCGGCGCCGGTCGCGGCTTGCAGCGGACCCGTAAATACGAAGACGGCGGCCGCCAGCGCGGTACCACCGAGAAGACGCGTGACGCTCATGGGGTTCCTCCAGAACCGAGATGTTAATGTAGCGTATCAACACCAAAGCGCCCGCGCGGTTCCTCAAGTTTGATCGCAAGGGTTGTTGCGGCAAGCCTGGCGCGCGCAACGATCATGGGCAAGCCATTTGTTCGCGTTGGGCCGGACCGCCCACCGGTGTATGGTGCGGCTTCGCCGGTTTGACGCGAGGCGCGGGACGCGGAGGGACGGATTTGGATTTGTGGCATTGCGCATGCGTGGTTACCGGAGCCGCGTCCGGCCTCGGCGCCGAGACGGCGCGCTATCTGGCCGAGGCCGGCGCGCGGGTGACCCTGATCGATATCGATGCGGCCGGTGTCGCCGCTGTCGGCGAGGAGACCGGCGGGCTCGCCATTCCGTGCGACGTCGCCGATTCCGACGCCGCCGAGGCGGCGTTGAAGCAGGCCCGCGAGGCCCACGGCGCCGCGCGCGTCCTGGTCCATTGCGTCGGGCGGGCGCATCCGCAGAAGATCGTCGACGGCGACACGCCGATGCCGCTCGACGACTTCCGCCAGCTTGTCGAAGTCAACCTGATCAGCACCTTCAACATGACTCGCCTGATCGCCGCCGACATGGCCAAGCTGCCACCGGGGCCGGGCGGCGAGCGCGGGGTCATCATCTCCACCGCGTCCGGCTCGGCTTACGAGGGCCAGAGCGGCGAGGCCGCCTACGCGGCGTCCAAGGGCGGCGTCGTCAGCATGATCCTGCCGGCGGCGCGCGAGCTCGGCGCGCTCGGCATCCGTGTCGTCGGCATCGCTCCCGGCCTGTTCGGAACGCCGACCCTGTTCGCCATGGAGAGCAACCTTGATTCGCGGGTCGTCCACACCATCCCGTTTCCCCACCGCTTCGGCGATCCGGCGGAATTCGCCATGCTGGTGATGCAGGTGATCGCGAACATCATGATCAACGGCACCGTGCTGCGGCTGGACGGCGGCTATCACCGCTGACGCCGGAGCGCGCCCCGATCACACAACGACGAGATCGCGCAACGACGAGAGGCCACGATTGAGCAACGCCGACACGGACGACGACGCGATCTTGTACCTGGTTTCCCACGCCTCGGGTGAACTCGTCGAAATGCTGGCGCGCAACACCGTCGCCCAGCTCGACGGTGTTACCATCGATATGAAGCTGTGGAAGATGGTCCGCAATCTCGGCCAAGCCGTTGAAATCCTGGGCACGATCGCGACAAGGCCCGGCTATGTCCTGCATAGTGTCTCGGACGCCGAGATCCGCGGCGAATTTGAGGAGGGCTGCCGACACCTCGGCGTGCCGTGCCGGTTCGTCCTCGAGCCGTTTGTCCCCGATCTCGCTGACTACTACGGCGCCGGCATCCGCTTTCGCGCGAGCGCCCGAGATATGATGGACGAGGACTACTTCCGCCGGGTCGAGGCGATGAAATACACGCTCGGCCACGACGACGGCGTCGCCACTCAAAATCTCGAAGCCGCCGACGTCATCCTCGTCGGCGTGTCGCGGGCGACAAAGACGCCGACATGTTTGTACCTCGCCTCGCGCGGGATCAAGGCGGCCAATGTCCCGCTGGTGCCGGGCGTGCCGCCGCCGAAGGAGCTGATGGAGGCGCGCGCGCCGCTGATTGTCGGGCTCAGCGTCGATCCCGCGCGGCTGTCGCGCATCCGCCGGGACCGGCTGCGGATGCTGAGCGAGGAGGCGGATACCGATTACGCCGCCGAGGCCGCCGTTACCATTGAGGTCCGCGACGCGCGGCGCCTGTTCGCGCGGCGCGGCTGGCCCGCGATCGACGTCACCAATCGCTCCATCGAACAAACCGCCAACAAGATCATCACCTTACTGGAAAAGCGGCGAACGGCGCAGACGCGGTAACGGGGCGCGCGGATGGCGGAGCAAGGCGTTTAAGCGCCGCATCCTATTTGACGCGGGTGTATTCGTAAATGCCGAGATAGTGCTCGCCGGAGCGGGCCCAGGAAAGGTCGGTCGCCATGCCGTTGGTGATCAGGCGGCGGAATTCCTTAGGGTAGTCGTACCACAGGCCGATCGCCCGAACTCAACGCCGAACTCCAGGCCGGCGAAGTCGGCCTCGCGGAAGACGTAGCCGTTGCGCTCCTCGGGGAGCTTGTCGGAGTCGTCGCGGTCGAACACGGTGTCGACGAGCCCGCCGACGGCGCGCACGACCGGGACCGCGCCGTAGCGCATGGCGATCATCTGGGCCAGGCCGCACGGCTCGAACAGGCTGGGGACGACGATAATGTCGGCGCCCGCATAGATTAGATGGGCGAGTTGCTCGTTGAAGCCGATCTCCATATGGCAATCGGCGTTGTCGTTGAGGTAGTGCTTCAGGTGCCAGAAGTGGTTGTTGATCCCGCTGTCACCGCCCGCGCCGAGCATGATGAACTGGGCGTTGTGCTCGAGGGCGTAGAACATGGCGTGCTGGATCAGGTGGACGCCCTTCTGCGCGTCGAGCCGGCCGACATAGGCGACCAGCGGCTTGTAGTCCTTGCGCATCCAGAGCCGCTCGCGCAGGGCGTCCTTGTTGGGGTACTTCGCGTCAACGTTCCACACCGTGTAGTGCGATGGAATGAACCGGTCGGTCTCCGGGTTCCAGACGTCGTAGTCGACGCCGTTGAGCACGCCCGAAAACTTGTAGTGGTGGATCGCCAGGGTCTGGCCCAGGCCGTAGCCCTGGTCGGTGTAACGAGCCTCCCAGGAGTGATGCGGCGACACCGTGGTGACGTGGTTGGAGTAGACGATCCCGCCCTTCATCAGGTTGATGGCGGTGTTGTTGAAGTTGTCGAGCAGGCGGTCGTGATGGAAGTAGTACTCGGGGCGGCCCAGTCCGGTCGCCCACAGGATCGACTCGCCGGTGATGCCCTGGTGCTTGAAGTTATGAATGGTGTAGCAGACGCGCTGACGCTCCATCCCCATGCCGGCGTAGATCTCGAACAGCAGGACCGGGATCAAGCCGGTCTGCCAGTCGTGGCAGTGGATGATGTCGGGGCGCTTATCGCACTTGAGCATGAACTCCATCGCCGCCCGGCAGAAGAAGGCGAAGCGCATGGGATCGTCGTTGAAGCCGTAGAACGAGCCGCGGTTGAAGAAGTTGTCCTGTGAGTGTGGCTCGATGAAGTAACACTTGCGGCCGTGGACGAAGCCGAACCAGACCGAACACGGGACCCCCGAGCTGTACCATGGGACCCAAAGATCCTCGACGATTTTGTGCAGCCCCCAGATCTCGTCGTACCACATGCAGTCGTACTTCGGCAGAATGATCTCGACGTTATTCCCCCGGATCTCGAGCTCGCGAGAAAGCCCGTAAACCACGTCAGCGAGGCCGCCAACCTTGGCCACCGGGGCCAATTCTGCTGAGACGTGAATGATGTACATGCTTGTCCGTCTCGTTCTGCCAGCGTTCGCGGTCCGCGCGAACGAAGCGTGTTCCCCCCGAGCGTCGGCTATACCGCTATAGTCCCGCCACCCCGCGCCTGGCCCGACAACCGCGAAGTCTTCAGCCGACAGGCCGACCGCGCCGATTGCTGCTCCGCAACCGCCCGCCGGATATCCGAAGTGTTTACAAGGTTCGGCCGCGCAACGGAAGTGTCGCCTGCCTGCATTCGGCGAGGGCCGCCTGGCGCGAAAGCGCGCCGCCGTCCGCAAACCCGTTTCCAAACCCGTCCCCAAACCGCGAGGGCGGATCCGGAGACGGGCGGGCAGGCGAGCCTATGGAGTCACGTCGATCGGTTCGACCCCCCAGATATCCTGGGCGTACTCGCGGATCGTCCGATCGGAGCTGAACATTCCGGTCCGGGCGATGTTGAGGATCGCCTTCCTCGTCCACGCGTCGTGATCGCGATACAGCGCCTGCAAGGCGGCCTGGGCGTCGATAAAGGCGCCGAGGTCGGCCAGGTTCATGTAGTAGTCGCCCTGAACAAGCAGGTTGTCGATGATCGGACGGAAGATGCCGGGCTCGGTCAGGCTGAAGAAGTCGTTGCGGATCAGATCGAGCGCCTTGTTGATTCGCGGATCTTGTTCGTAGATCTGGCGCGGGTTGTAGCTGCCACGCAGAGCGGCGACCTCCTCGGTGGTCATGCCGAAAATGAAGATGTTGTCGTCGCCGACCTGCTCCTTGATCTCGACATTGGCGCCGTCAAGGGTGCCGATGGTGAGCGCCCCGTTCATCGCGAACTTCATGTTGCCGGTGCCCGACGCCTCCATGCCGGCGGTCGAGATCTGAACGCTGACGTCGGACGCGGGGATGATGCGCTCGGCGAGCGACACCCGGTAGTCGGGCAGGAACACGACCTTCAGCTTGTCGGTCACCGCCGGGTCGAAGTTGATCACGCTGGCGACCTGGTGGATCAGCTTGATGATCAGCTTGGCCATGTAGTAGCCCGGAGCCGCCTTGCCGCCGAACACGAACGTCTGCGGGACGATATCGGCGGTCGGGTTATCCTTGAGCTCGTCGTAAAGGACAATGGCATACAGGCAGAGCAGAAGCTGACGCTTGTACTCGTGGATCCGCTTGACCTGCGACTGGATCATCGAGTCCGGATTGATCTCGATCCCGACTTCGCGCTTGATGTAAGCGGCGAGGCTGGCCTTGTTGGCCTGCTTGACGGCGAATACGTCCTGGCGGAACTTCTTGTCGTCGATGAACGCTTCCAGGCCGCGCAGCTTGTCGAGATCGGTGATCCAGTCGGTACCGATCTTGTTGCAAATCAGCGCCGAAAGGCGGGGATTGGCCTTGAGCAGCCAGCGTCGAGGGGTGACGCCGTTGGTCTTGTTGTTGAACTTCTTCGGGTAGAACTCGGCGAAGTCGCGCATGACGCCTTCCTTGAGCAGGCGCGTGTGCAGCGCCGCGACGCCGTTGGTCGACGAGCTGCCGACGACGGCGAGGTTGGCCATCCGCACCGCCTTCTCCGGCGCTTCCTGAATGATGCTCATCCGCTCCAGCCGGTCGGTATCGCCGGGGTAGCTGGTCGCGACCTTGCGCAGAAATCGGCTGTTGATTTCGTAGATCACCTGAAGGTGGCGCGGCAAAAGGCGCTCGAACATGCTCACCGGCCAACGTTCGAGGGCCTCGGGGAGCAGGGTGTGGTTGGTGTAGCCGGTCGCGTTGACGGTGAGCTGCCAGGCGCGTTCCCAGTCCAGGTCTTCCTGATCCATGAAGATCCGCATCAGCTCGGCGACGACCAAGGCAGGATGGGTATCATTCATCTGAATGAACACCTTGTCGGGGAACGACAGCCAATCGTTCTCGTCGGCCTTGAAGCGGCGGATGATGTCCTGCACCGAGCACGAGACAAAGAAGTACTGCTGGCGCAACCGCAGCTCGCGGCCGGCGTAGACGCTGTCGTTGGGATAAAGGACCTTGGTCAGGTTTTCGGCCATGACCTTGTCCTCGACCGCCTCGACGTAGGAGCCGCGGCTGAAATCCTGGAAGTGGAAGTCGTCCGTCGCCCGCGCCGCCCACAGGCGCAGGTTGTTGACGTTATAAGCGCCGTAGCCGACGATGGGGGTGTCGTAGGCCATGCCGATGGTCGGACGGGTGCCGACCCACTCCCAGTGGGTTACGCCGTTGCGCTTGCGCGGCTCGGCGCGGCCTTCGAAATTGACCGCGAACGACAGCTCGGGATGACCGACCTCCCAGGGATTGCCGTAGCGCAGCCAGTTGTCCGGCTCCTCGATCTGGTTGCCGTTGTCGATGTACTGCTTGAACACGCCATAGTCGTAGCGGATGCCGTAGCCGATCGCCGGCAGCTTCAAGGTCGCCATCGAATCGAGGAAGCAGGCGGCGAGACGGCCGAGGCCGCCGTTGCCCAAGGCGGCGTCGACCTCGACATCGCGCAGCACGTCCCAGTCGAGCCCGAGGCGCGTCATGGCCTCGCGGCAGGTATCCTCGAGTCCGAGGCAGATGACGTTGTTGCCCATCGCCCGGCCGATCAGGAATTCGAGCGAGAGGTAGCAGATCCGCTTGACGTTATGGTGGTGATATTCCTGCTGGGTGTGGATCCAGCGGCCAACCAGGCGGTCGCGGACCGCCAGAGCCAGGGCGTGATAACGATCCTGGTTGGTCGCGGTGTATTGGTCCTTGGCCAGCGTGCAGGTCAAATGGAACTGGTAGCTCTTGATCAGGCTGTCGACATCCATGCCAACGCCGTCGCCGGCCGAAGGCAGGGTGACGGCGCCTTGACGGCCCGTCGTTTCGTGGGTTTCGTTCTTCATTTCACGCGCTCTCCCTGGTTCGCTTCGTTTGTTGTGTCGTCAAATAATTGTTGTGTTGTCAATAATGCGATCCGCCGCACGAAACCCGGCCGCCGCGTGGAACCTGGCCACGGGCGGTCGAAAGATCAATTGTCACGGGTCACATCGCCGTGTGCCGCGATAAATCCGCGCGCAGTTGGGCCAACTTGGCATCTCTTCGCCGCGAACGTGCGCGAAGCCGCTCTCCCCATTATTTGCCTGCACCATATACCGTCCTTCGGCGAAGGCAAACCGCGCAACCGCGCAAGCCCCGCCCTTGCCGCGAAAACGCGCCGACGGTGCATGAGGGCGGTGCATGAGGCGGTGCATGAGGACGGGGCGTGGGGTCGTCGGTTGGTGATGTTGCCGCCTTACGCGGGATCACGCTTGCGCCGCGGGGAAGGGTCGCGGGGATGGCCATGCGCGGCGAAGTTCTCTTCGCCCAAATGTCGCATGACCGGGCGCCCGGGACCTTTTAGGCTGGCGGCGGTACCGTCTTGAGCGTGCGCGGGTTGTACTCAACCGGTCGGCGGACATTATTTTTGCCAACGACGAGCACGGTGTCGGTTTCGGGCGCGATCCAGAAGTGGCTCGCGCCGGCGTACTGCCTTGAGGTTTGATTAAGCAGGGTCGTATCGAGAACGCCGTTGACCGTCTGGTCGGGGGCCATGCGCGCCATGACCTGCTCGCGCACCTCCGGGTCAAGCGCGGCCAACCGGGCATTCGGCGTCTGGTTCGCGGCGTATCCCACCGGTCCCGTCCGCTGAACAATATTGGGATTGATCGGCGTCGCGGTATAGCTCAACTCAAGGCTCGCCAACCCGAGGCTGTCACTCGATTCCGGACCTTCGCCGGTGCCCCCGCGATCAGCTGCATCGCCCGTGTCGCCGCCGCTACCCGGCCCGCCCGCAGCACCACCGCCGCCAGCGGAACCACCACCGCCAGCAGCCAGCGCCGCCAGAGCCACCACCACCGCCCGAGCCTCCACCGCCCGAACCTCCGCCACCCGAGCCACTGCCGCCCGAGCCACCGCCGCCCGAGCCACCGCCCGAACCTCCGCCGTCGGCTCCGCCCCAGGCAAGCATGACGTCGGCCGTGCCCGCGGCGAGTTCGGCCCGGTAGTCCGCCACACCGAGGGAGCGCGGCACGTTTGCGTTCGCCGCGACGGCCGCGGCCGGGATCCGCATCGAAGCACCTTCATCCGCCACCGCGACCGCCGCGCCGAACCCGAAAAAGACCGTCATCAACGCGACGACGCTTGTGCCCGTGTTCACCATATCCGTCTCCCGGGCCCGTCTGCGCGGGCCTCTTACATGTAACTGGTCTCATGGTCTTTCGGCTCGCCATTCTTGCGAGCACTCAGGCCTATCGCTTCAGCTTCAATGTCGCCGGATCGTATTCCACCGCCTCCATCGTGTTGTCCGGCATCGCGACGAGAACGGTGCCGGTTCGCGGCAGGACGTCATAGAATTTCGCTCCGGGGTAGCGCAGCGCGGCATCGTTGAGGATGAGTGTCCGCACCACGTCATCAACCTTTTCGCCTTTCACAACCCTGGCCTTGACGGTTTGCCGAACCTTTGGATCGAGCGCGTCCAGTTGTTGGCGCGAGGTCAGCGCCGGCTGAATGGCGGGCGCGCTCGCCGCGCCTGCCGCCTGCGCGCTGTCGGACCGCGTCCCGCCCGCGGCCGATGCGGTGTTCGCGGCAAGCAGCGCGGCCAGAACAACCGAAAAGGCGGCCCCGCGCACGTTCATCGCAATCCTCCTCGAAGTCGGAACAACACAAGCCCAGAGCTTAGGCCAGATCTCAGGCAAGAGCTTAGCGCGGAAATTCGTTGATGTGCAATTGCATGGTTAATAGTGCTCACGCCTCATGGCGAAGTGTCCGCGATCTACCCCTGTCGAGGTCCCGCGGCCGCAAAGGCCTAATTCATGAGGTGGAAAACGGCCCACGAGATGCGGAAGAAAAAAAAGTCCCCATATGCGGCTGTAATCTCGGGTTTACATCGTTTCCAGGGTGAATCACCCACTACAGCGGCACGAAGTCGCGATGCACGGATCAAATGTCCGCGTACACGTGCGTTTCCATTGCGGCGCCAGGATGCGTGACCGCGCCCTTGTCGGCATCGCCTACGAGCTGCGCGTATTTCCACAGCGCTCCCGACTGGAAGTCGGTGCGCCGCGGGGTCCAGTCGCGGCGGCGGCGGGCCAGTTCCGCCTCGCTGAGCTCGATGTCGAGACGGCCGGCGGCGGCGTCGATGACGACGATGTCGCCGTCGCGAATAAGGCCGATGGGTCCGCCGACCGCCGCCTCCGGGCCGACATGGCCAATGCAGAAGCCGCGTGTCGCGCCGGAGAACCGGCCGTCGGTGATCAGCGCGACCTTGTCGCCCATCCCCTGGCCGTAGATCGCGGCGGTCGTCGATAACATCTCGCGCATACCCGGCCCGCCACGCGGTCCTTCGTAGCGGATCACCAGCACCTCGCCTTCCCGGTAGTCGCGCCGGTCGACCGCGTCGAAACAGGCTTCCTCGCTGTCGAAGCAGCGGGCCGGGCCGCGGAAGCGGAGCTCGCTCATCCCGGCGACCTTGACGATCGCGCCTCGCGGGGCGAGCGAGCCCTTCAGCCCGACGACGCCGCCCATCGGCGATAGCGGCCGGCTGGTCGGGTAAATGACGTCCTGGTCCTCGGGGAAGGTCACGTCTTCGAGGTTCTCCGCCATGGTCCGCCCGGTGACCGTCAGGCAGTCGCCATGGATGTAGCCGCCGTCGTAAAGCGCTTTCAGCAGCACCGGCGTGCCGCCAACCTCGAACATGTCCTTGGCGACGTAGCGCCCGGCCGGCTTGAGATCGGCGATATAGGGCGTCCGGCGGAAGATTTCGCAGACATCGAACAGGTCGAAGTCGATCCCGACCTCGTGGGCGATGGCCGGCAAGTGAAGCCCGGCGTTGGTCGAACCGCCGGATGCCGCGACGATGGTCGCCGCGTTCTCAAGCGCCTTGCGGGTGACGATATCGCGCGGGCGAATGCCCCGGCGGATCAGTTCCATGACCGTTTGGCCCGAAGCCTCGCACAGCGCGTCGCGCGATTCGTACGGCGCCGGCGCGCCCGACGAGCCGGGCAGGGCGAGACCGATCGCCTCGGAGACGCAGGCCATGGTGTTGGCGGTGAACTGCCCGCCGCACGAACCGGCCGAGGGACAGGCGACGCACTCGAGGTCGTGCAGATCGTCGTCGGACATGGTCCCGGCGGAATGGTGGCCGACCGCCTCGAAGACGTCCTGCACGGTCACGTCCTTGCCGTGAAAGCGCCCCGGCAGGATGGACCCGCCATAAATGAAGACCGACGGCACGTTCAGCCGCACCATCGCCATCATCATTCCCGGCAAGGACTTGTCGCAGCCGGCAAGCCCGACCAGCGCGTCATAGCAGTGCCCGCGCATGGTCACCTCGACGGAGTTGGCGATGATCTCACGCGAAACCAGCGACGACTTCATCCCGGCGTGGCCCATGGCGATCCCGTCGGTCACGGTGATCGTCGTGAACTCCCGCGGCGTGCCGCCCGCCGCCTTGACCCCGCGCTTGACGACCTGGGCCTGGCGGCCAAGCGCGATGTTGCATGGCGCGGCTTCGTTCCAGCAGGTGGCCACGCCGACGAACGGCTGGGCGATCTCGGCTTCGGTCATGCCCATGGCGTAGTAGTACGACCGGTGCGGCGCCCGCTCCGGTCCAACCGTGACGTGTCGGCTGGGCAACCTGGCCTTGTCGAATTCGGGTCCGCGCGTCTGGTCCGGCATGCTCTAAATCCCCAATCTGAAGACGAGGCGGTGTTGTCGTGAAGACGCGAGGACCTTAGACGCCGCGCCGGTGCCCCGCCAGTCGGTTCAATCTAGCTCCGCCAAAAGGTGCGCGTCATGGGCACGATGAGGACGAGAATCTCGAGCCTGCCCGCGAGCATGGCAACGACCAGGAGCCATTTGGCCGTTGCCGGTAGAGGGGTGAAATTGCAGCACGGGCCGATGACGTCGCCGAGTCCGGGGCCAACGCCGCCGAGCGCGGTCGCCGAGGCGCCGAGGCTGTCGATGAACGACATTCCGGTGAAGGCGAGGGCCAAGGCAAACGCCAGGAACGACGACAGATAAACGAAAAAGTAGAGCCCGACGCCGAGGCGGACCAATTCGGGGATGACCTGCTTGTTGTAGGTCACGCTGGCGGCGATGTGCGGAAAGATCTGGCGGTGGAGCTGAACGCGGACCGCGCGGAGGAGAATGACCAGCCGGAACATCTTGACGCCGCCCGCGGTCGAGCCGGTGCAGCCGCCGACCAGCATGCACGCGAGGAGGACCACGGTGGGGAAGTCGCCCCACTGGTTGTAGTCCTGAGAGGTGAACCCGGTCGTCGAAATCACGGACACGACATTGAAGGTCGCCTGACGAACGGCGTCGAGCACGCCGATATCGAGCCGCCGGGAGAGTAGCCAAATGGTCGTCGATCCGACGGCCGCGGCGATGATACTCAAGAACAGCAACACTTGCGGGTCACCGAAGAGCAACCCCGGGCCACGCTTGAAGATTTGCGCGTGTAGGGCGAACGGCATCGCGCTGAGCAGCATGAACAGGCTCGCCGTCCATTCGATTGACGGACTGTGGAAATAGCCGATGCCGGCATCGTGGGACGAGAAGCCGCCGGTCGCGACCGCGGCCATGGCGTGACCGATGGCGTCAAAGGCATTCATGCCCTCGAGGCCGAAGGCCGCGGCGCAAGCCAGCGACAAAGCCAAGTATACGGCCCCGATCTTGATAACGACGCCGGTCGCCCGGGGAACGACCTTGCCGGCCTGGGCCGAGAGATCGATGGTGAAGAGCTGCTGGCCGCCGACCCGGAGGAACGGCAGGACCAGGACCATCAATGTGACGACGCCGAAGCCGCCCATCCAAATGAGCAGGAACCGCCAGAGCAGCAGGCCGCGGGGCGCGGCGTCGAGGCCGACGACGACCGTCGATCCGGTCGCGGTCAGTCCGGACATGGTTTCGAATACCGCGTTGGTGAACGACAATCCGAACTGTGAAAACATGAACGGCAACGCACCGACCGTCGCAGCACCCAGCCATGTCGCGGGAACGGCGAGCAGGACCTCGCGGGTGCCCATATTGTAACGGCTCCGCCGGCAGGCCAGGGCAAGGCTGAGACCGCCGAAAACCGAGATCCCGGCGCAGGTCAGGAAGACGCGGTAGTCGGAGTTGCCGTCTGCGACATCGAGCAGCGCCGGCAACATCATCGCCGCGCCGAAGGCGACGACGACGACGCCGACGAAGAAAAAAACAGCGGCAACGTCGATGGCGAAGTGGCGATGGGGCCGTGTCGCGGGCGTCTCGGCGGTCATCGGCTCCCTGTCGTCGTTTCGTCCCGGATGGATCAGTTTCGCCAGCCCGATCTTCGATCGCGAGAAGTGTAGACGACGGATGCGGGGCTTGCACCAGGTCCGCATCCGGCCCGCATCAAGGCCGCGTCAGGGCCGTTGCCTCATTGACGCCAAATAGGCGGGCCTATATCTCAGCGAGGCCTTTGGCGGTGACGGCTTAAACGGGTTCTTTGAAAGGGAGAGACAATCGTGCGGCGGAAACCACAGCCATGGCGCGCCACCGCCATCGTTCCGCGCCGAGCGGTGCTTCGGGCGATGGCCGGCATCGGCGGCTGCGCGGCAATCGCACTGACAACCGCGCGCGCGACCGCGAGCGCCAAGCTTCCGCAGGACCAGGTGAGCTACCAAGTGTCGCCCAAGGTCGACAAGACGTGTTCCGCGTGCGTCAACTACGAGGGCAACCGAACGTGCAAGGTCGTCGAGGGCGACATCAGCCCCGACGGCTGGTGCCGCCTATGGAACGCGAGGTAGGCGGGGCAAATCCGCGGTAGCGGAAGAGGGCAGCGCTTGAACAAGCAGCCTTCCCCGGATATATCTCTGGATATATATATCGGGAGATATCCATGAGCGGCTCTCAAAAGCGCGCCATTCAGAACTATCGCTCCCGGCTCAGCGAACGCGGCCTGGCCCGGTTCGAGGTGCTTGGACTCGATACCGATCGCGATCTCATTCGCTCGCTCGCGCGGCGTCTGGCGGAACGAGGGGCGGAGGCCTCTCGGCTGCGCGCGGCTGTCGCCGAGTCCATTCGAGGTGAGCCACCGAAGAAGGGGGGGATAGTCGCCGCGCTTCTTCGCTCGCCGATGGTCGGCGCCGAGCTCAATCTCGCCCGCGTGCGCGAGGACGGACGTAAGGTCGAGATTTGACGCGCTGCCTGCTCGACACCAACATTATCAGCAATATCACGAAGCCGGCGCCATCGAACGCGTTGATTGCGTGGATGGCGGAACAGACCGATCAGGATCTCTTCATCGCCTCGCTCACGCTTGCCGAGGTCCGACGCGGCATCCTTGAGATGCACATTGGCCAGCGGCGAACCCAGCTTGAGGCTTGGTTCGCGGGCCCGGAGGGGCCACAGGCCCTATTCGCGGGCCGGGTCTTGCCGTTTGACGAAGAGGCCGCTCTGGTTTGGGCGCGATTGATGGCGGATGGAAAAGCCAAAGGCCAGCCTCGGAGCGCGCTCGATGCCATCATCGCCGCGATCGCGGAAGCCAACGACTGCGTCGTCGTCACCGACAACGAGCGAGACTTTCCCGACATCGAGACTATCAATCCCCTGCGCTGCGGGACTCGATGACGGACATGAGCCGGGCAATTTCGCAAAGAATGATGCGTGCCTATCCGGTTACGACAGACACCCACTACATATAGGGTTGCCGCACACATCCTTTTTATACGGCAGCAATTAGCCAGGAGCGGTCGAACGGCAATCAGCTCCAGGCGGCAATCAGCTCCAGAAGTCGGTAGAGTAACGCAGCAGCAGCGGCGGCGCGGAGCGCCCCCCACTGCGTGCTTCTGCTATCCGGGTCTGCACGCGAGCCACGACCTCCTGCAACAACAGCTCAAACTGCGGCTTGACGGCTGCACCTGTGCCGGGGGGGTAGATATCGGCCGGCCCGATGCGACGATGCGCGTGGAAGTCTGCAACCTTCCGAAGACCGTCCTCAAGCCGGCGGAAGTTTTCCTTAGACTTCTGTCGCTTTGGGCGACCGCCTCCTTGAAGCTTTCCCGCCCGAATAGAGGCGGGACATAGTTTAGAATGGTGCGCATCAAGAGCAGGGTCGCGACGAGGTTGCCGTGAGCGAAGCAGGAGTTGATCTCGCGGCACATTTGAACGAGCAATACAACATCGGGTTTCTGCGACTGTGCCTTTGAGAGTTGCTCGATGACTTCTCGGGTCGATGAGTGCACGCGCTCCCGCCAACATCGAGCGCGTTCTCGTCTGCACGCGCAAGCGCAGCTTCGATATCAGGCATCAGCGCATCGAGCTCTGCCCTTGCATCGTAGGCGGTGTAGATGTTGTCAACTTCGACGTCTATGGCGTTTAACCGGGCGGCTTCCGCTTCGGCGAGAAGCGGTGATCCGAGGCGCTTAATCTGCACAAGCACGTATCGGTAGCCGGTGGTCACAGCAGTCTGTTCGTCCAAGTCGTCGCTCGGCCCGCAGAAGGTGAAGCTTCGCGCCCTCTCGATCAAGTGCGTCAGTCGATCTTTCTTGGACATGTTTACCGTCGCCATCACGTCACCTAGCAGAGTCGCTAAGGCAGCGCGCAGATACCGTAGCACTGCCAGTGAAAGCGCCACAGAAGAATGGCAGCTTCGGGTCATAACCGGTCGGTTGGGCGGTGTCGGCATGGCGCGTCGTTTAATCTATATGTAGTGGGTGTCTGTCTTAACCGGATAGGCACGGAATGATGGTCGGCATGCTTACGCGCGACGTGGCTGCATTTGGAGGGCAAGTCAGTTTATGGAGGGTTGCGGCTTCGCGGGCTCTGAGACGCGGAAGTGAATGCTTAAGACGTCGATCGGGAGGCATCTTAAGCTGTAAGCTGTCGTCCGATCATGATCACACCTTAATCATCATTCAAATCGGGAGGTGCCGGTAGCACATTGTTTTCCGTTCTTTGTCCATCGGAGCTCTCTTATCATAGCAAAATCTCACTCCCACTCGATCGTGCCCGGGGGCTTTGAGGTTACGTCGTAGACGACGCGGCTGATGCCTTGGACTTCGTTGACGATGCGCGAGGCGACCTCGGGCGAGGAAGGCGTGGTCGAAGGCGAAGCTGTCGGCGGTCATGCCGTCGGTCGAGGTGACCGCCCGCAGCGCCGCGACCGCGTCGTAGGTCCGGCTGTCGCCCATCACGCCGACGGTGCGGACCGGCAGCAGGACCGCGAACGCCTGCCAGATGGCGTCGTAAAGGCCGGCCGCGCGTATTTCCTCAAGGAAGATGGTATCGGCGCGGCGCAGGATGTCGCAGCGCTCTTGCGTGACTTCGCCGAGAACGCGCACCGCGAGGCCGGGGCCGGGGAAGGGGTGGCGGTGAAGCAGGCTGCCGGGCAGGCCGAGCTCGTGGCCGAGCGCGCGGACCTCGTCCTTGAACAGCTCGCGCAGCGGCTCGACCAGCGCCATGTTCATCCGCTCCGGCAGGCCGCCGACATTGTGGTGCGACTTGATGGTCACGCTCGGGCCGCCGTGGAACGAGACCGACTCGATCACGTCCGGGTAGAGCGTTCCCTGGCGCGAGGAAATCGGCGCCGCCGAGCTTGCCGGCTTCCTCTTCGAAAATGTCGATGAAGGTCGCGCCGATCATCTTGCGCTTGGCTTCCGGATCGGTGACGCCGGCCAGGGCGGACAGGAAAATGGGGGACGCGTCGCGGCTGACCAGCGGGATGTTGTAGTGGCCGCTGAACAGCCCGGCGACCTCGGCGGCCTCGCCGGCGCGCAGCAGCCCGGTGTCGACGAGCACGCAAGTAAGCTGGTCGCCGATGGCCTCGTGCAGGAGAACGGCCGTGACCGAGGAATCGACGCCGCCCGACAGGCCGCAGATGACCCGGCCCGCGCCGACGCGCTCGCGGATCGCGGCGATCGCCTGGTCGCGGAAGGCCGCCATCGTCCAGTCGCCGCGACACCCGGCCACCCGCGCGGTGAAATTGCTAGCAGCGCCGCGCCGTGGGGGGTATGCGCGACCTCGGGGTGAAATTGGACGCCGTAAAGCTTGCGCTCGTCGTCGGCGATCGCCGCGAACGGCGCGCCGGCCGAGACCGCGACGGGACGAAAACCCGCGGGCAGGACGCTGACGCTGTCGCCGTGGCTCATCCACACCTGCTCGCGCGCGCCCACGGTCCAGACGCCGTGAAACAGCGCGCAGTCGTCGATGACCTCGACGTAGGCCCGGCCGAACTCGCGGATGGCGCCCGGCTCGACCTTGCCGCCGAGTTGTTCGACCATGGTTTGCTGGCCGTAGCAGATGCCGAGCACGGGCACGCCGCGCGCGAAAATGGCGGCCGTGGCCCGCGGCGTGCCGAGGTCGGTTACCGATGCGGGCCCGCCCGACAGGATCACCGCCTTCGCGCCGTAGACGTCGAGGAAGGCGTCGTCGATCTTGTTGAACGGGTGGATCTCGCAGTAGACGCCGCTTTCACGCACGCGCCTGGCGATCAGCTGCGTCACCTGCGAGCCGAAGTCGACGATCAAGATCCGCTCGCCGATCAGATCGCCGCCGAGACCGCCGGTGATATCGCCCATCCTGTCACCCATCACGTCGGCCGTCGCCCGACCAGCGTCATTGCGGCAGGCGCGGCACGCGCCGCGGCAATCCGTGCCCATCCGCGAGACACCGGACCCGGATTGCCGCGCCCGCCTTCGGCGGTCTCGCAATGACGGCGGCGCCGCGTGAATCAGGCGTGGCTCAGGGCCGGGTGCGCGAGGGGGCGTGGCCGAGCGGCTCCATGTAGGGGCTCTTGTAGCTTTGCAGAATCTTGATGTAGTTGGCGCGCTCGAAGGCCGAGGGATCGGCGACCTTGAGCTGGCTCATCGAGCCCTTCATCTGTTCGATGAACTCATAGCCGCGCCGCTCCATCCAGCCGCTGACGCCGTCGAGCAGGGTCTTCATGTGACCAACGCCGTTGCGCAACAGCGCCGACGTCGTCATCACCGCGTCGGCGCCGGCCATGACGTACTTGATGACCTCCGTGCCGCTCTGCACTCCGCGCGTCGCCGCCAGCGAAACCTTGAGGCGGCCATGGAGGACGGCGATCCACAACAGCGGCAGCCGGATCTCGCTCGCCGAGCTCAGTTCCAGGTCCGGCACCACCTCGAGTTCCTCGAGGTCGAAGTCCGGCTGGTAGAAGCGGTTGAACAGGACCAGCCCGTCGGCTCCGGCTTCGACCAGACGTTTGGCCATCTGCCCGGTCGAGCTGAAGAACGGGCTGAGCTTGACGGAAACCGGGACCGAAACCGCGTTTTTGACCGCCGAGACGACATCGATGTAGCGCTGTTCGACTTCCGCGCCGGTCATATCGATATTGGCGGGAATGTAGAAGACGTTGAGCTCAATGGCCTTGGCGCCCGCCGAGGCCATGTCGCGGGCATACCCGGTCCAGCCGGACTTGGTGATGCCGTTAAGGCTGGCGATGATCGGCACGCTGGTCGCCTCGGTCGCCCGGCGGATGAGGTCGAGGTAGGATTTCGCATCCCACCCGATAGTCCTCGACGGCAGGAAAGTAGGTCAGGGATTCCGCGAACTGATCGGTCCCGGCCTCCATCAGGTAGTCGAAGGATTCGTTTTCGTAGCGGATCTGTTCTTCGAACAGAGAAAACATGACGATGGCCGACGCGCCCGCGTCCTCCATGCGTTTGATGCCGTCCAGGCTTCTGGATAGCGGCGAGGCCGAGGCCACGATGGGGTGTTTCAGATCGAGCCCGAGGTACGTCGTCCGAAGATCCATTTTTTTCATTCCTTTTCGCTCGGCCCGACCCGCCGCCGCTCCCTTGGCTCGGCAACGGATCGGGGCCGGCTTGCCGCGATACGCCGACTGCTGTCAGTGGCGGTGCTGTTAGCCCAGAGAGGCCATCTCTTCGTAGAGCTTCCACTTACGCTCGACGGCCTCCTGGGCCATCTCCATCAGCCGATCGGCGCCTTTCGGATTGGTCCGCGACAGCATCCGGTAGCGTAGCTCGTTATCGGCGTAGTCGCGCAATTTCATGCTTGGCCGCGGCGAGTCGAGCATGAACGGGTTCTCGCCCGCCTCGCGAACGTCCGGGTTGTAGCGGAGCAACGGCCAGTAGCCGGAATGGACCGCGCGGCTTTGCTGGTCCAGGCCCTGCTGCATGTTGATGCCGTGGGCGATGCAGTGGCTGTAGGCAAGCACGAGCGACGGGCCCTCGTAGGTTTCGGCCTCGCGGAACGCGAGCAATGTTTGTTGCGGGTTGGCGCCCATGGCGACACGGGCGACGTAGACGTTGCCGTAGGAAATAGCCTGCAACGCCATGTCCTTCTTGCCGACCTGCTTGCCGGCGTTGGCGAACTTGGCGACCGCGCCGAGCGGGGTCGACTTGGAGGCCTGGCCGCCGGTGTTCGAGTAGACCTCGGTGTCGAGGACGAGCAGGTTGACGTCACGGCCGGTGGACAAGACGTGGTCGACGCCGCCCGAGCCGATGTCATAGGCCCAGCCGTCGCCGCCGATAATCCAGATGCTGCGGCGCACCAGGTGATCGGCCACCGACATCAACTGCTTGGCGGCCGGGGTCTTCAGCGCGCGCAGCTTCTCCTTCAGGGTCGCCACCCGAGCCCGCTGCTTGCGGATTTCGGACTCGGTTCGTTGCGACGCCGAGAGCAGCTCGGTGATCAGGGTTTCGCCCATCTCGGCGCTGAGTTCGGACAGCAGCATTCGCGCCAACGACATGTGCCGGTCGGCGGCGAGGCGCATGCCGAGGCCGAATTCCGCGTTGTCTTCGAACAACGAGTTCGACCACGCCGGTCCACGGCCCTCGCTGTTCACCGTCCACGGCGTTGTCGGCAGGTTGCCGCCGTAGATCGATGAGCACCCGGTCGCGTTGGCGACCATCAGCCGATCGCCGAAGAGCTGCGAAACCAGCTTGACGTAAGGCGTCTCGCCGCAGCCGGCGCAAGCGCCGGAGAACTCGAACAGCGGCTCGAGGAACTGGGTGCCGCGCACGGTGGAGAAGTCGACCCGCGAGCGATCGTTGACGGGAAGGGTCTCGAAGAAATCGACGCTGGCCTTCTCCTGCTCGAGGATCGGGTCCTTCCAGCTCATGTTGATCGCCTTCTTGCCGGCTTCCTCCTTGCTCTTCGCCGGGCAGACTTCGACGCACAGGCCGCAGCCGGTGCAGTCCTCGACGTAGATCTGCAGGGTGTAGCGGGTCTCGGGGAAGCCGCGGGCGTCGATCGGCGCCGACTTGAAGCCGTCCGGCGCCGCGTCGAGGCGTGCCTTGTTGTAGAGTTTCGAGCGGATCACGCCGTGCGGGCAAACGAAGCTGCAGTTGCCGCACTGGATGCAGATGTCGGACTCCCAGATCGGCACGAACTGGGAGATGTTGCGCTTCTCCCACTTGGTCGTGCCGCTCGGGAACGTCCCGTCGATCGGAATTGCGCTGACCGGCAGCAGGTCGCCCTTGCCCGCCATCATCATGGCGGTGACGTTCTGGACGAACTCCGGCGCCTGCGCCGGCACGACCGGCTTGAACTCGAGCTCGCTGGTCACGGCTTCGGGGATCTTGAGCTCTTGGAGATGAGCGATGGTGTGATCCACCGCCTCGAAGTTCTTCCGGACGATTTCGTCGCCCTTCTTGCCGTAGGTCTTGCGGATCGCTTTCTTGATCTTGTCGATCGCCTTGTCGCGCGGCAGCACCCCAGAGATGGCGAAAAAAGCGGTCTGCATGATGGTGTTGGTGCGCGTCCCCATGCCGGTGTCACGGGCAACCTTGGCCGCGTCGATGACGTAGACCTTGAGCTTCTTGTCGCGGATTTCCTGTTGCACCGGCCGTGGCAGATGGTCCCACACCTCATCGTTACCATAAGGGCTGTTGAGCAGGAACGTCGCGCCGGGAGCGGCGTATTCCAGAACGTTCATCTTTTCAATGAAGTTGAACTGGTGGCAGCCGATGAAGTTCGCGGTCTGGATCAGATAGGCCGAGCGGATCGGCTCCTGGCCGAATCGCACGTGCGAGATCGTCTGCGAGCCCGACTTCTTGGAGTTGTAGACGAAGTAGCCCTGGGCGTGGAACTCGGGATCCTCGCCGATAATCTTGATCGTGTTCTTGTTGGCGCCGACCGTGCCGTCGGCGCCTAGCCCGTAGAACATCGCGCGGAAAACGCTGTCGGGCTCGGTGTTGAACAGCGGGTCGTAATCGAGGCTGGTGTGGGCGACGTCGTCGACGATGCCGATGGTATAGTGGTTCTTCGGCACGTCCTTCTTGAGCTCGTCGAGGACGCTCTTGACCATCCCCGGCGTGAACTCCTTCGACGACAGCCCGTAGCGCCCGCCGGTGATCTTCGGCATTCCATGGGTCGGCAGCGTCCCCGCGGCCATCGCCTCGACGAAGCAGGTGACCACGTCGGTGTACAGCGGCTCGCCGGTGCCGCCGGGTTCCTTGGTCCGGTCGAGCACGGTCAGCGCCCGCGTCGTCGCGGGTATCGCCGCGAACAGATGTTTGGCCGAAAACGGGCGGAACAGGTGGACCTGGACGATGCCGACCTTTTCGCCGCGCTTGGCCAGGAACTCCACGGTCTCGCGCGCGGTTTCGGCGCCCGAGCCGATCAGGATGGCGACGCGCTCGGCATCGGGCGCACCGTAATAGTCGAACAGCTTGTAGTGGCGGCCGGTGAGCTCGGCGAACTTGGCCATCGCGTTTTCGACGATCGCCGGGGTGGCGTCGTAGAAGATGTTAACCGTCTCGCGCGCCTGAAAGTAGACGTCCGGGTTTTGCGCCGTGCCGCGGATGAACGGGTTGTCGGGGTTCAGCGCGCGGTTGCGGTGAGCGATGACCAGGTCGTCGTCGATCATCGCGCGCAGCACGTCGTCGGAGATCAGCTGCACCTTGTTGACCTCGTGCGAGGTCCGGAAGCCGTCGAAAAAGTGGATGAACGGGATCCGCGATTCCAGCGTGGCGGTCTGCGCGATCAGGGCCATGTCATGGGCTTCCTGGACCGAGCTCGAAGCAAGCTGGGCGAACCCGGTGGGCCTGACGGCCATGACGTCCTGCTGGTCGCCGAAGATCGACAGGCCCTGGGTGGCGAGCGCGCGGGCGGCGACATGGATGACGCAGCAGGTCAACTCGCCGGCGATCTTGTACATGTTGGGGATCATCAGCATGAGCCCCTGGGACGCGGTGAAGGTGGTCGTCAGCGCGCCGCCCTGGAGCGAGCCGTGGACGGTGCCGGCGGCGCCCGCCTCGCTTTGCATCTCGACGACGTCGGGGATGCCGCCCCAGATGTTGGTCTTGCCTTCGCTGGCCCATTGGTCGGCGAGCTCGGCCATCGTCGAGGACGGAGTAATCGGGTAGATCGCGCAGACCTCGTTGACCCGGTAGGCGACGTATGCCGCCGCCTCGTTACCGTCGATGGTGGTTACGTTGTGTTCGGCCATTTGACTTCCCTTCACTCGGACTCACCCGCGTTTGCGCGAAAAGCAAGCGTGCGCACCGCGGGCTCGCCCGCATTCCCTATTGTCCCTTTGTGTTCTTCATGTCGTCCCGCGGCTCGCGTTTACGTGCCCGCGCCGGGCTCGGGCATCATCTCGATGGCGTGGGATGGGCACTGTTCGAAGCAAATGGCGCAGCCGGTGCAGAGGTCGTAGTTGTATTCGTAGCGCTTGCCGGGCCCCAGTTTGATGATCGCGTCCTCGGGGCAGGCGCCGAAACAGCCGTCGCACTCGAAGCAGTTGCCGCACGCCAAGCATCGCTTGGCCTCGTAGACGGCGTCCTTCTCGGTGAGGCCCTTGACGACTTCCTCGAACGAGGACGTGCGGCGGACCATGTCGGAATGAGCCTGCGGGCGTTGGGCGGCGTCGGTGTAGAACCACAGGTGCAACTTCTCGAACTCGGCGAGCGGCCCCTTGGGCGGCTTGGTGTGGGTCTCGCCGCGGAGGTAGGCGTCGATGTTGCGCGCGGCCTTCTTGCCGTGGCCGACGCCGATGGTGACGGTCCGCTCCGACGGCACCATGTCGCCGCCGGCGAACAGGCCCGGATAGCCGGTCATCATGTTCTCGGCGACGATCACCGTGCCGTCCTTCTGGAACTCGACGCCCGACACCTTCTTCAGAAATTCGGTGTCGGTATCCTGGCCGAGCGCGAGAACGAGGTCGTCGGCCTCGATGGTCTCGAACTCGCCGGTCGGGCGCGGCCGCCCGTTCTCGTCAATCTTCATCACCTCGACCGTGAAGGAGCCTTCCTCGATCGACTTGATCGTGCGCAGCCAGTGGATCTTCACGCCCTCCTCGATCGCCTCGTCGGCTTCGAATTCGTGGGCGGGCATGTGTTCGCGGTCGCGGCGGTAGATGATCATCGGCTCGACGCCGAGGCGCTTGGCGACGCGCGCCGCGTCCATCGCGGTGTTGCCGCCGCCGTAAATCGCGACCTTGCGGCCGATCTTGGGCGGCGTGCCGCTTTCGACATCGCGCAGGAAGCTGACCGCGTCGAAAATCTTGCCGGCGTCGCGGCCGGGGATCTCGGTCTTCTTCGAAAGATGCGCGCCGACCGCGACGAACGCCGCGTCGAACTTGCCGTCCTCGATTTCGGCGGCCAAATCCTCGACCTTGTGGTTGAGGACGATCTTCACGCCCATCTTTTCGATCCGCCGGATCTCGCCGTCGAGCACATCGCGGGGGAGGCGATAGGCGGGAATGCCGAAGTGCATCATCCCGCCGGCCAACGGCCCGGCCTCGTGAATCTCGACCGAGTGTCCCATCAGCGTGAGGTGGTGGGCGCACGACAGCCCGCTCGGCCCGGCGCCGACAACCAGAATGCGCTTGCCGGTGGCCGGCGCCGCGACCCGCGGGGTCCAGCCCTCCGCGAGCGCCATGTCGCCGAGGAACCGCTCGACCGCGTGGATCGTGACGGCTCCATCGAGCTCGGCGCGGTTACAGTTGGTCTCGCAAGGGTGATAGCACACGCGCCCGTGGATAGCGGGCAGCGGGTTGTCCTTAAGGATCGTCTCCCAGGCGTCGAGAAACCGTCCCGCCTGAGCGTGCGCCAGCCAAGCCTGGATGTCCTCGCCCGCCGGGCAGGCATTGTTGCACGGAGGAAGCGTGTCCACGTAGATCGGCCGCTGGCTTCGGACGGGGCCGATACCTCCCTTTTGGCTGAGGTCCGGCGGACGGGTCAGATCGTTGATCGCGCTCATTGTCCTTGTTCTCCTCCTTGCATCGGCGATTTTTCTAACGGGTCCGATTCGTTAATTAAATAGCGCGGGCTCCGCAACTATCGAGCATGAACGGCGCCAATCCCGCGGTCAGATATCGCCGCTAATACGAAGGGAAGAAGACCCGCTGCCCGCGCTCTTGTGCGCTCACTACTCAAATCGGGTAGGGCACAACTCGCGCTCAAGCATACATCGCCGGGGAAGCTTACCATGAGCTCCCCGAGCGGCCCGGATCCCTCCCTTGAACACTTTTGTTCTTTGTTCCGTTCCGGCTTGTAAGCCTAAACACACGGACCATACAACCCACACCAAGCCAAGACAAGGCCGACGCTGGATGACTCGAAACCCGGCTCCCACGAGGCGGTTGTAGCAGATACCTCCCGACCCGGAAGCCGAGGCGGCGCGCCGCAGGGTCTGGTTGTTTTCGCGCGATACGCTTATTGTGCGCTGCACAATAAGCCTTGCCCATGGCGCGGTTGAGATGTAGTCTGGGGTCGTTCCAATAAGCGGGTGCCGGCACGCGGCGGAGGCGATCACCCAACTGCGATCGACCTTCGACCGGGACATCGCGGCGCGGTGGCGATAGCGAGGGCTCATGGCACGCACACAACACGCAAGCGATGATCACCGGCGGGACGAGGACGAGCCGGCGGCCGTTTCGTCTTTCCAAGCGTCATCGCCGCTTGGCGGTCCGGTTGGATTTGCGGACGTTGTCGCCGACAACGTCGTCGCGTGCGCGACATCCGCGGCGATCCTCTCGCGTGGGCTCCAGTTCATGAACCAGGCGCGCTTGCGCGCCTATCTGATGTGCGTCGATGATGGTTTGCGAATCGTCAAGGCCATGGGGATCGCCAAAAACGGCCGCGAATGGATTGGCCTGGAGCGGCAACTTTACATGCGCGCGGCGAGCTGGTCGATTTCGCGGACGCTTATGCTCACCGTCATGGCCGTCCAATTGGGCGAAGACGCGGTCGTCCCGCTGGCCCGCCGTCTGGACGCGGCCCTCGATATGGTTGCCTGATCGACCATCGAGCCCCGATCGTCTCGGAACGGCCCTTTCCCCGGCCCGAAAATCGAATATATTCTCGTATGAGATGGCTGCCAGGACGCGGCCCAACCCTTGCATCATGGCACCTGCTTGGCAAAGACGGCGCAAGACGAGCGAAGGGTCGAACCTACCGATGAGCCAGGATAAAAACCCGAACGACGAGACTCCAAACTCGGGGGTCGTGACCAAATCGCGGGCGAAGACGAAAAAGCCGGCGATGTACAAGGTGCTGATGCTAAATGACGATTACACGCCAATGGAGTTTGTCGTCCACGTTCTTGAACGCTTTTTCGCCAAGAGCCACGAAGACGCGGTGCGCATCATGCTTCATGTCCACCATCGCGGGGTCGGGGTCTGCGGCGTATTCACCTATGAAATCGCCGAAACGAAGGTCAATCAGGTGATGGATCTGGCGCGCCAGCACCAGCATCCATTGCAGTGCACGATCGAAAAGGACGGATCTGAATAGGGGTCGCTCATGCTGTCGCGAAATCTCGAACAGACTCTGCATCGCGCCTTGGCGCTGGCAACCGAACGGCGCCACGAATACGCGACGCTCGAGCACCTGCTCCTCGCGCTCATCGATGACCAGGACGCGACGCCCGTTCTGAGAGCGTGCGGCGTCGATATTGCGCAGATGAAGCAGGACCTGAGCCAGTTCGTCGACAACGAGTTGGAGAGCCTCAAGACCGCGATCGCCACCGACCCAAAGCCGACCGCCGGCTTCCAGCGGGTGGTCCAGCGCTCGGTCATTCACGTCCAGTCGTCCGGGCGTGAAGAGGTGACCGGCGCCAACGTCCTCGTCGCCCTGTTCTCGGAACGGGAATCGCACGCCGTCTACTTCTTGCAAATGCAGGACATGACGCGACTGGATGCCGTCAATTATATTGCTCACGGCATCGCGAAAGTGGCGAGCGAGAGCCGTCGGCGCAATGTACAGGGCAGCGACGACGAGAGCAGTGGTGGCGAGAAGGTGGTTCGCAAAGGTCACGAAGCCTTGGAAACATATTGCGTCGACCTGAACAAGAAAGCCTCGGAAGGTCGGATCGATCCGCTGATCGGCCGCGACGCCGAAATCGAGCGGACCATCCAGATCCTGTGCCGGAGAAACAAGAACAATCCCTTGTTCGTCGGCGACCCCGGGGTCGGCAAGACGGCGCTGGCCGAAGGGCTGGCGTGGCGCATCGTCCGGGGCGAGGTCCCGGAGGTGCTGCGCGACGCGACCATCTTCGCGCTCGACATGGGCTCGCTGCTCGCCGGCACGCGCTATCGCGGCGACTTCGAAGAGCGGCTGAAGAACGTGATTTCGGAGCTCGAAGGCACGCCCGGCGCGATCTTGTTCATCGACGAGATCCACACCGTCGTCGGCGCCGGCGCGACCAGCGGCGGATCGATGGACGCTTCGAACATCCTCAAGCCCTCGCTTGCCTCGGGTAACCTGCGCTGCATGGGGTCGACGACCTACAAGGAGTACCGCAATCACTTCGAGAAGGACCGCGCGTTGGTGCGCCGCTTTCAGAAAATCGACATCTACGAGCCGTCCATCGAGGACACGATCAAGATCCTTCGCGGCCTGAAGCCTTATTTCGAAGCGCATCATTCGGTTCGCTACAACCAGGAAGCCTTGCGCGCAGCGGTCGAACTGGCCGCGCGCTACATCAATGACCGCAAGCTTCCCGACAAGGCCATCGACGTTATCGACGAAGTCGGCGCCGCCCGCATGCTGCTCCCGGCCAACCGCCGGCGGACGACCGTCACGGTGCGTGACGTCGAGGAGGTCGTAGCCAAGATCGCAAGAATTCCGCCGAAAAGCGTTTCAAGCGATGACCGCAAGGCGCTGCAGACGCTCGAGCGCGATCTCAAGACCGTCGTGTTCGGCCAGGACGGGGCCATTTCGTCGCTCGCGAGCGCCATCAAGCTCGCCCGCGCGGGTTTGCGCGACGGCGAAAAGCCGATCGGGTGTTATCTGTTCTCGGGACCCACGGGCGTCGGCAAGACCGAGGTCGCCCGCCAGCTGTCGCACATTCTCGGCATCGAGCTCGTCCGCTTCGACATGTCGGAGTACATGGAACGCCACAGCGTTTCACGGCTGATCGGCGCGCCCCCGGGCTATGTCGGCTTCGACCAGGGCGGGCTGTTGACCGACGCGATCGACAAGCAGCCGCACGCGGTGCTGCTGCTCGACGAAGTCGAAAAAGCGCACCCGGACCTGTTCAACATTCTGTTGCAGGTCATGGATCACGGCAAGCTGACCGACCACAACGGCAAGAGCGTCGATTTCCGCAACGTCATCTTGATCATGACGACCAACGCGGGTGCGGCGGAAATGGTCAGGCCGGCGATCGGGTTCGAGCGGGAGGCACGGATCGGCGACGATACCGAGGCGATCGAGCGCATGTTCACCCCTGAATTCCGTAACCGTCTGGACGCGATCATTCCATTCGCGGGGCTGTCGGCGGAGACCGTCGGGCGGGTCGTCGACAAGTTTGTCATTCTCCTCGAAACCCAGCTCGCCGACCGTCAGGTCACGATCGAGCTGACGGACGAAGCGCGGCAGTGGCTTGCGACCAAGGGCTACGATCAGCGGTTCGGTGCTCGCCCGCTCTCGCGGGTCATTCAGGAGCACATCAAGAAAGCGCTGGCCGAGGAGTTGCTGTTCGGCCGGCTGGAGAAAGGCGGCGTCGTCCGCGTGCGGCTGGAAGACGGCAAGATCGCGTTCGACTACCCCGACCCGAGCGAGGTCGGGCCTAAGGGCAAGGCCAAGAAGCCGAAAGCGCCGCAGCCGGTCGGCTCATAGCTCCACACGGCGCGTATGGACGCGGAAGGAATAGCCGGGCCGACGAACATCCGTCGGCCCGTCGCTCCTCCGGCAACCGCGAGGCTTCCTTAACAGTTCCTACTTTACGACGGTGAATTCGATCCGGCGGTTTTGAAACCGGTCCTCCGGGGTATCGTTACCGGCGACCGGGCGCGAGCCGCCGTATCCTTGCGCGGTAAGCATGGCCGGGTCGACGCCGTAGCCGATCAACGCCTCGCGAACCGCCTCGGCGCGGGCCCGCGACAACTCGTCGTTCATCGCCGCGTCGCCGGCGGCGTCGGTATGGCCGCCAACCTCGATGACCGCGCCCGCGGGCGCGGCCTTGATGACCTTGGCCGCCTCGCGCAGATAGTCCATGCTTTCGGTCGAGATCTGGGCGCTACCGGTGGCGAACCTGATGATCGAGACGTTGAGCGCATCGGTCATTGCGCTCGCGGAGTAGTCGGACGGCAAGGCGTTGAGGGCCGAAAGCGATCTCTCGGTCGCCTCTCTGGTTGCCTGCGCCTCCGCGTCATCCGTGGAAATGGCGGTCCTGGTCTGCTGGTCGGCAGCGACACCGGCGTCGCTGGCGGTGCCGTCCGTGTTGCGCGGGGACAGCCGCGCGTCGGTCTTTGCCGCGGGCGTCGTGACGCGTTCGGCCGTTTGTTCCGCCGACGGGTTGAAGAGCCAGTAGGCGAGCGTTCCGAGGAGCGCCAGACCCAGGAGCGGAAGCAGCTTGCGGAAGAAACCGCCGCCCCGCGACTGCGTCGTCGCCTCCTCCGGGGAGGCGGCGCGCACCCCGGATGCCGTGCGCACCCCGGATGCCGTGCGCTGGGTTTTCGTTGTCGTAGCGCTTGCGCCGGCCGCGGTCCGGGCCGGCGCCGCGCCGCCGGTGACGAACGCCGACGCCTCCGGCGGCAAGGTGGCCGGGATCGTCCCGTTGGGCGTCAGCTTGTCGATGAGCTTCGGGACCACGAAGGCCATCGCCGGCATCGCCGCGGAGGCGGGGAGGCCGACCTTCGCGGCAATACGGCCGATGACCTCGCCGCCGAGGGCAGTCTCCATTTGCGCGGCCGTAAGCGGCCTGTTTTCGCCGCGACCGATCCACGAGGCGGCAAGATCTTCGAGACCGGCTTTATTGAAGCGATCGATGAAGCCGGCGAGACCGCCGCTCCGCTCGCTGGCGGCGTTGCGCAACAGCTCCATGACCAGGGCGCCGGCCCTGCCACCAAGACTGAACTTATTCGCGAGTTCGCGAATTACAGGGTCGAAAAAGGCCATTCTTCCTCACCTCACCTCAACGTTTTATATCTGACAATGAACCCGGGCGATCTGCAGGCCGTCGCTTCTCCGCCATGAGCATTACGGTCACTCAAGAAAAAGGAAGTCTCGCCCTGACCTTGTCGATGATTTGGCGTGTAACCGATTCGCGGTCAAGCGAAGCGACAATGTCGCGGAGCACGGTTTCCGCCGCGCCACCGTCCCAGCTTTTGTCGTTTTCAACGTAGGCGATCACGGCTTCTCCGAAGACGTAACAGAAATACCCCACCGCGCCGGCCTGCAGCAACGCCCCGCCGGCCGTGCCAAAACCGGGCAGCGTCTTGAGCAGCGAACCGCCGATGCCGGCGGCGAAAACTCCGCCCAACTGGACGCGACCCGCGCGCCACAGCTCGCGGGCGATGCCTTTTGCCTCCGCCGGGCCGATCGCGGTATCGTAGGCTCTGGCCACGCCGGTGACGATCGCCGTGAGAGCGGCCATGCCGCCAAGAACGTCGAGCAGGGGTGAGGGATTGAGCGCGACCGCCAGCGCCGTCGCGACGGCGGACGCTTCGACGAACCCGCGCGCGCGCTTTCGCCGCGAGCCGAGTTTCGTGCGAACCTCGACCCCGCGCTCAATGAGCGTACTGAGCTGGCGCAGCGCGCAGCCTTCATGACGGCCGATCCGCGCGATCCGTTCGCGTAACGGCCCGATGTCCGGGCTTTGCGCCTGATCTTCGTCAAAGTGCGCGGCGCCTTCGGCGAGGACAAGGCGGGGCAGGGGCGAAGCGGCGACGCTGACGATGTTTTCCGCCCCGATGACGGCATCGAGACGACGGTGCAGCGCCGCTTCGGTTTCCAGACGCTGGCGCGGGGTCAGCAGATCCGTCTTGTTTAATACCACGATGACCGGCTTGGCCCGCGCCCGCGCGGCCTCAAGCGCGCGAAGCTCGAGCGCGGTGATGTCCCCGCCAACGACCATCAGCACCAGATCCGAGCGCTCGATCGCCGAAAGCGCCAGGGCCGTGGGGATCCTGGGCGAGGGCTCGCCGATACCCGGCGTGTCGATCAGAACGATCGCCAAGGGCTCGTCCGCCGCGGCGGCCGGCTCATTGCCATCGGCAAACTCGTCGGCGGCGCCGTTCATCATCAGTTCGACCGCTCGAACGGTAACGGTCTCGCCGCCGCGCGCCGAAATCGCCACCGCCTCCCGGCCCACCAGCGCGTTGACCAGGGAGGACTTGCCGACGTTGGCCGCGCCGTAGATCGCGATCCGCAAGGGCGACGGCGCGCCGGGCGGCTCGGCGGCGTTCGCGGTCATGATGTCTTGGCGTTGAGCCGTTGCAGAAGCCTGTCGCGGAGCGGCTCGATGACACTGTCGCGATCGGCGCCGGCGAGAATGTCGCGCAAGATCGCCTTGGCGCCGCGCCCGCCCCAACCGCCGTGGCGGAAATACACCGTCGCCGCCTCGCCGATGATGTAGGTGGTCCACGCCGCCGCCAACGCCTGCGGAACGGCGACCAGCGCATGTCCGACAAGCGGCGCGGTGCCCTTGAGGACGCCCGCGGCAATGTGGGTGGCCCACTCGAACGACACCATGATGCCCCAGGCGCCGATGATCTCCGAGATCAGCGCGCGCGCGTTCTCGCGCGAGAAGGGCTGCCCGTAGACCGCGCCGAGCTGTTGAACCATGATCGCATCCGAAAGCATGCCGCCGGCGATATCGGCGATGGGGATGGGGTTGAGCGCCACCGCGGACGCCTTGATCCACATGAACCGGCGGATCAGCTTTTCGGCCTCATCCGTGCGCAAGGACGCCTTGAGCGCGGCGATGCGCTCGGATACGTCGGAGGCGAACAGATTGGCGTTAAGCGCGACGATCGCCTTGCCCTCGCGGTGAAGAACCTCGAGGACGCGCGCCGAGAGGTCCTCGATGATGGGCGGACGTTCGACCAGCTCCTCGCGGCTGCCGCCGTCGAGAGTGCGCGAAACGCGGATGGCCGGCGAGGGATCACCGGCGGCGAAAACGATGTCCGCTTCGCCGATCATGCCGCCGACCTTGGCGCGAACCGAAGCGACGGTCTCTTCCAGCTCGCGCCGCCTGAACAGATCGATCTTGTTGATGACCAGGATGATGGGCTTGTGCAAGTCGCACAGCGCCTTGATGGCGCTGAACTCGACGTCGTTAAGATCGCCGTAGGTAATGAACAACACGAGGTCGGCGTAGCGCGCGGTCGTCTCCGCGATCACCGCCCGGCGGTCGCCTTCCACCTCATTGATGCCGGGCGTATCGACGACGATGAGCTTGCTCTCGCCATAGCCTTGCAAAGCCGTGCTGGTCGGGGCCCAATCCTCCTGACGGCGCTCGCGGGTCTTGCCGGCGGTCGCCGCGACCGCGAACGCGGGGCGGTCGAGCAGCGCGTTCAACAACGAGCTTTTGCCCGAGTTGACCTCGCCGAAGGCCGCGATCTCGACCACTCCGCGCTCGAGCTTGTCGACCATGAGGTCGATCTCATCGAGCTCAATGGCGACGGCCTCGCGTTCGTCATCGCGCAGATCCGAGCGCGACAATTGACGCAACCCTGCGAGGGTGTCCTGGAAGTGTTTGTCCTGCGAGGCCATGAACGCGAAAGGTCCCTTTAAGATGGGGCGATAGAGATCCGCACGCCGCGGCGGCCGCGTTCGCCGGCGATCAGCGCGAGGCGGTCAACGATCGCCGATACGTCGGCGGCGCCGGCCACTTCCTCCTCGCGGAGATCATCGCCGCAGCCGACCAGTCTCGGATAAGGCTTCGGCGCGGCCGAGACACTGACGATATCGGTTTCGGCGATCAGCCCCGCAAGTTTGTCGGCGATCGCTTGGCGGGTCTCGGCCAGCGCGTCCGCCCGCAGCAGGTCAATCTTGTTGACGACGACGACCACCCGGACGTTGCGCCGCGCAAGCGCCGCGATCGCCGCTTGTTCGTAGTCGCGCAGATCCTGATCGACCACGAACAACGTCACGTCGGCGGCCATCGCCGGTGCGAGCCGTTCGAGGTTGCGGCCGCGATCGGTGTCGAGGCTGTCGAGTTCGCGCAGTTCGACCCCAAGAGCTTTCGCCGCCGATTTGTCGGCGGCGGCGCTCGCCCGCGCGTCCGCCAAAGCCGTGACGATGGCGCTTTTCCCTGTTCCGTTCAGGCCGCCGAGCGCAACGGTAAGCCTGCCGGGGTCGGCGGCGCGTCTCGCGGCGGTCGCGTGTCCACGCGGCAGGCCCGGCTCGTCGTCCAGGTGATGGCGCGCGAACAACTCGTCGATCCGCGCTTCGGGCGGCGGCCGGCGCTTTTGCCGCCGCGCGGCCTTTACGCGTGGTCGCCTCAGCTTCAGCCAAGCGAAGGCGGCAAAACCGCCGAGAAGCAGGACCACCCCGGCGAAGTAGGCGATCTGGTAGCCGGGATGGGCGATGGTGTCGAGGGTCAGGACGATCCGCGACAACACCGCCAGCGCGACGACAATGGCGATCGCCGCGGTGACTACGGGAATATAACGACCGAACCGTTCGAACATGGCCGCGGACTATAGCGCAAAGCATCGCGCGGCGCCGCTTTCTCGCGACACCGGCGCCCGCGCATATACACCTTGCGACGGCGGCCGGCGCCGGCGGCGGCCCATTGGGTCGGATCAGACGCTTGATACCCAAGCGTCTGGTCACTCGATCCGCTAATTGCTCAACATGAGCGGTTCGATTCAGCCGCGGATGAGTCCGCCGGCTCGAACCCTTACGAGGCGACGGCGAGCGCGGCAGCGCGCTGCATGACCAATTCGGTCGGCAGCTCGATATTGACCTCGATCGTCGACACCGTGCCCGAGTTTTCAAACTCGACCGATATCATGTCCTCGTCGATCTCGATGTATTTCGCGATCACCTGCATCAGCTCGGCCTGGAGCCGCGGCAGATAGTCGGGCCGGGTCGAGCCCGCCCTTTCGTGGGCGAGTAGGATCTGCAATCGCTCCTTGGCCTCGGTCGCCGAGGTCCTCGGGCGTTGCCGAAAATAATTCATAATGCTCATGCGGCCCTCCACAGGAACCGCTGGAACAGGCCGCGCCGCTCCGGCTTGGGAAAACGCACCTCGATGGTTTCGCCGAGGAATCGGCCGATGGCCTCGGAGTAGCTGGCGCCGGCCGGCGACTGGGTGTCGAGGATGATCGGCGTACCCAGGTTCGACGCTTTCAATACCGAGGGGCTTTCCGGGACGATACCGATGAGGGGGATCGCCAGGATATCGAGCACGTCTTCGACTTTCAGCATCTCGCCCCGAGCGACCCGCTGGGCATCGTAGCGGGTCAAAAGGAGATGTTCCTTGACCGGTTCGAGACCTTCCTCGGCGCGGCGCGAGCGGCTTTGCAATACGCCCAAGATGCGATCGCTATCGCGGACGCTGGAGATTTCCGGGTTGGTCACGACCACCGCTTCGTCGGCATAGTAGAGCGCCATCAGCGCGCCCCTCTCGATTCCGGCCGGGCTGTCACAGACGATGTAGTCGAACATCTCCTTCAACTCATCGATGACCTTGCCGACGCCCTCGCGGGTCAGCGCGTCCTTGTCGCGGGTCTGGCTGGTCGGCAGGATCGACAGGTTCTCGACCCGCTTGTCCTTGATCAGCGCCTGGTTCAGCCGCGCATCACCGTTGATGACGTTGATGAAATCAAAGACCACGCGACGCTCGCAGCCCATGATGAGGTCGAGATTGCGAAGGCCGACGTCGAAGTCGATAACGACGGTCTTGTAACCCCTTTGGGCAAGACCCGCGGCAAACGCGGCACTGGACGTGGTCTTGCCGACCCCGCCCTTGCCCGATGTCATGACGACGACTTTAGACAAGTGCTCCTCCAACGGTCTGAGGTGAGAATTGTGTCCCGGGCATGTCAACAGCCATCACGTTAACGCTTCGATGGTCACGTGCTCGGAGTCGAGGTAGATCTGCACCGGCTTGCCGATCAGATCGTCTGGAATGTCTTCGCGGACGCGCCAGTAGCCGGCGATCGAGAGGAGTTCGGCGTCAAGGCTTCGGCAGAAGATCCGTGCCTCGGTGTTGCCGGTAATGCCGGCCAGGGCCCGGCCGCGCAGGGCGCCATAGACATGGATGTGGCCGTCGGCGATCAACTCGGCGCCGGGGCTGGTCGACGCCAGGACGACAAGATCGCCGCCTTGCGCGTAGACCTGCCGGCCCGAGCGGACCGGATGAATGACGACCCTGGTCTGGGCCGGCGCGACGCCCGCTTCTTCCGCTGGCACGGGCTCGTTCGTACCATTCGGCTCGCGAGCGGCTTCATTGCGCGCGACGGCGCCGACGGCGGCGGGCTCGGCTTGCCGCTTGGCGGTGTCGGCCGGCGCCGTTTCACGCGGCATTCGGAACGGCGCCTGACGGCCTTCGGGCAGGACGATCATGCCGGCGTTCAGGGCGATCCGGTTCTGTTCCTCGGTGGCGTTCTGCACCGCGAACGGCATCAGCTTATGCTGGCGGAGACGCCGCCTGAGTTCGGCCATGTTGAAGGGGGGCGCATCGGCGAGATCCTGCAGGTCGAGGACCACCGGCGCGTCGGCGAAAAAGCCGGGCGCTTGCGAAACCTTTTCCATCAACAATTTGTAGAACTCAGGATGTTTCGGTTCCGTAAGACGCAAAACAATCATCGTGTAGGAGCCGCCGCGCAGTTGGAAGGGCGGTCTTGCACGGTCCTCCGCCGGTGCGGCTTCGGCTGCCAAATCCATTCGTCTTCCCGCTTTCAGTGTTCTGAATGCCGATCGAGCTGTGGCCTCGTCACCAGCCATGGCATAGTGGCGAATCTCGGCGACGCGAAACACTGCAATTCCTGGCATACCTATAAATTTCCTGTTGATAACTGTTTAGGTCATTGTTTGGGAAGAGTTTATATTTGCTCAAACGGAGTGCGAGGGCACCGCTGCAGACGGTGCCGGGAATTGTCGAAGCGGCCCTCCGAGTTGCGAATCGGCACAACCGATTCGCTGACGTAACCACAAAATGTCGTATTTCGACGAGCGTGAAGCACCATTCTTAGTATCGCTCCCATCGGCGAATGCCGCGCGCCGCGAGCCTCGTTGATTTTTCCACAGGCCTGGGGATACTTTTTCGGAGCCGCGAAATCTTCACATTTTTTCTGCGTCATGGGTGGCGCGCGCCGACATCAGCGAGGCCGCCCAGCGTGACATTGATAAAGCCCGTGGCGTCGCGGAGGGGCTCGATCCGCATGGGGAACCGGCGGTCGCGGCCTGGCAACGGCCATGTTTACGACCGATTGAGCGCTCTTCTGATCGCAGGACTGCTCTTGCTGGTCGCGCTGACCTTCCGTCACAACGGGGTCAGCAACGACGAAGGCCTCCAGCATACCTACGGCGCCAAGTTGCTGGACTGGTACGCGTCCGGGTTTATCGATCGTTCGGCGTTCGCTTACGAGAACCTCTATCTCTATGGCGGCCTGTTCGACATGATCGCCGCCGCGATCGCGCCGCTGACGCCGCTTCCGACCTACGATGCGCGCCATCTTCTCTGCGCCTTGATCGGGATTGCCGGCGTCGTCGCGGCATGGCGGACGGGACGCCTGCTCGCCGGGCCCCGCGCCGGCTTTCTCTCCGCGGCGCTGCTTGCCCTGACGGCCACGTACTACGGGGCGATCTACACCCACACCAAGGATGTTCCGTTCGCCGTCGGGATGGCCTGGGCGACCTACCTGATCTGCAGGATCATTCCCGATTTGCCGCGCCCGCGGTTGCGCCTTGTGCTTTGGCTTGGCGTCGCGACCGGGCTCACCCTTGGCATCCGCGTCGGCGCGGTCTTCGCCATCATCTACATGAGCCTAGTGCTGGCCGTGGATGCCGCCGGGACAACCTGGCGTCACGGATGGCGCCGGGCAGCGGCGCGAGCCGCCGTCAGCTGCCTGTTCCTGCTGCCGGCCCTGCCGATCGCCTACGCGCTGATGGCGGCGTTTTGGCCATGGTCGGTACAGTCCGCGCTGAACCCGGTCGATGCCATCGAGGGCCTGACCCACTTCAATATCCGCACCGTGCTCGCCGGCCGGTACTACGACTCGCTCGATCTTCCCGCGCTCTACCTGCCGACCTACCTGGTCGTGAAAATGCCCGAGTTCGTGCTCGGCGGGGTCGCTTTGGCGATCGGCTTCAGCATCTGGATGGTTGTGAGGACGCGGGGACGCGCGGCCGGTCACGGCAAGGGGCTTCAGTGGTTGGCCGTGGTAGCCTCGATGCTGATCCCGGTCGTCTACGCGGTTGTCACGCGTCCCGCGCTTTACAACGGGATGCGCCACTTCCTGTTCGTGATCCCGCCGACGTGTGTCGTTGCCGCGGTCGGCTGGGAAATGCTGTGGCGACGCGCCGAGGCGCGCAAGCGAGCGCTCGGCCTCATGGTGGCGGCGGCGCTCGTTCTCGGCGGCGCCAAGGAGGTCTGGACCATGGT
The DNA here is from genome assembly GCA_963805915.1 of uncultured Alphaproteobacteria bacterium. Classification (GTDB taxonomy): domain Bacteria; phylum Pseudomonadota; class Alphaproteobacteria; order Rhodospirillales; family Defluviicoccaceae; genus JAEULH01. Next base: position 329,952 of record CAWDWD010000011.1, read on the forward strand.
CGACCTCCACCCCGGCGAATACATCTACTATAACTCGCTTGTCGGCGGAGTCGCCGGCGCCGAGGGCCGATACGAACTGGACTACTGGTCGAATTTCGTGCCCGAGGCGATCGCGCGGCTCGAGGCCTATCTCGAAGACGAGCAGGACAACGCCATCGCGCGGAGCTATCGCGTCGGAATGTGCACCGAGGCCGTTGCTCTCGATGCTCTTTCGCCGCCCCATCTGGTGTGGACCGCCGACTGGGGCGCGGCGGACTTTATCGTCGCTTCGACCAACGCCGAGTGCGACGCATTTAGCCAAGGCAAGGTATTGTTTACCGTCGAGCGCGGTGGCGCCGTCATTGGCGTCGTCAAGGATCGCCGCAACCAGCCCAACTTCAACGACGGCGGCATCCACCAGTAGCCGCGGCCGAAGGCCCGAACGCGCGCGCCGGCGCCTGTCAGAGTTCGACTCGAAAAGGCTTGCATGGTTTCAAGGCCTTGCGAGGCGCCGGGTGAGCATGCGGATGTTGGCGACGAGCACCCAGGCGACGGCGCTGACGATGGTTGCCTTCGACATTCGCAGGATCGCCGAGCGCCAGCCCCTGCCCGAGTACGGCATCCGCATCGACCGTGGCGGGGTTGCCTCGAAATCCTTGGCGAGACGGCGGCAGCGGCCGAGCCAGGCGAAGGTGCGTTCAACGACCCAGCGGCGGGGCAAGAGCTCGAAGCCCAGTGCCGTGTCGGACCGCTTGATGATTGCGATGGTCCATCGGCCGAGAGCGGCGAGGGCCGTCTTCAGTTTGTCGCCGGCATAGCCACCGTCGGCGAAGAGATGGCGCAACCACGGGTAGAGGGTCCGGATCGAGGCGATGACAGCGAGCGCGCCGTCGCGATCCTGGATGTCGGCGGGGTGCACCCGCAGCCCGACCAGGTTCCCGTCGGTGTCGGTGATGATGTGGCGCTTGCGGCCGTTCACTTTCTTGCCGGCGTCGTAGCCCCTGGGACCGCCGCTTTCGGTGGTTTTCACCGACTGGCTGTCGATCACGCCGGCCGACGGACTGGCCTCCCGACCCCCCGCTCGCGCGCGGCGACGACGAGCGCGTGATTGATCCGCGCCAGCGTCCCGTCCTGCGCCCAGCGGTAGAAATACCCCTGCACCGTCGAGTAGGGCGGAAAGTCCTTCGCCAGCGCGCGCCACTGGCAGCCGGTCGTCGCCAGGTACAAGATGGCATTCACCACCGCGCGAAGCTCGGTCTCACGCGGGCGGCCAATCGAATTCGCCTCGGGCATACGGCTCGATCAACGACCACTCCGCATCCGTCATGTCGCTTGCATACCGCAAACCTGGCCGCCGATACTTCGGCCGAGTGATCTCGCTCCAGGGCACCGTGACCTCCATGACTTGTGTCGCAACAGCCAAGGAATCACAACCCATTGAGATCACTCAACCCTTTTTCAGTCAGGCTCTTACCGCCGGGCACTCTGCGACCAAAGTCGCAATGCGGGTGCCGGCGTTGCCGACTATGGTTGTCGATAATGGCGGCAATCGCCAAGAGCAGGGAGGCCGCGACGCCAAGGAGAAGATGTGCGCAAGTATATAATCGAACGCAACCTGCCGAATATCGGCAGCGCGGAACGCGAGGCTCTCCGCGCCGCGGCGCAAAAGTCCAACGAGGCGCTCAGGTCCCTCGGCCCCGACATTCAGTGGATCGAGTCCTACGTCGCCGCCGACAAGACTTTCTGCGTCTATCTTGCCGAGAACGAAACACTGATCCGCAAGCACGCCGAAGCGAGCGTCTTTCCCGCTAATACCAGTACCGAAATCCACAGAGTGATCGACCCAACCACGGCCGCAAGCTGAGCCACCCAGCCGATGTATTGGCGCCGTTCTGCCGAAGAGGGCCGAGCCGTTTGAGGTCGCCTTATCCGCGCAACGGGCGTGGTTCGCCCGCTCGAAACGGCTCATGTCGATGCGCTCAACAAGGCCAGTATCCCTGACAAGGGCTGCATCGGTGTGGGCGGGCATCCGCGAATGTGCAGATCGACGGGCACGACGGCACTGACGCCGCCGGCCACGGCGTAGCTGCCGGCGAAGATGCCGCCATCGAAGGCGCAGCCGCCGACGGCTACTACCCACTTCGGTGACGGCGTCGCCGTATAGGTCCGCGCCAACGCCTCTTGCATGTTGCGGGTGACAGGGCCGGTGACGAGCAGGACGTCGGCGTGGCGTGGCGAGGCGACGAAGCGGATGCCAAACCGCTCCACGTCGTAGAAGGCGTTGTTCAGCGCGTGGATTTCCAACTCGCAGCCGTTGCACGACCCGGCATCGACCTCCCGGATCGCGAGACTGCGGCCGAGCCGAGACCGCCGGCGAGAGCGAAATCCGGGTCCGCATCAACGACGTCGATGTGTTCCAGCCGCGCGAAAAAAAAGAACCGATGTGCGTAGCGGCGTCAAGCCGCAAAGTCCGCTCCTAGGATTGTTCCGCTCGATAGCCTCGCGGCGCTTGTCGTAGACGATGACCTGTCGGCCCGGCATCTTGCCGACGGTGACGGATTCCAGCCGCCGGCCGCTCAGCACCGCCGCCGGGTGCGTCGTGTCGGCGGCCTTGCTCCAACCGGGCCGGGCCCTCGTTCGCGGATGGGCGGCGAGAACCGGCTCTTGGCTTTGTGTGGGGCTCTGGGCGGCCTTCTCCTTGGCTTGGCGCAGCGCATCGAGCGCGTCTTGCGGCAATGCGCCCTGGAAGGCCACGTCGAGGCCGTCGACCCCATGGTCGCGCAGTTGCTGGAGCCGCAATCGGCCGCCCTCGGTTTACCGGCGATGAGCTGATTTTGGCGATCGCTTGCAGCCGGCCCATTGGCCGAGCCGCGTTGTTTGGCGGAAGCTGCCGGGAGATGATGTAGCCGTGGCGCTTTCAACGGGGCCGCGCGGAAACCCTTACGCGTGCAGCGCCCACCCTTTCTTGCCAGCCCGCGTTATTCGCGCTCTATATCGGCACGATGTCGAGCGAAGAGCAGAGCAGATGCCGCCGGTTGACGGCCGCGAGGCGAAAGGGACGATGGAGGCCATAACGAATTCCCTGTGGCCGGTGCTCGTGGCCATCGCGGCGGTGATCCTCGCCAGCTCGGCGTCCGCCCACGTCATTTTGCATAAGCGTGACGTTCGCGCCGCGATCGGCTGGGTCGGACTGATCTGGCTTGTCCCCTTTGCTGGCTCGGCTCTATATGGGCTGCTCGGCATCAACCGGATCCAGCGCCGCGCCACCGAGCTTCGGCTGCAGCGACCGTATTCGTCCTCCCCGGCGAGGCAACGTCGAGTCGCGCCCGCCGACGTCGCCGCCGCCATCGATCCCGCCGATCGCCATCTCGGCGCGATTGCCCGCCTGGTCGACGCCATGGCGGCGTTTCCGCTGACCGCGGGCAACGCCATCGAGCTGATGACCGGCGCCGACGCCTGGGGGGCCATGATCGAGGCCATCGGCCGCGCCGAGAAGACGGTCGCGATGGCGACCTACATCTTCGACAACGACCGCGCCGGGTTGATGTTCGCAGACGCGCTGGAGAACGCCGTACGCCGCGGCGTAGCGGTCCGCTTGCTCATCGATGGCGTCGGCGCGCGATATTCCTATCCGCCCATTACCGCCAGGCTGCGCGCCCGCAAGATCCCCGTCGCCGAGTTTCTGCCGACGTTCGTGCCGGTGCACATGGCCTACGCCAACTTGCGCAACCACCGCAAGATTTTGGTCGTCGACGGGCATATCGGATTTACCGGCGGCATGAACGTGCGCCGCGCTCACCCGCTTACCGGCGACCGCCGCAAGGAGACCTTGGATACCCACTTTCGGATCGAGGGGCCCGTCGTTGCCCATTTGATGTCGACCTTCGCCGACGATTGGGCATTTTGTACCGGCGAGCGGCTGATCGACACCACCTGGTTTCCCGATCTTCCCGCTGTCGGCGCGACGATCGCGCGCGGTATCGCCGCCGGTCCGGACGAAGATTTCGAGCGGATCCGCTTCGTGATCCTCGCGGCGTTGTCGCAGGCGCAGCGGTGCATTCGCATCATCACGCCGTACTTCGTTCCCGAACCCATGCTCATGACCTCGCTGGCGCTGGCTTCCATGCGCGGCGTCGCGGTCGATATCTGCATCCCGGAGCACAACAACCTGCGTCTGGTGCAATGGGCCTCGCGCGCCAAGATTTCGCAGCTTCTCAAGGCCGGCTGCAGGGTGTGGCAGACACCGCTCCCGTTCGACCATTCGAAGGTGATGACCATCGACGGCAGTTGGAGCCTGATTGGCTCGGCCAACTGGGATCAGCGCAGCTTGCGGCTGAACTTCGAGTTCAATGTCGAATGCTACGACAAATCTCTCGCCGCGCGTCTCGAAACCATGATCGACCAAAAACAGGCGGCCGGGCGGCCGCTTCGGCTTGATGAAATCGAGGGAGGCAGTCTCGCCGTCAAGCTTCGCGACGGCACGGCGTGGCTGTTGTCGCCTTATCTGTAAGGGGAATGTCGCCGCTCCCGCCGCTCCGTCCCCGGGAAAAGCCGGGCCTTTTGAGCCCGGCTATCCCCGGTGGGGGAGCCGAGGGTGGGGGGAGCCCCCGACGAGGGTTGTTATAGCCGGGGTCGCGCTTCGTCGCTGTGACGGCTGTCACTCTCGCGATAATGCCAGCCGTCACGCGGTCCGTTACGCTTCGGCGCGAGGCCGCGGGCGCGCGGCGAAAGCAAGCGCGGCGTCGGCTTTGGAAAGGTGAAGATGATCTACATTTGCAGCCTGCGCGAGATGCCGATGCACGTCGGCGCGGTGCGTCCCGCCTACCTCGTGTCGCTCGTCACCCCCGTCGAGCAGCCGGCGACGCCGCCGGAGGTGCCCGCCGAACGCCACGTGCGGGTCGATATCGACGACATCTGCGCGCCGGTCGAGGGCTCCATTATTCCCTGCGCCGAGCATATCGGCGGCGTTCTCGACAGGCTCGCGCAATGGTCCGGCGACGAGCCGATCCTGATCCACTGCGTCGCCGGGGTCAGCCGCTCGATGGCGACGGCGTTGATCGCCGCGGCGGCGCGCGCGCCCGGCCGCGAGGCGGAGCTTGCGACGATGCTCAGGCGCATTGCCCCGCACGCGCAGCCCAACCGGTTGATGATCGAACTGGGCGATGCGATTCTCGGCTGCCGAGGCCGGCTGATCAATGCTCACGCCGCCATGGGTCCGGCGATTCCCGTCGAATTCGGCCCGCTGGTGGCGCTTCCGCTTCCGCGTTGAGGCATGGCATTCGCCTTACGGCATCCACGCCGCAACGTTGAGCGCGCTTCGGCATGTGGATTGCGCTCGCATCCCCGAGACGATACTCTTTGCCGCACTGCGATGAACACGCTGATGAAAACCGTGACCGCCTCAGGCGCGGATGGCGAAAGCGGCGCTCACGCAGCAGCGTCACCGGCGAGCATTCCGAATCCCGACAGCGAGGGCGATGACGGCGTTGCGGCGTCGCAATTAGCCGGCCTTGTCTTCCATCGCTGCCCGGTGGATCCCGGCTGTCCGTACTGCGGCGACACCAAGGCGAAAGAAAGGGCGCCCGCCTACGACTGGTCGTTTATCGATGGCGCCTACTGCATTTCGCTGCAAAGCCGGCCCGATCGGGCGGCCGACGCGGCGGCCGAGTTGCACCGAGTTCGGACTGTGCCGCGCGACCTTGTTTCATCGCCCGGCAAAGAATGAGACCTGGCCGGTGGCGGGGATCTGGGAAGCCCACCGGGCGGTCGCGCTCCATGCCCTCGCGTCGGGCAGGAACACCGTCCTCATTCTCGAGGACGATGTCGTTTTTTCGCGGCGGCTGAGCACCCGGAGTGTGCGCGCGATCAGCGAAGCGATGCGCACTCTCCCGGCCGGATGGATGATCTTTTACCTCGGCCACATGTCACGCTGGGCCTTTCTCGTTCGCCGCAACGTCGCCCGCGTCTCCTCGACCGCCGCCCATGCCTACATCGCCGGTCCGCGATTGCTGAGCTGGCTGCGCGATCGCCCATTCGGAACCGACGGCATCAAGCGCGTGCGGGTCTCGGGGCGGGGGATTGACGCCGCCTATGCGCGGCTGGCCGGCACGTACGCCTTATTTCCGCTGATCGCCACCCAGAGCGCGAGCCCGAGCGACCATATCGCGCGCCCCGGCAAGGCCTTGCTGATCAAGAAACCTAAGCACCTGTTCACGCGAACGAGGTATCGCGAGTTTATACTCTCGAAGGCGATGCGGCCGGCCCAGTATATTGCGCTCGTCGCCTCGCCGCTCTTCTTCGCCGCGCGCAACGCCCGCCGCCTCGCGTGCCGGCTGCTGAAACGTCATGGGACCTCGGCACCGGCCGCCTGAACCAATACGCTGCGTGGATTGGCCGTCGCCGCCGACGATTTTTGGTAAAATCGCCAGCGGCGGGACTAAGCGGCCACCCGCTATAGGATGAAGTCCTCGGCGGTCCATTGATCAAGGGACTCGCCTTTGTCCCAGACCAGGATTTCGAAGTCGACACCCGGCTGGCCGTCGATTTCGCCTTGGATGAGCGTACTTTCGCCGGCGGCGGCGACGTGCACTTGGCCGGCTTCGCTCAGCGGCGCCGTACCGAGGAAGGTGAAGGCATTGTTGCCGGCGGTCGTGGCGTTGGCGTCGATGCGCGAGAAATCGAGCTTGTCGCCGGCGGTCTCGCCGACGTCGTCGAAACTCACGAGCAGGTCACGATTGGCCGCCCCCGGAAGATCCAAGTTCACCCTGATCTCGGCCGCCATGCCGGCGGTCTTTATTTCAAATTGAGTGCGATCCAGGCGCTCGCCGCGCCCGCTGCCGCGTCAAAGTCTGTTGAGGACTATCATGGGCGTGTATTACACCCAATAGAGGCCATAAATGCCTTATTTCAACCATATAGAGCACAGAAGGGGGTGTTGCCCACCATGTCGGGGGAGCGCCCGCTCGCTCGCCGAGGGGCGGCATTCCGCCAATAAGTGCCGCTTGAACCACATTTCTCATGGCGCGCCAACTCATTGACCACATTGCGGGCACATTTGTTATCAATTCTAGGACGTCGTTAGGAGTGCCGCGCAAATTATTCTGCGCAGAAAAACAGCGCATAAGAAACGAGTCAGGCGTCGGTGTATCTTCCGGCATGAGGAGATGGAATGAACTAGGAGAAAAGCATCAATGAAAAAATGCGGATCTATTTGCGAGACCATCGGAAAGGCTGCATCTTTCCCGCTTGCGGCCATTGCCATAATCTCGACTGCGACGATCGCTGACGCCGCGATAACTTGCGTGGCGCCACCGGCATTATCGAACCCAATCGTCTACGACGGGAAATGTCCCGGCGATAGCGGTTTTCCCACGACCGTAAAAGCGGGAGGTCGCGACGTATACATCAAGCTCCCAACAAACAGGACGTGTTCCAAGCGTTTGGGAGTAGATTATGCGCGCAATACCCGCATCACCGGAGGCCAGTTCTTATACAACGACTCCGACGACGCCGTTATCACCTTAAGGTTCTCATCCGGTACATCTTTTATCGATGGCCTTTATATCGACGTAAACAAGAGATCAGCCGACGCGATCCAGGTCAACAATTACAAAGGTCGCTTGATCGTCCAGAACACCCTCATTCGCGGTATCAGTGGCACCTTGACGGGTATTCATGGGGATTTGCTGCACGCTCAGGGTGGCGGGCCAGTACAGGAGTTAACGTTGCAGAACGTAACCGGCCTGACCGGCTATCAAGGTCTGTTCACCCCGTACCGGCCGAACTCGGGAGATGGTACCCGCAAGCTCAGGATAGACCGCGTCAACGTCGGCTATGACCCCAATTTGTCCAAATCCTCGGGCGCCAAGAAACCACTTATATTGCTCTACATCGGGAGCGCGGATAACTCAGTCGACCGAGTGCCTGATCTCGGGACCACCTTGTCCAGTGTCTATGTCGATGGCAGCTACTGGAATTTCCCTTACATGAACGCCGTCTACGCCAAGCCGAAGTCCGGTTCGGGTAGTTGCGCGACGTTCGACGCCAAGCACAAGATCAGCGGCCAAACCTGCGGCGGCAGGCCGTCCCAGGGCGACTTCGCGCCGGCAAGTCAGGTGGGCAGAAACTACGTTCGCTCCCGCTTCTGCACGAACTAAGTGCGTTAAGCCCCGCGGCAGCTTGAACTGACCGGGTTGGATACAAGCGATCGCCGGTCTGGCGACCGCTTGTATTCCAAGGGATCCCTTAGCCGGACAACTTGTCCACCACGACGCTACGCACCAGCGCCGGGATTTCACGATCATCACCGATCGGGCCAAGGTTTGTGAAACTGTTGCCGGCGAATCCGCTCAGCAGCGCCTCGATATCAAGCGTGGCGTGATGTCCTGGGGCCGCAAAGAATCCGACCACCGCCGTTGGCCCGCTGAGCGTCGCGAGGACGTCCGTTACACGAGGGGACTGCTCAAGGTATGCAGTCGCCACGTTACGAAATGCTCCCATTGCCCGCAGGCGAGACGCCTGACGCTCGGTTGCTTCGTGGGAGGCCGAGTACTTGGCCGAACCGTGGGCGATCAGGAGTAGCGTGACGGCGTCTGTCACAATGCCCCGCAAAGCCGCCCATCCGGCCACGCGCTTGCCGATCAATTCGGCAAGCGCCGGTTGCAGGCCGATCGGATGACAGGTGACGATGCGCCGAGTGGTGTCGAGCGATCCGTCCGAGCCGAGCCCCAAGGCCTTGGGAATAACCTGAAGGGCCGTCCAGCCCGCGCACATCATCATCGGGACGATCGCTATCGCGTTTCGATCGATCCGGCGAAAGACGTCGAGCGGCGCGCTATCCCCGCCGACCAAAAACGCCGTGTGAACCTCGCCGAAGACGCCCATGGCGCGAAGCGAGTCCGCGTGGCGTTCGAGACTTGCCGCCGCGGCCGGCCGCCGCGATGAGCCATGGCCAACAAGGAGGATGGCGCACTCGGCGGGCGACACGGCGTCGCCGGCGAGGTGAAGGCGATCAGTGACTGGTCCCGGCCGACAGGTTGATCTTGTTGTAAACATTGTACTTTCCAGATGGCTTACACATCGGGACCCGTTTGACCTCGGCGAATGTGTGGGCATCGAAAATGGCCAACGCGCCATCCGTTTCCGCGATGCTGACGAGCGCATAGCGGCCGTCGCGCGTAAACTCGACGTGAGAGGCGACCCGACCGACCTCCGGCCGCAAGGTGCGGACAATCTGAAGTGTGCGCTTATCGAATATCGGGATCTGATCGGGCGATGGCCCCATCGAGTTATCGATCCAGGCATAAGGCGTGTTCTCGTGGCTGCGCATGAAGAACCCGGCACCTCCCGTCTCCACCCGCGCCACCGGCTGCCACGTGGTCATATCGATAACGGCGATGGCCGGCTCATTCAAAATGGGCGTCGCCAAAACCGGTCGGCCGTCATGATCAAAGGAGATTCCGGAGGCGAGATGAGGCATGCCGTCGATCGGCACATCGGCGATCTTTTTGCCCACGTTGAGGTTGATTACCTGCCCGCTCCGGCCATAGCGGCCGGCGCCGATGGCGTTGCGGTAGGCCGGATCGAAAAAGAAGTCGTCGAGCGGCTGGTCGAGGTCTATCCGGCGGACCGGAAATGGCCCGGTCTCGAACACTCCCTCGATCATCCCCGGCTGATAGCTGTGGACAAAGCCTTTCGAGCGCGGTTCGGGGTCATCGAGATAGGAAATTTCCCAAAGCTCCGGTTGATCCTTGAGCGCGACGATGAAGCTTTGCCGCGGCGCTGCGGTGTAGACGGCGCTAACCCGGGACGGCCGGCCTTGCCGGTCCTCGGCCGCAATGATCTTGAGCGGCGACAGATCGCGGGCATCAAGGATCACCACCGTGTTCGGCAGGGTGTTGCCGACGATGACATAGCGACCGTCGCCCGACACCGTATGTCTCGAAGGCCTTTGTTTCCAAGACCCGCCGCAGCGGCTTGGCGTCGAAGGGCGCGTCGATGACCAAGACACCGTCGGGTGGCACCGCTTTGGCCGCTTCCATGACGACGACGAATGGGTTACCACGCTTCGCCAGCAGCGGGCGGACATCAACCCGCTCGGCGCTCAAGGCGAGAGTGTCGGTCAGCCACGTGGGGCTTGTTTCAGCCGGACCATCCTCATCATCGTCCGCCTGGCAGTCGCGACACGCCGATCCCCGAGAGGCATTGACGGCGCTGAGAACCGTGGCGACGCCAAGACCGGCCTTGGCCGCGACGGCTGCGATGGAGAGCACGCAATCGCGCGATTGCGAAATACGCAACCGCTCGTCCAAGGCGGCGAGCCGTTCGACAACGCGAGGATCGTCGGCGATGGCATCGCCCAACCGATCATCCGCCGTCCATCGCGCGGCCGCTCGTTTGGCCATCCCGCGCTCCAACTCCGCGTTCGCCGGCCGAACCGGTTTTGCCACTCTGTCCATTCGCGTTCATCGTCAGGCCCGATGCGGCAACGATCGGCGCTAGCGCGACCTCAAGGCATTGACGCTCGTCAAGACCGCGCCTCACGGGGTTCACGGCCGGCTTCCAGCTTTACAATAGCGCCGCAAGGAGTCCACATCCCCCAATCGTAAAACGTTACCGTCGCTCTCGACGCCGAGCTGGCCGAGGCGACCCAGAGCACGTGACAGGCTTTCGGGCGTGATGCCGATGCGCGCCGCGAGGACACCCTTGCGGTAGGGCAACGGCACTGTCGTCTCGCCGCCCGCCTGATCGACGAGTTCGAGCAGGTACCACGCAAGGCGCTGCGCCGGCGTTCGGCCCTTCAGTTGCTGCAGCTCGGCCATCAGGCGAAGCTGCCAGCGGTGGAGCGTTGCAAGCATCCGCAGCGCCAGCTTCGGATCGTCACGGAGCAACTTGACCAATGTTTGCGCCCGCAGGCTGACAACCCGAGAGCCGGCCATGACTTCGGCGTTCACGGGGTAGCACGCGCTTGCGAAGATGGCGGCCTCCGCGAATGAGGCGCCGGCGCCGATAACCTCGATAATCGTCTCGCGGCCATCCCTGCTCAACGCGAACAGCCGCACGCAGCCTTCGATAACCGCGAAAAAGCGGTCGGCCGGATCGCCCGCGCCGAACAGGAGGACGTCCTCCATGTACGTCTTGACCGTCGCGTCGGCCGCCAGGGCCTCAAGTTCGTCGCGGCGCAAATCCGTCAGTAACGGCACCCTGGACAACACCTCCAAATCGTCCAGCCTTGGGCGCACGGCCATCTAATCCTCGCTATCGGGCTGATCGGCGAATCCCCGCAGTAACGCGATGTCACGGATGACGAAACAGCTCATGGAATTGTGGTGACGAACGCCGATAGCCTGCAGCTTCATCAACGCGCGCGAGAGCGTTTCCGGTTGCATGCCGAGGTGGCTCGCCAGCAGCCTCTTTTCGTAGGGCAAGGTTACGATGGCCTGTCCGTCGATCGCCTCGGTAAGCCCGGACAGATAACCGCCAAGCCGCTGCGCCGCGGTTTTCAACTTCACATCCATGATCTGCCGCACTTGACGACGCAAGCGGAAAGACAGCTCGCCCAGCATTGCCAGGATCGTCTCGAAACGTTGGCTTAACAGGTTGCGCAACACCGCTCCCGGTATCGCGATCAATTCACCGGCGCCGAACAGGCGAGCGCTCATCGGATGAACCGCGCCGCCGCAAACACAGGCTTCGCCTATTGTGTCACCAGGCCCGGCAATGTGGGCGACGTTGACCAGATCAGCGGGATCACCGACGGAGAGGGCGACATGGCCGGCGCCGATAAGATAAAATACCTCGGCGGCATCGCCTTGGCGGAACAGGACGATCCCACTGGCATGGCGTTCGATACTCGCCGAAGCGGCCAGAATCTTCAGATCAGCGCTCGGCAGCTGCGCCAGAAAGCTCGACAGCCGGAACTTCTCCAAAACAACCAATGCCTCGGCGCCACTCAAGTTCGCGCGGTCAGCGTGCACCCGTTGGTCTGTTGCCGCCATTCACTCCACCGCGTCGTTGGAGACGCACAAGCCGCCCATCGCCGCGCCTGTAGGTATCACACGATCTATCCGGCTATCCGCTATCCGGCTCGTCCTTCACGTAGTCGCTTACTTACCTTACGCCCTTGCACTCAAGGTACTCTTTCAGGGCGAGAGCCTGGTTGATATGGGCGTCTCGAGCTCCGTAGACGAAGGTCACGGATTTGTCGCGGATCTTCTCGGTCAGGGCGTTTACCGTTTCGATACGATCATCGAGCTCACTGAAGTAGCGTTGCTTGAATTCCTCCCACTTCTCGGGGTCGTGCTTGAACCATTTGCGCAACTCGTTGCTCGGCGCAATATCCTTGTTCCACTCGTCCAGTTGAAGCCTCTCCTTGGTCACGCCGCGCGGCCATATGCGGTCAACGAGGATTCGATAGCCATCACTGGCCGTGGCGTCCGCTCTGGCATTCTTCAAGGCAATCATCACCTGTCCATTCCGGCCTCGCGCCGCGGGCCGCCGACGGCAACGCGGCGAGGGAGGTCCCTTTAGTCATCGGCATGTCGCGTCGCCGGCGCCAGGCCTTCCAAGGCAAGCGCCGAGTGCGCATAGGCGCCGCCGGCACGCATCTCCGCCGCAACCCAAATGGCTTCCATGATTTCCTCGGCGCTCGCTCCTTTCGCCGTTGCACCCTTCGTATGGCCGCGGATGCAGTAGGGGCATTGGGTGACATGGGCGACAGCCACGGCAATGAGCTGTTTGGTCTTGGCGGACAGTGCGCCTTCCTGAAAGACGACCTTGCTGAATTGGCGGAAAGCGGCTTCGGCCTCGGGCGCCAGCTGCGTGCGCCGTTCTGCTGTCTCTTTTGTAAGCTTGGGATACAGATTATCGCTCATGGCACTGACCTTTCCCCACGCTACCCATGTAGATTAATGCTCTCGTCGGCTTCAGCGACAGCGCCCCGACCGGGCCAATTGCACTTCAATTTTGCATCCCGACGTAACGTTCTTTAAGTATGCAATGTAGATTGATTTAAAAGGGTCGGGGATGGCTGGATGCGGGTGCGGCGATGGCGTGAAGTTTGACGGGCTCTCGCCCGCCTACAAGCGCGCGCTCATGGCGGTGATCGCGATCAACGCGGCGATGTTCATTGTCGAGATGGCCGCCGGCGTGTTCGCGGGGTCGTATGCCCTGAAGGCCGATGCGCTCGACTTCCTCGGCGATACCGTGACGTACGCCATTACGCTCGCGGTTGTCGGCATGCCGCTGGTATGGCGCTCGCGCGCGGCATTGTTCAAGGGCGCGAGCCTAGGGGCGATGGGGCTTTGGGTTCTCGGCTCGACGCTTTATCACACTCTCGTGTTGGGGCTGCCGCGAGCCGACGTGATGGGCGCGATCGGTGCGCTGGCCTTGGCGGCCAACTTGGCGAGCGTTCTGCTCTTGGTGAGGTATCGCGACGGCGATGCCAACGTCCGCTCGGTCTGGCTGTGCAGCCGCAACGATGCCATCGGCAACGTCGCGGTGATCGCCGCGGCGAGTGGGGTGTGGGCGTCCGGCACGCCCTGGCCCGACCTCGTCGTTGCCGCGCTCATGGCGAGCCTATTCCTGTGGTCGTCGGCGCAAATCACCCGCCAGGCACTCGCTGAATTGCGGTTCGCGAAAGCGCGGCTCCAGCCGGCCGAGTAGGTGAGGCGCATGTCCGGGCGCTCAGCCCTTGGCGTCGGCGGCGACCTGCATCTTGATGATGCGGTCGGGATTGCTGACCTCGCCGTTGGCCCCGGCGCCGCGTTTGATGGCGTCGACATGGTCCATCCCGTCGGTCACCTGGCCCCAAACTGTGTATTGGCCGTTGAGGAACGGTGCCGGCGCGAAACAGATGAAGAATTGCGAATCGGCGCTGTTCGGGCTCGCCGAGCGGGCCATGCCGACGGTGCCGCGCACAAACGGGGCCTTGCTGAATTCGGCCGGAATGTTGGTGCCCGATCCGCCGGTGCCGTTGCCGTCGGGGTCGCCGCCTTGGGCCATGAAGCCCTCGATCACCCGATGGAAGGCTAGGCCGTCGTAGAAGCCTTCGCGCACCAGGGTCTTGATCCGGGCGACGTGCTTCGGCGCCAGATCCGGCCGCATCTCGATCACGACTTGGCCGTCGTTGAGGTCCATCAACAGCGTGTTTTCCGGATCGGCGGCAGTGGCCGACCCGCCGCCGACCGCAAGAACACCGGCCAGGCAAGCGGCGAGAAGGGGAAGGGAATCGCGGATCATGATGCGGGCCTCTCGGTTGTCGGCGTCGTTGATGCAATGCGGCTGCCGGAACGACCGCGGGAGCGCATAAACCTAGTTGATTGCGCCTGGAAGTCCAGGAGCTTTGCCGTCTAGTTATCCGTCTCGTGCGGCGCCGATCGAGCCAGCGCGCGATGGCACATTCCCGCTGGCGCGGCGGCGAGGCAACGAATATGGTCCGCTCATGCGCCGCAACCGCCGAACCAAGATGGTCGCCACGCTCGGGCCGAGCAGCCGTACCGGGGAGATGATCGATCGTCTCGTCGAGGCTGGCGCCGACGTCTTTCGGCTGAACTTCAGCCACGGCACGCACGCCGATCACGCCGAGCTGTTGCGCCTGATCCGGGCAGCGGAGGCGCGATTTAAAACGCCGCTGGGGGTATTCGCCGATCTCCAGGGGCCGAAGCTGCGGCTCGGCATCTTCGCCGATGGGCCGGTTCAGGTTGAAACCGGCGGCCGGTTTCGCCTCGACCTCGACGATGAGCCGGGGACCTCGCGCCGTGCCCCGCTGCCGCATCCCGAAATTTTCGCCGTCATCAAGGTCGGGACCAATCTGCTGCTCGACGACGGCAAGGTCCGCCTCGAAGTGACGTCGCTCGGCGCCGACTACGCCGAGACCCGGGTCCTCGTCGGCGGCGTATTGTCCGATCGCAAGGGGGTCAATCTTCCGGACGTCCTGTTGCAGGTTTCGCCGCTGACCAAGAAGGATCGCTGCGATCTGGAATTTGCCCTCGGTCTCGGCATAACCATGGTCGCGCTATCCTTCGTTCAGCAACCCGCGGATCTGGTCGAGGCCCGCGAGCTGATCGCCGGGCGCGCAAGCCTGATCGCCAAGATGGAAAGACCTTCGGCGATCGAGCACCTCTATCGCATTGTCGACGAGGCCGATGTGCTCATGGTTGCGCGCGGCGATCTCGGCGTCGAGATGCCGCCGGAAGATGTCCCGTCATTGCAAAAGCGGATCATCCGGGCCTGCCGTTACGCCGGCAAGCCGGTGATCGTTGCGACCCAGATGCTGGAGTCGATGATGATCTCGCCGACGCCGACCCGGGCCGAGGCGTCCGACGTCGCCAGCGCCGTCTACGAAGGTGTCGACGCGGTCATGCTGTCGGGCAAGTCGGCCGCCGGCAAGTACCCGCGCGAGGCCGTCGCGATAATGGATCGGATCATCCGCCGCACCGAGCGCGATTGGCCCTATCAGCGCATTATCGATGCCGATCGGGCGATCCCGGAGACGACATCGGCCGATGCCATCACCGCCGCCGCCAAACAGGTCGCCGCAACCGTATCGGCGGCGGCCATCGTCACCTTTACCTGCAGCGGCTCGACCACCTTGCGCGCGTCGCGCGAGCGCCCCTCGGTGCCCATCCTCGCGCTTACCCCCAACGCGACCGTCGCGCATAACCTTGCCTTGTCATGGGGTGTGCACCCGATCCAGGTCGAAACATTTCACGCCTTTGACCGGATGGTCGAACAGGCCATCCAGTGCGCCGTGGCCGAGGGCTTCGCGCAATCCGGCGATCGGATTGTCATTACCGCCGGGTTGCCGTTCGAGACCCCCGGCACGACCAACGCGTTGCATATTTTCACCATCTGACGGATCGAAGCGGCGTTCGCGGATGGCCGCGCACAGGCGCCGGCTCGAGCCGCGCCCGCGGTCGCGGAGCGGAAAGGCGTGCACCGGGCGCAATGATCAGTCAGCTATTTTCCATCATCGCTCCGGTCTTCATCTGTGCCGCCATCGGCTTCTTTTGGGTCAAGCTCGGGCAGCCCTATGATGTCGACCAGGTGACGACGCTGGTCACCAACATCGGCGTGCCATGCCTCGTTTTTCATACGCTCGCCAACATCGAGCTCGGCGGCGAGGCCCTGGCCGCGATGGCCGGCGCAACTTTTGCAGCGCTCGTCGTCTGCCTTGTGCTGTCGAGCGCGATCTTGCGTCTGGCGGGGCTGTCGCAGCGCGCCTTTCTGCCGGCGCTGACCTTTCCCAACAGCGGCAACATGGGGATGCCGCTGTGCTACCTCGCGTTCGGCGATACCGGCCTGGCGATGGCGATCGGCGTGTTCACGGTCTACTGCGCGGCGCAGTTCACCTTCGGAATATCGCTCGCCTCCGGCAAGCTGTCCCTCGCGGCGCTTGCCCGCGTGCCGCTGCTTTACGCCGTGCCGCTGGCGCTTGCGTTCCTGATCGGCGGGGCGAGGCCGCCGGCGTGGATCAACGCGACGACAAAGCTGCTCGGCGATCTCAGCATTCCGATGATGCTGATCACACTTGGCGTGTCGCTCGCAAGCCTCACCGTCAGCCGTTTGCCGCGTGGCCTCGCCCTGGCGGCGTTGCGTCTGGTCATGGGATTCGCGGTCGGTCTTTCGCTGGCAACGGTTTTTGGTCTCGACGGAATCGCGCGTGGCGTCCTGATCGTTCAGACGGCCATGCCGGTCGCGGTTTTCAACTACCTTTTCGCCGAGCGCTACCAGACCGCGCCGGCCGATGTCGCCGGCATGGTCGTGCTCTCGACCGCCATGTCGTTCGCGACGCTGCCCGCGCTCCTCTGGTATGTCCTTTGAGATGATTAAGCCCGACCCCGAAACCCCGGCGACGCGCGCGGCGGTGGGCGTCGCCTGCGCCAGCGGCGCCTACGCCATGTGGGGTCTCTTTCCGGTCTACTTCAAAGCGGTGGCGGGCATTCCCGCGCTCGAGGTGCTGGCCCATCGGGTCGTCTGGTCGGTTGTGGTCGTCGCCGCGTTGCTGGTGTTCCAGCGGGGCTGGGGCGCGGTGGTGGGCGCGCTGAAGGCTCCGCGGCTGGTTCTCACCCTGACGGCATCGGCGAGCATCATCTCGCTCAACTGGGGCGTGTTCATCTGGGCGGTGGGCGAGGGGCGGATTCTCGAATGCAGCCTCGGCTACTACATCAATCCGCTGGTCAGCGTCATGTTCGGTGTCGCCGTGCTTGGCGAACGCCTGCGCTGGATCCAGTGGCTGGCGGTCGCACTGGCCACCGCCGGCGTCGCATTCGAAATTGTCGCCTTTGGGACGGTCCCCTGGGTCGCGTTGACCCTGGCGATAAGCTTCGCGCTCTACGGCCTGATCCGCAAAATCGCGCCGGTCGATCCGGTGTCCGGCCTGTTCATCGAAACGTTGCTGCTGTGCCCGCTGGCGCTGGCCTATCTGGCGTATCTGGCGACGCACGGCGGCGGGCACTTTCTCGCCGCGGGTTGGCGCACGGATGCGCTGCTGGCCCTGGCCGGACCGGTGACGGCGCTACCCCTGCTCTTGTTCGTCGCCGGAGCGCAGCGGATCCGGCTCGCGACCATCGGCCTGCTGCAATACATCGCCCCGACCGGCCACTTCCTGCTCGCGATATTCGCCTATGGCGAGCGGTTCACGCCGGCCCATGTCGGCACGTTTGCCCTGATCTGGCTGGCGCTCGCCATCTACACGCTGAGCGTCCTGCCGCGTAGGCGCTTGTAGGCGCCGGCGCTTGCCGAACGCCGGCCCGCTCGGCGCGCCGGAGCACAGCGCCGCCCTGGTCGCGAAGCCGAGCCTCTCCTTGCCTTCGTCTTGTCGCCGCGGCGTCGACGCGGCCGGCACCGCCGCCCGCGCAGGTCTGAACGCGATGACATTGTCGCCGCCCACGGCCTCGCTTGTCCCGCCGGTCTTGGCCGCGGATCGTGGCGTCTGGACGCGGCGAGCGGCAAGGCCCGCTGCCCTGTCGCTGCGGAATGGCCGGCGCGCGCTTTCCTGGCCGCTCCACAGATCCATCGCCTTGCGCAGGGCCTCGGCGACGTGGGAGCGGTTGCCGACGTCGCTCGGATGGAGCAGGTTCGCTTCGACCAGGGCGTGCAGGTGATCGTCGTTGACCCGCACCGAATAGACGTGTTCGGCCAATTCGCAAGCCCGGCTGTTATGGTCTGAAACCAAGCCAAGGGAGGCCGACCGGCGGCGCAGCATTTCCGCGTGGTCGAGGCGCTCAATGGCCGCCGCGCGGGATTGCTCGCTGTTGGCCAAGGCGCGGTTGAGCCGACTGACCTGCCCGCGCAGCGCAACGAGCTGGGTCTTCACCCGCGAGAGCAGGTCATGACCGAACACTCCCGCCGTCACTGAAGCCGTCACCGGAGCCGCCGTCGTCGCCGGCGCCCGCCGCGTTCGCGCGTCACCATCGGCCTCGGCCGATCCGATGTCCTCCGCCACTGGCGTCTCCCTTGCCTCAGCCGCGCGCGGCTAAGCATTCTCATTTTCTCCAGGATATCCGACGACGACGGCCGCCGCGATAGGAGAATTGCGGGCATATTGTACTTGACGTACCCATAGGAATGATAGGTTAGCTCCATCAGGAGTTTAGACCGATGCCGTCCGTTCTCGCCGCCAAGCATTTCCACGATGAGGCCGCCGCCTACGAGTTCGTCGAGGCGCGTATCTGGCCGAACGGCCCCGTTTGCCCACATTGCGGCGGTGTCGAGCGCATCAGCCGGATGGGCGGCAAGAGCACCCGGATCGGCGCCTACAAGTGCTACCAGTGCCGCAAGCCCTTCACCGTCAAGATCGGCACCGCCTTTGAGACCAGCCACGTTGCGATGCACCTTTGGTTGCAGGCGATCTTTCTCATGTCGTCGAGCAAGAAGGGCATCAGCAGCAACCAGCTCCATCGCACCTTGGGTGTGACCCTGAAAACCGCTTGGTTCATGTCGCACCGCATCCGCGAGACCATGCGCGACTGGCGCGCTCGATCCGCTCGGCGGCAACGGCAAGATCGTCGAGGCCGATGAAACCTATTTCGGCAAGCGCGAGACCCGCGGCCGTCTCCGAGCAGCGCCGCGGCCGCCCCTACAAGAACAAGGGCGGGCTCAGCGAGAAGCGCGCTGTCGTCGGTCTAGTCGAACGTGGCGGCAGTGTCCGCACCTTCCACGTCGCCCAGGCGACCAAGGTCAACGTGCAAGGGCTGGTGATCGCCAACGTGCTCGGCGAGACTTCCCTGCACACCGACGAAAGCCGGCTCTACAACGAGATGGCCAAGCACTTCGCCAGCCACGATGCGGTCAAGCACACCGCTGGCGAGTACGTTCGCGGCACCGTCCACACCAACGCCATCGAGGGCTATTTCTCGGTGTTCAAGCGCGGGATGCGCGGCACCTACCAGCACTGCGCCGAGAAGCACTTGCATCGCTACCTCAGCGAGTTCGATTTCCGCCACAATCATCGAATCGCCCTCGACGTTGATGACGTGGCCCGCGCTGACCATATTTTGGCTGGTGTGGTTGGCAAGAGACTGACCTATCAAACGACTAGTGGAAGGTGAGATGCCCCATGGCGTCTGGAGACCAAGCCGATACCGACCGAAGGCCGAAGCCAAGCGGCAAAAAGAAGAAGAAGAAGCTTAGTCAAAAGGAACAGTCCGAGCGGTTCATCGAGATTGCTCGGGCGCTTGAGGCTGAAGAGAGTGGGGAGGCATTCGAGCGCGCAGTCGGCGAAATAATTACTCCACGTCGAGGGGGCAAACAAGATTTAACCGACGGCGGCTAGTCGTTCCTTGTATCCGCTATTACAGTACGGGTGCGTTACCTGCGCGTTTCTCGCGCTGTTGTCGCCTCCATCGGCACGTCTCGTCACGTGATCTGAGCTCATGGAGTTCCGATGAACTAGTCCGCCGCACATTCCGCAACGAACCCCAGACGAATGAAGTTCGGTCATGAATGCGGCTGATTTGACACTCGATGAGAAGCTAGTTCTCCGAGACGTGCCGTCACCCCGGATTGGTTGCGGCGACAATAGAAACCCGAAACGGCTATCCTTCCCTACCGCTTGAACAACTTCGTCTTCAGAATCTCCAGACCAAAAACGCTCAAGCGACTTCTCCAAGAACGCTTCAATAGCTGGGCGACTTCGATGGCCAGCACCTTGGCTTTTCACGATAAGTGTAAAGGCCTCTTTGTGGTTCATCAGAAACTGCTCGAAGTCCTTCCGCGAGGTGCAAAACTGTGAGAACAGCCTGCGGTCCAATAGTTTCTGTACCACCTGTACTACGGCCAGAAAGGCAACAGGCTGGAACGCGCCGCCGCGTGTGTAGAAGTACACCAGAGGGTGCAAACCCAGAGACCATACATAATCCGTTGTGATAAATTTGAGCCGCTTGTTAATGGCAACCAAGTACGCGATAGTTTGATCTCCATCGTCATCTCGTTCTTTTAGTTCGCCCTTTGAAACACCATTTACCAGATTGACGAAATCAAAGATGAATGGCAGCGAGCTGTATCCTCGCCCGGCAACCGGAACATCTGAGCTGCGAATAGATGCGTCCCTGAGAGGAGGTGCGTAAAGTGCTTCATAAATTTCTTTCCCCAGGGATTCGATCTGGCTTTGTCTATCTAGTGAAAAATGCCCCCAATATTTGTGTCCGACCCCACCCCTGTTAATTGCGCGTGAAGCGATGGCATTCGCCATCACGCGCCCCTTCAGGATCTTCTTCTCGATGGGGTCAACAGGCGTCGGAGCTTGATTGATTTTGAAGAATGAGCGTTCAGCTCCCTTTGCATCGTCCTGCGGCACCCATTGCACCAGAAAGGAGTTCGTCGCGAAATTCGCTAGCCTCACCTCTGTGTTTTCTGGAACGTGCCTACGGGTACGCGCCATGTCCTGATATGACGCATACGAGCCGACGTTCTTGTTCACCAACTCCCGGGTTTTCCGCGCAATTTCAATCTGCTCGACTGGGATGAAGTTGTCAAAATAGTCAATCGATCTAGATTTGTCTCCATAGTCATCAAAAATCCACGCTAACATAGCGCTAATGCGATGAGCGCCATCGATTACAAATATATACTGGCGGCACTCGGCCGCTGGGAAGGGGTTCGAAGATGACCGCACTTGTTACCGGCGCCGCCGGCTTTATCGGCTTTCATGTCGCCCATGCCTTCGCCAAGCGCGGCGAAGCGGTGATCGGGATCGACAACATGCAAAAGAGCCACGACCCGGCGCTGACGCAAGGCCGGCTCGACGCGCTCGGCGGGCTCGAGGGCTTCGCCTTCAAACAGGTGGACGTAGCCGACCGCGAAGCGATGCGTCGGCTGTTCGCCGCCAACCCCGATATCGATGCGATCGTTCATCTCGCCGGCCAGGCCGGGGTGCGCTACTCGGTCGAAAATCCGTACATCTACCTGCGCAACAATATCGAGGCGTTCGTCGTCCTGCTTGAAACCATGCGCTCGCTGCCGGCGCTGAAACACATGGTCTATGCCTCTTCATCATCGGTCTACGGCGCCAACGCCAAGCTGCCGTTTTCCATCGAGGACAAGGCCGACAGTCCGGTATCGCTCTACGGCGCGACCAAGAAGGCGATGGAGGTGATCGGCCATTCCTACGCGCGGATGTACGATCTGCGCCTGTCGGGCCTGCGGTTCTTCACGGTCTACGGTCCGTGGGGCCGGCCGGACATGGCGGCGTACATGTTCACCCGCAAGATCATCGCCGGCGAGCCGATCCAGATTTACAACGACGGTCGGATGCGGCGGGACTTCACCTACATCGACGACATCGTCGCCGGCGTTCTCGGCTGCCTCGACCATCCGCCGGCGGCGGGGACCCACCGGGTCTACAATCTCGGCAACCATCGCAGCGAAGCCCTGTCGGACTTCATCGGCGCGATCGAGAGCGCCGCCGGCAGGAAGGCGGTGAAGGAATACCTACCGATGCAGGCGGGCGACATGGTCGAGACCTACGCCGACATCGAGGCCTCGCGCCGTGACTTCGGTTTCGATCCGAAGATCGGGATCGTCGAGGGCATGGCCCGCTTCGTCGCGTGGTACCGCGACTACTACAAGCTTTGATGCAACCGGTTCGCCGCGCGCGCCGGTGCTCAGGGCGCGGCGTAGAGCCCGGCGAGCCGGTCGCCGTAACGCGACAGAATCATGTGGCGGCGGATCTTCAGCGTCGGCGTGAGCTGGCCGTTGTCGATCGTGAACGGCTCGCCCGCGACGATGAAGCGGCGGACGCGCTCCACCCCCGACAGGCTCTTGTTGACCTGATCGACGGCGGCGCCGAGCGCGGCGCGAAAATCCGCCTCTTTGCTGAGCGCGGCGATGTCGTTGGCTTTGCCCGCGTCCGCTGCCCATGAGGCCGCCCACTGCGGATCGGGGACAAGCAGGGCGACGAGATGCGGCCGGCGGTCGCCGTAGACCATCGCCTGGGATATTTCGGGGCGCAACGTTAATAGGCTTTCGACCCGCGCCGGCGAGAGGTTGTCGCCGCCGGAATTGACGATGATGTCCTTCTTGCGGTCGGTGATGACGATGTGGCCGTCCTCGTCGATCCGGCCAATGTCGCCGGTATGCAGCCAACCGTCGCGCACGGCCTCGCGGGTGGCCTCCTCATTGCGCCAGTAGCCCTTCATCACCATTTTGCCGCGCGCCAGGATCTCGCCATCGTCGGCGATTCGGATATCGACGCCCGCCATCGGTGGCCCGACGGTATGCACCTTCATCCTCCCTGGCCTGTTGACGCTGATCACCGGAGCGGCCTCGGTCTGGCCATAGCCCTGATACAGCGGTAGGCCCAGCGCGCTGAAGAACAATCCGACCTCGGCGCCGAGCGGCGCGCCTCCCGCGATAAGCGCGCGGATCCGCCCGCCGCAGCGCTCGCGGACTTTTTTTCGCACGGTATGATCAAGCGCCCAGTCGATCAGCCGCTCGCCGATCCCAAGGCCCGTTGGATTTTCGACCCGGCGTTGGCCGAGTTGCAGCGTTCGCTCGAACAGTCTCTGTCGCCAGGGACTCTGCTTGCCGACGTCGAGCACGATCCGCTGCTGCAGCATCTCGTAGAAGCGGGGCACCGCCGCGATGATCGTCGGGCGGGCTTCGAGCATGTTGGCCGCGATCCTGTCGAGCGACTCGGCGTAGTAGATCTCGCTGCCCATCGCGATTGGAACGAACTGGCTGACCGTGTGCTCTAACGCGTGTGACAGGGGCAGGAGCGACAAGAATGCATCGTTTCCCGGTCCGAGGTCCGCGATGACCTCGGCCGCGCCGGCGCAATTGTGGAGAATGGCTTCGTGTTGCAGCATGACGCCTTTCGGCGCGCCGCCGGTGCCGGAGGTGTAGATGATGCAGGCGATGTCTTCGGGCGCGATTTCGTCGGCGCTGCGCAGGACGTTGCTGTGGATATGCTCGCCGCGCGCGACCACCGCGTCCCATGTCAACACATCGACACTCAGACGCTGGTCAATCGTGAAGTCTTCCATGATCACGACCAGCGAGGTCTCCGCCGTGCGGCTGGCGGCGGCGAGCAGGCGCCGGGCGAGCCGGCTGTTCGAAACGATCGCGGCCCTAGCGGCGCTGTTTTCGAGAATGTGGACGTGGTCTTCTTCGGTGTTGGTGGTGTAGGCGGGCACGGTGATGGCGCCGGTGGCCATGATCGCGAGGTCGGCGATCAGCCATTCGGGCCGGTTCTCCGCGACCAGGACGACCCGGTCGCCAGGCTCGATCCCGGTCGCGCGCAGTCCCCGCGCCAGACCGCACACACGCGCCGCGACATCGCGCCAGCTCATCGGCCGATAACGCCCGCCGCGTCTACTCCACAGCAACGGCCTTTCGCCGAAGCGGTCGGCCTGCGCGAAAAACATGCTGACGAGGTTGGGCCACTGGACGCCCGGACCGGACTCCGGGTTCTTGCTATTGACCAAAGATACGCATCCCCTGCCGTTGCCGGGTATCATCTCCAATCTTATATGCCGAGCGCAGGCGAAGGGAAAACTTATGAATGTAGTTTCCGCCGTGATCGAGCCGGCGTCGGACAGTGAAACGGCGGTGCCGACCTGGGATCTTGTCGATCTTTACTCAGGACCGGAAGCGGCCGAGCTTGCCGCCGATCTGCGCTGGGCGCTCGACGAAGCCAAGGACTTCCGGGCCGATTTCTCGACGCATCTGCGCGAAATCGATGGTGGCGGTCTGGGCCAGGCGATTGCTCGCTACGAAGCGATTTTCGATCGTCTCAACAAGGCAATGAGCTTTGCTCAGCTGTGGTTCGCCGCCGACATGTCCGATCCGGCGCGCGGCCGTTTTCTGCAGACGGTGCAGGAGCGATACAACGAGGTGTCGGCCGAAACGTTGTTTTTTGCCCTCGAGCTCAATCATCTCGATGACGATGTGCTCGATGCGAAGAGAACCGATCCGGTCGTCGCCCGCTACGGTCCCTGGCTCGCCGACGTCCGGCAGTACAAGCCGCATCAGCTTTCGGACGAGGTCGAGGCGATCCTTCACGACAAGAGCGTGACCGGCACGCGCGCCTGGACCCGGCTGTTCGATCAGACGCTGGCGGAGCTGCGCTTTTCCGTCGACGGCGAGGCGCTGACGCTGGCCGATACGCTCAACCGCCTGGACAACACCGACGCCGCCGCGCGCCGCGCGGCGGCCAAGGCGCTGGGCCAGGGCCTTGGCGAGCGCGCCGGCGTCTTTTCGCTGATCGTCAATACCTTGGCCAAGGACAAGGAGGTCGACGACAAGTGGCGCAATTATGCCCGTCCCGTCTCCTACCGCAACCTGAGCAACAAGGTCGAGGACGAGGTTGTCGAGGCCCTGGTCGACGCCGTGCGCGGCGCCTACGAGGAGCTTGCGCACCGCTATTACCGGCTGAAGGCACGATGGTTCGGCCGCGACGTGCTCGACTATTGGGATCGCAACGCGCCCTTGCCCGGAGATGACAATCGCCGCCTGTCGTGGAACGAGGCGCGCGACACGGTTCTCGGCGCTTACGGTGCGTTCGATCCGCGAATGGCCGATCTCGCCGCGAAATTCTTCGAGCGCTCATGGATCGACGCCGGGCCGCGGCCGGGCAAGGACTCCGGCGCGTTCTGCCATCCGGTGGCGCCATCGGCGCATCCCTACGTGCTGATGAACTACTACGGTCGGTCTCGCGATGTCATGACGCTGGCCCATGAGCTCGGCCATGGCGTCCATCAGCTGCTCGCCGCTGATCAGGGCGGGTTGATGGCCGATACGCCCCTGACGCTGGCCGAGACGGCG
The DNA here is from genome assembly GCA_963805915.1 of uncultured Alphaproteobacteria bacterium. Lineage (GTDB taxonomy): Bacteria > Pseudomonadota > Alphaproteobacteria > Rhodospirillales > Defluviicoccaceae > JAEULH01. The sequence goes on from CAWDWD010000011.1 coordinate 355,194, forward strand.
TCGGTTTTCGGCGAGATGCTGGTGTTTCGCGCCCTGCTCGACCAGCAGAAAGACAAAGAGGCCCGTCGGCGGCTGCTCGCCGGCAAGGTCGAAGCGATGCTCAACACCGTCGTCCGCCAGATCGCCTTTCATGAGTTCGAACGGCGCGTCCACGAGGAGCGGCGCGTGGCCGAGCTGTCGGTCGAGCGGCTTGGCGAGATCTGGGTCGATGTCCAGCGCGAAAGCCTAGGGCCGGCGATCCGCTTCGAGGATGAATATCAGTATTACTGGTCATACATCCCCCACTTTATCCACTCGCCGTTCTACGTCTACGCTTACGCGTTCGGCGATTGCCTGGTTAATTCGCTATACCAGGTCTACCGCGAGGGCCACGAGGGTTTCACCGAAAAGTACTTCGACATGCTTCGCGCCGGCGGGACCTTGCGCCATCACGAACTGCTCGCTCCGTTCGGATTGCGGGCGGGAGATCCGAAATTCTGGCGGCGGGGGCTCGATGTCATTGTCGGCTTCATCGACGAGCTGGATGGTCTCGGATGAGCGCGGCGGACGCGCCCGAGCGCCCGTCGTCGCCGGCCGGAGGAGCGGCGGCCGGTCCGATCGCGAGCACGGCGGCGAAGGACGATTTCGAGGCCGACAGCCTCGGCGGTCGGCTGCGGCGCTACGCCAAGGTCGGCTCGACCGTCGGCGGATTGGCGGCGCGGTTCGCCGGCAACCGGATGTTCGGCCTTGCCATGAACAAACCCGAACACGCCGCCGAGTTGACCGCGGCGCTCGGCGGCCTCAAGGGGCCGCTGATGAAGGTCGCGCAGATCCTGTCGACCGTGCCGGATCTGCTGCCCGAGGAATACACCGCCCAGCTGATGCAGTTGCAGACCAACGCGCCGGCGATGGGCTGGCCCTTCGTCAAGCGGCGGATGAATGCCGAGCTCGGTCCCGATTGGCTGAAGCGGTTCGCCTCGTTCGAGCACGAGGCGGCGGCGGCGGCGTCGCTCGGCCAGGTCCACCGGGCCGAAAGCCATGACGGCCGCGCGCTCGCCTGCAAGCTGCAGTATCCTGACATGGCTTCGGCGGTCGAGGCCGACCTGCGCCAGCTCAAGATCATTTTTTCCATCTACCGCCGCTATGACCGGGCGATCGATCCGTCCAACATTCACCTCGAGCTGATGGAACGCCTGCGCGAGGAGCTGGATTACCGCCGCGAGGCCCGCAACATGGCGCTCTACGCAGCGATGCTCCGCGACGAGCCGGGCGTCCAGGCGCCGGAGCCGCTGCCCGAGCTTTCGTCCGACCGGCTGTTGACCATGACCTGGCTCGACGGCGAGCCGATCATGCGCTACGTCGATCATCACCTGGACTTCGCGCAACGCCGTTGCCCGCAACATGTTCCGGACCTGGTACGTGCCTTTCTATGAGTACGGCGTCCTTCACGGCGATCCGCATCTAGGCAACTATACCGTGCGCGAGGACCGGTCCATCAATCTGCTCGACTTCGGCTGTATCCGCGTCTTCAAGCCATCGTTCATTCGCGCGGTCATCGACCTATACTGGGCGCTGCTCAACAAGGACGACGACCTCGCCGCTCACGCTTACCAGACCTGGGGGTTCAAGAACCTCAACCGGGACATGATGGCGATCCTCAACCAGTGGGCGAGCTTCCTCTACCGCCCACTGATGCAGGACAAGGTACAGCGGATCCAGGACGAGGGCGGTTCCATGTACGGCGCCCAGGTTGCCGGCAAGATCCAGCGCGAGCTGCGCGAGATCGGCGGCATCGCGCCGCCGCGCGAGTTCGTCCTGATGGATCGCGCCGCGATCGGCCTCGGTAGCGTCTTCACCCGGCTCGGCGCCGAGGTCAACTGGCACAACATGTTCCATGAGCTGATCCAGGACTTCGACGTCGATACCATCGGCGCGCGCCAGGCGGCGGCGCTCGAAGTCGCGGGACTGTCGCAGCCGGCGTAGGACGAAACAAGCCGCCCGAGCGGCGGGACGCGAACAGGGGAGGGGTATTGTGGCGATCATCATCACAACGACGGACGCGATCGAGGGGCGGCGGATCACCGAGTATCGCGGCGTGGTCAGCGGCGAAGCCGTTATGGGGACCAACGTGTTCCGTGACTTCTTCGCCGGCATCCGCGATATCGTCGGCGGCCGCTCGGGATCCTACGAGAAGGAACTGCGCCGCGCCCGCGAGATGGCGCTCGGCGAAATGGCCGAGAAGGCCAAGGACCTCGGCGCCGACGCCGTCGTCGGCGTTGATCTCGACTACGAGCACATCGGCACCGGCGAGCGCTCGATGCTGATGGTCAGCGCCAACGGCACCGCCGTCAAGCTGGGTTGAACGCCCTGTCGCGAGCGGCGCGAACTGCCACAGGCGGAATGGTCCGCGCATCCGCCTCGAACCGAACGCAAGCGACTCGTCGTCCGGTTACCGTTCGCCTCGGTTTTGAAGCGCTGCCTCGATGCGGCGATCGGGCACGACCCAGACAATGGCAATCACCACGTAGATCGCGGCCGCAAGCCAAGGCAGAAAAAAGGATGTGAACACCGCCGTTAAATAGAAAGCAGGGGAGAGCTTTCCCTTCCAGTCATGGTCCATGGCCTTGCGCAATGGCGCCTCGGGCGCCGTCTGTTGCAAAACCAAGTGTTGCAGGATGCGATAAGCGATCGCCGCCATCAGCAGCACGATCCCATAGGTCGCCATCGGCATCGGCGCGAGTTCGTTCTCGCCCAGCCAGCCGGTCGTGAACGGGATAAGCGACAGCCAGAACAGCAGATGCAGGTTAGCCCACAAAAGGCGCCCGTCCACCTTGTCGCAGGCCTGCATCAAATGGTGGTGGTTGTTCCAGTAGATTCCGACATAGAGGAAGCTTAGGACGTAGCTCAGCAACACGGGCAGTATGGCGCGCAGAGACGCCAAATCCGTCTCTTCCGGCACCTTCAATTCAAGAACCATGATTGTAATGATGATCGCGAGAACCCCGTCGCTGAAGCCCTCCATGCGCCCGGATTTCATGAACCCGATCCCTTCATTCGTTGACGGTTCTTGCAGAATATTCGGATATGAAAGAGCGGCACACGGATTAGACGGGAACAGCTAAAAATCGTCCACCGTCATGCTCCTGCTTGTCACGAGCGTTCACGAAGAGCGAAGCCGTGGAACGGCCCCATCCGACGGCGGAAAAGAAGCTTCCGGGCCGCGATTCCATCCGACACGATCTTGCTCCGGTCAGCCGCCGTAGAGGATGCCGCGGCAGGCGGCGGGGAGGTCGGCCAGGGTCAGGCGGCGACGTTTACTGTCGGTGGCGGGCTTGCTCGGTGCGCGGGCTTCCTCGGAAAACCACCAATCGAGCGACGCATCGCAGCCGTCGCCGGCGGGCAACGGTTCCTGGTCGACGCACCCGCTGTCGTCGGCGGGACAACGCAAGCGAACGTGGAAGTGATGGGTGTGGCCATACCATGGCCTGATCTTGGCGAGCCAGCCGCGGTCCTTGCCGGCGGCTTCGCAAACCGCGCGCTTGATCGCCGGGTTGACAAAAATGCGTTCGACCTCGGGGCTGCTCGCCGCCGCGCGCAGCAAGCGCACCCGGGCGTCGCTCCAGGTCGAGTTGTCGACGCCGTCGCCGCCGGCCGCGACCATCGAGACCGCGCTCATGGTCTCGCGCTCGGCGGCGCCGAGCAGGCCCTTGGGCGCCGGGGTGAACCAGATGTCGGCATCGAGGCCGCTCTGGTGGCTGGCGTGACCCGACATGATCGGCCCACCGCGCGCCTGGGCCATATCGCCGACGAGCAGGCCGGGCCAGCCCTGGGCTTGCGCCTTTTTCGCCAGCGCGCGGATGAATGCGATGAGCTGGGGGTGGCCGTAATAGCGATGGCGCGACAGCCGCATGACCTGATAGCCGGGTCCGCTCGCGGGCAATGCTACCGCGCCGCCGAGGCAGCCGCGCGCGTAGCCGCCGATCGCCCTGGCCGGCGCCGGCGCCGGGCCTAGCACCGCGCCCCAATCGGGCTCGGCGTCGGGCTCGGCGGGCTGGGCGCTGGCGTTCGGTCCGGCCACGGCCACGGCTGCAGTGAGACTGATGAGTGCGGCGGCAAACAGGCCGAGCATACACGCTCGACCAGCAATCGAGCCGGACAGCGATGTCTTCTTCAAGGCCTGCCCCAATCGAGTGTGATGAAGATCATCGGCTATCGCCGACCATGCAAGGATATACCAAAACGCGGCCGCTGATGCAGTATCGCCAACACCCTCCTACGTCTTCTCCCGCCTCGTCGCCGCTCAGCTTAACCGTCCCAAGCAGCCGGCGGGGGCGCCGCCGGTTAGCGGCACCGCCGAGGCAACCCCATATTGGCCAAGGAGCGCACCGGCGATGCGGCCGGCAAGGAGCAAATGATATGCGGCGAAGGCTGATCGGTTTCATATTTCTGGTGGCAACCCTGCTCGGTGGCTTGGCGGCTTTGCCGGCGAAAGCCCAGGAGCTGCAACCGCCCCCGCCGGAGGGTCTGCGGACGGCCGTATTCGCCGGCGGCTGTTTCTGGTGCATGGTCCACCCCTTCGAGGCCCTCAATGGCGTGCGCTCCGTCATCTCCGGCTACACTGGCGGCTCCCTCGCCAACCCGACCTATGAGCAGGTCTCCGCCGGCGGCACGGGTCACATCGAGTCGGTCGAGGTCGTGTTCGATCCCGCGAAGGTCGGCTACCAGACCCTGCTCGACGTCTACTGGCGCAACGTTGATCCGTTCGACGCCAAGGGCCAGTTCTGCGATCGCGGCAATCAGTACCGCCCGGCCATCTTCGTTGCCGACGATGAGCAGAAGGCGCTGGCGCAAGCCTCGAAGCGGGAACTCGAAAAGCGCTTTGAGCGGCCGATGGCCACCGAAATTCTCCCCGCCGGCCCGTTTTACCGCGCCGAGGACTACCACCAGGACTACTACAAGAAAAACCCGATCCGCTATAAGTACTACCGGTTCAGCTGCGGGCGCGATGCGCGGCTCGAAAAGGTGTGGGGCAGCGAGGCCGGCGGCGGCGAACGGTAGGCGTCCCGCCGGTTTCCCAGGGACCCCACCCGAGAGGACCGTGCGCCATGACCGCGACGCCTGCCCACCTGCCCGCCGTCAATGTTGTAGCGTGTACTCGACGGTGGAAACGACACGGACGGTCTTGTTGATCTGCCGGCTTTCCATCTGGCCCGGAGCGTCATCGCGCGGCTGGATCTGGAAGAGTCCCTGGTTGGCGGTGCGGATACCGCCGATGCGGCTGCCGGAATCGGCCGCGAACTGCTCGGCGGCGGCGCGCGCGCCGCGGGTGGCTTCGGCGATCATGTCCGGTTTGATGTCTCTCAGCTTGGTGAAGACGTAGGCCGGCCCGCTATCCTGGCCCTCGGCGGAGAGGACCACGCCGGCTCCGACCAGATCGCCGACGCCCTGGCTTGCCGCGGCGATGCGATCGACGTCGGTCGAACGGACCATTAGCGTTTGCGCGACGATGAAGCGGCTTTCGACCGGGCCCGAGCGGTAAGGCTGGGCGAACGCATCCGTGACCTCCAGGCTCTGCACCGCGATGTCGTTGCGATCGATCCCCGCTTTCGTCAAGAACGCGACGACGGTTGCGGCATCGGCGCCGATCTTGGCCTGGGCCTCGGCAAGCGCGTTGCTGGTGGCGACGAAGCGCATCGGCCACAGCGCCAGATCGGCCTTGACGCCACGCTCGGCCAGACCCTTGACCGTGACGTAGCGATCCGCCGTCCGCGCCTCGCGCAGTCCTTCCGACACAAACCAACCGGCAACGGCGATCCCGATCGCAACGACGACCGCAACGATGACGGACGCCAGTACTGCGACGAGCGGGGATTTCATGACGTGTGCTCCTTGCCTGGTCGGATCGGATGGCCGGCGCTGTCATTACGCCGCCGCCCCGGGCACGGCAAGAGAAAGTGAATTGCTTTAATTGCTACTATTAAGAGAGCATATAATAAATTAGACGCAATTTACGCTTGTCTTAATCCCTCGTTAAGGGTATATATCTACTTGTGCTCGCGCATAGGCGGCATTCCACTCAAGGGGGAACGGATATGAGGATCATCGCCGCCGTAGTTTTCGCTCTTGCCACGACCGCCGCTTTGGCCGCCGCTTCGGCCGCCGCCGAGCCGATCGAACCGCGCTCGTTGACCTGGAATATCGTCAGCGATCAGGAGATGAGCCGCATCTGCCGCGAGCACGGCCATGCCGGGTCATGCGCCGGGCTGGCGGCGTGGGATCATGAATTCGAAAGCTGCATCATCTGGACCCGCTCGCCGCGCGCCGCCGACGACGCGCAGCGCTGGCGGCTGGTTCACCACGAGTTGCGCCACTGCCAGGAGGGCGGCTTCCATTCGTAGCCGGCGTGCTCGGCTACTCAGGCGTCGGCGCGGACCATCTCGGCAGAAACCGGCACCGGATTGCGCAGGGTCTGGTAGACGACGCAATAGCGCTCGGTCAGCTTGAGCAGGGTGGCCAACTGGTCCGCCTCGGCGTCGGTATCCAGCGCAAAGCGAAGGCGAATGTCGCGAAAGCCCACCGGCGCGTTCTTCTCGACGCCAAGGGTTCCGCGAAAATCGAGATCGCCCTCGGCGGTCACGCTGCCGTCGCGAATATCGATATCGAGCGCGACCGCGACGGCGCGCAAGGTAACCCCGGCGCATGCGACCAAAGCTTCGAGCAGCATGTCCCCCGAGCAGGCCTGCAGCCCCGTACCGCCACTGGCGGGATGAAGTCCGGCCTCGACCAGCGCGCGACCGGTCTCGACCTTGCACGCGATGCCTTCGGCGCCGATCCGCCCTTCCGCCTTCAGCGTGACCACCGCCGAAGCCGGCTCGTCACGATAGCGCGCCTTCAGCGGCGCCTGCAGCGTGCGAATATGCTCCGCGTCCATCGTCCGTCTCCCATCGCGCCCGTTGCGGCCGTTGCGGCCGAGCGTCAGCGATTCAGCCTTGCCTTGCACTATATCCCTGCCTCCAGGGGCGGCCAAACGCCATCGGCGAAGCCTTGAACTTGTCGCCGGTAGCGGCGCAACATGCGCCGTCGGGTTTTCGCCCGCCGTCGTGAAGGAAGATCAATCGATGCCTTACGCCGCCAATGACCTCGACAGCCACTGGATGCCGTTTACCGCGAACCGGGATTTCAAGATGCATCCCCGGCTGATCGTGCGCGGCGAGGGGATGTATTACTGGAGTCACTCCGGTCATCGCGTGCTCGACGGCGCCTCGGGGCTGTTCTGCTGCTCAGCCGGCCATGGCCGCAAGGAGATCGCCGAGGCGGTCTCCCGTCAGCTGAGCGAGATGGACTACGCGCCGCATTTTCAGTTTGGCCATCCGTCGTCGTTCGAACTCGCCCGGCGGCTGGGCCAACTGCTTCCCGGCGACCTCGATCATGTTTTTTTCTGCAACTCCGGCTCGGAAGCCATTGAGACGGCGCTGAAGATCGCCATGGCCTATCACCGCGTCCGGGGCGAGGGCGGGCGGTTGCGCTTTGTCTCGCGCGAGCGGGCCTACCACGGCGTGAATATCGGCGGAACCTCGCTCAGCGGCATCCTGCGCAACCGCGAAGCCTTCGGCGCGCTTATGCCGGGAGTCGTCCACATGCGCCACACCTGGCTCGCCGAGAACCGGTTCACGCGCGGCCAGCCGGCTACCGGCGCGGACCTGGCCGAGGACCTTCAGCGCTTTGTCGACCTCTACGGCGCGGCGAGCATCGCGGCCTGCTTCGTCGAGCCGATCGCCGGTTCAACCGGCGTCCTCGTGCCGCCGATGGATTATCTCGAACGGCTCCGCGAGATCTGCGACGCCCACGGCATTCTTCTCGTCTTCGACGAGGTCATCTGCGGCTTCGGGCGGACCGGCGCCGCGTTCGCCGCCGACAGCTTCGCGGTAACGCCGGACATGATCACCATGGCCAAGGCCTTGACCAACGGCGCGCAGCCGATGGGCGCGGTCGCGGTCTCCGCCGGCATCTACGACACGCTGACCGCCGGCGCGGCGCCGGGGGCGGTCGAGTTGTTCCACGGCTATACCTTCTCCGGCCATCCGGCCGCCTGCGCCGCGGCGCTCGCCACCCTCGATATCTACGAGCACGAGGATCTGTTCGCCCGGGCGGCGCGACTGTCTTCGTATTTTCTTGATCGGATGTTCGCGCTCGCCGACCTGCCGGGGGTCACCGACGTGCGCGGTTACGGCATGCTCGCGGCGTTCGATCTGGCGCCGGCGGAGACGCCGGGCGCGCGCGGCTACGCGGCGCTAAAGCGGCTGTTCGACGCGGGTCTCTTGATCAAATGGACCGGCGATACCGGGATTGTGGCGCCGCCGCTGGTTGCCGAGGAAAGCCATATCGACGAGATGACCGGCCGCCTCGGTGAGGTCATCGCCGCGGTGTGAGCCCGCCCCGCCGCCACTTTGGCGGCAGCGGTGGCTCACGGGGATCAGCCGGCCGCCCGCTCGCCGCCGCCCGCGGTCCGGATAACGCCGCGGTAATAGATGTGGCGGCCGATCTGGGTCACCCGCGCCATCGCCTTGGCCCATCCCGGCGAGACGTAATCGGCGTGGTACCACAAGGCGCCGTCGGTCGGGTCGGGAAGGTCAAGGTACAGCATCGTGTAGGCGATGTGCTCGGCCTCGAGCCAAGCCTTCTGGTTGCCCGGGATCTTGCTTTTGCCGTCGCAGACCCAGGAGAACTGGCAGCGGTGAAGGCCGCGCTCCCGGCCCTGGTGAACGACGCCGCAGATCGTGTCCGGAAAGCCCTTGTGGCCAACCCGGTTCAACGTGACCGCAGCGACCGCGAACCGGCCCAGCGTCGGTTCCGAACGCGCCTCCCAGTAGATGTTCAGCGCAAGGCAGTTCAGCTCCTCGCCGACATCCTTGCCGATGCGGCGCGTCCACTGGCTTGCGGCGCGGGGCGCGCGCGCTTGCATCTTGCTGCGGTCTGGCGCGGTCACCGCCAGCGCCGTGCGCAGAGCGGCCGTGGCGGTCATTTCGTCCTCGGAGGCGAATTTTGCCGCCACCCCGTCCATCGGGCTCTCGGCCACCGCGACTGCTACGTCGGCCACGATTTCCGGTGGCGGCGCGAACGCCTGCTCCGTCGGCCGGAGGGGGGCCGCGCCTTCGCTTCCTTCGTTCGCATCGACAGCCGCGGGTACGGCCGCGAGCACTTCGTCTTCGGCCAGGTCTTCGGCCGGCGCGAAGGGCTCGCCATTGTCGCCGGCGGCAATTTTGGTGGCAACTTCGGAGGCGATAGCACCCGTTGCCGGCGCGGCCGCCTCAACAACGGCCGCCTCAACGGCAGCCGCTTCAACGACGGCGCCGCCCGCTTCGCCGGCGATCGGCGCTACAATCGGCTGCGCCTGCGCGGCGGCAAGCACCTCCGTTCGCGAGTGCTCGTGCACATCGATTGCGCTGACGGCAATGGACGCCGCCACCATCGCTGCGGATAACCATAAATATATATCGCGATTCACGACCGTCTCCTAAGTACTAACGGACGAGAACTCCGCGTATTCCCTCTTTCAGCAATATCAATTATTAAATGCATGCGATGACCCAGTAATGTCTCGTTAATAAAATGCAACCTTCGGTTAAAAGTCAACACAATATCTTCATAGACCTCAATGGGTCCTGGACAAACCCATATTAATCAACGACGTGGCCCATCTCTCTTCGCGTATGACCACAACCCGGCGACCAAACGGGATCGGCCGGAATGGCGAAGAAGCGACAGGCGACGCCGCCCTCGCGCGGGTGGTGGAGCTTCGCTAAACTTCGGGCAGCCGACGTAGCGTGAGGGATACCCAAGGATGCTGGAGCGGCCGTACCTGCTATTCGTTGGCGATGCCAGGGACCTGCTGGCGGCCAAGTCGGCCGTGGGAGTCCTTCAATGGCGGCCGGATTTGTGTCTCGCTCAGGTCCGTTTCGAAGGCTGCCGCGCCGCGCTGGATGTGCCGGTGATGAGCGTTGAGGAGGGTGCCGCGGCGGGGGCGAAAACCCTGATTATCGGCGTCGCCAACGCCGGCGGCGCGATCCCCGAGCACTGGCGCGAGACGTTCGCTCGCGCCGTGCGCGCCGGTCTTGATCTCGCCAACGGGCTGCACGATCGGCTGAGCGATATCCCCGATCTTCGCGCGCTCGCCGCCGAACACGGCCGCCGGCTGATCGACGTGCGTCACCCGACACGGACCTTCGGCGTCGGCACCGGCGCGCCGCGCTCCGGCAAGCGCCTTCTGACAGTCGGTACCGATTGCTCGGTCGGCAAGATGTATACGACCCTGGCGTTGGAGCGTGAAATGCGCGCCCGCGGGCTGGCCGCCGACTTTCGCGCCACCGGCCAGACCGGGATCTTTATCGCCGGCGCCGGCGTCGCGGTCGACGCCGTCGTCGCCGACTTCATCTCGGGCGCCGCCGAGTGGCTGACACCGGGCGCGGCGGACGACCACTGGGACCTGGTCGAGGGGCAGGGCTCGTTGTTTCATCCCTCGTTCGCCGGTGTCAGCCTTGGCCTGCTCCACGGCGCGCAGGCCGACGTGTTGGTGATGTGCCATGAGCCTGCGCGCGCGCACATGCGCGGGCTGCCCGGTCGGGCCTTGCCCGACTTGCGGACCTGCATCGAGGCCAATGAAACCGCGGCGCGCTTGACCAATGAGCGAGCGAGGTGCATCGGCGTCGCGGTCAACACCAGCGGCCTTCCGCGCGGCGAGGCGGAACCCTATCTCGCCCGTCTCGCCGACGAGCTTGGTCTGCCGTGCGTCGATCCGCTGGTGACCGGCGTCGCGCCGCTCGTCGAGCGGATCGCGCGGTGAAGCGGACGCTGCGGGTTGGTGCCGAACGGTGGCCCTTGCGCCGGCCGTTTACGATCGCCCGCGGGCGGAAGATCGCGGCCGAGGTGGTCGTTGCCGAGATCGGCGAGGACGGGCTGACCGGCCGTGGCGAGTGCGTGCCATACGCGCGGTATGGCGAGAGCGTGGCCGATGTCATCACCGCGATCGAAGCTTTCGCCGGGGCCATCGCCGGTGGAATGGGACGTCGCGAACTCGCGGCCGCGCTGCCGGCGGGCGCCGCGCGCAACGCGCTGGATTGCGCGCTTTGGGATCTGGCGGCGAAACGCGCCGGGCGTCGCGCCTGGGAGCTCGAGGGGCTGCCCGCGCCGGCGCCGGCGTTGACGGCCGAGACCATCTCGCTCGATACGGCGGACGCCATGGCCGCCGCCGCAACGGCGATGGCGCCGAGCGGGCCGGCGAGCGAACCAACGGCGCGCCCGCTGCTCAAGGTCAAGGTCGGTGGCGAGGCGGTTCTCGAACGGCTCGAAGCGGTCCGCGCGGCGGCGCCGACGGCGCGCCTGATCATCGACGCCAACGAAGGCTGGACCTTCGCCATGCTCGAACGACTGGTGGAGCCGCTGCGCGGCCTCGGGGTCGAGATGATCGAGCAGCCGCTGCCCGCGAAAAACGACGCCGCGCTCGCCCGTTTTCCATCACCGGTCACATTGTGCGCCGACGAGTCGTGCCATGGTATCGGCGATCTGGACCGGCTCGCCGGCCGCTACGCCATGGTCAACATCAAGCTCGACAAGACCGGTGGCCTCAGCGAGGCGCTGCGCTTGAGTTCCGCCGCCCGCGAGCGGGGCTTCGCGGTGATGGTCGGTTGCATGGTGGCGACCTCGTTGGCGATGGCGCCCGCCATGCTGCTTACGGGGACGGCGGCGGTCGTCGATCTGGACGGGCCGCTATGGCTGGTCCGCGACCGCACGCCGCCGCTGCGCTTCGCCGGCGGCCGAATCCACCCGCCGGCAGCGGAGCTCTGGGGCTGATCGCCTCTAGGTCCCGCGGGTCCCGCGTCAGCTTCGCCGCAAGACGCTGACCCGCATCGGCTGGTCGAACGCCCAACCCCTATCGGTCTTGGCGCCGAGGAGTTCAAAGCTCGCTCTCAGTTGCTCTTCGAGTTCGTCGAACCGGTCACGGATATGCGGATTGATCGACGTGAGACGATCGTGGAAGGCCTGAAAATCGGCGAGCCGCACGGTGTCGAGGTGGGTGAGTTGGCGCTCGATGAGCAGGCCGACCTCCGGGGCGAAGCGAAGGGCGTCGAGCGCCCGCTGCCGGACCGCGGTCTCGTCGTGCGCCGGCTTCATCAGCTCGAAGTAGGGACCCTCGGCCAGCGGCTCGGAGACGTAGAGAATCCCCCCGGAACGCAGGACCCGCGCGGCTTCGCGCAGGGCCTTCATCAGGCCGTCGCCATCGATATGATGCAAGCTGTTGAAGTAAATAACGATATCGGCCGAACGGCTGGTCACCGGCAAATCTTCCGCCAGTCCCTGGATGTAATGCTCGTCACTCACCGGCGTGGCCGCCCGCGCCATGGCCATCTGCTTCGGGCTGACTTCCACGCCGGTCACATGGGCGCCGCGCTTGGCGAGGCGGCGCACGAGCCAGCCATCGCCGCAGCCGACGTCGATGACCGTCGCGTTGTCGAGGTTCAGGATTTCCACCAGAAGTTCGGTGCCGTTTCGCCTATCCATGTCACGCCCTGTAATTTGTTGTCGGCCCCTGTGCCGCCGCCTTTGATAGGCCCGCGGTAGCTGCTTTTACTGGATATGGCTCATGAGGGAAACATTTGAAGGGATTACCAAGGGGGCCCACGCCTTGGGCGCGGATTTTAAGCTTCAGGACACCATGACCATCCCAAGTTCGTTCCCGATCTCGACAGCGCGCTCGACCCGAGGATGCGCCGCCACTTCGCGCCAGCCCTCGTAGCAGCGAGGATCCACGCGCGGGTCGAGCGGCTGATTCCAGCGAATGTCGTCGAAAATGACAACGCCGCCCGGTGCCAGCGCTTCGACGACGGCCTGAAAGTCGCGAACGTAAGCGTCGCCGGAGTGGCCGCCGTCATGAAAGATGAAGTCGACGGGCGCCATACGCGCCGCGGCGGGCGCAAGAGCCTCCTCGATTCTGCTTTGTGACATTCGATCCGCTCGCCGAATAAATCGCCAAGCAAGATGCATGTGCTCGGGCGCATGAACCGAACCGCCGCCGCAAGCACGCGCGCTTTCGTCATGTTGCTGGATGAGACCGCGAAATGCCACGCGACATCGGCGGCACGGTTCGGGAACTCCTCGCTGTTGCCAAGGGTGCTGTCGGAGATGACGGCGCATTGGCGCACCACAAGTTCGGGCAAAGGCGGCAGGCCCTGCTTGATGACCTCGGCCAGCCTGAGAAAGCGTTGCGCGGGAACGCTGTTGTCGTTAGTGCCCGCCTTGAGCTCGACGATGCCGAGCCGCATTGGAATAAAGCTCTCGCGGACGAGCCTGAGGGTTCTGTAAGTGTCGTTCAGAGGGTGCTCGCGGGCAATGTCCCGGAGAAGGCCGGCGGCATACATTTCGATGCCCCCGCTATCCTCCCATATAGAGCGAAGCTTGCGGGCAAGGTCTTTCCCGCGCTTTTTGCCGCTCGTGAAAAGATGACCAACCATTCGGAAGCTCCCTCGCATGGAGTAAATATCATCAAACGCCTCGCTCAAGAGTATTTAACGCACCGTGCGCCGGCAAGCGCGCTCCCATGAGCGCGGCTCGCGTGGTGAAGGACGAGCTCGCGCCCGATGCCGTTGTGGTCCTCGGCGCGCCGCCGTTGGCGCCGGGAGTGCCGGGGCCGGTGCTGGAGCGGCGGGTTCGCCACGGGATCGCCGTGCTGCGCGGCCGGGGGGCGACGTTTCTCGTGCTGTCGGGCGGGACGGTCGGGGCGCCACCGGCGGAGGCCGAGATCATGCGCGCCATGGTGCTCGACCACGGGATCGCCGCGGACCGGATCGTGATCGAGGACCGTTCGCGCAACACCTTCGAGAACGCACTTTATACCGGCCTGATCATGCGCCGGCGCGGCTGGCGGCGGATGATCGTCGTGACCGACGCGTTTCACATGCCGCGGACGCTCTTCGTCTACCGCCGGCTCGGCCTGCGCGTCAGCGGCGATCGGGTCCGCGAGCGGGCGTCCGCGTCTTTGCTCACGCGTGTTCGGCTCTACCTCCGCGAGAGCGTAGCTTTTATCCGCTGCATCGTCCTCTTTGCGATCGGTCGGCATAAAGCGCTTGTTGCCGAAGTCTGGGGAACCAGGAAAAAGCGGCATGATTGACACCCCGCTGCCTTTGCGCGGCATTCGCGTCCTCGACGTCGCGACGTTCATCGCTGCGCCCATGTGCGCAACCCTGTTCGGCGAGTTCGGCGCCGAGGTGATTAAGGTCGAGCACCCGCGCGGCGGCGATCCGTTCCGCTGTTTCGGCACACCGACAGAGCGCGCGGATTCGACGCTCGCGTGGCTGTCGGAAGCGCGCAACAAGAAGTCGATCACCCTCGATCTGAGCCGTGCGAAGGCGCCGCCCTGTTCCGCCGCCTGGCGGCCGAGGCCGACGTGATCTGCGAGAACTTCCGGCCGGGGACGCTGGAGAAGTGGGGGCTCGGCTGGGAGGCGCTGAAGGCCGTCAATCCTGATCTGATCTTCGTACGTGTCAGCGCCTACGGTCAGACCGGGCCCTACCGCGACCGGCCGGGGTTCGCCCGCATCGCCCATGCCGTCGGCGGTCTGGCCGCACTCGCCGGGATGCCGGGCGAGATTCCGGTAACGCCGGGATCGACGTCGCTCGGTGACTATCTCGCCGGGCTTTTTTCCGCGGTCGGCGCGCTGATCGCGCTTCTTTACCGCAACAGCGGGGGTGGCGGCCAAGTGATCGACGTGGGTCTGTACGAGGCCGTCTTTCGGGTCCTCGACGAGCTGGCGCCGGCCTACGCGCGGGCCGGGATCGTCCGCGAGCCAGAGGGCGCCGGCACCCGCAATGCCTGCCCGCACGGTCACTTCCCGACGCGCGACGGCAAGTGGGTGGCGATCGCCTGCACCACCGACAAGATGTTCGCCCGGCTCGCCACCGCCATGGACCGCCCCGAGCTGGCCGCGGACGAGGCCTTCGGTCGTCAGGAGCGCAGGCTCGCCGCGCGCGAGGCGGTGATCGCGCTGGTGGGCGCGTGGACCGGCGCGCTCGATCGCGACGAGGTGATGAGGCGCTGCCTCGAAGCCGGCGTTCCCGCCGGGCCGCTCAACACCATCGCCGACATCTTCGCCGATCCGCAGTTCGCCGCGCGCGGCAATCTACAAACGCTCGACGATGAAGAGCTTGGCCCGATCGTCGTGCCGGCGGTGTTGCCCCGAATGTCGGCGACACCGGGGCGGATCGAGAGCCTCGGTCCGCCGCTCGGCAACGCCAACGACGAAATCTATCGCGGCCTGCTCGGCCTGTCCGAAGGCGAGATCGCCCGGCTGGCCGAGGCAGGGGTGATTTAGCAAGCTGCGGAAAGTGTGGCAGGGGCAGGAGTTGGACCCGCGACCTTCAGGTCACGGCGGTCGGCGGATATCGCGATAATATCAGCTATTTTTAATGTTATGGGCGCGACGACACCATTTGTGCCACCGAGGACAAGAGGCGTTCGCCCATCCTTTCGAACGCTGGCGTTCCTCCGTTCGGAAATGGCGTCCTCAATATCCGTGCAGGCCGGTCGGATTTGGACGCGGTTCGGGCTAGATGATGGGGGCACCAAACAGAATAGCCTCACGAAATCGAGGCATGCCAAACGCATCGGGGGAAGCACACTATGATTCCGGTCCAGTGGCTCATCGACCTTCTAAATGACTTTCAGCAGCAAGGTCCTGTCGTTCAGATTACTGCCGTTGTGATTCTGCTCGGCGTTATAATTGTGCCCGTGCGATGGATAAATCGATCATTCCGTAGAGGATATCAGAAGATCGAAGATGAAAACGCCGGGCTATTCGCTCAGATGAAGTCAAAGAACGATACAATTTCTGAATTGCGGTCGGATAAATTAGAATTTGAAAACGCAATCGAGGTTTTGCAGTCGCAAAATCCAAGTCAGATGCTCGCTATAGCACGAAAAGAAGAGAAAGATGGGAACAGCGAAATCGCGTTTGCGCGGCTTCGCACTATGATTGACAGTGTTGCGCCAGATATCGCGGATTGTTGCATTAGGCTCTGCGACTATGAGCTAAGCATGGCTATCGACGACGTTGCCCGTCAGTTCGAAGCCGAGAGGCTGGCCCGCCTTGCCTTACTGCTCGATTCCAGCCGCCGCGAACCGCGCTACATCCTCTCAGACATCCAAGCAAAAAACGCGGCATCGGATATAGGTGCTGGAGATTATCTAAAGGCGACAAAAAAAGCGGACATGGCCCTTGCCTATGTTAGCACCGGTAGCGAGGAAATTGCCGCAAAACTTCTTAATCATATCTATGTAAACGCGACACAAGACTCTGAAAATGGCCTTCATTATTCAGCTTCCGTTTTATGGCGGCGCGGCTGCGTTATAGCACGCCACTTGTTTGGCCTTTGTCATAATAGTACGCTCGTCTTCGAGGGCAGTCTTGCCAATAGTTTGCGCGCACAAGCACGCTACGACGAGGCGCGGCCGCTCTTGGAGCGCGCCCTCGCCATTCAGGAAAAGGCCCTCGGGCAAGAGCATCCAGACGTCGCCCGCACTCTCAGCAGCCTCGGGGCGTTATACGACGAGCAAGGGCGCTACGACGAGGCGCTGCCGCTCTTGGAACGCGCCCTTGCCATTCAGGAAAAAGCCCTCGGGCGAGAGCATTCAGACGTCGCCCACACTCTCAACAGCCTCGGGGTGTTCCACAGAAAGCAAGGGCGCGACGACGAGGCGCGGCCGCTCTTGGAGCGCGCCCTCGCCATTTGGGAAAAGGCCCTCGGGCCAGAGCATCCATACGTCGCCCACACTCTCAACAATCTTGGGGCGTTACACAGAGAGCAAGGGCGCTGCGACGAGGCGCTGCCGCTCTTGGAACGCGCCCTTGCCATTCAGGAAAAAGCGCTCGGGCGAGAGCATTCAGACGTCGCCCACACTCTCAACAATCTTGGGGCGTTACACAGAGAGCAAGGGCGCTGCGACGAGGCGCGGCCGCTCTTGGAGCGCGCCCTCGCCATTCGGGAAAAGGCCCTCGGGCCAGAGCATCCAGAAGTTGCTCACACTCTGAACAGCCTCGGGGTGTTATGCGACGCGCAAGGGCGCGACGACGAGGCGCGGCCGCTCCATGAGCGCGCCCTCGCCATTCAGGAAAAAGCCCTCGGGCCAGAGCATCCAGACGTCGCCCACACTCTCAACAATCTTGGGGCGTTACACAGAGCGCAAGGGCGCTGCGACGAGGCGCGGCCGCTCCATGAGCGCGCCCTCGCGATTCAGGAAAAGGCCCTCGGGCCAGAGCATCCAGACGTCGCCCGCACTCTCAACAGCCTCGGGGTGTTATACGGCGAGCAAGGGCGCTACGACGAGGCGCTGCCGCTCTTGGAGCGTGCCCTCGCGATTCAGGAAAAGGCCCTCGGGCCAGAGCATCCGAAGACACAGGAGACCAGAGTGTATTTGGATACAGTTGTGAACGCGCGTTTGACTAGCTCCACGTCCAACCTGCTCTGACACGCCTGCCTTTTCCTCACCCCATCAGCCCCTTTGCAATCTAGTTCATCGCCCGCGTGTGATCCTCGGAGCGGAAGAGGTGGCCGTGGCGGTCCATGGTGACTTGCGAGCTGGAGTGGCCGGCGAAGGTGTGGACGGTTTTTGGCGAGAGGCCGGCGTCGAGCCAGCATGACACCGCGAAGTGGCGAAACGCGTGCCAAGTGAACGCAGCGACGCCAGTGTTGGCGAACAGCGGCTTGGAGCGGCGCTTGACCATATTGGCGTGGCCTTCGTACCCGCCCCGGCGGTTCGAAAATAGCAAGCCATCGTCGTAGCGGAGCGACCTTGCGCTTTCTACTCGGGGGCGTTGACGAGTTGGGCGAGGCCGACCAGCGCCGGCAGCGAGCGGGTGATGACATAGGTCGGAAGCGTCGACAGGTACGCGCTGAATCGGCCCTTGTCTTCGAACCGCCGCCGGAAACCGGAGCCGGCGAACCAAGGCATCAACCGCGGGACAATACCGCCCGCAATATACATTCCGCCGCGCGCGTTGAGGACCAGCGCGAGGTCCGAGGCGACCGTGCCGAGCATGCTCGCGAAAACATCGAGTGTTTCCATGCACAGCGGGCAGCTCCGGTCGAGCCCCCGCGCGGTGATGTCGGCCGGAACGATCGCCGGGTCGATGGGCCGTTTCGAGAGCGTGGCGATGGCGGTATAGAGGTTGACCAGTCCCGGACCGGAGACCACCCGTTCGGCCGAGACATGGCTGTGCATGCCGCGCAACATCGCGAGAATGTCGGCTTCGCGGTCGTTGGCCGCGGCGATGGTCATGTGGCCGCCTTCGCTCGACAGCGGCAGCCAGGCATGCCCGCCCCACGCCAGCGCCGAGGCGCCCAGGCCGGTTCCGGGGCCGAGCGTCCAGATCGGCGCGTGCGCGACCGGCTCGCCGCCGCCGATCTTGAGAACGTCCTCCGGCTTCAGGGTCGGCACCGCGAGCGCGGCGGCGACGAAGTCGTTGACGATATCGAGCTTGTCGAGGCCGAGGCGGACGCGGGTTTGCTCGATCGAGAAGGCCCAATGCAGGTTGGTAAGCTTGATCTGGTCGCCGAATACCGGCGAGGCGACCGCCAGCGCTCCATGCTGGGGCGGGGTCCTCGGCGCGACGCGTTCGAGGTAGGCTTCGCAGGCTTCAACGAGGGTCGGATAGTCCCGATTGACCAACGGAAGAATGTCGTGAATTTCACCGTCCGCCTCGACCAACGCAAACCGGGCATTGGTTCCACCGATGTCACCGATCAAGCCGACCATGGTCCACCCTCCACTGTTCTTGTTTCAACCCTTCCGCGCTTATACACGATCGCCGCGAGCGGACCAGTGCATGCCTCGAGCGCGCGCGAAAAAAGCACGGCGCGCGCACACGCCGCGGGTTGAATGAGTGCATTGCAAAAGCGGCATCAGGGCGAAGATAGAGGTATAGTTTCCTGTGACCGATCCGGAAGGTCGGCGCAGCCACCTCATTTCGACATCCCTGCTGCTACTTTCCGCCCAACTGTGACATAAATACTCTATAGAAAACAGCCTGTTAAGCCGCCCTGGCCAGATGTCAGGCGGTATCGCAGGCTTGTCCCATCGGTTCGTCGAAAAATGCCGTTTGAATTTTGCACTGCAAACTACTATCTTTCGATTTGTGCGGTGCAGCACGAACGCCAGTCGATTGTGATGCGCCGTGCTTCTTGGACGTTTCCTCCCAAAACTCGGGCCGCGCATGCGGCCCTTTTTTTTGGAGAGGCGTCATCCCGGCCTCGCGCCTTGGCGCGGTTAACCGCCACCGGCGACGTGACTAGCCAAATGGCCCTTCGGTGATGGCGATCTTGCTGCCCGGGTCGTTCACGCCTTCGCCCAACGTCCGCTGCATGAAGACCGCGTCGAGCCACCGGCCGAACTTGTAGCCGGCATCGACGAGAACGCCGGCGCGGCGAAATCCATGGCGGCCATGCAGGCGGATCGAGCGGGTGTTCGCCGAGTCGCCGATGACCGCGACCATCTGACGAATGCCGAGGCCGGTGCAGTGCTCGATCAGCGAGCCCAGCAACATGCCGCCGAGCCCGCGCCCCACGGCGTTCGGATCGACGTAGATCGAATCCTCGACGGTAAAGCGATACGCCGAGCGCGGCCGGAAGGGACCGGTGTAGGCAAAGCCTTGGACTTCGTCGTCGATGGTGGCAACCAGGTATGGCAGCCCGCGGTCAATGACGGCTCGCCAGCGCGCGGCGATTTCGGTCAGGTCGGGCGGAACCTCCTCGAAAGTTCCGCTGCCACCGAGCACGTGGGCGGCGTAGACCGCTTGCACGACGGCGAGATCCGCCGCTACCGCCGGGCGAACGAGCACGCTCGCGTCGAGGAGGGCGCCGCCGAGACTCCGGGTTTTACCGCCGTTGGGCGTCATGCCGCCCTGAATAGTCTAAAATCAATGCTGGTGAGGGCCTCGATGAGCCGGCCGATTCGGCTCGCCACGGCGTCAAAACCGGGCAATGGCGCGATGCGCTGTTCGTCCATATAAAGGGCTCGGTTGATCTCGATCTGCAGCGCATGCACGCCTTCGCGCGGCCTGCCGTAATTACGGGTGGTGAACCCGCCAGCGTAAGGGACGTTGCGGCGAACGCTGTAGCCGAGCTCGCGCAGCGCGCGCTCGGCGAACGCCGTTACGGCTGGCGCGCACGACGTGCCGAAGCAATCGCCAAGGACGATATCGACCCGCCTGGTGCCCGGATCGCTGTCCATCGGCCCGCCCACCGACGGCATCGAGTGACAGTCGATAAGCAGGCAAACGCCAAACCTCAATTGAGTCTGTCCGATCAGGCGCTTCAGCGCCTCGTGGTAGGGGAAGTAGTGGTCGCGAATCCGCCTCAGCGCGTCGCTTACCTCGAGCCTTTCGCGATAGATCTCCTCGCCGGTGGCGGTGACCCGGGCAATGGTGCCGAGGCCGGCGCTGACCCTAGGCGAGCGGGTATTGACGAAACCGGGCAACGCGGCGGCGAACATTGCCTGGTCCAGTTCATATGGCTCGCGGTTGCAGTCGAGGAAGACTCGCGGGAAATGACTCTTCAGCAACGGCGCGCCGCAAGCGGGCGCCGCGGCGTAAAGTCGATCGACGAAGGCGTCCTCCGAGCGCCGCAGCGCAAAGGCCTCGAGCGGCGAGGCGGCAAGCAGCTCGGCGGAATAGCTCTGTCCGCTATGCGGCGAGGCGAACACCAGCGGGACGGTCTGCTCGGCCGGCGCCGCGATCGACCAGAAAGGTTCATTTTCGCATTCGGGCGCGGCTTCGAGCGCGACGTCTCTCTCGCTGGGGGGCAAAACCTCACTCCTCGAATCGAAGGCGGGTCGTCGGATCGCCAGTGGTTTGGTTAGCGCGGCATCCGGCGGGTGACAACACCATTATGTGCGAATTTAGTCGCCGCCGTTATCGTGGCAAGCGCGCGGCGCTCAATGGACGCCTGCCGGTCGACCCGCCGGAGACGAAGTGTCGCGTCGCGCCTCGCAACATCTTGCCAACGCAGTGAGGAATCGACTAAGAAACCACTCCGCGATCGGTCATCGCCGATCGCTTCCGGGGCGGTTAGCTCAGCGGGAGAGCACTACGTTGACATCGTAGGGGTCACTGGTTCAAATCCAGTACCGCCCACCATGATATCAGGGGCTTAGACACCTCCTGAGGGTCGGTAACGCGAGACCACGGCTACCGGCCCTGATCGCGCCTTGCCCGCGCGAAGTCCACCGACGCGCTGACGCGGATGCCGTCAAGCCCGACATCGCAGCGATAGCACAGCGTCTCGACGCCCGCCGCCGCCGCCCGGTCCAGGGCGCGCGCGTAGAGCGGGTCGATATCCCCGGCGATCGCGAACGCGCGGGCGTCGCCGCGCTGGGCGAGGAATACCATCACCCCCCTGGCGCCTCCGGCGACCGCGTCGGCAAGTTCGGCCAAATGCTTGGTCCCTCGTTCGCGTCACGCAGTCGGGGAACTCGACCATGGCCCCGGCAAGGTCCCGCTTCAGGGTCACGTTCTTGACTTCAACGAAGCACTTGGGGCGGTTTGCTGCCTCGAACAAAAGATCGATGCGCGAGTTGCGGCCGTAAGGGACCTCCCGCCTCACGGTTTCGTAGCCGTCGAGCTCGCCGATCACGCCCTCGGCGACGGCCTCGGCGACCAGAGCGTTGGGCCGCGCGGTGTTGATCCCGACCAGCGCGCCGCCGATCCGGATCAGCTCCCAGGTCAGCGGATACTTGCGCTTCGCCGCCGCCGCGCGCGACAGCCAGACTTCCGAGCCGGGCGTCGCGACCGACAGCATCGAGCCCGAGTTCGGGCAATGGGCGGTGACGCATCCGCCGGTCTCGAGCACCACGTCGGCGAGGAACCTCTTGTAGCGCCGGACCAGCGTGCCGCGGAGGAGGGGAGCTGCGAACTTCACCGCCCGCGGTCCGGCGCCGCGCGCCCGATCATCGCGTCATGATCCCGCCCTAATCCCGCTCTTATCCGCCCGCCGCGCGGCCGGGCCAGAGCAGATCGGCGCATGCGCTCTCGTGGCGCGCGGCGGCGCGGGCGCGCCGGTGCATCGGCAGCTTGCTCTCGCCCCATGAGCCGTATTCGCCGATCAACCGCCGCAACGACTGCTGCAAGCCGCGAACGTCGTCGTCCCGCCAGTAGCGTTCACCCAGTTCGCCCTTCATCGCCCGCAATTGCGCCGCGATCGCCGCGATCTCGCGATCCTCGGCGGTTTCCTCGCTCATCGATGCTCCTCCTCCACCTCGCCCGATTTTGCCCGCTCACTGCGCGTTTGTCTCCCCGGACGCCTTGCGCACACCGCCGATGGTTCCGCAGCCGCACATGCGGTGAAATGGCTGCGTCCAATGACAAGCTGAAGTTGTCTATCTCTCATCCGGCAATCTGGAGAAGAACAAGTTAAACCTCTAGCATGCCAAAGAGGATCTGGACTATATTCTTCAAAGCTTGGGCATGCTGGCACGAGATTATGTACTTCGAGTGACAACGATGCGGCGTCGGGCTTGGCAGGGGTGGAATGGACGACGCTTGGCTCGCGGTACATTGTCACCGTGGAAGACGGAATTGAGACAGTGACCGACAAGGCAGCCGGAACCAATTCGGGCGCGGAGCGGCGTTGCTGCCACGGCAGAGAACGAACCGCCTTTGGTAACGCTCGCTGATTTCGCCGCGGTGGATGTTGAGGCGCCGATCGCGACGCTGCGAAGCGTCGACTGCGCGAGCTTGGAAGATCCTTACCGAAAAGCGGCGGAGGCGGCTTGCGCGGAAGCGAACGAAATCGCCGGGCGCGTGTATGGTTTGCTTGCCACCGTAACGTGGATGCACTTCAAGCCCGAAGACCGGGGCGAGCCTTACGGCCCGATGGTGCGTAATGGACGGGCGCCGTTCGATCATCCCCGATGATCTGCGTGGCGAGCAATCGGTGATCTTCGCCGCGATTGCGCCGAAGCTGCGCAATGCAGGTCTACGCGCCCTACTTGCCGACATCGCTTGGTTGAATGACCGTAAGCTTGCGGCCTCGGCGCAACTGGCGATCGACGTCATTCACCGAGACAGTTCGCCTCGTGGCGAACGGCGAAGCTGAATTCCGGTTCGACAATGGACAAGGCGACTTCTAAGACGCGGCACCGATCTGATGCGACGCGCCTGCCAGATAGCGCAGGCGACGGGCTGGAAGGAGCCGGAAGCTAGGGCACTCCGCGCATTGATAAGCGAGTCTGACAGCAAGCCTCGTTCGAATGAAGGGGATGGGTCAGGATATCTGAAGATCGCGACCCTTGATCTTAAATACCGCATCACGGAGCACGGCCCTAATTGCGGCACAGGCGGAAGTCTCTCGCCAAAGCGGACGGGGTGTATCCAGTAGACGGCGCGGCATTTGCTGGAATTGCCGCGGCGGCGCACCGGGCGAGTGACAACACAAGCGAGAGCAATCGCTGTCTTGTGAAAGCCGCCGAATGTTACGTAGCAATGGCGGCGGCGGCCGGACTTCAAAGGCATGGTCGCGGCAAGCTGGCTGATGGACGCGATCAAGGCACTCCAAAGACTACCCGGAACCAAGGACAGACGGGCGGAACTCGAAGCAAGGCGGCGAGAGGCACAGAGCTTCGATCAGGGACGAAATGGGTTCGATCTCGACCGAGATCGATCTCAGCGAGATTGTCGATCACACGCGTAAGCTCGTACGGGGCCTGACCCTTCCCCAAGCGTTCGCCCAGTTCGCGAAGCTGGACCACTCGCCAACGCCGGAGGCACTACGCAAGGAGGCGCTGGAGCGGGCAAAGCAGAACCCGCTGTCGAGCATCTTCCCGATGGCGATCCATGACGACGAGGGCAAACGCGTCGCGCAGTCGCCGGGAATGATGGGAGGCCCTGAATTAGAAGAAACCACGCTATAAGGCACCTCATTGCACGGCAAGAGGAAGCATCGGCGAACAGATCGCGGTTGTCGGGCGCGATTGAACCGGCCCGGTGCGTTATCCAAGCGGAACATCCCCTTTTTGTTCGACACTTTGGGCCGATTGCGGCGATGAGCCCATTCATCCCGCGTGGGCATGCCGACATCTATGCGCTTGGATTTGCCCGTTTCTTCGGCGGGGACTTTATTTCGGCGCTTAGTGTTCTGGTGCCCCAGCTCGAAAATTCCCTGCGCCATGTCCTTCGGCAGGCGGCGATTGATCCATCATCCATTCGGCCCGACATGACCCAGGAGAGCAGGACGATTTCAGTGATGTTGAACAAGGACCGCGACGTTCTTGAAAAGATCCTTGGTCCCGCGATCGTCTTTGAAATTGAGAACCTGTTCGATTTTCGCGGCGGTCCAAATATCCGCCACCGGGTTGCGCATGGGCTGATGCCAGCGGGCGCGTTCCATTCGTCCGACGAGATCTACGCATGCTGGTTCATCTTCCGCTTCTGTTGCCTGCCACTACTTGCGCATTGGGACAAATTGACGGAAGTCTACAAGTCACTGTGAGCCGCGCGAGGACTCGCTTGGTCATGAACCAGCGGGCGCGTAGGAAGAGGTGCCACGTGTCGTGCCATTTCATCCCATCGTCCGAGCGGCTTCGGCCGCGCCCACCCCGTTGCTCAAGGCGTCATCGCTCAACTCTTGGCCTCTTCCCCCGGCGGTGGGCCGGGGGTTCGCGAGTGCGTCGGCGAGGCGGTTCGCGGCGCTGCCGCGGCGGAGCGGCTTCGGCTGCGACGGGTCCGGCCCCCAGGCGGTCAGGTAGATGACCTGGAAGGTCGCCGGCACCCGGCCGTCGGCGTCGGCATAGAGGTCGCGGTATCTGCTCAGCGCGTCGAGCAGCGTGGCTCGGCGCGTGAAATTCCGCCGCCGCTCGATCGCGGCGTTTGCTTCGCCCATGCCGCGCAGATCGGCGAGCAGCCCGAGCGGATCTTCGTACATCACGGTGAGCGTCTCGGCATCGGCGACAGGCAGCGCGAAGCCCGCCCGCTGCAACAGGTTGCCGGCGTCGCGGACCGCGGCGAAGGGCGAGATCCGCGGGCTGAGCCCGCCTTCCAGCGCAATTTCGGCGTCATTGAGGACGCGGCGCAGCTCGCTCAGGGTTTGGCCGCCGAACATCGCGGCGAGGAAAAGCCCGTCCGGCTTGAGCGCGCGGCGAACCTGGGCGAGCGCGCCGGGAAGATCGTTGACCCAGTGCAGACTGAGCGAGCTGAGGACGAGATCGAAGGTGGCCGCGGCGAACGGCAGCGCCTCTTCGTCGCCGGCCAAGGCCGGGGCGGGCGCGGCGGCGGCCATGCGCGGCGACAGATCGCAGCTGACGAAAGTCTCGACGCCGCCGCGCGCGCCGATCGCGCGCCCGAGCGTTCCCGCGTGGCAACCGAGATCGAGGGCGAGCGGAAAGGTGCGTTTGATATCGTCCAGGCGATCGACCAGGCGCTCGGCGATCTCGCGATAGAGAAAATCGTGGTTCGCAAGCCCGCCGGCGGCCCTGTCACGGCGGCCGCGAACGGTTTGCCGGTCGAAGACCATCATGGACCCTGAAGCCGGCATGGCCCCTGAAGCCCGCATGGAATCCGGAACTGGCATGGAATCAGCCATTTGACCGCCTTACTTACTCATGTGGGGTAATTGCGTTTCCGTTGCCCCGCCTTTCCTGATATATGGCGGAGGTGATGGCCGTCCGTAAAGACCAAGCCGATCAACCGCCTGTCTTGCCCGCCACCGCCGCCGCCACCGCCGCTTGCGTCTCGGCCAGGCGGGTCGGCCGCTTCATGCTCGACGCGTTGCTGCCGCCGCAATGCCTGGGCTGCCGGACGTTGTTGCGCTCCGATGTCGCGCTCTGTCCGGCGTGCTGGTCGGCCGTCCGGTTCATCGCCAGGCCGCTGTGCGAGGCCTGCGGCCTGCCCTTCGGGGTCGATGCGGGCGATGCGGCGCTGTGCGGCGAGTGCCTGCGCCGGCCGCGCCTGTTCGAGCGCGCGCGCGCGGCGATGGTCTACAACGACGGCAGTCGCGGCCTGATCTTGGCCTTCAAGCGCGGCGATCGGACCGACGCGGCACCCGCGTTCGGCCAATGGATGGCGCGGGCCGGCGGCGAGCTGTTGGCGAATGCGCACCTGCTTGTTCCGGTACCCTTGCACTGGACCCGTCTGTTCGCGCGAAAGTACAATCAGGCGGCGCTGCTGGCTCTCGCGCTCGAACGGATCTCGGGGGTCGCGGCGGCCCCGGATCTGCTGATTCGCCACCGGCGGACCGCTTCTCTCGGCCACCTCGGCGCGAGCGCGCGCGCCGAAACCGTTCGCGGCGCGATCGTTGTTCGCCCGCGCCGCGCGCCGATGATCAAGGATCGCCGCATTGTCCTCGTCGATGATGTCCAGACCACCGGCGCGACCGCGGACGCCTGCACCCGCGCGTTACTCGCCGAAGGCGCCGCCGCAGTGGACGTGTTGACCCTCGCGCGCACCGTCCGGGAGCTTTAGCGGCGCTTTCAATTATTCGTGGCCAAGGGCCATATCTCGCGACGTGCTGACCGCCAGCGGATCATCTTGCGCAACGAGGATAATCGACGTGGTCAAGGTCGAGATCTACACGACGCCGTTCTGTCCGTACTGCTATCGCGCCAAGACGCTGCTTGCAAAGAAGCAGGTGGCCTTCGAGGAGCATGACGTCTCGACGGCGCCGGGCGCGCGGCAGGAAATGCAAGAGCGCGCCGGCGGCCGGAAAACGGTGCCGCAGGTCTTCGTCGACGGCCGCCATATCGGAGATTCCGATCAACTGGCCCGCCTGGAACGCGCCGGCGAGCTGGACGCGGTCCTTCGGGGCGGCGGCTGAGCCCGGCCATGGCGTCGACCTGCCGCGCCGCCTGCGTACAGACCAACTCGGCGCGCGATGTCGATGCCAACATCGCCGCGGTCCTTCCCCTGATCAGGGAGGCTTGCGCGGGCGGGGCCGAGTTCGTTCTGCTTCCCGAAAACGTCGCCATGCTCGAGCCCGACCAAGCCCGCCAGCGCGACAAGGCACTGCCCGAGGATGGCCATCCGGCGTTGGCCGCGTTCGCCGGCATCGCCGCGGAGCTCCGGGTCTGGCTCCTGATCGGCTCGCTCGCCGTCCGCCTGACCGACGGCCGCATCGCCAATCGCTCGCTGCTGGTCGACGCGCATGGCCGGGTCGTTGCCCGCTACGACAAGATCCACCTCTTCGACGTCGACCTCGGCGGCGCGGAGAGCTACCGGGAATCGGCGGTCATTGCCCCCGGCGCGCGCGCCGTTATCGCCGATACGCCGTGGGGCCGGCTCGGCATGAGCGTCTGCTACGATCTCCGCTTCGCCCAACTTTATCGCGCCCTGGCCAAGGCCGGGGCCGATTTCCTGGCGATCCCGTCGGCATTCACCAAAACCACCGGCGCGGCGCACTGGCACGTGCTGGCGCGCGCGCGGGCGATCGAGACGGGATGCTATGTCCTCGCGCCGGCCCAATGCGGCACCCACGCCGAGGGCCGGAGGACGTTCGGCCATTCGCTGATCATCGACCCCTGGGGCGTCGTGCTCGCCGATGGCGGCGAGGACGTCGGCATCGTCGCCGCCGAGCTCGACCGCGAGACGGTTGCCGCGGCCAGGCGGCGGATTCCGGCCCTCGACCACGATCGCCCCTTCACCCTCGCGCCGTGATCGCGGCCGCGCCGTCGCCCACGATAAATGTCAGGTAGTTGATCGACAGATCGTCGCTCAGGGCCCAGCGGTCGAGCAGCGGATTGTAGCTCATGCCCCGGCGATCGACGATCCGCAGTCCCTGACGGCGCAGGCCGCGGGCGAGATCCTTTGGGGGCACGAACTTGCGCCAATCGTGCGTCCCCGGCGGGACCCAGCGGAGGATGTACTCGGCGCCGATCTTGGCCAACGCCAGCGACTTCAAGGTCCGATTGAGCGTGGCCACGACCATCGCCCCGCCCGGCTTCATCAGCCGCGCGCTGGCGGCGAGGAAGCCGTCGACGTCGGCGACGTGCTCGATCACCTCCATGCTGAGAACGACATCGAACGTCTCGCCTTCCTCGGCGAGACCCTCCGGCAGGACGCAGCGGTAGGTGATGTCGAGGTTGCACTGGCGGGCATGGGCCTGGGCGACGGCGATGGCTTTCGCCTCGGCGTCGATGCCGCTCACCCGCGCGCCGAGCCTGGCCATCGGCTCGGTCAAAAGGCCGCCGCCGCAGCCGAGATCGACCATGCTGAGGCCGGCGAACGGCGTCGCGCTGCCGCCGTCGCCGCCGAAATGGGCGAGGACGTGGTCGCGGATGAAGCCGATGCGGACGGGATTGAGCTTGTGCAGTTGGCCGAACTCGCCGTGAACATCCCACCAGGTCGAGGCCAACCTGGCGAAGCGCTCGATCTCGTCTGGCGAGGCGGTGTTGGTCGCGCGCATGGTTGTATTTGCCTCAGTCATTTTACGGAAACCCACCGGAGGTTGCGTTGGCGGCATGTCGCGCGCAATCGGTTGCGTCAATCGCGGCTTGCCTTTATTTAACGAGGGCGGTCGCGCCGGCAACGGAGCGCCGACCCGCGCATCATCCACGATTAGTGGGGCTCGTGTCACCCGTCCACGTCCGGCCGGGAGCCGGCGCGAGCGGGCGGGCCCATGCTGCGGGGGAACAATGGCGCGATTGGTTCAGAAATTCGGCGGCACCTCGGTGGCCGACATCGACCGTATCAACGCGGTGGCGGCAACGGTCAAGCGTAGCGTCGACGCGGGCGACGAGGTCGCCGTGGTCGTCTCGGCGATGGCGGGGGTGACAAACCAGCTGATCGGCTACGTGTCTGCGATCAGCCCGATGCATGACGCCCGCGAGTACGATGTCGTTGTCTCGAGCGGCGAGCAGGTGACGTCGGGGCTGTTGGCGCTGGCCCTCCAGAAGCTGGGCGTGCCGTCGCGCTCATGGCTCGGCTGGCAATTGCCGCTGCGCACGGACAATGCCCATGGCCGGGCTCGGATCGAAGGTGTCGAGACCGCCGAGATTGCACGGCGCATGGGGCAGGGCGAGGTCCCGGTGCTGGCCGGCTTCCAGGGGCTTGCTTGCGATGCGCGGATTACGACGCTGGGCCGGGGCGGCTCCGATACCACCGGGGTCGCCTTGGCCGCCGCGCTCAACGCCGATCGGTGCGACATTTTCACCGATGTCGATGGGGTCTATACTTCCGATCCGCGGATCGTGGCGCGGGCGCGCAAGCTCGAAAAAATCACTTATGAGGAAATGCTCGAGTTGGCCTCGCTCGGCGCCAAGGTGCTGCAGACGCGCGCGGTCGAGCTGGCGATGAACTTCGGCGTCCGGCTGCAGGTTCTGTCGAGCTTCGCGGACGTGCCGGGAACCCTCGTTGTCGGAGAGGACGAAATCTTGGAACAGGAATTGGTGAGCGGCATCGCCTACAGCCGTGACGAGGCCAAAATCACGCTGCTCAGGGTCGCCGACCGGCCGGGTGTCGCCGCCGGCATCTTCGGCCCGCTGGCCGACGCCAGCATCAACGTCGACATGATCGTCCAGAACGTCTCCCCGGCCGGCGGCACAACGGATTTGACCTTTACCGTCGGCAAGGCCGACCTTGATCGGGCGGTCGCGGTGATTGCCGAACATCGCGACGACATCGCGTACGCCGACTTGCGTTCGGATGCCAATGTCGTCAAGGTCTCGGTGATCGGCGTCGGCATGCGCAGCCACGCCGGCATCGCCCAGCGCATGTTCCACACGCTCGCGGAAAAAGGGATTAACATCCAGGTGATCTCGACCTCGGAAATCAAGGTCAGCGTGTTGATCGACGAAGTTTATACCGAACTCGCCGTCCGTGCGTTGCACGCCGCCTACGGCCTCGACGCTTAAGAGATCATGGCAACACCGAGCGCCGAGGCGCGGCTCGACCGGCTGTGGTCGCGGGGAACGGCATTTCTCGGCTGCCGCTACGCCCTCATGGGTGGAGCGATGTCGTGGGTCTCCGAGCACCACCTGGTTTCGGCCATCTCCAACGCCGGCGGGTTCGGCGTCGTCGCCTGTGGGTCGCTCGGCCCCGACCAGTTGGACGGCGAGGTCGCGGCGACCCAGGCTTTGACCGTCAAGCCGTTCGGCGTCAACCTGATTATCATGCACCCTCAGCTCGAGGCTCTCATCGACGTCTGCCTCGGGCGCGGGGTCGGTCATGTGGTTCTCGCCGGCGGGATGCCGCCTGCCGCGATGATCAAGCGGCTGAAGGTCGGCGGCGCGCGCGTCGTGTGCTTCGCGCCCGCCCTCGGGATCGCCAAGCGCTTGATCCGCAGCGGCGCCGATGCGCTGATCATCGAGGGCGCCGAGGCGGGAGGGCACATCGGCCAGGTGTCCACCAGCGTTCTCGCCCAGGAGATTTTGCCCGTGGTCCGCGATGTCCCGGTTTTTGTCGCGGGCGGGGTCGGCCGCGGCGAAGCGGTCGTCACATATCTCGAAATGGGCGCCAGCGGTTGCCAGCTTGGCACGCGGTTTGTCTGCGCCACCGAAAGCATCGCCCACCCGGCGTTCAAGAAAGCGTTCGTGCGCGCCAACGCCCGTGACGCGGTGGTTTCCGTGCAGATCGACCCCGACCTGCCGGTCATCCCGGTCAGGGCCCTGAGCAACGGCGGCAGCCGGCGTTTCGCCGAAGTTCAGCGTGAGATCGCCGCGCGGTACCGCGGCGGCGAACTGACCCAGCAGCAGGCGCAACTGGAGATTGAATTGTACTGGGCGGGCGCGCTGCGCCGCGCGGTTATCGACGGCGACGTCGACGGCGGTTCGATGATGGCCGGCCAAAGCGTCGGCATGGTCTCGCGCGAGCAGCCAACGGCGGAGATCATCGAGGAACTGGTCGCCCAGGCGGTCGCCGCTCTTGTCGCCCGCGACCTGAGAGAGGCCGGCTGAGGTGATGCACCACGGCCAAACCGTTCTGGTTTTGCGCCGTCTCCTGGCCCGCATTCGCGACGTCATGGCGAGCGAGGGGAACGGGGAGACTCGTCTCGCCCGGATCGTCTCGATCATCGCCAAGGACATGAGGGCCGAGGTCTGCTCGATCTACATCCGTCGCGCCGGGGACGTGCTCGAATTGTTCGCGACCCAGGGACTTCGCGCCGCGGCCATACACCGGACGCGGCTGCGGGTCGGGGAGGGCCTGATCGGCGAAATCGCCGCCAAGCAGCGCCCGCTGGCCTTGTCCGACGCCCGAGCCCACCCGAGCTTTGCCTATCGTCCGGAGACCGGCGAGGAGATCTATCACTCCTTGATGGGGGTGCCGATCCTGCGCGGCGGCCGGGTCGTCGGCGTGCTGGCGGTGCAAAATACGGCGCGGCGACAGTATAGCGACGAGGAAATCGAGGCGCTGCAGACCGTCGCCATGGTTCTCGCCGAAATGGTGGCCAACGGCGTTGCGACCGACAGTGCATCCGTGGTTCCGGTCGAAACGGCGGCGGCGGCGCCGACGCGGCTGGAAGGCGCGCGCCTGCATAGCGGCCTCGCGCTCGGCATCGCCGTTCTTCACAAGCCACGGTTCGCCATCCGCAGGATCGTCGCCGAGGATACCCGGGTCGAGCACGACCGGCTGCGCCAGGCCGTCGCCGACATGCACGGCGCGCTTGACGACATGTTGCGTTCGACCGCCATCGGCGAGAGCGGCGAGCACCGCGACGTTCTCGAGACCTACCGGATGATCGCCGAGGACGTCGGCTGGCTGCGCCGGATCGGCGAGGCCATCAACACCGGCCTGACCGCCGAGGCCGCCGTGCAGAAGGTGAGCGACGAAATTCACGCGCGGATGAGCCAAGTCTCCGATCCGTACCTGCGCGAGCGGGTCCACGACCTCGAGGACCTCGCCGACCGGCTGCTTCAGCATCTCACCGGCGCCGAGCCCGGCGGTCCCGCCATTCCCGTCGACGAAGACGTCATCCTCGTCGCCCGCAATCTGGGCCCGGCCCAACTTCTCGACTATCACCGCCGCCGCTTGCGTGGGGTCGTGCTCGAGGAGGGCTCGCCCAATTCGCATGTCGCGATCGTTGCCCGGGCGCTCGACATCCCGGTGGTTGGCCAAGTCCGCGAGGCCATGGCACGGATCGAGTATGGCGACCGGCTGATCGTTGATGCCGAGCACGCCCAGGTTCTGGTCCGTCCCGGAGACGAAATCAGCAAGCTGTTTCTCAAGAGCCTGAAGGCGCGCGACGAACGCAAGGCGGCCTATGCCGCGCTCAAGGACCTGCCGGCGGTCACGCTCGACGGCGTGCGCATCAGCGTTAATATCAACGCCGGACTGCTGATCGATCTCCAGCACCTCGCCGAGTTCGGACATCGACGGGGTCGGCCTCTACCGCACCGAAGTGCCGTTCATGGTTCGACCGGAGCTGCCGGACGTCGAGATGCAGCGGCAGATCTATCGCAAGGTTCTCGAGTACGCCGGGGGCAAGCCGGTTGTCTTTCGAACCCTGGATGTCGGCGGCGACAAGGTGATGCCCTACTGGCCCTCCGGCCAGGAGGAAAATCCGGCGATGGGGTGGCGGGCAATCCGGGTCTCGATCGACCGCCCGGCGATGCTCCGACAGCAGTTGCGGGCGCTCATCCAGGCCGCGGCGGGGCAGGACCTGTGGGTGATGTTCCCGATGGTGACCGAGGTCGCGGAATTTCAATACGCGCGCGCGATGCTCGACAAGGAGCTGGAGCGGGTGCGCGCCGGCGGCGGCGGAATTCCCAGCAAAGTCCGCGTCGGGGCGATGCTTGAGGTCCCGGCGCTGATCTATCAGCTGCCGGAGTTGCTGCGCCACGTCGACTTTCTGTCGATCGGCACCAACGACCTGTTCCAGTTCATGTTCGCCAGCGACCGAGGCAACTATGAGATGTCTGAGCGCTACGACAACCTGTCGCCGGTCGCGCTGAATATTCTCCGCTTGATTCTCCAGCAATGCCAAGCCGCCGGCGTTCCTGTCAGCATATGCGGCGAGATGGCCGCCCGGCCGCTCGACGCCATGGCCTTGATCGGCATCGGCTTTCGCAGCATTTCCGTCTCGCCGCCGGCGGTTGGAGCGATCAAGGCGACATTCCGCGGTGTTCGTCTCGCCGTGCTGGAGGGATTCATGGCTTCATTATGCGGCGGCAAGCAGCATAGCCTCCGCGAAACGCTCAAGGCCTATGCTATCGATCACGGGGTGATGCACTAGGCCGAGAGCGTGCGCCGGCGTCGGCTGACGGCGGATTTTTTTTGGGGCGTCGGGGTGATGGGCGATATCGACTCGGCACGGAATGCGAACGCGGGCGTCGGCGCCACGCTGCGCGCCTATCGCCTGCGCAGCGGGCGGGACCTCACCGACGCCGCCGAAACCTTGCACATCCGCAAGCCCTTCCTTCAGGCGATCGAGGACGGCCGCTATGAGGATCTGCCCGGGCCGACCTACGCCTCCGGGTTCGTGCGGGCCTACGCCGATTACCTCGAGCTCGACGCCGACGAGGCGGTTCGCCGTTTCAAGCTGGAGACGCTGGGGCGCAGGATCGGCGGCGATCTGCATTTCCCCGCGCCGGAATCCGAACGCGGCGTGCCGAAGGGCGCCATCTTGCTGATCAGCGCGCTGCTGGCCGCGCTGGCCTACGGCGGCTGGTATTTCCTGTCGTCGAGCAACACCAACGTCAGCGAGCTTGTTGCCTCCCTGCCCGAGCGGCTGAGCCCGGACAGCGCCACACTCAGCGCCCCGCTCAGCGCCACGCCGCCCGAGCCGGCGCCGCCGCCGCCGACCGCGCCATCATCGCCCGAGCCGATGGCTACACCTGCGCCTCCGCCCGCGCTTGCGCCGCCGGCGAACGAGGCCGCCACCGCCGACTCCTTCGCGCCGCCGCCGCCGCCGGTCGAGCCGGCGGCGGCAACAACGGCTCGGCCATCAAGTCAACAGCCGCCCGTGCAACCGCCGAACAACGACGAAAGGATCGTGCTGAACGCGAAGGCCGACAGTTGGATCGAATTGCGCGGCCGTGATCAACGCGTGGTCCTGAGCCAGATCCTCAAGGCCGGCGAGACGCTCTCGGTCGAAAACGGGGGCGGGTTGACGTTGATGACCGGCAATGCCGGCGGACTCGAAATCGTTCTTGATGGAACGCCGCTTCCTCCGTTGGGCAGAGACGGCGGGGTTCGGCGCGGCATTGTTCTGGAGTCAGCCGCCCTGAAACGCATGAGGGACGGGGGCGATTGACTTTCATCGAGCCTTGACCCATTGGTCCGGCGAGGTCACCTGCCTGTGTGAGCGGGTTTTTGTGTCTGTTTGTCGTCCTTGAGGAGCTTCACAATGTCCATCCCGGTTGGCGGCGTCGTAAGGCGCAAGACCGTTCCGGTCAGGATCGGCGATGTCGTCGTCGGCGGTGGTGCTCCTATCGTCGTCCAGTCGATGACCAATACCGATACCGCCGACGTCGAGGCGACGGTGGCCCAGGTCGAAGCGCTCGCCCGGGCCGGCTCGGAGCTCGTGCGGATCACCGTCGATCGCGATGACGCCGCGCGCGCCGTGCCGCGGATTCGCGACAGGCTCGCGGCGCGCGGCGTGCGGATACCGCTGATCGGCGATTTCCACTACATCGGCCACGCCCTGCTGACGCGCTATCCGGAATGCGCCGAAGCACTC
The DNA here is from genome assembly GCA_963805915.1 of uncultured Alphaproteobacteria bacterium. Taxonomy (GTDB): domain Bacteria; phylum Pseudomonadota; class Alphaproteobacteria; order Rhodospirillales; family Defluviicoccaceae; genus JAEULH01. The sequence goes on from CAWDWD010000011.1 coordinate 389,813, forward strand.
GACAAATATCGGATCAATCCAGGCAACGTCGGCTTTCGCGAGAAGCGCGACCGGCAATTCGCGACCATGATCGAGATCGCCCTGAAGAACGATCGCGCGGTTCGCATCGGCGTCAATTGGGGTAGCCTCGATCAGGAACTGTTGTCGCGGCTGATGGACGCCAACGCCGCGTCGCCGGCGCCAAAAACGGCGGCCGAGGTAATGCGCGAGGCAATGGTCGTCTCCGCCCTCGACAGCGCCGCCCAGGCCGAGGCGATGGGTATGGGCCGCGACAAGATCGTGCTGTCGTGCAAGGTCAGCGACGTCCAGCACCTGATCGCGGTTTATTCCGATCTCGCCCGGCGCTGCGACTACGCCTTGCATCTCGGCCTGACCGAGGCGGGCATGGGCTCGAAGGGCATCGTTGCGTCGAGCGCCGGCATGGCCATTGTGCTGCAACAAGGCATCGGCGATACCATTCGTGTTTCGCTGACGCCGTCGCCCGGCGGCGACCGCACCGAGGAAGTGATCGTTGCCCAGGAACTCCTTCAGGTGATGGGCCTCCGTTCGTTCGCGCCGCTGGTCACGGCGTGTCCGGGATGCGGGCGAACGACAAGCACGGTGTTCCAGGAACTGGCCGAGGACATCCAGGGCTATATTCGCGCGCGGATGCCGGCATGGCGCGAGACCTATCCCGGCGTCGAGACCATGGCCGTCGCGGTGATGGGCTGCATCGTCAACGGGCCCGGCGAAAGCAAGCACTCCGACATCGGCATCAGCCTGCCCGGCACCGGCGAGGAACCGGCGGCACCGGTGTTCATCGACGGCAGGAAGGCCATGACCCTGCGCGGCCCGACCATTGCGCGCGACTTCCAGGCCATCGTCGAAACCTACGTCGAGTCCCGCTACGGCGCGGCACAGTCAGGCGCACAGTCAGGCGCACAGTCAACCGAAGACCGGCGCGCGTCAGCCTCGTCCGCGGCCGCCGGCTAGACCGGGCGCGCCGATGGCCGCTGTTCGCCCCGTTCGCGGCACGCGCGACTATCTGCCGGCGGACAGCCGCGTCCAGCGGTTCATCGAGGCGAAGGCGCACGCGGTCGCCTCGCGCTACGGCTATGGCGAGATTTCGACGCCGATTTTCGAGTTTACCGAGGTCTTCGCGCGTACGCTCGGCGATACCTCGGATATCGTTACCAAGGAGATGTACACCCTCGTCGATCGCAACGGCGAGGGTCTGACCCTGCGCCCGGAGAATACCGCGGGCGTCGTCCGCGCGGTCATTTCCGGGGGGCTGACACAGCACATTCCGCTCAAGCTGTTCTACCGCGGCCCGATGTTTCGTTACGAACGGCCGCAGAAGGGCCGCTTGCGGCAGTTCAACCAGGTCGGCGTCGAGCTGCTCGGCATCGCCGAGCCGGCCGGGGATGTCGAGTGCATCGCCTTGGCTTGGGATATCTTAAGCGCGCTCGGCCTGAGCGAGACGGTGCGGCTGGAGATCAATACGCTCGGCGATGCCGACAGCCGGCAAGCCTACACGAGCGGATTGGTCGCTTACCTCAAGGCGAACCAAGCGCGGCTCTCCGAAGACAGCCTCACCCGACTGGAGCGCAATCCGCTGCGGGTGCTCAATTCGAAGGACGCCGCCGACCGCGCGGTGGTGGCCGAAGCGCCCTCCATCCTCGACAGCCTCAACGAGACGTCGCGGTGCTTTTTCGCCGACGTCCTTGGCGGTCTCGATGCGCTCGGCATCGGTTATCGAATCAACACCAAGCTGGTGCGCGGTCTCGACTATTATGGCCACACCGCCTTCGAGTTCGTCACCGACGCGCTGGGGGCGCAAGGCACCGTGCTTGCCGGAGGGCGATACGACGGGCTGGCCGAACAGATGGGTGGCCGGCCGCTGCCGGGCATCGGCTGGGCGGCCGGCGTCGAGCGGTTGATGATGCTGACGGGCGAGCTCGGCGTCGCCATTCCCACCGCTCCGCGGCCGATCGCGGTGATGCCGCAGAGCCCGGCTCAGGAAAACGCCGCCCTGCGGCTGGCCCACGATCTGCGCCGCGATGGCTTCACGGTGGACCTGGGCTATGGCGGCGCGCTGGCCAAGCGGCTGAAGCGCGCCAACAAGATCAACGCACGCATGGCCGTGATCCTCCGCGAGGGCGAGATTGAACGCGCGGTCGCGGCGCTCCGCGACCTCGATTCCGGTACCCAGGAGGAGATCCCGCTCGATCGACTGGCGGACCGGCTTTCTCCTCATCGTTAGCACCGCTTTCGTGACCGGCGATGGTGCGCACATGCGGACGTTCATTGTTGTCGGCGCCAATCCGCGCTCAAGCTCGCTCGGGGCCCGCGACCGGCTGATTCCGGAGCCGGCGGCGGTGGATGGCCTGCTCGCCCGGCTTCGCGCGTCAGGCGTGCCGCAGGCCGTCGTGATGACCACGTGCGAGCGGATCGAGGTCTACAGCGTCGCGCCCGAGGGCCGCGCCGAGACCCGCCGGGGCGTCGAGCGAATTGTCGAGATGTTGGCGCACTTCAGCGCCATGCCGACGGCCGAGGTCGAGCGCCATATTTGTGTTTACACCGGCGATGACGCGGTTCGCCATGTGTTCGCGGTGGCGGCGACGCTCGACAGCACCGTGATCGGCGATCCGCACCTCATTGCGCAGCTCAAGAGCGCCTACCGCGTGGCGCAACGGGCGGGCTCGCTCGGCGAGGAGCTGGATGGGCTGTTGCAGGCCGCCTTCGCCGCCGCCAAGCACGCCCGCGCCGAGACCGCGATCGGCAAGGCGCCGGTGTCGCTGGCCGCCGCCGCCGTCGATCTCGCGCGCCGCGTTCATGGCGACCTGGCGGAGGTTCGTGCTCTCCTGCTCGGTATCTCGGACATCGGCGAGGTGATTTCCGCAGCGCTGCGCGCGGCCGGACTCGCGAACCTGACGCTCGTCCACCCGAACGCGGCGCGCGCCGAGGACGCGGCCCGCCAGCTCGATTGTCACCTCGCCGCCTATCCGCCGCCGGCGGGCGAACTGGCGCACGCCGATATCATCGTCGGCTGTCTTGGCGCCCGCCGGTATGTCATAGTTCCCGACGCGGTCGAACGGGCGCTGCGGGCGCGCCGCTACCGGCCGTTGCTGCTTGTCGATACGGCGGTGCCCGGCGATGTCGATCCCGCGGTCAATGCGATCGATGCCGCGTTTCTTTATGATCTCGACGATCTCGAAAAGGTCGCGCGGATCGGCCGCGGCTCGCGCGAAAGCGAAGCGGCGCGCGCCCGCGCGATTGTCGAGCAGGAGGCGTGCGCGTTCTTGCGCCGGCGGGCAGAGCGGGCGGCGGTGCCGGTCCTGAACGCATTGCGTGGGCGCTTCGAGGCGTCGCGCGACATCGCCTTGCGCGATGCCGGCGGCGATGCCGAAAAGGCCACGCGACTGCTCATCAATCGCCTTTTGCACAGGCCTTCGACGGCGTTGCGCGCGGCGGCGGACACGGCCGCCGGCGAAGGCGCCGCGGATCTCGAGGAGTTTGAAAGGGCGCTGACGAGGTTGTTCGGCCTCGATGGCGCACCGGGGGAGACCGACGAATGAAGTTCGACGAAAAGTTTGACCGCCTGCTCGATCATTATGCCGAAATCGGTGCGCAATTGGCGGACCCGGGTACGGTCGGCGGTGAGAATTTTCCACGGCTGTCGAAGGAGTACGCCGATCTCGGGACGGTCGTTCACGCGCTTGAAGCCTACCGCCGCGCCGTGACCGAGGCCGCCGAGCTGGAAGTCCTGGCGGCGGACGAGGACGGCGATCCGGACCTCCGGCAAATGGCTCGAGACGAACTCCAGGCGGCCCGCCAGAAGCTGCCCGCGCTCGAACACGATGTCCGTTTGCTGTTGATCCCGAAGGATGAAGCCGACGAGAAGAACGCGATCATCGAGGTTCGCGCCGGCACCGGCGGCGAGGAGGCGGCGCTGTTCGCCTCCAGCCTGTTTCGGATGTATCAGCGCTACGCCGAGATCAAGCACTGGAAGTTCGAGATCCTGAGCGTGAACGAAACCGGGATCGGCGGTCTCAAGGAAGCGACGGCGGAAATATCCGGCCGCGGCGTGTTCGCCAAGCTCAAGTTCGAATCCGGTGTCCATCGCGTTCAGCGGGTGCCCGAGACCGAGGCGAGCGGGCGGATTCATACGTCGGCCGCGACCGTCGCGGTGCTGCCCGAAGCCGAGGAGGTCGACATCAAGATCGAGGAGAAGGATCTGCGCATCGACGTCTTTCGCGCGAGCGGCCCCGGCGGCCAGTCCGTCAACACAACCGACAGCGCGGTGCGCCTGACCCATATCCCGACCGGAATCGTCGTCTCCCAACAAGACGAGAAGTCGCAGCACAAGAACAGGGCCAAGGGCATGAAGATCCTGCGCGCGCGCGTCTACGATCTGGAACGCGAACGCGCCAATGCCGAGCGGGCGGCGAGCCGAAAAAGCCAGGTCGGCACCGGCGACCGCTCGCAACGGATCAGAACTTACAATTTTCCTCAGTCGCGGGTGACCGATCACCGCATCGGGCTGACCTTGCACAAGCTGGAGCAGGTGCTCAACGGCGATCTCGACGAGATCATCGACGCGCTGATCGCCGAGGATCAGGCCGCCCATCTGGCCGAGGCGCAGTGAGCAGTTCAACCAACATCTCAATCGGGGCGCCACCCGCGACGATCGCTGAGCTCATGCGCGCCGCGGCGGCCGTGCTCGCCGCTGCCAAGGTGGCGTCGCCGCGGCTGGAAGCGCGCCTGCTTTTGGGCCGTGCCCTCGACCTCGCGCCCGAGATCGTGTTCAGCCACCCCGAGCGGGCGGTCGCGCCGGGCGAAGCCGCGCGGCTCGACGGCTTGATCGCGCGCCGGCGGGGCGGTGAACCGATGGCCTATATTCTTGGCGAGCGGGAGTTCTGGAGCCTTGCGTTCCGCGTCACGGCGGACGTCCTGATTCCGCGGCCTGACACCGAGGTCGTCGTCGAGACCGCGTTGCGTGCGGTGGCCAGGCTTGACCGGCCGCTTCGGATGATTGACCTCGGCACCGGCAGCGGCTGTATTCTCCTGGCGTTGCTGAGCGAATTGCCCACGGCCACGGGGATCGGCGTCGATTGCCGCGAAAAGGCGGCGGCCGTCGCGCGCGACAATGCTCGCCGGTTGAACCTCGAGCAGCGCTCCGCGTTTGTGTGCGGCGATTGGGCCACCTGCGTTGACGCGAGATTCGACCTGGTCGTCAGCAATCCGCCCTATATCGCGGACGGCGATCATGCGGGGCTTGAAGTCGGTGTTCGCGATTTCGAACCGGAGGTCGCGCTGCGTGGCGGCGCCGACGGGCTGTCGGCCTACCGCCGCTTGGGCCCCGAGCTTGCGCGGCTCCTCGCTCCCGGCGCGTCCGCTGTCGTCGAGGTCGGCGAGGACCAGGCAGCCGGCGTTTCGGCGCTCATGGCCTCGTTCGCCCTCGAAACGCTCGAAGTCGGCCGCGACCTGGCGGGCAGGGAGCGTTGTTTGCGACTTGTCGCCCAATAGTCCTACCCCATAGCGAGGAGGTTGAAAAAATGGCTTGGAAAGCAAACGGTTCCCGACTACCTTGATGCTCATGAGCTGTAGATTGCGCCGCTGAAGAGCGTTCTTCGGGGTGCCGCCGGCTTCCAAGCCCCGTTTGAACGTATTGATCCCCGAAGCATGTAATGCGGAGGGTTGCCAGCGGGCGTAGGCACGAAGCGATCATTCGGCTATCGGCCTCATTAAACTCATTAGGTGAAATGAAACATATTCCTACGAATCCGAGACGGGGGCGCAGCCGTGGCAATGGAAGGCGCAATCCGGGGTCGCTGAAGACACAGACATTCGAGAGCAGCGGACCCGAGGGCAAGATCCGCGGCACGGCGCAACAAGTACTCGATCGCTATCTTATTCTCGGCCGCGATGCCGCCTCCGCCGGCGATCCGGTCGCCGCGGAAGGTTTCTATCAGTTCGCCGAACATTACTACCGCATCATCAGCGCCGCCGAGAAAAGCAATGGCGGCGGCGAACGGGGCGCGGAGCGAAATCCTCAGCGCGATGGCGAGGCACAGCCCGGCGAAGCGGTTCGTGATGGCGAGTCCCGGGGCGTAGCGGTCAAGGATGCATTGGCCGAAGAGCCCGAGCCGGCTCAATTGTAGTCGTCGACCGGTTGCCGAAAATTCCGCCTTTGCCGTGACTCCGGCGCTGCCGTGACTCCTGACGCTGCCGCGGCGCGGTGCATGACATCTCCTTGCGACGCAAGGCTCGTCCTCGCCGGAAAGCGTGTCTGGGTCGCCGGCCACAAGGGCATGGTCGGTTCCGCGCTGGTCGAACGCCTCGGGCAAGAAGGCTGCGAGATCCTGTCGGTCGAACGGGCCGATGTCGATCTGCGCCGCCAAGCGCGGACAGAACGTTGGCTTGCCGCCAACCGGCCTCATCTCATCATCATCGCCGCCGGCATCGTCGGCGGCATCGAGGCCAATCGGTCTCGGCCAGCTGAGTTCATCTACGACAATCTCGCCATCGCGACGAACATCATCCATGCCGCCTGGCGGCTTGGCGTCGAGAAGCTTGTGCTCATTGGCTCATCGGCGGTCTATCCGCCGTCCGCGCCACAGCCGATAAGCGAGGATGCCTTGTTGACGGCTCCGCTCGATCCGACCCACGAGTGGTACGCCACGGCCAAGATTGCCGGAATAAAGCTATGCCAAGCTTATCGCGCGCAGTATGGATGTGACTTTGTTGCGGCGCAGCCGACGAACCTGTATGGACCGGGAGCGCGCTTCAATTTAAACTCCAGCCATGTCATTCCGGCACTTCTTGCCAAGGCGCACGAAGCAAAACAGACCAAGCGGGCGTCGATAACCGTATGGGGAACAGGCGCCGCTCGGCGTGAATTTTTGTTTGTTCGCGACGTTGCCGACGCGATTATTCATTTGACGAAGCACTATTCGGGGGCCGCGCCCATCAATATCGGGACCGCAACAGATCTGACTGTTCACGAACTCGCGCAGACGGTATGCAAGGTGGTCGGGTTTGACGGGAATATCGTTTTCGATCGCTCCAAGCCGGATGGCCCGCCACGGAGGCTGCTCGATGTCTCCCGTTTGACCGCTCTCGGCTGGCGGGCCGGCACCACGCTGGAAGCTGGACTGAGCGAAACGTACGAGTGGTTTCGGAGCCGACCGGAGATGGTCCGCCGCTGAAAGCGCGGCGGGGAGGCAAGGAAATGAAGTGATTAGCATCAGCCGGAAGTCGGGTTATCGCCAATGTTGATAGACGCCCGAACGGTTGACGAAAACGTCAACCTCGAAACGGACGTGTGCATTATCGGGGGAGGCGCCGGGGGAATCACGCTTGCCCGCGAGTTCAACGGCCAATCGGTCCGCGTGTGCCTGCTGGAAAGCGGCGGCCTGAACGCCGAGCGCGAGACGCAGTCGCTCTACGAGGGCGAGAGCGTCGGGCTTCCCTATGAGCTCGATTCGACCCGCTCGCGTTATTTCGGTGGCAGTACGAACTGCTGGGGCGGCTTTTCACGGCCGTTTCAGCCCATTCACTTCACCAAGCGCGAATGGGTGCCGCACAGCGGCTGGCCATTTACCTACGATCAACTCGACCCGTTCTACACCCGCGCCCACCAGGTCTGCGGCCTGCCCTTGGGCAAGTATGGCGTCGACGTTTGGGAACGCGAGCTGAACGGCGAAAACCTGAAGGTACTGCCGTTCCCCAACCACGACGTCGTTTCGCGAATGATCCAGACGAACAAGGAGCGGCGGCGCTTCGGTCAGGTTTTCCGCGACGAGTTGAAGGCGAGCGGCAACGTTTCGGTATATCTTCACGCCAACGTCGTCGATATCCAGGCCGACGAGATCGGCCACAAGGTATCGCGTGTCCGTGTCGCCTGCCTTGACGGCCGCAGGTTCTGGGTCTCGGCCAAGATTTTCGTGCTGGCCGCCGGGGGCATCGAAAACGCCAGGCTGCTGCTGGCGTCCAACACCGCCAACGCGCAAGGTCTCGCCAACGAATACGATCTGGTTGGCCGTTACTTCATGGAGCATGCGTCCTTTCCCTCGGGCAAGATCAAGTTCTCGAACCCGAAGGCGACGCACGATATTCACGATACAAAGTACGCCGTCGTTCGCTTGCCGGTGGCGGCGCAAATCGAGCTCGACGAAGAAACCCAGCGCCGCGAGAAAATCCTCGATTCGGCGACATTCATCGAGTCCATTTTCAGGGGCGAACGCAATGTCGGCACCGAGGTGCTGAAGGCCTTCTACAAGGACGTGCGCAGCGGCTTCGTTCCCAAGGATCTCGCCAAGGGTATCGGCAAGATGGTGCTCAATGTCGGCAGCGTCTCGCTGTTTGTCTTGGGTTACCTCTCGCGCTCGAAGAAGCTGTTGCAGCATTACCAGATGATGACGCTGATCGAACCGGCGCCCAACCCCGACAGCCGGGTCATGCTGAGCCATCACCGCGACAAACTCGGCATGAACCAGGTACGTCTTGACTGGCGCCTGACCGACCTCGATCAGCACACCGTGCGGCGGACGATCGAGATTCTCCGCGACAAGACGGCCGCGGCCGGGATCGGCCAGATCACAATCGACTTGCCGCTGCACACCATTCAGGACGTCAACGAACTGCATTGGGTCTGGCACCACATGGGCACAACCCGGATGCACGTCGACCCGAAGCAGGGCGTGGTCGACGGCAACTGCCGCGCCCACGGTATCGCCAATCTGTTCGTCGCCGGCAGCTCGGTATTCCCGACGGCCGGCAACAACACCCCGACCATGACGATTATCGCCCTGGCGCTACGGCTGTCCGACCACCTCAAGACCATCCTCGGAGAACGCCGGCTCTGATCCCGGCAACCAAAAGCGACCGCGGCGTCAACTGCTGGCGTAGTACTTCTTCACCGGGCCGTAGTAGTACGCCGAGTCGCTGAAGCCGTATTGGGCGTGCTTCTTGGTATCGACCATGGACAGGACGACCCCGATCAGGTGGCCGCCGGCCTCGTCGATCTGCTTGGCCGCCAGCGCGACCACATCGCGCGTCGTCTGCGTCCAGCGCACGACGAGGATCGTTGCGTCGACCTGCGGGGCGAGGACGCGCGGGTCCGAGACCGCGACGACCGGCGGCGAATCGAGAATGACCAACTCGAATTCGCTTGCCAGCGCGGTAATGACCTGGCGCATCTGCGGCGAGGCGAGCACCTCGGCGGGATCGGCGGTCAGCCGTCCGGCCGGGATGACGTAGGCGCCCGAGCGCTCGTCGCGGTGCAGCACTTCGCTGAGCTGGGCCTCGCCGGCGATCAGTTCGACCAGCCCGGGGCGGCGCGGCACGCCAAGCATCCGATGGACCGAGGGCCGGCGCAGGTCGGTCTCGACAATCACCGTCCGCCGCCCGGAAAGACCGCGCATCCGCGCCAGGCAGACGGCCAGCGTGGTCTTGCCCTCGTTCGGCTGGGCCGACGTGACCAGCACGGTTTTCGGCGCGGAGCCGTCGGGCGCGAGGAGGATGCTGGTGAACACCGAGCGGACGGCCTCGCCGAACATCGACGACGGATTCTTCAAGATGAACGATTCGGGAGATCGTCCAGCCCCGCCGCGGATCATCGGGATCAAACCGAGCGACCGCTTGCCGAGAATGCGCTCGATCTGCTCACCACTGCGATAGCCGCGGTCGAGTTGCTCGATGGCCAGGACCACCAGGGTCGACAACACCGCCGTGATCATGAAGACAGTAGCCAGGATCAGGGCTTTCGGCGGAAATGACGGGTTGTCCGGCACGTCGGCGCGCGAAATCACGCGCGCGCCGGGCTGCTGAATGGAGGCGTCGGTCTGCGCGCTCGTTTCTTCGTAGCGGCCGAGGAAGGTTTCGAGCATGGTCCGCCCGGCGGCCGCCTCGCGCTCGAGAGCGCGAAGCTGGACTTCCGCGCTGTTGGACTGGGCCATGCGCCCCTTGAGCTGGTCCAGGCTTTGTTGCAGCGCGTTCTCGCGGGCCCGGGCGACGCCCACATCGTTGTCCAGCTTTTGCACGACCTTGGAGATCTCGGTGGCGATCTTGGCTTGAACGTCGCGCAGCGCGGCCTTGGCGCTGATCATCCGCGGATGGCGTTCGCCGTATTCGTCGGCCAGTTGCGCGACCTCGCGCTTGATCTCGCTTTCCTGGGCAAGCAGGGATTGGACGATGGGCGAGCCGAGCACATCGGCCGCGGCGCTGGCGCCGCCGGGTGAGTGGACCAGACGGCGGATCTGGCTTAGCCGCGCTTCGGCTTCGGCGCGAGACGTTCGCGCCACGATCATCTGCGCGTTCAAGTCCGATATCTGCTGCGAGATCAAGGTTACACCGGTCGCGCCGGCGAGCAGGCCGGACAGCTTGCGGTACTGCTCGACAGCTTGTTCCTTTTCGCCGACGTCGCGGCGCAGGTCGGCGATCTTGGTGGTCAGCCATTCGCTCGCTCGGCGCGCGGCTTCATACTTGGCGTCGAGCTGATCGACCTGATAAGTCGCCGCGACCTTGTTGGCGATGGTCTCCGCCTTGACGGGATCCTCGGACGAAAACGTCACCTGCAATACGCGCGATTGCGATTTAAGCCGAACGTCGAGGTTGGCGAGAAAATTGTCGACGACATTCGCCCGCTCTTGCGCTTTCAGCACCTCTTCGGGCAGGGGGCGCGGCGTCTTGCCGGAGACGACGCCCTTGAGCCAGCCCAACCCGCCCTTGAGCGACTTGACGGCCGACGCGAACCAGGTGTCGGGGACGAGACTTGTGTTGAACTCGGGATCGCTGTTGAGGTCGAGGTCATTGATGACCTTCTCGGCGACGCCGCGCGACCGAAACACTTCGACCTGGCTGTCGACCGCCTCCTGGTCGGGCAGCGAGTTGGTCAGGACCGCCTGGATGTTGACAACCTGCTGTTGCGACGTCTCGATCATGACCTCGGTGGTCGCGCTGTAGCGCGACGCCACCAGCATCAACAGAATGAACGCAAGAAGCGTCGCCCCGAGCGTCGGCAGGATGATCGCCTTTTTGCGCCGTTTTAGGGTCTGCAACACCCACGCGGCATCGACATCGCGCACGCTATCGACCAGCCGCCCGGCCACGGGTGGCCTTGCCGCCGCGTGAGCGTGTCTATGCTCGTGCTCTTCCAATGGTCGGTCCACGGCTTCTCAGCCCTTTGAAGTGGCTAAAAATGAGCTGCGCAAGAGATGCTCAAGCCTCCACGGCGTAGCCGGTGAGCACGGCGTAGCGGGCGTGCACGGCGGAGCTACGGCAAGTCGTATCCGCCGACGCCGCGATGCGCAAAAGGGCGCGCTCCCCTCGCGGAAGAACGCGCCCGGTGCTTGCCGCCTACGGTCGCGCGGACTATGCCGAAGCCTTCGCCATCGCCAGCGCGCGAAGATCCTGATGCGAGCTGTAGAACTCGATCGTTTCACGAATTAGACTCGTCAAGGGTCACCCGCGGCTCCCACCCGACCGAGCGGGCGTTGGCGAGAACGGGGATCTTGTGGATCGACAGCGCCTCTTCGTAAAGCTCGCCGTGGATCTTCTTGGCGTCGGCGTCGACCACCTTGGACTTGCTTGCGGTCATCTCCTTGATGCGGAAACCCAGGTTGCGGATGGAGATGGTGTTATCCGGATTGCCGATGTTGAAGATGTAGTGCGGGCTGGCGATGGCCTTGTCCATGAACTCGACCAGGAACCGGCACAGATCGGTTGCCGAAAGGAACGCGCGGGTCTGTTCGCCGCCGGCGAACACCGTGATCGGTTGGCCGGCCTGCGCCTGGTGAACGAAGGTCGGCATGACGAAACCGCCGGCGCTTGACTGGCGCGGCCCGGTGACGTTGAACGGGCGGATTATAATGCCGCGCAGCCCGCGCTTGGTGCTGTTGACGACGAGGCACTCGGTCAGCGTCTTGGCGATCGCGTACTCGATCCGCGAATTGTAGTCGACGGGGACCTGGATTGTGTCGGTCTCGGCGAGGTTGCCGCTGCGGCCATAGACCTCGGCCGAACTGAAGGTGACCAACGGCTTGTCGAATTTGATGCAGGCCTCGACGACTTCCTGGGTCGCGCGGACGATCTCGAAGCCGAGGCGGCCGACGTACTTCAAAATGCCGGCGGGACCGACGTGCGAGGCGGCGTGGATGACGCGATCGTACGGCTCGAGCGTGTGGCCCTTGGTGAAGAACGCATCGACACTCATTTTGAGGATGGCGACGTCCGGATTACCCTCGTACCACTCGCCGTCGGTGACTGCCGCGACCATGGAATCGAGGAGCGTGACCTTGTGACCGGCGGCGAGATAACCGTCGGCGACATGGGTACCGATAAAGCCGAGCCCGCCCGTGATGAGGACGTGCTCCTTGCGACCACCCGCCGGTGTTCCGGCCCCGTGCGGCGCGTTCGTGTTTACGTCAGGCATAATGGGTCAATTTCTCCATGGCTGGTCACGCGAGTGACTGTTAGGGGATTAAGCGGTTCGTCCCTTTGCCGAGCGCACGGATTTCGCGTTGAGCGACAATCTTTTCCGCCGTCATGACTGCTTCAGCGCATCGCGAGATGCTCACATCAGGACTCTGCCAACGGTGCCGCTCAGCAGCTTGGCGGGGCGGCAATAAAGCGAGAATGCGGTGTGAGATGTCTATCTTCCGGCGGCGTCAATAAAGCGTACACACTTTTACGTTGATCCGGCCTCGCTTGCAACGGATTTGCGAACAGCGGGTTCCGGCAGGTGACGGGAGGGCTACTCCCGACGCTTGAGCAAACAGCCGATCGTGGGCGGCCGCGGCCTCGGGGCAGTGACTCCCCGAGGCGCGTTGGCCGGCGTTGGCCGGGTGGCGGGTTACGCCGCGGCCCGGTACAGACGTGGATGGAAGACCTTGCTGTCCTTGAGACCGCGCAGCCCCTTGGCGGCGGCGAGAACGGCCAGGTCAACCAGCGGCTCGACGATGATGACCGTCATGTAGGCCGCGCCGAACGACGCGATCTGGGCGAGGTTTTCGGCGCCGAAACCGTGACCGTACAGCGACCAGAAGGCGACCCAGGCGACCACCCCGCCCTGGTAGGCCGTCGACAAGGCGAGAGCTTGGCGGTACTTGACGTCGGTGTAGGGGATGTTCTCGGGAATGACCCGGCGGGCGAGGGCCTGGAGCGCGAACATGGGCACCAAAAGTGTCGTTACGTTCATGCCGTACTGAGGCAGATCGAACGGCGCGAAAAACAGGCCCTGGACCAGAAGCCCCAAGGCCAAGCCAATTGCGGCGGGTCCCGCGCCGAAGATCAGAAACAGCGTCGATCCGAGAATGAGGTGCACTTCGGACACGCCGACAGGGTGATGGGGTAGTATCTGGAAAAAGCTGAAGACGAGAACGGTCGCGATGACACTGCGAACAGCGAGCGACACAACGCCGTCGCGCCTGATCGTATCGAAGGCGAGTTTCGCCGCGTAGCCGGCCGCGCCGGCGGCGGTCGCATAACCGAGGATCAATTTCGCGCCGTTAACGACGCCGGGTTCCATGTGCATGTCAGTCCCTTTCGCACCCACCGTGCAGTTGAGCCACCGATTGGCGGCGGTTTCCACAAAGCATAGGCAGGTCTCCTGACTCGCGGATCGTCGCCGTAATTCCGCCTTCCCGGGTCATGACCCAGTGGCTTCGTGGAAGCGGCTACCGCTCACAGTTGCGGGGGCAGTCACGGATCAGACCCCGTCGAGGTCGGCCCTTCCGTGTTCCCTTTTGATCCCGCGGGCTTGGCCCGCACGGAACCCATGCAAGATCGAGCATGTTCGATCGCAATCCGGCTGGCAAGCCTTTCCTGGTTGGCGCCGGCCGCCTGGCGGCACGCTATTGCGCCATCAGAACTCCGTGCCGACCGTAAAGACGACCTTGGCGTTGCACTGGTTGTTGCCGCACTCGCGGGCCCGATAGTCGGTATCGGTGTAGGCGACCGAGAAGTCGAGGCCCTTGACGTTGACCTTCGCGCCGACGCGCCAATCGGTGCCGTTATAGTCGTCCTCGATGTACTGGTAGCCGACGCCGGCGAACAGCTGCAGGCCGACGTAGGGGACGGGAATATCGTAATAAACATTGCCGGTGAGGTAGTTGGCCCGCCCGGTGTCAAACTGGTTTTCCCAGGCGAAGATATTGACCAGCTCAAGGCTCAGCCGGTCGGTGGCCTTGTAGGTCAGCACCACCGGGACTTCCCAGTAGTTGAAATTGTCGGCGCTGCGCGTTCCGGGGTAGTACAAGTAGGTCCCGCCGACGTCCCAGCCGAGATCGCCGACCTCGCCGCGAAAGCCGAAGAAGGCGTCGATTTCGATGTGCGCCGTGTCCCGGTCGCCCTCGATGTCGACGTTGGAAGACCAGAACCCGACATAGCCCTTCGTGTTGCCGATACCGGTGGGCACGGCGTAGTCGAGCGCGCCCTGGATGGCCGGATCATTGCTGGAATTCGTGAACCCGCGATCGATATAGTTCGACGTGAGCGCGACGCTGCCGCTGACTTCGCCGGGCAGCCAGTCGTCGTCTGTCTCTTCATCGTCTGTCTTTTCATCCGGGCTCGGCACATCGCCGGCTTGCGGAGCGGGCGCCGGATTTTGCAGTTTTGTATCCTGGGCGCTAGGGACCGAGGGAAATATAAGCGATCCGAGAACGACCGTCGTCGCGGGGATAAGCCTCTTGCCCGATATAGAGCCGATCACGCGCTCATTGACTTCCCGCCTACTTGTCTCGACCTCTTTCATTGCAGACTCCATCTGTGTGAATGATGCCATCGTTCACGGGAGGGCCTGGGATCCGCCAAGACGCCGGGTCCCCCCACACTTCAAGCTCCGGGCGGGATAAGCCGGGCGAGATCGCGCCTTTCGGTTGGCTGGGCTTGAAACGCGATTTGGGCATGCGCAGGCGGCACAGGGGTGTGCCGATACGCTTTCTTCGAATTACACGGGGGTCGAGAGCCTACGCAACCTCCGGCGTGGCCATCGGGTGCCGTCGAGATCCTTGCCTTTTCGCACAGTCACAGAACCGCCCGCGCGATCCAGTAGGTCGCTCCCGCGGCGATGTAGGCGAGCGCGAACAGATAGCCGAACATGAAGAGCGGCCAGCGCCAGGAGTTGGTTTCGCGCTTGGTAACGGCGAGAGTCGAGAGGCACTGCGGCGCGAAAACGTACCAAGCGAGGAAGGCGAGCGCCGTGGGCAACGACCAGGCGCCTCGCAACGTTGCCACGAGGCTGTCGGCGACGACGTCCTCGGAGCCCGATAGCGCGTAGACCGTTCCGAGCGCCGCGACCGCCACTTCACGCGCCGCCAGCCCCGGGATCAGCGCGATGGAGATTTCCCAGGTGAAGCCGATCGGCGCGAACACGACGTTCAGCCCCCGCCCGATCGTGCCGGCGAAGCTGTAGCGAATAGCCGCGTCGGTGGCGTCCGGCGGCGGCGGCGGGAAGCTCGCGAGAACCCAAATGATCAGCATGCTGGTGAGGATAATGGTGCCCGCGCGGCGCAGGAAGATGCGGGCCCGATCGACCAGGCCGAGCGCGACATCGCGCAGGACGGGCAGCTGGTACTTCGGCAACTCCATCAAGAAAGGCTGGCTTAAGCCCTTGGTGACGGTGTGCTTCAGTACCGCGGCAACGACGAGCGCGCTGACGATGCCGGCGAGATAGAGCGCGAACATCACTAGTCCCTGCAAGCCGATGCCCGGTCCGACGGTGGTATTGGGGATGAAGGCGGCGATGATCAGCGTGTAGACGGGCAGGCGGGCCGAGCACGTCATCAGCGGCGCGATCAGGATGGTGGTCAGGCGATCGCGTGGCGTATCGATGGCGCGAGCGGCCATGATCCCCGGGATGGCGCAGGCGAAGCTGGAGAGGAGCGGAATGAACGCCCGGCCATTGAGGCCGACGCGGGCCATGAGGCGGTCCATCAGAAACGCCGCGCGGACCATGTAGCCGCTCTGCTCGAGCACCAGGATGAAGGCGAACAGGACCAGGATCTGCGGCAGAAAGATGATGACGCTGCCGACGCCGGCAAGCACGCCGTCGGCGATCAGGCTCGCCAGCCAGCCTTGGGGCAGCAACGAAACCGTCGCCGCCTGAAGCCGGACGACGCCGCTGTCGATCCAGTCCATCGGGACTTCCGCCCAGGCGAACACGGCCTGAAACATCAAAAACAGCAGGCCGAAGAGGATCAGCGGTCCGGCGAGCGGGTGCAAGACCACGTCGTCGATGGCCCGGGTCAACCGGAATGAAGCACCTTCGTGCACGATCGCGGCCAAGGCGATCCGTCGTGCTTCGTGCTGAAGTGTCCGGACATCCAGGATATCGCCGGGCCTGCCGCCAGCATCGTACTCCACCGATCGGGGCTGGACCGCGCCGAGTTCGCACGGCAGCCGGCGAAGCAACTCGATCATGCCGCCGCGGCGAACGGCGATCGTGGGTATGACCGGCGCACCGAGCTCTCGGGCCAAGCGCTCAACATCGATCTCGATCCCATGGTGTTGGGCAAGATCCATCATGTTCAGCGCGACGACGACCGGGTAGCCGAGATGTTTCAGTTCCAGAACGAACCGCAGATGAACACGCAGATTCGTCGCGTCGACGACGCACAGGATGGCGTCGGGACGCTTCTCGCCGGCTTGCTTGCCGAAAAGAACATCGCGGGTCACCTCCTGATCGGGGCTCGCCGGATCAAGACTGTAGGTGCCGGGCAGATCGACAACATCGATCTGCCGCCCGCCATCGGTGACAAATTGGCCCCACCGCCGCTCGACGGTCACTCCGGGGTAGTTGCCGGTCTTCTGACGGGTTCCGGTCAGCGCATTGAACAGGGCGCTCTTGCCACAGTTCGGAACGCCGACCAGGGCGAGGCGGAGGGCCGCGGCGCTCATGGCCTTGGCCCCGGCGTGCGCGTAACCGGCTGCGCCTCGACTGCCTCGACCGGCTCGACCAGAACGAACGCCGCTTCTCCTCGACGCATGGCGATGCTCAGCTTGTCGACCCGCACCGCGATCGGATCGCCGCCGAACGGACCGATATGTCTCACTTCGGTCTCCCGGCCCTCCTCGAAGCCGATCTCGAGAAGGCGGCGCTCCAGCACGGCGTTCTCGCGGCCATCCATTGCCCGGCCGATTGCCTTGATCACGGCTTGGCGTCCAGGTGCAAGCGCGTCAAGGCTCGTTAGCCCACGCGTCAGGGTCATGTTTCTACGTCCTAATGCGGCTTTCTCGGCACGTTGATGGCCGATCGTGCTCGCTCGTTACGGTCTCATCGCGCATATTCATGCGAATGATTATCAGTTGCACGATAGAACCTTGTTTCCCGATTGTGCAAGAGGGAACTGCAAGACCTTCGCATCACCTTTGCATCCTCCACCCGGCGCCGGCGACGCGGGTGCGTAGCTGCTTTCGCGGCGACGCTGCCGCGCGTTAACATCGCCGTCATGACCGCGCCCGCCGCCGACACGCCGAGCGACGACCTTGAGGCGCGAGGGGCCCCGTCAGCCGGTCCGCGCCCGCGTTCCAGGAATCCCCTGCGTCGGCTGCGGGCGCTGCTCGACTACCTCTACAACGGGCCGAGCGAGACCGCGCGGCGATTTCGCTTCGCGCTGCTCGGCTTCGACGTCATCACCATTGTCTTTTTCATCGTCGCTTCGGTCCTTGAATTCGGGCCGCTGATCCTCGCCGCCGACGTCGTCATCGCGACCCTGCTGATCGCGGATTTCGGCGCGCGGCTATGGATCGCGCCGAGAAAGCTCCGGTTCTTGTTCGATCCCATCACGCTCGCGGACCTGATCGTCATCGCCACACTGCTCGCGCCGGCGCTGATCCAGAACTGGGCCTTTCTCCGCGTCCTCAGGGCGATGCGCCTTGTCCGCTCCTACCGCGTCCTCCGCGATCTGCGGGAGCGCTGGCCGCAGCTCGCCCGCAATGGGCAGGTCATCCAAAGCAGCGTCAACCTGATCGTCTTCCTGTTCGTTATCACGGCCCTGGTCTTCGTGCTTCAGCACGGCCAGAACCCGCAAATCGGCACTTACATAGACGCGCTTTATTTTACGGTCACGGCACTGACCACGACCGGCTTTGGCGACATCACGTTGACCGGGAGCAGCGGCAAGCTTCTGTCCGTCCTCATCATGGTGGTCGGCGTGGCGCTCTTCCTGCGTCTGGTCCAGACCGTCTTCCGCCCCGAAAAGGTTCGCCACACCTGCCCCGCGTGCGGCTTGTCGCGCCACGAGCCCGACGCGGTCCACTGCAAACACTGCGGCCAGGTGCTGCATATCGAGACAGAGGGCGAGTGAGATGGGGGCGAATGAGACGGGGGGCGAATGAGACGGGGGGCAGAAGCGCCCCGCTTGGGCGAGCGGGGATGGTCGCGGTCCGCCGGCGGCGCTATATCTGGGCGCATGCACATTGTCTCTTCGAATCGCGGCGATCCATCCACGCTTGTTCCCGCGGCCGTTCTCCTCGTCAGCCTGGGCAGCCTCGCCGTCGCCTTCGCCGGCCAGTATCTGTTCGGGCTTGAGCCGTGCATCCTGTGTCTCTACGAGCGCGCGCCTTACGCCGCCGCCGCCGTGCTGGCGGGGATCGCCTTGACGGTCCCGCCGGCAAGCCTTTGGCGCGCCTGGTTGATCGGTGCCGCCGCCGTGGTGTTTCTCGCCGGCGCCGCGCTCGCGTTCTACCATGTCGGCGTCGAGGAGCACTGGTGGGGGCCGATCGCGGCCTGCGGCGGCGAGCTTGCGACGGATCTCGGCGCGGACGATCTTCACTCCATCGGCGCCGGTGACCTCAAGCCATGCGACCGGGTCGACTGGCGGCTGCTCGGGGTCTCGCTCGCCGGCTACAATGTTGTTGTTTCGTTGATCCTCGCGGCCGCGTGCCTCGCCGGCGCCCGCGTTCTTGCAAGAAAGGGTTAAGCTTTTGAGCGATTCCGCCGCGTCCCCCGAAGCCCCGCTTGCCGAAGCCCCGCTTGCCGAACCGCGCACCGGCGCCGATCCACATCCGCGCCGTCTGCCGGGAGATCCGAGCGGAGCCGCGCTGGTCGCGCGGATCCTGCGCGTCGATCAGGCCGGCGAATACGGCGCCGTGCGGATCTACGAAGGACAGCTCGCCGTTCTCGGCCGCTCGCCGGCGGGCCCGGTCATCCGGCGGATGGCGGCGGCGGAGCGCGAGCATCTCGCGACCTTCAACGCGCTGTTGCCCAAGCGCCGGGTCCGGCCGACGGTGTTGCATCCGGTCTGGCACGTCGCCGGCTTCGCGCTCGGCGCCGGCACCGCGCTGCTCGGCGCGCGGGCGGCGATGGCCTGCACCGCGGCGGTCGAAGAGGTAATCGACGGGCACTACGCCAAACAGGTCGCGGCACTCGGCGATGACGAGGCGGACTTGCGCGAGACCTGCGAGCGCTACCGCCAGGAGGAGGTTGAGCACCGCCAGACCAGCCTCGATCACGGCGCCGAGAGCGCGCCGGCCCACCGCGCGCTGAGCGGCGTGATCAAGGCCGGCTCGCGCGCGGCCATTTGGCTGTCCGAGCGCATCTGATTGGCGACCGCGCGGTTTTCGTTAACGGCGCGGGCCGGCGGCCAGGCAGGCGATCACGCCGCGCAGGGTCCGCACCTCCTGTTCGGTCAGCGCCGCGCGGGTCAGGATGTTGCGCAGATTACGGATCATGATTGGGCGCTTTTCACGCACCCTCAGGAAGCCGCAGGTATCGAGTTCGCCCTCTAGCTGCTCGAACAGACCGCGCAGTTCGCCCTGCGTCGCCGGCCGCGTATTCTTGGCGATGGCGAGGCTTGCCGCATCCTGGGGGTTTTCGGAATTGAACCACTCGTAGCCGACCAGCAGGACGGCCATCGCCAGGTTGAGCGAGCTGAACGCCGGGTTCAGCGGCGCCGCGACGATAGCCCCGGCCAGCGCCACGTCATCGTTGCCCAGGCCCTTGGCTTCCTTGCCGAAAAGGACGCCGACGCGGCTCCCGGCGGCGATGTGGCGGCGCATCTCCCCGGCCGCGAGGCGAGGAGGAACGCTCCGCTTGACCATGCCGCGCGCGCGGGCCGTGGTGGCGTAGACGTGCTCGAGATCGGCGATGGCCTCGCCGGTGGTGGCGAAGAGCCGCGCGGTTGTCAGCACCCGATCCGCCCCGGAAGCCGCGGCGACAGCCTTGGCGTTGGGCCAATCCTCGCGCGGGCGAACCAGCCGCAGATCGGTGAGACCACAGTTGAGCATGGCGCGGGCGACCATGCCGATGTTCTCGCCGAGCTGCGGCTCGACGAGAATGATCGTAGGCGCGGCGGCGCCCGACACTGCCCGGCGGTGGTCGCTACTGGCGGCGATCGTTCGGTCGGTCCCCGCCATCTACGCCGCGGGTGCGCAGGCCCCGTCGCGATAGAGCTTGTAGACGATGCTGTCGTGCAGCGCCCGATACGAGGCGTCGATGATGTTGGTCGAGACGCCGACCGTCGACCAGTGGTCGCCATGGCCGACAGCCGAACTCGATCATCACCCTTGTAACGGCGCGGGTCCCGTCGCCGGGCGTGAGGATGCGCACCTTGTAGTCGACGAGCTGGACCTCCTCGAGCTCCGGATAGACCGCCGTCAGCACCTTGCGCATCGCCGCGTCGAGCGCGTTGATCGGGCCGTTGCCCTCGGCGACCGCCATGCTCTCGTTGCCGTTGACGACGAGCTTCACCGTGGCCTCCGAAAGGGTGATCAGCTCGCCCCTGGCGTTCCACCGGCGTTCGTCGATGACGCGGAAGCTGTTGCACTTGAAGTATTCGGGCACCTGCTCGATCGCCTGGCGGGCGAGCAGTTCGAAACTGGCCTCGGCGCCGTCGTAGGCATATCCGTCGAATTCGCGCGCCTTGACGGTCTCGACAAGCTGATTGAGTTTGGGATCGCCGGCGTCGATATCGAGGCCGATGTCGCGGAACCTCGCGAGAATATTGGACCGACCGGCCTGGTCGGAGACCACGATATGGCGATGATTGCCGACCAGTTCGGGCGCGATGTGCTCGTAGCAGCGCGGATCCTTCTCGATCGCCGAGACGTGCAGGCCGCCCTTGTGGGCGAAGGCAAACTCGCCGACATAGGGCGCGTTGCGCTGCGGCGCGCGGTTGAGCCGCTCGTCGAGAAACCGTGACAGGTGCGACAGCCTGGTCAGGTCGCTCGCCGTCAGTCCGGTCTCGTAGCCCATTTTCAGGACCAGCGACGGTATGATCGCGATCAGGTCGGCGTTGCCGCAGCGCTCGCCGAGCCCGTTGAGGGTTCCCTGGACCTGGCGCACGCCGGCATGCACCGCGGCGAGGGAGTTGGCCGCGGCATTCCCGGTATCGTTGTGGCAGTGAACGCCGAGGCGGTCGCCGGGCACGTGGGCGGTGACATCGCTGACGATGGCTTCGATCTCATGGGGCAGCGTGCCGCCGTTGGTGTCGCACAGCACGACCCAGCGCGCGCCGGCTTGGTAGGCCGTGCGGACGCATTCGAGCGCGTACTCGCGGTTGGCCTTGTAGCCGTCGAAAAAGTGCTCGGAGTCGAACATCGTTTCGCGGCCCTTCTCGAGGACGTAGCGGACGCTGTCGGCGATCATGGCGACGTTTTCGTCGAGCTCGATTCCCAGAGCCGTTCTGACCTGGAAGTCCCAGGATTTGCCGACCATGCAGATGGCTTCCGCCTTGGCGGCGAGGAGGCTGGCGAGGCCGGGATCGTTGCCGGCGCTGCGTCCCGAGCGTCGCGTCATGCCGAACGCCGACAGCCGGGCGCGGTGCAGCGGCTGGGAGGTGGCGAAAAACGCATCGTCGGTCGGGTTGGCTCCCGGCCAGCCGCCCTCGATGTAGTCGATGCCGATGGCATCGAGCGCGCGCGCGATCGCCGCCTTGTCGGTTACGCTGAAGTCGACGCCCTGCGTCTGCGCGCCATCGCGCAGCGTACTGTCATAGAGATAAACCCGGTCCCCGGTCATTCCTGCCCTCGAAGCTCCAAGAAGTGCCGCAGCATGCCTAACTTGCCAAGCCGCGGCAACGGTGGTGTGTAGATGGGAGTAGATGGGAGGCATTGAGGCGGGGGGCGAGGGGGCATTGCTCCGCATTCGCGAAGCGCGCGGTTCAGTCGAGTTGGCGAAAAGGATCCTGCCGCTTGTGCAGAATGCGCGCGACCGCGATGCCGAACGCCGTTCGAGCGTAGTAGACAACATGGCTTTCGAACGGGAACGACAACAGCTCCGGCGCCAGGTCGGCGCGCTTGCGGCCACGCAGCGGCTGGTGCGCGAGCTCCGTCAGCCGGCCCCTGAGCAACTCGATATAGACGCGGGCCTGAGTTTTGCCCCAACGCTGCACCGTATAATGGGCGATGCCTTCAAGGTCGGATAGCGCCGCGCGGGAGAGTTCGAAGCGATTCACTCCGTAAGCCGGCCTCGCAGCGTCGCGAAAGCCTCATCGCCATCGACGGTGCGGCCCGCGGCGATGTCATCCAGCCCCTTGCGAACTTCACGGCGCAGGACGGCCAGCTTCAGCGCTTCGATCTCCTTGTAGTCCTCGGCCGAGACCACGACGGCCACCGCCCGGCCGTGCTTTTCGATCGTCACCGGCTCGCGCTGGGCCGTGTCGAGCAGTTCGCCGAACCGATTTTTCGCTTCCAGAGCGGCCATGATCCGCATTCGGGAACTCTCCAAGGCAGGTGCAACAGCTAAAATAGCTATTTCAGCCATTTCGTCAACTGTCTTGGCCTCGCCGGATCGATCGCATGGGATTGCCTCTCGATCGCCTCTCGATCGCCTCTCGATCGCCTGTGAGCGCGGTTGATCTTTCGCGCCGATCGGGGCCAGTGTGCGCCGATGTCCTCGCCTTCCGGCCTTCAGCGCATCGCCGCCGTCCTCCGCGCGCCAAACTATGGCGTCTATACCGCCGGCAACAGCGTCTCGCTGATCGGAACCTGGATGCAGCGGGTCGCCGTCGGCTGGCTGACCTGGGAGTTGACCGGCTCGGCGGCGTGGCTGGGTATCGTCGCCTTCGCCGATCTGTTTCCGACCGTCGTCATCGCGCCGCTGGCCGGCGCCGCCGCCGACCGTTGGGATCGGCTGCGTATTCTTCGCGCCACCGAGACGGCCGCAGCGATCCAGGCGGTCTGTCTCTTCGCGTTGAACGCGAGCGGGCGGATGAGCGTCACGGCGTTGTTCATCGCGACCCTCTGTCTCGGCGTCACCATCGGCATCGGCCAGCCGTCCCGCCTCGCGCTCATCCCCAGTCTGGTCCGCCGCGACGATCTGGCCACCGCCGTCGCGGTCAATTCGGTCGTCTTCAATCTCGCCCGGTTCATCGGCCCGGCATTGGCCGGCCTGTTCATCGCCGGCGGCGAGATTTCCTTGGCGTTTGCCGCCAACGCGTTAACCTACTTGGCTTTCCTCTTTGCGCTGTCGCGCCTGCGGTTGGATCCGGGCAAGAGGACACCGGCAGGACGGCGCGGCGGGCTTGGCGCCGATCTGGTCGAGGGCCTGCTTTACGCCGTGCGTCATCCAGGCATCGGACCGCTGCTCGGCCTGCTCATTGCCACCAACGTCTGCGGCCGGCCGTTCGTTGAACTGCTCCCGGGGTTCGCTGCGGGAGTCTTCGCGGTCGGCCCGCAAGGTTTGGCCTGGATGATGTCGGCGATCGGCCTCGGCGCGATCGGCGGCGGCGCCTGGCTCGCCGGCCGCAGCGAAGAGCGCGGCCTGGTCGCGATCACCCTGGCGAGCACGCTGATGCTGGCGCTGCTGATCGGATTGTTTGTCGCGACGGATCGGATCGAACTCGCCCTGCCGATCCTCGCCGCGAGCGGCGTCGCCATGGTCGGCGCTGGGGTCGGCTCCCACACCCTGCTCCAGCTCGCCGTCGCGTCAGCGATGCGCGGCCGCGTTCTTGCCCTCTATGGGCTGATTTTCCGCGGCGGTCCGGCGCTCGGCGCCTTGTTGATGGGAGCAATCGCCGAGCGAACCGGGTTGGTATGGCCCATTGCCATCGGCGCCGGCGTTCTCGCCGCCGCCGCCATGGCCGTCGCGGCGCGCTACGCCGTGATGACCGCGGCGCTGGACATCAGGGGTGGCGGCGTCAAGGGTAATGACGGAACACAAAATTAAGGGGTAGTGTTTGCGGCGGCCAGGGACTATTTCACGATAGCGATACTACAATTTCGCGTTCACGAAAACCATAAACGACCCTTAGGGACCATTAGGAACGCGGCTCGTTTTTATCATGACCACGCTGTTGTTTACTCACCCGGTTTGCCAGGACCATGACATGGGGGAATGGCATCCCGAAGCGCCGGCGCGCCTGAAGGCGATCATGAAACGCCTGAACGGCGACGAGTTCGCCGCGCTCGAGCGCCGCTTGGCGCCGAAGTCGACGCTGCGCGAGGTCGAGCGGGTCCACGCTCCATTCTATGTCGAAGCGATCATGGAGAACATTCCCGAGCGTGGTCATGTTCACCTCGATCCGGACACCGCGGTCAACAGCGCCTCGGGCGAGGCGGCGCTGCGCGCGGTCGGCGGGATCTGCGCCGCCGTCGACGCGGTGGTCAAGGGCGAGGCCGACAACGCCTTTTGCGCCGTCCGCCCGCCGGGCCATCACGCCGAGTCGTCGGCCGCCATGGGCTTTTGCCTGTTCAATAACGTCGCGATCGCGGCCGAGCACGCGCGCCATGTCCACGGCCTGGAGCGGGTCGCGGTCGTCGACTTCGACGTTCATCACGGCAACGGGACCCAGAACCACTTCTACCGTTACCGTGACCTGTTCTACGCCTCGAGCCATCAGTGGCCATGCTATCCGGGCACCGGCATGGAGCACGAGACCGGTGTCTTCCACAACATCTGCAACGTGCAGCTCCGGCCGAACACCGGCTCGGAGGGGTTTCGCGCCGCCTACGCGACGCGCATCCTGCCCGCGCTGCGCAAGTTCAAGCCGGACATGCTGCTGATTTCGGCCGGGTTCGATGCCCACGTTCGCGATCCGCTGGCGCAACTCAGGGTTGAGACCGACGACTTCGCCTGGCTCACCCGCGAGCTCATGGAGATCGGTGAAAGTGTCTGCGGCGGCCGTGTCGTCTCGACGCTCGAGGGCGGCTACGATTTGACCGCGCTGGCCGAAAGCGTCGGCGTCCACGTCAAGGCGATGATGGGCCACTGAGCATTCGCAAGCTCTCGACGAGCGCGCATCGGTCGGCGCGTCGCGCCGCGAAATGTTGAAATGGCGTCGGAAACCAGTACATAAGGCGTTACGCGGTTGCCGGCGTGTCCGCCGTGGTTCTGCCGTGGCTCTACGCGCTTGCAACAAGACCAAAACACGCATACACCCGATGCGGGGGCGAACGGCGTCGCGGATGTGCGCGATCGTTGTTGCGTGGAGTGGAAGGGGCCCATGGCTCAACAAGACAATACGCCGGAGCTGTCGACATTGAGCTTCGAGGACGCCTTGGCCGAGCTTGAAGCAATTGTTCGTCGCCTCGAAGAGGGGTCGGCCAAGCTGGACGAGGCCATCTCCGCCTACGAGCGCGGCATCGCGCTGAAGCGGCATTGCGAGGCGAAACTCCAGGAGGCCCAGTCCCGGGTGGAAAAGATCGTCGTCGGTCCCGACGGCGCGGTCACCGCCGAAGCAATCGACCTAGGCTGACAGCAAACCGAGAGCGAACGTGTCCAAGATTACCGCGGCCCTGGCCGAAAATGCGCGGGAGGTCGACGCGACCCTCGATCGTCTTCTGCCCCTGCATAACGATGCCGAAACGCGCCTACTCGAGGCGATCCGTTACGCGACGCTGTCCGGCGGCAAACGCATCAGGCCATTTCTGGTGGTGTCCGGCGCCAACCTGTTCGGGGTCAGCCGGCCGTTCGCCTTGCGCGCCGCGGCGGCGATCGAGATGGTTCACTGCTATTCGCTGGTTCACGATGATCTTCCGGCCATGGACAATGACGACCTGCGCCGCGGGATGGCGACCTGCCACGTCAAGTTCGACGAGGCGACCGCGATTCTAGCCGGCGACGGGCTGCTGACCCGGGCGTTCGAGGTGCTTGCCGAGCCGGCGACGCATTCGGATCCGCGGGTGCGTGCCGACCTCGTCGTGGAACTGTCGCGCGCGGCGGGGGTTGACGGAATGGTCGGCGGACAGATGCTCGATCTTCTCGCCGAGCATCGGACGCTGGGTATGGACGAGGTCACCCGGTTGCAGCGAATGAAGACCGGCGCCCTGATCGCGTTCGCCTGCGAAGCCGGCGCCATCCTCGGCAAGGCCAGCGATAGCGCTCGTCACGCGCTGCGCGCCTATGCCCATGACCTGGGGCTTGCGTTCCAGATCGTCGACGATCTGCTTGACGTTGAGGGCGACGCGGAGGTTGTCGGCAAGTCGACCGGCAAGGACGAGAAGGCCGGCAAGGCAACGTTCGTATCGCTTCTCGGAGTTGAACGCGCGCGCAGTCAGTCGGACATGCTCGCCTGCCAAGCGGTCGAACATCTGGCGATTTTCGACGACGGCGCCGACCCCTTGCGGGAGCTGGCGTCGTTTATCGTCGAGCGGCGCAACTGACCGGCGTTCGACGCGCCGAACCCCGGCGCCCGCGGATACGCGGGCTCATGGCTTGAGTGGAGAAGTCACGCAATGGAAATCCGGACGCCGCTGCTGGATCAGGTCAAGTACCCCAGCGACCTGAGAAAGCTTCCCGAAGATCAACTGCAGGTCCTTGCCGACGAACTGCGTCAGGAGACCATCCGCGTCGTCTCGATCACCGGCGGCCACCTTGGCGCCAGCCTCGGCGTGGTCGAGCTGACCGTGGCCCTGCATTACGTCTTCAACACGCCGCGCGACAAGCTGATCTGGGATGTCGGTCACCAGGCCTATCCGCACAAGATCATCACCGGGCGGCGCGAACGCATGCCGACCTTGCGCCAGGGCGGCGGGCTGTCCGGCTTCACCAAGCGCGCGGAGAGCGAATACGATCCGTTTGGCGCGGCCCATACCTCGACGTCGATTTCGGCCGCGCTCGGCATGGCCGTGGCCCGCGATTTCCGCAAGGACGACAACAACGTTATCGCCGTCATCGGCGACGGCGCGATGAGCGCCGGGATGGCCTACGAGGCGATGAACAACGCCGGCTCCATGGCCTCCCGGCTGATCGTCGTGCTCAACGACAACGACATGTCGATCGCGCCGCCGGTCGGCGCGATGAGCGCCTATCTGTCGCGGCTGATTTCGTCAAAGCCCTACCGCTCGTTGCGCCATGTCCTCGCCGAGATGGCCAAGAAGTTTCCCCGCGGGATCGAGGTCGCCGCGCGCAAGGCCGAGGAGTACGCCCGCGGCTTGGTCACCGGCGGGACGCTTTTCGAGGAACTCGGATTCTTCTATGTCGGCCCGGTCGACGGCCACAACCTCGATCACCTGTTGCCGGTGCTGAAGAATCTCCGCGACGACCACGATCCCGGTCCGGTGCTGCTTCACGTCGTCACCCGCAAGGGTCACGGCTACGCGCCGGCCGAGCAGTCGGCCGACAAGTACCACGGCGTCGGCAAGTTCGATGTCGTCACCGGCGAGCAGGTCAAGGCCAAGGCCAACGCGCCGAGCTATACCGGGGTCTTCGCCAACGCGCTGATCCGCGAGGCCGAGGACGACGACAAGATCATCGCCATCACCGCGGCGATGCCCGCGGGCACCGGCTTGGACAAGTTCGAAGAGCGCTTTCCCGAGCGCTGTTTCGACGTCGGGATCGCCGAGCAGCATGCCGTAACGTTCGCCGCCGGCCTTGCCGCGGAAGGGTTCAAGCCGTTCTGCGCGATCTACTCGACCTTCCTGCAACGGGCCTATGACCAGGTGGTCCACGATGTCGCCTTGCAGAAGCTGCCCGTGCGCTTCGCCATCGACCGCGCCGGTCTGGTCGGCGCCGACGGCGCGACCCACGCCGGCGCGTTCGACCTGCCGTACTTGTGCTGTCTGCCCGACATGGTCGTCATGGCGGCCGGCGACGAGGCCGAGTTGATGCATATGATCGCGACCGCCGCGGCGATCGACGATCGGCCGAGCGCGGTGCGCTATCCGCGCGGCGAGGGGATGGGGGTCGATATGCCCGAGCGCGGGCTGGTCCTGCCGATCGGCAAGGGCCGGGTGCTGCGCGAAGGCTCGACCATCGCGCTGCTCAGCATCGGCAGCCGCCTCAAGGATACCTTGAAGGCGGCCGAGGAGTTGGCGGCGCGGGGGTACTCGATTACGGTCGCCGATGCGCGCTTCGCCAAGCCGCTCGACCAAGAGCTGATCACCCGCCTGGCGCGCGAACACCAGGTCCTGGTCACCATCGAGGAAGGCTCGGCGGGCGGTTTCGCCGGCCACGTGTTGCAGTACATGGCGAGCGCCGGGTTGCTCGACACCGGCATCAAGGTCCGGCCGATGACCCTGCCCGACGTGTTCCTCGATCACGACAAGCCGGAGGTGCAATACGAGGTCGCCGGCCTCAGCGTCCGCCAGATCGTCGCCACCGCGCTGCGCACGCTCGGCCATGACGGCGAGGCCGCGGAGGCCGCGCGCGCTTAAGCCCGCCCATGGTGCGGCGGGCGGCGCCTCCAGCCAGCGCGCCGACGAGTTGGTCGTCGCGCGCGGGCTGGCCGAAAGCCGCGCCCGGGCTCAGGCGCTGATCATCGCCGGGCTGGTTTTCGTCGGCACCCGGCGGATCGACAAGCCCGGCCAGCGGCTACCGGCCGCCAGCGAGCTCACCGTCAAGGGTCGCGACCATCCGTGGGTGTCGCGCGGCGGGGTCAAGCTCGCCCACGGCCTCGATCATTTTGCGGTCGACCCGGCCGGCCTTGTCTGTCTCGATCTCGGCGCGTCCACCGGCGGCTTTACCGATGTCATGCTCAGCCGCGGCGCGGCCAAGGTCTACGCCGTCGACGTCGGCCATGGCCAGCTCGCCTGGCGCCTTCGTCAGGACCCGCGGGTCGTCGTCGTCGAGCGGACCAACGTTCGCGACCTGAACGCCAAGCTCGTCCCCGAGCCGGTCGGCCTGATCGTTTGCGACGTCAGCTTCATCGGCCTTGCGACCGCGCTGCCGGCGGCGCTCGCCCTGGCGGCGCCGGGCGCGAGCCTGATCGCGCTGATCAAGCCCCAGTTCGAGGCCGGCCGCGAGCACGTCGGCAAGGGCGGCGTGGTCCGCGATCCGGCCGTTCACGACCAGGTTTGCGCCGCCGTCGCCCAGTGGCTCGCGGCCCGGCCGGGCTGGTCGGTCGCTGGCCTCTGCCAAAGCCCGATCACCGGTCCCAGCGGCAACATCGAATACCTGGTCTGTGCCCGCCGCGAGAAATAGAAATAGAACAGGATAACTCAGTTATTCGACGCGTGCTGAATGTAGGTTATGCCTCTCTGCTCGTGTCTTTAGGATATTTGAGAGTTTGTATCCATAAGTATTCAACTCGTAATGTATGCTCGATCCTAGTGAATTTCCATCCCAGATCATTTCTGATGTGTTTATATCCCATTCTGCGATACCAGCGAGAGCGAGCGCTTTCGCCACCGAATGATGTTCAGCATCAAATCCTGACTCGAATTCCCACAATCTCTCCAAATAAACAGTGTGGCATAAGTTAACGCAGTGGCAAAGGAGAAAAAAATCATTCTGATCGATTTTCCCGAGCAGGTAATGTCTGAAAATTTCTCCTATAATAGAAGCTTTCCGCGCATCATCTTGCCTATCTATAATAAAAATAATCTTCTCACCAACTTCTTTTCGTTTACCCTGCCTCTCTAAGCTGGCAACAAAGTTGCTTCGTGTTTTCTCTGGAACATCTTCGATACTCTGAAGAAAACTACATAGTTGCTTAAGTAATAATCTGTCTCTTATGGAAACAACAGAATGATACATGCTTATGAGTGTGCTAAAAAATGGAAG
Organism: uncultured Alphaproteobacteria bacterium; assembly: GCA_963805915.1. Taxonomy (GTDB): domain Bacteria; phylum Pseudomonadota; class Alphaproteobacteria; order Rhodospirillales; family Defluviicoccaceae; genus JAEULH01. The sequence continues at coordinate 419,676 of CAWDWD010000011.1, forward strand.
ATCTTTTAGTATGCCGTCTTCAAGCAAGCTGTCTACAGCCACCTCCGCATACTCTGCCGCTGTTTCGCACGCCGGATGATTTAGAAGCGATATTACAAACTCTGCCAAGTGTCCTTTTTCTGTATCTTCCATTTCTCGCCCTGTAGCATCCATTGCCAAATCAGTTTAAGGCCGCGCGGCTACCGGTTCATCGCGTGGTAGGCGCGGTTGGGCATCATGTCGAGGCCGTGGGCCATGCGGTTGGTGTAGTTGAAGAACGCCGCGACATCGCAGATATCGAAGATGTCCTGGTCGGAAAAGCCGACGTCGCGCAGCCGCTGGCGGTGGCGCTCGTCGATGTCGTGCGGGCTCATCGTCAGCATCCAGGCGAAGTCAAGCATGGCGCGGGTGCGCGGATCGAGCTCGGCGACGCGGTAGTTCATCACCATCATCTCGCCCAGCTCCGGATCGTCGCTCAGCTGGCGCACCGCCTGGCCGTGGGCGACGAGGCAGTAGTAGCAGCGATTGGCCGAGGAGACGACGACCGAAATCATCTCGCGCTCCAGCTTCGTCAGCGCGCAGCTGTCTTCGTCGAGCATCAGCTGGTTGTAGAACGCCGCGAACACCCGGAACTTCGCCGGATTGCCGGTGTAGGCTTTGAGCACGTTCGGCACCAGGCCGAGCTTTTCCGTGCACTTGGCGAAATACTTGGCGATGTCGGCGTCGAGCCCGTCTGCGAGCGGGAGCGGGATCTTGACGACGTGATCGGGTTGCGGCATCGGACATCTCCTTCTCGAGGTCATGACCCATGCGCCTTCGCAGCGATTTGGGCCGCTCCATTCTAGCCGCACCGCGCGTTGTGACGAAACAACGTCGGGAACCGGGGGCGTCGTAAGAAAAACGGATCGCGCTTGCGTTCGTCGATGATTCGATATATCTATAATTTAGTTATATCGGAAACAACATGGAGATATACACATCATGTTTCATCGACATTGCCACGCTCGACCCGCGCACGCCAATCATGAACAAGGTCTCGGCGGCGGCGAACGCGGCCAGCATGGACCGCGCTTCGGTCACGGACCGCAAGACGGCGGGGGCGGTAGACGCGGCAGAGGCGGCGCGGGCGGCCGATCCGGCCGATCCGGTCTCCGCCGCTTCTTCGCCCACGGCGACCTTCGTCTGGTCATTCTGCATCTCATTGCCGAAAAGCCGCGGCACGGTTATGAGATCATCAAGGCCATCGAGGAGCGGGTCGCCGGCGCCTACAGCCCCAGCCCCGGCGTGATCTATCCGAGCTTGACCCTCTTGGAGGAACTCGGTTACGTAACCGTCAGCGCCGCCGAGGGCGGCAAGAAGCTGCACGAGATCACCGCGCAAGGCCAGGCCTTGCTCGAGGCCAACCGTCCGGTGCTCGACGCCCTTCTCGTTCGCATGGACGAGGCGGGCCGGGAGCAGGGCAGCCCCGCGCCGCGGATCTTCCGGGCGATGGAGAACCTGAAGCGCGTGCTTCGGCTGCGCTTGGCGCGCGGCCCGCTCAGCGAAGAGCAGGCCGATGCCGTGGCCGCCGCGCTCGACGCAGCCGCCGCCGGAGTGGAACAAGGCTGATCCAAAGCGATCTCCTCCGCGCCGCCATCCAAGAAGCGCGTGCGCCGAGCGTGGCGGCGCACGCGCCGGTGATGGACGGCTGACAGCGTGACACGGGGATGTTCGCCATGCGGAAGATCAGTATTTCGTTGTGGGGCCTGCTGGCGCTGCTGAGCGTGCTATGGCTCGCGGCCGACCCGTCCGTGTTCCGGGCGCAGAGCTTTTTTGCATTTCGCAAGACCATGATCCAGTACAGCGGCGTGCTCGCCATCGGCTGCATGTCCGTGGCCATGATTCTGGCGCTGCGCCCGCGCTGGCCGGAAAAATGGTTCGGCGGACTGGACAAGATGTACCGCCTGCACAAGTGGCTGGGCATTGCCGCCCTGGTGGCCGCGATCACCCACTGGCTTTGGGTGCGCGGGCCGAAATGGGCGGTGGACTGGGGTTGGTTGCAAAGGCCGGAGCGCGGGCATCGAGCCGTCCCGGAGAACCCCATCGCGCAGGCGTTCATGGACCTGCGCGGCACCGCTGAAGTGGTCGGCGAATGGGCGTTCTATGCCGCCGTGGTGCTGATCGCGCTGGCGTTGCTCAAGCGCTTCCCGTATCGGCTCTTCTTCAAGACCCACCGCTTGCTGGCCGTGGCCTACCTTGCGCTGGCGTTCCATGCCGTCGTGCTGATCAGGTTCACGTATTGGACCTCGCCCATCGGCATGGTGATGGCGCTGCTGCTCGGCCTTGGCGCGTGGGCCGCCGTGGTTGTTCTGCTCCGCCGCGTCGCCGCCGACAGGCACGTTCCGGGAAAAATTCGCTCGCTGGACTACTATCCGGGCGTGCGCGCGCTCGTAGCCGAGATCGAGATGGCGGAGGGCTGGCCAGGGCACCAAGCCGGGCAATTCGCCTTCGCCACCTCGGATGCCTCGGAGGGCGCCCATCCCTACACCATCGCGTCGGCCTGGAATGCCGCCGACCGGCGCATCACCTTCGTGGTCAAGGAACTGGGCGACCACACCCGGCGGCTTCGCGAGAAACTGCGCGTCGGACAGGATGTGAGCGTCGAGGGCCCATACGGCTGCTTCACGTTCGACGACAGCTGTCCCCGCCAGATCTGGGTCGGCGGCGGCATCGGGGTCACGCCTTTCATCGCCCGCATGAAACACCGTGCGGCGAGACCGGCGGACGCGGCACAGACCATCGACTTCTTCCACACCACATTGACCAGGACGAAAATGCGTTCGCTAAGCTCACGGCCGATGCAAAGGCCGCGGGCGTGCGTCTTCACATCCTGGTTGACTTCCGCGACGGCCGCCTGGATGGCGAGCGCATTCGCGCGGCGGTGACGCAATGGCGGGAGGCCAGCATCTGGTTCTGCGGCCCCGCGGGCTTCGGCCAGGCGCTGAAAGCCGACTTCGCGGCGCTGGGCTTACCCGTGCAGCAGCGTTTTCACCAAGAACTGTTCTCGATGCGGTGAGCCCCTCGGGAACGCCGCCCGACCTCAGCCGCCCCAACCTCGGCCTAGCCACACTGGGCCTTGTGCCGCAGCAGGTGGTCGGCGAGGACGCAGGCGAGCATCGCCTCGCAGACCGGGACGCCGCGAATGGCGACGCACGGGTCGTGGCGGCCGGTGGTGACGATCTCGGCGTCCTCGCCCGCGGCGGTAATGGTCCGCTGCGCGCGGGCGAGCGAGCTGGTCGGCTTGATCGCGATGCGCACGACGATCTCCGCTCCGGTCGAGATGCCGCCGAGAACGCCGCCGGCGTGATTCGAGAGGAACGTGGGCCGGCCCTCGCGCATCCGCATTTCGTCGTTGTTCTCCGGGCCCGAGCGCGCCGCCGCGGCGAAGCCGGCGCCGATCTCGACCCCCTTGACCGCCGGGATGCCGACCATCGCCTTGGCGATGTCGGCGTCGAGGCGGTCGAACACCGGCGCGCCGAGCCCGGCGGGAACGCCGCCGGCGACGACCTCGACGATGCCGCCGGCCGACGAGCCGGCCTTGCGGACGGCGTCGAGAAAATCGGCCCAGGCCTCGGCGGCGCGGGCGTCGGGGCACCAGAACGGATTGCGTCCGGTTTCGTCCCAGTCCCAGCGGGCGCGCTCGATTGCGTGCGGCCCCATCTGGACCAGCGCGCCGCGGATTGCGACGTCCGCGCCGAGAACCTTGCGCGCGATCGCGCCGGCGGCGACCCGCACCGCGGTCTCGCGTGCGCTCGACCGGCCGCCGCCGCGATAGTCGCGAATGCCGTACTTGGCGATGTAGGTATAATCGGCGTGGCCGGGGCGGAAGGTATCCTTGATCGCGCCATAGTCCTTGGACCGGGCGTCCTCGTTGGCGATGAGGATGCCGATCGGCGCGCCGGTGGTCAGGCCCTCGAACACGCCCGAGAGGATCTGCGCGCGGTCCGGCTCGCGCCGCTGGGTGGTGTGGCGGCTTTGGCCCGGACGGCGGCGGTCGAGTTCGTGTTGAAGATCGGCCTCGGCCAAGGCAAGGCGAGGAGGGACGCCATCGACGATCCCGCCGATCGCCGGCCCGTGGCTTTCACCGAAGGTGGTGAGGCGAAACAGAGTGCCGAAGGTGTTCCCCGACATGCCGCTCAGCTCCGCGGCTTCACCCCTCCCAGCATCTCGCGAATGGCCGGAACGGCGTCGACCGCCAGCATGCCGATGGTGTTGAAGCCGCCGTCGACATGATGGACCTCGCCGGTAACGCCCGATGCGAGCTCGCTGAGCAGGTAAAGCGCGGCGCCGCTGACGTCGGCCTGGGTGATGTTGCGGCGCAGCGGCGCGTTATACTGGTTCCACTTGAGGATATGGCGGAAATCGCCGATGCCCGACGCCGCCAATGTCTTCATCGGCCCGGCCGACAGGGCGTTGACGCGAATGTTCTGGCGGCCCAGGTCCTCGGCCAGGTAGCGCACGCTGGCCTCGAGCGCGGCCTTGGCGACGCCCATGACGTTGTAGTGCGGCATCACCCGCTCGGCACCCATGTAGCTCATGGTGACAAGGCTGCCGCCGCCCGTCATCAGCTTCTCGGCGCGCTGGCAAACGGTGGTGAAGGAGTAGCAGGATATCGCCATCGACATGGCGAAGTTTTCGGCGGTGGTGTCGACGTAGCGGCCCTTGAGCTGCTCCTTGTCGGAGTAGGCGATGGCGTGCACGACAAAGTCGAGGCTACCCCAGCGCTGGCGCAGGGCCTCGAAGACGGCGTCCATGCTCGCATCGTCGGTGACGTCGCACGGCAACACGATATCGCAGCCGAGCGATGCGGCGAGCGGGATGACACGCTTGCGGATGGCATCGCCCTGATGGGTCAAGGCGAGTTCGCCGCCGTGGGCATGAACGGCCTGGGCAATGCCCCAGGCGATCGAGCGGTCATTGGCGACGCCCATGATTAGACCGCGCTTGCCGGCCATCAGCGCCGTGGGCGCCTGCATATTATCCAAGGTAAACCCCCCGCTCCTCGTCCGCGACCGGCGCAACGACAAAACACCCCGATCGGAGAGGAACGGGAGGAGCCACGCAAGCGGAACATCTCATCACTTGGCCATATAGGATGGTCACGGCCGCGTCAACGCCGCTTCCGCCTGGCCTTATCCACTTTGCCGCTGCAAAGACGCGATCGAGACGGACTTGATGTTGACGAACTCACGAATGCCGAGCGCGCCAAGCTCGCGGCCGTAGCCCGAGCGCTTGATCCCGCCGAAGGGGAGGCGCGGATCGGAGGCGACCATCGCGTTGACGAACGTTTGCCCGGCTTCGACCTCATCGATGAAGCGCGCGCATTCGCCCTCGTCGCTGGTCCACACGCTGCTGGCGAGGCCGTACGGGCTGTCATTGGCCAAGGCGATCGCCGCGTCGATGTCCGCGACCTTGAACATCAGCGCGACCGGCCCGAAGACCTCTTCGTGGTAGGCCGGCGAGTCCTCGGGAATGTTCGCGAGCGCGGTCGGCAGGTAGAAGTTCCCCGGTCCCTCGCCGCGCCGCCCGCCGGTCAACAACCGGGCGCCGGCGTCCAGCGTGCCCTCCACCTGAGCCTCGACCTGGGCGAGGATGTCCGGCGTCGCCAGTGGGCCGATGTCGGTCGCGTCGTCCATCGGATCGCCGACCTTGAGCAGGCTCAGGCGCTGGACGAAGCGGGCCTCGAAGTCGTCGTAGATTTCCTCGTGGACGATGAAGCGTTTGGCGGCGATGCACGACTGGCCGTTGTTGATGGTCCGCGCCGCGACCGCGACCTCGACGGCGCGTTCGAGATCGGCGCTCGGCATGACGATGAACGGATCGCTGCCGCCGAGCTCGAGCACGGTCTTCTTGATCTGGCCGCCGGCGCCGGCGGCGACCTTCGCGCCGGCGAGGTCGCTGCCGGTCAGGGTCGCCGCGACAATGCGCGGGTCTTCGAGGATGCGTACCACCGCGGATGAGCCGACCAGCAGGCTCTGGAAGACGCCACGCGGAAAGCCCGCCCGCGAAAAGATCTCGGCGATCGCGAGCGCGCAGCCGGGCACGTTCGAGGCGTGCTTGAGCAGGCCGGTGTTGCCGGCCATCAACGCGGGCGCCGCGAACCGGAAGACCTGCCAGAACGGGAAGTTCCACGGCATGACCGCGAGCACCGGGCCGAGCGGACGGTAGCGGATGAAGCTCTCGGCCGCGTCCGGTTTCGATCTTTTCGTCGGCGAGCATCGCGGCGGCGTTTTCGGCGTAGTAGCGGCAGGCCAGCGCGCACTTTTCGGCCTCGGCCACCGCCGCCTTGCGCGACTTGCCCATCTCTTCGACCATCAGCCGCGAGAAGCGATCCTTCTCCGCGTCGAGAATGTCGGCCGCCCGGCGCAACCATTCACCGCGCGCAGCGAAGTCGGTCCGGCGGTACGCGGCGAACGCTTCGGCCGAGCGCGCGATCGCGTCACCAACCTGCGCCTCGCTCGCCTCGGGATACTCGGCGTTGACCGCGCCTGTCGCCGGATTGATGCTTTTCATTGTCCGCCCGTCCCACCAGTTCCCGCGACGCCAGACCCGGCTGCGGCCCATGGTGCTCGGTAGCGGCAATCGCCGCTCGCCGCCCTAACCCACGACATTCAGGGCCAGTACGCGGGCGAGGGCAGGACTCAGGTCCGTGCGAAACTCAAGGGAATGCGGCAAGGGCCGCGCGATCGGCGAACCAGATCGCGATGAGACGCGGACAGGCGCCTCTTCGCGGACACATGTGACATGGCTGCCGCGGCATGTTGAGTTCTACCGGTCGTCACCGGCAGGCGGCAAGGCCTCCCGAATCCGGGACGAAAGGCGAGCGTAGGCGGCAGGACTGTCCTTTCTGAGTGCCACGATCGCCTCAATCCATGTATCCACCGCGGCGAGCGTCGCGTTCTCGCCAGTCGCCTTCTCCCTGAATTCGTTGACCGCCTCCTTAGCCTTTCGCGCCAGCTCGCGGAACTCATAAACCGCGTGTTCTTCCGCTGGCGTCAGATCCTTGTGGTCGAGGCGGGAGACGAGTACGCACATCGAACCAATAATGCAGCTTAGCTGCTTGCCGTAGCTTCCAACCGTGTCGACGACGTGAGCCTCGACGGGCCTGTCATGCACGTTGGCACCGAACGTAATGTTGGGGCTGAACCAGCCCTGGCATAGATTTTCCCAACTCGTCCACGGCTGATAGGCGAAATCCTGCAAGGCGGGCAGAAACCCAGCCGCATTCGTTTTCGACATCGTCGCCCCCTCTCGTCGTCCTCCGCAATCCGTACACGGCCCTTCCAGCAGAAGTAAATCAACCAGAAGGTTATGTCAATATGATGACGACCTGCGTACTACGCGTCGTTTCGCATGTAGCGGCATCGCGGCGATGTTCTCGGCGTAGTAGCGGCACGCCCAGTCCGGTTTTTCCGCCTCGGCGGCCGCCGCCTTGCCCATCTCCTCGACCATTAGCCGCGGCCAGCAGTTCGTACGGTCTGGTCGTAGCGGCAAGCAAAGAGCGCCACCCTAACTCACGATACAGATGCCCCTGGATCTCGCGGGTACTCATGCCGCGGGCGTAGATCGAGATAATCTTCTCGCCGAAGCCGGGAAACCGCCGCTGATATTTGGCGATCAGCTACGGATCGAAGCTCTACCCGATCTCGCCGCCGGCGGGGTGAGTGCGAGGTGCCCGCATCAACGAGCCGGTAAATTCCCGCTTTCGCGGGCTGGGCGTGGCAACTCGGGGCTTGGCAATCCGTCCCTTACAGTCGAGAAGCCCGTGCGCGGTTACGCCGCCGGCTTTACGTTCAAGTTAACCCGAAACATGTTCTCGGGGTCGTACTTGGCCTTGAGCGCCACCAACCTCTCGTAGTTGCCGCCGTAGGCCGAACGAACGCGATCCTGCTCGTCTGCGCCAAGAAAATTGACGTAGACACCGCCATTCGCGTAGGGCGCCGTAGCGGCGAAGAACTCGCGAGCCCATGACATGCACGCCTTATCCTGACCGGCGTCGCGCCAGCGTGCGTGCACGTTGAGCACAAATGAGGCATTGCGGCTGGGATAGGCCATTGCGTCCTCCGCTACCCGCCCCCCGGCGCCATCCAGGTGGGCGAGGAAAACCTCGCACTCCGGCGTTGGTAGCGAACCTGCGTATTCTACGAGGACATCGATAACGGCATCGCTCACCACCGAGAAGTCATGGGACTTCCAGTAGTTGCGCGCGCCCGGCGAGAGCAGCGGGTCGAACGCGCTCTGCCAAGCCGTGAACGGCATGGGATCGACATGTTCGCCGCAGGGAGCGCCGAAATGGCGCAGCGGTTCGATGACCCGGCGTCCTTCATCAATGTCGCCCACGTAGCAGATTGGAAATACAACGACCTCCTTGCCGTGGACGTTCTCTGGCAGGAAGGGCAGGGGAGGCGCCTTGCGCAGCACGCTCCAGACGGTGAGGACATCCGGGGCACAAGCAACGAATGAGCGATAGGCCTTCAACAAGTCGCCCGCTCGCTCGAACGGATAAACGATGAGACCGGCCAACACTTCTGGTCCGACGCGATGAAGCCGGAACGTGAAAGAGGTCACAACGCCGAGGTTCCCGCCTCCGCCGCGCAACCCCCAAAAAAGGTCCGCGCGTTCGTCCTCGCTGGCGCGCACCAAGTCTCCTTGCGCGGTCACCACATCGGCCGAGATCAGGTTATCGACGGAATGGCCCAAGCTGCGGCTGAGCCAGCCAAAGCCCCCACCCAACGTGAGCCCGGCGACGCCTGTTGTCGAGTTGATGCCGAGCGGCGTGGCCAAACCGAAAGCCTGCGCTTCGCGATCGAACGCGCCAAGGGTGACTCCCGGCTCAACTCTGGCCGTTTGATTCCACGGGTCGACGTGGACAGAGTTCATCGGCGAGAGGTCCAGCATCAGGCCGCCGTCGCAGACCGCGCTCCCGGCGATATTGTGGCCACCGCCCTTGACGGCGATCAGCAGTCCATGCTCCCGGCCAAACCTGATGGCGGCGATCACGTCGGCCGCTCCGGCACACTGGACGATAATCCCTGGACGTCTGTCTACCATGGCGTTCCAGATAGATCGGGCATCGTCGTAGCCACGATCGTCCGGGAGAAGCACGCGCCCGCGCAAGCGGCTCCGCCAGCCATGCAGGGCGTCCACCGGGACATCCACTGCCGCGCCCGACCGTGACGTCAGCCGAACGGCAGTCATGACTGAACACCGATTAATCTTTGGCTTTTGCGACTATGCATGTTCAGTATCCTTTCGCGCTCGAAGCAGGACAAAGAACGACCCCAACATGATAATAGCACCCAATCGCGATTTGCGGGAACCGTTGAATGGCGGCTTCATCCGCTGGTGTCGACAACAACGTGGACCTGCGTCGCGGCGGTGCTCGGCTGACACGGGTCGCTGGCGCGCGAGTACGCACATGTTACCCATAGATGGTTTGAAGGAGGAGATCCGGGCGAAAGCGGTTGAGGTGGTTCGACGTATGGGGCTTTGCCTCTCGGGTATTTTAGTTTTGTTGCCGAGCGAATGAGGTGGCGATGACGTCGGATGGTGGATGCCGATGATGAGCAGGCAACTGCTGAGTGTATGGGCCGCGGCACCGCCGAGTGGCTGCTGGCCGGCGGTTACCGGCTCAGGGTCTACAACCGGACCGCCGAAAAGGCGGCGGCCCTGAACAAGGCGGCCGGATGGGGTATCGGATGCTGCCATGGGGTCGGCTCCCGCATGTAGTGCTCGATGTCGCGGTCGAGATGGTAGATCCGCCGCGGCGAAGGCCGGAAGGGACGGAATGAGACCGCGCCGTTCCAGGCGGCGCGAGGTCGCGACCGAGATGCCCAGGATTCCGGCGGTCTCAGTCTCGCTGAAGCGGCGCGGTCTCCATCCGCCCGCGCCGATCCTTGACAGCGGCGGGTTCTCTCTCTCATTATCCGCTCGCGGTTGGGGGCGTGCCGCACGCACGTTGCCACTGCTTCCCTCGATCCGGGGCCGTAGCTCAGTTGGGAGAGCGTCGCGTTCGCAATGCGAAGGTCAGGGGTTCAAATCCCCTCGGCTCCACCAGTTTCCATTCAATCTCCGCGGCCGGGCCAAGGCTTGATCAAGCCGCAGCTTGAGGTAGCATCATCCCGGATCTCCCGGCTGGAGGAGGGCGTTGATCGTCCGTACGCCGGCTGGCGCCGCGTGGAAATTTCATTCGCGCTGCCGGAATGGTGTATACCGTAATATCAATTAGTTGGCGATAATTCGATAGGTCATTCTGACCCATAAAATAGGTCAGAATGACCTATATTCTCCGGAAAACATGACATCTTCCGGACGCGTCATCCGTCCGCCGGCGGGCGCGGACGGACCCTTATGATTGCAACCATGCGTCGAGCGCGGGAGCGAGATCGGCGAAGGGCTGGTAGCCGATCGTGAGCGCCCTCGATCCGCCGGCATCGTTGAGGACCACCGCGGGGAAGCCGGAGATCCCGAGCGTGTGGGTGAGGCGGAAGTCCGCGCGCGTCGCCTCGATGACCTCGGCCGCGCCATGGACCGTGGCGAAGACGTCCGCATCGCCGCAAAACGCCGCCGCCAGCTCGGCCAGAACCGCAGGCTCGCTCACGTCGCGGCCCTCGACGTAGAAGGCGTGCTGGATGGCCTTGAAGTAGTCGAACGTCGCGGCCGGCACCAGATTGCGCATGGCGACCGCCGCCCGGCACGCCGGCTCGGTGTCGTAGACGAACCCCTCGCGCGCGAAGAAGTCGTAGGCGAACGGCTGCCCGGTGGCGGCCTGGACATGCTCCCAGTGGCCGCGAATGGCGGCTTTCGCTGTTTCGTCCATCGGCCTTGTCTCGCCCGCCCTCAGCCCGCCGACGACGAGCCGCGCCGGCGCGCGGTCTTCATACTCGGCGAGGATTCGCGCGAAGACGGGCGAGAACCCCCAGCACCACGAGCACATCGGATCGGCGAAATAGAGCAGGCGCTTGCCGGCGGTGGGGCGGCCTTGCGGCGGCGTCGTCCCGCTCATCTCAGCGGACCAGCAACAAAGAGCACGGCGCGCGCTCGATCGCGAGCCGCGTGGTCGCGGGATCGAGAAGATGGGTCGGAACGACGAGCAGGCTGGCGCGCTCTCGCCCGGCCATCGCCATCAGCTCCATGAGCTCGGCGTTCGGCAGCTGTACGAACACTACCCCGCGGATACCGCTCGGGGCGGCGATGATGCTCGCCTCGCGCCGCCATGCCTCGGCCTGGTCAAGCCGGCCGGTGAGCAGAGCGATCTCGATCGTGACGCCGGGCTCGCCGGAGCCGGCGATCTCGGCCGCCGCGGCCAGGCCCTCGCGCGCCGCCGCGCTGGCGTCGTATCCGACAACGACCGGGCCGGCGGAGGCCTCTTCCCGCCGCGGGATCAGCACGCACCGCACCGTTGCTTCGAAGAGCGCGGCAAGCAGCGCCACGGCGGGCGTTCCGGGTGCCGCCACCGAGGTCGGCGCGCCGCCGCGCCAACCGATGATGACCAGATCGGCCGGCGAGGCCGCGCCGACGATCTCGGCGATCACCCGGCCGCGGCGGATCTCGAAGCTCGAGCGAATATGGCGCCGTTCGGCCGCCCGCTCGACGGCGTGGCGCGTGCGCGCCAATTGCGCGCGGAGCGCCGCCTTCAGGTGCGCGGCGCCCAGGGGCGGGCGTCCCGCCGAGAGCGCGCCGAAGGTCGCGACGCCGGGGTACTCGGCAAGCTTGGCGAGGTCGCTATCCTCGATGAACAGGCCGAGCAGGTCGGCGCGAAGTCGTGCCGCGAAGGCGGCTCCGGTTTCCACCGCGGCGAGGTTCTCGTCGGTCGCTCCGTCGAAGGCGACGACGATGCGGCGAATCCGCCGCGCGGCGCCTTGTCCCGATCCGCTTTGCGCGGTGGGCGCGGTCGGCTCGATCACGGCCGGCGCTCCTTGTCGGCATCTTCTTTTTTCCGCCGGGGCCGGGCTTCGGCGGCGTGGCGTTTGGCGGCGGAGGCGAACCTCGCCAACCGCTTGGCGACGGCGCGATTGAGCGAGCCGATGGGAAAGGCGCCGGTCGCGTCCTCGCCGCCGGCGGGCACGCCGGTCAGAATTTCGATGCCCTGGTCGATGGTCTCGACGGCATGGACGGCGAAACGGCCGGCCGCGCAGGCCTCGACGACGTCACGGCGGACCATCAGGTGTTTGACGTTCGCCGCCGGGATCAATACGCCTTGCTCGCCGGTGAGCCCGCGCGCGGCGCAGACATCGAAGAACCCCTCGATCTTCTCGTTGACCCCGCCGATCGCCTGAACCCGGCCGGTCTGGTCGACCGAGCCGGTGACCGCCAGCGACTGGCGGATCGGGATTTCGGCCAGCGCCGAGAGCAGGCAGTAGAGCTCGGCCGAAGACGCGCTGTCGCCGTCGATGCCGCCGTAGGACTGCTCGAACACCAGGCTAGCCGACAGCGACAGCGGCTGGTCGACGGCGAACCGGGTGCCGAGGTAGGACGACAAGATCAGCACGCCCTTGGAGTGCAGCGGGCCGCCAAGGTCGACCTCGCGCTCGATGTCGACGACCTCGCCCTTGCCGAGGCGGACCCGGCACGAGATCCGGCTCGGCCTGCCGAAGGCGAAGTGGTTGAGCTGAATGACCGCAAGGCCGTTGATCTGGCCGACGCGCGCGCCGGCGGTCTCGATGACGATGGTCTTGCGGCTGATCTCCTCCTGGATGCGCTCGCGCAGGCTGTCGGAACGGAACGTCTTGGCGTCGATCGCGGCGTCGACATGGGCTGCCGCGGCCGTCGCCGCGCCGTCCTCGCCGGCCCAGTAGTCGGTTTCGCGAACCAGATCGTCGAGCGTGTCCATGTGCGTGGTCAGCTTCTCGGCGTCACCGGCGAGCCGCGACGCGTGCTCGACGATCCTGGCCACGGCCGAGCGCGAGAACGCGCGAACGTCCGCGGCCTTGACCACGCCGCCGATCAGCCGGGCATAGAGCGCGGTGTTGGCGCCGCCGCGGTCCATTCGCCCGCCGAAATCGGCGGCGACCCGGAACAGTTCCAAAAACTCGGGATCATGAAACGTCAGCAGGTAGTAGAGCAGCGGTTCGCCGAGCAGGACGACCTTGACGTCGAGTCTGATCGGCTCGGGTTCGAGCGTCGTCGTCGTGGTCCAGCCCAGAGATTCGGCGGGGGACTCGATGCGGATGCAGCGCGAGCGCAGCGCCCGCTTGAAGGCCTCGTAGGCATAGGGCTGCATCAGCAGCTTGCGCGCATCGATGATCAGGCAGCCGCCATTGGCGCGGTGCAGCGCTCCGGCCTTGACCAGGGTGAAGTCGGTGACCAGGGTCCCGAACTGGGCGAGGTGCTCAATGCGGCCGACCAGGTTCGGCTGGGTCGGATGGTCTTCGTAGATCACCGGCGCGCCGCCCGCCGGACCCTCGCCGGCGCCGCGTTGGCCCTGGTCGACGAACACGTTGACCGCGTAGCGGCGAAACGGTCCGCCGCTCGCCGCTTGTCCGCGCCCGGCGGCGGCGAGCAGCATCTGCGGCCCCGATTGCTCCTGCTGCGGCAGGAAGTCGTCGGCATTTTCGATCACGTCCTCGCGCACCGCATCGAGGTGGCCGAGGATCGCCGGAAACTCGGCCCAGCTCTTCTTTAGCTCGTCGATCAGGTGGCCGACGGCGTACATCGTGGTCTCGCGATTGAGGCTCTTGATCTCCTCGCGCTGTTCCTTTTCCCAGCCCGGCACCTCGCGGAGAAAGGCTTCGAGCTCCTTTTGCATGGCCTCGGAGTCGGTCGCTCGACTCCGCTTTTCCTCGGCCGTCAGCTCTTCGAACTCCTTCGGTCCGAGAACTTCGCCGTCCTTCAGCGGCGCCAGGGCGAGGCCGACGGGGGTGCGGATCAGCGCGATTTTGCGCTCGCCGGCGCGCGTTTGCAGCGCGTTGAACGCCGTCTCCTGGCGTTCCTTGAACTGCTCCTGGATGACGCTCTTGCGAGTGCGATACTCGTTGCTTTCGAACGCGGCGGGGATCGCGTGGCGTAACTCCTCGAGCAGGCGCTGGGCGTCGTCATGAAAAGGCCGCGCCTTGCCGGGCGGCAGCTCGATCGCACGCGGGCGGTGGGGATCGGCGAAGTTGTGGACGTAGCACCAGTCCGGCGGCGCGGCCCAGTCGGCGGCGATGCGTTCGGCATAGCCGCGCACGAAGTCGTGTTTGCCGGTACCGGACGGCCCGAACGCGAACAGGTTGTAGCCGGCATGGCGCATGCCCATGGCGAAACGCACCGCCTCGGCGGCCCGCTGCTGACCGACGGGGCCGTCGAGGGGCTCGATCTCGTCGGTGGTCTCGAAGTCGAGAACCGCGGGGTCGCACGGCGTGATCAGCGCGGAGGCTGGCAGGGCGCGGCCGGGCGGCGCCGTGGCTGGCTTGTCGCCGGTCGCGACGGGGGGTGTTTCTGGCATCGTCACTGGTTTTCTATCGCCTCCATGTCGTCGTCGCTGAAGCCGAAGTGGTGGCCGATCTCATGGATCAAAACATGACGGACCAGATCGCGCAGGTCCTCGCCGGTTTCGCACCAGTAGTCGAGGATGGCCAAGCGGTAGAGGAAGACCATGTCGATATCCTGAGACGAAACCGTGATACTCTTGTGGTTAAGCGAAACGCCGCGGTAGAGCCCGAGAAGATCGAACGGGCTATCGAGCCCCATCTCTTCTTCGGTCTCCTCGTCGACGATGTCCTCGACCCGGATGACCAGGCTTTTCGCGAAACGGCCGAGCGCGTCGGGCAGCGTCGAAAGCGCTTCTCGCGCCATCGCTTCGATGTCGTCGAGGCTGGGAGGTATGGTATGCGTGGGGCGCATGGGCGGACCTTCTGCCGGCTTGATGCCGCCGCCGGGCTGGCTTACCTGAATACGGCCAAGCTTATCCAAGATCGAGCTTATTGAATAACAGCCGAGGAGCAAAAGCCATGGCCGATAAGCTGTCGGGCGCGCCGCGCCGCGCGGCGCTCGCCGATCTGCCGGGGTGGTCGGAGGTCGAGGGCCGCGACGCGATTACGCGAACCTTCCAGTTCAAGACGTTCAATCAGGCGTTCGGGTTCATGACCCGCGTGGCACTAACGGCCGAGAAGATGAATCATCACCCCGAGTGGTTCAACGTCTACAACCGGGTCGACGTCACGCTGGCCACCCACGACGCCGGTGGTGTCACCGCGCTCGATGCCAAGCTTGCCGCGTTCATGGACAAGGCCGCCGCCGGCGTTTAAGGCCAAGGCCCCGCCCGAGCCTCTTGTCTCAGCGTGGCGGCATTCTCAGCGCGCCGTCGAGGCGGACGACCTCGCCGTTGAGCATGACGTTGCCGATCATGTGCTCGACGAGCGCCGCGAATTCCGCCGGATCGCCGAGCCGGGAGGGGAAGGGGACCGCCTCGCCGAGCGAGCGTCGGGTTTCCGGCGGCAGGCCCGCCAGCATCGGCGTCGCGAACGTGCCGGGCGCGATGCACAGCACGCGAATCCCGTGACGCGCCAGTTCACGGGCCGCCGGCAGGGTTAGCGAGACAACTCCGCCTTTCGATGCCGCGTAGGCGGCCTGGCCGATCTGGCCGTCGAAGGCGGCGATGGACGCGGTGTTGATGATGATACCGCGCTCGCCGGTATCAAGCGGCGCCAGCGCGCGCATGTCCGCGGCGGCGAGCCTGAGAATGTTGAACGTGCCGACCAGGTTCACGGCGACGACGTCTGCGAAGGCGGCGAGGGGCAACGGGCTGTCGCGCCCGACGATGCGCGCCGGCGGCGCGATCCCGGCGCAGTTCACGGCGATGCGGGCGGGGCCGTGAACGGCGCGCGCGGCGTTGAATGCCGCCTCGGCGGACCCGGCATCGGCGACATCGCAGGCGAAGGCGCTGCCGCCGATGGCCTCGGCCACGTTCCCGGCGGCGGACCCGTCACGGTCGAACAGCGCCACCCGCGCGCCATGGCGCGAGAGCGCGCGCGCCGTCGCCTCGCCCAGCCCCGACGCGGCGCCGGTGACAATCGCGGCCTGTCCGGCGATGTCCATGGCATTTCTCTCCCTTGCCTGAAACGCAAGGAGGCCACCGCGTGGGTCCGCGGTGGCCTCCCCGGTCGCGGTGGTCCCGCGAAGCTCGAACGCGTAGCCGGCGGCTACGCCATATGCTGGCCGCCGTTAACCGACAGGGTCTCGCCGGTGATCCAGTTGGCGCCGTCGCTGCACAGGAAGGCGACAGCGTTGGCGATGTCTTCCGGGGCGCCGATGCGCGCGCAAGGGATCTTCTTGACTTCGCCGTCAAGGATTTCCTTCGGCATCGCCGAAGTCATCTCGGTCAGGATGAAGCCCGGGCAGACGACGTTGACGGTCGTTCCGGCCTTGGCCAGCTCGACGGCAAGCGAGCGCGAGAAGCCGATGATGCCGGCCTTGGAGGCCGAGTAGTTGGTCTGACCGAACTGGCCGCGTTGACCGTTCATCGAGCTGATGTTGACGATCCGACCCCAGCCCCGTTCGGCCATCCCCGGCGCCGCGACGCGGCAGGTGTTGAACGATGCGCTGAGGTTGACGGCGATGACCGGATCCCAGTTCTTCTCGCGGGTCATCTTGATGAAGCGGCCGTCGCGGGTGATGCCGGCGTTGTTGACGACCACGTCGATCGGCCCGACTTCCTCGCCGATCTTCTGGAAACCGGCCTCGACGGCGGCGTAATCCGCGACATTGATGTTGTAGCCGGGAATGCCGGTTTCCTTCTTGAATGACTCGATCTGCTCGTCGACGACGTCAACGACGGCGACGCTGAACCCGTCCGCCTTCAGTTTCTTAGCGATCGCGGCGCCGATGCCTCGCGTCCCACCGGTAACAACTGCCACCCGTGCCATGTGTCCCTCCACTTATTCGTTATGTCAAAAAATGACCTTGATATGACGCCCCGTTCGCGCTTCGGCGGATGGTCGGCGTCAGCGGCAAGAACCGTCACGGACAAAACGCGATGCACTACCCAAAGCAAGCGCGCTCCCGCTTGCCGCGCGGATGGCCGTCGTGTAGCCCCCGAAGCGCCGCCTTGTCAAGGCAGCGGCCCGGAGCGCGGTCCCGGGTGCGTCCTGGGTGCACGCCCGGCGTGCGAGGAGGCGTGCGAGGGGGGTAACGCGCAGGCTCACGAAATGTGCGGGTCTCACAGGATGCGGGTTGCGTCCGTGCCGTCGTTCGCCCATTTGTCGTTCTGGGACTGATTTATCCTCGCATCGGCGGAGTGGCGACGGATGGAAAGCGACAGAGTTTACGGTGTGCTCGTTCCTCTCATGGGCCAAGAGGACATGGTGCATGACAGGTTCTGGGATAAAATTCGCCGCACAGCCGGCAAGATCCCCTTCACCGACCGGGCGGTCGCCGGCTACTACGCGGCGACGGACCCGGCGACGCCATTCAGGGTCAAGGCAATCCTCTTCGCCGCGCTCGCTTATTTTATCCTGCCGGTGGACCTGATTCCCGATGTCATTGTCGGCGTCGGTTTCGCCGACGATGCGACCGTGCTGTTTACCGTCCTGCAGAGCCTCGCGCCGTACATCTCCGATAGCCATTTGGCGCGAGCCCGATTATTCCTCGAAAAAGACGCATGAAGCGTTGCCCCATCTGCGGCGCGGCCACGCGCGCGGCCGTGCGGCCATTCTGCTCGAAGCGCTGCGCCGATATCGACCTCGGCCGCTGGCTGGGCGGCGAGTACCGGATAGCCGTTCGCGACGGTGATGCGGAGTATGCCGAAGCCGCGAACGACGCCCAGGACGAGGACCCGGAGTCCGGCGAGGTGGGCCGGTACGGCGGCCAAGGGGTCTAGCGTCGGCCGATGATGTGGACCGATGTCGTCGATTTGCGGGACTTCTACGCGACCACCCTCGGCGGTGTTGTTCGCAGGATGATCGGCCGGCGCGTTCGCCAGTTGTGGTACGATGTCCATGGCCTGAACGTGCTGGGAATCGGCTACGCGACGCCGTTCCTTGGTCCCTTCCGGGCGGAGGCCCAGCGGGTCATCGCTCTCATGCCGGCGGCCCAGGGCGTGATCGCCTGGCCGGCGGACGAGCCCTGCCTGACGGCCTTGGGCGATCATACGGACCTGCCGCTGCCCGACAACTCCATCGACCGGGTGCTGCTGGTCCACGCGCTCGAGCGCGCCGAGCGCACCCGCCCGATGATGCGCGAGGTCTGGCGGGTGCTCGCCGACGGAGGCCGCCTGCTGGCGGTCGTGCCCAACCGGCGCGGCCTGTGGGCCCGCTTCGAGCGCACGCCATTCGGCCACGGCCGGCCGTACACCACGGGACAGCTTTCGCGTGAGCTGCGCGACGCCATGTTCACGCCCTATCATTCGACCACGGCGCTCTACGTCCCGCCGGTATACTCCCGGATGGTCCTGTCGTCGGCGCCGGCCTGGGAAGAAATCGGCCAGCGCTGGTTCACCACCTTCGCCGGCGTGATCATGTTCGAGGCGACCAAGCAGATCTATGCCGCCCCGACAACGATGGCGCCCGCCCGCGCCCGCGGCTACGTCACCTCGTCTGGGGGAAGACAGGTCTCGGCAATCTCGCGCCGCGAAGCGCCGAGGACCTCGGCCCGGCGCGATCAACACCACTTGAACCCGCCGCCGGCACCCCCGGCCTTAAGATCCTTCCCGTGAAGCGGGTGGAATATCTCCCGAGACGTCTGAAGTCCATTGACGATCTCGACGGATGCTTATTCGGTTGAGCCCAGTTGGATGATGTCTTTGTAGGTTCTCGGTTTGATGGTCATTGCGATCCCGAGGAGGGTAGCGAAGCCGGCGCGGCGGAGCGGCGTGCGATCTCGCCTACCGGCTCTACGGCATCTGCGAGCGCCGGAAGTGGGCCGACCACGCCTTGGCCTACAACGGCCTCGTCGTCGCCTGGCCGGAGCTCACCCGCCTCGCCGCGTCTTCGCCCGCGGACACCGCGCCGGCGGCACCCGAATTGCCGATGTGATAGGATCGCCGCCATGGACCCTCGCATCGATGTGCCATCGGAGCTGCTGCGCTCGGTCGTCGCCTATTTCAACCCGCGGCGAGTGATCGTGTTCGGCAGCCGGGCACGCGGCGATGCTCACGCCGACAGCGACATCGACCTGCTCGTCGTCGTCGACGACGAAACGCCCCCCGAGAAGCTCACGCTTGACGCCGGGTTCCGTTCGGCGCTGAGCTTTCCGCGCGCGGCCGACGTGATCCCATGTCGGGCGCGGACCTTTGAGCGGCGAAAACAAATCGTCGGCACGCTCTGCTTTACCGCCGATGGAGAAGGGGTGGTGGTCTATGAGCGGAGCTGACGAACGCCAAGCCGCCCAGTGGACGGAAGCGCGCCGGTGGTTTGCGTTCGGCGACGAGGATCTGCGGACCGCCGAGGTCTGTCTGGCCGGCGAACCGCCCCTCCTCGGTCCCGGAGCGTATCGGCGAGGGCCGCGGGCTTCTGCGGTTCACGCTGCTGCTGCTGCCGCGGTGGCGGGCGGTTTCCAGTTCCAGGGCAATAGGTCGGCGAGACGGCCAAGCTCAACGGCGTCGATCCGCAAGCCTGGCTCGAAGACGTTCTCCGCCGGATCGCCGACCACCCCGCCAGCCGTCTCGCCGACCTATTGCCCTGGAACTGGAGCGCCCAACCTCTCAAGGCACCAGCGGCAACGAGGTGCTCGCCGAGACGATGAGCACCCGGCGCAATCGGCGCCGCGGTCGTTTCATCAACGTCGAGGACCCGCGCCAGCTCGGCCGCGAGCCGGCGCCAATCCAGCTCCCGGACGACGATGTCGTCAGCAAGAGCGCCAAAGGATCGCACATCCTCGGCTGCTCGCCACAGATCGCGACAATCCGCCCATCGCGGTGATGGACGACGTGCCGCGGACAGCCATCGCCGCCGGGGCTTGGGCACTAGACCTGCTCGACGACCCGGCCAGTCCGTCGCAACAGCGGCTCGGCAACCGGCCATTCGTCGTCAAGGTGACGCCGCCACTCCAGCCGGTCCGCCGCAAGACTTGGCATCGCCTCGAGCGCCGACCACAGCCGGCCTAACCGTCGTACTCTTTCCATCCGCGTCCATGACGATGAACCCCTGGCGCCTGAGCCATACCTCGACCAGTTCGCTATCGGTATCGCGATCATAGATGGCGACGTTCGGCGGACGTATGGTGACCCGGCGCGGCTTGGGTTCGTCTTGCAGCTTGACGCTGAACACCGCCCTCTTGAGCTGACCCCACCTGGGACGATCGCGTCCGTCGCCAAGCGCCACGAAGAGGTCTGACGCTTTCCGGACCTCGCTCTCCTTGAAGCGGCCGCCCAAGAAGCGCTGGTACTCGACCAGCTTGATCTCCTCGAGGCCAGCAACATCCTCGCAGGCCAGGGCCTCGGCTCCCCGCTCCATCAGGGGATCGAGCGTGAACCTGCCCTTTGTCGGGAAGTATGCCTCGTCACCAAAGACATGCTGGCCCACCGCTGACAGGTATAGCTTCTGCTCTCCGATCGTCCGCGAATGCACGTGCACGTCGATCTCGTCGAACTCGGGGTCATAGATCAGTATGTCGTGGATCTCGGGGCGAAAGAACTCGATCGACGACCGACCCTCGCGCCGGCTCCCTTCGCGCCTGAAGGGGAGACCATGACGGACGACGATCAGGACCTTGCTGGTCTGATCGAATATGAACACCCGGCTGCCGGGGCCGCGCTTGTGCGCTTCGAACCACTGGTCTAGGTCTTGCTCGAGCCGAAGAACCGTTGGGCCCTCGGGATGAGGGAACGAGCGAGGCCCGCCATGACAGCCGGCGAAGTAGGTGAAGCTCTTCTGCCTGGCCGCGCAGGCCTCGGCGTGCTGCTCGCGAAGCAGGTCCGGAGACCGCATCCAGACCTGCGCGGCGACATCGGCCGGCGACACCTCCGGTCCCGCGTCGATCGATAGTCCACGCAAGCGGGAGATCGCGAGCAGCTCGTCCATTTGCCCGATGTCGCTCATTTCATGAAGGTAATAGAGCGCTTCGACCATCTCGCGCGGAACATCCTCGGTGGGATGGATGATGATCGCGGAGAGTTTCTCGTAGTCGAATTCCGAAGCGGGATCGTCGACGAGGTCAAAGCCGCGGCTCAAGAGGTGCTCCCGATAGGGCTTGAACAGGCCAATCAGCCGCTCCGGCGTTTTTCGGCCTCCGCAACCGGAGCGGCAAGTGAAGGCGCCAGCGCGAAAGATCCGGGCGGCGGTCTACTGCCGAGTCTCGACCGAAGAACGCCTCGGCATGGAATTCAACAGCATTCAGGCACAGCAAGAGGCCTGCGAGGCTTATATTGCCAGCCAGCGTAGCGGCGGTTGGGTTCTCGTTCCAGACGCCTACGTTGATGCCGGAATATCTGGCGGATCCTTGCAGCGCCCCGCCCTGCAGCGGCTGCTGAGCGACGTCGAGCGCGGCGCGGTGCAGGTCGTCGTTACGTACAAGATCGACAGGCTCAGCCGCTCAATTTCTGACTTCGTGAAGCTCGTCGAGCTGTTCGACGAGCATGGCGCCACCTTCGTCTCGGGTGACGCAGTCTGTCGCCACGACAACGGCGATGGGCCGATTGACCCTGAACATCTTGATGAGCTTTGCCGAATTCGAGAGAGACCTTGCCGGCGAACGGATCCGTGACAAGTTCTCGGCGTCGCGCCGCAAGGGCATGTGGATGGGCGGTGTCCCGCCGCTCGGCTACGACGTAAGCGAGCGAAAGCTCGTGGTGAACGAGACCGAGGCCGAGTTGGTGCGGCTGATTTTCAATCACTTCCTGCGCGTTGGCTCGGCAACAAAACTGGCGCAGGAACTCCGCCGCGCAGGTCATACCACGAAGACCTGGGTCACCCAGGACGGCAAGCACCGGCCGGGAAAGCCGATCGACAAGGGCGTGATCTACAAGATCCTCGGCAACCGCACTTACCTTGGCGAAGCTGTCCACAAGGGAACGCCGTATCCCGGCGAGCACGAGGCGATCATCGACCGCGCGACCTGGAACAAGGTGCATGCGATCCTTGCCGAGAACACCGTCGCCCGTAGCAACAACACGCGGGCCCAGACGCCGGCGCTACTGAAGGGGCTGATCTTCACCCCTGGCGGCCACGCGATGACGCCGTCGCACACGCGCAAGAACGGCAAGCTGTATCGCTACTACGTCGCCACCGACGCCATCCGCCAGGGCTACGCGGAATGTTCGGTGCGCAGCGTGCCGGCCGCCGAGGTCGAGGACGCCACCATTGCGCAGGTCCGCCACCTGCTGCGCACGCCCGAGGTCATCGCGCGGACATGGGCTGCGGCAAAAAGCGAGCTTGCAGTACCGGAGCGCGAGGTTGTTGAGACCATCACCGCCTTCGCACCGCTGGGGGACGAACTCTTCCCCGCCGAGCAGGCGCGGATCGTCCGGCTCCTCGTCGAGCGGGTGGATCTGGCCCCTGACGGCATGGAAGTCCGCCTGCGTGCCGAGGGGCTGCAGACGCTGGTCACTGAACTGCGCGTAAGGGCAGCGGCATGAAGCCGCGCGCCACGCCGGCCGGCGACAACGGGCGGCTCGACGGCGACACTATCACCGTCACCATCCCGATGGCCTGGAAGCACCGCGGCGGCCGGAAGGTGATTATCGCGCCGGATGGCGCCGATGCGTGGTCACCGGCCAAGCCGCAGCGGGACGCAACGCTGATTCGCGCGCTCGCGCGGGCGCACAGGTGGAAGCGGATGCTGGAGGACGGGACGCACGCCTCGATCAACGCTCTGGCAGAAGCGGAGAAGATCAACCGTGCGTACGTCTGCCGGCTGCTCAACCTGACGCTGCTGGCGCCGGATATCGCGGAAGCCGTGCTCGATGGCAGACAGCCGAAGGGCATGATGCTCGAAGAGCTGGTCAGAGCGCTCCCAGCAGACTGGGTCGAGCAGCGGCGGCGGTTCAACTGCCCGGAACTCGGTTCTTAACTGGCAGTTCCGAGTCCGCATCGTCGTCCTCCGCCCGACCATGCCCGCGCAATTATCAAGTCCCTACAGTCGCTGTAAAGACCGGTGTATACAATTCGACGGCCGCCGAGCAGGCGGACCCGAAAGTTGCTCGGCGCGGTGCGTGCGTTCAAACGGGTGCTTTCCGAGCAAATTATGCCGGACCGCGAAGCCGTTCTTTGGGGACACGTTCGATTATGTTGCTGCCGACGATTTTCGAGATCTGCGAGCCGCGTGATGACGTCGTTCGCGGCGCCATCCAGGAGGCCGACTTTGCCGCCGATCTGGCACAGGTTCTGCGCGGCGAGGCTCCCAATGAAACGATGTTCCCGGCACAGTTCTTTGCCAATACCCACCCGACCCAAGGACTGAAGAACCTTCTGCGCAATGTCTGCCTGCGGTTGGCGGGCGGCGGCGGCGAAGTATCGTCGATCTTTCGGCTCCACACCCAATACGGCGGCGGCAAGACCCACGCGCTGATCGCGCTGACCCACGCCGCCAACGGCATGGAGGGTGTCGGCGCCATCGATGAATTCGTCGATCCGGCCATTGTCCCCCACGGCCGCGTCCGGATCGCCGCGTTCGACGGCGAGAACGCCGATCCGGCCTCCGGCCGGGCGATGGGTAGCGGCGTGCGGGCACTCACGCCATGGGGCGAGCTTGCGTACCAGCTCGCCGGCGCCGCGGGTTACGAAGCCATTCGCGCCAACGACGAAAAGGGCGTGGCCCCCGGCGCCGAGAACTTCCGTGCGTTGTTCGGCGGCGAACCGACGCTGATCTTGCTCGACGAACTGGCGGTGTTTCTGCGCAAGGCGAAAAGCTTGGCGGTGTCCGAGCAATTGGTGCCGTTCCTGACCAGCTTGTTCAAGGCCGTCGAAGGCACGCCCAACGCGGCGGTCGTCTATACCCTCGCCGTCGGTAAGGGCGGCCGGGCCGAGGATGCCTACGGTGCGGAAAACCAGCTCATCGCCGATCAGATGGCGGAGGCCGAGAGCGTGTCCGCTCGCAAGGCAACGCTGCTCGATCCGACGACCGAAGAAGAAACCGCCCAAGTCGTCCGCCGCCGACTGTTCAAGTCGATCGACGACGGCCGCGCGGAGCAAGTCGTCGCCGCCTACCAGAGCCTGTGGACCGCGCACCGCGATCATTTACCAGCGGAACGATCGGGCGAGGACCGCATCGAGCGATTCCGACGCGGCTATCCGCTGCACCCCGAGATGATGGCCGCGTTCACCAACAAGCTCTCGACGCTGGGCAACTTCCAGAGGGTGCGCGGCATGTTGCGCATACTCGCGCGCGGCGTGCGCCAACTGTGGGAGCGCCAGCCCGGGAACATTCACGCGGTCCACCTGCACCACCTCGATCCCGGCTACCCGCTGATCAAGCAGGAGATCGTGACCCGCCTCAACCTGCCGCTGTTCGACGCGCCGATCCGCAACGATGTCAGCGCCGACGAGGGCGCCAAGGCCGCGCTCGCCCAGGAGTTCGACCGCAAAATCTACGTCGGGATGCCGCCCTACGGCTCCATCGTCGCGCGCCCGATCCTGTTTCACACCCTCGCCTTCAACGAGACGCTGAAGGGGCTGAACGAGAAGGAACTGCTGTACTCGGTCCTCGCGCCGGATCTCGACCCCAGCTTCGTCGACGACGCCCGCAAGCGCTTCATCGCCGAGTCCGCGTACCTCGACGACCGGCCGAACGTGCCGCTGCGCTTCCTCACCGAAGCCAACCTGACCCAGGTCATCCGCCGGCAGGAAAACCTGATCGATGGGGGCGAAGTCCGCTCCGTCCTCAACGATACGATCAAGGGCATCTTCAAGGACGCCGCGCTCGATCTGATTGCCTTCGCCAGCGAACCCGGAGATGTCCCCGACGATTCCGGCGAGGGCAAGCCTTACCTCGCGCTCGTCGGCTACGATGCCGACAGCGTGCGCGCGAGCGAGGTCACGGTTCCGCCACTGGTCGAGCGCATCTTCCGCCACAAGGGCGCCGGTGGAACCGACTTCCGCCGCCACCTCAACAACATCATCTTCATCGTCGCCGACGAGGCGCGCAAGGACGAGATGCGGCGCAAGGTCGTCTACCGGCTGGCCCTCGACCAGTTGCGCAAGCCCGAGCGCCTCGCCGAACTGGCCGAACATCAGCGCGACCGGGTAAAGGAGCTTTACCGCCGCTCCGAGCAGGAACTCGCGCTCGCCATTCAGCAGTGCTACCGCCATGTGTTCTATCCGTCGCGCAACCGTCTGGACGGGGCCGCCGTCGACCTGAGCCACGGCGCCATCGACGTCCAAAGCGCTTCGGAAGCACCGGGCAGCGGCCAGAAGGCCGTGGTCCGTCTGCTGCGCGATCTCAACAAGATCCGCATGGGCGACGATCCCCCGGACTTCGCCGGCGTACATCCGCGAGCGCACGCCCTTGAAGAAGGGGCAGATCTCGACCGCCGAACTGCGCGCCGAGTTCCGCAAGGATACGGCGCTGCCGGTGCTCGATCGGCGACGATATTTTTGCCGCCGCGGTTCGCCAGGGCGTCGAGACCGGAGAGTATGTCTACCGTTCCGGCGACCTGCTCTACGGCAAGGGTGATCCGGCGGCCCAGATCCGCATCGACGAACAGTCGTTCGTCTTTACCTCCGCTTATGCCAGGGACAAGGGCATCTGGCCGCGGCCCGCGCCGAGCCCGCCGGCCGAGCCGGTCTATACACCTTCCGGCGGGTCCGCCGGGCAGATGAATGATGAGCCCCTTTCGCCGGCAGGGACGACCGACAAGACGGGCGCCGTAACGAGGGGGTGGGCCAGGTGCGCGCGGAACCGGAGCTCAAGGCAGAGGGCGTGTTGCGCGAGGCATTGACGAAACTGTGGGAACAGGCGCGCGGGCGGCGCATCGCGGCGCTCGCCCAGGTGTCGCTGCGGGTGTTCGATCCGACAGACGGCTTCCGCCTGATGGGCGCCGTCAACGCGGTGACAGGCGCAACGAAGCTTGCCCGGCTGGAGGCCGGATATGAAACGGCCGAGAACGGCGAGGCCACCATCACCTTCGCCGGATCGATCAATGACGCACTGCCGATCAAGGACTTTCTCGATCCGCAGTTCCGCGCCGCCAGGGACCGCTCGTTCGACCTGGTCTTCGATCTCGACTTCGCCGACGGTCTGGCGCTCGGCGGCGATGCGCCGGAGACGCTGACCGAGCGACTTGCGCGCTATTCGTCGGGCGCCGCCTACGTCACCGCCTTCGCCAAGTCGCAAACCTGAGTCATGGCGATGAGCCCTCCGATCTCAGCGGAAACCTCGCGCGCGGCGCCGCGCTACGAGCTTCGGGCGCGCCATCGTGGCGCCGAGGATAACGAGCTCGAGGTCTGGCAGGTCCCGTCGCCGGCGACCCCGCAACTCACCGCGCCGCTCAGGATCGCGGGCCTGCGCGGGCGCAACCTGTCGCTGGTCGAACACCGCGTGCTGCGGCGCCTGCAGCAGGCGGGCGTAGGCCTTGGCGGGCCGCCAGCCGGCGGGACCAGCGCGTTCGCCATCGACGAGGACATGGCCCTCAATCTGGGCCTGTTGTTCCGGACCCTCGCGCCGATGCGCAGCGCCGACAACATGCGCGCCTGCGCCGACGGCATCGAGGCGATGGGCCGCGAGGAGGCTGCCTACTGGCTCGGCATGGCGATGCACCGCAGGAATCCGCGGCGGGTTCTGTTCGCGCTGAGGACGCTGCTGATCGAGCCTCACGGTCGACGATGACGGCCGGCATTCCTTGCTGTATAGTAAGGAATGCGTATGAGTTGAAAGGAAAGCGGTATGGCGACGGCGACGATCACGGCGAAGGGCCAGACGACGATCCCGAAGGCGGTGCGCGACCAACTGCGCCTCGGGCCTGGCGATCGGGTCGAGTTCGTCATCCAGGATGACGGTACCGCCCTGATGATCCCGGCGACGCTGACGCTCGCCGACCTCAAGGCCGCCATTCCGCCGCCGCCGCGATCCCTCACCCTCGATGAGATGGACGAAGCCATCCACGCCCATGCCGCCGAGCGGACGCGGCGGCGGTGAACGGGATCGACACCAATGTGTTGTTGCGGCTGCTGCTGCGCGACGACGACGCCCAGGCGGCCGCCGCCGACAGCTTTGTCGATGCCGCGTGTTCGCCGGAGACGCCCTGCCTGATCAACCGCATCGTTCTGGTCGAGGCGGCCTGGGTGCTCGCCAGCGGCTATGGTTACAGCCGCGCGCAGGTCGCCGCCATCGTCGAAAACATCCTTCGCGCCGAGGTCTTCGCGGTCGAGAACGCGCCGGAGGCCTGGGCCGCTCTCAAGGACTACCGGGCCGGCGGCGCCGATTTCGCCGACTGCCTGATCGGCCGCACCAATCGCGCGCAGGGCGCCGACACCACGGCCACGTTCGACAAGGCGGCCGCCGCGCTCGACAGTTTCGTTGCCGTCCAAGACCGCTAAAGGGGGGAGAAATGAACGATCGGCGCTTGATCGAGGAGTGGCTGCCGATCGCGGCACTGGGGAAGAGAGCGTGCGCGAGCGGCGGTCGATGACGGCGCTTCCCGCCGACCTACTACCTGCACGTCTGGTGGGCCAGGCGGCCGCTGGTGGCCTCGCGCGCGGCGGTACTGGCGTCCCTGCTCCCCGCCGACGCCGACCGCGACAGGTTCCTCCACATCCTCGGCATCCACGGCGATCCGGTGGTGGCGAAGCTGCGGATCGCCGCGGCCGACCGACGGGGCGAAAGGCTCGGGGCGAATGCCTACGGCTATTCCCGTGCCTTCACCTATACGCCTGATGACGAAGACCGCGAATGGCTCGCCGAGCGCATCGACTCCGATGGGTTGACCGTCTTGGACCCGACAGCGGGCGGCGGCAGCATACCCTTTGAAACGCTTCGCCTGGGCATCAACGCGACCGCGAACGACCTCAACCCAGTCGCTACGCTGATCCTCAAGGCGACCGT
>CAWDWD010000012.1:0-138987 GCA_963805915.1 uncultured Alphaproteobacteria bacterium
GACGGCGATCGTCCGTTCGGGGACCTCGACGATCCGCACATCGGGATTAGTTGGTTTCGGCGCCGTTTCCAGTGTGTATTCGTCCGGCAGAAAAAACCGCATGACATAGGTTCCCGCGGCCCGCGCCGTGGTCTCGATCGGCACCATCATGGGGATTTTTTCCGGCGCGGCGGCGGTCTCCACCGGTGCCGTCATCGCCACCTTCTTCTGCGAGCGATTGGCGCCCGAGATGTAACCGAAGAGAAGCCGAAACGCCTTGTTGCGTCCGCTGCTCTCGTCAGGCGCCGTGACAGGCGTCTCGGCGACCAGCCGCGGCGGGTAGCGACGCACCTCGGTGTTTTCGTCGAGTTGGGCGACCACCGAATAGGAGGCCTGCTCGGTTCCCGAGCGCACACCGAACACCGAGCATGCCGTCAGCAACAGCGCGCACACGATTGAACACCCCAACACCCGCATCATCGAGATCCCAATCGCATATAGTTTGACATGGCCAAGCCCACATGGACAGGAGGATCCCGGTTCACAACGCCCGAGGCTTTGGATCAAACGGGCGAGCAGGCATTGCGGGCACCCGGCGCCAGGCCATGCTCAACGGCGACGGCCGGTCGTTCGCCGAGGTCGTCGATGAGCGGACGGCAAAGGCGTGGTGATGGAGGCCGGCCGGATCTCACCGGCCGGTGCAGCCACCGACGTCGCCATCACCTGCGGACTGCTGCTCGGCGTTCGGATCGCGCTGTTCCCGCTCGTCGGGCTCAACGCCGCACTGGCCCATGGGCTGGCCACGGTGCTCAGGATCATTGCCACGTGCGCGAACTGGTTGACGGCGTGGTGCGGTTGGGAGTGGGCCGACCGTTCCCGGTGTGCGACCCGGAGCCGATCCATGACGTGACCCGCGCGGGGCGCTCATACGCGCGGATTGCAGCGAGCAGAAGATCGGATCAGACTGTTCCGTCCGGGCCGGCTCCAGTCGGACCACCGAAGCCGCGAGAAGCGGACGGACCCGGACCGGGAGGAGGTTGATCATGGCGTACTATCTTTACCGGTGGACCTACAAGGACCCCGCCATTCAGGCGATGCGCGAGATCCCGCAGGACCGGCCGGCGCAACTGCGCAAGGCGGTCGAGGCGTTTGACGGCAAGCTGCACCAGTTCTTCTACGCGCTGGGCGATATCGACGGCGTTGCCATCGTCGAGTTTCCTGACAACGAGAGCTGTGTCGCCTGCAGCTTGACCTTGACGGGCGCTGGCGGAACGACAACGCTCGCGACCACCGTCCTTCTTTCGCCGGAAGATGGGTATCGAGCGATGCAGAAAGCGAACGCAACGACCACCGGCTACAGGGCGCCCGTCGGTTACTCGAGCCACGGCTAACGGGCAAGCTAGCGGGACTGCTTGCCTGTGGCCCGCAGGCCGCTGCGCCGATTCGGCGGTCAGTTTGGATTCGTCTTTCGTCTGGTAGATGCGGCGGCCGCCAATCTTGAGAGCGAGGCAGAGTTTCTGCAACTGGCATGCATCCGATGCAAGAACAGTCGGCTAGTAGAAATCCGGGTGCTGGTCACCGCGGCGGACACGAGCCCGGCGGACATGAGATCGACGTTCGACCGATCGATGCCCTCGCGGACGAGGCGGCCGAGTGGGTTAACGACCAGATTTGGGCTCGGTATTCTGACCCCCGGGCGACCTTTGGAACCTGGGAGCGCCATCACTCACCACAGGACGTGCGCTATCATGTTGAGTTTCTGGTCGCCGCTCTCGAAACTTCCGCACCGGAGTGCTTCGTAGATTACGTGCGCTGGCTGTCGACAGTTCTGAGGTCCCGGGGGGTTCCGGTCGAGATGCTGAGCGAGTCTCTCAGCCTTATCCTCAAGTTTTGGGAAAGCCGCTTGGATGTCGCTCTCGCGTCGCGCACCAAAGCCATCATCGATGCCGGAATGAGGGCCGTGTCAGGCGAGACCGGAGCTTCTAAACAGCTCTATCAATATCGAATGCCCGAACCAATGCCGCAGGTTGAGGCGCTGACGCAATGCATGCTGCGCGGCGATGCACGCGCCGCCCGATCCCTCATGCTCCAGAGGGTCCATAAAAATGTGGATTATCTCCGCATTGCCACGCACCTGTTTCAACCGGCGCTATACCGGATCGGCGAACTGTGGGAGCGGAACGAGATTACGGTTGCGGGAGAACACTTGGCCACCGCGATCATTCGGACTCTGATGGTCGAGTGTTATATGTCGGCTAAATTGAAAAAGCCGGTCCGGCGTAAAGCGTTGCTTGCAGGTGTGGAACAGAACCGGCACGTGCTTGGTTTGCGAATGGTCGCCGATGCCTATTGTCTGGCCGGGTGGTCAGTTCAATACCTGGGCGCGGATACGCCGACACAGGCGCTGATCGCGCAGACAGACGTTTTCCGACCGGACATTGTCGGTCTGTCTGCGTCTTTGGTCCAACAACTTCGTACCATGAAACGGGCAATAGAGGGATTGCGGTCCGAGCTGGGTTCCCAGTGTCCGGCCATTATCGTCGGCGGCATTCCGACCAACCAGATTGATCAGGTTTGGCGCTGGGTTGGCGCGGATGAATGGAATTCGGATGCGGAAAAAGTCTTCGCGGAAGCCGCATGAACAAGGTGACGAGGAAGACGTACGTGGGGGAGAGAAAGCCGTATCCGCTCCTCATTCTCGGGCTGGGCTCGCGGATCACCGGCGGCTAGACCACAGGCCCGTTGCGCCTTTTATTGAGTGCACCACCGCCGGGCTTGGGCCCCGGCGGCGCGAGCACCTCGTTCAATCGCAGATCCGGTAGACGCGGGCCGCGCCCTCGCTCTTCTCGGAGATGATGGTGAGCCCGAGCTTCTTTCTCAGCGCGCCGGCCATGGCGCCGCGGCAGGTGTGACGCTGCCAGCCCATCGCCTCGGCGATCTGCTCGATGGTGGCGCCCTCGGGGCGCTTGAGCATTGCGATCATCCGCGCCTGCTTGCTGTCCGGCCGAGCGCCGCTACGGCGCCGCGGCGTGACCGCGAGCGGCGTTGCGTTCGGCACTACGGAGGCTTCGCCCGGCTCGTCCCTAGTGCGTATTCCACTGAAGTCGGCCACCGATTCCAATCGAAGCCGGCCGGGGATTCCAAAAACTGAAGGCGGCCGGGGTGGCGTCATCGGCGGCGTGATGGGTTCAGGTTACGGTGGCGACGTCAAGTCTGTCGCGTTGGGCAATAAGCTTGCGCATGCTTTCTCCCTTCAGGACAAGGCGGTGAGCATTATGGATGAGGCGGTCGAGGATGGCGTCAGCCAGGGTTGGATCGCCGATCACGTCATGCCAGTGCTCGACGGGAACCTGGCTGGTGACGATGGTTGACGCGCGGCCATGGCGATCGTCGACGATTTCGAGAAGATCGCGGCGCTGCTCGGCGGTCATGGGCGCGAGCCCCCAATCGTCGAGAATAAGCAACTGGACGCGGGCCAGGCGGGTCAGCAGACGCCCATAACGGCCGTCGCCGCGGGCAAGGGCGAGCGCCTCGAGCAGCCTGGGCAGGCGGTGATAAAGGACGGAGCGATCGTCGCGGCAGGCTTTGTGCCCGAGCGCGCATGCGATCCAACTTTTTCCGACGCCGGTCGGGCCGATGATCAGCAAGTTGAGCTTGCGTTCGATCCAGTCACCGGCGACGAGGCTGGTGAGCAGGGTTCGATCGAGGCCGCGGGGGGTGGTGAGATCGATGTCCTCGGCAACGGCGGCGTGCCGCAGCCCGGCGAATTTCAGCCGGGTTGCGAGGCTCTTGTTCTGCCGCTCGACGACCTCACGATCGACCATGATGGCGAGACGATCCTCGAACGGGAGTGAGGCGACGTCGGGCAGGCGGCGCTGATCGTCGAAGGCCTTGGCCATGCCGGTCAGGCCGAGGGCGATAAGGCGATCGAGGGTGGGATGGGTGAGCATGGAGGTCTCCTGTTGTTAATGGTAATAGCCGCGGCCGCGGATGTTACCGTGGCGAATGGGTTGGGCGGCCGCGGCGTCGGCGTGGAAGGCCTTGTCGAGGCCATTCTTGAGGATCGAGGCAATCGAGCCGTAGGTGCTGGCGCCGATACTCAGGCCCCGCAGGCAGGCGGCTTCGAGGCGGATGTCGCCATAGCTTTTGGCCAGCCTCAGGATGCCGAGGCCGGCACGAAAGCCCTGCTCGGGATGGGGCTTGGCGCGCAGGATCGTCTCGATCAGCTGGACGGTCGCGGGGCCGATCCTGGCGGCCTCGCGCGTAAGCCGAGCCGGTGTCCATTCGGCGTAGCGCCGATGCGCGCTCGGCATGTGCTCCGGCACCGTGGTGTGGCGGTTGCGCAGCGACGAACGCACGTGGGCGGCCACGCGCTTGCCTTTGTGGAAGACTTCGACGGTGGTCTCGGTGGTGCGCGCCTCGACGGTCTGGCGGATCAGACCCGATGGGAGCGAGTAGAAGTGGCCGGCGAGTTCGATGTGGTAGTCGGGCGCGACACGCGCCTTCTTCCACTCGGCATATTCGTAGGGTTCGGCCGGCAGAGGCGCGAGCGCCGGGGCATCCATCGTTTCGAAGAGCTGCCGCCGGCTGGCGCCGATCTTGCGCATCGGCCGGGCGTTGAGTGCGGCGAGCAGCTCGGCGATCGCCGCGTTCAATTCGGCCAGCGAGAAGAAGCGCCGGTGGCGCAGACGGGCGAGAATCCAGCGCTCGACGATCAGCACCGCGACCTCGACCTTGGCCTTGTCACGCGGCTTGCGCACCCGCGCCGGCAAGATCGCCGTGCCGTAGTGGGTGGAAAGATCCTGGTAAGTGCGATTGATCCCCGGCTCGTAGCGGCAGGCAACGGTGACGCCGGCTTTCAGGTTGTCGCAGACGACCAGGGCCGGCACGCCACCGAGAAAGGCGAAACCATCGACGTGGGCGCCGGTCCAGTCGGCGAGCCCCTCGCTCCAGCGGGCCTGCGCGAACGTGTAATTGGAGGCGCCGAGCACGGCGACAAAGATGTGCGCGGCGCGAACCTCGCCGCTTGGGACATCGAAGACCGGAACCGTGTCACCGGCAAAATCGACAGACAGCTTCTCGCCGGCGACATGGATCTGGCGCATGGTCGCGCTGACCGTCCGCCGCCACGCGCCATGGAGCGCGCAAAACCGGCTGTAGCCGTAGCCGGCGGGATGCTCGGCCCGATATTCCTCCCATAGCAGCAGCAGCGTGACGCCCGGCCGGCGCAGCTCCAACTGCAGCCGGCCCCAGTCCGGCAGTGGCGCAGGCGGACCGCCATGAAAGCCCGGCGGCGTGAACAGCCGCCGGTCTAGCGCAGCGTCGTCGAGCTCGGCGGGGAGCGGCCAGCCGAGCCCAATCACAGACGCTCGACGCAGGTATTCCGCCACCGTCGATCGGCTGACACCAACCGACCGGGCGATGACCCGCTCACTGACGCCGCAGGCGTGTTTCAGGCGAAGTACTTCTCGAACTTTGCGCATCGGCAATCTCTCAGCAGCCATCGGACCTCCCTCGCGTTCATGAGCGAGGGAACCCTAGCCGCATCTCAATCGCCGACGACGCTCGCCCCTTGGAAGCCGTCAGGGGGTGGCCGCCTTCATCGGAATCGGTGGCCGGCTTGCCGCGGAATATGCAGCTTGGCGAGCACAGCCGGTCGATCCTGGCCGAATTGGGGCTGAGCGGCGACGAAATCGCCGTCCTTATCGCGGACAACGCGATATGAGATCCGTGGCGCCCGGACGAGCGCGGACAAACTGCGCGATCACCTCATCATCGGATCAACGTCGTCCCGCCTTTGCATCATCGATGCAAGGGGTTTCGCGGAAATTAGGGCGGACATCAAGGAAGCATCATCGGTCGGGCCAGCACGCTGTCGGCAAGGACGGGGTAGCGGCCGCGCGGGCTGAACAGCTGATAGTGCCACCACTCGTTGCGATAGAAATCGAACCCCGCCGCGGTCATGATGCCGAGCAGCAGGGCGCGGTTGCGCTGCGCGCGCGGCGAAATATCCGTCGAGCCATGCCACGAGAGCGGCCGCATGTCGTCGAAGCCGGTGCCCATGTCGAGGTCGGCTCCGGTGGCGGCCTCGATCAGGGTAAGATCGACCGCCGCGCCCATGCTGTGGGGCGAGCCGCGCCGGGGGTCGGCGATGTAGGTCGGGTCGGGCAGGTATGTCCACAGCCGCCATTGCGCCTCCGCGGGACGAAACGCATCGAGAATGCGCAGCCGGTAGCCGAGCGGCGCGGCGAGCGATACCGCCGTTCGCAACAGCGCGGCGGTGTCGGCGTGGAGATGGCACTCGGCGCGGCGGTAGATCGCTTCGCCGGTGAAATTGCGGCTCGTCGCGTAAATCAGATCGAGTTCGACGGCAAACCCGTCCGTGGTGATTTCGACCAGGCTCATGGCTTATCGGGACCCCCGCAGACTTTCATGTATAGGCCGTTCATGGATAGAAAGTGCATGTATCAACCTTGCCGGCCAAGCCTTGTGATCGAGTTAAACCCCTGAATGAACATTCTCGCGATCGAGACGACCTCGGCCGCGTGCTCGGCGGCGGTCCTCACCGAGCGCGGCGCCTTTGAGTGCCTCGAGCCGATCGCGCGCGGTCACGCCGAGCGGCTGATGCCCCTCATAGGCCAGGCGCTTGACGAGGCTCGATGCCGCTACGCCGATCTCGATCTCATCGCCGTCGCGACCGGTCCCGGCGCCTTTACCGGCATCCGCGTCGGACTCGCCGCGGCGCGCGGCATCGCACTGGCCGCCGGCCTGCCGTGCCTCGGTGTTACGAGTTTCGAAGCCGTCATCGAAGAGGCGCGCGAGGGCGCCGATGATGTCCTGGCGCGCAACCAGAGCGTACTCGTGGTTCTCGACAGCCGGCGGGTCGAGTTGTTCGCGCAGGCCTTCACTCCGCCCGAGGGTAGCCCGCAAACAGCCTTTGTCGCCGCGCCCAATGACATGCCGCGTCACGTCGCGGGCGTTGTCGGGCTGATCGCCGGTGTCGGGCTCGAACCTGTCCAAGCGGCATACCTGCGTCATAACAGAAACAGTGCCCCTTCCATCGTCGAACTCCGCCCGAGGGCCGGCGCGGTAGCCCGCGCAGCCGTCCGCAAGTGGCGCTCCGGACAGCGGCCCGCCGGTTTCCCCGACCCGATTTACCTGCGCGCGCCCGATATCGGCTGAGCGATGAGTGAGGCGTCTCCCCGCAAGCGCGCGGCCGCGCCGCCCACCGACATCCGCGTCGAGGCCGTCACGCGCGTCCACGCCCCGGTGCTCGCCGCGCTGCACGCGCGATGTTTCAGCGAAGCCTGGAGCGTGGACTCCATCGAACGGCTGTTCGACACGCTCGGCGCCTTTGCGCTGATTGGGTCAGGGACGGAAGGTCCGGTGGCGTTCGTTCTCGGCCGCATTGTCGCCGGCGAGTGCGAGATTTTGGCCATCGGCGTCATCGAGGGGCACCGCCGACGAGGTTTCGGCGCGGCGATGCTCGTCGGCCTGAGCGAATTGGCGGCGGCATCGGGCGCCTCGCGAATTGTGATCGAGGTCGCGACCGACAACACCGCCGCGCGGACGCTCTATGCCGCTCACGGTTTCGAGGTGGTTGGGCTGCGGCGCGACTACTACGAACGCCCTGGTTCGCCGCCGGTCGATGGCCTGATCATGTCGCTCCGCTTCTGAAGAACACGGCTGCGCGGCTACTTTTTGCGCACGCGCAGCCGGTGCGGGCCACTATCGGGCGGCTCTGCGGCGTCCGGCGGCTCCGCCTCCAAGGCGATGATCCGGTGGCCTTGCAGGGTCAGCGCACGCGGGATGTTCGCCAGTGGTTCCGAGCCGCTGAGGCGAATTTCAACGGTCTGTCCGCTCGCCATCCGCTCGATGAGCAGCTTGGTCCGCACGAAAGTGATCGGACAGATGTCTTCGGTAATGTCGATGAAAAAATCGGCATCGCTGTCATTCATAGCGCAACTTGTACTCTATATAATTTCACCTTGCTTCGCTCGCCGCCACTTTCTATATCATCCGGATACAAGCCAAAAAAAAGGGAAGAACAGCGGATGAGCGAAAAGCAGAATTTTACTGAGATGCTGGAATTGACGACCGAGATCGTCGCCGCGCACGTCGGCAACAATCGGGTCGCGATACCTGATCTCCCCGGCCTGATCCAGGATGTGTACAAAACGCTGCTGAGCGTGGGCACCAATCATGCAATGCCCGAGAAGCCACGGCCCGCGGTGCCGATCAAGAAATCGATCTTCCCGGATTATATTGTTTGCCTGGAAGACGGCAAGAAGCTGAAAATGCTCAAGCGGCACCTCAAGACCGCCTACAATTTGACGCCGGACGAATATCGTGAGCGTTGGGCACTGCCGCCGGACTATCCGATGGTCGCGCCGAGCTATGCTCGCCATCGCAGCCGGCTGGCCAAGGAGATCGGTCTCGGCACGACGCGGCGGATTGAAGACAAGGCTTCCGGCGAATAGCTCTCGCGCGACACGCGGCCATATAATAAGAATGACTAACGACTGGGGACGGGCCGCCGGGCATCGTAGTTTGCGCTCCGGCGAATAGGGAGGAGCGATGTCAGAGCTTTCGCGCATCGAGCAATTGTGCGTAGACAAGGGCATGAAAATGACCGGCCAACGCCGGGTCATCGCCCGCGTCTTGTCCGCCTCGACGGATCATCCGGACGTGGAGGAGGTTTACCGGCGAGCGATCCAGATCGACCCTAAAATAAGCATTGCGACGGTCTATCGGACCGTGCGGCTGTTCGAGGAAGCCAGTATTCTCGAGCGCCACGACTTCGGCGATGGCCGGTCCCGTTACGAAGAGGCTACCGACGAACACCACGACCATCTCATCGACATCCAGTCCGGTAAGGTCATGGAGTTTCGCAGTCCGGAAATCGAGGTGCTGCAGCGCGAAATCGCCGAACGGCACGGCTACGAGCTGGTCGGCCATCGCCTTGAGCTTTTCGGCGTGCCCGCGAAACAGGGAAAGGCGAGGCAATAATCGATCCCCATGGTAGCGCAACTGCCGATCCATCTCCCAAGAGAGGATCGGACGGAGGCGATCGCAGCTCGCGGAGGGCGGAAATGAGCGGTGCCGGTGCGAGCGTCGAGGCTAAGCGGCTCTACATTAAGACGTATGGCTGCCAGATGAACGCCTACGATTCGGGCCGTATGGTGCAATTGCTCTCGGCTCACGGTTATCGGATTATTGATTCGCCCGAACAGGCCGACGTGATCGTGCTCAACACCTGCCATATTCGTGAAAAGGCAGCGGAAAAGGTCTATTCGGAGGTGGGCCGGCTGAAGCCGGTGAAGAAAAGGCCGGGCGGATCAAGCGGTAAGGCGCCGACACTGGTTGTCGCCGGCTGTGTCGCCCAAGCCGAAGGCGCGGAAATGGTCTTGCGCGCGCCCACGATCGATATTGTCGTCGGTCCGCAAAGCTATCAGCGGTTGCCCGAACTACTTGCCCGCATCGACCGCGAAAAGGCGGCGATTGTCGCCACCGACTTCTCGCCGGTACCCAAGTTCGACGACCTCCCGGCGGCGGCCGCGGAGACCGGCGCGCTCAGCGCCTTCCTGACGGTCCAGGAGGGCTGCGATAAGTTCTGCGCCTTCTGCGTCGTTCCGTACACCCGCGGCGCGGAATACTCGCGGCCCGTCAACGACGTCCTGGCTGAAGCACGCGGCTACGCCAAGGCCGGGGTTCGCGAGGTGACGCTGCTTGGCCAGAACGTCAATTGTTACCACGGCGCCGGTCCGGATGGACAAGAGTGGGGGCTAGGCCGGCTGATCGCGGAGATCGCGAACGTCAATGGCATTGCACGGATCCGCTACACGACGTCCTATCCGGCCGACGTGGATGAGGAGTTGATCGCTGCGCACCGCGACGTTCCCAAGCTCATGCCCTATCTCCACCTGCCGGTTCAGTCCGGGTCGGATCGGGTGCTGAAGGCCATGAACCGCCGCCATGGCGCGGCCGACTATCTTCGGCTGGTCGAGCGGCTAAGGCGAGCGCGGCCGGATCTGGCCCTGAGTTCGGATTTCATCGTCGGCTATCCTGGCGAAACCGAAGAGGATTTTCGCGCGACCTGCGATCTCGCCGCCGCCGTGGGCTTTGCGCAAGCCTACTCGTTCAAGTACAGCCCACGGCCGGGCACGCCGGCAAGTATCGAGCCGCAGCTCGACGAACCGGTCAAGGGCGAGCGGCTGGCGCGGCTTCAGGGGATTCTGGGTGCCCAGCAGCGGGCCTTCAATGCGGCGTGCGTCGGCCGCGAGCTGCCGGTGCTGTTCGAACGGCGCGGGCGGCATCCCGGCCAGCTCGCGGGCCGCAGCCCGTACATGCAAGCAGTCCACGCCCGCCTCGACACCGCGGCCATCGGCTCGGTCCGCTCGGTGCGGATCGAGGCGAGTTCGCAAAACAGCTTGTCAGGCGCGCCCACGACCGCCGACGCGGTGGCGCGGTGAAGCGAATACCGGAGGCGGGATCCGTCCTTGCTCCGGAGGGACGGACCCTCGAAAAGGAACTCGCCGATAACCGCTTGGCGCTGCAACTGTTCGGCTCTCATCACGAAAACCTCGCGCGCATCGAGCATGGCCTCGATGTCCGCATCGACGCGCGCGGCAACCGACTCTCGATCTCGGGATCGCCGGCCGCCGTCGCCGCCACCGGGGATATGCTCGACCACCTCTACGCCAGGCTCGAACGCGGCGCGGCCGTTCGCACCGAGGATGTCGACGCGGCCATCCGCATGGCGTTTTCGCAAAACGGCGTCGCCGACGCCAACACCGCGATCCATATCCGTCACCGCAGCGTCGCTCCGCGCTCGCCGACCCAG
Organism: uncultured Alphaproteobacteria bacterium; assembly: GCA_963805915.1. GTDB lineage: Bacteria > Pseudomonadota > Alphaproteobacteria > Rhodospirillales > Defluviicoccaceae > JAEULH01. The sequence continues at coordinate 10,823 of CAWDWD010000012.1, forward strand.
GCCCGCTACCTTCGCGCCATCGATCGCTACAAGCTCGTCTTCGGGCTCGGACCGGCGGGCACCGGCAAGACCTACCTCGCGGTCGCCAAGGCGGTCGAACGGCTGGTCAATGGCGAGGTCGACCGGATCATACTCTCCCGCCCCGCCGTCGAGGCCGGCGAACAGCTCGGCTTTCTTCCGGGAAACATGCGCGAGAAAGTCGACCCCTATTTGCGACCGCTGTACGATGCGCTGTACGACATGGTGCCCGCGCCCCAAGTGATAAAGCGGCTCGAAAGCGGCGAGATCGAGGTCGCGCCATTGGCGTTCATGCGCGGGCGCACGCTTGCCAACGCCTTCGTCATTCTCGACGAGGCGCAGAATACGACCGGGGTGCAGATGAAGATGTTTTTGACCCGGCTTGGCGAAAATGCGCAAATGGTGGTGACCGGAGACCTCAGCCAGGTCGACCTGCCGAAGGGAACCCGTTCGGGATTGCGTCACGCCGTGGATGTTCTCGCCGATGTGCCGGATATCGCCTTCATCCACTTCACCGACACCGACGTCGTCCGCCATCCCCTGGTCACGCGGATCGTCAGGGCGTATGACCGTGCCGAGGACCGGGCGAAAACAGGTGCCCGGTATGAACAAAATCACGCGGATCCGGATGAGCCTGGCGGATAACCTCGATATTCTCATTGACGCACCCGGCTGGACGACGGCCCTCGCCGATGTTGCAAGACTTTGTGAGACCGCCGTTACCGCCGCCCTGGCAGTTGGACCAACGGACCTGCGCGACGCCGAGGTAAGCGTGCTGCTCACCGATGACGCGACGATGCGCCGCCTGAACCGGACCTACCGCGGCCATGACGCGCCGACAAACGTGCTATCTTTTGAAGGGTCTCGCGAAAGTACTGTATCGCGCGGCCCGCAAGTGGCGAAAGTGAGAACCCAGCCCCCGTTCCTCGGCGACATCGCGCTCGGATTGGACGTCACGGCGAGCGAAGCCCGCGCGGCCGGGAAGCCCCTCGCCAATCACTTTCGCCATCTTATCATCCACGGAATGCTCCACCTTCTTGGCTATGATCATCAAAATGACGCGGATGCCGAAGTAATGGAGCGGCTGGAAGTGCGCGTCCTCGACACTCTCGGCGTGCCCGACCCCTATCCTGGCGCATCGGAGACCCGCTAGATGACGGCGCGAAGTAGCGAAAACGGCGCAGCCGCCGGCGCGGCCCGCGACAGTTCTCGCAACAGCGGCGATGACCCCGGACTATGGCGCAGAATGCAGAGCCTGCTGCGGCCGTTCAGGCGGCGTAACGGCGACGCTTCGGCCAAGGACACCCTTGAGGAACTGATCGAAGAGCGCGAGGAAGCGGAGATCCCGCTCGGCGATGAAGAGCGCGTCCTGCTCGCCAACATTCTCGAGCTTCGCGACCGTTCGGCCGAGGATGTCATGGTTCCGCGCGCCGACATCGTCGCAATCGACAGCGACTCGTCGCTGAGCGAGGTCGTCGACCTAATCACCGGGAGCGGCCACTCGCGCATCCCCGTGTTTCGCGAAACGCTCGACGATGCCGTCGGCATGATTCACATCAAGGATGTTCTGGCTTGGCGAGGCCAGGACGCGGCTTTTCGCCTTTCCAAGGTCCTGCGCCAGGTTCTGTTCATCGCGCCCTCGATGGAGGTTCTTGAGTTGCTCTTGGAGATGAGGGTCAAGAGATGCCACATGGCGCTGGTGGTCGATGAGTTCGGCGGCGTCGATGGGCTGGTCACGATCGAGGACGTCGTCGAAGAGATTGTCGGCGAGATCGACGACGAGCACAGCCGCGATACCGAGCCCAACATCGTCGTCCGGCCCGACGGAAGCCTCGATACCGATGCGCGCGCGCCGGTCGAGACGATCGCCACCCATTATCCCAACGCCTTGAGCGAAGAGGAGCTCGAGGATATCGATACCGTTGGCGGCCTTGTCGTCTCCGTCGCCGGCCGCGTCCCGATCCGTGGCGAGTTGATCGCGCATCCGGCGGGGCTGGAATTCGAAGTGCTCGACGCCGACCCGCGCCGGCTGAAACGGCTTCGCGTCCGCCGTCCCGGCGTCTCGGCTGGTAGCGATGACGGTGATGGCCGCGGCGAAACCCTGGTCCGTCCGAGCGAATCGACCGCCTGATGGACGCGATCAAGGCCGCGCGCGGCGAAGGCCTCGGCCGCTGGCCGGAAAGGTTCGCCGGCCGCGTGAACGTGCTGCGTCGCCGCGTTCTCGACATTACCGGATGGAAACGCCTTGCCCTGGCCGCCGGCTTTGGCGCTTTGGCGGTCATGGCACTGCCGCCGATCTATTTGTGGATCGCGTTAATGCCCGCTTTCACCGGCATGGTCTGGCTGATCGAAGGGGCGAAAACCATCCGTGCGGCGCTTTTCGCGGGCTGGTGGTTTGGGCTCGGATACTTTGTCTGCGGCCTTTACTGGATCGCCAACGCCCTGCTGACAAGGCCCAAGGAGTTCGGCTGGCTGGCGCCGATCGCGGTTCTCGGCCTATCGGCGCTGATGGCGATTTATCCGGCCGCCGCCGCCGCGCTGACTCGGGCGAGCGGCGCGCGCGGCGTTGGCCGTGTTCTCGTTTTCGCCGCCGCCTGGACGTTTTTCGAGTGGGTGCGGAGCTGGGGATTCAGCGGCTTTCCATGGAATCTGATCGGCAGCGCATGGTCCTTCTCCGACGCGCTGCTTCAGACAACGGCGGTTGTCGGAACGTATGGCCTGGGCCTGATGACCATCGCGGTGATGGCAATGCCGGCGGCGCTGGGCGTGGGGCGGGGAGCCACACGGCGCGCGGCGTGGAGGCAGGCCGGCGTGGCGGCCGGTGTTGGCCGCCCTCGGGGTTCTCGCGCTCGCATGGGCGGGGGGCGCCATCCGCCTCTTCGTTGCCGGACCTGGCGAATACGTTCCCGGCGTTCGGCTCCGGCTGGTCCAGCCCAATATCGCGCAGAGCGAAAAGTGGGACCCGGAGTTGCGCGCGCGGAACTTCATGGCCCAGTTGCGGATGGGTTCGCTTCCGGCCGATCGACCGCCGACGCATGTCATTTGGGCCGAGTCGGCGGTGCCGTTCTTTCTCGCCGAGCACGCCGAGGCCCTGGCGCTCATTGGCGCGTCGACGCCCAAGAACGGACTGACAATCGCCGGCGCCGTGCGGCGTTCGCCTCCCGATCAGCCGCCGCAAGTCTGGAACAGCATGATCGCGGTCGACAGCGACGGCCAGGTCGTCGGCACGTACGACAAATCCCATCTTGTGCCCTTCGGCGAGTATGTCCCGTTTCGCCAAATCCTCGGCATCTCCAGCGTGGCCGGCGGCAGCACGGATTTTTCGCCAGGACGCGGCATCGCCACCGAGATTCTGAAAGGCCTGCCGCCGCTCAGCGCGCTGATCTGCTACGAAGTCATCTTCCCGGCCGAAGTCGCCGACCGGCGTAATCGCCCGCAATGGCTGCTCAACCTCACGAACGACGGTTGGTACGGAAACTCGACTGGGCCCTATCAGCATTTGGCGGCGGCGCGTATGCGCGCGGTCGAGGAGGGCTTGCCGCTTGTTCGCGTGGCTAATACCGGGATATCCGCGGTCGTCGACGCCTATGGCCGCGTCGTCGATCACCTGCCCCTCGGCGCTCAGGGCATTCTCGACAGTGATCTTCCCGAAGCCTTGCCGGCGCCGACCCCCTACGGTCGCTGGGGGAACGCCGTTGTTTTCGCGCTGATCGCCGTCTTCGCGGCCGCCGGGCTGCTCTTCAGGAGCCGCCACTAGCCCACTTAGCCGTGCATTTACGTCGAAAACACGTATTATGCGCGAAGAAAATTTTGGGAATCGCTCGCAATTTGTATATTTTAGGGTAACATGTAGCAGGCTCGGGATTTGATACGATAAGTGATGCATCTCGTCCATGATTCAACTGAAGTGTATGCAAGTGACGGGCGAAGGCCTAATAATGAAGATTGTCGAACACAGGGGTGATAGCGGGAAGCGGGTCGCGATGGTTGCAAGACGCGGAAAGGTTGAACGGCTGCCGCCAGGCGTGCCAAGTCCGGTCGACATTCATGTCGGCAGCAGGGTCCGGTTGCGGCGAACATTGCTCGGGCTGAGCCAGGAAAAGCTTGGGGAAGCGGTCGGCCTGACGTTTCAACAGATTCAGAAATACGAGCGGGGCGCGAACCGCATTGGCGCATCGCGCCTATTTGAATTCAGTCGCATTCTTGACGTGCCCGTGTCGTTCTTTTTCGACGACATGTCGGATCGGGTCTCCGGCGCGGACGGAGGTGCGGCGGCGGGAATGGCGGATCAACCGCAAGCGTCGTTGGATCCGGACCCGTTGACGCGGCGCGAGACCCTTGAGCTGGTCAGAGCGTACTATCGGATTGGCGATCCGCAGGTGCGCAAGCGCCTCTTCGAATTGACCAAGTCTCTCGGCGCGGCCGAGGACGTCGAGCCGGTATAAGTCAGTCGCGGGCGCCCGCCATATCGTCGGCGGCCAAAACTCTTGACTACCGCCTGAGCGATTGCAACAAGGTGGCGCGTTGTGCTGGCGATGCCTCATGTCGAGTGCCGCGCCATTTCGCCTACCCGAGAATATCGCGATCGTCCGTGACGGCGCGCATTATCCAACAATAAATTCCTGTCAAGCCGCATCCAACCTTGTTGGCAATCCGCGAGACTAAACCAGGCACGTAGGGAAAATTGGGCCGTGTGGAAAAAAGATTACGTATTTACAAGCGAGTCGGTATCGGAAGGTCATCCCGATAAGATCTGTGACCGCATTTCTGACGCTGTTCTCGACGCCTTTCTCACGGAGGATCCGCAGGCGCGCGTTGCCGTCGAAACCTTGTGCACGACAAACCTGGTCGTTCTTGCCGGCGAAGTTCGCGGTCCGGACACGATGACGCACGAGCGCATCGCCACAATCGCGCGCAGCGCCATTAAGGAAATCGGCTACGAGCAGGACGGCTTTCACTGGAAAAATTGCGAGGTGATGAGCCGGATCCACGCGCAGTCGCCGGACATTGCCCAGGGTGTCGACGCAAGCGGCAACAAGGACGAAGGCGCGGGCGATCAGGGCATCATGTTCGGCTACGCCTGCCGCGAGACCGACGCGCTTATGCCGGCGCCGATTTATTATGCGCACGCAATTCTTCAGTCGCTCGCCGAAGCGCGCCATTCCGGCGCCGAACCCCTTCTCGGGCCGGACGCTAAAAGCCAAATCACGCTGCGCTATGTCGACGGCAAGCCGGTTGGAGCAACCGCCGTCGTTGTCTCGACGCAGCACGCGGAGGAACTAACCGTGGACGACGTCCGCGCGATCGTCCGGCCGCATGTTGTCAACGTGCTCCCCGACGGTTGGATGTGCGGCGAAGACCGGTTTTACGTCAATCCCACCGGCCGCTTCGTCGTCGGCGGCCCGGACGGCGACGCCGGCTTGACCGGCCGCAAGATCATCGTCGATACCTATGGCGGCGCCGCGCCTCACGGCGGTGGCGCGTTCTCGGGCAAGGATCCGACCAAGGTCGACCGCTCGGGCGCCTACGCCGCGCGTTATCTGGCCAAGAACGTCGTCGCCGCCGGTCTGGCCGAGCAGTGTACGATCCAGCTTTCCTACGCCATCGGCGTCGCCAAGCCGATCTCGGTCTATGTCGATACCGCCGGCACCGGCCAAGTCGATGAGGACAAATTGGCTGCGGTGCTGCAGGAAATGATGGATCTCTCGCCGCGCGGCATGCGCACCCATCTCGGCCTGAACCGGCCGATCTACGCGCGGACCGCTGCGTACGGTCACTTTGGCCGGGCGCCGGAGCCGGACGGCGGCTTCTGTTGGGAAGTCGAGGGCCTGGTTGACGGCCTGCGCGGCGCATTCGGAGCGCGTTGACCACGCGCGGTAACCGAGGCCAACCGGATGACGGCGCGCCCCGATTTTTCGGCCGGCGGCAGGGCCGCCGTTTGCGGCCGACGCGCCAACATCTGATCAGCTCTTTCCTGCCGCTCATTCGCGTGGTGCGTCCCGAGGGCGGGCAAATGCTGGATCCGCTGGCTCTGTTCGGCGCGGGCATCGGCGAGATATGGATGGAAATCGGGTTTGGCGCCGGCGAGCATCTCGCCGCCCAGGCCATGCGCCATCGCGGCGTCGGGTTTATCGGCTGCGAGGCTTACTTGAACGGGATCGCCGCGCTGCTGCCGAGGCTTGCTGAAGCGAACCTCGACAATGTTCGCGTATACGATGACGATGCCCGCGGACTGCTCGGTTCCATCGCGTCAGCCAGCCTGGCGCGTATCTATGTGCTCTTTCCCGATCCGTGGCCCAAGACGAGGCATCACAATCGTCGGCTAATCAGCCCCGAGGTTCTCGGCGAAATGGGGCGCATCCTGTGTCCGGGCGGCCAGTTGCGCATCGCTAGCGATCACATCGACTACGTTCGCTGGATGTTGGAGCACGTGACGCGCGAGGCGTCGTTTGAGTGGATGGCGCGATCGCGGACGGACTGGCGCACCAGGCCGGCCGACGCTGTCGAAACGCGCTACGAGCAAAAAGCGCTCGATCGCGGCGGCGTTTGCACCTACTTGAGCTTTCAGCGGAAAGGCGGCGCGAGATCCGTCGGGGACACTGAACAAGGTGAAAAACCCTTGTGCCCTACTGGACTGGGGTTATATACGAGAAAGATAAGCCGTACCTTAAGCGCTTGAGTACGCTTGGCTGGATTGAGTTTGCGGCTAGTCGGGGTGGGCCATGGGCCCGCCTCTTTTATTAGGAGGATGCCGAAGCTGGAAGAGAACGCGGCGACAGCCAACGCGCTTGTCCTGCGCGTCGCCGAGCTATTGCGGCCGACGATCGAGGACCTGGGATTTGAAACGGTCAGGGTTGAGTTTCTCGGCTTAAGGAACCCCAGGGTTCAGGTTATGGTGGAGCGGGTCGATAACGCGGCAATGACGGTCGACGATTGCGCATTGGTCAGTCGCGCGATCTCCGCGATCCTTGATGTCGAAGACATCATTCCCGGCTCCTACGCACTTGAAGTCAGTTCTCCGGGCATCGACCGTCCACTGGTTCGAACTCGCCGATTTCGACCGGTTTGCCGGGTTCGAGGCGAAGATCGAACTGGCGAAGCCGCGGGAAGGCAGGCGACGGTTCCGCGGACGGCTTCTTGGTACCGAGGGCGAAAAGGTCCGGCTGGACATGCCGGAAGGCGCGGTGGTCTTTCCCTTCATGGACATCCACCGGGCGAAACTGGTTTTGACCGACGAGCTCATCGACACGGTTACGCGCACCAATGCAGGCTAAGGGGCAAAGTTGATATGAAACGGATGGCTGCGGATAAGACCAGCGCGGTACACGCGCGGCCAGAGTTGCTGCAGGTCGCCGACACAGTCGCGCGCGATAAGAGTATCGATCGCGACGAGGTCCTCGAGGCAATGGAGCAGGCCATTCAGAAGGCGGCGCGCTCCAAGTATGGCCAGGAGCACGATATTCGCGTGTTCATCGATCGCATGTCGGGCGAGATCTCGCTCGCGCGCTACCTCGAGGTCGTCGAGGTGATCGAGAACGAGGCGACGCAGATCACCGCGGACCAGGCGCACCGGCGCAAAGCGGACGCCGAGCTTGGCGAGTTTCTCGCCGACCCGCTGCCGCCGATCGACTTCGGGCGGATCGCCGCGCAGACCGCCAAGCAGGTGATCGTTCACAAGGTGCGCGAGGCGGAACGCCGCCGGCAGTACGAGGAGTTCAAGGATCGCGCCGGCGAGGTTGTCAACGGGTTGGTCAAGCGGGTCGAGTTCGGCAACGTCATTGTCGACCTGAGCCGCGCCGAGGCCATGCTGCGGCGCGAAGAGGCCATCCCACGCGAGCACTTCAATGTCGGCGATCGGGTCAGGGCCTACATTCTCGACGTGCGCGAGGAACCGCGCGGACCGCAGGTGTTTCTCTCGCGGACCAATCCGAAGTTCATGGCCAAGCTGTTCGCTCAGGAAGTTCCCGAGATTTACGACGGCATCATCGAGATCAAGTCGGTGGCCCGCGACCCCGGTTCGCGCGCCAAGATCGCGGTGCTTTCGCACAACTCCGGGATGGACCCGGTCGGTCCCTGCATCGGCATGCGCGGCTCGCGCGTCCAGGCGGTGGTCGGCGAACTCCAGGGCGAGAAGATCGACATCATTCAATGGTCGGCCGACCCGGCGACGTTCATCGTCAACGCCCTGGCTCCGGCCGAAGTCGCCAAGGTCGTGCTAGACGAAGAGGCCAACCGCATCGAGGTTGTGGTTCCCGACGAGCAACTCAGCCTCGCAATCGGCCGCCGCGGCCAGAACGTCCGGCTGGCCTCTCAGCTAACCGGCTGGGATATCGATATCCTCACCGAGGATGAAGAGAGCCAGCGCCGCAACGAGGAATTCCGGACGCGCTCGCAGGCCTTCATCGAGGCCCTCAACATCGACGACGTCATCGCTCACCTGCTTGTTAACGAGGGCTTCTCCAGCGTCGAAGAGATCGCGTTCGTTCCTCTGGAGGAACTTTCCGAGATCGAGGGGTTCGAGGCGGAACTCGCCGAGGAACTGAAGTCACGCGCCGAGGTGTTTCTCGAAAACCGCGACCAGATCTTCATGGCGCGGCGCGTCGAACTCGGCGTCTCCGACGACGTCGCGGCACTCGACGGCATGAAGCCGGCGATCCTTGCCGCTTTGGGAGAAAACGGGGTTAAGACGCTCGACGACCTCGCGGATCTGGCCGGTGACGAGCTTTTTGAGTATGCCCCCGCCGGGTCGCTCACCCTCGAGGCGGCCAACGACATCGTCATGGCGGCGCGCGCGCACTGGTTCGAGGACGAACCGGTCGGCGCACAAGAGGCGCAGAGCGCGGCAAGCGGCGACGCGGAGGCGGCGGCGCCCAGCAACGGGTAGGCGGGAATGACCCGGTCAGAGGTCGCGGACGTTTGTCTGGACGATCGTCATTCCAACCGGCGGTGTCTGGTTGCCGGCCCGAAGGAGCGCGATGGCCTGGTCAGATTCGTCGTGAGCCCGGCCGGGGAGGTGATGCCGGATATCTCGGGACGGTTGCCCGGACGGGGTTTTTGGTTGAGCGCTGACAGGGATATGGTAGACAGGGCGTGCGCAAAGAGGATGTTCGCCAAAGCGGCGCGCACCGACGTCGCCGTTCCGAGTCATCTTGCCGACGATGTCGAACGTTTGTTGGTTCGCCGGTGCCAGGAAATTATCGGTTTGGCGCGGCGCGCGAAGCAGGCCGTGTTTGGGTACGCTCAGACGCGCCAATGGATGGAGCAAGGTCAGGCGGCAGTCTTGCTGGCCGCGCTTGATGGCTCCGGTGATCAGCGCAGGAAAATGCGCGGTGCGGACGACAAAGCCCAGATCGTCGACGTTCTCACGGCGGCTGAACTTGGCGGCGCGGTCGGCAGGCAGCGCATCGTCCACGGTGCTCTTGCGCCCGGCAAGTTGGCGACAGGTCTGCGGCTTGAGGCCAAGCGGCTTGGAGGATTTCGCGGGTTGACGACCGTTGCGGGCGGCGCGACGGGACACCCGAGATTGGATATGTAGCGCTCAGATTGACATGACGGATACGGACGAACGCAAAGCGGAAGATACAGCCCAGCTCGCAAAGCCGAAAAAGCTTGAGCTGAAGAAAACCGTCGAAGGCGGCCAAGTGCGGCAGAATTTCTCGCACGGCCGTTCGAAGATGGTCACGGTCGAGGTGCGCAAGAAGCGGACGTTCGCGACTGACGGCCAGGGCCGAGTGGCGGAGGTTCGTCGCGGCGCCGGCGCTACCGCGAGCGCCCCCGGCGGTGCGGCTCGCGAGAGCTCGCCGATTGGGCTCACCAATCAGGAAAAAGCCGCGCGCGCCCGGGCGCTACAGGACGCCATGCGCGCCGAGGACGAGCGCGCGGCTCTCGAAGAGAAGCTGGCTGCCGTGGCCAAGGCTGACTCCATCGCCGCGGCGGAAGCCGCGCTGAAGGCCGACGCCGAGGCCGCGCCGCCAAGTGCGGAGGAACCTCAACCAACGGAGGCTCCGCCAGCCGAGCAGGCCGCTGCCGCGCCGTCCGTCGAGCCGACGCAGCCGGAGCAGGCATCGGAGCCGGTACAAGCTCCGCGAACCGCGGCTCCGGCGCCGAGCGCCGAGCCGGTCGCGCGGCCGAAGACGGCGGTTGCCGATACCAAAAAAATGGTTCCCGAGAGCGATGAGGACGACCGCCGCGGGCGCGCCAAGCGGCCGCTTCGCGCCGATGCGCGGAAAGTTGCCCCGGCGCCCCGCCGGGACGAAGCCAGTCGCCGCGGCGGCAAGCTGACCATTGTCGATGCCTTGGACGAAGGCAGCAGTGAGCGCGTGCGTAGTCTGGCCTCGGTCCGCCGCGCCCGCGAGAAGGAGCGGTTGAAGCAGCAGGCGCAGCGGGGCTCCGAGCCGTTGAAGATCGTCCGCGAGGTCGTCGTTCCCGAGACCATTACGGTTCAGGAATTGGCCAACCGGATGGCCGAGCGGAGCGTCGGAGTGATCAAGTCGCTGATGAAAATGGGCGTGATGGCAACGATCAACCATGTGATGGACGCCGACACCGCCGAGTTGATCGCCACCGAATATGGTCACAAGGTCAAGCGGGTGAGTGAATCGGACGTCGAAATCGGTCTCAAGGGCGAAGCCGACGAGGATACCAACCTGATGGCGCGGCCTCCGGTCGTGACCGTCATGGGCCATGTCGATCACGGCAAAACGTCGCTTCTCGACGCCCTGCGCAAAACCGATGTGGCCGCCCACGAGGCCGGCGGAATTACCCAGCACATCGGCGCCTACCAAGTGACGCTCGCGAGCGGCGACAAGATCACTTTCATCGATACGCCGGGTCACGCCGCCTTCACGCAGATGCGCGCGCGCGGCGCGAGAGCGACCGACATCGTGGTTCTGGTCGTCGCCGCCGACGACGGCGTCATGCCGCAGACTGTCGAGGCGATCGACCATGCCAAGGCCGCGAATGTTCCCATCATTGTCGCCATCAACAAAATCGACCGGCCGGACGCCAACCCGACGCGGGTGCGTACCGAGTTATTGCAGCATGGCATCGTCACCGAGGACATGGGCGGCGAGACACTCAGCGTAGAGGTTTCCGCCAAGCAGGGAACCAACCTCGACAGGTTGCAGGAAGCGATCCTGCTTCAGGCGGAAGTGCTCGACCAGAAGGCCAATCCCGATCGTCCTGCCGAAGGCATCGTCATCGAGACTAAAGTCGAACGCGGCCGCGGTTCCGTCGCGACCGTTCTTGTCCAGCGCGGCACCTTGCGGGTCGGCGATATCTTTGTCGCCGGTGCCGAGTGGGGCCGGGTGCGCGGATTGAACGACGCGAACGGCGTTTCACTGAGCGAGGCGGGGCCGGGAATGCCGGTCGAGGTTTTGGGGCTGAACGCGACACCCGCCGCCGGCGACGACGTTTCGGCGGTCGAGAACGAGGCGCGCGCGCGCGAGGTGTCGGAGTTCCGCCAGCGCAGAATGCGCGAAGCCAAGACCGCCACCAACCGCGGCACGGTCGAGGAGATCTTCAGCCGTATCGCCGACGGCGAGCAGCGCCTGTTGCCGGTTGTCCTGAAGGCGGACGTTCACGGATCCAGCGAAGCCATCGTCAGCGCGCTGACGAAGATGGGGACCGACGAGGTCGGGGTCCAGGTGGTTCACAACGGCGTCGGCGGCATCAACGAGTCCGACGTCGCGCTCGCCCGCGCTTCCGGTGCGTTCGTCATCGGCTTCAACGTCCGCGCCAATCCGCAGGCGCGTGAGCTGGCGAAGCGCGACGGCGTCGACATCCGCTACTACTCGATCATCTACAATCTCACCGATGATCTAAAGATCATGCTTACGGGCATGCTAGCGCCGGTGATCCGCGAGAACCTGCGCGGCTACGCTCAGATCCGCGAAGTCTTCAATATCACCAAGGTCGGCAAGGTGGCGGGCTGCATGGTGACCGAGGGCCTGGTCAAGCGCGGCGGCAAGATCCGCCTGCTGCGCGACGACGTTGTCATCCACGAGGGCGACATCTCGCAGCTGAAGCGATTCAAGGATGACGTGCGCGAAGTTAAGGAAGGCTACGACTGCGGTATCGCGATCGCCAACTACAACGACATCCGCGTGGGCGACATGATCGAGTGTTTCGAACTTGAGCAAATCGCCCAGCAGCTTTAGCGCGTCGTGGTCAGCGGGCGGAGCGGATTAACACGGACATGATGTCGAAAGGGGAGCCGAGGGCCCCCAGCCAGCGCCAATTGCGGGTCGGTGAGGAGTTGCGGCACGCGCTCGCGCAGCTGCTTGAGCGCGGCGAAGTCCGCGATCCTCGGCTCGCGGATACGCCGATCACGGTGACCGAAGTCCGTGTCAGCGCCGATCTTCGCAACGCGACGGCCTTTTTCATCCCGCTCGGCGGGAGCGCTGACGATTCGACCGTCAATACGTTGATGCGCGCGCGCGGTTTCATGCGCCGACGCCTTGCCGAACTGGTGCGATTGAGAACAATGCCCGCGTTTACGTTCCGCCTCGATCCGTCCTTCGACGAGGCCGGGCACATCGAGGAGCTGTTGCGGCGTCCAGACGTGGCCAGGGATCTTCGCCATGACGGAGACGACGCCGCTGACGGTGGCGCCGAGGCGGGCAGCGACACCACCCGGAGCAACGCCTTTGAGCGCTGAACGCCTAACGAGGCCGATCCACGGCTGGCTGATCATCGACAAGCCGCAAGGAATGACCTCGGCGGCGGTCATCTCGGTGATCCGCCGCCTCACGGGCGCGGCCAAGGCCGGACACGGCGGCACCCTCGACCCGCTGGCGACGGGCGTCTTGCCGATTGCCTTCGGCGAGGCGACGAAAACCGTCAGCTACGCCATGGACGGATCGAAAGTTTATCTCTTCACCGCGCGCTGGGGCGAGAAACGCAACACCGACGACGCCGAGGGAGCCGTCACGGCATGGAGCGACGTCCGCCCGGACGAGGCCGCGATCAACGCGGTTCTGCCGCGCTTTAGCGGCGAAATCGACCAGACGCCGCCGGACTTCTCCGCGATCAAGGTCAACGGGCGCAGGGCCTACGCGCTGGCGCGCGACGACCAGGCGGTGGAACTCGCTCCGCGGCGCTGTCATGTCGACGAGATCAAGCTGATCGACCGGCCGGACGCGGACCATGCGACTTTTCGGGTGCGGTCGGGCAAGGGCGTCTACATGCGCGCGTTGGCCCGCGACATCGCGGCCGCCCTCGGCACGCTTGGCTATGTCTCGACGCTGCGCCGCCTCCGCGTAGGACCCTTCGGCGAGGACCGGGCGCTTTCCTTGTCGGCCGCGCGCGAACTGGACGCCGAGGCTATCGTGGACCAGTATCTCCTTCCCGTCGGAGCGGCGCTGTCGGATATTCCCTCCGTCTCGCTGACAGAGACGGAGGCGGGGCGGCTCCGGCATGGCCAAGCCATCGCCGTGCTGCCGATTGCCAGCCGCTCCCCATCCAGGCGGTTACGCAAGGACGCGGTCGTGTATGCGACGGCCGGTGGCCGGCCCGTGGCCTTGGCGCGGATTACGGGCGGCGAAATTCGCCCTCTGCGGGTATTAAATATTTGAGATCGGGAAAGACAAAGAGGCGGAGTGAGTGATGTCAATTACAGCCGAGCGGAAGCAGGAAGTTATTCACGAATTTGCGATGGTCGCCAATGACACCGGGTCCCCCGAGGTCCAGGTCGCCATTCTCAGCGAGCGCATCCGCAATCTGACCGAGCATCTTAAGGTCCACAAGAAGGACTTCCACTCGCGTCGCGGCCTGCTGATGATGGTCGGCCAGCGGCGGCGACTGCTCGACTATCTTAAGGGAAAAGAGGTCACCCGCTACTCAGCGCTGATCGAACGACTCGGACTGCGACGCTAACGCGGCTCTTAATGCAACGCTGGAGCAATTCGGTTCCGAGCGTTGGCGCCGGACGGCGCAATGTCGGCATGCTGCCGATCACTTGAAAGGATCAATAATGTTTAATGAGTTCCGCAAGGAAGTCCAATGGGGCGGGCGAACCCTGACTATGGAGACGGGGAAGGTTGCGCGCCAGGCCGATGGCGCGGTGCTTGTGACGTACGGTGAGACCAAGGTTCTTTGCACCGTTGTTTACGAGAAGGCCGCCAAGCCAGGCTTGGATTTCTTCCCGCTGTCGGTTCACTACCAGGAAAAAACATTCGCGGCCGGCAAGATCCCCGGCGGCTTTTTCAAGCGCGAGGGGCGGCCCGCGGAAAAGGAGATTCTGACCTCGCGGCTCATCGACCGGCCGATCAGGCCGCTGTTCGCCAAGGGGTTCCGCAACGAGACCCAGGTTATCTGCACGACCCTTTCGCACGATTTGGAGAACGACCCGGATATCGCGGCGTTGATTGGAACGTCGGCGGCGCTGACGCTGTCGGGTATTCCGTTCCTCGGCCCGATCGCCGGGTGCCGCGTCGGCTATATCAACGGTGAGTACGTCCTCAACCCTCGGCTCGATGAACTGCCTTCGAGTGCTCTGGATCTGGTCGTCGCCGGCACCCGCGAGGGTGTTTTGATGGTCGAGTTGGAAGCCAAGGAGCTTTCCGAGGATGTCATGCTCGGTGCGGTCATGTTCGGCCACGACGCCATGCAGCCGGTCGTCGATGCGATCATCCAGCTGGCCGAAGCCTGCGCCCGCGAGCCCATTGACGTGCCGGAGGCTCCGTCCGGTAAGGCCGAACTCGCCGAGAGGGTCCGCGCCATCGCCGAGGCCGACCTGCGCGAGGCCTACAAGGAGACCCTGAAATTTGCCCGTCGCGACAAGGTCGCCGCGGTCAAGCAGCGCACGTCCGAAGCGGTGTCGGCCGACAACTCGCTCGATCCCGGCGTCGTGATCGATTGTTTTGACGACGTTTTCCGCGCGCTTGAAAAAGATGTCGTCAGGCGCGGCCTGCTGAGCGAGCGCGTGCGCATCGACGGCCGCGATCTGTCGACGGTGCGGCCGATCGCGGTCGAGGTCGGGCTGCTGCCGCGCGCCCACGGCAGCGCGCTGTTCACTCGCGGCGAGACCCAGGCTCTGGTCGTGACCACCTTGGGAACCGGGCAGGACGAGCAGGTCATTGACGCGCTCGCCGGCGAATTCCGCGAGCACTTCATGCTGCATTACAATTTTCCGCCGTACTCCGTCGGCGAGGCCGGACGCTTCGGCTTTACCGGGCGACGCGAGGTCGGCCACGGCAAGCTGGCGTGGCGGTCGGTCCGGCCGCTGCTGCCGGCGAAGGAGGCGTTCCCCTACACGATCCGGGTGGTTTCGGAAATCACTGAGTCCAACGGCTCTTCGTCCATGGCGACCGTGTGCGGCGCTTCCCTGTCGATGATGGACGCGGGCGTTCCGCTGCCACGGCCCATCGCCGGCATCGCCATGGGCCTGATCAAGGAGGGCGACGATTTCGCCGTGCTGTCGGATATCCTCGGCGACGAGGATCACCTTGGCGACATGGACTTCAAGGTCGCGGGAACATCGGACGGCATCACCGCGCTGCAGATGGACATCAAGATCACGTCCATTACCGAGGAGATCATGCGCGTCGCCCTGGCCCAGGCGCGCGACGGCCGCCACCACATTCTGGACGAGATGGCCGGCGGGATCGCCTCGGCGCGCGACGCGCTCAATGAGAACGCGCCGCGGATTACCGTGATCCACATCAACAAGGAAAAGATCCGCGAAGTAATAGGCCCGGGCGGGAAAATGATCCGTGAGATCTGCGAAGTGACCGGAGCCAGGATCGATCTTGAGGACGATGGGACCGTCAAGGTGGCGGCGGTCGACGAAAACTCGGCGACAGCCGCGATCGACTGGATCCGCAGCATCGCGGCCGAGCCGGAGGTCGGCACGATCTACACCGGAAAGGTCGTCAAGACGGTAGATTTCGGCGCTTTCGTCAACTTTCTCGGCGCCCGCGACGGGCTGGTTCACATTAGCGAGATATCCCGCGAGCGGGTGAACAAGGTGACCGACGTTCTTCAGGTTGGCGACAGCGTCAAGGTCAAGCTCATCGGGATGGACGACCGCGGGAAGCTGAAGTTGTCCATGCGCGCCGTCGATCAGCAATCGGGCGAGGATCTTTCGACTAAGGCCGCGACTTGACCAGTGGCGGGCCGGTGATACAACTTTGCGCTCCGGCTCGAACGTCGTGTTCGAGCCGGAGTCGATTTCGCGCGCAGCATTGTCTATATGAACTAGGAGCAGGGTAGAGCTTCGTATCCGCTCGGGGCCGCGTGCTTGCCTCGACCGGATACGTCGCCGATGGAATAAGTTGTGATGATGAAAATTCTGCGCCCCCTACTGATATCGGGCAAAGAAATCTTGCCGATCGTTGAGGGCGGCAAGGGCGTTTCGGTATCGACCGGGATCAGCAGCGGCGCCTTCGCCGCCGCCGGATGTGTCGGAACCTTCTCCGGCGTCAACGCCGATTTCTTCGACGAGAACGGCCGGCCGGTCCCGCAGGTCTATCACGGCAAGACCCGGCGCGAGCGCTACGAGGAGCTTATCGCCTATGCCGTGCGTGGCGGGATCGCCCAGGCGAAGATGGCGCATGAGATGTCCGGCGGGCTCGGTCGCCTGCACATGAACGTCCTGTGGGAGGCGGCGGCGACGTCGCGCATCCTTCATGATGTTCTCGAAGGCGCCAAGGGACTGATTCACGGTGTGACCTGCGGGGCTGGCATGCCATATCGGGTGGCCGAAATCGCCGCCAAGTTCAACGTCTTCTACTACCCGATCATTTCCTCCGCCCGCGCTTTCCGGGCGCTGTGGAAGCGCGCTTACCACAAGCACGCCGATCTACTCGGCGGCGTGGTCTACGAGGATCCGTGGCTGGCCGGCGGTCACAACGGCCTTAGCAATTCGGAAGATCCGGACCGACCCGAGCCGCCCTTCGCGCGCGTGGTCGAACTTCGCCGGACGATGCGCGAATGCGGCCTGGACAAGACGCCGATTTTCGTTGCCGGCGGCGTATGGTGCCTGCGCGAATGGGAGGACTGGATCGACAATCCGGACCTCGGTCCCATCGCCTTCCAATTCGGAACGCGCCCGGTCGTGACCAAGGAAAGCCCGGTACCGGAGGAGTGGAAGCGGCGGCTGCTGACGCTCAAGTCCGGTGACGTCGCGCTGAATCGGTTCAGCCCGACCGGGTTCTATTCTTCCGCCGTGAGCAACGAATTCCTCCGCGTGTTGGCGGACCGGAACGAACGCCAGGTCGCGTACACCCGCGAGCCGGTCGGCGAGCACACCGAGATCCTCGCCTTTGGCGTCCGCGGACGAAAGGTGTATCTGACGCCGCCCGACCGGGTACGGGTTGATGAATGGATTGCCGCCGGCTTCACCGAGGCAATGAAAACTCCGGACTCGACGCTGGTGTTCTGTACGCCCGAGGAGTCTGTCCAGATCCGCGTCGACCAGCAATCCTGCATGGGGTGTCTCAGCGCCTGCCGGTTCAGCAACTGGTCGGAAGGCGAGACAGGCACGACCGGCAAACTCGCCGATCCGCGCTCGTTCTGCATTCAGAAAACGCTCCAGAACATCGCTCATGACGGCGATGTCGAGCACAACCTCATGTTCGCCGGCCACAATGCCTACCGGTTCGCCAAGGACCCGTTCTATGCCAACGGGTTCATTCCGACCGTCAAGCAACTCGTCGAGCGAATTTTGACAGGCGACTGACCGGGGAATTGCACAGGCTTCCCCGGCCGCGATCATGGCATCGTCGAGGAGGGTCGAATGAAACTTATTGTTTCATTGGCTAACCAAGCCTACATTGCGCATCATGAGCAATGATCGCCCGTACAGCCGTGTCCTCGAGCGCTTACGCCACGTGGAGCTGCGACCCACACGCCAACGCTTGGCGCTTGCCCGGCTGTTATTCGAGAATGGGCATCGCCATATTACCGCCGAGAAGCTTCATGAAGAAGCCATCAGCGGTAACGTCCAGGTTTCACTGGCAACGGTTTACAACACGCTGAACCAATTCACCGAAGTTGGTTTGTTGCGGGAAATCGTGGTCGATGCCGGACGTTCGTACTTCGACACGAATACGCACGAACACCATCACTTCTTCTTCGAGCAGTCCGGTCGCCTGGAAGATATTCCAGCGAGCGAGGTTGTTGTCGCCGAGGTTCCTCAGGCACCGCCGGGAACCCGGATCAACCGCGTTGACGTGATCGTCCGGCTCTCCGGAGAATAGCTGACAAAACAATCGGCTGTATGTCAGTTTAGACAATTTCTAAAACACGTTGACAGTCACCCCGAATGGTCTATGTTGGAACCGGAATGTAGCGGTATAAATTTATCGCGCTTACCGATAACAGCAGCTGTGAGGGAGAAATAACATGGCTGAGCTCAAAGGGTCGAAGACGGAAGATAACTTGAAGGCCGCTTTCGCGGGCGAGTTGCAAGCCAACCGCCGGTACCTGTATTTCGCCCAGAAGGCCGATGTTGAAGGCTACAACGACGTCGCGGCCGTCTTCCGCTCGACGGCCGAAGGCGAAACCGGGCACGCTCACGGACACCTCGAGTTCCTCGAAAAAGTTGGCGATCCGGCGACGGGTCTGCCGATCGGCGGAACGGCGCCGAACCTGAAGGCCGCGATCGCCGGGGAAACCCACGAGTACACCGACATGTATCCGGGCATGGCCAAGACCGCTCGGAACGAAGGGTTCGACGAGATCGCCGACTGGTTCGAGACGCTGGCCAAGGCTGAGCGCTCGCACGCGGGCCGTTTCCAGAAAGCCCTCGACACAATGGACTGACGCCGTTTGGTGGCTCGCGCCGCCGACGCTGACGGGCGACTAATGGGCATTGCGTAAACATGTCCCGAAGTCGCCCGCGCCTTCATCGGTGTGTGCAGTCTATCACGGGGCAAATATAACCATTGGAGCGGACCGATGCGGGAAGGAAGCCTGGACGCGCCAACGCGCCACGAGATCGCGTGGCGGGACAAAGACTTTTACGACAGCGACAAGATAGACGTCGAGCTGCGCCGGGTTTTCGACATCTGTCATGGATGCCGCCGCTGCTTCAATCTTTGCGACAGCTTCCCTCGTCTGTTTGATCTTATCGACGCTTCGGAGACGGGTGAGCTTGATGCCGTAGCCAGTGCCGATTTCAAGCCGGTCGTGGATGCCTGCACGCTGTGCGACCTCTGCTTCATGACCAAGTGTCCCTACGTTCCGCCGCACGAGTTCGACCTTGATTTTCCGCATCTGATGTTGCGCTACCGCGCCGCCGAGTTCCGCGCCGGCCAGCCCGGCTTTGTCAAGAAGCAGATGACAGAGACCGACCGTAACGGCAAGCTCGCGAAATTCGCGGCGCCCGTCGCCAACTGGGCGACCAAATGCGGCAACTCGCTGACGCGGCCGGCACTCGAAGCCGTCGCCGGCGTGCATCGCGAGGCGCACCTGCCGCAGTTCCACGGCAAGACCTTCGCCGCGCGCGCGCGGTCCGCGCCGCCGCCGGTTGATCGCGTGGCGCCCGCGTACGGCCGTAAGGCGCTCATCTACGCCACCTGTTTTGTCAACTACAACAATCCCGACGTCGGCGTCGCGGCGCAGAGTGTGCTTGCCCGTAATGGCGTCGAAACCGAGGTGTTCTATCCGAAGTGCTGCGGCATGCCTCAGCTTGAATACGGCGATCTCGCCCGCGTCGCCGAAAACGCGCGCGACATCGCGGCGCAGGTTCGACCGTGGATTGACAAGGGCTACGACGTCGTCTCGCTGGTGCCGTCATGCAGCCTGATGATGAAATTCGAGTGGCCGTTGCTCGAGCCCGACGACGACAACGTCAAGGCGCTGAGCGCCGCGACATACGATGCCGCCGAGTACATTGTCGATATTGCTCGCCGAGAGGGGTTGGCCCTGGGCCTCAGGCCGCTCCCCGGCGGGATCACCGTCCACCTCGCCTGCCACGCCCGCGCCCAAAACATGGGCGCCAAGGCGGCCGAAATGCTTAAGCTGCTGCCCGACACCGACATCAAGATCATCGAGCGGTGCTCGGGCCACGGCGGGTCGTGGGGCATCATGAAGGAAAACTTCGAGGTCGCGCTCAAGGTCGGCAAGCCGGTCGCGCGCCAGGCGGCGGAGAACAAGACCACGTTCGTCGTGTCCGAATGCCCGCTTGCCCGCGACCACATCGTGCAGGGAATGGCGCGCGTGGCCGAAACGCCGCCCGATATCCTTCCGGTGCAGCATCCGATTCAGCTCATTGCCCGGGCCTACGCGGTGTAATGAAGACAAGCGGAGGAGCGACCATGGCAAAGACCGAGATCACCCGCGCCGACATCATGCCGATGGAGGAGTACGGCAAGGTCCGTGACGATCGCCGCCGCGCCATGTCGGTCCTGAAGAGCAGGCGCCGGGTCTCGGTCGGCCCCGACGCGACCTTCTATTTCGAGAACTACGACACGATGTACCAGCAGGTGCATGAAATGCTCTACGTCGAACGCGGCGGCGAGGAGCAGGTCGAAGACGAACTCCGCGCCTACAACCCGCTCATCCCCGACGGCCGCACGCTCGTCGCGACCATGATGATCGAGATCGACAGCCCGGCGCGGCGAGCCCGGGTGCTGCGCGAATTGGCCGGCATCGAGAATTATATTTCCTTCGCAATCGGCGGGGACACCATTAAGGCCGCCGCCGAAGATGACGTCGATCGCACGACCGCGGACGGCAAGACGTCATCGGTTCATTTTCTGAAGTTCGCGTTCACGCCGAACCAAGTCGACGCGTTTCGCGCCGACGGCGTCAGGGTCATCCTCGCCGTCGATCATCCGAAGTATTCGCACATGACAGTGCTGCCGGAAGAAACGCGCCAGGCGCTACATAGGGACTTTGCCTGACGGCTCAGTCCACCACTTCCTGATCGTAAACGCCCCATATCGTCAGCCGCTCCATCCAGCCGCGGATGCCGCCGAGTTCGACGCGGCACCATTTTGACGCGCGCGGACATTCCAGCAGCTTGCCGATGACGCCCTGCTCGGCCTTGGCAACGGCGCGGCTGGTCCCGTCCGGCCTGTCATGGAGCGCATGGACGCCGTCGGTGACGATCACCGTACGCCGGATGCTCAGCATGTTGGAGTGGACCCAGCCTTCCTCGCCCTGCCAGTCGCGAACCCTGCGCCAATGGTCGAATTCGGCGATGACTTCCAGCGGCAGGCCGGGGCGCTGATAGACCCACTCGATCGGATACTGTTCGCCGGGACCCGCGCGCATGTTCACCTCGTCGGCGCGCAGGCTGACGAAGCGGGGCAGCGAGGAGCCGGCGAAGCCGGCGGTCGCCACGAGCAACCCGGCGAGAGCGACGAGGACCACGGCGGCCACGGACAAGACCGGAATTCGCAATGAGCGCATGAACGGCAAACGGTGACAATCCCAAGTTGGCGACTATAGTGGCGACGCGCGAGCCATCGTCAGCCGTCTCGTTCCAACCGCGGCACCCGATGGCCGGACTCCGGCGGCACCAGGACCATGGCCAAGCAAAAGCCACACGTCATCGTAACGCGAAAGCTCCCCGACGTCATTGAAACACGAATGATGGAGCTGTTCGACGTCCGTCTCAATCTGGACGACAAGGCGATGAACGCGCAGCGTCTGGCCGAGGCTATGCGCGCCGCCGACGTGCTGGTTCCGACCGTCACCGATCGGATCGACGCCAAAATCCTCAATGCGCCGGAGCGGCGGGTCAAGCTCATCGCCAACTACGGCGCGGGCGTCGACAACATCGATGTCAGGACCGCGCACGGCCTCGGCATCACCATCACCAACACGCCGGACGTTCTGACCGAGGATACCGC
Source organism: uncultured Alphaproteobacteria bacterium (assembly GCA_963805915.1). Taxonomy (GTDB): domain Bacteria; phylum Pseudomonadota; class Alphaproteobacteria; order Rhodospirillales; family Defluviicoccaceae; genus JAEULH01. Next base: position 32,644 of record CAWDWD010000012.1, read on the forward strand.
GGACATGACCATGGCGTTGATCCTGGCGGTGCCGCGCCGGTTGACCGAGGGCGAGCGGACCTTGCGCGCCGGCAAGTGGACCGGTTGGTCGCCGACCTGGATGCTCGGCCACCGGGTCGCCGGCAAGCGCCTCGGCATCCTCGGCATGGGCCGAATCGGTCAGGCCGTCGCCCGGCGCGCCCGCGGCTTTGACATGAGCATCCACTACCACAATCGCGGGCGGGTCCACCCCGATACCGAAGCGGAACTTGAGGCGACCTATCATGAGAGCCTCGATCAAATGCTGGCGCGGATGGACTTCGTCACCGTTCACTGCCCGCATACGCCCGCGACTTACCACTTGCTGTCGGCGCGGCGCCTCAAGCTGATTCCCCCCGCGCCTACCTCGTCAACACCGCGCGCGGCGAAATTGTCGATGAAACCGCCCTGGTTCGGATGCTCCGCAACAAAGAACTGGCCGGTGCCGCACTCGACGTGTTCGAGAACGAACCGGCGATCAGCCCCAAGCTGCTGCAACTTGATAACGTCGTCCTGCTACCGCACATGGGCTCGGCGACCCTCGAAGGCCGCATCGGCATGGGCGAATGCGTCATCATTAACATCAAGAGCTACACCGACGGTCACAAGCCGCCCAACCGTGTGCTTCCCGAGGATGTCAGATTCTAGCGTTTCGGCTTAAATTCAAACAAAGGTGATCCCGGGCGACGAGGCGTCGCTCAGGAAGGTAACCAGACCCGCCTCCTCAATGGGCATGTCACAGCGCAAGGCCGATCGATCGAGACCGATGACGCGCAGGCCCATCTCGCAGACGATCATCCGCATGCCCATCTCGGCGCACGCCGACAAAAGCTCTTCGAGGCCCGCAACCCCGCGCGCGATGTAGTCGTCGTCGACCTCGCCACCGCCGCGCCCGTCGCTCGCCGCAAGCGTCCGCCAGCCGGGCGAGTCGTCCTCGGCTGGTCGAGCGAGAGCGCGGATTGCCTCGCCGGTGAACAGCATCGTGACCGGTGTCCCGATCGCCGCCGCCGCCGAGGCCAGCGCCAGGGCGTAGTGGATCCGCTCGAAGTCGCCTGAGAAAACGATCAGCGAGAGCGTGTCGGGGCCGGCGGACGTAGGCTCAGCCGTCATGTGGACGCACGTCCGTTATAGTCGGCGTCTCGCCGCACAGCGGGCACTCCGGATCGCTGCCGACGCGGATCTTGCGGAAGCGCGCCGAAAGGCCGTCGAGGAGCAGGAGCGACCCGGACAGGCTCTCGCCGATGCCAAGTACTTCCTTGAGCACCTCCGTTGCCTGAAGCGAGCCGACGACCCCGCAGAATGCGCCAAACACACCTGCCTCGGCGCACGACGGGACCTCGCCCGGCGGCGGCGGGGCGCGAAAAAGACACCGGTAGCAGGGCCCGTGCGACCCATCCTCGGCGCGGTCGTAGGCCTTGAACGTGGCGACCTGCCCTTCGAACCGAAGCACGGCCGCCGAAACCAGCGGGCGCCTCGCGAAGTAGCAGGCGTCGTTGATCAGAAATCGTGTCGGGAAGTTGTCGGTGCCGTCGGCGACGATGTCGTAGCCGGCGAACAGGGCAGGGGCGTTGCCGGCATCGAGGCGTTCGGCATGCTCAATTACGAGCGGTCTCCGGATTGAGGCCGGCCAGCGTCTCGCGCGCGCTCGCCACTTTCGCCGCGCCGATGCGCGCGGTGGTGTGGACGATCTGCCGCTGAAGATTGCTGAGGTCGACCGTGTCGTCGTCGACGATCCCGATCGTGCCGATGCCGGCGGCGGCAAGATACATCAAGAGCGGCGAGCCCAGCCCGCCGGCGCCGACGACCAGCACTTTAGCCGCGCCGAGGCGCTCCTGGCCGGCGCCGCCGATCTCGTCGAGCAGGATATGCCGGGCGTAGCGCTCAAGCTGATCGCGGCTGAAATCCATGGTCAATGCGCGCGTCCGGCGGCACCGAAAGGCTTCGCTAGTCGCCCAGGCCGTCGAACAGCGGAGTCGACAGATAGCGTTCGGCGAACGACGGTAGAATGACGACAATTGCCTTGCCGGCCATATCAGGACGCCGGCCGACTTCGATCGCGGCGGCCAAAGCCGCGCCCGACGAAATGCCTCCCGGCACGCCCTCCAGCCGGGCGACGCGGCGGGCCATCGTGAAGGCCGTTTCGTTCGCGATCTTGATGATCTCGTCAATGTAGGCGCTGTTGAGCACGGCCGGCACGAAGCCGGCGCCGATACCCTGGATCTTGTGCGGTCCGGGAATGCCGCCGGACAGCACGGGGCTGTCTTCCGGCTCGACCGCGACAACCCACACGTCCGGCCGCCGCTCCTTGAAAACTTCGGCGCAGCCGGTCAGCGTTCCGCCGGTGCCGACGCCGCTGATGAAGACATCGACGTTGCCGTCGGTATCGCGCCAGATTTCCTCGGCGGTGGTCTTGTGGTGAATGGCCGGATTGGCCGGGTTGCTGAACTGCTGAAGCATGATCGCGCCGGGAGTTTTGGCGACGACTTCCTCGGCCGCGCCGACCGCGCCGGGCATGCCCTTTGGCGCAGGCGTCAGGACGATTTCGGCGCCGAGCAAAGCGAGCATCTTGCGCCGTTCGATCGACATGCTCTCGGGCATCGTCAGGATCAGGCGATAGCCGCGCGCGGCGCAAACGAACGCCAGCGCGATCCCGGTATTGCCGGACGTGGGCTCGACCAGGGTCGCGCCGGGTCCGATGCGCCCTTCCTCCTCGGCGGCGAGCACCATCGACAGTCCAATCCTGTCCTTGACCGAGCCCAAGGGATTGAAGAACTCGCACTTGCCGAGCAGGTGAGCCCGGCAGCCCGTCTCGGCCTCCAGTTTTGCGAGGCGGACGAGCGGCGTGTTGCCGACCGTATCGAGAATGCTGTCATAAATCCGCCCACGGCCAATGCCCGCTTCGACGGAGGTCTGTTGTTTACTCATGATGTCCCTCACACTCCTGTAGATGGGGAGGTCGCGTTTCAGATCGAGAAGTCAAGGTTCGTGCGTCCCTCGCTGGCGATCCCCGCCCCGTTCGCCCGGGTGCACAGGTCATCGATCGAGACCTCGTCGAGCCGGGCCATGAGGTCGTTGTGCAGCTCCTGCCATAGCGGCCGAACGACACGCTGGGCGAGTGGCGAGCCGCTTGCCTCCGCAAGCGGATCCTCTGCGGTTTCCACCTGGCGGATCACCCGGATGATTTCGCCGATGGTAATCCGCCGGCGCTCCTTGGCCAAACGGTAGCCGCCGCGCGGTCCGCGCACGCCGACCAGAAGCCCGTGACGTACCAGATTCTGCAGCGCCTGTTCGAGGTAGCGCCGGGGAATGCCCTGGCGGCGGGTGATCTCGCGGCTTTGCACCGGCTCGCTGCCGGCATGGTAGGCGATGTCGAGCACCGCCTCGATGGCGAATAACGTTTTCCTCGATAGACGCAACATTCCGTTACCCTCCATGAGGCTGCTTTCGAGGCGGCTGCTCTCCGGGCGCAGCCGTTCCGGTCGAGCCGAAGCCTCTCTCCGCGCGCGACGTGTCGGCGAGCGCATCGACTTCCCGCCACATGACCTTCTCCACCGGCGCGACCACCATTTGGGCGATGCGCATGCCGCGCTCGATGCGGAACGCGGCTTCGCCGAAGTTCACCAGCACGACGCAAACCTCGCCGCGATAATCGGCATCGATGGTGCCTGGCGCGTTGAGCACGCCGATCCCATGGCGCGCGGCGAGGCCTGAGCGCGGCCGCACCTGCGCCTCGAAGCCTTCGGGAACGGCGATGGCGATGCCCACGGGAACCAGCGCGCGCTCGTTCGGCTCAAGGATAATGGACTCGCCGATGGCGGCGATCAGGTCGAGCCCCGCGCTGTGCGGCGTGGCGTACGCCGGCAGCGGCAGATCCGCGCCGTGGTCGAGCCGGCGGATCGAGACGAGGAGCGCGCTCACGCAGTGCGCTCCAGTACATTCGCGATCGCCTCGGCCAATCGCTCGGCGACCGCCTGTTTCGACATCCGCGGCCATTCGTCCACGCCCTCTGCCGAGACAAGGTAGACGGAATTCTCGCCGCCGCCGAAGGTGCCGCTGGCCGCGGAGACGTCGTTGCCGACGATCCAATCGCAACCCTTTCGCTCGCGCTTGCGAACCGCGTTGTCGACGACGTCTGAGGTCTCCGCGGCGAAGCCCACGACCAGCCGTGGCCGCCGCTCACCGGCCTCGCTCAGAGCAACAAGGATGTCCGGGTTCTCCTCGAGACTGAGAACAGGGGCGGCGGCGTTCGGCTGCTTCTTCATCTTTTGGCCGGCCTCGCGGCTGACCCGCCAATCGCACACCGCCGCCGCGCAGACGGCGACATCGACCGGAAGTGCCCTTTCACACGCCGCCAGCATCTCGCGCGCGGTTTCGACGCGGACGACGCGCACACCGGGCGGATCGCTCAAAAAGGTTGGCCCCGACACCAGCGTGGTCGCCGCGCCCAGCGCGTGCAGCGCGGCGGCGATGGCGTGGCCCTGGCGGCCCGACGAGCGGTTGGCGATGAAGCGGACCGGGTCGATCGGCTCAACGGTCGGCCCGCTCGTCACCAGCGCGCGAAAATCCTTCAGCCGGGTCTTGCGGCGAAAGAACGCCTCGATGGCGGCAACGATCTCCTCCGGCTCGGCCATCCTGCCAAAGCCCCACTCGCCGCAAGCCATGTCTCCCTGGGCCGGACCGACGAACCGAACACCGCGTTCCGTAAGGGTCGCGATATTGGCTTGCGTCGCCGGATGGTCCCACATCCGCACATTCATCGCCGGTGCGCACATCACCGGCTTGTCGGTCGCGAGCAGGGCGGTCGTCGCCAGATCGCCGGCGTGGCCGCCGGCCATCTTGGCGAGGATATCCGCCGTCGCCGGCGCGACCACGAGGAGATCCGCCGCGCGCGACAGGCGGATGTGGCCCATCTCGCTTTCGTCGGTCAGGGAGAACAGGTCCATGTAGACCTTGTTTTCGGTCAAAGCCGAGACGGACAGCGGGGTGACGAATTGCGCGCCGCCCTGCGTCAGAATGGCGCGGCACGCGATCCCGCGCTCCCTCAGGCCGCGAATCAGCTCGAGGCTCTTGTAAGCGGCAATCCCGCCCGAGATCACCAGCAAGTTTCCTGATTACGCATGAACTGGTGTATATACGTTTTTCTTGCCGGGCGCGCCGCGACCGCGCTTGCCACCGGAGCGTTCGCCACCGAGATAGGCGTCGTCCATTTCGACCCGACCGGTCAGGCGCTTGCCGGCATCCCGCTCCATCATCACCTGCATCAGCTTGTGTTTGAGCTTCCAGGCGGTGTTCTGGGTCACACCGAGGCGACGGCCGAGTTCGAGGCTGGAGATCCCGCCCTTGCTCTGCGTCAGGTGGTACATGGTGCGAAACCAAGTGCGCAGCGGCACCTTGGTCGAGGCGAAGATCGTGCCGGCCATCAGCGAGGTCTGCCGGCGGCAGGACGTGCACTGGTAGAGGGCACGGGTCTTGATGATGCAGTGATTCCGCCCGCCGCAGCCGGGGCAGACAAAGCCTTGCGGCCAACGCCAGCCGAGCACGACCTCCCGACACCGATCCTCGCTCCCGTAAAGCTCATCGAACCGCGCCTCGCTGAGCCCCTTCTGAAACTGAACACGATTGCGCGCCATGCCTCAACCGAACGGTTTTACCAGCAGCCACAGCCCAACCGATACATTTCACTGAAATAAAGTGTTATCGACTTAGGCCGTTGCGCCGAAACAGGCAAGCATTCTTTTTCGAATTTACGCGGTAGAACGGGAGAATCGTCAGCTCATAACCACGATGGCGAGCACAATCCCCGCGATCAGCCAGAACAGCCCGTGCATGTTGAACGGCTGTGGCTCGGCGCCGCGCAGCAGGGCGGCGATCGTTTCCGGATGCAGCTTGACCTTGCCGTCGGCGAGCAGGCGGGCGCTGGCCTCGGCCAGTTGCATCAGGTCGGGTATCCGCGCCAGATTGGTCGCCATGCTGTCGACCGCCTCACGCAGGCGTTCCTCCGGTCCAAAAGCTCCACCAATCCAATCTTGCACCAATGGGCGGGACAGCATCCACATGTTGACACCTGGGCAAAGACTGCGACCGGTCCCTTCGGCGACGAGCATGGTTTTTTGCAACAGCAGGAGATTGGGTTGCGTCTCCATCGCGAAGGTTTCGGTGATCTGGAACAGCTGGCCAAGCAGCTTGGCGATGGAGATCTCGTTTTGCGGCCGGTCCATGATCGGCTCGGCGATCGACCGGCAGGCCTGAGTAAAGCCGTCAATGGAAGAATCCGGCGGAATCCAGCCCGCCGCGAGATGGACCTTGGCGGCGCGGCGGTAGTCGCGGCTGAGGAACGAGAGCAGCAACTCGGCGAGATGGCGGCGGTTCGCCTTGTCCAGCCGCCCCATGATGCCGAAGTCGACAACGGCGACGCTGCCGTCGGCGCGGACGAACAGGTTGCCGGGATGCAGGTCGCCGTGAAAGAATCCGTCGCGGAATACCTGTTGGAAAAATGCCCTGGCGGCATTGGTCAGCACCGTTTCGGGATCGTGTCCGGCGGCGATAATCGCCTCGCGCTCGTCGAGCGGAATTCCGGCGATGCGCTCGGTGGTCAGCACCCGTTTGCCGGTGCGTTGCCAATCCACCTCCGGCACCTTGAACGCGGGATCGCCGACGAAATTCTCGGCGAGCTCGGCGGCGGCCGCGGCCTCGAAGCGCAGATCCATCTCGATCTTGATGGTCTCGGCAAGGGTGCGAACCGAACTCGACCGGCTTGAGCCGGCGCAGATCGGGCCGCGCCGCCTCGATCAGCTCGGCGACCCAGGCGAACAGATCGACATCGCGGTCGAAGGCGCCCTCGATCCCCGGCCGCAACACCTTGACCGCGACCTCGCGGCCGCTGCTGTCGGTGGCGAAATGGACCTGCGCGATGGAGGCGGCGGCGATCGGCGTATCGTCGAAGTGCCTGTACAGCGCCGCGATGGGCCGGCCGAATTCCTCTTCGATGATGGCGCGGGCCTCGCCGCCCGGAAACGGCGGCACCTTGTCCTGAAGGTGCGAAAGGTCGGCCGCGACGCCCTCGCCGAGAAGATCCGAACGCGTCGACATCGCCTGGCCGAGCTTGATGAACGATGGTCCCGCCTCGTGCAGTGCGCGGGCGAGTCGCTCGCCGGGCCGGCCCTGCTCGTGACGGCGCGAGATCAGCTTCGCGAACCAGACCACCGGCGGGGCGACCTGCAGCGATTCCAACAGGAACAGTGCGTCGTGGCGCGCCAGGATCCGCGCGATGGCGAGCAGGCGAAGGAGGTTGCGAAGGCTCCGGATCATGGGAAGGTCGGCGCGTCCCGGTACACTTGGCTGAAGGATGCGCCGAGATCGGCGCGGGCGGGGCGACTAACGCGTCCAGCGGATGGGCCGATCGGTCATGTGCGCCAAGCCGAATGTAGCGCGGCTATTCCCCCGGAGAGGTTGCGATACCTTACGACGTCGAGACCGGCCTCGGCAATCATTCGCGCGAACCGATCCTGCGGGGGAAATCGGCGGATGCTCTCGGCCAGATAGCGATACGCCTCGGCGTTGCCTGTCACCAGACCTCCGACAGTGGGCAGGACGCGGAACGAATATTCATCATAGAGGCGATCGAGCACGGGCAGAACGACGCGGCTGAACTCCAGACACAGGAACCGGCCGCCGGGTTTGAGGACGCGGCGCGCTTCCGCGAGCACCCGGTCGATATGGGTCACGTTGCGGATGCAAAAAGCGATGGTATAGGCATCGACGCTCGCGTCGGCGAGCGGCAGGCGTTCGGCGTCGCCGCACAGCCAGTCAATTCCGTCGCCGCGCCCGTCCTTATCGCCACGGCCTTGGCCGACCCGCAGCATCTCGTAATTGATGTCGGCCACCGTCACCGCGCCGCCGCCGCCATCGAGGAAGCGGAAGGCGATATCGCCCGTTCCGCCGCCGACGTCGAGCAGGTGCATTTCCGGGCGCGGCCGAAGCCAATCGATCATCGCGGCCTTCCACAGCCGGTGGACCCCACCGCTCATCAGATCGTTCATGAGGTCGTAGCGGTTCGCGACGCTGTCGAACACCGCCTTGACCAGCCACGGCTTGGCTTCTGCGTCGACCTTCCGAAAGCCGAAATCCACGGTCTCGCTCAAGGGATCACCAACGGTCCCGCCAACAGGGGTCGTCGCGTTCTTTGAAACGTTGCTGGACATCGCCGACACCATAGCCGACCGACCTGGCCCGCGCTACCTTGTGGCCATGCCCGAACTTCCCGAGGTCGAAACCGTTCGTCATGGCCTGACGCCGGCGCTGCTCGGTCACCGCTTGCTCGCGGTCACCGCCCACCGTCCCGACCTGCGCTTTGCGTTGCCGGCGAACTTTGCCTCCCGTCTCGTGGGACGCCGCGTCGAGTCGATCGACCGGCGGGCCAAATTCCTCCTGATCGGCCTCGAAGGGCGCCTGACGCTGATCGCGCACTTGGGCATGTCCGGCCACTTCCGGGTGTTGCGTGAAGCGGCTCCGCTGTCTCGTCACGATCACGTCGTGTTCGTCACCGACGAAGGCTGGACCGTCAGCTTCAACGATCCCCGCCGCTTCGGCTTCATGGATCTGGTGGCGACGGGCGAACTCGCGACCCATCCGATGCTCGCGGCTCTCGGCCCCGAGCCGCTCGGCGAGCACTTCACCCCGGCATACCTGGTCTCGCGTCTGGCCGCCCGCTCGACGGCGCTGAAGGCGGCGCTGATGGACCAGCGCACCGTCGCCGGGATGGGCAATATCTACGCCAGCGAATCGCTCTTCCGGGCGCGCTTGTCGCCGCGCCGGGCGGCCGGCGCCGTGACGGGCGCTCGGGCGCGCCGGCTGGTCGCGGCGATCCGCGAAGTCTTCACCGAGGCTATCGAGGCCGGTGGATCGACACTGCGCAACCATCATCGGCCGTCGGGCGAGATCGGCTGCTTTCAGCATGCCTTCGCGGTCTATGACCGCATCGGCGCGCCATGTCCCGGCTGCGTCTGCGACATCGCTAAAACCGGGGGAATCCGCCGCGAAGTTATCGCCGGACGGGCAACTTTCTTCTGTCCGAGGCGACAACGCTGATGCTATAGCGAAGCCAACTGGGGTGCCAATGGGCGCGCGCGGATCGCGCGTCCGCCGCGCCACCGAGCCGAAGAGGGACATGGCGCCATGGCTTACAACAACCTTCTTGTCGAAATTCGTGGGCCAGTCGGGCTGATCACGCTCAATCGGCCGAAGGCGCTGAACGCGCTCAACGCCGAGCTTATGGCCGAGCTCGCGACGGCGCTGGATGGCCTCGAGGCCGATGACGCGATCGGCGCCATCGTTATCACCGGCAGCGACAAGGCTTTCGCCGCCGGCGCCGACATCAAGGAAATGAAGGACAAGTCCTTCATGGATGCCTACCTCGCGGACTTTCTGACCCGGGGCTGGGAACGAACCGCCGCGTGCCGCAAACCCGTCATTGCCGCCGTCGCCGGTTACGCGCTCGGCGGCGGCTGCGAGCTGGCGATGATGTGCGACATCATTCTCGCCGCCGACAACGCGCAGTTCGGTCAGCCCGAAATCAGCATCGGCGCCATTCCCGGGCTCGGCGGCACGCAACGGCTCGTTCGCGCCATCGGCAAGTCCAAGGCGATGGAGATGTGCCTCACCGGGCGGATGATGGGCGCCGAGGAGGCCGAGCGAAGCGGTCTGGTCGCGAGGGTCTTTACCGTCGCTGAACTTCTTGGTGAATCCCTGAAGATCGCGGACAAGATCGCCAGAATGTCGCGGCCCCTCGCGTTGATCACCAAGGAGTTGGTCAATCGTGCGTTCGAGGCTCCGCTCGGCGAGGGCTTGCGCTTCGAGCGGCGAATGTTCCACGCCATCTTCGCCACCGACGACCAGAAGGAAGGCATGTCCGCGTTCGTCGACAAGCGCAGACCGACATTTACCAACCGGTAGACCTTCGCCACATCGTGCCGCCGGTTTAGTGCTTCGCCGCGGCAAAGATCTGGTCGCGATGCGGCGGCGGCGCTTGCGCCGGCTTGCGCCGGGAGGGGTTGTTGACGCAGGCGCACGCGCCAAGTAAAGAAAGACACTCAACCTGGCAATCGATGAAACATCTGGAGTCATAGCGAGCTCATGGCGCACCACGCTTCCGCGAAGAAAAGAATCAGGCAGATCGAGAAACGCACCGAGGTCAATCGGATGCGCGTCAGCCGGATGAGGACGTTTATCCGCAAGCTGGAAGACGCCATCGCCAGCGGCGACAAGGAGCAGGCGCAATTGGCGTTCCGCGCCACCCAGCCGGAACTGATGCGCGGCGCCAAGCGCGGCGTCATCCACAAGAATACGGTCGCCCGGCGGCTGTCGCGGATGTCCGCGCGCATCAAGGCAATGTCCGTCTAGGCGAAAATCGGCGCGTCCGTATCAATTACGATCCCCGCGCGATATTGCATAGGCTATGTCGACACGTGGCCCGCGAAAGGTGGGACGTTCAGTGGGCCTCATCCCATGTCGGACCGACGCCGGTATCGACGACCAAGGGAATGCTGAGTTGGGCGACGGTCTCCATTTCGCGGACGACAAGTGCGCGGGTCGCCTCGGCCTCGTCGTCCGGCACCTCGAAGATCAGCTCGTCATGAACCTGTAGCAGCATCCGCGCGGCGAGGTTGGCGCGCGAGAGCGCGGCGGGGATGCGAATCATCGCGCGTTTGATGATGTCGGCGGCGCCGCCCTGGATCGGCGCGTTGATGGCGGCGCGTTCGGCAAAGTTGCGTACCGACGAGTTGCGATCGGCGATGCCGCGAACGTGGCAGCGTCGGCCGAACAAGGTGGTGACGAAGCCCTGCTCGCGGGCCTGCCAGCGGGTCCGCTCCATGTAGTCGCGGATGCCGGGATAGCGGGCGAAATAGGCCTCGATGTAGGCCGCGGCTTCGCCTCGCGGGATGGCCAGCTGGCGGGCAAGGCCGAACGCCGAAATGCCGTAGATGATGCCGAAATTGATCGCCTTTGCCTTGCGCCGGACGAGTGGGTCCATGCCTTCGAGCGGTCCCCCGAAGACCTGCGCCGCAGTCATGGCGTGAATGTCGATGCCTTGGCGAAAGGCGGTCTTCAGCGCCTCGATGTCGGCGACGTGAGCGAGCAGACGGAGCTCGATTTGGGAATAGTCGGCGCTGAGCAGGACCAAGCCCGGTGCTGCGATGAAGGTTCGACGGATCTTGCGGCCCTCCTCGGTGCGCACCGGGATGTTCTGCAGGTTGGGGTCCGCCGACGACAGCCTCCCGGTCGAAGCGACCGCCTGCTGGTAGCAGGTGTGCACCCGCCCCGTACGCGGATCGATCTGCTGGATCAGGGCGTCGGCATAGGTCGTTTTCAGCTTGGCGAGTTGGCGCCAGTCAAGTACCCGCCGGGCGAACTGGCGGGCTTGCGGATCCTCGGCCTCGGCGACGATCGTCTCGAGGATGTCCGCGCCGGTGGCGTAGGCTCCGGTTTTGCCGCGCCGGCCGGCCGCGACCTTCATCCGGTCGAACAGGATCTCGCCCAGTTGTTTCGGCGAGCCGATGTTGAACGGCCCGCCGGCGAGATCATGGATCTCCACCGCCAGCTCTTCCAGGCGCTCGCCGAACTCGACGCTGAGCCCGCGTAACCTCTCGGCGTCAACGAGAATGCCTTCCGTTTCCATCGCCGCGAGGATCGCGACCAGAGGCCGTTCCAACGTCTCGTAGACCGTGACCATGCGCTCGGCGACCAATCGCGGCTTGAGCGCGCGATAGAGCCGCAAGGTCACGTCGGCGTCCTCGGCGGCGTAGTCGAGGGCGCGGTCGAGCGCGACCTTGTCGAAGGTGACCTGGGATTTGCCGGTGCCGGCGACGTCGGCGAACTTGATCGTGGTCAGGCCGAGGTGGGCCTTGGCGAGTTCGTCCATGCCGTGGCCGCGCAGGCCGCCGTCGAGGACATAGGACAACAGCATGGTGTCGTCGATGGGCGCCAGCGCGATGCCGCAGCAACCCAGCACCTCCATGTCGTACTTGATGTTCTGGCCGACCTTGAGGACCGAGGTGTCTTCCAGCAGCGGCTTCAACAGCGCCAGCGCCATGTCGCGGTCGAGCTGGAGCGGCGGCTCGCCGCCTTCGGGAATTTCATGGGCGAGCGGGATGTAGCAGGCGCGGCCGGGCTCGATCGCGAGCGAGACGCCGACCAGGCCGCAGCGCATGGCGTGGATCGAGGTGGTCTCGGTATCGATCGCGACGAGGCCGGCGGCCGTCGCCTCTTCGACCCACCGCGCCAGGGTCGCTTCGTCGGTGACCAAGGTGTAGTCGCGGGACTCGGACGCCGCCTCCGCCCCGTCGATCGCCACGCGAGCGGGATCCGCGTCGGTGCCGGCAAAGAGATCGCCAGTCTGGCCCCCGATTTGGTCTTTCGTCAGGCTCGAGGCAAGCCCGCCGGCGCGCCCCTCGAGCCTCGCGAGCAGCGTGCGGAACGACTGGGCTTCAAGAAAGGCGCGCAAGGCGGCTGGGTCGGGCGGGGCGACGGCGAAGGCAGCGATCGGTTCGGGTACCGGGACGTCGTCGCGCAGCCGCACCAGCGTCTTCGACAGCCGCGCGTTATCGGCGTTGTCGATGAGCGTCTGGCGGCGCTTCGGCTGTCTGATCTCGCCGGCGCGCGCAAGCAAGGTTTCCAGATCGCCGTACTCCTGGATCAAGAGCGCCGCGGTCTTGACCCCGATGCCCGGAACGCCCGGCACGTTATCGATCGAATCTCCGGCGAGCGCCTGGACGTCGATGACGCGTTCGGGGCCAACGCCGAACTTCTCGCGGACCTCGTCGGCGCCGATGGTCCGGTTCTTCATGGCGTCGAGCATGCTCACTCCGTCGCCGACCAGCTGCATCAGGTCCTTGTCGGACGACACGATGGTCACGCTGGCCCCGGCCTCGCGGGCGATCCGGGCATAGGTCGCGATCAGATCGTCGGCCTCGAAGCCTTCGGACTCGACGCAGGCGACGTTGAAGGCGCGGGTCGCCTCGCGGACCAGGGCGAACTGCGGAATCAACTCGTCGGGCGGCTCGGGGCGCTGCGCCTTGTAGTCTTCGTAAAGATCGTTGCGGAAGGTCCGCCGGGCGGCGTCGAAGATGACCGCGATGTGATCGGCGTCGGTCTCGCCCAAAAGCTTCATCAGCATCTGGGCGAAGCCGTAGATGGCGTTGACCGGCGTGCCGTCGGCGCGGGTCATCGGCGGCAGGGCATGGTAGGCGCGAAACAAAAAGCCCGAGCCGTCGACCAGGAAAACGTGACGCGGTGGACTCGCGGCCGCGGCGGCGGCCGCGCCGGCTGGTCTCCGGTCCGGCGTCGGCGCCGCGATGTCGGCCGGCGTCGTCAGTGTCCCGCCGCCGGCGCGGCATTCGCCGCGAGGATGAAATGGCGCGAACAGTAAGGGCAGACGATCTCATCCTTGTTGCCCATGTTGAGGTAGACCATGGGATGGCCAAGGGCGCCGCCGCCGCCATCGCATTCGACAACCCGGCTGTCGGCTTCTATCTTCGCTTCCGGCCTCATGGCGCGCTCTCGACCTCCATTAGCGCGAAGCCCATTGACCCCGCGGACGGCCGGATGATAGCGAATGCCATCCGACAATCAATGTCGCCGTGCCCAGTCCGCCCTTCGGCGTCTTTCCTTGCCGCGCGGAGGCGCCGGCCGGAGAAGGCCTGTTGAACATCCCGCCGAACGCCGTCGAAACCATCGCGCTTTCCAAGACCTACGCCGGTGATAAAGGACAACCCGAGGTCCGGGCGCTGAGGTCGGTCTCGCTTGCGGTCCCCGCCGGCTCGCTCTTCGGCCTGCTCGGCCCCAACGGCGCCGGCAAGTCGACGCTGATCAACATACTCGCGGCACTGGTCGTGCGCAGCTCCGGCGAGGCGCGGATCTGGGGCCACGATATCGACCGTGACATGCGCGCCGCGCGCCGGGCCATTGGCGTGGTCCCCCAGGAACTCAACCTCGATCCGTTCTTCACCCCGCGCGAGCTGCTCGAGGTTCAGGCCGGGCTCTACGGCGTGCCTAAGGCGGAGCGGCGGACGGCGGAGCTAATCGAGGCGGTCGGGCTGGTCGCGCAGGCCGATTCCTACGCCCGGCGGCTGTCGGGCGGGATGCGCCGGCGGTTGCTGGTCGCCAAGGCCATGGTCCATTCGCCGCCGGTCCTCGTCCTCGACGAGCCCACCGCCGGCGTCGATGTCGAGCTCCGCCACCAGTTGTGGACCTATCTCCGCCGCCTGCGCGCGCAGGGTACGACGATCCTGTTGACCACCCACTATCTCGAGGAAGCCCAGGCGCTGTGCGACCGGATCGCCATCATCAACCATGGCCGCTTGGTCGCCAACGAGTTCACCGAGCAGTTGCTCAAGCGCATTGACGCCAAGGAGCTGAGCGTCGTTGTCGGCGAGGACATCGACAGCGTCCCGCCGGCGCTGGACCACTTCAACGTCACCCTGGAGCGGGCGCGAGACCAGTTCGGCGCGGCTGGTGTTTCACTATCCGCCGAGTAAGGTGTCCGCTGGCGATGTTCTCGCCGCGATCGCCGCCGCCGGCTTGACGATCGGCGAGGTCACCACCCGCGAGACCGCGCTGGAAGATATCTTTCTCCAGTTGACCAATTCGCCCGACATCGGCGACGAGCCTGCGCCGCACGTACCGGCGGTGGACCAGACCCTCGAGCCGCCCGGGTTATGATCGCGCCTATCAACCACCGGCTAAGGCGATTGGCGCGGCTCGTGCTCCTGCTCATCGCGGTCATCGGGTCGGGCTGCACCCCCGTTGTGGCCCTTCCGGGGCCGGCCATCGCGGCGCCGACGATCGCCGATGCCGACCTGGTCGCCGCCGACGGCGCCAGACTGCCGCTGCGTATCTGGCGGGTGGATGGAGGCGCCGACAACAGCGCGGGCGGCGGCGCGCCGAAGGCGGTGATCATCGCCCTGCACGGTTTCAACGACTACCGCAATTTCTTCGCCGCCCCCGGCGAGTGGTTCGCCGCACGCGGCATCCAATCGTACGCCTACGACCAGCGCGGCTTCGGCAAGGCGCCCAACCGGGGGTTATGGCCCGGCGAGCGCGCCCTGGCCGACGATCTCAAGGCGGCGGTCAACGCCGTGCGCAAGCGCCATCCCGGCACGCCGCTGTTCCTTCTCGGCGAGAGCATGGGCGGGGCGGTCATCATGAGCGCCATGGCCGGACCCAGCCCACCGGCCGTCGAGGGCATCATCCTGGCCTCGCCGGCGGTATGGGGCCGCGCCTCGATGCCGTGGTACCAGACAACGGCCCTGTGGCTCGCGGTCCATGTCCTGCCGTCGGGCCAGGTGACGGGGCGCGGCCTCGGCATTCATCCGTCGGATAATATCGAGATGCTCAAGGCGCTTGGCCGCGATCCGCTGGTCATCAAGCAGAGCCGGATCGACGCCGTCTACGGCCTGGTCAACCTGATGGACCGGGCGATGCAGGCGGCCCCGCGCATCGCCGGCCCCGCCCTCGTCCTTTATGGCGTTCGCGACGAACTCATCCCCCCGGCGGCGATCCGCGAGATGATCTCGGCCATGCCGGCCCAGCCGGCCGCCGCCGGGCGGGACCGCCGCCGCGTCGCCGCCTATCCCGAGGGCTATCACATGATCCTGCGCGATCTCCAGGCCGAGACCGTCTGGCGCGACATCGCCGCCTGGATCACCGATCCAAACAAAGCCCTGCCATCGGGCGCCGAAGAACACGCGGCCGCGCCGTAGCTCACCTAGGCCGTAGGTCAGCTAGAAGCCAAGCGTGCGGCGCTTGCTCGCGTTCGTTGCTTTAGCTATCGTGCCGGCTTCGCGCGCCCGTAGCTCAGTGGATAGAGCGTCGGCCTCCGGAGCCGAAGGTCGCAGGTTCGAATCCTGCCGGGCGCGCCATTTCCCTACCACTCCAGAACAAAACTGGGCACTAGAGCCCACCCTCCTGCATGACAAATGGCCGCTTTGCGCCCATCGGTTGTTCGGGATGGCGTTCGCTGATCTTGAAAGCGGTCGTTTTCTGGAAGCCCCATCCGTCGCTACGATATCAGGCCGATGGCGGGCCGGGCAGTGATGTGTCTCGTACCTGAATCCACAGAGGTAAATGGTTTTTCAGGTTGAACCCATCGTACCCGACCACTAAACTGGTTGCGGGGGATTTATGCCAATTACTTTTACACCAATAGCAAATGCTCAAAAATGGGCTGGAAGTCGCTGGGCGATCGCTAGCGACGATGAACTGGCCAAGCTTGTTGCTCGCGTAGCGCTAGGGCAGAGTCACTATGCATTGCGAGTCCTGAGAGAAACCGGGTTTATCGGTCCCAAAGCGGCAGCAACAAAGCTTCCGGGAGCGTTGAGGTTGCTGACAGCAGCTGACCCAAAGAAGCCGTACCATCGTGATGGCTGGTTATTTCAGGTGATCTCATGGACGAAGAGGAATTGCCGCAGATTTTCGTAATGACGCCGGAATCCTGTCTGGCGCAGATGAGTATCGAGCCAGAGGTTTTTGAGGACGTTGGCTTGTTGGTATTCGATGAGTGCCACCTCCTTCATGCAGATGACGGTGGGGGACGGAGAGCGCTCGATGCGATGCCTTGCGTGTTGAATTTCGCTTCACTCGTGCCTGAGGCCGACTTCTTGCTGCTCTCCGCGATGATGAAGAATACCGAAGAGATCGCAGGTTGGGTGAAGGAGATGACCGGGCGGGACTGCTTACCTCTTTCTTTACCATGGAAACCGACCCGGCAGCTCAGAGGTTGTGTCGTCTACTCTCAGGAAACCGTGGCCGAGCTAGAGGCCGGGCTTAGACAGGCGCAGGTGGCTGGGAAAACTAAGGCGCCGTCGACAAAGGATAAAGCGGCGCTAGCTAGCGTGCCTCTGGCCTTTTTCGGATTGAAGCAAACATGGGCTACCAAGCGGACGATTGACTATTCATTGGTATCGCTTTTGGCAGAAGAGGTTCAGCTATCTGCTAGCGCACAATATTGGGGCCTCACGCCCAACGCTGGTGTGGTCGCTACGAAGATCGGTGCCGCCGCAGCGGCTAGTGGGATCAAAACTCTCATTTTTTTCCAAACCATCCCCAACGCGGTTGCGACCAAGAATAGGTTTGTTGACGAGCTGGGTAAGTCCGGGATCGCCCTGACCGAGGACGAAAAATCATGGTTTGATGCCACAGTGCTCGAACTAGGAGATGCGGAGCATGGGTACCTCGACATTGAGGACGGCAAGCTAATCTCGCCTGCGGTCGTACACCATGGGTTGCTGCTGCCGGAAGAGAGGGAACTTTGTGAGTCCCTTTTTCAGAGGCCAGATGGCGCGTCAATAATGTCTGCAACGCCAACCGTTGCGCAAGGAATGAACTTTCCCAGTGAGCTAGTGATCATTGCCGAAGACAGCCGCTTCGATGCCGATGCGAACAAGCGTGAGGTGTTGGAAGCGCAAGAGCTGCTAAATGCGGCAGGGCGTGCAGGGCGGGCAGGACAGAATGCCAATGGCATTGTTCTGGTGATCCCCGGTCGTGTTGTTGGCATCAATCTCGATGACGCGAAAATTGGAAAACACTGGACTATACTACAAAGGGTTTTTGGACAGTCGGATCAGTGCCTCGACATCGACGATCCGCTCACGGCGGTTCTGGACAGAATACATTCGAAGGCGGCCGCTGGCGAAGACATGCAGCGCTATGCGATAGCTCGCTTGTCGAGCGGGGGATTGGAATCGTCACTGAAAAAGACGTTGGCGGGTTATCGAGCGCGCCGTAGCGGCAAAGACGATTGGCTGGCAACACGAGTAGCGTCGGCCGTCGCCTTCCATGAGAAACAGGCACCGGAAACGGACGAAGAGCTGGCCGTGCACCAAGTATCATCGACGCTAGGGATTGCACTACCAGTTGTTCAGAGATTGGCACATGATCTCACTGATGCGGTGCTGGCGAAGAACGCTACTGTCAAAGACTGGAGAGTGTGGCTGTTCGACTGGGTTTCGAAGAACGCCGATTTATTCGACCAAATTTTTCGACCAACCACGATTAACGAGCTTTTCGACGGCTCGTTTGCTGCCAAGACCGACAGCAAGGACCGCGCCGAAACCGCACTGCCGACGCTGCGAAACCTTACTCGCCTTTGGATACGGGCAGAGCCGCTAAGTGCTCTACAGCTTGCAATGGGGACCGACCCAAAGAAGCTCAAAGCATGCGTTGATGCTCGACGTTTTGCTCTGCGCGTCGTGCCAGAATTGGCATACCTTTTCGGACTTCCGTCCTTCTTGTTGCAGCGGAAGGCCGGTGAGGCGGGCGGGGAACCGGCAGCGCTGCCAACTTCGCTAGCGAAGCTAGGTACGTGCATCCGGCATGGATACAGGAGCGTGGAATATGCAGCAGTTGCATATTACAAGCGTAGCGAGAAGCTATCGCGTCGGCAGGTCCACGAGCAGTTCACACACCTCAAACCTTATCTAAAGGAACCCACCGGCTCTGAAAAGTGGGATACGACCGTGTCACGCGTCGAAACGGCAATCATCGCGGAAATAAACGGCCGCGGCGAATTTAGGGGTGGCTGAAGGTCAGCAATTCGATTGGTGGAGGCCAAAGCTTCTGGTCCGCTAACGGCCAGGCCCGGTCATCCCGGACCGCACACCATTGGCCGCAAAACGCCCGATCGAAACCCCACGATCGGACCGCGCTCTCAGAAGTCTATAGCAAAAACAATGACATAGCTGTGCCCAGTTTCATCCTGCCCGGCGCGCCATTTCCCCCTTCCTCGCCGGGCTTGACAAACCACCGCCCGGCCGATTAGTCGGCGGGCATCATGGATACGCGCGCCACTTTGATTGACAGGGCCATCGGCATTGTTCGCAAGACCGGTTATGCCGGGTTCAGCTACGCCGATCTCAGCGCGGTCGTCCATATCCGCAAGGCCAGCATTCATCACCACTTCCCGACAAAGGCCGATCTCGGCCTTGCAATGGTCGAAACCTACCATCAGGCGTTCGCGCGGCTGTTGGCGATGATCGTCGCGGCCGAGACGACGCGCGCGAAGCGCCTGCGGCGCTACGCCGATGTCTATCGCGGCGGCGTCAGAGACGGAAACGGATGCCTCTGCGGAGTGCTGGCCGCGGAGGCGGCCGAACTCCCCGAGCCCGTTCGTGCGGCCGTTCGCGCGTTCTTCGACGACAACACGGCCTGGATCGAGGGAGTGCTTGCCGAGGGTGGCACGAGTGGCGAAGTTGAGCCGATGACGGCCTTGGTCCGACAGCGCGCGCGGATGGTTCTCGCGACGCTACAAGGCGCGCTGCTCGTGGCCTGCGCGCAAGACGATGTTGAGGTGTTCGACGCGGCGACATCCGCCGTCATCGCGGCGGTCAGCGACCGAACCGAGCGTCCTTAAGACGCCGGCTTCGCTGCAACGCGTCGACGTTCACGCCACGCGCTCGTTCCTGAACGTCGTCGCCGATGGCGGGCGTGAACCGGCGCAACTTTGGTGGTCCAACTTGACTTATCGCCGGCGATGGCGATATTGCCGCAGTTGCCGTTCCCGCACACATGGCGCGGCCCGGAGGCGGAGTAGCTCAGCTGGTTAGAGCAGCGGAATCATAATCCGCGTGTCGGGGGTTCGAGTCCCTCCTCCGCTACCAAGTGTTCTGAACAAATCAATGGATTAGCGGCGGGTAGCAGACGGTCGAAAGTCGGCGAGGGTCGACAACGCCGATCGGCGTCGCCGCGCGCGCGGCGACGCCAGGCCGACGAGCTATGTCAACCGCACCAAGGTGGAAAGGACGATTGGCCGACCGCCTTGGCGATCCGCGCCAAGGTCGCCTTCGCATCGGGCAGACCCTCCGGCGTGGGACCGCGGCGGTGTCGCGCATTGACGCCGGCCAAGGCAATCGCCAGAACTAAGCGGTCTGCTTCAATGGTTCGCGGGTCGGCCGAGATCATGGGCTACGCCGTCAAGGACATCTTCTACACGTTGCAGGGCGAGGGCGTCCTAGCCGGCCGCCCGGCCGTCTTCTGCCGCTTCGCCGGATGCAATCTCTGGTCCGGGCGCGAAGCAGACCGCGCGGCGGCGGCCTGCCGGTTCTGCGACACCGACTTCGTCGGCACCGACGGGCCGGGCGGCGGCAGGTTCGTCGACGCCGCAAGCCTTGCCGCGGCGATCGCCGGGCGCTGGCCGGTGTTGGCGCCGACGGCGCGGCGCGCGCGGCGCTTCGTGGTTTTTACCGGCGGCGAGCCGCTGCTCCAGCTCGATGCCGCCGTCGTCGCCGCGGTGCGCGCCGGCGGCTTCGAGGTTGCCGTCGAGACCAACGGGACGATGGACGTTCCCGCCGGCGTCGATTGGCTGTGCGTCAGTCCCAAGGCGGGTGCGCCGCTGCGGCTGACGGGCGGTGACGAGCTCAAGCTGGTGTATCCGCAGCCGGCCGCGGCGCCGGAGCTTTACGAAGACCTCGCGTTCAGGCACTTCTCCCTTCAGCCAATGGATGGACCGGACCTGGCCCGCAACACCGCGGCGGCGGTGAGGTATTGCCTCGAGCGGCCGCGCTGGCGGCTCAGTCTGCAAACCCACAAGGTGCTTGGAATCCCATGAAAATAGCCCAGGCCTTTACGTTCGAAGCGGCGCACCGCCTGCCCAATGTCGCGAAGACCCACCGCTGTTACGCGCTCCATGGGCATTCCTACCGGATCGAACTGCGGCTTGACGGGCCGGTTGACCCGCATACGGGCTTCGTCGTCGATTTCTTCGAGATCGAGCGGGTGTTCGGGCCGGTGCTGGCAAGCCTCGACCACGTCTACCTCAACGAGATGTCCGGACTGGCCAATCCGACCGCAGAGCTGATCGCCCAGTGGATCTGGGCGAGGATCAAACCGGAACTGCCGCCGCTGAGCGCGGTGGTCTGCTACGAGACGCCCAACTGCTGGGCCGAATACGACGGTTCGTGAGCGGACCCGGCCACGATGAACGCGCCGATCAAGGCCGGGTGCGAGCTGGAGCTGTATTTTGCGCGCAAAGCGGATCGAAGATCCGCCGTCGGAACTCAGCCGTCTTCCTGGGCGAGGAAGTCGCGCGCTTCGTCCTCGGTTTCGAATACATGCGGGGCGATCTTGCGCTGGGCCAGGGCCTCGCCGAGCTTCATCCGCAGGAAGGCGCCGGTCGTGTAGCGGGTGACCCGAGTGTAATAGGTCTCTTCCATGTAGTGGATCATCCGGGCATAGCGATCGATCGCGGCCTCGTCGATACGAAAGGAGTCGTAATTGACGATGACCCCGACGCGACGGCCAATCTCGCGACACCGGGCCTCGACCGCTTCCTGCAATCTTTCGACGTATTTCTTGGAAGCGATGTGCATGCCCTCGAAGTTGAGAAACAGGATATTTCGGTTCGGGTCGTAGCTGATGCGGTCGGCCAGCGCCACCCGGCCGACCAGTTCCTTCTCCAGCCCCATCTTGCCGGGATGAAAGATGCGCGGATCCATCGTCGTCACGATCTCTACGATCGGCTCGAAATCCATGTGGGCGAGGATGTCGCGCTCGACGTTGATGCCGGGCGCGACCTCGCAAAGGCGCAGGCCGCCCCTGGCCAGCTTGAAGACGCAGCGTTCGGTCACGTAGTAGACCGGCTGGCCGATTTCGGCGGCGTACTCGCCGCTGAAGGTGATCTGACCGACGGCCTTGACAAACTTGCGCGCCCGGCCCTCCTGGACGATCCGTAGCCTGCCGTCCTCGACCGCGACGCTGAGCCCGCCGGCGGTGAAGGTGCCGGCGAACACGACCGTGCGGGCGTTCTGGCTGATATTGATGAACCCGCCGGCCCCGGCCAGCTTCGGGCCGAAGCGGCTGACGTTGAGATTGCCGTGGCGATCGCACTCGGCGAGGCCGAGGCAGGCCATGTCGAGGCCGCCGCCGTCGTAGAAGTCGAACTGCTGGTTCTGCTGGATGATCGCGTCGCAGTTGACGCCGGCGCCGAAGTTAAGTCCGCTCGCCGGCAGCCCGCCGATGACGCCGGGCTCGGCGGTCAACGTGACGAACTTCATGATCTTTTCTTCGTTGGCGATCGACGCGACGCCCTCGGGCATGCCGATGCCGAGGTTGACGACGCCGCCGGCGGGAAGCTCGAACGCGGCGCGCCGGGCGATGATCTTGCGTTCGTCCAGCGGCATGGCCGGCATCGAGCCGAGCGGAACCCTGATTTCGGCGGAAAAGGCCGGGTTGTAGTGCACCGCGTAGGTCTGAGCGTGGTACTCGGGGCTGGCGACAACGACGCAGTCGACCATGACGCCGGGGATCTGGACTTGGCGTGCATTCAACGAGCCTGCCTCCGCGATGCGCTCGACCTGGGCGATGACAAACCCGCCGGAATTGCGCGCCGCCGTCGCCATCGCCAGGTTGTCGAGCGTAAGCGCTTCTTTTTCCATGGTAATGTTTCCGGCGGGATCGGCGGTCGTTCCCCGGACGAACGCGACGTTGATCGGAAAAGCCTTGTAGAACAGCCATTCCTGGCCGGCGAGCTCGATCACTTCGATCAGGTCCTCGGTGGTGATCTCGTTGATCTTGCCGCCTTCAAGCCGGGGATCGACGAAGGTGCGCAAGCCGACCTTGGTCACGGTGCCCGGCTTGCCGGCGGCGATGTCGCGATAAAGGTGCGAGACGACGCCCTGGGGCAGGTTGTAGGCCTCGACCTTGTTGGCGAGCGCCAGTTGGCCGACGCGGGGAATGAGACCCCAGTGACCGCCGACGACCCGCTTGAGCAAACCGTCGTGGGCGAGCCGGTTCAGGCCCCGCTCGGCGCCGTCGCCCTGTCCGGCGGCGAAGACGATCGTCAGGTTGCGCGGATGACCCGACTGGCGGAAGCGCCGCTCGAGCGCGACGATCAGCTCCTCTGTTGCGCCGCTGCCGACGAATCCGGTGTTCGCCAGGGTGTCCCCGTCGCGAATGATCGCAATCGCCTCGTCCGCGCTGACGACCTTGTTTTTCATGATTTTGTATCCTCCCCGTGCGGCGGCTCTTGTTGTTTGGCGGTTGCGCTTGGCCGGATGGCCGCGCCGCGCGAGCCGCTCGCGCGGCGCTTACAGCGCTCCGCCAGCGCGTTTCACTACGCGATTGACCCGGCAGCGGATGACCGGCATCGAACCACCATCGAACCACCATCCGATTGAACTGGTGGGCTGATCCTGGCGCTTGAGGACTCAAGCGCCAGGATCAGACCATTAGCTAGTGCGACATCAGCGCGGGAATGGGCAAGTGCTGGAGGATGTGGCGGGTGGCGCCGCCGAGGACCAGTTCGCGGATGCGTGAGCGGCCGTAGGCGCCCATGACGAGAAGGTCGGCTGCGAACGCGTCGGCCTCGGCGAGCAGCGCCGTCCCGGCGTCGTGATCGTAGGCGCGCGCCTCGATGCCGCGGGCCTCGGCGGCGACGCCGTTGCGCTTGAGGTGATTGACCAGCATCGCCAAGACATGCGCGCTGTCGGCGCTTTTCGCGAGCAGGATGGCCACCTGGTCCGCCTTGCGCAGCAAGGGCATGGCGTCGGCTAGCGCCCGGCTGGCCTCGCCGCTACCGTTCCAGGCGATCGCGATGCGCCGCCCGAGCGAACCGGCAAGGGCGGCCCTGGGGACGACCAAGACCGGGCGGCCCGAGCTCAACACCAGGTCGTGAAGCAGGTCGGCGCCGGAAAACTCCTCCTCGGCATCCGCCGCCGGTTGGCCGACGACGGTGATATTCGCGTAGCGCGCCAGTTCGCACACCTTGGCGACGCCGCCGTCGCGCACGACCCACCAGTCGCAGTCCACCCGCGCGGCGCTCGCGCGTTCGCGGAACGCCGCTTCGAGCGTTAAGGTGTCGGCGCGTATGGCGTCGTCGTGAGCCGACAGCGCCGCGTCGACGACGTCACTGCGGATGGCATTAGGCAGATGCGGGTGGACCTCGGCGCGCAGGCCGATAAGGCGCGCGCCGTGACGCGCGGCGAGATCGACGGCGGCCTCGAGGCGAACCGCTGAATGGTCGAACTGGTCGAGAAAGACGAGAATATCGCGCAGGGCCATCGGGCCGCTCCTCTCATCGCGCGCGGGGCGCGGCACGATCAACACTTACTCAGCCGCCGTAGACGTAGCTGGGCAGCCACAAGATCAGGTCCTTCCAGATGAACGCGGCAACGACGCATAACACCTGAAGAATAACGAACGGCATGATGCCGCGGTAGATGTGAACCGTGGTGATGCTCGGCGGGCAGACCCCCTTGAGATAGAATAGAGAAAAGCCGACCGGCGGGGTCAGGAACGAGGTCTGCAGGCAAATCGCGAAGATGACCGTGAACCAGCGGATGTCAAAGCCCAGGTGGGTGACCACCGGCGCCACCAGCGGCAGCATGATCAGGGTGATTTCCAACCAGTCGAGGAAGAACCCGAGCATGAAGCCGACGAACAGGATGAAGATGACCACGCCGGTATCGCCGAAGGGCAGCGATTTCAGCATGTCGGCGATGAACTCGTCGCCGCCGAACGAGCGCATCACCAGCGAAAACGCGGTTGCGCCGATGAACAGGGCGAAGATGAACGAAGTCGTGTGCATGGTCTCGATGCACGCCTCCCTCAGCACCTTGATGCTGAGGCGGCCGTTGGCGGCGGCGAGCAGCGTCGCGCCGAAGGCGCCGAGACCCGAGGCCTCGGTCGGCGTCGCGATGCCGAAGAAGATCGAGCCCAAGACCGCGACAATCAACGCCCCCGGCGGGACAACCGCGAGCAGGGTTTTGACGATGGTCCGGAGGTCGACCGGCGGCAGATCGGCGGGCGGCGGCGCCACCTGGGGGCGGAGGTGCGCCAGCACCAGAACGTAGATCATGTAGAAGAGCCCAAGCAGCAGGCCGGGGATCAGCGCGCCCATGAACAGATCGCCAACGGAAATCGCCAGCTGGTCGGCCATCAGCACCAGCATGATGCTGGGCGGAATGAGAATGCCGAGCGTGCCCGAGGCCGCGACCACGCCGGTGGCGAGTTCCTTGCTGTAGCCGCTGTCGAGCATGATCGGGATCGACATGACCGCGAGCAAAACCACGGATGCGCCGACGATGCCGGTCGAGGCGGCGAGCAGGACGCCGATGATCACGACGGTCAGGGCAAGGCCGCCGCGCAGCCGGCCGAAGACGCGCACGAAGTTGGTCATCAGGATTTCGGCGACGCCCGAGCGGTCGAGCATCTGGCCCATGAAAATGAACATGGGCAAGGCGACCAGCACCCAGTTCTGCACCTGGGCCCAGATCCGGTCGGCAACGATCGCGTATCGCGGCCAACTGTCCATCAGGAAGGTATCGACGTCGTAGACGTTGGCGAGAACGATGCCGCCGGTGGCGAAGATGAGTGACAGGCCGCCGAGAATCCAGGCGATCGGAAAGCCGGTGAACAGCAGGACGATGAACAGCACGAGATAGACGGTGACGATGATCTCGAAGGCTTCCATGCCCGCTCCGCCTCAGAGTTGTCGGTTTTTTTCGATGATGGGCCTGGGAAAGCCGAAGAGAGTGGCCGTGCAGCGCGACAGCCGCGCCAGCGCCGCCAAGCCGAGGAGCGTGAAGCCCAGGGGGATGGCGCCCTTGATGATCCAGCGATAGGGCAATCCGCCGGGAGCCTGTGAGATTTCGCCGAACTGCCACGAGATGATGGCGAATTTGCTCGAATTCGAAGATGATGGCTGCGACGAACGGCAGCAGGAACACGCCGAGCCCGACCAGTTCGATCCAGGCCTTGGTGCGCAGGGACCACTGCTCGGCGAGCACGTCGATGCGGACGTGGCGGTCGGCCTGGAGGCAGAAGCCGAGGCCGAGCAGGAAGCCGACCCCGTAGATGTGCCATTGCAGCTCTTCGAGCGCGATCGAGCCGATGCCGAACAGGTAGCGGAGCACGACCTGGGCGACGATGACGAGGACGAGCACCAACCACAGCCACGACGCGGTTTCGCCGAGCCAGGTGATCACCTTGCCGACGGCGATGGAGAACGCCGTCGCCGGCATCGCGGCGGCAGAGGCAAACTCGGCCGCCGCGAGCTCGGCGTCGCGATCGGCGACACTCATGGCAACAAAGCCGTTGTCATCACGCTCGAACGTTATTCGGTCTGGTCACCGCGCGGAAGATAACCAAGGCGGGCCCACGTCTGATAGGACTTGTTGAACGCCCGTTGCGCGTCCAGCACCTTTTTGAACATGGCGTCCTTGCTCGCTTCTTCGTCGAGCACCTCGTCGGTCGCCTTTCGCAGGCCGGCGAGGATCTCGGGCGACAATGTGGTCGTCGTCACGCCATGCTCCTTGAAGAACTTGAGCGCGGCGGCCTGCTTGGCCTCCGACTTCGACAGCGAAATGTTGACGCCGGCGATGCATGCCGTCTCGATCATGGCCCGTGACGCCGGGCCGGCCTTGTCCCACGCGCCCTTGTTGACGTAGAGGAACTGCGCGGTAAACGGCTGATGCCATCCGGGGAAATAGTTGTACTTGGCTACCTTGTAAAAGCCGTATTGCTCGTCGGCGGTGGGGATCGAAAACTCGGTTCCGTCGATCACGCCTTTCTCCAGCGCCTGGAAGATTTCGCCGCCCGGGATGACCGTCACGCTGGCGCCGAGTTTTTGCAGCACCTTGCCGCCGATGCCGGCGAAGCGAATCTTCAGCCCCTTGAAGTCGTCGAGGGAGTTGATCTCCTTGCGGAACCAGCCGGCGGTTTCCGGACTGACGACACCGCAGTAGATCGGCACGACGTTGTGCGGCGCGAACAATTCCTTGACCAGCTCGTTGCCGCCGCCGTCGTACATCCAGGCGGAATATTCCCACGGCGTCATTCCGAACGGCACGGCGCCGAACAGCGGCGCGGCCGGGACCTTGCCCTGCTCGTAGCCCATCCACGAGTAACCGGCGTCGATCTTGCCGGCGCTGGCCGCGTCGAAGACCTCGATCGCCGGAATCATCTTGCCGGGCTCGAAGATCTCGAACTTGATGTTGCCGTCGCTCATCTTGTCGAGCTCCTCGGCGACCCACGGCAGGGTGTCGCCCAGGGCGATGAGATTGCTGCTGAAGGCGATCGGCACGCCCCAGCGCACCCGCTCTTGCTTGGCGGCCTCGGCCGGCGCCGCCAGCGTCCCGGCGAGAACCGCCGCGAGCGCGGCCGCGCCGAGACGCGGCGCTAGCGGAGTTTTGCTTATGTTTCGCATATTGCCTCCCTTGATGATCGTTCAATGAATTCTAATCATTGTCATTTACGACATGCGCGCCTTTACGACATGCGCGCCTTCGGCGCGCCGGCTTGTTGCAAGGGATGGATAGCATAGATGTTCCGCCGCATCGCATGGCCTTGCTCGCTCCGCCGGAACCGGCCACGACGAATGCCTTGCTGTCCGTATGACGCGACGGCTTCCGCCGCGACAGCGGCTTGGCGTCGCCGGGTTCAGGCGAACCCGCGACCACGCGGAAAAGTCCCAGCACCTTCCTGCCCTTGTATTACCGTCTTCGCGCACCACTCTGGCGGAGAAGCGGCGTCGTTACTATACGAATACTCGCAGCCAGCGAGACATACAACCGTTTTCTAGTTGCGCGCGATCGTGTGGTATTAACAGTGGCGTCGCGGTCGAGAGCGTGCTTGATTTCCTCGCCGCGGCTGGCAGTGTACCCTGCCGCGCGCTAGAGGCTGCAACCTGCCATTGCAACCGGTCAAGGGAGATCCTGAATGCCGAGACTGCGTCGAGATGCGATGATGTTGGCGCGCCGGGTTTGCCTGTTGCTCGCGCTCTGTGTCATCGGCTTCGCCGCCCCGGCTCGCGCCGCCGCCGATCCTCAGGCCGCGACCAAGGCAACGGCGTTCGTCCAAACCCTGGCCGGGGAGGCCATTTCGGCGCTGACCTCGCAAGGCGTGCCGCGCGACCAGCGCGAAACGCGCGCGCGCGAACTCCTGGAGCGTTATTTTGCCGTCGATACGATCGGGCGATGGGTGTTGGGCCGCTACTGGCAACAGGCGACGCCGGCCGAGCGCTCCGATTATCTCACGCTGTTCGAGAACCTGATCGTCACGACCTACGTCGACCGCTTCGCGCGCTACAGCGGCGAGACCTTGACGGTAACCCGCGCCGTCACCGACGAGGCCAGCGGCGACGTGATCGTCTTTTCCCAGATTACCAGGCCCGCCGGCGGCCAGCCGGTGGAGGTCGCCTGGCGGGTGCGCGACCGTGACGGCGTCTTCAAGGTGGTTGATGTCTATGTCGAGGGCGTCAGCATGGGCCAGACCCAGCGCTCGGAGTTCGCCTCGGTGATCCGCAATACCGGCGGCAACGTTTCCGGCCTGCTCGGCGAGATGCGCCGGCGCATCGACCGGCAGACGTGACGACCGGTTCGCCGTCCGCAACCGCCATGGCGATGGTCCCCGACGCCGATGCGACCGCCGCGCCCGGCGTTGCT
This sequence comes from uncultured Alphaproteobacteria bacterium, assembly GCA_963805915.1. Taxonomy (GTDB): domain Bacteria; phylum Pseudomonadota; class Alphaproteobacteria; order Rhodospirillales; family Defluviicoccaceae; genus JAEULH01. Next base: position 61,089 of record CAWDWD010000012.1, read on the forward strand.
TTCGAGGCACCGTCGGGGAAGGGCGCGGCCTACGAGAACTTTCCCGTCGGCTCCTGGCTGTTGCCGGCAAAGCTGCGCCCCCGCGTCGCGGTCTACTACGCCTTCGCGCGGGCGATCGACGATGTCGCCGACAGCCCGGATCTGACGTCCCGAGGAGAAGATCGCGAGGCTCGATGCGTTCGAGGATGGCGTCCTCGGGCGGACGCGGAACGGCGCAGGCCCGGCAAAGGCCGAGGCGATGCGCCGCACCCTCGCCGAGACCGGAATTCCGGCGCGGCACTGCACCGACCTGATCTGCGCGTTCAAGCAGGACGCGCTCAAGACGCGATACGCCGATTGGGACGAACTGATGGGTTACTGCCTGAAATCGGCGGCGCCGGTCGGGCGTTTTCTCGTCGATCTCCACGGCGGCTCGACCGAAGGGCGCGGGGGGGACGGGGGGCACGGCCGCGCCGACGCGCTGTGCAACGCCTTGCAGGTGATCAACCACCTCCAGGACTGCGGCGACGACTACCGCACGCTCGACCGGGTCTACCTGCCGCGCGACTGGATCGAGGCGGAGGGCGCCACGATCGAAGATCTCGGCGAGCCGGCGTTGACACCGGCGCTGCGCCGGGTCGTTGATCGCTGCCTCGATGGCGTCGACGCGCTGTTGCGCGACGCGCGGGCCTTGCCCGCCGGCCTTGCCAGCCGCCGCCTGGCGATGGAGTCGGCGGCAATCATCGACATCGCGCTCACCCTTGCCGAACGCCTGCGCCGGGAAGATCCGCTGGCGAGCCGCGTCGCCCTCGGCAAGCCGGCCTACGTCTGGTGTTGCATCCGCGGCGTCGCCTCCGTCCTCGCGCCGCGCCGGCGGCGATAAGCATGGCTCGATCGCCCTACGGTTCGGCCCGTGGCGCCGACGGCATGTCCGCGCCCGGAATTTCGTGGTATCGCTCACCGCCATGATGCCGCAACCGGGGGAGCCGCACCATGAAGACTGACACGGCAGGGCTGGCCCACCCGTCGGCCCCGCGCCCGGCGGACGGCGAGGCGCGGGGCGACGATATCGGCGCCCCGGGGGACATGCGCGCCCCGGGGGACATGCGCGCGCGAGTGGAGGCCGTGGTTCGCGCTTCGGGCACGTCGTTCTACTGGGCGATGCGGCTGCTGCCGGCCCATAAACGCGACGCCATGTTCGCGGTCTATGCATTCTGCCGTGAGGTCGACGATATCGCCGACGAGCCGGGCGAGATCGCCGACAAGCGCCGCCGTCTGGACGACTGGCGCCAGGTGATCGAAGCGCTTTACCGCGGCAAGCCCACCGCCGCGCTGCCCTTGACCCGGGCGCTTGCCGAGCCGATCCGCGCCTTCGATTTGCGCAAGGAAGACTTTCTTGCGGTCATCGATGGGATGGAGATGGACGCCGCCGACGCCATTCGTATCGCCGACCGGGCGGAACTGAGCCTTTATTGCGATCGGGTCGCGTGCGCCGTCGGACGGCTGTCGACGCGGATCTTCGGCACCGACGCCGACGAAGGCGATCGGCTTGCCTTCAGCCTCGGCCAGGCGCTTCAACTCACCAACATCCTGCGCGACCTGGGCGAGGACGCCGAGCGCGACCGGCTTTATCTCCCGGCCGATCTGGTGGCGGCCGCCGGGATCGACGCCAACGCCGCGCCCAGGGAGGTTCTCCGCCACCCCGGTCTCGGCCAGGTTTGCGATGCGTTGGCCGAAACGGCCCGGACCCGCTTCGCCGAGGCCCGCGCCATCATCGCGCGCTGCGACCGCGCGAAGGTGCGCCCGGCCGTGGTGATGATGGAAGTCTACGGCCGGACCTTCCGCCGGCTTATGGAGAGGGGCTGGCGGCGGTGGGCCGAGCCGGTCTCGGTGCCTTCGGGCGAAAAGCTGTGGATCGCGCTGCGTCACGGGTTCTGGTGAGTGGCGGACAGCGCTTATTCCGGCCGCGTTTACGTCGTCGGCGCCGGGCTCTCCGGTCTCGCCGCGGCCGTCGCCCTGGCCGGACGGGGGCGCGCCGTCACCGTATTCGAGGCGGCCGGCCATGCCGGCGGCCGCTGCCGGTCCTATCATGACGCGACCCTCGACCGGCGGATCGACAACGGCAATCACCTTATTCTCAGCGGCAACACCGCGATCGTCCATTACCTTCGCGAGATCGGAACCGGTGGCGGGCTCGGCGGGCCGGCGCGCGCCGAGTTTCCTTTTTTCGACCTACGCACCGGTCAACGCTGGACCGTTCGGCCCAACGCTGGGCCGATCCCCTGGTGGATGCTCGCGCCCTCGCGCCGAGTTCCGGAGACGACGCCGCTCGATTATCTCAAGGCACTCCGCCTTGCCCGCGCCAAACCGACGGCGAGCGTCAGCGAATGCCTCGGCGGCGACGGACCCGCGTTTGCGCGGTTCTGGGGGCCGCTCGCGGTCTCTGTGCTTAATACCGCGGCCGAGGAAGCCGCGGCGGCGCTGTTGTGGCCGGTCGTCCGCGAGACCTTCCTGCGCGGCGAGGCGGCATGCCGGCCGCGAATGGCCGCGGTCGGGTTGAGTGAGTGCTTCATCGATCCGGCGCTGGCTTACCTCGATCGCGCCGGGGCGCCGGTTCGCCTGCATCATCGGCTGCGCCGGTTCGACTTCGTCGCGGACCGTGTCGCCGGACTTCACTTCGGCGGCGGCGAGGCCGTCGCCATCGGCGCCGGCGACGCCGTGATCATGGCGCTGCCTCCGACGGTCGCCGGCGGCCTTCTTCCCCGGCTCGAGGTGCCGCGATCCACCCGGGCCATCGTCAACGGCCACTTCCTTCTGCCCAGTCCGGTCGACGGCGTGTCGCTCGTGGGCCTCATCGGCGGCGTCTGCCACTGGCTGTTTCTGCGCGGCGATGTCGCCTCGGTGACGGTCAGCGCGGCCGACGATCTTTGCGACCAGCCGAGCGACGTCCTCGCCGCGACCATGTGGACGGAGATCGCCCGTGTTCTCGATGTGCCGGTCGGGCCGCCGCCGGCCCATAGGATCGTCAAGGAAAAGAGGGCGACGTTCGCGCAAACGCCGGAGGAGATCGCACGGCGGCCGGGCACGCGGACGGCCTTCGCCAACGTCTTTCTCGCCGGCGACTGGACCGACACCGGATTGCCGGCCACCCTGGAGGGAAGCGTGCGTTCGGGCAACACGGCCGCCGAAGCCGTCGCGCGAATGTGGACAAGCCCTTGACAAAACTCCGCTTTAAAGACGAATAACAAACATTAGCGATACCTGAGTGACAGCGGCGGATGACAAAGCGCGCTCACTCTGGCCCGGTCTAGGGGAGACAGCATGGGATATGAACGCTCAAGCGCCGCGCTTCGCGGAGCGGTCAGCGCGGCGGCGCCGGATGAACTGAGCCGGGACACTCTCGCCGAGACGATCGACGAGGCGGGCAAATGGCTCGCCGCCAGTCAGGCCGGCGATGGCCACTGGGTCTTTGAGCTGGAGGCGGACGTGACGATCCCCGCCGAGTACATTCTGCTCAATCATTTCCTTGGCGAGATCAACGACGACATCGAGACGAAGCTCGCCGTCTACGTGCGCCGCATCCAAGGCAAGCACGGCGGCTGGCCACTCTTCCACGACGGCGACTTCGACATGAGCGCGAGCGTCAAGGCCTACTACGCGCTCAAGCTGGTCGGCGATGCGCCGAGCGCGCCTCACATGCGCCGGGCCCGCGAGGCCATCCTCGCCGATGGCGGCGCGGCCAAGGCCAATGTCTTCACCCGGATCGCGCTGGCGCTCTTCGGCCAGGTGCCGTGGCGCGCCGTGCCGCTGATTCGCGTCGAGAGCATGCTGCTGCCGCGCTGGGGGCTCTTCCACGTCGACAAGGTCTCCTACTGGTCGCGTACCGTGATGGTGCCGCTGTTCGTGCTGGCGGCATTGAAGCCGCGCGCCCGCAATCCGCGCGGCGTCGACATCCGCGAGCTGTTCACCGTGCCGCCGAAGGAACACGGCAATTATCTGCACAATCCGACCGGGCATTGGCTCGGCGACGTCTTTCTCACGCTCGACCGGATCGGCCGCGTCGTCGAACCGTTGTTTCCGCGCTGGCTGGAGCGCAAGGCGATCGACAAGGCGATGGCGTTCGTCACCGACCGGCTGAACGGCGAGGATGGCCTCGGCGCCATCTTCCCGGCAATGGCCAACGCGGTGATGGCGCTTCACGCATTGGGACGCGACGGCGACGATCCGGACTATGTCATGGCGCGGCGCGCCATCGACAAGCTGCTGGTGTTCAACAACGGCCACGCCTACTGCCAGCCGTGCCTGTCGCCGGTCTGGGATACGGCGCTGGCGCTGCATGCGATGCTCGAAGCCGGCGTCGATCGCGACGATCCGGTTGTCGCCAAGGCCTGTAGCTGGTTGCGCGGCCGGCAGATTCTCGAAGTCCGTGGCGACTACGTCAGCAAGCGGCCGCGGCTTCGCCCGGGCGGTTGGGCATTCCAGTACTGGAATGACTACTACCCGGACGTCGACGACACCGCCGTCGTCGTCATGGCCCTGCATCGCGCCGACGATCGGACCAACCGCGAGGCCATCGAGCGCGGCGCCGAGTGGACCGTCGGGATGCAGAGCCGCAACGGCGGCTGGGGCGCGTTCGACGCCGAGAACGAGTATTTCTTCCTGCAGAACATCCCGTTCGCCGACCACGGGGCGCTGCTCGATCCGCCCACGGCCGACGTTTCGGCGCGCTGCCTCGGCATGCTCGCCCAGCTCGGCTACCGCCCGGACCATCCGGCGGTGGCGCGCTCGATCGCCTATCTGAAGGACCAGCAGGAAGAAGATGGCTCCTGGTTCGGCCGCTGGGGGACCAACTACATCTATGGGACGTGGTCGGTGCTGTCGGCGCTGAACGCCATCGGCGAGGACCCGGAGGCTGCGTACATCCGCAAGGCGGCGGATTGGCTCAAGTCACGTCAGCGCGACGATGGCGGCTGGGGCGAGGACTGCGCGAGTTACTACGCCGATCGCCGTGACGAGGTGAAGGCGAGCACGCCGTCGCAGACCGCTTGGGCGGCGCTGGCGCTGATGGCCGCGGGCGAGGTTGACAGCCGGGAGGTCAAGAGCGGCATCAACTATCTCCTTGCCGCGCCGCGCGAGGATGGCCACTGGAATGAGGAACTCTATAACGCCGTCGGTTTCCCCAAGGTGTTCTACCTCCGCTACCACGGCTATAGCGCCTATTTCCCGCTATGGGCGCTGGCGCGCTACCGCAACCTGACCCAGGGCAACGCCAAGACGACGATGTTCGGCATCTGAGTGCCGGCCGGCGCCATTCCTGTAGTCGGCCAACTCGGTGGCCAACTCGGCGGCCCACTGGGCGGTCCAATCGGCGGCCCACTGGTTGGCATCGTCACCGGGCTCGCCGGGGAAGCCGCCTGTCTAAAGCAGGATGGGGCGCGCGTCGCCTGCGCGGGAGCAGACGCGGCCCGCGCTCGGCTCGCGGCCGAGAGGCTGGTCGCAATGGGCTGCGCCGGGCTCGTCAGCTTCGGCTTGGCCGGCGGGCTTGATCCTGCGTTGCCGGCCGGCTCGCTCGTAATCGCATCCGCTGTTGTCGCGCCGGACGGGACCGCCCACCCGGTCGACGCAACATGGCGTAACCGGCTGGTCTCGCGCCTTGGCGAGCGCCGGGGCGAGCGCTTGCTCATCGCCACCGGACCGATCGCCGGTTCCGTCGCCGCCGTCGGCGATCCTCGGGAAAAGCGCGCGCTGTTCGCGCGGGCCGGCGCGGTGGCCGTTGATATGGAGAGCTTGGCTGTGGCCGAGGTCGCGCGCGACCATGCGCTGCCGCTGCTCGTCGTCCGCGCGATCGCCGATCCGGCCACGCGCCGGGTGCCGGCATGGCTCGACGGCGCGATCAATCCCGCCGGCCGACCGCGCGTGGCGGCGGTTCTCGCCGGGCTCGCCGCCCATCCCGGCGATATCACCGCCCTATGCCGTCTCGGCGCGGACGCGCGGCGCGGAATGGCGGCTTTAAGCGGCGTCGCTGCGCTCGCGAGCCCGCTCTTTTGCTTCAACGCTTAGCTGCTTGACCAGTCCGTCGAAGACGAATTCCGCCGGCCGCTGATTGTCCATCGAGATCTCCGGTGCCATCGGACCGTCGATCCGTGGCCCGCGCAACGCCACCTTGAGCGCCGCCCAGGGTCTGGCGACGGTATCGTTAACCGCCGTCGCCTCATAGCCGCAGTGGACCATGCAGTCGGCGCACTTCTCGTAGTTGCCGGTGCCGTACAGCTCCCAGGCGGTCTCTTCCATCAGCTCACGGAAGGTCGAGACGTAGCCCTCGGACAGGAGATAGCACGGCCGCTGCCAGCCGAACACATTGCGCGTCGGGTTGCCCCACGGCGTGCAGCGGTAGTCCTGGTTGCCGGCGAGGAAATCCATGAACAGCGACGACTGGCTGAACCGCCACTTGGCCTTGCCGCGGCGCTTGAAGATATCGCGAAAGAGCTGCTTGGTCTTGGTCCTGTTGAGGAAGTGCGCCTGATCGGGCGCGCGCTCGTAGGCATAGCCGGGCGAGACCGTGATGCCTTCGACATCGAGCTCGTAGGTACAGAAATCGAAAAAAGCGGCGATCTCGTCGGGACCCATCTGGTCGAACAGCGTGCAATTGACGTTGACGCGGAAGCCTTCCGCCCTGGCCTTCTTGATGCCCGCGACGGCGCGCCGGAAGGTGCCCGGCTGGTTGACCGAGCGGTCGTGATGGGCCTCCAGCCCGTCGAGATGGACGGAGAAGGTCAGGTACTTGCTCGGCTTGAACAGGTGCAGCTTTTTCTCAAGCAAAAGCCCGTTGGTGCACAGGTAGACGAACTTCTTGCGGGCGGTGATCCCCGCGACGATCTTGTCCATTTCCTTGTGCAGAAGCGGCTCGCCACCGGGGATGGAGACCACCGGGGCGCCGCACTCGTCGACCGCGTCGAGGCAGTCCTCGACGCTCAGGCGCTTGTTGAGAATGCTGTCTTCGTAGTCGATCTTGCCGCAGCCGGGACACGCCAGGTTGCAGCGAAACAGCGGCTCCAGCATCAGCACCAGAGGGTACTTTTTCGTGCCGCTCAGTTTCTGGCGGAAAATGTACGCGCCGACACGAGCCTGTTGAATGAGGGGGACACCCACACCAGGATCCTTTTCTACCGTGAATTGGGAACGGTCGCTCTTTAGCCCGTTGCCGCTACCGGAGCAAGCTGGCTCGGCAGCTTGAACTGCATATGCTCCTCGGTGCCGACCAGCTGCTCGACGCGCACGTCGCCGAACTCGCCGAGCCGGGCGATGAGTTCCTGGACCAGCTGCTCAGGCGCCGAGGCGCCGGCGGTGACGCCGATCCTGCTGACGCCGTCGAGCCAGCTCGGCTCAAGGCAGCTGGCGTCGTCGATCAAGTAGCTGGGCACGCCGATGTCGCGGCCGATCTCGCGCAAGCGATTCGAATTCGAGCTGTTGCGCGCGCCGACCACCAAGATCAGCTCAACCCGGCAGGCAAGCTCGCGAACCGCCTGCTGACGATTCTGCGTCGCGTAGCAGATGTCGTTGACGTCGGGGCCCTTGATCGCCGGGAACCTCGCCCTGAGCGCGTCAATGATCTCGCGGGTATCGTCGACGCTCAACGTCGTCTGGGTCACGTAGGCGACGTTGCCGGGGTCGCGCACGGCAAGTCCGGAAACATCGGCCGCGCGCGAGACCAGATGGACCCCGCCGGGGATCCGCCCCATGGTGCCCTCGACCTCGGGATGGCCGGCGTGGCCGATCAGGATGACCTCGCGGCCCTTGCGGGCTTGATTGCGGCCCTCCTTGTGAACCTTGGTCACGAGCGGGCAGGTCGCGTCGATGACCGGAAGCTCGCGTACGCGCGCCTCGTCCTCGACCGAGGTGGCAACGCCGTGCGCGCTGAACACGGTCACCGCGCCGGCCGGAATCTCGCTCAGCTCCTCGACGAACACCGCGCCCTTGGCGCGCAGCGTCTCGACGACGTGCTTGTTGTGGACGATCTCGTGGCGCACGTACACGGGCGGCCCGTAGATGTCGAGCGCGCGCTCGACGATCTCGATCGCCCGTTCGACCCCGGCGCAGAAGCCCCGCGGCTTGGCGAGGAGGACCTGCAAAGGCCGCTTGCCCGAACTGGTCACAACAATCATTCTCCCTGGCCGTTACGGCGAAAGGTCCGCTGAAGATAGGTGCCTTTGCGAGACGAGGAAAGGCCGATAAAACCACTGCCCGGGAGTGGTCATATTTCGGTCACTTCTCGGGTCAACACGCACGGGGGCGGAAAAACGATTGAGCGTGACGGAAATGATGAAATGATGCTTGTGACTGGCGCCTCGGGCTTTGTCGGCGCGGCGGTTGCGCGCCGCCTGCTCACGGCCGGGCGGCCGGTCCGGGTTCTGATCCGCGGCGGCAGCGACCGGACCAACCTCGCGGGCCTCGACGTCGAGATCGTCATCGGTGATCTGACCGACGCGGATTCGCTACACCAGGCCGTGCGCGGCTGCGCCGGGGTTTTTCACGTCGCCGCCGATTATCGCTTGTGGGTTCGCGATCCGGCGGCGATGTTCGCCGCCAATATCGACGGCACCCGCGCCTTGATGCGGGCCGCGCTGGACGTGGGCGTCGAACGCATCGTCTACACCAGCAGCGTGGCGACGCTTGGGATTCGTCCCAACGACGTCGCCGACGAGGACACCCCGGTGGCCTTCGCCGGCATGATCGGGCCCTACAAGCAATCCAAGTTCCTGGCCGAGGTCGAGGTCCGCCGGATGGTCGCCGAGGACGGCCTGCCCGCCGTCATCGTCAACCCGTCGACCCCGGTCGGTCCCGGCGATATCAAGCCGACGCCGACGGGGCGGATGATCGTCGAGGCGGCGTCGGGGCGGATGCCCGCCTTTGTCGATACCGGCCTCAACATCGTTCACGTCGAAGACGTCGCCGCCGGCCATGTCCTGGCCTTCGAGCGCGGCGCCATCGGCGAGTGCTACATCCTCGGCGGCGAGGACATGACGCTGGCCGCGATCCTCGCCGAGATCGCCCGGCTGAGCGGGCGCAAGCCGCCGCGGATCAAACTGCCCCACGGCGCGGTCATGCCGCTCGCGTACGCGGCTGAAGCCTGGTGCCGGATGCGCGGCGGCGAGCCGTTCGCCACGGTTGACGGGGTCAAGATGGCGCGCAAGCGGATGTTCTTTTCCAGCGCCAAGGCGCGCGACCAGCTCGGCTACCGCTCGCGCCCGGCGCGCGACGCACTGGCCGACGCCATCGCGGACTTTCGCCGGCGCGGGTTGTGCCCTTAAGATGCGTTTTGTTGACGAAGGCCGCGCGGGGCGCAAAGGGCCGCGTGGGGCCGCGAAGGGCGCGGGTGAGGCGAAGGCGGGGCGGTCATGATGGCGGAAACGGAGCGCAAGGTCTGGGTCGGCTTCGATCTCGGCGGGACCAAGATGCTGGCGGTCGTTTACGACGACGAGTTCCGTCCGCTGGCGCGCAAACGCAAGAAAACGCGCGGCGTCGGCGGGCCGGGCGAGGGCGTGCGGCGGATGATCGGGCTGATCGAGTCCGCGATGGAGGCGGCGAATATCGCGACCGACCGCTTGGCCGGAATCGGCGTCGGCTGCCCCGGACCGCTCGACCTCGACAAGGGTGTCGTTCTCGACATGCCCAACCTCGGGTGGAAAAAGGTCAAGGTCAAGGCCGAGCTGGAGGCGGCGTTCGGTTGCCCCGCGGTCGTCGCCAACGACGTAGACGCCGGCGTCTACGGCGAATACCGCTATGGCGCGGCCAGCGGGGCGCGCTGCGTCGTCGGCGTTTTTCCCGGCACCGGCATCGGCGGCGGCGCGGTCTACGAAGGACAGATCATTCGCGGCGCGCGCGGCTCGGCGATGGAAATCGGCCACATCCCGGTCGTTCGCGACGGTCCCTTATGCGGCTGCGGCCGGCGCGGCTGCCTGGAAGCGGTCGCCGGCCGGCTCGCCATATCCGCCGCCGCGGCGATGGCCGCGCATCGCGGCGAGGCGCCGAACCTGCTGCAGGCCGCAGGGACCGATCTGCAGAACATCCGCAGCCGGGTAATCGCCGACGCGATCGCCGCCGGCGATGGCGCGGTCGAGGCGATCGTTCGCGACGCCGCGCGGACCATCGGCTGGGCGGTGGCGGGTATCGTCAACGTGCTCGCGCCCGACACGATCCTGCTCGGCGGCGGACTGGTCAACGACATGGCGGAGCTGTTCACCGGCGAGATCGAGGCGGCGCTGCGCGCGCAAGCGATGCCGGCGTTCACCAACACCTTCAAGGTCGTCGCCGCCAAACTCGGCGACGACGCCACCGTAGCCGGTGCCGCCGCCCTGGCCCAACAGGCGTTCGGGACGGGAGTTGGCGGTTAGGACGCGTTCAAAGTAGCCCCGTGTTCCGAGCACTGTTCTTCGATCCGTACAGATGCTTCGCCATGCTTGCGAAGACGTGGTCAATCTAGTCCGGAAAAGCCTTGGGACATGTGTAACCCTCCGGCCTGCCGGGTCAGCGCAAGCTCGTGCGAACGGTCGATCTCGCTTGGCGCTCAGCATGCCGGCCTTGCCGAGCGCGCCGGCCAAAAAATCATTCTCCAGCGCCAGCTCGCCGATCTTGGCGTGTAGCGCCCTCACTGCAGGCCCGGCCTCGGTACTCACCGCAGCAGAGCCCTTGATGGCCGCCAGCGCCACCTTCGCCTTGAATGCCGGTGTGTGATTCCGGCGTGCCCGTCTGGTCATGCTCTCTCCTGATCCGCGGCGATCCTCGCCGCCCTCAGGCAGAAAATCCACTTATATTAATCCTCCTGTCCAGATCCCCCAGGCCGCCTTTCGATGTTTCGGCCCGATCTTTCGGCCGAGTTGCCGTCGCTTGCCATGGCGTGGTCAGCGTCTCGCGCCGGCCGGCGCCGCTTCATCTGGCGCTACATTTGGCTTTCTTCCTCGGGGTCGGGGCGGCGTTCGCGCATGGTGACGAATTCCTCGGCTGCGGTCGGATGGATGCCGATGGTGGCGTCGAACTGCGCCTTGGTCGCGCCGCACTTAAGCGCGACGGCCAACCCCTGGACAATCTCCGGGGCGTCGGCGCCGACCATGTGGCAGCCGAGAACCTGGTCGGTCCCGCGATCGGCGATGATCTTCATCATCGCCGTTTCGTCGCGCCCCGACAAGGTGTGCTTCATCGGCCGGAAGCGGCTGACGTAGACGTCCACCGGCCCGAGCCGGCGCGCCGCGATTTCGCTCAAGCCGACCGAGCCGATCGGCGGCTGGCTGAACACCGCCGAGGGGATATTGGCGTAGTCCATGGTCATCGGGTTGCCGTTGAACTGGGTTTCGGCGAAGGCGCGGCCCTCGGCGATGGCGACCGGGGTGAGGTTGACCCGGTCGGTGCAGTCGCCGATGGCGAAGATGCTGGGCACCGAGCTCCGGCTGTTCTCATCGACGACAACGGCGCCCTTGTTGTTGAGCGCGACGCCGGCCTCTTCCAGGCCGATGCCGCCGGTGTTCGGCGCCCGGCCGGTGGCGTAGAGGATCTTGTCGGCCTCGACGATATCGCCGTGGTCGATGCGCAAGGTGTAACCGCTCTCGCACTGCTCGATCGAGCGGACCACCGCTTCGCGGCGGATGCGGATGCCCTTCTTCTCCATCTCGCCGGCGAGGCAGGTGCGGACGTCCTCGTCAAAGCCGCGCAGAATGTTGGCGGCGCGGATGATCTCGGTCACCTCGACCCCGGCGGCGTTGTAGATGCCGGCGAACTCGACGGCAATGTAGCCGCCGCCGACGACGACCAGGCGCTTCGGAAGTTCGGACAAGTCGAGGGCCTCGTTGGAGCTGATGACGTGCTCGATGCCGGGGATGTCGGGCATGCTCGGCCAGCCGCCGGTGGCGATGAGGATCTTTTCGGCGCTCAGGGTCCGGCCATCGACGTCCACGGTATGCGCGTCGGCAAGCCGGCCGGTCCCCTCGATCAGCTCGACGTGGTTCTCGCGCAAGATCCGGTTGTAGACGGTCTCCAGGCGGTCGAGCTCGGCGTCCTTGCGTTCGATCAGCCGCGCCCAGTCGACCTCGGGCTCGTCCGGAAAGCTCCAGCCGAAGCCGCGCGCGTCCTCGAAGTCGTGGGCGAAGTGGGCGGCGTAGACCAGCAGCTTTTTCGGCACGCAGCCGCGCATGACGCAGGTGCCGCCGACGCGGCTCTGTTCGACGATGGCGGTACGCGCGCCGTAGCCGCCGGCGAGCCTCGTCGCGCGGACGCCGCCGGAGCCGGCGCCGAGGGTCAGCAGGTCGTAGTCGTAGGTAGGCATGAAACTCCGTTCGCTGTTCCAAGAGTGGTTCAAAGGCCGCCGAGACAGATGTATTTCACCTCGACGAACTCGTCGATGCCGTACTTGGACCCTTCGCGGCCAATCCCGGACTCCTTCATCCCGCCGAACGGGGCGACCTCGGTCGAGATGATGCCCTCGTTGATCCCGACGATGCCGTACTCGAGCGCCTCGGCGACGCGCCAGACCCGGCCGACGTCGCGGCTGTAGAAATATCCGGCGAGGCCGTAGGGCGTGTCGTTGGCCATGGCGATCGCCTCGGCTTCGTCGCCGAAGCGCATCAGCGCCGCCACGGGGCCGAAGATCTCTTCGCGCACGCAGGCCATGTCGGCGGTGACGTCGGCTAAGACCGTCGGTTCGAAAAAGGTCCCGCCGAGCGCGTGCCGCCGCCCGCCGAGAACGACGCGCGCGCCCTTGGCGGTGGCCTCGGCGATCAGGCGTTCGACCTTTTCGACCGCCCGCGCGTTGATCAGCGGCCCCTGCGCGACGCCGCGGGCCGCACCGGGACCAACCCGTAGCGCCGAAACCGCCTGAGCTAGGCGGGCGGCAAACGCGTCGTAAACGCTGTCTTGGATCAGGAACCGGTTGGCGCAGACGCAGGTCTGCCCGGAATTACGATACTTGGACGCCATGGCGCCGGCGACCGCGGCGTCGAGATCGGCGTCGGCGAAGACGATGAACGGCGCGTTGCCGCCGAGTTCCAGCGAGATCTTCTTGACGGTGCCGGCGCATTGAGCGGCCAGGAGCTTGCCGACCTCGGTCGAGCCGGTGAACGACAGCTTGCGCACCTTCGGGTTGGCGGTGAGCTCGCCGCCGATGGCTTCCGGAGCGCCGGTGACGATGTTGAGCACGCCCGCGGGCAGCCCGGCGCGCTCGGCCAGCGCGGCCAGGGCAAGCGCGCTGAGCGGGGTTTCCTCGGCCGGCTTGATCACCACGGTGCAGCCGGCGGCCAAGGCCGGAGCGCACTTGCGGGTGATCATCGCCATCGGGAAGTTCCACGGCGTGATCGCCGCGGTGACGCCGACCGGCTGCTTGACGACGAGAATGCGCTTGTCCGCCGCATGCTGCGGGATGATGTCGCCGTAGACGCGTTTGCCCTCCTCGGCGAACCATTCGATGAACGCCGCGCCATAGACGATTTCGCCGCGCGCCTCGGCCAGCGGCTTGCCCTGCTCGGCGGTCATCAGGGCGGCGAGATCGTCGGCGTTGGCGACGACCAGCTCAAACCAGCGGCGCAGGATCGTGGCCCGCTCCTTCGCCGTCAGGGCCCGCCAGGAGGCGAGCGCGCGCTCGGCGGCGTCGATGGCTTCGCGGGTCTCCGCCGCGCCCATGTCCGGAACGGTCGCGATCGTCGTCCCATCGGCCGGATCGGCGACGGCGAAAGTTGCGCCGGAGTTGGCGGCGCGCCAGCGGCCGTCGATGTAACACAGATCGCGCAGCAAGCGGGGAGGGCTGAGGTTCATGATGCGGAGTCCGGTGGCATCATTGGGCGGTTCTCATTGGCCGGCACTCATTCGACGGTTACGCTCTTGGCCAGGTTGCGCGGCTGATCGACGTCGGTGCCCTTGATGACCGCGACATGATAGGCGAGGAGCTGGACGGGGATGGTGTAGAGCATCGGCGCGACGAACGGGTGAACCTGGGGCAACTCGACGCTCGCCGCCGCCATCGTGCCGAGTTTCTCGATGCCCTTGGCGTCGGACAGGAAAATCACCTGGCCGCCGCGGGCGATGACCTCCTGCATGTTCGAGGCGGTCTTGTCGAAGTGCCGGTCCGATGGCGCGATGACGATGATCGGCATGTTTTCGTCGATCAGCGCGATCGGCCCGTGCTTCATCTCGCCGGCGGCGTAGCCCTCGGCATGGATGTAGCTGATTTCCTTGAGCTTGAGCGCGCCTTCGAGGGCGATGGGATAGCCGGTGCCGCGGCCGAGGTAGAGCACGTCGCGGGCGTCGGCGATCCGCCGGGCGATCTCGGCGATACGCTCGTCGTGCATCAGGACGTCGTTGGTCCGCCCGGGCACCTCGGTCAGGGCCTGACACAGGACCTTCTCCGCGTCGCGGTCGATGGACCCGCGCTTGGCCGCCATGGCGATGGTGAGGCAGGCGAGCACGGTGAGCTGGGTGGTAAAGGCCTTGGTCGAGGCGACGCCGATCTCGGGGCCGGCTTGGGTCAGCAGCACCGCGTCGGACTGGCGGGCCATCGAGCTTTCGCCGACGTTGACGATACTGAGAACGCCCTGGCCCTGGGCGCGGGCGTGGGCGATGGCGGCGAGCGTATCGGCGGTCTCGCCAGACTGGGAGATGAAGATCGCGAGCCCGCCCTGGGGCAGGGCCGCGTCCCGGTAGCGGAATTCCGAGGCGATATCGACGTCCGTGGGGACCTTCGCCACGCTCTCGAACCAGTACTTGGCGACCAGACCGGCGTGGTACGACGTGCCGCAGCCGATGATCGTCAGCCGGCTGATTCGGGTCAGGTCGAACGGCAGGGGCGGCAAGCGGATCACCTGATTCCATGGATTGAGCAGCGCGTGCAGCGTGTCGCCCATCACCGTCGGCTGTTCGTAGATCTCCTTGAGCATGAAGTGGGGGAAGTTGCCCTTGCCGATCATCGCCCCGGACGTCGCGGTCAGTTTCACCTCGCGCGGCACAATCGCGCCGCTCGCGTCGTGAATCACGGCGCCCGACGCCGTCACCTCGGCCCAGTCGTTTTCCTCGAGATAGCAGATCCGGCTGGTCAGCGGCGCCAGTGCGAGGGCGTCGGAGCCGATGTACATCTCGCCATCGCCGTAGCCGATGGCGAGCGGGCTGCCGCGCTTGGCGCCGATCATCAGGTCCTCGTGGCCGGCGAACAGGATCGCCAGGGCGAACGCGCCTTCGAGCCTGTTCAGCGACGCCTGGACCGCCTCCTGCGGCGAATGGCCCTTGGCAAGGTAGTGGCTGATCAGATGGGCGACGGCCTCGGTGTCGGTTTCGGTCGCGAAAACACGGCCCTCGGCGAGAAGTTCGCGGCGCAGCTCCTGGAAGTTCTCGATGATCCCGTTGTGGACGAGAACGACTCGGTCATCGCCATGGGGATGGGCATTGTTCTCGGTCGGCGCGCCATGGGTCGCCCACCGCGTGTGGCCGATGCCGATGTGGCCCGGAATCGGGTTCTCCTTGATGCTGGTATCGAGATTGACGAGCTTGCCGCGGGCCCGGCGGCGGACGATCCGGCCTTCCGAGAGGGTCGCGATCCCGGCCGAGTCGTAGCCGCGATATTCGAGCCGCTTCAGCCCGTCGATCAGCAGGGGAGCGACCTCGGCGCGGCCAATGATTCCGATAATTCCGCACATACGCGTTGTCCCCCCGGTTTCCTTCGATCAGGTCTTGGCGATCAGGTCTTGGCAATCAGGCCCTGGCGATCAGGCCTTGGCTTTGGGTTTGACGGTGGCGGCCTTTTCCGCGCCCCGGCGCTCGCGGAACGCCTTCGCCCAGCCGATCTTGTCTGCTTGCGGCGACCTTGTCACCGCGAGCGTATCGGTCGGCACATCGCGGGCGATGACGCTGCCGGCGCCGATGATGGCGCCGTCGCCGATCTTGACCGGCGCCACCAGCGAGCTGTTGGAGCCGATGAACGCGCCCGCGCCGATATCGGTCAAGGACTTGAAGAAGCCGTCGTAATTGCAGGTAATCGTGCCCGCGCCGATGTTGGCGCCGGCGCCGATCCGCGCATCGCCGATGTAGGTCAGGTGGTTGACCTTGGCGCCGGCCTCGACGCTGGCATTCTTGATCTCGACAAAATTGCCGATGTGCGCGCCGCCGGCGATCCGCGCGCCGGGGCGCAGCCTCGCATAGGGGCCGATCAGCGCGCCACGCGCCACGAGCGCGTTTTCCAGGTGACAGAACGAATGAATGACCACGTCGTCTTCGATCGCCACGCCCGGGCCGAAGGTCACGAACGGGGCGATAACCACATCGCGGCCGAGCCGGGTGTCCCAGCTGAAAAAGACGCTGGCGGGATCGACCAGGGTCGCGCCCTCGGCCATGGCGCGGGCGCGAAGTTGCGCCTGGACGATGGCTTCGGCGGCGGCCAGATCGGCGCGCGAGTTGACGCCGACGAGCTCGTCGGCATCGGCCTCGACCACCGCGCACGACAAGCCGTCGCCGCGCGCCAAGGTCACGAGGTCGGTGAGGTAGTACTCGCCCTTGGCGTTGTCGTTGCGAAGGCGCGCCAGCATCCCTGCCATGCGCCGGCCGTCGACCACCATCATTCCCGAATTGCACAGCGGGATCGCGAGCTGTTCGGGGCTCGCGTCCCTGGCTTCGACGATGGCATAGAGGCCGCCGCCCGCGTCCGTCACCAGCCGCCCGTAAGCGCCGCCGCCGCCCTCGGGGCGAAAGCCGAGGACGACGATCGCCGGGCGTGGCGGTGCACGGCGGGCGGCGAGCACTTGGCGGAACGTCTCGACGCCGATCAGCGGAGTATCGCCATAGGCGATCAGCACGTCGCCGGTAAAGCGCGCGAGCGCCTCGCCGGCGGCCATGACCGCGTGCCCCGTTCCCAGCCGTTCCTTCTGGATCACCGTTTGATGCGGCGCCACCGCCTCGGCGACCGCGCTCATGTCCTCGCCGACCACGACCACGATCCGATCGGGCGCGAGCTGTTCGATCGTGGCCACGATGTGCTTGATCATCGGCCGGCCGGCGAGCCGGTGCATGACCTTCGGTTGGGCCGAGCGCATCCGCGTCCCCTGGCCGGCGGCGAGGACAATCGCGGCGAGATCAGTTCCCATGGATAAAAAGCCCCCCGTTGGTGCGCCGGCCCCTACCAGCCCGTGCGAAAGCGGGCGTGAGCTTGCCACGCCGCGGCCGCTTCGCCAAGTTTGCCGTGCACCGCGGCCGTTTTAATACCCTCATTTAGGGGCTAATGCGTGGCGAGGCGGTCGAGGCGAAGGCGGTGGCGGTCGTCGGTGAGGCGTTTGGTCGCCGCCACAATCGCGCTGACGACGCCCAGCCCGGTGCCGCCGGCGATCAGGAACATGATCAGGATCTGGTACTTGACCGCCTCGACCGGATCGACGCCGGCGAGGATCTGGCCGGTCATCATGCCCGGCAGAAAGACGACGCCGGCCGCCGACATCGAGTTGATGGTCGGGATCAGGCCGCTGCGCACGGCCTCGCGCCGCGCTCCGGAGGTCGCCTCGGGGAAGCTGTGGCCGAGGGCGAGCCGGGCCTCGATGACGACACGTTCGCGCGTGGCCGCGCTGAGCAGGCGTTCAAGGCCGACGCTGACCCCGCTCATGGCGTTGCCCAGCACCATGCCGAGCAATGGGATGGCGTAGCGCGGGTCATACCACGGCTCCGGGCGGACCTGGGTCGTCAGCGCCAGCACGGTTACGGTGATCCCCGCGATCATCATGCTTGAGGCGCCGATGCCGGCCGTCCACCAGCCGGTGAACGATCGCGTCTGGCGGGCGGTGATTTCGTGGCCGGCGAAGGCGACCATGACCGTAACGACGGCCAACGTCAGAGCCGGCGACGCGGCGGTGAATAGGCCGTCGAGAACCAGGCCGACGAGCAGCAGCTGCGCGACCATCCGGACCGCCGCGATGACGAGACGCCTGCCTAGGCCGAGCTGGTAGACGAGCGACAGCGCGGCGTTGATGCCGATCAGGAGCGCCGCCGAGGCGACGTCCCAGTAATCGAGGGCGATGTAGGTCATCGTGAGGCCTCGGGAGAAGGAGCTTGGCTCGGCGCTTGCGCTGGGGGTGGGGCGGAGGCCGGGGCCGGTGCGGGGGACAGGGTGCCGGCGGTCATCAGCCGGTGGGCGGTGGCGAGGCGTCCGGCCTGGGCGAGGTCGTGAGTGACCAGCACGATCGCGCCGCCGCGCGCGAGTTCACCCTGCAGCAGGGTCTCGACCGCTGCCGCGGCCACGCCATCGAGGCCCGAGGTTGGTTCATCGAGGAGCAGGACGTCCGGCTTGAGCACCAGCGCCCGGGCCAAGGCCAACCGCTGTCGCTCGCCGGTCGAAAGCCGCGCCACCGGCCAGTCGAGCGCGCCCTCCGGCAGCAGCAGCGCCGCCAGGATCGGCGCGGCGGCGCGCGCGTCGGCAAAATGCTCGCCGACCCGTTCGCTCCACCAGCCGGACTGCGGAGCGACGTAGACGACGCGGCGGCGCCAGTGCGGCGCGGAAACACGCCCGCGCGGCGTCCCGTTCAGGGTAACATCGCCATCGCTGGGATCAAGATCGGCGAGCGCGCGGAGCAGCAATGTCTTGCCCGACCCCGACGGGCCGGTGATGGCGAGAGCCGCTCCCGGACCGACGCTGAACGTCACCGGACCAATTAGACCTGGCCGGACCAGGTGGCTGACGCTGAGCGCGGGGTGACCGGCGGAGGGGCGGGACGACGGGTTCATGAGAGGAAACCGGGACGATGGACACCAAATTCTGGACATTGCATCGCGAGGTCATCCGGCCGGAATGGGTCGACTACAATGGGCATATGAACGTCGCCTATTACGTCTTGGTCTTCGATCACGCCACCGATGCCGTTCTCGACCATCTCGACATCGGCCGGGCCTACCGCGCACGCAGCGGCCGTTCGGTGTTCGTCGCCGAAGCCCACGTCACCTACGAACGCGAACTCCACGCCGGTTTTGCGGTCGAAATCGACAGCAGGATCATCGGCTTCGACGGCAAGCGGTTCATCATTTATCACGAAATGAGCTGCGCCGAAGCCGGCGGTCTGGCGGCGAGCAACGAAGTCTTGTGCCTTCACGTCGATCTCGAAGCCCGCCGAACGGCGCCGCTCCCCGACGACGCCGACACCCGCCTTGCCGCCGCCGCCATCGCTCACGGCCGCGCCGGCAGACCGGCGCGCGCCGGCCGCGGGATCGATCTCATCGCCCGCAGGCCTCGCTGAAGCCGCGGCTGATCCCGGATGACGCGCCATCTTTACACCCCGTTAACGACGCGTGCGTAGCATGACCGCTATCGCATCAAACCTTTGCCGGGGAACGCAATGACCTACGCGCACTCGCTGGACCAGGCGCTCGAATACGCTAAGGAGGCCCTGGCGATCATGGACCAGCGCAGGATCGCGCCGACGCCGAACAATTTCACGGTCTGGTTCACCTACGCTTCCGGCGAGCGCCCGGACCTCAACCGCGCCCTGAGCATCCTGCTCGACGGCGAAGAGTCCTTCTCGCCGGCTCGCAGTGAACAGGTATTCAAGAAGTTTTGCACCGGCCCCTATGAGGCGGTGCCGATCCACCTGATCGCCGAGCGGATGGAAGCGGAGCTTGCGACCGTGCTGAGCGGTCTCGAGCAAACCGGCCGCAGCGCCGCCGCCTATGGCAAGACGCTTGAAACGGTGAAGGGCGCGCTGACCGACAAGGCGCTCGCGCATGGGATGTCCTCCGTCACACTGATCGAGATGGTGAGCCGCGTTCTCGATCAGACCAGGGCGATGCGCCAACAAAGCCAGGACATCGAACGCCAACTTAAGGATTCGCTGTCCGAGGTCAGCCGCCTGCGTGACCAACTCGACGATGCTCGCCGCGAGGCGATGACGGACACGTTGACCTGCATCGCCAACCGCAAGATGTTCGACTTCGTCCTGCGCCAGGCGGTAATGGACGCGGTTGAGACCTTCGAGCCGCTGTGTTTGCTGATGCTCGATATCGATCAATTCAAGCAGTTCAACGACAGCCACGGTCACCATGTCGGCGACCAAGTCTTGCGCCTGCTCGCTTCGGTCCTGACCCAAACGGTCAAAGGTCAGGACACCCCGGCGCGCTATGGCGGCGAGGAGTTCACCGTCGTTCTGCCGCAGACCCGGTTGGCCAACGCGCTGAAGCTCGCCGAGGCGATCCGCGAGCGGGTTTCGCGCAAGTCGATCATCAACCGCAAAACGGCGGAGCGGCTCGGCACCTTCACGGTGTCGATCGGCGTTGCCCAGTTTCGGCCCGGCGAACCGCCGCGCTGCCTGATCGAGCGCGCCGACGCGGCGCTCTACACGGCGAAGCGTGGCGGGCGCAATCGCGTCGAGAGCGAAACCCCCGTTGCCGAGGTCTCTCACGCGGTCACCGCGATGTAGCCTATCGGCGTTCCTTCCAGCCCTGGCGGAAGAATTGCGCACGCGGATCGCGGTTGCTGGCGAAGGCCGCGCGTCGCCACGTACGGCCGCGGAAGTGGCCGAGAGAAACGTGATCTGGTTCACACACCCTTCGCCCCATTTGTGCTAGGCTCTTCAGGAGCTACCAAAGTAATCGCGACACTTCGCGCCTCGGGCCTTCCTGGCCTGCTCGTCGCGGATGCAGCCGCGCCGTAGCCGCTGTGCCCCGCGTGGGAGCGCGGGCTCCACACGAGTTAAAATAAAAACGAACGCGTTACGGGAGGCAGACATGCGTGGTTCATCTCGTTTCGGTACTTCTTGTTTCGCCGCCGGCGCCCTGGTTGTTGCCGTGACGGCGTGTTCTTCCCCCATTGGGTTACCGGGCGGCGGCAATACTGTCGACACTGTCGGTCCGGCCGGGCCGTACAGCTGCCAGCACCCGCTGGGCAGCGTCGTGGTCGTGGCCTCCGAGCCGTCATCGGTGCAACAACAGGACCTGGCGGCGGTCGAACCCTTGATCGGAGTTCTTTCGCGGCAATCGCGTTGCTTCTTCGTCGCCGCGCGCGGCAAGGCGATCGAGGAGGCCGCCCAACGCGAGCAGCAACTGAGCGGAGCGGACGGCGGGGGTCTGACCGCCGCGGACTACTCCCTCACAATCGCGGTCACCTTCGTCGGCAAGACGGGCGAGAGCAAATTGGCTGCTCTTTTCGGCGGCGCCAATGGCGCGCTTGGCGCGCGGCCCTTGTCGAAGTGGAACGGGCTCGTCAACCAGTCCGCCGAACTCGACCTTAGAATCCAACGAGGCGAATGTCGTTCTAACCCTTGTCGACAATCACACTGGATTTGAGATCGGCGCGGCGCAAGGCTCCGCAACCGCCAGTTCGACGAACATGACCGGCTCGCTGGGAGCCCTGTGGAGCCAGGACAGCGGCAGCGGGACGGCCAGTTCCTACCAGAAAACCCCCGAGGCGCGGCTGGTCTCGGCGGCTGTGATGGACGGGTTTCAAAAGCTTGTCGCGAACGTGGAACCCGATTTGGTCTACCGTGGTGATGGCCCTACGGCGGGAACCGGTAGGCCCGATCAGTAGCATCAGGCGCGGGGAGGTCCCTGGAAGTTCCTTCCCCGCCTCCTGATTGGCGGCCGCACAGGGTGCGCTTCAGCGTTCGACGATCATCTCGAAGCCGCCGAAAATCATGCGTTTGCCGTCGAAGGGCATCGGGTTAGTGTCCGGTTGCAGGCGCGGATCGGCCATGACCTTCCCGTGCGCCGCGTCGCGGACCTCGCGCGATGGCCAGATGATCCACGAGAACACCACCGTTTCGTCGTCCTTGCGTTTGACCGCCATCGGAAACGATGTGACTTCTCCGTCGGGAACATCATCGCCCCAGCATTCGACGATCTTCAATGCGCCGTGCTCCTTGAAGACCTCGGCCGCTTGTTGGGCATGAGCTGTAAATTTCTCCCGGTTTGCGGATGGCACCGCGATAACAAATCCGTCGACATAGCTCATCATGGTCCTCCTTACTTTTGCTAGTTGAAGCTGCTGGTCGGCACCTCGGCTAGGCTTGCCCGTCGTACGCCTGTTTCAGTTTCTCGATGTCGAGCTTCACCATTTGCATCATCGCCGCCATGACGCGCCTCGCTTTCTCCGGGTCCGGCTGCATCATCATGTCCATCATCGCCTCGGGCACGATTTGCCATGAGACGCCGAACTTGTCCTTCAGCCAGCCGCACTGGACGGGTTTGCCGCCGTCCCCGGTCAAGGAATCCCATAGCCGGTCGACCTCGGCCTGATCCGCGCAGTTGATGAAGAGCGAGATCGCGTCGTTGAAAGCGTCGTGCGGGCCGCCGTTCAGGGCCTTGAAGCTTTGCCCCTTGAGCGTGAACTCGACGAGAATAACGCAGCCCGACTTCGCGCCCGGCGTATCGAGGGCCGACTTGACCACCCGGTCGATGCGCGAGTCCGGGAAGACGGATACGTAGAACGCGGCGGCCTCCTCGGCCCGGCCGTCGAACCACAGGCAAGGGCTGATTTTCTCACTGGACATTCTCGGCGTCCTTTGCGGATCGCGTCCCGCTTACTTCCTCCATGGCCTGCCGCGCCGCGTCCCTCAGCTCCTGTTCGCTCATGTCGCGCAGGTGGGTCGCGATCGACCAGCGGTGGCCGAAGGGGTCTTCGATGACGCCGTAGCGGTCGCCCCAAAACATGTCGGCGACAGGCATGACCAGCGTCGCGCCCGCCTCGATGGCGCGCGCGACAAGGGCATCAACGTCGCCGACCATCAGATGGAGGCTCACCGGCGTCCCCTTCAGCGTCTTCGGGCCGGCCATGCCGCAGCCGACGTTTTCGTCCATCAGCATCACCATGGCGCCGTTGATGCGGATCGCCGCGTGCATCAGTTTGCCGTCGTCGGCGGGCAGGCGGATCATCTCCTCGGCGCCGAACGCGCGTTTGTAGAATGCGATGGCTTCCGCGGCGCCGGCGATCACCAGGTGAGGCGAGAGGCTGTTGTTGACGCCGCCGCGCGCGTCTGACTTGGGGTCGGTCATGACGGTTCCTCCTCGTTGTGTTTGAATTGCCTGTCCCACTCCGCCGCGCTCGGGTCCATCCAGATAATCTCCCAGATGTGCCCGTCGGGGTCCTCGAAGCTGCGCTGGTACATGAAGCCGCGATCCTCCGGACCCCGAGGTTCGCGGCCGCCGGCCTCGATGGCTCCGTCGACGAGCGCGTCGACCTTCGCCTTGCTCTCCACCGCGAGGCAGGTCAGGACCTCACTCACTCTATGCGCGTCGGCGATCTCCTTTGTGGTGAATGTCTTGAACAGGGCCTCGGTCAGCAGCATGGCGTGGATGCCATCGGCGATGATGATGCAGGCCGCCGTCTCGTCGCTGAACCGCGGGTTGACGGTGAAGCCGAGCCGCTTAAAGAACGCGACCGAGCGATCCAGATCGCCCACCGCCAAGTTTACGAAAATCTGTGTACCCGTCTGAGTGTTCAAGGCCTTTCACTCCCTGTCAATTTCCGCCTGACCGTCGTCGTCCGGCGGCAGCGCGGGAAACTTCGCTAAGGGCCGGGTCGACAACATCCCAGGCGTGGCCGCGGCTCGTGTAGCAGACGAACTCGGGCTTGAAGACGCCGGGGTCGTCGAGGCTGCCGACGCGGATGGTCACAATGCTGGGGTAGCCGCCCGGGGCGCCGCCGACGGGAGAACCGCAGGCCGCGCAGAAGCCGCGGCGGACGATCTCGCCGCTGTCGGCCTTGACCGCGTAGTAGGTCGGCGTCCCGGTCCACTCCACCGCGTCTGCGGGAAAGCCCATCAGGCTGGTATGACCGGCGCCGGTCTCGTGCTGACAGTCGCGGCACTGGCAATGGCCGGCGAACAACGGCTCGGCCTTGATCTCGTAACGGATGGCGCGGCAGGCGCAACCCCCGCGATATGGTATGGGCATGGAATATTTCCTCATTCTCCAAGGACGCATGGACTGGCAACGATCCGACAGCTAACCCGCATTTTTTGAGAATTTCTTGGCGCCGTTGCGCCGCCCGCGACGCGGTTCATCGACCACGGCTCAGGCGGTCCAGGTGACGGCGGATATGCGCGGCCTCGGCCGGCGTGTTGGCGAGAGCGATGGCCTGGTCAAAGGCTGCGCGGGCCTTGTCCCCGCGGCCAAGCTCAAGGAGAAAGGCGCCTCTCGCGCCATGAAAGTAGAAATAGTTCGCGAGTTTCGCCGCCAGCGGCTCGATCATCGCCAGCGCCGCCTCCGGGCCGCGGACCTTGGCCAGCGCCACGGCGCGGTTGAGCGTCACCACCGGCGACGGCTGCATCTGCTCGAGCGCCGCGTAAAGGAGATCGATCCGCGCCCAGTCGGTGTCTTCGGCGCGGGTGGCCCGGCCATGAGCGGCCGCGATCGCGGCCTGGACCTGATACGGACCCGGACGGCCATGGCGCGCGGCCTTGTCGACGAGCGCCAAGCCCTCGACGATCAGTGTCCTGTTCCACAGGCCGCGATCCTGGTCGGCGAGCAGGACGGCGTTGCCGCCGGCGTCGAACCGGGCCGGCGCGCGCGCGTGCTGAAGCAGCAGCAGGGCCGTCAGCCCCATGATCTCCGGCTCGTTCGAATAGAGGCCGAGCAGCAGCCGGGCCAGCCTGATCGCCTCCTCGCACAGCGCGGCGCGGGCGCCGCTTTCGGCGACGCCGGTTGAATAGCCCTCATTGAAGACGAGGTAGATCATGGCGGCGACCGCCGCGAGGCGCTCGCCTCGTTCCGCGGCACCCGGCGCCTCGAAGGGCACATCCGCCCTGGCGATGCGCGCCTTGGCGCGGGTGATGCGTTGCTCCATGGCGGCGTCGCCGACGAGAAAGGCGCGCGCGATCCGGCTCACCGAAAGGCCGGAGACAATGCGGAGCGCCAGCGCGATCTGCTGGGTGGCGGGCAACTCAGGATGGCAGCAGATGAACAGAAGCCGAAGGATGTCGTCGCGGTAATCGGCCTCGTCGATCCGTGCGGCGATCGCGCGCTCCGCGTCGGAAAGATCCGAAACGGCGTCGTCTGGCGGCAGCGGCTGGTGTTTGTTTTGCCGGCGCGCCGCGTCGATGGCGGCGTTCTTGCCGACCATGATGAGCCAGGCGGTCGCATCGCGCGGCGGACCGTTTCTCGGCCAGACGGTGAGCGCCCGGAGGCAGGCCTCCTGATAGGCTTCCTCGGCGATATCGAGATCGCGGAAATAACGGAGCAGCGCCGCGACCGCCCGCGGGCGGGCTGAGGTCAAAACGGCGCCGATCCAGGGGGCTTCGCTCACGTCGCCACCTCGCGGTAGCCCCGTTCAAGCCGCCGCGTTATTGGAGAAGAACAAACCGATGGGGCGGATCTCGTAGGCCCCGCCCGGATTTGCCCTGCCGAGCTCGCGCGCGATCTCCAAAACCTCATCCAGCGAGCCGCAGTCGACGACGTAGAAGCCGAGGAGCTGCTCCTTGGTCTCCGCGAAGGGCCCATCGATCACGAGCGGCGGCTCGCGGTCCTTCCTCAGCGTTGTCGCCGCGGTGGTCGGCAGCAGCCGGGCCACGGGGCCAAGCTTGCCCTGCTCGGCGATCCTCTTATGGACGACGGCGAGCCTGGCCATGACCGCGTCGTCTTCCTCCCTGCTCCAGGAGCAAACGACCTTTTCGTCATGATAGCAAAGGATGGCGTAGTGCATGGTTGTCTCCTTTTTCGAACCCTCCCGAGGACGAACGAGCAAGCTCCATCCCGACACTTGGGCGTGGAGTTGGTCTCAGTTTAGTCCTCGGGGCCGGAAACAGGAGGCGCTGGCAGTGCGCTGCCGTGACGCGGGACAAACCGAAAATAGCCGAGAGCGGCTGGACCCACTCGACATCGTGGGGCGGCCGAGGGCCTGTTTGCCTCTACCGCCCCGCGTTGGCTTAATTGGACAGCGTTTTCAGGTAAGCGATGACGTCGGCGCGGTCCTGGGGATCGGCGAGCTTGAACGCCATGCCGCTGCGCGCATTGTCGGTGTGGGACTTCACGAACAAAGTCGGATCGGCGAGGTACTCGAAAATATTCTCCTCGGTCCAGTCGAAATCCGCGCCCTTGAGGCCGACGTAGCGGGGAAAGTCGCTCGATCCTGCCTTTCTGCCGACGACACCATGAAGCGAGGGGCCAACCTTGTTCTTACCGGCCTCGACGGCATGGCAGGCCGCGCACTTCTTGAACACCTTTTCGCCGTTGGCCGCGTCTCCGGCCGGCATCTGCGCCTGCGCGGCGCTGGCGGCAATGCCGAGTCCGATGGCCAGACCGAGTGTCAAGAGGCCCTTGCTGATCATTTTGCGACTCCCGCAGTTGGTTAATTGTCCCGGAGGATCAATCGGCATTATCAACGAGCCACCTCACCGGCACAATAACAACGGCAATAACAGCGGCCGTTATCCGCGCCGCATTGACGTGTGTTAAGGGGCGCACTCCGAGGGGTACGGGTCGCGGCCGGGGCGCATTCTCCGAGAGCGTTCGTAAGCGTCCATCTAGCCGATGGCATGGGTATGGGCATGGTCGTGGCTAGCGAGTTCGGCTTCGCCATGAGCGTGCTGGTGCGGCTTGAGCTCATGCTTGTCGTGCCCGTGCCCGTGCCCGTGCTCGTGCTCGCCGCGGCGCGCGCAACGACCCGATCCGGCGGAATTGGCGTCGTGGCGATGCGGATGGGCATGCTGGTGGATGTGATCGTGGCTGTGGACATGCACATGCTCATGAGCGTGCATGACGCCGTCGTGGACATGCTCGTGGGCGTGCACATGGCCGTGGCGATGAGCGTGGCGATGGCGATGAAGGTGACTGTCGTCCATGTGCCGAAACTCCTTGGGGACAACGAAACCGACAATCCATTATCGCACGGCATCGTCCGCGGCCAAAGTTTAGGTAACCCCGGCGCTCCACCGGCGGTTGACATCGCCGCTCCCGGCAGCACAGTAGGATGTTATGGAGCAGACGGCGGCGGGCGACTTCTGGGTGTTCGGCTACGGCTCGTTGATGTGGCGGCCCGGATTTCCTCATATCGAGGCGCTCCCGGCGCTGCTTCGCGGGTATCACCGCTCTTTTTGCGTCTACTCGCATCACTACCGGGGAACGCCGGAACAACCCGGCCTGGTCCTCGGTTTGGCGCCGGGCGGGCATTGCGGCGGCTTGGCGTTCCGGACCCGACGCGCCGACGAGGCGGCGGTGCGCGACTACCTCGACGAACGAGAGCTTGTCAGCTACGCCTACCTGCCGATGACCCTGCGCGTCGAGATCGCCGGCGGCGAAGTGGACGCCTACACCTTCGTCGCCGATCCGCACCATCGCCAGTACGCTGGCGAGCTTGGCGTGGAACGCTCGGCCGCGATCATCATGGAGGCGCAAGGCGCCGCCGGCCTCAACCGGGATTACCTTATCAACACCGTACGCCGTTTGGAAAAGGAGGGCCGCAGCGACGGCTGGCTGCATCCGTTGCTTAAGCGAATCGAACTTTTGACCGGCGTCATCGAGGCCGGCGGGGGCATCTGAGCGCGGTTCCAGGGCGAAGACCGAAACCGCGTATCGGAACCTTTCCCGGTCCTGATGCGTTGTATTTGCAATGGCGTCGCCAACGTGCTCGTCGGAGGCGTGTCCGGTGCTGAAGATTTGCGAACGACCATGGCCAATCTGATAACGTTAGCCCGGTTCTTGTTGTTGTTCGTGCTGGTGGCCATGGCCTATTGGGCGACGCCGCCGTGGCAGCTGCTCAATGCCCCGCTGCTGATCCTGATCATCGCGCTTGACGGCCTCGACGGCTACGTCGCGCGGCGCCGCAACGAGACAACGGTGTTCGGTTCGATCTTCGACATCGCCGTCGATCGGGTGGTCGAGAATGTTCTGTGGATTGTTCTCGGCAACCTTGGCCTGATCCCGGTCTGGGTCGCGATTGTCTTCATTGCGCGCGGCGCCATCGTCGATACCATCCGTTACGCCGCGATCTCCGGCGGCAAGACCGTTTACGGGATGATGGCCTCGAGATGGGGCCGCGCGCTGGTCTCCAGCCGGGCGATGCGGGCGTTCTACGGTGCGCTCAAGGCGGTGACTTTCGCCTGGGTGTTGCTGGTTCAGCCGTGGCCGCAACTCGATCCGGCGAGCTGGGCGGCGTGGGTCAATGTCGTCGAAACGACAACGATGGCCCTGGTGCTGGCTTCGGTCTTCACCTGCCTGCTGCGCGGCATACCGGTCGTCTGGGAGGTTCTTGCCGATCGGCGGGTCTTCCTCCCCGAATCGAGGACCCCGCCGGCGCGGCCGCGCCGAGCCTATGGCGAGCAGGCAACCGCTCGCGGCTGAGCGCGACTGTTACGCTGCCGTTACATCGAACGGTCGCTCCGGCGTGCACTACTCTCTTAAGCCATTGATAAACATAACATACCCGTTGGCATGGTGCTTGCGAACGATCTTCGTGACGCGCTGTCGCACGGGATTGGCCGGCAAGTCATGAGCGACGGTCATGAGCGACGGGCACAAGCGACGGGCACAAGCGACGGGCACAAGCGGGGAACAGGGACGAGAGGGGCGGGCGCCATAAGGATTAGGGTCGAGACCATGTGGGAGAACAGGAAATGCGGCGACGATCGAGACGGATTAATGACGCCGCGCCAGGATGTCTACTGCGCGGCCCACGTCCTGATCGTCGTCTATGGCGAGGATGCATCGATCGACGCGGCGCTCCGCGCTCAGGAACTACAGGCGGCGGGCGATCATGACGGCGCCGCGCTGTGGCGCCGCATTCTCGCCGCCATTGACGACCTTCTTGCCGAAGAGCGCCTCCAGCACGACGCCCGACAGTAACGCTTTGCCGAACCTTCTAGGTAGCGGGGGATGTGATTTTAGCGGATGGCGCGGTATGTGCCGGTGATTTTCGATTTTGGCCTGGTCGTTTTGGAACGTGATCCGCCAGTTTCTTGGTGACAAACAGACTCCAGGTGCCTTTCCGGTCCCGGCAAGCTGATGCGCCTTCCAACTTGGCACTATTCGTAGCTCCTCTTCCCGCTCCATGTCCTGGAGGAAGGAAACAATGCGTCGGACCTTCGGCAAGACGGCGGGCTGGAGACCGGCGGCGGCGGCGTCTTCGATAAATCGGCGTAGCCCCTTATGGACCACGAGGGCGCGTTCACCCGCACCGACGGAAGCACGGGGTCGATCTTCGACGTCCGCTTCCGTCTCGACAACTTCGACACCGTCTACCTCGGCGACACATCCGTCAGCGCCGAGGCCGCGGCCCTGCCCAACGTCAAGGGCCGGGTCACGCTCACCGACCTGCATGTGGCGATGACGCAAGACCCGGCGCTCTTGCAGGCCGCTGAGGCGGATCAACCCCGTCCGCCGCAGTCTTCCCGGACAGCGTCTCGGTCTCTTTTCCCGTCCCGGCCGCCGTCGGCGATCCGGCCGGACCCCGCGCGCCGGCGGCACGGATGTCCGCGAATCCTCCTTGTCGCATCCCGACGAGTGCAAGTCCGTGGACTCTCCGTATTGCAGGTTGAAAATCTATTAAAACTACTTTAGGTTGTATCTGGTGTTCAGGCACCGTCCGGAGCGAGAGTGCGGTCTCGCCGCGGGTGTTCCTGAGCATGGTAGGAGGTCTGAAACAATGAGTGAAGCGGCGAGCAACGACAGCGGAAGAGGGCGGCCCGGGCGGCGGTGGAGGCTGGCAACGCGTATTGTGCTCGGGCTAATCCTGCTGGCGGTCGCCGGGTTCGTTGGCCTGTCCTGGTACAGCGTCTCGGCGCTGCGTGGCCATCCGGGGTTTGGCGGCTTTTCGACCACGGATACTACCGTCATTAGTTTCCAACTCGGCGGCTGCCCCTTTGCGGTCCCGCTCACCGCAGAAAATTGGAAACATTTCCACGTCGGCGATCACGGCCGAATTATCCGGATGCTGATCAAGGACTATACCGACGTTCCAGTTTCAGCGCAGGGGGGCATTGCAACTAGGCTCAAGATTAGGGCCGATTTCAGCGCTCCCCTGGAAGCGCGCGAGTTGTTCGATGGCCTCGAACACCTCGTCCCCGTCGGCAAGGGCAGGTTTCTGTCCCGCACGGAGCTTTTCCTCGAACGGACCCTTGCCGGTGACCTCCGAAGCCTAATTGCGTGTTCTGTCCTCGGGGCGAAGCTGGGCCTCGACGATGTGCTCGTCGTCGCTGGGCACGATGTGCAGGATCGGCTGGCCCGGCGTAATCACGCCGCCCGGGGTGAAGACCTCGAGGCCGACGACGATGCCGGCGCGGGGTGCTGTGATGTCGGTGCGCCGGAGTTCGTCGGCGGCGGCAATGCGCCGCTCGCCAGGAGCATCGTCTGGTCGAAACGTTCGACGTCGCCGGCCGTCTCGGCTCCGACTGGGACGGCCTGATCGTCGCCGCCGCCGCCCGCGTCACCCGGCTCACCTGGCACAAGGACACCGCGTCCGGCCGCTGGCACCCCACCGACGAGATATCCTTCTTCGCCTGTCAGATCAGGCTGTCCGCCAGCGCAACCGCCGCGGCAATCCGCCAGCATTGGGGCATCGAAAACCGCAGCCATTACGTCCGTGATGTCAGCTTCTTCGAAGACCACAGCCGCATTCGAACCAAACCCGGCCACTTCGCAAGGTTCCGCAGCTTCGCCCTCAACATCCTGCGCGCGAACGCCACTACCAACGTCAGCAGAGAACTCTACCTCAATGCCCTCAACCCTCGATGACGATCGCCGGGCCTAACGCATGACTTTGGCGGCCTTGACGGATGCGCCGGCGCGCTCGGCGTGCGTATCGCCAACGCGACCAGCCCTGTGCGCCCGCCCGTCTTCTGGCTCTCCGGCCAGGCCTGCACGGGGAACGGAGAGCCTGCTCAGGGCCAATCATCCGCCGATCCTGATCCTCGACATGATCTCGCTCGACTACCACGAGACGCTGTGCGCCGGCGCCGGCAGTCAGGCCGGAGCCGGTCAGCGATCTTAACATGGCCCGATCGAGGGGCCCGTGGGTCGGCGGCGGCGACAACGGCCCTCGCGCGCCGTTCATCACTTTGACGTGCATTTTCCGAAACCAAGGGGCGGGATAGGCGACCGGCGCGGCCGGATTCGGCCACGCAGATATGGCGACGACCCGGCTCAATGATCGCCGCAAGTCACGGCCGGAGGACGGTCCGACGTTCAAGGCGAGCTATTGCATGACATAAAGGACGTTATGTTATGCAATAGGGCATGGCCAGACGGCGCTTGAGCTGGCGCGTTGCGTGCCCATCACCTCGTCTTGGCGATCGCGGCCTTCAGCCGGACCGGGTCGATGCCGACGAGGAGGGCATTGCCCGTTCGGCTGAACGCGGAGAAGTAGAAGAGGTTGCCGACGCGCGCATCGTGGCCGTAAAAAAACATCTTGTCCTTGAGCGTCGGTTCCAGCGCCTTCAGATCGCCAATAAGGCTCGCCTGGCGGGTCACGAGGTCGAACTCGAAGAACTTCCCCGTTTCCGTGATGATGTAGATCATCTTGCGGTCGC
The DNA here is from genome assembly GCA_963805915.1 of uncultured Alphaproteobacteria bacterium. Taxonomy (GTDB): domain Bacteria; phylum Pseudomonadota; class Alphaproteobacteria; order Rhodospirillales; family Defluviicoccaceae; genus JAEULH01. The sequence continues at coordinate 92,513 of CAWDWD010000012.1, forward strand.
GGAAGACGTGGAAGACCCATGTGTAGCCGAAGGTGGCCCTTGTCTCCTGGCCGATCCCGCCGAGGTACATCCACGTCGGCCCAGTGGCCAAATCCCTGAACCAGTAGATGTGGCCGACGTTGTCCATCAGGTAGCAGTCGATCTCGCCGGTGCTGCTGGAGGAGCATTCGGCGGCATCGACCGCGCGCTGGTCATGCAGCAGCCAAGTCTTCTTCTCGCCGAAGCTCCCCGAGGCGGGATCATAGACGTAGACATGATTGAAGATGGCGGGATCGTACGGTGCGCCATAGTAGGCAAGCTCGGCGTTCCCGGCGGTGAAGTAGAGCCGGCCTTCGCGGCCGACCCACATGGCCCGGCCGGCATAGACGTAGGGTCTCTTGTAGTCCGGGCTGCCCAGCAGCGTGCTCGTCCCGGCGCCGATGTCATAGCGATAGAGCTGGCCGGTCGGTTCGAGTGCGCCGTAGATGCGGCCGTTGGCGGGATCGACCACCTGGGCGAACAGACCGCCGTGGGGCGCGCCCGTCCCGCCCGGCTCGTTCGCACTCAGGTCGATGAACTGGTTGGTGGCAACGTCTTGGGCGTACCAATGAAAGCCGCGAAGGCGGAGGTAGGTGGAGTCGAGGGTCGAGCTGTTGACGCTGGCGACATAGACGCGGCCGTCGTGCCAGACCGGACGGGTGTGGAACTTCTCGGCCACCTCGTCATCGAGCCAGTTGCCGGCCTCCTCGGAGGCGCTGCGGGCGTCGCCGACGTAGCTGAGGACGCCTTCGTGTAGCCGGTAGAGGGCGGAGTTGGTGGCGTGGTCCATGCCGCCGATATAGACGTCGCCGCCGGGCGCCGCGGCCGCGCCCGACCAGCTTTGCGTTGGGACGAGACCGTTGGACGTCGTCGGCATCGTCCAATACCATATACCGTCCAATCTGCCCGCAACGGCCGTTGAGCTCGGCACCGCCACGGCATACCCGGAACAACCGGCCAGAACCGCGAAGACGCCCACCACGAGACCGAGCCCGGTGAGGCGATAGCGGACATAGGGGGCCACGCGCTCAACAAGCTGTCCTCGAGTTGCTGATCCAGACGAAAGTTTAAAGGCCACAGGCGCCCATCCAGCATTAGAGGCGATTCCCGCCCTACCTGACATTAATGGTCAAGGAGCGGATAAACATCCTGGCTCAAGCATGCAAGCACGAGCCGGCACTCTTCCCCTTATAAGCGCGCGTCTCCCACGGGACAAATTACAAAAGTGATTATCATTGTGTTATACGCAGCGGACGTGGCGCAACCGCATGTTCTTTTACATACCAGTGCAGGGCTTTGGCGCGCGGTTAAGTCGGTCAGCGATCTTAACATGGCCTGATCGAGGGGCCCGCGGGTCGGCGACGGCGACAACGGCCGACGCGCGCCGTTCATCACTTTGACGTGCATTTTTCCGAAACCAAGGGCCGGGATAGGCGGCCGGCGCGGCCGGATTCGGCCAAGCGCCGCGGGACGCTTATTCTTTCGCGCCAATTGCCCTATCAATGAAGTCGGATGGCGGATGAGAACGATGTTGCTCGGCGCCTCGTGACTGCGGGCGTCTGCGGGGCCGCCAACTGGGGGCTATGCATGCTTGAGGCGATGAACTGGGCTATCCTGATCGGCGCCGGTCTTATCGCCGTCAGCGCTCTCACCAGCCTCGCGGCGCAGCGCGCCGGTGCGCCGCTGCTGCTCGTCTTTCTCGCGATCGGGCTGCTCGCGGGCGAGGACGGCCTCGGCATCCGCTTCGATAGTGGGCCGACGGCCTATTTCATCGGCACGCTCGCGCTTTGCATCATCCTGTTCGACAGCGGGTTCGAGACCTCGACCAGGAGCTTCCGGGCCGCGGGCGCGCCCGCCATCACGCTCGCCACGTTCGGCGTTGTCTTGACGACCTTCTTCGTCGGCGCCGCGGCGCATTTCCTGCTCGACATCGGCTGGCTAAACGGGCTCCTGCTCGGTGCGATCGTCGCGTCCACCGATGCGGCGGCGGTATTCTTCCTGCTGCGGGTCGGCGGCATTACCCTGCGCGAGCGCGTCAAGTCGACCCTCGAAATCGAATCCGGCTCCAATGATCCGATGGCGATATTTTTGACCGCGCTGCTGGCGGATCTCGTTGTCGCCGCACCGGATGCGTCCGCGGATCTCGGCTGGCACCTCGCCACGAGTTTCTTCCAGCAGATGGGGCTTGGTTTCGTAACCGGTATTCTCGGCGGCCTTGCCATTGCGTGGCTACTCAACCGGCTGAGCCGAATAGACGCGGGCCTCTATCCGATTACGGCTCTCGCCGCCGCGCTCATGCTCGCCGCGGCGACGGCGCTCGCCGGCGGAAGCGGCTTTCTCGCCGCCTACATTGCCGGAGCGGTCGCCGGCAACAGGCGCGTGCGCTTCGCGCCGCGGCTGCGACGGTTTCAGATCGGCATGACCTGGCTGGCCCAGATCGGCATGTTCCTCACCCTTGGCCTTCTCGCCACACCGTCCAAATTGGCGTTCGCCATCCTGCCCGGCCTTGCCCTTGCCGCGATCTTGACCTTCGTCGCCCGTCCGCTCGCGGTCTGGCTCTGTCTGCTTCCTTTCGGCTTCTCGGCCCGCGAGGTCGCCTTCGTCGGCTGGGTCGGGCTCCGTGGCGCCGTATCCATCCTGCTCGCCATTCTGCCGTCGCTTGCCGGCGTGCCGGACAGCGGTTTTTACTTCAACATTATCTTTATCATGGTTCTGAGCTCTCTGCTCGTGCAGGGTTGGACCATCCCCTTCACCGCGCGCCGGCTGCATCAGATGGTGCCCGTGCGTTCAGGCCTTGTCAGCCGTGTCGAACTCGAGCTCCCGGGCGACACGGAGCTCGAACTTGTCGGTTATCGCATTCACCCCGACAGCGCGCTTGCCCGCGGCGAGCGGGTTCCGCGGTGGGCGCGACCGATGTTGATCGTGCGCAACAATCGCACCGAGTCCATTCACAAGGCCGGGCCGCTGCGCCCGCACGATGAAGCCTACCTGGTCGCGTCGCCGCGGCGGATCCAAATCCTGGATAAGATTTATGGCTCGCCGGTCGAGCCGGATGACCCCGCCATTTTCGGCGACTTCGGGTTGCATCCGGGCACCACGCTTGGCGAAATTGTCCACCAGTATGGCGCGCTCGTGGATCGTTCGACGCCGGCGGAGACGACGCTCGGCGCTTTGCTCATGAGCAGGTTTCATAACCAACCGGCGGTCGGTGACCGGCTGACGCTCGGGCCGGTCGATATCGTCGTTCGCGCGCTCAACGACGACGACTCGGTCGCCGAGGTCGGCATTGTCCTGGCGCCGCCCGTACGGCAACGCTTCACGCGCCGGTGGCCGAGACGTTGGCCGCGGATCAGGCGATCCGCCGCGCGTCCGAAAGAGCGCTAGTCCAGCCGCCGCGCTTGTCCGCCGCCGCGCTTGTCCCGCCGATGGCGCCGTCTCTTCTTGCGCGGCAATAACAAGCTCTCATCCGCTTAAGTCGGCCCCAGGGCTTGCCGCCGCGCAAGCCATACCGCCGCCGTGCGCAAGTAATGAGAATCAAAGTCAAGTCCGAGGCGAATAGGTCAAGCACTTATTTCGTCTGGAAACCATGCGTTTGTTGCATTACAGTGGGTGTAAATAGAGCGGTAACGCCAAAAGACAGCGTATTTACTTAATAATCATAATCAATACGCTGCGACATGGGAGGACTTGCGATGCTCGGTGACGATCACCGATCCGTGGCGCATGCCTTTGGTGACCTTGACGGATACGCCGGCGCGCTCGGCGGCCTGTGCCGCCGGGATTTTCTCAAGTTCTGTACCGGCGTGGCGGCGACGCTGGGTCTTTCGCCCGCGCTCGGGGTGCGGATCGCCAATGCCGCGACCAGCCCTGTGCGCCCGCCCGTGTTCTGGCTCTCCGGCCAGGCCTGCACGGGGTGTACGGAGAGCCTGCTCAGGGCCACCCATCCGTCGATCGATACCCTGATCCTCGACATGATCTCGCTCGACTACCACGAGACGCTGTGCGCCGGCGCCGGCAACCAAGCCGAGGACTTCAAGGACCAGTCGATGAAGCGGCACTGGGGCAGCTACGTCCTCATTATCGACGGCTCGGTGCCGACCAGGGACGGCGGGATCTATTGCAAGATCGCAGGCGAAACCTTCCTCGACTCGGTCAAGCACGCCGCCGCGGGCGCGGGCGCCATCATCGCCATGGGCTCGTGCGCGTCGTGGGGCGGGATCCCGGCGAGCGGGCCGAACCCGACCATGGCCAAGGCGGCGCACGAGGTGCTGCCCGACAAGACCATCATCAACGTGCCCGGCTGTCCGCCCAACGCCTACAACCTGCTGTCGACGGTGCTGTACCTGCTGACCTTCGGCAAGGCGCCCGATCTCGACGGAAAGAACCGGCCCAAGTTCGCCTACGGCCGGCTGATCCATGAGAACTGCGAGCGCCGCGCCCATTTCGACGCGGGCCGCTTCGCACTCGAGTTCGGCGATCCGGGCCACCGTCTCGGCTGGTGCCTTTACAAGCTCGGCTGCAAGGGGCCGGAGACCTACGCCAACTGTCCGGCGATCGGCTTCTACGATACCGGCGAAGGCGCCTGGCCGGTCGGCTGCGGCGCGCCGTGTTTCGGCTGCACCGAACAAGGCGTCGGCTTCACCAAGCCGATCCATGCCTTGGCCAATGTCCTGACGCTGACGCCGCCGACCGCGTTTCCGCGGGTCGAAGAGCCGAAGGGCACCGGGGTTACCCCCGGCGCCGCGGCGCTGGCGGCGGGGGTGCTCGGCGCGGCGCTCGGCGGCGGCGCGGTTCTCGCCAGCCGCATCGGCAAGAGCGCGCCCGCCGATGCGCCTGCGCCCGATACGTCCGCTCCAGCCCATGCGCCGCCACCCCACGCGCCGCCACCCGACTCCGCATCGCCCAGGGACGATCACCAACCACCCGCGTAGCAGGCAGCGAGGTCCGTTCGATGTCCATCAATCGACGCGGTTTTCTCAAGGGATTGGCGCAAGGCGGGGCGGCCGCCGGGGCAATCGGCGTGGGCGACGTTCTGGGGAACCCGGCGCGGGCGCAAGGGTTCGACCGGGCGGCCAAGCCGCGGCTGCCGGGCGCCGTCGGCCTGCTCTACGACTCGACGCTCTGCGTCGGCTGCAAGGCCTGTGTCGCCGGCTGCAAGGAGGCCAACGGCATGCCGCCCGAGATCTCCGCCGACCAGCGCGGCTGGAACGAGGGCACCTGGGATTCGCCCAAGGATCTTTCCGCGCGGACGCTCAACATCATCAAGGTCTACCGCGACGGCGACATGGCCGAGAAGGACCGCGAGGAAAACGGCTTCGCCTTCATCAAGCGCCAGTGCCTGCACTGCGTCGATCCGTCGTGCGTGTCGTGCTGTCCCGTTTCGGCGATGATCAAGGATCCGGTGACAGGCATCGTCCGCAACGATCCCGACCGCTGCATCGGCTGCCGCTACTGCGTCTTCGCCTGTCCGTTCCAGGTGCCGAAGTACGAGTTCGACCAGGCGTTCGGGAAGATCCGCAAGTGCGAGCTGTGCCGTCACCGGCTGGCCGAGGGCCAACTCCCAGGCTGCGTCCAGGCGTGCCCCACGGGTGCCACGCTGTTCGGCAACGTCGAGGATCTGCGCACCGAGGCGCACCGGCGGATCGGGCTCAAGCCCGGCGACAGCTACACCTATCCGCGCGGCGACCTCAGCGAGAAGATCGGCCCGGCGATGCCGCCGCACGAAAAGATCGTCACCGCGCAGTACAACCAGGACATCTACGGCGAGAAGGTGCTGGGCGGGACCCAGGCGCTGGTTCTTTCGGCGGTGCCGTTCAAGAAGCTCGGCTTGCCTTACGGCAACGTCCCCGATCACGCCTACGCGACGGAAACCGAGGGCGTCCAGCAGTTCATCTACAAGGGCATGATCGCGCCGGCCGCGGTCCTCAGCGGGCTGATCCTGCTCGCCCGGCGCAACTTCGACCAGCATCACCCGCCCGAGGAAGACGAAGAACACGGGGAAGACGAAGAACACGGGGAAGACAGAAAACAGGAACACGGGGAACACGGCGACGACAAGGGAGGCCCGCATGTCCGCCCATGAGCACGCGCCGGTCGGCGGCAAGGTCGTCACCGGCCCGTTTATCGCTTTGCTCGTCGTTCTGTTCGTCGCCGTCATCATTCTGACCCAGCGCTTCGCCTTCGGCCTCGGCGCCGCGACGCACCTCAGCGACGGCTATCCCTGGGGGATCTGGATCGCGATCGACCTGATCATCGGCACCGCGCTCGGCTGCGGCGGGCTGGTGATGGCGCTGCTGGTCTACATTCTCAACAAGGGCGCGTACCACCCGCTCGCCCGGGCCGGGCTGATGACCAGCCTGTTCGGCTACAGCCTCGGCGCTTTCGCGGTGCTGATCGATCTCGGCCGCTACTGGCAGGGCCACAACATCTTCCTGCCGTGGCTGTGGAATCCCAACTCGGTCCTGCTCGAAACGGCGCTGTGCATCTTCGTCTATATCCTCGTGCTGATGGTCGAGTTCGCCCCGGCGGTGTTCGAGCGGTTCGGGATGCGCGAGGCGCGCCACCGGCTGCACCGGGTGCTGTTCGTCTTCACCGCCCTCGGCGTGCTGCTGCCGATGATGCACCAGTCCTCGATGGGCACCGTCGTCATCCTGCTCGGCTACAAGCTCTCGCCGCTGTGGCAGTCGCACATGCTGACGGTGAATTTCCTGCTCACCGCGTTCACCATGGGCTTCTCGGTCGTCGCCTTCGAATCGGTGCTGTCCTCGGTCGCGCTCAAGCGGCCGTTCGACACCCCGATCCTGGCGAAGCTCACCGGGATCATGGCCTGGCTGATGCTGGGTTTCATGATCGTGCGCTACGGCGACGTGATCCGCTTAGGCGCCCTGCCGCTGGCGTTCGCGGGCGACGCCAAGGCGGTCTCGTTCTGGATCGAGTTCTTCCTCGGCGCCGCGGCGGTCATCCTGATGCTGCCGAAGGCCAACCGCGCGAGCCCGCGGCTGATCTTCCTCGGCGCGTCGGCGATGCTGTTCAACGGCGTGCTGTATCGGCTCAACTGCTACCTCATCGGCTACGATCCCGGCAACGGCTGGAGCTACTTCCCGTCGATGGGCGAGATCATCGTCACCTTAGGCATCTTCGCGCTCGAGATCATGCTCTACCTCGCCGTCGTGAAACTGCTGCCGGTGCTGCACGCCGCCCGCCGCGAGCGCGCCGCCGCCCGCTCTCCTCCCGCTCGCCCGTCGCCGTGGCGCACCAGGACTAAGACGCTTCAGGAGAATCGATCCATGCGCATCACCGTCGACCCGATCACCCGCATCGAGGGGCACCTGCGGATCGACTGCGAGGTCGACGGCGGCAAGGTCGTCAACTCCTGGGCGTCGGGCCAGATGTGGCGCGGGATCGAGCTGATCCTTCAGGGCCGCGACCCGCGCGACGCCTGGATCTTCGCTCAGCGGATCTGCGGGGTGTGCACCACGGTTCACGCCGTCGTCTCGGTGCGCGCGATCGAGAACGCGCTCGGCATGGAAATCCCGCTCAACGCCCAGTACATCCGCAACCTGATCATCGGCGCCCATGGCGTGCACGATCACATCGTCCACTTCTATCAGCTCTCCGCGCTCGACTGGGTCGACATCGTCTCGGCCCTCGACGCCGATCCCAAGGCCGCCGCCAACCTGGCGCAGAGCCTGTCCGACTGGCCCGGCAACAGCGTCGAGGAGTTCACCCGCGTCCAGGCCAAGCTCAAGGGCTTCGTCGCCTCCGGCCAGCTCGGCGTGTTCGGCAGCGGCTACTGGGGCCACCCGGCGATGAAGCTGCCGCCGGAAATCAACCTGATGGCCACCGTCCACTACATGCAGGCGCTCGACTATCAGCGCCGAGCCAACCAGATCGTCGGCATCTTGGGGTCGAAAACGCCGCACATCCAGAACCTGGCGGTCGGCGGCGTCGCCAACCCGATCAACCCCGACAGCCAGTCCACCCTGACGCTCGAGCGGCTCTACAAGGTCAAGGCGCTGATCGACGACGTCGGCGCCTTCATCAACCAGGTCTACCTCGTCGACGTCGCCGCCATCGGCGCGCTCTACGCCGATTGGACCGGCTACGGCGCCGGCGTCATGACCTACCTTTCCGTTCCCGACATGCCCCTCGACACGAAGAGCACCCAGTTCGAACTGCCCGGCGGATACATCCCCAACGGTGACATCGCCGCGTTCCGCCCCATTACCGGCTACGACGACGGGTTTTTTGAAAAGGGCGTCAAGGAGAGCGTCAAGCACGCCTGGTACAGCGGCGAGCAGGGACCGTTGCATCCCTACGACGGCGAGACCAATCCGCAGTACACCGACTTCCAGGACAACGGCAAGTATTCGTGGGTCAAGGCGCCGACCTTCTACGACCAGCGCGCCCAGGTCGGGCCGCTCGCCAATGTGCTCGCGATGTACGTCGCCGGCCACGAGCCGACCAAGCGCAACCTCGAACGCCTGATCGCCATCGCCTCGAAGGTCGCCGGCAGCGAGATCCCGCTGGCGGCGCTGCACTCGACGATCGGCCGCCACGCCGCCCGGGCGGTGCGCTGCGCCGTTCTCCACGAGTCGCTGGAAAACCAGTGGGGGCTGCTCATGGCCAACATCGGCAAGGGCGATTTCGACACCTACAACCGGCCGATGTTCCCCAAGGGCGAGATCCGCGGCTTCGGCTACCACGAGGCGCCGCGCGGAGTGCTGTCGCACTGGGCGGTGATCAAGAACGCCAAGATCGCCAACTATCAGGCGGTGGTTCCGAGCACCTGGAACGCCGGGCCGCGCGACGAGACAGATGCGCTCGGCCCCTACGAGGCGTCGCTCGTCGGCAACCCGATCGCCGATCCGGAAAAGCCGCTCGAGGTCATCCGCACCGTGCACTCGTTCGACCCGTGCCTCGCCTGCGCCATCCACATGCTCGACACCGAGCATCGCCAGCTGGTCCGGGTCAAGGCCCTGTGATGGGCGCCGGGATGCGGCCCGCCGGGAGCGAAACCGCGCCGGCGTGGTCGGCCGACATGGCCGACGAGGGGGCCGACGAGGGGGCCGACGAGGGGGCCGAACAAGCCCGGTATTCTCGTTCTCGGCCTGGGCAATATTCTTCTTTCCGATGAGGGGGTGGGGGTACGCGCCGCCTGGGCGCTGGCCGGGCAGGGGCGGTTGCCTCGGTGCGTCGAGGTTCTCGATGGCGGAACCTCGGGCATGGACCTGCTCGACCAGATCGCCGGGCGCGCACATCTCATTGTCGTTGATGCCGTGAAGACCGGCCGGCCGCCGGCGGCAGTCGTCCGTCTCGCCGGCGACGACGTCCCGGCCTTCTTCCGCACCCGCGTCTCGCCGCACCAGATGGGCCTGAGCGATGTCCTCGCGGCCCTCAGGCTGATGGACGCGGCGCCGGCGCACGTCACCGTCATTGGCATCGAGCCGGTTTGCCTCGACCTGAGCCTGGAACTCTCCCCGCCCGTCGAAGCCCGCCTCCCCGAAATCCTCGCCCTGGTCCGGGATGAGATTGCCGCGTGTGCGGGGTAGTTCTGGTTTGCTTTCCTTGTTAAGGCAGCGGCAACCTCGTGGAACTGGTCAGCGCGCTACCGAAGCTGGTGCTGCGGGACTGGCATGCCCCAGCCTGACCCATCTGGCGGCTATGTCGGGAAAAAGTTTTCGCGGCAAACTTCCCATTCCATCGCTTGTGCCCCTACAACAACCCCTGCCCCTTCAGCGATGTCGCGCCGCTTTTGGCGACGATGATGTGGTCGTAGAGGGATATGCCGAGTTTGTCGGCGGCGTCGCGGATTTCGATGGTCATGTCGATGTCGGCGCGGGACGGCGTCGGGTCGCCGGAGGGGTGGTTGTGGACCATGATCAGGGCGGTCGCGCCCAACTCGAGCGCGCGCTTGACGACCTCGCGCGGATAGACCGGGGTGTGGTCGACGGTGCCGCGGCTCTGAACCTCGTCGGCGATGAGCTCGTTCTTGCGGTTGAGAAAGAGCAGGCGGAACTGCTCGCTCGGCGCGTCGACCAGGCAGGCGCGGCAGTAGTCGACCACCCGGCTCCATGACGACAGCACCGGGCGGCCGATGATCTCGCTGCGGATCATTCGCCGCGAGGCCTCGCGGATGGCCTTGAAGAGCGCGGTGGTCCGCTCGTTGACGCGCGGGTAGGCCTCCAGCCGCCTCGGATCGGCGGCAAGCACCGCGCCAAAGGACTTGAACTCGCCGAGAAGCTGCTTGGCCAACGGCTTGACGTCGACCCGGTCGATCGAGTGGAACAACAACAACTCAAGCAGCTCGTAGTCGGCGAGGGCCTCGCCATCGCCGCCGAGGAACCGCTCGCGCAGCCGCTGGCGATGGTTGGAGTGGTGCGGCTTGGCATCCTCACTCTCGCCGGCATCGGCCGGCGTCGGCGGAGAGGTCCGGCGCGCCATCAGGCCGAATAGGGCGGCCGGTCCAGACCGGCGGGCGAGCGGGTGAAGACCTCGTAGCCGTCGGCGGTCACGCCGATGGAATGCTCGAACTGCGCCGACAAGGAGCGGTCCTTCGTCACCGCCGTCCAGCCGTCCTTGAGGATCTTCACCTCCCAGCGGCCGGCGTTGATCATCGGCTCGATGGTGAAGAACATCCCCTCGCGCAGCTCCGGCCCGCAGCCGGGCTCGCCGTAGTGCGGCACGTTCGGCGCGTCGTGGAAGACCCGGCCCAGGCCGTGGCCGCAGAAGTCGCGCACCACCGAAAAGCGTTGCGCCTCGACGAACGTCTGGATCGCGTGACCGATGTCGCCCACGCTCGCGCCCGGGCGGACAGCCTCGATGCCTTTCCACATGGCCTCGAAGGTCACGTCGATCAGGCGGCTCGCCTTCACCCCGATCTCGCCCACCGGATACATCCGGCTCGAAATCACCGTGCCAGCCGTCGATGATCGGGGTCACGTCGATGTTGAGGATGTCGCCCTCCTGCAACAGCTTCGGCCCGGGGATCCCGTGGCAGACGACGTGGTTGACCGAGGTGCAGATCGATTTGGGAAAGCCCCGGTAGTTCAGCGGCGCGGACACCCCGCCGTGATCGCGAACGAAGATGGCGCACCGTGCGTCGAGTTCGTCGGTGGTGACGCCAGGAACGACGTACGGCGTGATGAAGTCGAGCGTGGCGGCGGCGAGCCGGCCAGCCTTGCGCATCGCCTCGAATTGCTCCTCGTGATGGATCTTGATGGTACGGACTTCCCGTCTCAACTTGTTCATGGTCGCAGTATGCCACCTCTTAATCAGATTAGACCACGGCTATCGACCTTCATCGCTGCCGCGCCGGCGGATCCGCCGTGATCGTGCATCGACGTGATCGCGCGCGGCGGTCCTGTAGCGGCGTGGACGAGGCCGCAGCCTCGGTCGCACGATCGAAGACCTCGCCCCGATCCTCACCGGCTGGATTTCACCTTCGGCGGCGGGCGCCGGTTCATCCGGGCGCGGAACCGATCATGGCGATGTGACGTTATCGATGTGCCCCCGGGTGCACGTCACCTGGTTATAAAGGTCCACACGGCGGAAAGGAGCTTCGATGACTCCGCTGCTCGGCGACGTCGGTTTACGCCAATGCCGCACCCCGCTCGCGCGCGGCGAGGTCTCGTGAAACGTCCTATCGGTCCCGCTGTCGACGACCACGGCTCGTTGCGCGTGGGCCTTGGAACGGTCTTGGCCCTGGCCTGCGCGGGCCTCGCGGCCGCAGCGTTTATTGGCTCGCGCAAGGCGAAGGCGGCACGCGGCGGGCGCGCGGAAAGCCCCGCGGCCGCGCGCGCCGCGCGGCGGATGCGCGACGGCGCGGCGATCCTGGGAACCAGTGTGGTGCTCGACAGCGCCATGGAACATTTTCAGGGCCGGTTTCACAACGAGGCGATGTACCTCGCGCCGGTAACCGCGGCGGTATCGGTGGCGGCGTCGCTCGCCGAACCTCGCGCGGAGAGCGGCGAGACGCTGCCAAGGATCGGCCATGGCCTAAGCGTCGCGGTCGGGTTCGCCGGACTGGGCTTCCACCTCTACAATGTCACCAAGCGCCCGGGCGGCATCAGCTGGAACAACCTGTTCTACGCGGCGCCTCTGGGCGCGCCAGGCGCGCTGGTGCTGTCGGGTTTGCTCGGTCTCGCCTCCGAGGCGCCGTCGGCGCTCGCTCACGAGCGCCACCGCGATGAAGATCACCGGGCGTTGCGCCATGGCGAGGAAGGGCGGTTTCTTGCCGGGGTTACCGGCGCAGCGCTGCTGGGCGAGACGGCCGAGGTCTGGCTGCTGCACTTTCGCGGCGCGTTTCACAACCCGGCCATGTACCTGCCGGTGACGATACCGCCGGCGGCCGCGCTCGCGCTTTTTGCTTGCGCTCTATGGCCGGGGCCGAAAAGCCGCGCGTTTGCCCGCGCGAGCCTGCGGGCGACGGCGGCGCTTGGTTTTATCGGCACCGGCTTTCACATCTACGGCGTGCATCGCAACATGGGCGGCTGGAGAAATTGGCGGCAGAACGCGCTGGCCGGCCCGCCGACCCCGGCGCCGATCAGCTTCACCGGGCTTGCGTTGGCCGGCCTCGCCGCGCTCGAGCTCATCGATATGGCCGGGAGTTCCGAACAGTGAGCACGTCCTTCCGCGCGCCTTATCCGACCTACGACGTCCTCGACAAATGGGACAGCCCGTCCTTCAACGACCAGACCCGCGAGGTGATCGCGCGCAGATTGCACGACGTTCCGCCGCGGCGCTTTTTCGACGCCACCGAGTGGGCGACGCTGGTCGCGCTGTGCGAGCGGGTTATCCCTCAGCCGGAGCGGAGCGACCGCGAGCGCGTGGCGATCGCGCCGTGGATCGACGCCGCGCTTCACGAACGGCGTGGCAACGGCACGCGCTACGCGGCCATGCCGGCGGACCGCGACGCCTGGAGGCGAGGGCTCGCCGCGATCGATGCGGAGGCGCGCGAGCGCTACGGCGTAGGCTTCGCGGAGCTTCCGGCCGACGCGCAGGACGCGATCCTCGAGGCGATCAATATTGAAGATGTCCGTGCCGAGGACGCGTGGAGAGACCTGCCGCCGAAGCATTTCCTTCGCCATCTCGTGCTCAAGGAGATCGTCAAGATCTACTACGTCCATCCGGCGGCCATGAGCGAGATCGGCTACGGCGGTCCGGCCTCGCCGCGTGGCTACGTCCGCCTCGGCGTCGACGCCATCGATCCCTGGGAGGCGCCGCTCGGTGAGTGGAGCGGAGGCGGGCGGAGCGGGGAGGACGAGCAATGACGCGCGCCGTCGGCAGCGCCAATCCCGAAGCCGAGGAGTATCCGCGCGCGGTCAACGGTCGCGCGCCCGACGTCTTCAGCCGCAACGCCACGGTGCCGATGCGCGAATACCGCGATAGCGACGAGGTTGACTTCGCCATCGTCGGCACCGGCTGCGGCGGCGGGGTGCTCGCGGCGAAGCTGGCCGAAGCGGGATTCTCAATCGTCGCCTTCGATGCCGGCCCGTTCTGGCGGCCGCTCGCCGATTTTGCCTCGGACGAGCGGGAGCAGGAAAAGCTCTACTGGCTGGACGAGCGCATTTCGGCCGGCGACGATGCGATCGAGCTTGGCTCCAACAATTCCGGGCGGTGCGTCGGCGGGACCACGGTGCACTTCCAGATGGTCTCGCTCCGCTTTCGCCCCGAGTGGTTCAAGGCGCGGACCAAGCTTGGCTACGGCGTCGACTGGCCGGTCGATTGGCGGACCATGTGGCGCTACTACGCCGAGGTCGAGAACGACTGCAAGATCTCGGGGCCCATCACCTATCCGTGGGGCCCCCCGCGTGGGCGCTATCCCTACCGCGCCCACGAGGTCAACGCGGCCGGACTGGTGCTCGCGCGCGGCGCCGAAGCTTTGGGCGTGGCCTGGTCGCCGACGCCGCTGTGCACCGTCTCCGCACCGCGCGGCAAGTCGCCGCCGTGCGTCTATCGCGGCATGTGCAAGATCGGCTGTTCGACCAACGCCAAGCAGAGCGTGCTGATCGCCTTCGTCCCCAGGGCCTTGGCGGCCGGGGCCGAGGTGCGCGATTTGGCCATGGTCGGGCGCGTCGAAACCGACACGAACGGCCGCGCCACCGGGGTCCACTATCATCGCGACGGCCGGTGGCGCTTCCAGCGCGCGCGCACCGTGATCGTCGCCGGCTACTCGATCGAGACGCCGCGCCTGCTCTTGAACTCCGCCACCGCGCGCCATCCGCGCGGCCTCGCCAACTCATCGGATGCGGTCGGGCGGTACCTGATGGTCCATTCCAACCACGCGGTCTGGGGCGAGTTCGACGAGGAGATCCGCTGGTACAAGGGGCCGCCCTCGATGGCCTGCTGCGAGCACTGGAATTATGCCGACGACGATCCGTCGAAGGATTTCCACGGCGGCTATTCCTTCATGAGCCAGGGGCCGCTGCCCACCGACTTCGCGACGTCGATGGTCACCAACTCCGGCGTCTTCGGCATGGACCTGCGCCGGCGGATGGCGCTCTACAACCGCATGGCCGGCCTGAAGATCGTGGGCGAGACGCAAGCCCAGGCGGAAAACCGCGTCACGCTCGCGGGCGAGAAGGACGAATTCGGCATCCCCCGCGCCCACGTCAGCTTTTCCTACTGCGACAACGACAAGCGGCTTTACAAGCACTCGCTGTCGTTCATGAAGCGGATGCTGGATGCGGCCGGCGGCTACAACATGTTCGAGACCGAGAGCACCGCTCACCTGATGGGCGGCTGCCGCATGGGAGCCTCGCCCGAGGACAGCGTGACCGACGCGGACGGGCGAACCTGGGACGTGGACAACCTTTTCGTCTGCGACGGCTCGCTGATGCCGACCGCCGGCGGCGTCAACCCGGCGATGACGATCATGGCGAACTCGGCGCGAATCGCCGATCGGATCAAGACCCTGGCCGCGCGCGGCGAGCTATGAGGCGCCTTATTTCGGCGGCGCTTGGCGGCGTCGCTTAGGATCGGCGCCGGGTCGGCCGGCACTGGAGCGTTTCGGCGTCGGCAACCGCGCGTGCGCCCGCCGAATGCCCCTCGATATGCCCGCCGCCATGCTCTTCTCGATGGCGCCCCTTGATCTAAGCGTCCTCGCCGCGCCACTTGATCGAACAGCCCATGCTCGCGTGCTGCTCGCGCGGGCCTTCACCGGTCTCGGCGATCAGGATCATGGCGTCGAACAGCTCGCGCGGCGCTCCAGCCGGGGCGGGGGCCATCCGCGAGGCGTCGAGCCGGCCGCGGTATTGCAACCGAAGCGCCGCGTTGAAGCCGAAGAACTCCGGCGTACATACCGCGCCGAAGCCTCTGGCGACGCCTTGTGTCTCGTCGATGACGTAGGGAAACGGAAAGTGATGCTCGTTGGCGAAAGCGATCATCGCCTTCGGCGCATCCTCGGGATAGCGCTCGTAGTCGTTGGGCATGATCGCGATGACGCCGATCCCCTTTTTTTGCAGATCGAAGGTGTCGCGCGCGATGCGATCGGCGACGGCGCGGACGTAGGGGCAGTGGTTGCAGATGAACATCACCACGGTGCCGTACGGCCCCTTGATGTCGGCCAGGGAAAACTCGTTGCCGTAGGCGTCCTTGAGCGTGAACATCGGCGGCTCCCAGCCGAAGTCGCACAGCGGCGTTGCCAAAGCCATGTTGCATTTCCCTCCCATTGCCGACGCGACCGCGCGCCGCACCAGTAGCGAGTCTAGATCAACATGCCTTCAAGTGGAAACACTTGAAGGCATAAAAGTTGATCGATTTCATAGCGATCGAGCATCTTCTCTGCGCTCACGTGAGCGCAGGATGCTCTAGCCGCACGCGGCCGCCATGACCACCAGGTTCGCCGGCCGGCTCGGGCGTTCCGTACGCGAATCCCGGGCTCGACCGGCATGTGCATGACCGCCGCCCTGGCCCGGCGCGGGGCCCGAGGGGCCGGAGTTGAGCCGAAGCCAAGCCCCGCCTTGTGAGCCGAGCGTATCTTCTTTATACAGCCTGCGGCCCCCTCCGGGGCACGCTTCCGCTTCTTTCGAGTGCGCGATCGGCGGCTTCGCGCGGCCGGGATCGATAAGGTGCGTGGATGATTTTCAACAGCGAAGCTTTCATCATATTCGCGGCGGTGTTTTTCGCGCTGTACTTTGTGCTGCCGTACCGGCCGCAGATCCTGATGACGTTGGCCGCGAGCTATTTCTTCTATGCTTGGTGGGACTGGCGGTTTCTCGCCCTGATCGCCGGGAGCACGGCGTTCAACTATATCGCCGGCATGTATGTCGCGCGCTCTCCATTGTCGGCGGCGGGACGCTGGCGGCTCGGCATCGCGGTGGCCGTCAATCTCATCGTCCTCGGATTTTTCAAGTACTATAACTTCTTTATCGGCGGTTTCGCCGCCATGCTCGCCAATATCGGGCTGCAGGCACATGCCTCGACGCTGCAGATCATTCTGCCGATCGGCATTTCGTTCTATACCTTCCACTCGCTCAGCTACATTATCGATATCTACCGCGGCAAGATCAAAGCCGAGCCGGATCCGACGGTTTTCGCCACCTACATTGCCCTGTGGCCGCAGTTGGTCGCCGGGCCGATCGTCCGCGCCTCGCGCCTGATCCCGCAGCTCAAGACCCGGAAGACCTTCGACTTCGCCCGCTTTCTTGTCGGCGCCGAGGCGGTCATCATCGGCTTCTTCCTCAAGTGCGTTATCGCCGACAAGCTGGCGCCGATCGTCGACAACATCTTCGCCTCGCCGCAAGCCTTCAACGGCTTGAATGTCCTGATCGGCGCGATCTTCTTCGGTTTCCAGATCTACGGCGACTTCTGCGGCTACTCGCTGATCGCCATCGGTCTCGCCCGAATCCTGGGACTGAACCTCGGCCGCAACTTCCGTCGGCCATATTTTGCCCGCAGCTTCAGCAACTTTTGGCAGCGCTGGCACATCTCGCTGTCGACCTGGCTGCGCGACTATCTCTACGTCCCGCTCGGCGGCAACAAAGGCGGCAAGGCCGCGACGTTCCGCAATCTCTCGGCGACCATGCTGCTGGGCGGGCTGTGGCATGGCGCGGCGTGGACCTTCGTCGTCTGGGGCGCCCTGCACGGCTTCTATCTGGTCATCCAGCGGCTGCTCTCGCCGGTGCACCGGCTGGTTGAAAAGCTGGGACGTGTCGCGACGGGGGGCCTCGTCGGGATCGAGATGTTCGCCGTGCTGGTCTGCGTGTTTGTCGCCTGGGTGTTTTTCCGCGCCCGGGATTTCGGCGAGGCGTCCCTCGTGTTCACCCAGATCTTCAGCGGCGCCTACGACTTCACCGGCGTCCAGAACAAATTCCAGGTTGCGCTCGGCATTGCGCTTATTGCATTGCTGGTCGCAGCCGAGGCCTTCGCCGAGTTACCGGCGATCCGCCACAGGTTCAGGCGCGCGCGCGCGCTCAGGGTCGTCATGGCGATCTCGCTCATTTGCCTGCTCGGGCTGTTCGGCAGCTTCACCGGCAGTCAGTTCATCTACTTCCAATTCTGATCGTTCAAGCGAATGTGGAAAAAAGCAGCCTTCGCCATCGGCTTTATCGCGCTGCTGTTCGCGGCCGATCGCGGCGCGTCCGCGATTCTGGGCAAGCTGATGATGCACAGCAATCTGCGCGTGTCGAAACTGTACGGCGGCCGCGTCGACGCCGACGTCGTGCTCATCGGCAACAGCCGCGGCGTCCACCTCGCGGCGACCGAGGACTGGGCGAAAACGCTGTGCCGCTCGGTGTTCAATCTCAGCCTCAATGGCCTCGACGCCGCCACCCAGGATGCTCTGTTGCGCGACCTGCTCGATCACAACCCTCCGCCGGAGGTCGCCGTCATCGAGATCTCCAACCTGTTCGCCGACAATTCCACGGCGGGCGAACTCAAGCCGTTCATCGGCGTCAGCGCGCGGCTGCGCGCGCTGGTCAAAGCCGAGTCCAACACCATCTTTCCGTGGTTGGACATCAGCCATCTCTATCGCTTCAATACCGAATACCTGTTGCGCGGCCTGGTTTTCCTGCTCCGTTCGTCCGATCAGCGGCCCGAGCCGATGGCGACGATCACGCCCGCCATCATCGACACGTTCCTCGATCGCGACCAGCACTTCGACGTCAACGCGCGGAGCGTGCGGATCCTCGCCTCGACCCTTGAGGTCCTCAAGGCGCGCGGTGTTAAACCGATCCTGCTGCTCGCGCCTTACCATCCCGCGACCTTCCGCAACCGCGACTGGCTTCCGGGCGCGCTGGCCCAGGTCAGGGCCGGACTGCCGGCGGATGTTCCGATCAACGACTGGTCGCAGGCGCTCGCCGACGATGCCGACGCGGATTTCTCCGACCCGTTGCACATGTCGCCGGCCGGCCGGCGCGCGCTCGCGGGCAAGATCGCCATGTCGCCGCTGGGCCGCGCCGCGTCGCAGTGTCCCACGGCCTTCGGCCAAAGTGGACATGGCCAGGGCGGTTGAAGCCAACGTGGCCGCGCGGATCTCGCCGCGCCAACCTTGCCTAATGCCGGCGCGAGGCTTGCCAGGCGATGAGCAGGAAGACGAGGCCGCTTAACCCGGCCAACGGCGCCCACCTAATAACAAGGCGTCGCCGAGCCGGGTGCGAACCACCGGCGCATCAAGGATGAATGCCGCCACCTGGGGCACGGCGGTCACGGCGCGGACCGGTTCCCTCACGCGGCCTCCCTTACACTGTCTCGCTTCGCGCCGTCGACGACAGGTACAGGCCGGCGACGATCAGGCTCATCCCGACGCCGTGGTAGGGGTGAATGCGCTCACCGAGAACCACCACCGCGAAGATCGCCGCGAACACCGGCATCAGGTGAAGAAAGAGCCCGGCCTTGCTGGCGCCGACGCCGGCGATCCCGCGGTTCCAGCAGACGAAGGCGAGGACCGAGGCGGCGACGCCGACATAAGCGATGGCGGCCGTGGTGGCCAAGGTTGGGGTGAACCCGCCGCGGACGAGATAGTCCCAAAGCGCGCCCGGCGCGAGCACGGCGAGACCGATGACGACGACGCCCAGGAGCATGACCAACGGCGGCAGGTCGGCCGGGCGGCGGCGGACGAGCACCGAGTAAAGCGCCCACATCGGCACCGCCAGCGCGACCCAGAGGTCGCCCGCGGTGAACCGCAAACCCGCCGCGAGGTTCGGATCGCCGCGCAGGACGATCGCGGCGACCCCGGCCGTTGAGACCGCGATACCGGCCAGCTGACGCCGGCTGACGCGCACCGCGTCGAGGCCGTAGGCGATCGCCGGGATCACCGCCGGGGTGGTCGCTATGATCAAGGCCGCGTTGATCGCCGTCGTCGTCCGTAGCCCCTGGTAGACCACGAACTGGAAGCCGATGACGCCCGTGGCGGAGAGGACCGCGAGCAGGCGCCACTCGCGGCGGACGACGGCCCGCGCCCGCCAGGTCGCGGCCCCGGCGAGCGGCAGCAATACCGCCGCCGCCACCAGCCATCGCCAGAAGGTCAGCGATACCGGCGAAATGTCGGCATGGATTGCCCGGCCGACGACAAAATTGCCGGCCCACAACAATGGCGGGACGACCAGAAGAAGATAGTAAAAGCGCGCCTTATCGTGGACGTGCGCTTGTTGCGCGGAATGCGTGGGCTCTTCGCCTTTCTTCACCCCACGGCGTTCGCGCGCCACGGCCGCATTCCTTAGGATTGCCACATGTTCACCCTTGACGCCGCGGATAAGCCGCTCAAGGGCAGATAATGCACCACCGACGCGATCATCTGCATCACCTCAAGCGCCATTTGCGGCACCGACCTGCACACCGTGAAAACGGCGGCTTTCATGCAGGTCCTTCCAGGTGGGGCGTCTTGGCGAGAGGGGGGCGAGAGGGGCGGGCGAGAGAGGGGCGAGCCGGCCCGCGAGCCGGCCCGCGCGGATAGCCTCAGTGGTGAACCATGCGCTCAGGCCGCCGCCTGTTCCTTCTTTTTGGCATACTGCGCGCCCATCTTCTCGGCTTCGGCGTCTTCAATCTTTTTGCGCGATTGCGGAAACAGCTTGGTTTCTTCGTCCTTGATGTGATGGTCGAGCGCGTCGGCAAGCTCCTCGATGGTCTTCATCCACTCCGCCGTGGTGCTCTTCAGCGACGAAAGCTTCTCCAGCATCTCCTTGGCCTCGGCGTGCTCTTCGAGGTCGTCCTTGATCTCGTCGACCATCCCGGTCGCCTTGCGCGCCTTGGGATAGAACACCTTCTCTTCGAACTCGGTGTGCACCTCGAGATCGGCATTGACTTCGGCGAACAGCCGGTCGCGGGTCTTTTCGGCGCTATGTCCGGTCTCTTTGATTTCGGCCAGCAGCTTCTTGACCTTGGCGTGGTCGGTCTCGAGCAGATCGTGGATGTTGGGCATCGGAAGTTCTCCAGGGCCGGTTATAATGATCGCGCCAACAACGTGTGCGCAGGGGCCCGGTTCCCCAAGGGAGTCCCGCCATTGACAGTGAGGCGACAAGGCGCGGGTTCACCCGTTAGTCTCAACAGAGACTGTTCAATCTCGGGGAGAAAGGCGGTGGCGGAGAAAAGACTACTGGTCTGCGATGACGAGGCCGCCGTCGGGCGTCTGGTGCGCAACGCGACCGTCCCGCGCGGCTATGAAGTCATGTTGACGACCAGCGGCGAGGAGCTGATGCGCGTTCACGACGAGTTCAAGCCGAACGTGATCCTTCTCGACATGGTCATGCCCGGCCTGGATGGTAACGAGGTTATCATGTGGCTCGCCAGCCATGGCTGCACCGCGCGCTTGATCATCATGACCGGCTACCACCCCGAGTACGCCGACCACGCCAGGATACTCGCCCAGTACAAGGGCATCGGCTCGACGACGACGTTGCACAAGCCGTTCGCGCTGAAGGATCTGCTGTCGGCGTTGGACGGCTGAGCATGAGGCCTCGCTTCGAGCGCAAACCGGTCGTTCTCCTGGTTGCGACCATGCTGTGCGTTGCCGTGGTCATCGCGGCCAGCGCGATCTACATCAGCTATCGCGGCGGCATGGAGCGCGAGCGCATCCGGCTGCGGGACGTGGTTCAGGCCCAAGCCCGTATGCTCGAGTCCATGGTCGGTTTCAATCGGGCCTATTCGAGCTATCCGGAAGGTCCCGAGGCCGCGGCCCTGCGCCAGTTCACCGACAACCAGCGCCTCTCGGCCAGCCGTGACAGCGCCGCCAGCAGCGAGCTTACGCTGGCGCGGCGTGAAGGCGAGACCATCGTCTATCTGGTTCGGCGCGGTGCAAGGAACGACGGCGATGCGCCCCTCTCGCTTCCCGCCGGCGCCATGCTTGACGCGCCGATGCGCGCGGCGCTCGATGGGCGATCGGGCACGATGATCGGCGAGGACTACGCCGGAACCCTCGTCCTCGCCGCCTACGAGCCGGTGGCGATGATGAACCTCGGCCTCGTCGCCAAGGTCGATGTCGCCGAGGTCCGCGCCCGCTTTACCCGCGCGGCCATGCCGCTTTTTGGGATTGGCCTGGTCACCGTGCTCGCCGCGTCCGGGCTTTTCTATGTGATCAGCCGACCGCTGCGCAAACAGCGGCGCAACGCCGACGCGCGGCTGCGCGGCCTGTTCGAGCACATGAAGAGCGGCGCGGCGGTGTTCGAGGCATTGCCGGACGGCAGCGATTTCATTTTTAGCGACCTCAATCGCCGGGCCGAGGAGCTTGCCCATGTCGATCGCGAGACGACCATCGGCAGACGGCTGAGCGAGGCCTTCCCCGGAGCCGAGAAATTCGGCCTCCTCGAAGCGCTCAGGGATGTCTGGAAAGCCGGCGGAACGAAGGACCTGCCGGCCCGGCTGTATCGCGACGAGCGGTTCGAAGGGTGGCGCGATACCCACGTCTACCGGCTCCCCGGCGGCGAGCTTGTCACGTTGTTCGACGACATCAGCGCCGAGAAGCAGGCGCAGCAGGCGCTGGCGGAAAGCGAGGCTCGGTTCCGCGGCACCTTCGAGAACGCCGCCGTCGGCATCGCCCATGTCGGCTTCGACGGATCATGGCTCAGGGTCAACGAGCGGTTGTGCGAAATCGTCGGTTATGGCCGCGACGAACTGGTTGGGAAGACCTTCCAGGACATCACCCATCCGGATGATCTGCGAGCGGACCTCGATCAGTTCGAGTCGCTGATGCGCGGCGACATCCGCTCCTACGTCATGGAGAAGCGCTATATCCGCAAAGAAGGCGATGTCGTTTGGGTCAACCTGACCACGGCGCTTCAGCGCGACGAGATCGGGCGGCCGATGTATTGCATTTCGGTCGTGCGCGACATCGGTCAACGCAAGCTCGCCGAGCGTACCCTGAGCGAGAATGAAACGCGGATGCGCGCCCTGCTCGACGCCAGCGTCGACGAGATCTTGCTGTCATCGACCGAGGGCCGCGTTCTCGCCATCAACAAGGCCGCCGAGTTGCGCCTCGCGAAACGGCTGAAAGGCGACAGTCCGCTCGGCGCCGATCTCGCCCGAATACTGCCGGCCGACCTGGCCAAGACGAGACTGGCGGTCATTCGCGAGGTCGCCGCGTCCGGCGAGCCCGCGCACATGGACGTCGCGATTCGTGGCCGTTGGTTCGAGTTCTGGTTCTATCCGGTGCGTCACCCGAACCAGCCGATCACCGAGGTCGCCGTCCATGCCCGCGACATCACCGACCGCAAGCGGGCCGAGGCCGACCTGCGGCGGCTCTATCAGGCAATTCAGCAAAGCCCGTCTTCGGTCGTCGTCACCGACGTCGACGCCAATATCGTTTACGTCAATCCAAGGTTCTGCGAGGTCACCGGCTACAGCCGCGACGAGGTGATCGGCAAGAACCCTCGCATTCTCAAGTCCGATCTAACCGATCCGGCGGAGTACAAGGAGCTGTGGCGGACAATCACGAGCGGTCAGGTCTGGCGGGGCGAGTTTTATAACAAGAAGAAAAACGGCGAGCGTCTGCGCGAGATCGCGTCGATCGCGCCGGTCAAGGGCGAGGACGGCCGGATCATTAATTTTGTCGCGGTGAAGGAGGATGTGACCGAGTGGCGGGCGGTCGAAGATCAGTTGCGCCAGTCGCAGAAGATGCAGGCGATCGGTCAGCTCACCGGCGGCATTGCCCACGATTTCAACAATCTGCTGACCATCATCGGCGGGAACCTTCAGCTTCTCGAGATGGATCTCGGCGGCGACGGCGAGCATGGCACGCTCATCAGCGACGCGTTGTGGGCGACCACCCGGGCCGGTGAATTGACCCACCGCCTGCTCGCGTTCGCCCGGATGCAGCCGCTTCGCCCCACCATCTTGAACCTCAACGACATTGTCGGCGGCCTGACCGAACTGCTGCGCCGGACCCTCGGCGCCAGCATCGATGTCGTCGAGGAGCTCGATCCCGATATCGCCAGCGTGATCGCCGATGCCGGCGAACTGGAGCGCGCGCTGGTCAATCTCGCCATCAACGCCCGCGACGCCATGGCCGACGGCGGCGCGCTGACGGTGCAGACCCGCAACGCCGTTCTCGACGCCGACTACGTCGAACTCAATCCCGATGTCGAGGCCGGCGACTATGTCATGCTCGCGGTCAGCGATACCGGCACGGGTATTCCGGCGGACATGCTCGGGCGCATCTTCGAGCCGTTTTTCACCACCAAGGGAGTCGGCCGAGGGAGCGGGCTGGGCCTGAGCATGGTCTACGGCTTTCTCAAGCAGTCGGGCGGCCACGTCAGCGTCTACAGCGAGGTCGGCTCGGGAACCACTTTCAAGCTGTTCTTCCCGCAAGCCGCAATGGCCGATATCGACGCCGCGGCGGATACCGCGGCCGTCGAGGATGGCGGTTTTTCGGGAGCGGGCAAGATCGCGCTGGTTGTCGAGGACGAAGAGCGGCTGCGCCGGGTCGCGGTACGCCTGCTCAGGGACACGGGCTTTGTCGTTCTCGATGCCGGCGACGGTAACGAGGCCATGCGCCTTGCCCAGGCGGCAGGCCGGATCGATTTGTTGTTTACCGACGTGGAGCTGCCCGGCGGCATGAACGGCATTGCCATCGCCAAGGGTGTCACGATGCAGCATCGCGAGGTCAAGGTGTTGTACACCACCGGTTATTCCGCCGGCCTCGGCGCCAGGAACGGCCGGCTTCCGGCGGACGCCAAATTCATCGCCAAACCCTACGCCCGCCAGGAGTTGACCCGTCAGCTCCTGGCGCTTTTCGCCGATGGGACTCAGGGCGCCGACGCCTGAGCAGGTCTGGTCCGTAGCCCGCGAGAGCGCCGCGCGACCACTTCTCCTCGGACTACTTCTCCTCGTTGTCGAGGCGCTCGATGTCGCGCCGCGCGAGCTCGTCTGCGATCAACGGCACGGCCTCGACGGCGAGCCAGACCGTGAGGATGAGAACATTGGCGATGGCGAGGGTCATGGCGTTACCTTGTTTGAAGCGCTGGCGTGAGTGGCTGGAACATACCAAGAACATTCGTCCTTTGACAAGACTATCTTCCTAGAATGCACGATCTGCGGCTCATCCATTCGGCGATCCGTTCGCCCCAACACGCCGTAGTGAAGATGACGCCGCGCGGCGCGCGTCGTCCAAACACAGGGTGGGTTATTTTCATGCCGCAGACCGTTGTCACCCTCGTCAGCGCCAACGCGAGCTGGTGGAAAAGCCGCAAGTACCGCAAGGAAACCGCAAAAAGGTTAAGAGAACTGAAACACGACGGCTGGCGGCTCGCCGCTTTCGAGCGGCTGGCCGTTCGCGGCATCGACACCCGCCAACTCACCGCCTATCACTTGACGCGCCGCGACCCCACCGGATCAATCGGTTGATGGTTGGATTCAGCCGGCGGATGGTTACCATCCGTCAGCATCGAACCAGAAATGGGCGAGCGAGCACGCGCGGCGCCTGGGTTAAGGAGACAGTTGATGGCCAAAGTCGTTCGTTTTCATGAGACCGGCGGACCCGAGGTTCTCCGCATTGAGAACATAAAGATCGGCGATCCGGGTCCCGGCGAGATCCGCTTGCGGGTTCAGGCGATCGGCCTGAACCGGGCCGAGGCGCTTTTTCGCGCCGGCCAGTATCTCGAAGCGCCGAAGCTGCCGGCACGACTTGGATACGAAGCCGCCGGCATTGTCGAGGCGGTCGGCGCCGGCGTAACCGGGATCGATTACGGCCAACGGGTGAGCGTCATCCCGTCGTTTTCGCTCAATGAGTACGCAATGTACGCCGATCACGCCATCGTCCCGGCCCACGCCGTCGCCCCGACCCCGGACCGGCTGTCATCGCTCGAAGCCGCGGCGCTGTGGATGCAGACCATGACCGCGTACGGCGCGCTGATCGATATCGCCGGGCTCGGCGAGGGCGATTTCGTCATCATTCCGGCGGCGTCGAGCAGCGTCGGCCTGGCCGCCATCCAGATCGCGCGGATGGTCGGCGCGACCGCCATCGCGACCACCCGCGGCGGTCACAAAAGCGCAGCGCTGCGCGCCGCCGGCGCCCATCATGTCATCGCCACCGAACACCAGGATCTGGTTGGCGCGGTCAAGGAGATTACCGGCGGGCGCGGCGCCCGGGTCATCTTCGATCCGGTCGCGGGGCCTTTCGTCGAGACGCTGGCCGAGGCCGCGGCCCAGAACGGGATCATTTTCATCTACGGGCTGTTGAGCATGAAGCCGACGCCGTTTCCGACGATGCGCGCACTCGGCCGCGGTTTGACCTTGCGCGGCTACACCTTGTTCGAGATTGTCAGCAATCCCGAGCGTTTCGCCCGCGGCAAGGAGTTCGTGACGAGCGGCGTGGCCCAGGGACTGCTCAAGCCGATCATCGCCAAGATATTTCCGTTTGAGCACATTGCCGACGCCCACCGCTACATGGAACAGGGCGAACAGGTCGGCAAGATCGTCGTGACCGTGGAGGAGAACCAATGACCATCGTCAAAGCCTACGCCGCGACCACCATCGGCGGCCGGCTCGAGCCATTCGAATATGAGTTGGGCCGGCTCGGCGCCGACGAGGTCGACATCGACGTGCGCTATTGCGGCATCTGTCACAGCGACCTGAGCATGCTCGACAACGAGTGGGGCATTACCCAATACCCGTTGGTGCCGGGCCACGAGGTCGTCGGTACCATTGCCGCGGTCGGCGCCAATGTCGGCTATTTGCGGCCCGGACAGACGGTCGGTCTCGGCTGGAACGCGTCGTCATGCATGCATTGCCACGAGTGCATGTCCGGCGATCATAACATGTGCGCGGAGGTCGAAGGCACCATCGTCGGCCGCCACGGCGGCTTCGCCAACAGGGTCCGCGCCGACGCCGCCTGGGCCATCGCTTTGCCCGACGGCGTCGATCCGGCCAAGGCCGGGCCGATGTTCTGCGGCGGCGTGACCGTCTTCAACCCGATCGTGCAAAATCACATCAAGGCGACCGACCGGGTCGGTGTTGTCGGCATCGGTGGCCTCGGCCATATGGCGCTGCGCTTCCTCCATGCCTGGGGCTGCGAGGTCACGGCGTTCTCGACCAGCCCGGCCAAGGAGCACGAGGCCCGCGCGTTGGGCGCCGACCACTTTGTCAGCACCCGCGATCCGGCCGGGCTCGAAGCGCTCGCCAACAGCTTCGACATGATCTTAGTGACCATCAACGTCGAACTCGATTGGGAAGCCTATATGAAGGCGTTGCGCCCGCGCGGCAAGTTGCACATCGTCGGCGCCGTGCCGTCGGTCACGGCGACGGGCTTTGCGCTCCTCGGCGGCCAGAAATCGATCGGCGGCTCGCCGCTGGGCAGCCCGGCGACGACGGCCGAAATGCTGCGCTTCGCAGGCCGCCGTGGCATCGAGCCGATCACCGAGATGTTCGCGCTGTCGCGGGTCAACGACGCGCTGGACCGGCTCAGATCCGGCCAGGCGCGCTACCGCCTCGTTCTCGAAAACGATCTGGGCTAAGGCCGTGGCGCGTTCGCGGCGAGATCAGCGCAGGTAGACGCCGTCCTCGCCGATCTTGCCGGGGCCGTCGAGGACGTAGATTCCGGCCGAGTTGCCGCGGACGTGAAACGACAAGGTGCCGTCGCCGACGCCGATCTCGCCGCCGGTGACGGCATCGCGGTAGAGGCCGTTGCGCACGCCGCCGACGCTGACGTTCTGATCGCCGCCGATGGCGAGCCCGATCACGGCGTAGCTTTGGCCGTCGTTATAATCGCGCACGAAGCTCATCCCGCCGCCCCACTCCTGGACGTGGCTCATCGCGGCCTTTTGCAGGGCGGGGACGGCCCGGCGGATCATGTTGAGCCGTCGAAGATGGCGATAGATCGGATGGCCTTGCGTCTCGGCGATCCGCGCCTCGCTCAGGTGATCGCCGAAATAGGCCCGCCCAGTGCTATCGAGGGTGTCGTCGTTGCCGATGACATCCTGCGGCGCGCCCTTCATGAACTCGATTTCCTCGCCGTAGTAGAGGCAGGGAATGCCGCGCGCGGTCCAGATCAGATTATAGGCCGCCGCCGCCATCCACTGATCGCCCTTGAAGCGGAAGCGGAAGTCGTTGTCCGGGCCGACGTCGTGGTTTTGCAGGAACGTCACCAGCGTGGTCGGATCGCCATAGATCCAGTCCATCGACAGGATCTGCCCGGTGCCGCCGTAGGTTCCCTTGCTGACGGTATCGCGGAAGGTCGAAAACAGCCCGAAGTCGAGCACCGCAAAGCCTGAATCGCCGCCAGAGTTGGGATCGCGCGGATCATGGCCGAGCCGGGTGTACCACCACGGCCGGATTGGCGAGGGGCCGTTGTCGCCGCCGCCGAGATCGCCCCAGCCGTAGCCCTTGACCAGGTTCTCGCCGAACACGAACAGCCCCGGCTTATACGCCTTCCAGGCGTTGATGTACTCGAGCAGGTTGTCGCGCTCGACATGCTTGACGGTGTCGATCCGAAGCGCGTCGACGCCCATGTCGAGATAGCGGTTGATCGAGCCGATGACGTAGTCCTTGACGTTCTGTCGTTCGGTTGCGAGGTCGATGCAATCGCCGGCGAGATGCTTGGTCTGGAGCGGATGCGCGCTCTCCCAGTCGCCGCCGGAAATGAAGCCTTCCTGGTGGTACCATTCGGGATCGAGCCTCTGCGCGTCGACGCCGAAAAAGCGACCCGGGTTGTAGCCGGGCTTTGGCACGGTCTCGCCGGTGAGCGGGTCGACCAGCGGCTCGACGCCTCGCGGATCGCGGCCGTGGCGCTCGCGGTACCATTGCGGCGCCACCGGGTTGTCGATGTCGTCGCGGTTGGGCCAAGTGTAGTTGCCGAGGTTGCCCTGGTAGGGGCCGTAGTTCAGCCGGCCCTGCTCGGAGCCCTGCGGCACGTAGTACTTGATCGGCAGATGGTCGATCCAGACGTGGCCGCGAATGCCGTATTGGCAGGAGTGGTTGACGACCACGTCCTGGATGATCTTGATCCCGCGCGCGTGGGCGGCGTCGATCAGGTCCTGGTAGGTCGCGTCCGGCGATTCCAGCCGCGGGTCGATCCTGGTCCAGTCGTAGGGATGATAGCCGTGGTAGTCGAGGCCGCTGCGGTTTTCGACCGGCGGTGTGATCCAGATGGCGGTAAAGCCGAGATCGCGGATGTAGTTGAGCTTCTCGATCAGGCCCTTGAAATCGCCGCGCCAGTGCGGATCCTCCGGCTCGCCGGCGGCATTGAACTTCATCCGGTCGCGGCAGAAGAAGTTGTTGCTCGGATCGCCGTCGTAAAAGCGCGTCGTCAGCAGGAAATAGATCGTCTCTTCGCGAAAGTCCGGATCACCGACGCCGATGCCACGCGCGAAGGGCGCGGCGGGGCGGGGTACGGGCGCCGGCTCGCGGCCCCCCTCAGTGGGTCCATCAATGGGACCGCCAACCGGTGCGCCCTCGGCGTCGCGCCATTGGCCGCGCGCGTCCAGCCATCCTTCGCGCTCGCGCCATTGGTTGGCGGTCTGCCGCCCGGCGCCATCGTTGATGACGAAGGCGGCGGCCTCGATACCCGAAAACGCAAAGCGATACCAGCCGTCGGCTTCCAGTGTCATTTCGACCCCCGGCCAATCGGTACCGGGCGCCGCGGGGCGGGTGTCCCAGTAGTGGATCCTGAGCGTATCGGCCCAGTCGCGCGGCTTTTCGAAGTGAACGATCAGATCGGGCATGGCATGGGGATTCCGACAACCAGAAGGGATAAACGACCGCCATCATAGACAACCCGCCGGCACATGACAGGCCCTTGTGCCGGATGTCCGGGCTGTACTGGCGATGGCTGCCGCGAGCGGGCAGGGCGCGGTCAAGTTCACGGCACGCGCGCCGCCGAGACATGTCACGTGCTATTATGAGACTCACGTCACGTGCTATCATAAGCGCCGATGGCGATGAACACGCGGATGCCGTCGCGAAGGTCGCCTGTTTTTTTTGCGGCCCAAAACGGCGAAGTTATATAAATCAATAGCTTGGCTGGAATCAGATAGGTCATTCTGACCCATAAAATAGGTCAGAATGACCCATGGTGGGTGCCATTGTGGTGTTTTCTCGCCCGGCCGTCCGCTCGCCGCCCGCGCGGTGGCGCCGCCCAGAGACAAAATCCTTCCTGATTACGCATCTTTCTCAGCCTGCCGGGGCGTGGTACAAATCGGGAACATATAAGGAGACAGGCGGGGTTGAGGCATGGCGCGCAATCGTGTTCAGTTTCAGAAGGGGCTCAGCGAGGCGCGGTTCGATGAGCTTTACGGGAGCGAGGATCGGTGTCGGGAGGTCGTGCTCGGCTGGCGTTGGCCGCAAGGCTTTGTCTGCCCCGGCTGCGGCGGGCGGAATCACTGCATCATCAAGACCCGTGCCCTCTACCAGTGCGCGTCCTGCCGCCGGCAGACCTCGCTGATGGCCGGCACGATCTTCGCCTCGACCAAGGTGCCGCTGCGCACTTGGTTTCGCACCATGTACCACCTGACGCAGAGCAAGGGCGGGATCTCCAGCCTCGAACTCGGCCGTCGCCTCGGTGTGACCCAGAACACCGCCTGGAAGCTCAAACACAAGCTGATGCAGGTGATGATGGAGCGGGATGCCGGCAAGCGCCTGACCGGTCGGGTCGAAATGGACGACGCCTATCTCGGTGGCGAACGCTCCGGTGGCAAGCGCGGTCGCGGCGCGCCCGGCAAGACGCCGATCATCGTCGCCGTCGAAACCACGCCCGAGGGCAAGCCGGTGCGCCTGAAGCTGCGCCGGGTCATCGGCTTTCGGCGCAAGGAGGTCGAAAAACTGGCCCGACGCAGCCTCGATCCCACCAGCACCGTCGTCAGCGACGGCCTCAGCTGCTTCCGCGGTGTCGCGGATGCGGGATGCACGCATCAGCCGATCTGCACAGGATCCGGCCGCAAGGCGGTGCTGACACCCGCTTTCAAGTGGGTCAACACGGCGCTCGGCAACATCAAGACCGCCATCACCGGCACATACCGCGCCATCCGCCAAAAGCACATCCCCCGCTACCTGGCCGAGTTCGAATACCGCTTCAATCGGCGCTACGATCTCGCCGCCATGATGCCCCGCCTCGGCTGGGCCGCCGTCCGAACCCCGCCAATGCCATATCGCCTCCTCAAACTGGCTGAGGTTCATGCGTAATCAGGAAATCCTTTGGTTATAAAGCGATCGGACGCTTTATCGCGGCGGAGGCGCGGAAAAGCGCTATCGGCGGCCGCGGCCGCGCGGGGCGTCGGCGAAAGGGTTCTTGCTGGTCCGCACGTGCAGACGGATGGGCAGGCCGGCGAGGCCGAAGGTGTCGCGCAGGCCGTTGATCAGGTAGCGCTGATAGGCTTCCGGCAGGGCCTCGACGCGGCTCGCGAACAGCACGAACGTCGGCGGCCGGGTCTTGGCCTGGGTCATGTAGCGTAGGCGGATTCGCCGGCCGTCGGCGAGCGGCGGCGGGTGGCGTTCGCCGACATCTTCGAGCCAGCGGTTGAGCGGACCGGTCGAGACGTGGCGGTTCCAGGCCGAATAAGCGCCGAGCACCGCCGGCATCAGCTTGCCGAGGCCCGCGCCGGTCATTGCCGACAGCCGGATCACCGGCACGCCGCGGACCTGCGGCAGGGAGGTCTCCAGACGGTCCTGAATCGCCCGCAGGGCGGCGGTTGGTTCGTCGATCAGGTCCCACTTGTTGGCCGCGATGATCAGGGCGCGGCCTTCGTCGGCGACGGTGCGGGCAATGTTCAGATCCTGCTTTTCCAGGCCGGCGGTGGCGTCGAGGACGAGAACGACGACGTGGGCGAAGCGCACCGCGCGCTGGCTGTCGGCGCCGGCCAGGGCTTCGAGCCGGCCGGTGACGTTGGCCTTGCGCCGCAGCCCGGCGGTATCGACCAGTTCGATCGCCCGCCCGCCATAGGTCCAAGATACCGCGATGGCGTCGCGGGTGATGCCCGCCTCCGGTCCGGTGAGCAGCCGTTCGGCGCCGAGCAGGCGGTTGATCAGCGTCGACTTGCCGACATTGGGCCGGCCGATGACGGCGAGCTTCAACGGCCGCGAGTCGATGTCGCGCTCGGCCTGGTCCGCGTCCTCGTTCGTGTCGGCGTCGCTTTCGAGCGGCGCAATGAGCGGCGCCAGGGCATCGTAGAGAAAGGCGAGGCCCACGCCGTGCTCGGCCGAAATCGGCAGCGGATCGTCGAGGCCCAGTGCATAGGCCTCGATCAACCCGGCCTCGCCGGCTCGGCCTTCGCACTTGTTGGCGACGAGCACGACCGGAATCGGGCCGCGCCGGAGCAGATCGGCGAAGCTTGCGTCAAGCGCGGTGATGCCGGCGCGGGCATCGATCAGCATAACGGCGACATCGGCCTCGGCCAGAGCCATCTCGGTTTGCGCCCGCATCCTCGCCTCGAGGTGCTCGCCGCCGGTGTCGTCGTAGCCGGCGGTGTCGATGATGCGAAAATGCAGATCGCCGAGGCTGGCGTCGGCTTCGCGGCGGTCGCGGGTGACGCCCGGTTGATCGTCGACCAACGCCAGCCGCTTGCCGACGAGGCGGTTGAACAGCGTCGATTTACCGACGTTCGGCCGCCCGACAATGGCAACGGTGAAGCTCATCGTCGCGGCGGCCTTCCAGGATTACCGATAGGCCACGAGCGTGGCGTCGTTAAGCAGGAAATACAAGGTTTGGCCGGCGACGATCGGTGGCACCGACATCGGCGCGCCGAGCCGCTCCTCGCCGAGCCTGGTGCCGGCGTAGGGCGAAACGCTCAGCGCCTGGCCGTTCGTGCCGACGACGACCAAGCGGTCGCCGGCGAGCACGGGACCCGCCCACATGATCGGATCCTTCTTGTCCTTTTCGTTCTCGAACGCCGGCAGGGTGGTCACCCAGAAGATCTTGCCGTCGTTGCGCGACAGGCAGACGAGGTCGTTTTCCTTGGTCAGCTGATAGATGAAGTTGCCCGCCGGCCACGGCCGAAACAGGCCGCCGAAGTCCTGTTCCCAGACCCGGTTGCCGCTTCGCAGGTCGATGGCGGCGAGGATACCGCCGTAGCTGATGGCGAAAACGCCGCCGCGATCGATCACCGGGCTGGCATAAATCTGGGCCAGCGCGCCCAGCTCGTCGGTCCGCCGCACGCCGGCCAGCGAATCGCTCCACAGCACCCGGCCGTTTTCCTGGCGCAGCGCGACCAGTTCGCCCGACGAGAACGGCGCAACGACGACACCGGCGTCGACGGCCGGGCCGCCGCCGCCGACCAGCTTCGCGGTCTCGACGATTGCCTGATGAGTCCACAGCTCGGCGCCGGTCGCGGCATCGAAGGCGATCAGCTTGCTGTCGAGGGTGGTGGCGTAAACACGCCCGTCGCTCGCCGTCGGTTCGGAATGAATCGGCGAGCGGAGATCCTTGCGCCACTCGACGGCGCCGCTCGCCGCGTCCATGGCGATGATCTGGGCGAAGCCGGTGGTGGCGAAGAGACGGCCGCTGTAGAAGGCAATGCCGCCGACAATGGAATCGGCGTCGTACGCGGCCGCGGCCAGGTTGGTGGTCCACAGCCGTTTGCCGTCGGCGACGGCGAAAGCCGAGACGACGTGCTCGGTGTCCATGGTGTAGATCCGCCCGTCGCCGATCACGGGCGACGGCAGGCGCGGCCGATCGCGTGCGGTGCCGGTGCCGATGTCGGCGCGCCAAACCTGCTTCGGCTTGGCGGTCATGGCCAGATGCTGCATGGCGTGGCTTGCCGCGCCGCCGGCCGTCGGCCAATCGTCATTGACCACGGGCGGCGGCAGGCGGATCTGGTCGAGCTGGGCGGTTGGATCGGGCGAGACGCTTTTTTCGTGAGCGAGAATGGACACCCGCTCACCTTCGAGCCGCTCCTTGTCATCCGACGAACACGCCGCTGCGGTAGCGAGACAGGCGACGGCGAGGACCGCCGTGGCGATCCAGCGGCGGCGAGGCCGGCGCAACGCCCTGGTGGATGGCATGGTCGACGGCATGGTGGACGGCATGGCCGGGCCCCTACTTTGCTTCGAGGCGAGGGAGCAACTCCGCCGCCCGCGCCCGGATCCCCGGCGGGGTTTCAACATCGGCTTCGAGCTTGGCGAGCAGCTCGCGCGCCCGAGCCTCGTCGCCGCGCTGGAGCGCGAGCACCGCGGCAAGTTCGCGCGCCGAATAGCGCCAGGGGTTGGCGTCCTCCATCAGCGGCGCCAGAACCTCGGCGAGATGGTCCGGATCCGCCGCCGGCTTGGCCGAGGCCAGACGCGCCGATACCGACCGTAGCTCGGCGAGGTCACGATAAAGCGCATGATCGGTGCCGGCGGCGAGCTTCTCGAAGGCGTCCGCGGCCTCGTCGGCGCGTCCCTCGCGGGCGAGCAGCCCGGCCGCCTGGAAGCCGGCAAGCATGGCGTAGCCGTCCTTGCCGTCACCGGCCAGTTCGGCGAAGGCCGCCTCGGCCGCCGCCGGATCGCGCGCGCTCAGGGTCTCGGCGGCGATGAACGCGGCGCTGCGCGCCTCGCGCCGGTTCAACTCCCACGTCCGCCATGCCTGATAGCCGGCAACGGCGAGGACGATGGCGACCAGCGCGGCGATGAGGGTGGCGCCGTGCTGCTTCCACAGCTTTTCGAATTTCTCGCGGCGCAGATCTTCTCGGATTTCCCGGATCAGATTTTCTTGTACGGGGTCGGCCAAACAATCCTCCAACTGAAGTGCGGTCGAGGCCGCGCGCGCGGATGGCGGTGGCGGATGACGAAGCGGTGCAATGTGAATACTCCGGGTAGAATACAGACGCAAATGCTGGTGATGCTCGGACGATGGCCGCCGCGCCGTCAGCCTCCCGCCAGAAGGCCGCTGCCGCGGATGCCGTCGAAGATGAACTGGATCGATAGCGCGGCGAGCAGGATTCCGACGACTCGCGAGATCACGTTCTGGCCGGTGACCCCGAGTAGGCGATGAACGCGGCCGGCCATGAGGAGAAGCAGCAGGGTCAGGATCATCACCAGCAGCATCATCGCGATAACGATGATCTCGCCGACGACGCTGCCTTCGGCCTCCGCCGCCAGCAGGATGGCCGCGCTCAGCGCGCCGGGGCCGGCCATCAAAGGCGTCGCCAGAGGAAAAACGGCAATGTCCTTCTTGGCCTGGGCCTCGGTGGTTTCGGCCGGCGTCGTCGAGGAAAAGTGCGACGGCGGCGTGAAAACCATGTCGATGGCGAGCAGCAGGAGCAGAATGCCGCCGGCGGTCCGCAGCGCCGGCAACGAGATCCCGAGCCAGCCGAGCAGCGCCCCGCCGAAGACGATGAACACCAGCAGCAGGATCGTTGCGATGAGCGTGCCCTTGAGCGCCATCGCCCGGCGCGCCTGCGCCGTCGCCGAGACAGTCAGCGCGGCATAGACCGCGGCCACGTCGAGCGGGCCGACGGTCGCGAAGAATGTGGTGAACGCCGCGAGCGCCCGTTCGAGCATGGGTGCCGTGCCCCTCAGCCCTTGGCTGGCGCCGGGCTGAAGGCCGGCCGCCATGCGGCGAGTGTGTGACTCAGTCGCTCGAAGTCATCGTCACGGCCGGGGATGCCGAAGCGCAACCAGCGCGGCCGCTCGGCAAAGCGGCGGATGAGAATGCCATCGCCGGCCAGGTGCTCGAAGAGGGCCTCTGCGCGGTCGGTCTCGACAAGGCGAAACAGCGGCGTACCGCCGACGACGGACAACCGGGCGCGAACGAGCAGGCCATCGAGCCGCCCGGCGGCCGCTTTCAGCCGCACCCGGGTCGAGCGGATCCAGGCATCGTCGCCTAGCATCACCGCGCCGACGGCCGCCGCCGGCCCCGACACCGCCCATGGGCCAAGCGCTTCGCGCAGTCGTTGCGCCGTGGCCTCGGCGGCAATGGCGAAACCAAGGCGCATCCCGGCGAGCCCGAACATCTTGCCGACCGAACGCAGGACAACGAGATTGTGCTCGTCGACTTGGCCGGCGACGCTCACCTCGGCGACGACGTCGGCGAAGGCTTCGTCGACAACGACCAGCCGCTCGCGAGCCAACGCCGCGAGACGCCGCGGATCGGTGATCCTGCCGTCGGGGTTGTTCGGATTGACGACGACGACAACCGCGGCGTCGCCGATTTGGTCGATGGTCGTGGTTGCGACCGTGTGGCCGGCGGCGGCCCAGGCACGGGCGTGCTCACGGTAGGTTGGCGAGATGACGGCGACGCGGCGCGGTGCAAACAGTCGCGGCAGCCATTGGATCAAGGCCTGGGTTCCCGGAGCGGCAACGAGCCGCGCGGGATCGCGGACGCCGTAACAACGCGCCGCGGACTCGCGCAGCCACGAGTTCGAGACCGGCTTCGGGCAGCCGGCACCAGTATTCGCGGGCGAGGTCGGGAAGCGGGTAGGGATTGGCGTTGATGCCGGTCGACAGGTCGAGCCACTGATCGCGGGCAATGCCATAGAGCTCGCACGCGGCATCGAGCATGCCGCCGTGGGTCATCCAGTCAGTCATCTTGGCGGTCAGTCATTTACGCGCCACGTCGCGAAGAGAATGGACCAGTACGAGGCGGTCCCACGGCGAAGTTTTGTCAAGTGTCCCTGTTTGTTGTACCCGGCTTGACGAGTTCCTGTCGCGTGTCCGTTGCGGCGGGAGTTCACGATCGGGGTTGATTCCGCAGTCGCTAGCGACACAATAGCCCTCGCCGGGACCGCTGGCGGCGCCGCCGATAGCGAAACAAGGATAGTGTGCGCAATGATGCCGCGACGAATCGCATCGCTGAGCCGCCGGGATTTTCAACGGCTGGCCATGGCCGGGCTCGCGCCGCCGTCCTGCCGGTACGCGTGGCGCACGCGGATCTGTTGGCAACAATGCCGCGCCGACGCCTGGTCTTTGAGGTTCTCGGTCTCGGCAAGGTCATCGGCAGCCACGAGGTCAATGCGGAGGGGACGCCGGCCGCGTTCGTTGTCCAGAGCGAGGTCGACATCGACGTCAGCCTGCTTGGCGTGTCGCTGTTCACCTATCGTCATACCGGCACCGAGACGTGGCGCGACGACCGCCTGTTCGCCTTCGACAGCACCAGCGTCGGTGACAACGGCCGGACCGAAACCGTAAGCGGCCGGGCGATCGCCAACGGCTTCGAGGTCGAGGGCCGCAAGGGCGTGATCATGGCGCCCGCCAATATCATGGTCGGCAGCTACTGGACGGAAGAGACGATGTCGCGCGATGTTCTTCTCGATCCGCAGAAGGGCGTGCTCGAACGTCAGGTCGTTCACAAGCGCGAACGCACGACCATGGAGGTCGGCAACAAAACGATCCCCGTCACCCGCTACAAGATCTCAAGCATCCTCAATGGCAGCGTCTCGTATGACAACTCCGGCCGGTGGGTCGGCGCGACGTTCAAGAAAAAGAGTACCGAGATCGAATACCGCCTGGTGACATAGGCGTCGGGCGGCGCGATCCGAAACCCCCTGGCAGCATGGCTTCCCATGGGCTATCTTTGCGGTTTAACCCATATGGGGTTTAAGGCCCATGCCGAGCCGACGCTTGTCGCGCCGCTGTTCCGCCGTGGTGCTCGCGTGCTGCGCCGCCCTGGCCGGCTGCGCGGCGACGGTGACGCCGACCCTGGTTCAGCCGCCGCCTCCCGGCGCGGCCACCTTGATCATCGGCGAGATCGCCGCCGATGATCCGCAAGCGCGCCGCCTGGGCCGTTTCTTGCGCACCGCGATGGTGGATCGGCTGCTTCGCGCCGAGGCCTTCGCGGTCATCTATGACAACGCCGCGGGCGAGATCTCTGCCGACGCGCTGTTTCTCGACGGGGCAATCACCGAGGCCGAGCGCGGCAGCGACGCCTGGCGCTTCGTCCTCGGGTCCGGATTCGGTCGGCCGCATTTTTCCGCCTTGTTCACGATCGCCGACGCCGCCGGCACGGCCCGCGTGAGCTTCGCGGCTTCGAGCGACGAGGAGGGTCCGGGCGGGTTGACCGGGCACTGGGAGCCGCTATCAATGGAGCGCGTGGCGGCGGACGTGGGCGTCGAAGCCGCCGACGCCATCGTCCGCTGGACACGCGGCGAAACCGTCACCGCGCCGTTTGCAATCTGGTCGCAATGAACCGTAGGCGGTCCCATGGGCATCGGGCTCCGCCAGGAGGCCAAGCAGCACGCGTCGTTATCGAGACCACCGTCGCGCGGATCGGAAGCCGTGGCGACGGGATCGCCGAAGGACCCGATGGGCGCCCGCTCTACATTCCGCTGACCGTGCCCGGCGATCGGGTACGCGCTCGAATTGGCGCGCCGCGCGGCGACGGTCGGGCGGCCGAAGTCGTCGAGATCATCGCTCCCGGACCCGAGCGGGCCGAGCCGCCGTGCCCGCATTTCCTCCGCTGCGGCGGCTGCAGCCTGCAGCATCTCACCGGCGCGGCCTACGCGAAATGGAAACTCGCCCAGGTGCGTGGCGCTCTGGCGCGCGCGGGGTTCGCTGATAGCGTCATCGAGCCGTTGGCGCGAACCGCGCCGGGCGGACGAAGGCGGGCAACGTTCGCCGCGGATCGACCCGCCGGCGGCGGCGCGCCCAGGCTCGGCTTTAATGCCGCTGGCGGCCACGAGGTCGTCGATCTTGCCGTCTGCCCCGTTCTCGCGCCGGGTCTGGTCGCGCTTCTGCCGCGTCTGCGGGCTTTGCTCGCCGATATCCTGGCGCCGCGCCAGCGCACGCGGGTGGCGGCGGCGCTGCTCGACGGCGGTCTCGACGTCGTTGTCGATTGGCCGGCGGCGTTAGGGCGGGATCCGGAGGGCGGGATCCCGGGGGGCGGGATTCGGGCGGCGGGATCCGGGCCTCGTTTTGCTGGAGCGGCTGTCGGCCTTTGCCGAGGACGCCGATCTCGCCCGGCTGTCGTGGCGGCGCAAGGCCACCGATCCGGCCGAGCCCATCGTGCAGCGCCGGCCGGTCGGCGTTGACTTCGAGGGAACCTTCGTCGCGGTGCCTCCAGGCGGTTTTCTTCAGGCCAGCGAGGCTGGCGAAACGGCGCTGCGCGCGGCGGTCATGGCCGCGATCAGCTCGGCGCGGAAGGTCGTTGACCTGTTCGCCGGCGCCGGGACCTTCAGCCTGCCGTTGGCCCGCGCCGGCGCGCGGGTTCACGCCGTCGACGCCGACGCGTCGTCGCTCGCGGCCCTGGCGGCGGCGGCGCGCGGGATGGCCGGGGTAACGACCCAGCGCCGCAACCTGTTCAGCCAGCCGTTGACCGGCTTTGAGCTGAACCGCTTCGACGCGGCCGTGTTCGATCCGCCGCGCGCCGGCGCCCGCGCCCAGGCCGAGGAACTGGCCCGCTGTACGGTGCGCACGGTTGTCGCGGTTTCGTGCGACCTCGCCACGTTCATCCGCGACGCCCGCATCCTCGCCGCGGGCGGCTATCGCCTCGTATCGGTTGCGCCGGTCGATCAGTTCCTGTGGTCGGCGCACCTCGAACTCGCCGCCGTCTTCCGCCGCTGACGTCCGGTCCCGATGTCTCTCGCGGCTCACTTTATGATAATGTGCGGATGCCTGGAGCAGTGGATTATTCAGCCGCTTTTGTTGTTGAGTCTGGGGTAAACAATGTCGGCGAAGCGGGACGATAGCCCGGTTTGGGACAGCCTGGTCGAGATGCGCGACGACGACCTCGATATGGCTTTGATCGAGTGGAAGCGCTGGCGCGACCGGGTGCGCGATGCCGAAACCATGCGCCGGCGCCAAGCCCGTTTCGCCCAGGCGTGCACCTATATTGAGGCCATCGAGCGCGAACTCGCCCTGCGCTCGCCGGTAGGCCGGGACCAATTGCGCCGTCAGGCCGAGGCTGCCGTCGACGCGGCCGTGCAGCGCGAGACGGTTGCTCTTGACGCCTATCGCGCCGCGCGCGATCAACTGGCCGTCGTCAGGCGTCGGATGACTCGCTAGCCCCTTTAAATTGGTGCGCATAAATCGGCGCGCCCGTTCGCCGGCGGTTCGTGCGGCGATGCAGCCGCGCAACGCCCCGTGAATCGCCCCGTGGATCGCCCGCGCGGCCGCTATGCCGCAATGAGCGATACATTCCGGCACCTTCGCTCTTGCGCCCGCCGCTGTTGGAACGAATATAGAACGGGGCGATCGAAAGCGGCGGGGTGGGCCGATGGAGCTGCGAGAAAAGCTGCGAATACTGGCCGACGCGGCGAAGTACAACGTGCGTGGCGAATGGAACCTCGTGACCATGGCTTACAACATGAAGCGGATATTCGCCCTCGCGGGCGCGTCCCGAGGCGCGAACCGCGTTTAGCGTGGGTCGCCCCAGCCTATACGGGCACGGCAATCCGATCGGGCCACCCGAGCGAACGCCCAAAGCAAAAACCATCCTGATTACGCATGAACCTCAGCCAGTTTGAGGAGGCGATATGGCATTGGCGGGGTTCGGACGGCGGCCCAGCCGAGGCGGGGCATCATGGCGGCGAGATCGTAGCGCCGATTGAAGCGGTATTCGAACTCGGCCAGGTAGCGGGGGATGTGCTTTTGGCGGATGGCGCGGTATGTGCCGGTGATGGCGGTCTTGATGTTGCCGAGCGCCGTGTTGACCCACTTGAAAGCGGGTGTCAG
Organism: uncultured Alphaproteobacteria bacterium; assembly: GCA_963805915.1. Lineage (GTDB taxonomy): Bacteria > Pseudomonadota > Alphaproteobacteria > Rhodospirillales > Defluviicoccaceae > JAEULH01. The sequence goes on from CAWDWD010000012.1 coordinate 132,470, forward strand.
CACCGCCTTGCGGCCGGATCCTGTGCGGATCGGCTGATGCGTGCATCCCGCATCCGCGACACCGCGGAAGCAGCTGAGGCCGTCGCTGACGACGGTGCTGGCGGGATCGAGGCTGCGTCGGGCCAGTTTTTCGACCTCCTTGCGCCGAAAGCCGATGACCCGGCGCAGCTTCAGGCGCACCGGCTTGCCCTCGGGCGTGGTTTCGACGGCGACGATGATCGGCGTCTTGCCGGGCGCGCCGCGACCGCGCTTGCCACCGGAGCGTTCGCCACCGAGATAGGCGTCGTCCATTTCGACCCGACCGGTCAGGCGCTTGCCGGCATCCCGCTCCATCATCACCTGCATCAGCTTGTGTTTGAGCTTCCAGGCGGTGTTCTGGGTCACACCGAGGCGACGGCCGAGTTCGAGGCTGGAGATCCCGCCCTTGCTCTGCGTCAGGTGGTACATGGTGCGAAACCAAGTGCGCAGCGGCACCTTGGTCGAGGCGAAGATCGTGCCGGCCATCAGCGAGGTCTGCCGGCGGCAGGACGTGCACTGGTAGAGGGCACGGGTCTTGATGACGCAGTGATTCCGCCCGCCGCAGCCGGGGCAGACAAAGCCTTGCGGCCAACGCCAGCCGAGCACGACCTCCCGACACCGATCCTCGCTCCCGTAAAGCTCATCGAACCGCGCCTCGCTGAGCCCCTTCTGAAACTGAACACGATTGCGCGCCATGCCTCAACCCCGCCTGTCTCCTTATATGTTCTTGCTTTGTACCACGCCCCCGGCAGGCTGAGAAAGATGCGTAATCAGGAAAACCATCGTCACGGGACAGACCGCGCCCGTGCATCACCATCAGCCAAACCAGCGGGCCGTTAACTCCACTCCGACAGGCTGCTAGGGCACCCGGCCATATCGTGATGGGCAAGGTCGATGGCGGGGAAACACTCTCTGAGCCCATCGACCCCGGAACCGTTGACAACGCCGCCTGAGGCGGTCAAACCTCAGATCATCCGGAGAGTGCCGATCGGGAGTTTCCATCGCATACGCGACACCACCAAAGTAGCACGATGCGCTTTGAGGACACCAGAGAGCGACCTTGTCGGCAAATCTCCCGCCTCAGGCGGCAAATCTATCGAACGCGAGCCTGAAATACGTAAACTCTCCCGCTTGCACGGGCGGCGGCGGCGGCGATGATGCGGCTGGGTTGACGGGGACCGAGCAGGGGTGGGCAGCAAAGTACTACAAGGATGGGTCGGGTTGACGACTGCCGGCCTGCTATCGGGATGCACCATGGTCGGTCCCGATTTCTCGACGCCGCCGGCGGACCTCAGCCCGAACTGGCTGTCTTCGGGCCAGTCCCGCGTCGCGGAGGACCCCGCCAACAACGGTGAATGGTGGCGCACCTTCAACGACCCGGCGCTGAACCGGCTGATCGAGATTGGCTACGCACAGAACCTTCCCCTTCAGGTGGCCGGCGCCCGCGTCCTCCAGGCGCGCGCTCAGCTCGCCGTGACGATCGGCGAGGAGTATCCGCAGACGCAGCAGGCGGTGGGCTCGCTGGAGCGCGCGCGGGAGAGCGCGCGCGCTCCATTCGCGCCCGAGGGCAACGCCTCCCAGCTCCAGTACACCGAGGGCGCGATCGGGGGTCAGGCGTCCTGGGAGTTGGACTTCTGGGGCAAGTTCCGCCGCTCGGTGGAGTCGGCGGATGCGCGGCTTGCCGCTACCGTCGCCAACTACGACGACGTCCTCGTCAGCCTGACCGCGGATCTCGCCACGATCTACATCCAGTTGCGTACCCTCCAAGAGCAGCTCAGGGTCGCGCGCGACAATGTCGGGATTCAGAAGGAGGCGCTGCAGATTGCGACGACGCGCTTCCGGGGTGGGGTCACCGACGAGCGCGACGTCGAGCAGGCCAAGACGATCCTCGCTTCGACTCAGGCCACGATCCCGCAGTTCGAGCAGCAAATCGAGCAGACGCGTAACTCGATCGCGACCCTGATCGGCAGGCCGCCCGGGCCGCTCGCGGACCTGCTCGACCAGTCGACCGGCATCCCGCTCCCACCGGCTCAGGTTGGGATCGGCGTGCCTTCCGACCTGCTGCGGCGGCGCCCGGACATTCGGCGGGCCGAGGCGACGGCGGCGGCCGAGAGCGCGCTCATCGGTGTGAACAAGGCCGATCTCTACCCGGCCTTCTCCCTCACCGGCAGCTTCGGCTTCGCTGCCAGCGACTGGGGGCCGTTCCAGCTCGGCGACATCTTCCAGTGGCGCAGCCGCACCTTCGGCCTTGGCCCGAGCGTGACCTGGGACTTTCTCAACTACGGCCGGATCGAGAACGCAGTCCGGGCACAGGACGCGGCGTTTCAAGAGGCCTACACCAACTACCAGAACGTCGTTCTGCAGGCGCAGCGCGAGGTCGAGAACGGCCTAGTTGGCTTCCGCAAGCAGCAGGAGCGGGCGAAGTTTCTGAGCGAGGCCGTGCGTGCCGCACACCTCTCGCTCAAGCTCGCATTCACTCAGTATCGCGGCGGTATCACCGACTTCACGACCGTGCTGGTGGCTGAGCAGCAACTCCTGACGCAACAGGACCAGCTCGCGCTGACGGCGGGCGCCATCCCGACCAATCTCGTTTCCGCCTTCCGAGCCTTGGGCGGTGGCTGGCAGATCCGAGAGGGTCAGGCATTCGTGCCACCACAGACGATCGAGGCGATGACCCGTCGGACCAATTGGGGCAGGCTTCTGGCCTATGAGGTCAAGGTACCGCCGATACCGGTTCCTCAGCCGCAGCAGCCCCGCCTGCCCGAATGGTGAACCGCATGGCGATGTCGTTGCCGGAGGAGATGGATGTCTAGTTTGACCCTGACAACGTTGTTAGGTTTCAGCGTCGGTGCGCTCCTCCTCACCGGCTGCGAGGAGGAACAGCGCAACGCTTATGTTCCTCCTCCGCCTCCAGCGGTTACGGTGGCGCGCCCGGAGGTGCGGACCGTGACCGACTATGTCGAGCTCACCGGCACCACCGCCGCGACCAACACCGTGCAGCTGGTGGCCCGGGTCGAAGGCTACCTCGATCAGGTCCATTTCCAGGACGGCCAGCGGGTCAAACAGGGCGACCTGCTGTTCACGATCCAGCAGAACACCTATCAGGCGCAGCTGCAGCAGGCGCAGTCGCAGTTACAGGCGGTCCAGGCCCAACTCCTGCACGCCCAGACCGAGTTCGACCGCTATTCCAGCCTGTTCAAGCAGAAGGCGGCCTCCGCCGTGGACGTCGACACCTGGCGGGCCAACCGAGACTCGGCCAAGGCGGGGTTGATGGGGACCGAGGCCCAGGTCAACCTGGCAGAGATCAATCTTGGCTACACGAGCGTCAAGGCACCGTTCGATGGCCGCATGGGACGTCACCTCATCGATCCCGGCAACTTGGTCGCAATCGGCGGGGCGCGGACCGAGCTTGCCGAGATTAACCAGATCGATCCGATCTACGCCTATTTCACGATCAACGAGCGCGACCTCCTGCGACTGCGGAAGCAACGCGCGAAAGCGGGACGCGAGAGCGCCGGTCAGGAAACCGACCAAATGTTGCAGCTCGGCACGGCGGACGAGGAGGGATTTCCACACGAAGGCAAACTCGACTTCGCCGCAATCGAGCTGACCGCGGGTACCGGGACGCTGCAGCTGCGCGGCATCTTCCCCAACCCTGACTATAAGCTGCTACCTGGCCTGTTCGCCCGCATCCGGGCGCCACTCGACGAGCGGCCTGACGCGCTACTCGTGCCCGAGACGGCGGTCGGCCGCGACCAGGCGGGTGCATATGTACTGACTGTAGGTGCCGAGGGCGTGGTTCAGCGCACGGCCGTCGAGTTGGAACAGCTGGTCGGGACGATGCGGGTGATCGTCAAGGGCCTCGCCGCCGGAGACCGGGTCATCGTCAACGGGCTGGAGCGGGCGGTGCCCGGACGCAAGGTCACACCGCGCGATGCGTCGGAAGCCGGGCGGCCGGCGTCCGCTGGCAAGGCCGGTTAGCCGCTGATGTTCTCCAAGTTCTTCATTGAGCGGCCGGTCTTCGCGTCCGTCATCGCCATCGTCACCGTGCTTCTGGGTGTCGTCGCCCTCCTGCGCCTGCCCATCGCCCAGTACCCCGACATTGCGCCGCCGACGATCTACGTCACGACAAGCTATCCGGGGGCAAGCGCCGCCACGGTCGCGAACACGGTGGGTATACCGATCGAGCAGCAGGTCAACGGCGTACCAAGCATGCTCTACATGCAGTCTTACAGCGCCTCGGACGGCACCTACACGCTGATCGTGACCTTCAAGGTCGGTACCGACATGGATACGGCACAGACCCTGGTCTATCAACGCGTCGCGATTGCGCTGGCGCAGCTGCCGACCCAGGTCTCGGCGCAGGGAGTGACCGTCAAGCAGCAGTCGACCAACATCCTGCTGTTCGCCAACCTGATCTCGCCGACGGGCACCTACGACAGCCTGTTCCTCACCAACTACGCCGCAATCAACCTGCAGAGCGAGCTCGCGCGTGTTCCGGGGGTTGCCCAGGTCAACATCTTGGGCGCTGGTACCTACAGTATGCGGATCTGGCTCGACCCGGAGAAGATGCAGAGCTTCGGGCTTGTGCCCAATGACGTCGTCCAGGCGCTCAACCAGGAGAACGCACAGGTCGCGGCAGGCCAGGTCGGCATTCCGCCGCAGCCTTCGGACCAACCCTTCCAGTACACGATCAACGTCCTGGGCCGGCTGGACCAGGTGTCACAGTTCGAAGACATCATTGTCAAAGCGGCGTCGACCGGTGGTGGGCAGCTCGTCCGTATCCGCGACGTGGCACGGGTCGAACTTGGCGCGCAGACCTACAGCACGTTCTCGAACCTGACCGGACAGCCGACAGCGGGGCTAGCGATCTATCAGCTGCCCACCGCCAACGCGCTGGCGGTGGCCAAGGCGGTCAAGGCGAAGATGGCCGAGCTCAAGGGCGCGTTCCCCGAAGGGCTCGACTACACCATTCTGTTCGACACCACGATCTTCGTCAGTGACGCCATCCAAGGCGTAGTTCAGACCCTGATCGCGGCCGGCGTCCTGGTCTTCCTAACCATCTTCATTTTTTTGCAGGACTGGCGCGGCACGCTGATCCCGACCATCACGATTCCGGTCTCCCTGATCGGCACGTTCGCGCTGCTCGCCGCTTTCGGGCTGACAATCAACCTGATCTCCCTGCTCGGTCTCGTGCTTGCCATCGCCATCGTGGTCGATGACGCCATCGTCGTGGTCGAGAACGTCTGGCGTATCATGGAGGAGGAGAATGTCGGTCCGAAGGAGGCGGCCATCAAGGCGATGGAGGAGTTGGGCGGCGCCATCGCCGGCGTCTCTTTGACCCTGATGTCAGTGTTCGTTCCAGCTGCGTTCCTGCCCGGCATCACCGGCCAGATGTACCAGCAGTTCGCCCTGGTGCTGGCCTCCGCGACCGCGCTCAGCGCCATCAACGCGCTCACTCTTACCCCGGCGCTCTGCGCCATCATCTTGCGCAAGCCGCGGCCGCCGCGTTTCTTTCTGTTCCGCTGGTTCAACAAGGGCTTCGGCGCCCTGACCAAGGGCCAGACAGCGTCGGTCGAATTCATGATCCGCCATAAGTTCGTGACGATCCTGCTGTTCGTGGCCGTGCTCGGGATCGGTGGTGCGGGCTTTGTGCGGCTGCCAACCGGGTTCCTGCCGGAAGAGGATCAGGGCTACGCTATCGTCGGCATCCAGCTTCCCAACGGCGCCTCGCTCGCGCGCACGGAGGCCACCGTCAAAGAGGTCGAGGCGGCGCTGAAGGGGGTGCCGGGGATCGCCGGCTGGGTCACGGTAGGCGGCGTCTCCTTACTCGACAGCAGTACGACGCTCGCCAACGGCGCGGTCATGTACCTCGTCTACACGCCCTTCGCGGAACGCGACAAGGCCGGGCTCGATCAGAGAACCATCTTGGGGGAGGTCCGGCACCGGCTAGCGAGCATCGAGTCCGCCGTGACCTTCCCCCTAATTCCACCGGCAATTCCGGGGCTGGGCGTGTCCAGCGGCTTTCAGATGCAGCTGCAGCTGAAGGGTGGCAGCTCCGACCTCGCCGTCCTCGCCGCCTCCGCGCGCTCAATGATCGAAGCGGCTCGCAGCCAGTCGGGCATCGCCGCCATCAACACCTCGTTTCGGGCCGATGTGCCGCAGATCTTCGTCGACATCGACCGGACCCAAGCCGAGACCCTGGGCGTGCAGATCGGGGACGTATTCGCCACGCTCCAGGCCTACACCGGCTCGAGCTTCGTCAATCAGTTCAACCTGTTCAACCAGAGCTACCAGACCTACGTCCAGGCCGACAGCCAGTTCCGTCTCGAGCCGGAAGCGATCGAGCGATTGCGCACGCGCAACAGCGCCGGCGAAATGGTGCCCCTGGGCGCCCTGGCTAGCATCAGCTACACCCAGGGTGCGGCGACTGTATCGCGGTACAACCTTTACCCGACGGCGGGCCTCAACGGCGCCGCGGCTCCGGGCTTCAGCTCCGG
>CAWDWD010000013.1:0-177819 GCA_963805915.1 uncultured Alphaproteobacteria bacterium
CTCAGGGTCAAAGCGCCCCGAAGGTTCGCGAGACAGATTGAGACGCCTCCTATCATGCGGCGGCCATGCGCCGACCGCGAAGAGAAGCGTGTGATCCAAGGCGAGGGCGCATGAAAAACGCCCGATGCGCAAGATCCGCGTCGATCAGCCGTGGGCGGCCTCGGCGTATGCGCGCGCGACCGGCGGCCGGCTCAAGTACGCGACGCAGCCGTCGAGCGTCGACAAGTTCATATGGTCCTCGTCCGGAATCCGCACGTCGAGCCCCGCCTCGATAGCGAGGACGAAATTAAGAAAATCCACCGAATCCATATCGAGCTGATCGCGAAAGCTGTGGCGGGGGTCAAGATGCTCGACGTCCGCGTCGGGCGCAACCTGCTTGAGGATTTCGATGATCCGTTCGCGCAAATATTGTTGGTTCATGGCGCTGGCGATGTTCCCTCGCGGTCCAGAGAAGAAAGAAAGCCTATCATATTGCAGCGCAACATTCCATCCCCGCGTCGCCGTGTCCGTGCCGCATGATACGCCATGATGCACCACGAAAGCCGGTCGCGCGACGATCCGCGTCCGCGTCCGCGCACCGCCGGGCTGACGCGCCCGACCGCGGGTCAAGCGAGCGGGTAGCGCAGGATGGCGGCGAGCAGCCCGCCGGCGGGGATGTCGGCCTGGCGCACGGCGAGCACGCGCCCGCCCGCCTGCAGCGTGAGGCGCGCGATATCGTCGACCACGCCATAGGAGACGGCATCGTTGGTCTCAGCCAGCGTGATCGCGCCGGTCGCGGAGTTGAGCGTGCCAGGCACCGCGCCGTCGATATCGACCAGCACGGAGTTGATCGCCCCGCGCACGGCAGCGCGCGCGGCCACCGCGACATCGGTCGTCCCGCGCGCCTGGCCGGAACGCTCCTCGAAGCGCTCGCGCCACGCGGCGACCTCGGCCGCGTAGATTTCGTCCAGCACGTTCCGCGCCGCGGCACCGAGTTCGGTATCGCTCAGGGTCTCGGGACTGTCGAGGATGCCGGTCGGGGCGAGATGCGGGTAGGTGTTTACCGAGCGGTAGATCGACGTCAGCGTGTCGCTCGCCGCCAGTATCAGCGGCACGTCGCTGCCGCGCAGCAGGTCACGCATCGCCTGCTCGACTTGGCGCGCATACTGGCGCAGCCGGACCTTCTGGCCTTCAGAGCCGTGGATGCGCCCGCTGTGGGAGCGGTCCTTGATGCTCGCCTTGCCGACCGCGCTCGCGGCGTCGTGCGGCAGGCCGGGGACGTGTGTCTCGGTGATTGGCAGGTCAGCCGAGACCTCCAGCACACGCACCCCACCCCCGGCAAGCGCCAACACGTAGGCCGCCTGGGGGAAGGTCACGGCGCGCAGCAGCGGCTTGACGTGGAAGCGGTCCGAGACCTCGACCATCGCCGTGAGCGTATTGGCCAAACGGTAGGTGCGCAGGCTTTCCGGCGTCGCCAGAACCGCCAGGCTGCGCGCCTGCATCGCCCAGAAAACGACGTCCTCGGCGAGCTCTCCTAGCTGCTCCATCAGTGCCGCGACATCGCGGCCGTCGACGCCGGCGGCGACGAGTTGGTTTTCCGCATCGCGCGCGAGGTTGCCGAGCGCAATTCGGCTCGCTCCGATCTCCTGCGTCAGGGGCGTGGTGGGCAGGTAGATCGTGACGCTCGCGGCGCCACGGTGCTGGAGCAGGGCGCGCAGTTCGTCGTGTCCGGGAATGTCGACATAAAGCATGCTTGGTCCTCCGCGCCTGGCGGTTAGCGCGGCGCTCGTTCTCGTGGAACCGCTACGGGCTTGTAGAATATGGTATCCCCCGCATACAGGCGCGGACCGTTCGTTGGCAACCTTGAAATTCGAGATCGCCGCGAGCGTCGTTTGTCTGTGACGAGCAACGTTGACCGGATCAGGTGCGATGACTATTGTTAGGGCCGCTGCGGGGTTGCGTGCGTGCGCGCATTCCGCCGTCCCGAGGCGCGGTGGCGGAGTGGCTACGCAGCGGCCTGCAAAGCCGCGTACACCGGTTCGAGTCCGGTCCGCGCCTCCAAGGGCATTCCGGAGTAGCTCAGTGGTAGAGCAAGCGGCTGTTAACCGCTGGGTCGGGGGTTCGAATCCCTCCTCCGGAGCCACGCCTTGTACCCTGCTACGCACGATGTTATGGGTCCGCGGTACGATTTTCCCGACGCCTCGATCTGCTTCGTTCCCTTCTGGCTGACTGCCATGCCGTGCCCTCATCGTTGGGCCTACTCTTCGGCATCTATGTCTCTCTCCGGTCTCGGGCGTCGTGCCGTCATGACGCCGCGTGTCGTCTCGATGTCCTCGACCTGAAGCCCTTCCGAGAGTTGGTTGACCCAAGGCGCCCGCGTTCGCATGGCGGCCTTGGAGCAGATCGAGAACGAGATCGTCATCATGACGCCAGCAGGCTTGTTTTATTTGATTATTAAGTAAAATATTCGGCAATAACTAGATCAAGCTATATCCAATCTGTTGCAGTGCTATTTCTAAAAAATTGCTCTCAAATCAATCAATGGAAGTCATGCCTCGGCTGTGGTATTTATTAGCCTAAGCTTGGAATGGATGTTTTGTTTCCGGGGGCTGAATGGTCGATATGGCGCCTTGTTCCCGAAAGGGATTTCTTAAGACTATTGAACTCGATCGGCGCTTCGCGCCAGTCCTCATCCTCGGCCCAATACACGCACGATCGCGCGACCGATCTGCCGTTCCGGGTGGCTGCGACGGCGAAAGGAGATAGCGATGCTGACGTTCCACCCGCCCAAGGGGGCAGGTCCGGCCGATACCCGCGCTACCGACGGTCAGGACGGTGATGAGGGGGCGATGCAGGTCATCGTTGTGTCCTCGCAGAAGGGCGGTTCCGGCAAGACGACCCTGTGCGGTCATCTCGCGGTTCAGGCCGAGGGCAAGGGCTGCGGCCCGGTCGCGATCATCGACACCGACCCGCAGGGCAGCCTCGCCCAATGGTGGAACGCTCGTCAGGCCGAGACGCCGCTGTTCATGAAGGCGCAGGTCGATTACCTCCACGAGGACCTTGATCAGCTTGCCCGCTCGGGCGTCAGGCTGGTGTTTATCGACACCCCGCCGGCGGTGACCGACGTCATTCGCAAGATCGTCGCATTCGCCGACCTGGTCATCATTCCGACGCGGCCGTCGCCGCATGATCTGCGCGCCGTGGGCGCGACGCTCGATATTGTCGAGAGCCAGCAAAAACCGCTGATTTTCACCGTCAATGCGGCCTCGCCGCGCGCGCGTATCACCAGCGATACCGCGGTCGCGCTTTCCCAGCACGGCACCGTCGCGCCGGTCACGCTGTGTCACCGCACGATCTACGCGACCAGCATGATTCATGGCCAGACGGTGATGGAGACCGACCCTGGGTCACAGGCGGCGCAAGAGATCATCGATCTGTGGGATTACGTCGATTCACGACTGGTGCGCGTCGATTCTCGCTCGACCCGCGGAACCGGCGTCTTTCAGCAGCAGCGCGGCGGTTTCGGGCGCAGAAAGTCCACGGGTCCTCTCGCCGTCGCGGGGTGAGCGCCATGAGTCTTACCGCCAACACCAGGCTTTTCGCCCGCAAGGGCGAGGCGTCGCCCGCCGGTGTCACGATCACGCAATTCCCGGCGGAAAAGCCGCGCGCTCCGGTCGAGATCGAGGACGACCGGGCGAGCAGCCCGGCGCGCGCGGGCGCGTCGGACTCCGGCCCCGCGACGTCGCTGTCATTCCTGATTCAACGCAACAAGGCTGCTGTCGGCAAGGCCTGTTTTGGCGACGCGCAAGAGCGTGCCGCGGCACCCGCCGAGCGCGCCGAGCCGCCAAAGCGGCGGCGGTCGCGCAATGACGCGGCGAGAGATCCGCAGCTCGATACGGGCTGGAGTGGCGGCCGCGCATCCGCTCGCGATCTCGGAGCCAACGCCGGCGGCGACGCCGGTGCCGAAGCCTGGCACAAGCTCTCGTTTCGGGTCCGCCAGGATCAGTACCGCAAGCTCAAGGCGCTGTCGGGCCTGTGGGGCGCAAGCTTCCAGGGCATCCTCGAGCGCGCCGTCGCCGCCTTCGTCGACTCCGCGATCGGCGACGAGACCGAGTGGGACGCCTGAAGCGGCCGCATCCCGATCCACGTGCGCCCGCTCCCTGACCGGCTCCGATCCTCGACAAGCCCGGTCGACAGGACCGCCGCGCCGCCGCCAACAGCCTTGCCCCATATTGTGCCCGTATTGTACCCGTATCGGATCGGCGCCGAGCGCCGGATTATTGAACCCGAAGTACCGACGCGCCATCTCGCGCGCGATCAAGCCACCCAGCCATCCAGCCATCCAGCCACCCAGCCATCCAGCCATCCATCCATCCAGCCATCCATCCATCCAGCCATCCATCCATCCAGCCATCCATCCATCCAGCCATCCAGCCATCCATCCATCCAGCCATCCATCCATCCATCCATCAACCGAACCATGCTTGGCGGGTTACTACATCCCGTCTCGGCTGTAGATGTCCCACCGCTGTCCGACAGCATCGAAATATACTACTAAAACGCGCATATTATGCTATAGTAATGACTATAGGTTCTCATGCGAGCAAAGCGATCGCGCGGGAGCACGGACGGCGTAAAGGTGGTTGCGATCATGGGACGCGGCGCGCGGTGGATCTGGATGTTCGCGACGATCGCGCCGGGGCTGTGGCTCGGCGGATGCGGCGGGTACGAGTTGGCCTACGAACGCGCGGTTTATGACCGCGAGCCCGTGTACTGCTACCGGACGATCGCCGACGTCGACTGTTATCGCGCGGCTGACGCACGCGCGGACGGGCGGCTGGTCAACTACTACGGCCCATCACCGCGGCGCGTCGAACGGCCGGAAATGAAAGAGATCCGCCTCGATCCGCCACCCGCGATCGAGCCCGGCGAGGAGGGCGCGGCATCGGGCGCGGCGATCGTCGGAGGTATGCCGTTCGACCTGACCGCGCCCAACCGTTGCGTCTGGGAGGGGAGGGGCTGAGAGGAGGGCGTCGGAAACAAGATCGCCGCGCGACATTATCGAAGCGGCGACGGCCGACGCTCTCCCCGGCCCGCGGCCGAAGGCCGTTCCGGGAGGGTGCATATTCCAGAGCGTGTATATCCCGGAGCGCACATACAACTCTTTCGACTGCCACATCCCTGTCTTGAGACGTCAACCGATCGTGGTGCCGCCCGTGATGAAACCGCGAACCATTTTGCCGGAGAGGAAATCGTGGGGAAAGCCGAGTTCGATGGCGCTGGCGGTATCGAGGCGGGCCAGATGCGCCGCGCCAAGGGTGAAATCCAGCGCGCCGAGATTGTCCTCAATCTGGCTCGCGGTCCGCGCGCCGAGGATCGGGCTGGTCACGCCGCGCCGCGTCAGCAACCAGTTGAGCGCGACCTGCGCCGGGGTTCGACCAAGCTCGCCGGCAACGGCCTTAACCGCGTCGGCGATGGCGAGCTTTTTTTCACTCAGGCTTAGCGGCCGGGCGACGGCGCCGTCGGGGGACGGCGCGTCATTGGCCTGGCGCTGGCGTTCCAGATCCTCGCGACCGTACTTGCCGCTGAGCAGGCCCGACGCCAATGGCGACCAGGGCAGTACGCCAAGGCCGAGCTCGACGGCCATCGGCAGCAGCTCACGCTCGACATCGCGGAGTGCGAGATTGTACTCGACCTGAAGGGCGACGAACCGGCTCCAGCCGCGTAATTCGGCCAGCGTGTTCGCCTGCGCGATCTTCCAGGCCGGCGTATCCGAGACGGCGATGTAGAGGATTTTTCCGCCGGCGACGAGATCGTCGAGACCGCGCATGACCTCGTCCACCGGCGTGGTGAAATCCCACGCATGCAGCCAGTAGAGATCGATGTAGTCGGTTGCCAGCCGGCGCAGGCTGTCCTCGAGCGACTGAACCATGCTCTTGCGGTGGTTGCCGCCGGCGTTGGGATCGCCGGGACGCATGTTCAGCGTGTACTTGGTGGCGAGAACAACGCGCTGGCGCTCGGCGCCGAGAAACTCGCCGACAAGCCTCTCGCTGGTGCCGTTGGTGTAGAAGTTCGCGGTGTCGATGAAGTTGCCGCCGCGCTCGGTGTAGGCCTTGAAGATCGCGTGGCTGGTGTCGCGGTCCGCGCCCCAACCCCACTCGGTCCCGAATGTCATCGTACCAAGGCACAGCGGGCTGACGCGCAAGCCGCTGCGGCCGAGCAGCCGATAGTGGTCCAACTGGCAAAGTGCTTCGTTGCTCATGATGGCTCCTGTCCATGCGACGGCGGGAACTGGCGAATTATGCTCCCAATATGGGGCCGGGTCGTGGCGGACTAAAGCGACGAATCCGGCGGGTTGACGGCCTCGCTCGGTGTTGTCTCGGCGATGACCCAGTCGCGGAAAGCGCGAATTTTCGGCCGGTCGGCGGCGGCGCTCAGGCAGACCACGTAATAGGCGTAGCCGGTCGCGAGGCGAAGATCGAACGGAACGACGAGCCTGCCCTTGGCGATGTCTTCGGCTGCGAACAGCATCTGCGCCAGCGCGACGCCGCGACCGTCGACCGCGGCCTGGAGCATGATGTGGGTATGGCTGAAGCGCGGCCCGTGCTGTTCCGCGTCGCTCATGCCGTGGACGTCCGCGGAGCGTAGCCATGTCGACCACACCGGGAAGCCGGGCAGCGGCGCCATTTCCTCGTGCAGCAGCGTTACGTGAACCAAGTCGGCCGGCGTTCCCAGCCGTGCCGCCAGCGACGGCGTACAGACCGGAGCGACGAACTCCTCGACCACGAAGTCGGCGCGCAGCCCCGGCCAGGAGCCGGCGCCGAAGCGAACCGCAACATCGACGGCGTCGCGGCCGAAGTCGACCATCCGGTCGGCGGCGGTAATGCGCAGGTCAATGTCGGGATGGCGGTCCTGAAACCGGCTCATTCGCGGGACCAGCCATTTCACGGCGAATGACGGCAGCACGCTGACCGTCAATGCGTCGGTCACATTGCGGGCATGCAACCGTTCGAGGGCCTCACCGATGCCGCCAAGCGCGTTGCGCACGACCGGCAGCAGGGTTTGACCCTCCTCCGTCAGGATCAGCGCGCGGTTCAGGCGGCGAAACAGGAGCAGGCCGATCTGCTCTTCGAGCGCCTTGATCTGATGGCTGACCGCGGCCTGGGTCACGTTGAGCTCCTCGGCGGCCCGGGTGAAGCTCATGTGACGGGCCGCCGCCTCGAACACGCGCAGGCCGTTAAGCGAAGGAAGGCGCCGCGTCATTGCCTGGGCGCATTAGTTTTCGTAATCATGCCCATACAATTCCTCGTTTGTATCGTGATGCGCCGCAGCGTAGCTTTGTGGTTCATCAAAATAGCAGGAAACGAAATTTATAACAAACTTCCGGAGAGTTTCCATGAACAGGGCAGCAGCGCTCTACAACGAACGGATGCATGGTCAGGCGGGTGGCCCGAGAAGTGGCCGTTATCCGCTCGCAAGAGCCCAAGAATTGCTAATCTTTGTTTTCGACAAGTTGGGCGATTGGCAGGAGCGGGGTGCGCAACGGCGACGGCTGATGGCGCTGGATGAGCGGATGCTGCACGACATCGGCATGTGCCGGACCACGGCTATCGACGAAGCCGCGAAGCCATTCTGGAAAAGCTGAGCGAGCGCGGGGCAGCGACGGGCTCAAGCGGAGGCGCATCGCATCGATGCGCTTTACGACCATGGGCGAGACTATCAGCTAAAAAAACCCAAGCCGGCTTAACCGTTCGAGAATAGCCGCTTCAGACGGCCGAAGAAGCCGGGGTCCTCGGGCGCCGGCGCCTTCGCGGCCGCCGTGGGCCTTGGTTCGGGCGAATACGTCCTGAGCGGGTGGGCCGGGACACCGGTGAGGGCGGCGGTCATGAACCCCTTCCACATCCGTGCCGGCATTCCGCCGCCGGTGACGGCATTCATCGGCCGATCGTCGTCATTGCCCATCCACACGCCGGCGATGAGATCGGACGTAAAGCCGACGAACCAGGCGTCGCGCGCGTTCTGGCTGGTACCGGTCTTGCCGGCGGCCGGCCGCGACATCCGCGCCGCCTTGCCGGTCCCGCTCGCCACCGCTTCGGCAAGCATATCGGTCATATCCGCGGCGTAGGCGGGCGCGATGACGCGCCCCGGTCCCGAGCCGCCACGGCTGTAGAGAAGATGCCCGTCGCCGTCCTCGATGCGGGTAATTCCGTATGGCCACACGCCGTTGCCCCCGTTGGCGATGGCGGTATAGGCGGCGGTCATCTCGATCAGGCTGATCTCGCTGACGCCGAGCGCCAGGCTCGGTGTCGGTTCCAGGTGCGAGGTGATCCCGATCCGGTGGGCGACGTTGATAACCCGTTGACGCCCGGCGTATTCGCTGACCCGGACCGCGATCGTGTTGACCGATTGGGCCAGGGCCTGGCGCAGCGACATCTCGCCTTGGAACCGGCCGGAATAGTTGCGCGGCTCCCAGCCGGCGACCTGCAGGGGCGAGTCGACAAACCGGCTGTCGGGCGTCAGCCCGGCTTCGAGACCGGCCAGATACACGATCGGCTTGAACGCCGAGCCCGGCTGGCGGTACGCCTGGGTCGCCCGGTTGAAGGGGCTCAGCGAATAGTCGCGCCCGCCGACCAGGGCCCGCACCGCACCATCGGGCGCCATCGCGACCAGCGCCGCCTGGGTCGGTCCGCTTTGCACCGGCGCCTTGGCGAGGGCGCGCTCGAGCTGATCCTCGGCGGCGCGTTGCGCCCGCGCATCGAGCGTCGTGAAGATCACCAGATCCTGATCGCGCGCGGTGACGAAGCCGGGAAGCTGGGCCAGAACCCAGTCGACGAAGTACATCGCGTTCGGCCGATCGCCGCCCCCGCCCGGCGCGCCATGTGCTTTAATTGCGGCCTGCGCCTCGGCTTGGGTGAGCTTGCCGGTTTCGACCATGCTGGCGAGGACCCGGCGCGCGCGCTGGTCGGCGAGCCCTGGATTGGCCAGCGGGTTGAGCCGCGACGGCGCCTTGAGCACGCCCGCGAGCAGAGCCGCCTGGTAGGTCGAAATCCGTGTTGCCGGCTTGTTGAAGAACTTTCGCGCCGCCGCGTCGATGCCGTAAGCACCGGCACCATAGTAGGTGCGGTTCAGGTAGATGGAAAGGATCTGATCCTTGCTGAACTTGTGCTCGAGCCAAAGCGCGAGCATCAACTCCTGGACCTTGCGTTTGAGCGTACGCTCCGGAGTGAGGAACAGCGTCTTGGCCGCCTGCTGGGTGATCGTGCTGCCGCCCTGGACGACGCCGCCCGCGCGCAGATTGGTCCAGGCGGCGCGGGCGAGGCCGAAGACGTCGAGGCCGAAGTGGTCGTAGAACCGCCGGTCCTCGATCGATGTGATCGCCTTGGCCATGACCGCCGGCAGTTCGGCGATCGTAACCGAGCGGGCGAAGTAGTCGCCCACCGTGGCGATGTCGCCGCCGTTGGCGGCGAGAATGGTGACGGCCGGCCGACGCGTCGGCGCCAGGGCCTCGTCGATGTCGGGAAGGTCGGCGGCGTACCACGAGATCAACCCCGCCAAGGCCAGCCCGGACCAGATCGCCGCGACCAGGCCCCACTTGACGAACGGCCACCACCTCTTCCGGCCGCCGCCGGCCGCACCCGGGCCGCCGGCCGGTCGCCGCCCGCGCCGCGTTTCAGAATTCGCCATCGTCCGCCTTAAACCTGAGCGCGAGGTTCACGCATAATACCCGCGAAGTCGAGAGCCATGCAACCGAAGCGATAGCCGGCCGAAACCGTGCTGAAAATCGGCGCACTCGTTTCCGACCATGCCCCCGGCGGCGAATTGCGGCGCCGGCGCGCGCGAATTGCCGGCGGCCTCAAGCGCCCCCGGCGCGCGCTTCCATCGCGTGCACGGCGAGGGTTCGTCCCATGTCCCAGATCGCACCAAGGCCGTGGGCCTCGCCGATGACGTCCGCAAGGGTGTCAGCGCCACCGCATCCTTGCACGAGTTGCCGGTCGCGCCTTCAACCATGCAAAGTGGGCTCGCGTCGCCGGCGTCGCGTCGAGCGCTCGGGCAGCCCCAGGCTCGGTCACATAGGAGGCGAACCGTGCGTCATGCAAGGCCGCCGGCCGAGGAGCGTCGAGGTGGGGAGATCGTTCCTTGGCGGAGGAAGGGGAAAACGATACTGTCCCGCCGCCATTGGTGAGGCTGTCCCCGCCATCCGAAGGGGCCAGCGAAGGGGCCAGCGAAGGGGCCAGCGAAGGGGAGAAACTGGATGAAGCGCGGCATTTATCTGACGGTCGCGGTGATCGGGATCGTCTCGGCGTTGCTCACGGCGGCGAAGCCGGCTCGGTTGGCGGCGGCGGAGGAGCCGGTCGTGCGCGTCTACAACTGGTCGGACTACATCGACGGCGGGGTGTTGAGCGACTTTACCCGGAAGACCGGGATTAAGGTGGTCTATGACGTCTTCGACTCCAACGACGTGCTCGAAACCAAGCTGCTCGCCGGCAACTGTACTGCGCCACGGTTATGAGACAAGCGTCTGCGACGGTCATGCGGCCCGATCCATGGGCTGCTGCTGGTCGGCCCTGACCTGGGCGGGTGTCCGGTGGCCATGGCGGGCGACCAGCCAGTGGGTATTGTACCAGGCGGCGAAGTCGAGCAACGCCAGGCGCAGCTCCTCGATGGTCTCGAAGTGGCGGACCCAGAGCAGGTTTTCCTTCAGCGTCCGGATGAAACGCTCGGCGCCGCCGTTGCCCTCCGGCTCGCGCACGAAGGACGGCGAGGCCTCGATGCCGAGGAACGCGATCTCGCTCTGGAAGTCATTGGACATGTAGTTCGAGCCATGGTCGTGGCGGAGCTTGAGGCCGGCGGCGACTTTCTTGCCGATGGCGGCGAAGTGCTGGCGCACGCCTTGGCGCACCGGTTCCAAGGCCTGGAAGCGGTTGGCGCTTTTGTCGGCGTGGATGCCGACGCATTCGCTGTTGCAGTGATCGACGGCGACGAAGATATGGGCCACGCCGTCTGCCACGGTGATGGTCTGGGTCATGTCGGTGCCCCACAGGACGTCCACGGCGTCGGTGATGATGGTGCCGTCGTGCGTCTTCTCCGGCCGCTTGCGGACCCGGTGCGGCGCCAACAGCCCATTCTCCCGCATCAGCCGCCGGATGCGTCCGGGTGAACTCCGGATCCCGGAGACGCGCAGCCGTGCCCAGATCTTGCGGTAGCCCTCGCCGGTGAACCGGCTCTCGGCGATCACCTGCTTGATGTGCTCCACCAGCGTCGCGTCGTCGCAAGGGCCCATGGGGCCGGGGCGGTGCCTCGACGCCAAGGCGGCCTGGCGATGGCGATAGAGGCTCGCCCGCGAGACCTTCCAGCAGCGGGTGACCCGCGCCAGGCCATAAACCCGACCAGCGGAGGGCGAGACCGCCCGGCTCATCGCCTCGGCCTCCGACGTGCCAAAGGGGCGCCACCCTCCAGGCGCGCGATCTTGTCGTACAAAAGCTCGATCTCCATCGTCATCGCGCCGACTTTGCCCGTCAGCCGGGCGATCTCGCCGTCGCGGTCGTCGCGATCCCGGTCCTTCAGCGCCGTCTCGGCGGCCAGGAGCGCTTGGTCGCGCCAGGACGACAGCCGCGCCGCCGTGACGTTGAGCTCTCGAGCCACCAGCTCCAAAGGCTCGCCCCGCATCAGCCGGTTCACCGCATTCAGCTTCCGCTTCGCCGAGAAGCGTCGCGGTGGTGGCCCGCCGGCGGACTTGTCTCCGCCAGCTGTTCGGGAGCGCTCCGCCAAGTCCGCCGGCTGCGTCGTCGCAGTCTCAACCATTCCGTCCATTCAGCTCTCCTTCCTTTGCGGGTGATTTAGCCGCAGCCGAATGTCTCAAAAAACCCTGACGCACCCCACTGCTCGCCGGCAACACCGGCTACGACCTGGTGTTTCCGAGCGCCAACTTTCTTGCCCGCCAGATCAAGGCCGGCGTCTTCGCCAAGTTGCACAAGACGAAGATCCCTAATTGGCAAAACCTCGACCCCAAGATGCTCGACCGAATCGCGAAATCCGACCCGAACAACGCCCACGCCGCCATCTACCTGTGGGCATGATCAAGCGCATCGGCGAGCGGGAGCTGCTCGATCTCGGCGCGCCGCCGCTGTCGCTCTATGTCATGATCGCGCTGGTCCGTGGATGGCTCGAGCGCCACGGCCGGACGCTCGTTATCGCGACGCCGTATCTGTGGCTGGCTCTGTTCTTCCTCGCCCCGTTCGTGATTACACTCAAGCTCAGCTTTTCCGAATCCGTCATCGCCCAGCCGCCCTTCGCGCCGCTGGTGGCATGGATCGAGGACGCGGGGCAGTCGTTCCTCAATATTCGCCTGAACCTGAGCAATTACGCCCTGCTGTTCGAGGACCCGCTGTATCTGCGGGCCTACGCCAACTCGCTGATGATTGCGGCCATCGCGACGGCGTTGACCCTGGGGCTCGGCCTGCCGATGGCCTACGTCCTTGCCAAGGCGCCGTATCGCTGGCGGTTCGCGCTGATGATGCTGGTCATTCTGCCGTTTTGGACGTCGTTCCTGATCCGGGTCTATGCCTGGATCGGTATCCTCAAGAACGATGGCCTGCTGAACAACCTGCTGCTTTGGATCGGCGTGATCGACCAGCCGCTGACGATCCTCAATACCGACATCGCGGTCTATATCGGCATCGTCTATTCCTACCTGCCGTTCATGGTCCTGCCGATCTACGCCAGTTTCGACAAGATGGACGCGAGCCTGATCGAGGCGGCGATCGATCTGGGCTGCAAGCCGGTCAAGGCCTTCTGGGTGATCACCGCGCCGATCGCGCTTCCGGGGATCGTCGCCGGTTGTCTGTTGGTCTTAATTCCGGCCGTTGGCGAGTTCGTCATTCCCGATCTGCTCGGCGGCTCGGGGACCTTGATGATCGGCCGGACGCTGTGGCTGGAGTTCTTCAACAACCGCGACTGGCCCCTGGCGAGCGCCGTCGCCGTTCTCCTGCTCATCGGCCTGGTCGTGCCGATCGTCCTGTTTCAGCGCTATCAGGGCGACGTTCGACATGGTACTCGAGGAGGCGGCGATGGATCTCGGCGCGACGCCGCTCAAGACTTTCTTTGTCATTACCTTGCCCGTCATCGCGCCGGCGCTGGTATCCGGCTGGTTGCTTGCGTTTACGTTGTCGCTGGATGATCTTGTTGTCGCGAGCTTTACCACCGGGCCGGGAGCGACGACGCTGCCGATGCGGATCTACAGCCAGGTCAGGCTTGGCGTCACGCCCGAAATCAATGCAATCTCGACGGTGCTGATCGTCATCGTCACGGTGGGGGTTATCATCGCCTCGCTGATTCAGAAGCGTCAGTTCGCCGCCCGCCGCGTGTCCTGACCTGCATGCCGATCCCCGCGTACTCAACACTTGCCAACAGGCTGGCGTTTCTGCGTATTCTAACCGCGATTCGGATGTTTCCGGTTGGGTGGAAGCGATGGCGAGGATCAAGTGGTCGAATGCGATGAGCGTCGGTGTGACGCGACTTGATCGCGACCATCAGATCCTGATCGGCCTGATCAACCGGATCGACGAAGCCGGTGACGACGCCGCCGCCCGCACCCGGGTCTTCCCCGAAGTCCTCGCGATCCTGATCGCCTATACGGTCTTTCACTTCGACCGCGAGGAAAAGGTGTTGCGCGCGTGCGGATATCCCGAACTGCGCGCCCATCACGAAGAACACCGAGCGCTCACCAGAGAGGTCCAGGCGTTGCAACGGCGGTTTCGCCACGGTGACGAAGGCCTCGACCGCGAGGAAATTCTGAATTTTCTGACCGGATGGCTGAATCACCATATCCTGCTTCAGGACATGGATTACCGGTCATTCGCCGAAGGCAGCAAGGCCGCCGAAGCCGCCGCCGAAGCCCACGGTCATTTCGACCTCGGCACCCTGCTCAAGTTCCGCGAGCCCAAACAAGGCGAACCCGCGTAAGCCCGCCTGCGCTACCCGCGCGGTGTGGGCCCGTCCTCAGGCGCGAGGTTGAGGAGCAGGCGCGCCTTCAGCACCGACAAGTACCCTGGGGATTAGATCACGGTCGATCAGGTCGATCTCGGCGGCGCAGAGCCGCCGATTTGCATAGCCACATTACTTCACGCCGCATTTACTTTTGATCTTGGCGATTTGCTTGTCCAGAAGCTGGTTATAGTCGCCGATCGCCATGTCGATCCTGTCGCCTTCGCTCTGTGTCGCGACGCCGATCAAAAATCCAACCGGCACGATTGAGGCGGCGCCTTCGGCGATGCGTTCGGCGACGTTCGCTTTCTCCGATCGGAGCATGCGGATATCCCCCGCCGCCGTGGCGCAGTTTATCGGCGCGGCTTCCGCCGCTTTCACTTCTTTCGCTTCCTTCTGAGCCGCGCAGCCACTCAGCAGCGCCGCGGCCGCCAACGTCGCAATTATGTATTTCATCGCTCTCGTTCTCCAGATCGCCTGCCTTAGTTCCGCTGCGCCAGCGGGCGGAAGTCGCGCTGGGTCATGCCGGTGTAAAGCTGTCGCGGCCGGCCGATCTTTTGGGTCGGGTCCTCGATCATCTCGTTCCACTGGGCGACCCAGCCGACGCACCGCGCGACCGCGAATAACACCGTGAACATTGAGGTCGGGATTCCCATCGCCCGGAAAATGATGCCGGAATAGAAATCCACGTTGGGGTAGAGCTTCTTGTCGACGAAGTAGTTATCTTCCAGCGCGATCCGCTCCAGTTCCATGGCGAGGTCAAGCAGCGGCTCGTCGTGCATGCCCAACTCGTCGAGCACTTCGTAGCAAGACGCCCGCATGATCCGCGCTCGCGGATCGTAATTATGATAGACGCGGTGGCCGAAGCCCATGAGCCGGAACGGGTCGTTTTTGTCTTTTGCCCGCTTGACGTACTCGGGAATCTGCGAGCGGTCGCCGATCATTTCGAGCATCTTCAACACAGCCTCGTTGGCGCCGCCGTGCGCGGGCCCCCACAGCGAGGCGATCCCTGCGGCGATACAGGCGAACGGGTTGGCGCCGCTGGAGCCGGCCAGGCGCACGGTCGAGGTCGATGCGTTCTGCTCGTGGTCGGCGTGCAGCATGAGAATGCGGTCCATCGCGCGGGCGAGGACCGGGCTGACCTTGTAGGGCTCACAAGGCGTCGCGAACATCATGTGCAGGAAGTTCTCGGCGAACTTCAGGTCGTTGCGCGGATAAATGAATGGCTGGCCGATCGAATACTTGTACGCCCACGCCGCCATCGTCGCCATCTTCGCGATGATCCGATACGACGCGATCATCCGGTGACGCGGATTGGTGATGTCGGTCGAGTCGTGATAGAACGCCGACAGCGCGCCGACCATGCCGACCATGACCGCCATCGGGTGCGAATCGCGGCGGAACCCTTCGACGAACTTGTGCATCTGTTCGTGCAGCATGGTGTGGTAGACGATGTCGTGCTCGAACCGACGCTTCTGGTCGGCGTTCGGTAGGTCGCCATAAAGCAGGAGGTAGCACACCTCCATGAAGTCCGAGTTCTCGGCCAGGGCCTCGATGGGATAGCCGCGATAAAGCAGAACCCCCTTATCGCCATCAATGTAGGTGATCGCGGACTCGCAGCTACCGGTCGAGGTGTAGCCGGGGTCGAAAGTGAAGTATCCGGTATCCTGGTAGAGCTTGCGAACGTCGATCACGTCCGGCCCGGTGGTGCCGCTCAACAAAGGCAGCTCGTATGATTTTCCCGTTGTATTGTCGGTGAGGGTGACGGTCCGTTTCTGCGCCTTGGCCGCTGGCGTCTCTGCGCTCATCCGAATTATCCTTCGCGTTTTTTTAAGTATCCTGCCGAGACCGTCGCGTCTTTCTTCGGCATGTGGTTGGGGAACATCCGTCGTTCAATGGCGCGGTTCACTGGCCGGGTTCGCGCCCTTCCAGGACATCGTCGAGGCGCGCCAGAGTTTGCTGGCGCCCGAGGATCTCCATGACCTCGAAAATCGGTGGCGAAGCGGTCGCGCCCGTCAGCGCCGCGCGCAGCGGTTGGGCGACGCTCCGCAGCGCCACCCCGGTGCCGTCGCCGCCGGCCGACGCCCGAACCACGGCCTCCAGCGGCTCGGCGGTCCATGGATCGGTTGTCTCGAGCAGCGTTCGGACCCGGCGTAAATGCGTCTTCGCCTCCGCGCTCAATAGCGCGGCCGCTTTGGGATCCGGTGACAGTGGCGCATCGAACGCATAGAATGCGGCGTTGTCAGTCAAGTCCACAAGGGTCCTCGCGCGCTGCTTCAAGCCAGCCATTCCCTTTATAATACGGTCGAACGCGGCCTCGGCAAGCCTTCCATTCGCTTTTGCAGCAAGCCGCTGTAAGACCAGGTCCGCGAGCAAGCGGTCGTCGGCTTGGCGCAGGTACTGGGCGTTGACGCTGGTCAGCTTGGCGGTGTCGAAACGCGCCGGCGCCCGGCCGACGGCGTCCAGATCGAACCAGGCCACGGCGTCGTCGCGGGTGATAATTTCCTCGTCGCCATGACTCCAGCCAAGCCGGAGAAGATAGTTCGCCAACGCTTCTGGCAGGAACCCCATCTCCCGATAGGCCTGAACCGAGAGCGCGCCATGGCGCTTGGACAGCTTGGCGCCGTCGGGGCCGTGGATGAGCGGGATGTGGGCGAATTGGGGCGGATGCCAGTCCATCGCGCGGTAGACATGATACTGCCGGAAGGTGTTGGTGAGGTGGTCGTCACCGCGAATGACGTGGCTCACGCCCATGTCGTGATCATCGACGACGACGGCCAGCATGTAGGTCGGCGAACCGTCGGCGCGGAGCAGGATCATGTCGTCGAGGGTATCGTTCTGGACCGTGATCCGGCCCTGGACCAGATCATCGATGGAGGTCTCGCCGCCGCGCGGGGCTTTGAAGCGAACGACCGGGGCGACGCTTTGGGGCGGGGTCTCGCCGCCGCGATCGCGCCAGCGGCCGTCATAGCGGATCGGCCGGCCGGCGGCCTTCGCCGCCGCGCGCATGTCCGCCAGTTCCTCGGCGCTGGCGTAGCAGAGGTATGCCTTGTCCTTGGCGAGAAGCTGTCTTGCCACTTCGGCGTGGCGCGGCGCGCGCGCTGCTTGCGAGACCGGCTCGCCGTCCCAGTCGAGGCCGAGCCAAGTCAGGCCATCGAGGATCGCCGCGACCGCGTCTTCGTTCGATCGTGCCCGGTCGGTGTCCTCGATCCGCAACAAGAAGCGCCCGCCATGATGCTTGGCGAAGAGCCAACTGAACAGCGCCGTCCGCGCCCCGCCGATGTGGAGGTAACCGGTCGGTGAGGGGGCAAAGCGGGTAACGATGTCCATGCGGCGGCTTCCTCGTGTTGGCGCGTGACTTAGCACGTTTCGCGGCGCGGGGAATATGCCTGTTCTTCGCGCACCGCGCACCGCGCATCCGGGCCGCCGGATTTTCTGGTCAGCGGGCGACGCGGTGGTACGGTGTGTCCCCAATCGCGGCCCGATCGCGCGGCGCGAACGGACAGCCAAATGGGGAGACCAAAATGGACGTGGTTATCAGCTGCGAAAGCTTCGAACTCGCGCTCGGCGAGGGACCGGACGTTGGCGATATTACCGGCCAGCTCGAGCGCATTGTCGGCGCGGCGGGCGTGCTTGACGGGACCATGCACGTGTGCGCCGTCGGGTCGACCGCGTCGCTGACGACGATCGAGTTCGAGCCCGGCGCGGTTCAGGATCTCAAGAACGCCGTGCGCCGGTTGGCGCCGCCCGAGCTTGACTACGCGCACGAGATGACCTGGCACGACGGCAACGGCCACAGCCATGTTCAGGCGGCGCTGCTCGGGCCCTCCGTGGTGGTGCCGGTCCGCGACGGCAAGCTGAGGCTGGGGACATGGCAACAGGTGATCTTACTGAATCATGACATCCGCCCGAGGCGGCGTACGGTCGAGGTGACACTGGTCGGTACGGTCTCGTAGTTCAAGGCCGCCGCGGCGGGATCGGGGGGCGTGATGGCGGGGACGTGACCGCGGACTTTCGTTACCTTTCAAGCGTCAAGCAACTTCTGCAAGGGGCATAGAAAGAAAATCATAATCGGTCTAAAAAACCCGGAGTGCGGGAAGAATTCCGATCCAGGTATAGCTCTTTCCACTTCGCGGTGATATTGTGGACGCTAGGGGATTGTTGAGAGGGACTGGCCAAGCTTAGGTTCGGCGTGGGCGCACAAGCTGGGTCGGCGAAGGATCGAGGTCAGGAGAGATGCTGCATTTGCCGACCAGCGGCTTTCGCATTTACGAAGTCGCCATTTACAACAAGCAAGTGCGCGCACTCGTGCGGCAACGAAAGCGTCACCGCCACTTCAGCGACCGCTGGGCCGAACTGCAAACGCGCGACGTCGTCGCCAGAGACGAAGACGAGGCCCGCACCCTCATCGCCCAACGGTTCCCCCCCGAGGATGGCTTCATCGTCAAGGGTGTCAACCCGGCCCGGTTCTGACCGCGCCCAGCGTAAATCCCAGCCTAAATCCTTGCGTAAATCCCCGAATAAAATCCGGCGTAAATCATAGTGCGCGACCGTCACGTTCGGACGCGGCAGCACGGGGACCGCTCGGGCGGACCCGAGGAACGGCGGATAACTGGTGGTCTGATCCGAGGCGCAACGCCATTGATCGTGCCGGTCGCGCCCTTCGACTCGCGCTCCATTCGGGTGAAAAGCGAAGGCTCAGGAGCGCAACTCGGCGCGACCGGTGAACTGGGTGAGCGCGTCGGGGTTGGCGAGGGCTTCGGTGTTATTGACCAGGCGGCCGTGGATGACGTCGCGGACGGCGAGCTCGGTGATCTTGCCGCTCTTGGTCCGAGGAATGTCGGCGACCTGCACGACCTTCGCCGGAACGTGGCGCGGGCTGCAGCCTTCGCGGATGCGCGACCTGATCCGGGCGATAAGCGCGTCATCAAGGCTCAGCCCCGAGCGAAGGACGACAAATAGGACGATGCGGATGTCGTCGTCCCATTCCTGACCAACGGCGATCGCTTCCGCGACCTCGTCGAGCCGCTCGACCTCGCGGTAGATCTCGGCGGTGCCGATGCGTACCCCTCCCGGATTGAGCGTCGCGTCCGACCGGCCGTGGATGACGATGCCGCCGTGTTCGGTGAACGCCGCGAAATCGCCGTGGTGCCAAACCCCGGGGAACCGCTCGAAGTAGGCCGCGTGAAACCTCTCGCCGGCGGGGTCGTTCCAGAAGCCCAGCGGGATCGACGGAAACGCCCGCGTGCAGACCAGCTCGCCCTTTCCGCCGCGCACCGGCCGGCCGGCTTCGTCATAGACGTCGACGGCGAGGCCGAGGCCGGGCGTCTGGATTTCGCCGCGCCACACCGAAGCGAGCGGGTTGCCGAGGACAAAGCAACTGACGATGTCAGTGCCGCCCGAGATGGACGCGAGATGCAGATCCGCCTTGACCTCGCGGTAGACGTAATCGAACGAGGTCGGCGCCAGCGGCGAGCCGGTCGAGCACATGGTCCTGAGCGACGCCAACCGATGCGAGCGGATCGGCCGCAGCCCCGCCTTGGCGATGGCGTCGATGTACTTGGCCGAGGTTCCGAACAGGGTCATGGCCTGCTCGTCGGCCATGTCGAATAACGCCGACGCGCCGGGAAAGAAGGGCGAGCCGTCATAGAGCAAAACGCAGGCGTTCGAGGCCAGCGCCGAAACCAGCCAGTTCCACATCATCCAGCCGCAGGTGGTGAAGTAGAACACCCGGTCGCCGGGTTTGATGTCGCAGTGGAGCTGGTGCTCCTTGAGGTGCTGCAGCAAGGTGGCGCCGGTGCCGTGGATGATGCATTTCGGCACGCCGGTGGTGCCGGAGGAATAGAGAATGTAGAGCGGATGGTCGAACGGCAGTTGCGCGAAGGTGATCTCGCCGGCCGCGAACGGCTCGACGAATTCGCTCCAGCTCACTGACCCGTCGGTGTTGTCGATCGCCACTTGCTGCCCGCCATAGCCGACGACGACCGTGCGTTCTACCGACGGCAGGCGGGCGACGATCTCGCCCAGCTTGCCGAGATTGTCGAGGTGTTTGCCGGCATAGTAGTAGCCGTCGGCGGCGAACAGGATCCTGGGCGCGATCTGGCCGAACCGGTCGACGACGCCGTCAACGCCGAAATCCGGCGAGCACGACGACCATACCGCGCCGATGCTGGCGGCCGCGAGCATCGCGACGATCGCCTCGGGCATGTTCGGCAGCCAGCCGGCGACGCGGTCGCCCGCGCCAACGCCCTCCGCGCGCAGCGCTTGCGCCAAACGCGAAACCTCGGCGCGGAGTCCGGCGGCCCCAAGCCGGCGGCGGACCTGTTGCTCGCCGTGGAAAACGATGGCATCGCCGTCGTCGCGACGGCGGAGCAGGTTCTCGGCGAAGTTGAGGCGGGCATCGGGAAACCAGCGGGCGCCGGGCATGCGGTTGGCGTTTTCGACGATCCGCTCGCCCCATGTTTCGGCGATGGCGCCGGTGAAGGTGGCGACGCTCTTCCAGAACCTGGCGCGCTCGTCGAT
Source organism: uncultured Alphaproteobacteria bacterium (assembly GCA_963805915.1). Lineage (GTDB taxonomy): Bacteria > Pseudomonadota > Alphaproteobacteria > Rhodospirillales > Defluviicoccaceae > JAEULH01. The sequence goes on from CAWDWD010000013.1 coordinate 20,485, forward strand.
GGAAAAGCGGTAAAGGGCCGCGAAGTCAGGAACGTCAATCGCCCAGTCTCGCGCGACGTGGTCCATGAAGCGGGTCAGATTGGCCGCGCGCGCGCGGGCCTCGGACGGACTCCACGACGGCTCGGCCATGGCTCTACTCCTCAACAGTCTCGTGAAAGACAACACCGCCCGGCAGTATGCGAACGGCTTGCGGCCGACGCAACGCCGGGCGGCCAAATAGCGGCCCGAGATCAGCGCGATGGCCAATCGCGCGCGAACGCCCATTATAGATGAGACATGTCAGAACCCGCGGCCGGCTCCATCTCCCAACGCTTCGGCAGGCTTGCCGATCCGACCCGCGGCGCGGTGTTCATGATCGCGGCCGCCGCCGGCTTCGCGGTGATGATGGCGATCGTGCGCTATGTCTCGCGGGAGCTGCATCCGTTCGAGGTGGCGTTCTTTCGCAACCTGTTCGGCCTCGGCTTGATGGCGCCGTGGATCGTTCGCGTCGGCCGCGACAGCCTGACGACCAGGCGTTGGGCCATGCATCTGCTGCGCTCGCTCGCCGGTTTGGCGGCCATGCTCACCTTATTTACCGCATTGAGCCTGCTGCCGCTGGCCGAGGTCACCGCGCTGACTTTCACCACGCCCTTGTTCACCACCATCGGCGCGGCGGTTATTCTTGGCGAGACGGTCAAGGCGCGGCGGTGGAGCGCGACGCTGGTCGGATTCGCCGGCGCCCTGATCATCCTGCGCCCCGGCGCCGAAACCATCCGGCCCGAGGCTTTGATCGCGCTCGCCGCCGCGGCACTGATGGCGTGCGCATTCCTCACGGTGAAATCGCTGTCACGGACCGAACATCCGAACACCATCGTCTTGATGATGGGAGTGCTGATGACGCCGCTGTCGCTGGTCCCAGCGCTCTTCGTCTGGACGCCGCCGACGGCGCACCTGTGGGGCTGGCTGGCGGCCATGGGCCTCGCGGCGACGATCGGCCAGGTGTTTTTGACGCGGGCATTCGCAGCCGCCGACGCCTCGGCGGTGCTGCCGTTCGACTTCTCGCGGTTGGTGTTCGTAGCGATCCTCGGCTACGTGTTTTTCGGCGAGCGGCCCGACGTCTGGACCTGGGCGGGCGCCGGCGTCATCGTCGCCGCGAGCGGCTATATCGCGCATCGCGAGGCCGCTCTTGGCCGGCGGGTCGACCCGCCGCACCCACCGTAGTGGTCTGATCCTGGCGCTTGAGTCCTCAAGCGTCAGGTGAATCAGCCTACCGGATCAATTGGTTGGTGGTTCGATCAGCTGACGGATGGGTACCATTCGTCAGCATCGAACCAGTGGGACGCGCCGCCCGACAAGCGAAACTGCTTTTAGCAATCCCGATAGCTATCCCAAAGCGGCGCGCGGACAACGCCATGGCCATGACATGCGGAACAGGCGACGCAGAGGCGCTGGCGAAGGGATCGGCCGCGTCCGCCGGCGCATCAGTTCGACCTTGCCGAGTCCGGTATACCCCGCGACCCGCGTTTCCTGGCGGTCACCGGCGAACGCCAGGCGCAGCCGTTCGATCAGAGCGGCGCGGTTGGCGCGATGGCGCATGGCGACGAAGTCGACGACGATATGGCCGGCGAGGTCGCGCAAGCCGATCTCGCGTGCAAGGATATCGACCGCGGCCATGTTGACCGCCAGCGCCGTCCGTTCCGCGCCACCGCCACGCCCGGCGCCGCTGTCGACATCGATCGCGATCAGTGCCGGGGTTTCCGCGATATGGATCGCGCCGCCGCCGGGCAAGGGCACGCTGGGTTCGAGCGCGGCTTCGATCTGGGCGCTAATCCCGAGGCCGTCGAATAGCGCGCCGGTCCCGGCCGAAAGGGCGCAGAGGGGCGCCAGGTCGGGATAAAGTTGGCGAACCGCTGCGAGCACGGCGGGGACGTCGGCGAGAATTCGCCGCAGACCCGGGCCGGCCTCATCGGCGATCGCCGCCAGAAGCGGATCGACCGCGCGGTAAAGCCGCGCCGGCGCCCTTGCGGTCGCGACCCGCGCCTCGATCTCTTGCCAAACGGAGATGAGCTTGGCTGCATCCGCCATGACCGCGTCGTTGCTCGCGGCGGCGGCGGCGTTGCGGACGAACCAGCCGTGCTCCCCGCTCCCCAGATCGCCACCCCCCAGATCGCCAAGGAGGCAGCCCAGGCGCGCCCGCGCCGCGCTGTCGCCCATGCGGCGCGATACTCGCGCCTCGGCGCGATGCGGCAGCAGGATCACGGTGCGTCCCGGCAGGACAACGGCGTTGGTCAATCTGGCCGCCTTGTCGCCTTCGGCCTCGCGGCTGATCTGGACAAGAACGGCATCGCCCTCGCCGAGCTTTTTGTGCGCGCGGCCGGCCGCACCGAAGGCAGGCTTGCTTATGCCGCTTCGCGCGAGGAACCCGAAACGGCCGCCGCCGAGATCGATGAAGGCGGCGGCAAGGTCGCGATCGACGCGGTGGACGCGGCCCAACACGATATCGCCTATTCGGCCGCCTTGCCGATCATTCGCGGCACGACCGCCGATCTCGATACGGGTCAGCACGTCATCGACAAGAAAGGCGCCGACAAGCTCGCCGCCCACCGCCGATATGGCGATTTCATCGACCGGCATCATGCGGGCCGGCATGAACGGCGAGCGGATTGGCGAGAAATGTAATGATCGTCATAAATGCCGGACTTGGCATCCGGGAAAGCGTGCCGGGCCGCGCGGCCGGCAAGCAGGCTCATTTAAATCGAAAGGTAATCCTGCCTTTCGTCAAATCATAGGGCGTGATCTCGACACTGACCTTGTCGCCCGCTAGTACGCGGATCCGGTTTTTCCGCATCTTTCCCGCAGTATGCGCCAAAATTTCGTGATTGTTTTCCAGCTTTACCCGAAACATCGCGTTCGGCAATAGCTCGGTCACGACGCCGGAAAACTCAAGGACCTCTTCTTTAGCCATTCCTTTCCCTTTACAATGATTTCCTGTCCCCTAAATGACCGTGATCGGCTTTGCGGTCAAGGGGCTTGTGGGCGTGTCCTTGGCTTGTCCGGGTGGTCGCTCTCGGCAGGAACAGGCGGACGGTGGTGCCACGGCCGATCTCGCTTTCCACCGTGACATGGCCACCCGACTGGCGGACGAAGCCGTAGACCATGCTCAGGCCGAGGCCGCTGCCGCGGCCGAACTTCTTGGTCGTGAAGAACGGCTCGAAAATCCGCTCGATGGTCTCGCCGGACATGCCGGTTCCGGTGTCGCTGACCGCGACGCTCGCGTAGTCACCGGGCGTCCATTCAGGGCCTGGCACGGCATCGAGGCTATCGAAAACCGTGTTCGCGGTCACGATCGTCACCATGCCGCCGTCCGCCATGGCGTCTTGGGCATTGACGACCAGGTTGAGCAGGGCGCTCTCGAGCTGGCCGGGGTCGATCATGGTCGACCAGATTTCCGGCGCCAGCTGCTCGACGACCTCGATCTTGTCTCCGAGGGTGCGGCGAAGAAGATTGGTCATCCCGCCGACGACTTGATTAAGATCGACGATCTTTGGATGGAGCCGTTGCCGGCGGGCGAAGGCGAGGAGGCGGTGAATGAGCTCGGCGCCGCGTTCGGCGGACCACAGCGCGTCGGCGACCAGTTCGCGATCCTCGTCGTCGCCACCCCCCTTTTCCTGAAGCAGCTCAAGGTTGCCGAGAATGATCGCCAGCACATTGTTGAAGTCATGGGCGATGCCGCCGGTGAGCTGGCCAACCAGCTCGAGACGCTGCGAGCGGCGCAGGCGCTCCTCGGTGGACCTGCGCTCGGTAATATCCTCCTTTACCGCTACGTAGTGGGTGACCTTCCCGTGGACATCGCGCACCGGCGCGATCGCGGCGAGTTCCCAAAATACCTCGCCGTTCTTGCGTTTGTTGTGAAGCTCGCCGCGCCAGACATCACCTCTGGAAATCATCCGCCACAGCTCGGCATAGTCTTCTGGCGGGGTCTGCCCTGACTTAAGAACGCGCGGGTTCTTGCCGACAACCTCGGAATAGGTGTAGCCGGTAACGTTGGTGAACTTGGGATTCACGTACTCGATAGTTCCGTTGATGTCCGTGATCACTACCGAGACGGGGCTTTGCTCGACGCACTGGAACAGCTTGCGCAGGTCACCCTCGGCGCGGCGGTGGGTCGAGATATCCTGAAGCATCAGCAAGAACCGATCCTCGCCGGCCCAGCGCATCGGCGTCGCCCGTATCTCGGCGTAGGCGATGGGCCGGTTCGGGCGGTTGATCTCGATCTCGCCAACGTCGTTGTGTACCACCGGGAAGCCGAATTCGGAACCGATCAGCTCGTGGCTGTTCCTGGCGAAGAGGGCTTCCGCCGCCTTGTTGACGAAGAAAATCTTGTGCTGGCTGTCGACGACGACAATCGCCATCGATTGCATCTCGATGATTGATCGCCATCGCGCCTCGCTGTCGCGCAGCGCCTCCTCCGCGCGCTGTCGATCGCTCACATCATCGTAAAGAAGCACGATGTCGCCCGACGGGAGCCGGTAGATATCGCCCTCGCGCCAACCGGAGCGATCATCGTCGCGGTAGTAGACGACCGGCAGGCGTTCGGGCGCACCGGTCCGCGCGACCCGGCGCAACGCGTCGAGCAGCCCGTGCTCGCCGGCGCCCGGAAAGATCTCGCTCAGGGATCGCCCGATCACTTGCTCGCGGCCCAAATCCTCGATGCGTTCGGCGCCGCGATTAAAATCCTTGAAGACGAAATCCTCGCCCTTGCCGCGCGCCTCGAATACCGCGGCGCCCGTACGCATGTTCTCGAACAGCTCGTGATATCGTGCGTCGCGCTGACGGCCGCGAGCGAGCAGGGGTCTGCCGATGGCGAAGAAGGCATACGCCGACGCGGCGACAAGGAGCGCGGTGGCGCCGCTGGCGATCGCCGCGGCGTCGATAAACGGCGCGCGGATCTCGGCCAGGTCAATGGTTGCGACGACGGCCGAAGCATTGACGACCACCGGCTCGAACGCGGCCAGTACGGTGGCGTTCGCATCATCGGAAACGGTGGCGCTCCCCGATTCTCCGGCGAGGGCGCGGCGCATAAGCAAAGCGAGAGGCGAACCTTCGCCAGGTGGCCGGCGGGCACCCCGCGATTCTGCCTGGGTCACGGCGCTAAGGACCATGGAGCCGCCGCCCAGGCGGCCGACGATGACCCGGCCGCTCTGCCCAAGGTGACGGTAAAGCGCTGAAGCGCGCGCGGCGTCGCCGGTCTCGTCACCCCGCCGCGGGGCCGCGCCGGAGAGAACGGCCGCTTGCTCGCGCGCGGCCTCGACGAGATCGCGGCGGTGAGCCTTTACCTCGGCCGCGTAGAGCGAGCCGATGCAGATCGCGCCGACGATTAGCGCGGTCGCGCTCATGATCACGACGAGAAGGACAAGCGCCTTCTTGTCAGTCATGGTCCGCGCCCAGCGTCGCGCCCCTGTCCTTCAGCAGAGCCTCGCGCAAGCGCGGGACGCTGACCGGTTTGCTCAGCGTGGTCACCGAGCGCAGCCCCTTGACCTCGGCGAGCAGCCGGGCGTTCACCGCGTAGTCGGGGTGGTAGCCGGTAATAATAATGATGTCACCACGACAACCCTGGTCGACGAGCCACAGGATAAGCTCGTTCCCGTCGATGTCCGGCATGACCATATCGATAACGATCGTGTCCGGCGTCTCGCGCCGGTACGCGGCCTGAAAATCGCTACCGTGAACAGTCGCTTCGACCGCGAAACCCAGTCGGGCGGCGACGCGCTCGACAAATGCCGCGAAACGCGGTTCGTCGTCCACGATCAGTAGGCGCTTTGCAACCATCGCCGTGTCCTTCGGACTTTGCCTCAGGCGACGCGCAATTTATAGCCATATCATGCGTCGACGCTTAAGGGTGCGTATTTATGTAACCCGGTGGCGCGGCGGCCCGCCCGAGGGGCCGCACAGTATCGAAGTTTCACCTCGTCGGCGAGTGCGCGCTCGTCTCTACGCGTTAAAACGGATCTCCAGCGGCGGAGCGGCCGATGTTGATGTCGCGATGGACATGAACCGACATGATCAGGCCGAAGCCGATCATCAAGGTGACCGCAGCGGTGCCGCCGTACGATATGAGCGGCAGCGGGACGCCGACGACGGGGATCAGTCCCGTGACCATCGCCATGTTGATAAAAACATATAGGAAGAACGTCGTCGTGATGCCGGTGGTTAAAAGCCGCCCGAATTGGCTCCGCGATGACAGGGCGACGGCGAAACAATAGCCCAGAATCAGGGTGTACAGGCCGATCAGGGACGCCGCGCCAACGAGCCCGAACTCCTCCGCCAGCATGGTGAAGATGAAGTCGGTCTGCTTTTCCGGAAGGAAGTTCAGGTGGCTTTGCGTGCCCTGCATGAACCCCTTGCCGAACAGGCCGCCGGATCCGAGCGCGATCTTCGATTGCAAGATGTGGTAGCCGGAGCCGAGCGGGTCGCTTTCCGGCTTCAGGAAGGTTAGAACCCGCTGTTTCTGGTATTGATGGAGAAACTGCCAGGCCACCGGCGCCGCCGCCATGCCGCAGGCCGCGACCACGGCGAACATCCACAGCCGCACGCCCGCGGCGAAGAACACCGCGCCACTGGCGATCAGCACCATCATGGCGGTGCCGAGGTCGGGCTGTTTCATGACCAGGACGGTCGGGGCGGCGACCATGAGCAGCGGCGGGATCAGTTTAAGCGGCCGGCCCACGTCCTCGGCCGCACTGCAATGAAAGTAGCGCGCGAGCGCAAGCGCGAGCGCGACCTTCATCAGTTCCGAGGGCTGCAGGTTGATAAAACCGAGATCGATCCAGCGCTGCGCGCCCATGCCGATGAAGCCCGCGACCTCGACCGCGGCGAGCAGGCCGAGCGCGAGCGCGTAGGCGACGTAGGCGTAGCGCAGCCATATCCGGACGTCGCTGAGCGCGACGGCGAGCATTGCCACCAAGCCGATGGCGAAGCGGGCGCAGTGGCGCGAGGCCCACGGCTGGATACTGCCGTTCGCCGCCGAGTACAGCATCAGCGCGCCGACGCCTGCGGTCAGACACAACAGCACGATGAACAGCCAGCGCACCCGGCCGAGTTTCTCGCCGATCGGCAGGTGGCTGACAACGGACAACCGAGTGAGGCTCATGTCGTCGCGGCCCGGTCGCGGTCGAGCATTTGCGCGGCAAGGAGAACGTCGTGCGCGAGCGGCGCGGCTGTTTTCGAGCCGCCGCCGCCGTGCTCGACGACCACCGCGACGGCATAACGCGGCGCTTGCGCCGGGGCGTAGCCGATGAACAAGGCATGATCGCGCCGTTCCCACGGCAGGTCTTCGTTCTTGATGACGCCGGCGTCGCGCTCGGCCTTGGTGATGCGGCGGACCTGGGCGGTGCCGGTCTTGCCGGCCATCTCCATTCCCGGCTCATCGATCGCAGCCTGGCGCGCGGTGCCGCGGGGGCCACGCATCACGCCGAGCATCCCGTCCTGGACCGCCTTCAGATGCTGCGGATCGAGACCCAGGCTGTGAACAACGGCGGGCGTGCGCGAGGGTTTGCCGGCCGCGTCGGTGACCTTGTCGGTAAGCCGGGGGACGACGTGAAAGCCGCCGCTGGCGATGCGCGCGGTCATCACCGCGAGTTGCAGCGGCGTCGCCAGGATGAAGCCCTGGCCAATGCCGGCGATCAGCGTCTCGCCCTTTTGCCACGGCATCCCGGTCGTCGCCAGCTTCCACTCGCGCGATGGCACGACGCCGCTCCGCTCCGCCGGGAGGTCGATACCGAGGATGTCGCTCATGCCGAGGCGGCCGGCCATGGCGGTGATCTTGTCGATGCCGCAGCGCTTCGCCGCTTCGTAGAAATAGACGTCGCATGACTGGGCGATGGCGTCATGTAGCTTCATGACGCCGTGGCCGCCGTGTTTCCAGCAGTGGAAGGTGGCGTTGCCAAGCCGGGTCTGGCCGTAGCAGGTCACCGTGGTTTCGGTGGTAATATCACCGTCCTGCAGCGCCGCCAGCGCGGTCACCGGCTTGAAGGTCGAGCCGGGGGCGTAGAGCCCGGCCACCGCCTTGTTGGTCAGCGGCGCCTTGGGATCGGTCACCAGCGCCCGCCATTCATCGACGCTCAATCCCCTGTTGAAGGCGTTGGGATCGTAGCCGGGCATGGAGGCGAGCGCGCGAACGTCGCCGGTCAGCACGTCGAGCAGCACGATCGCGCCGCTTTGCCCCTCCAGCCGATCGGACGCGAGCTTTTGCAGGTCCAGATCGATGGTCAGGTTGATGTCGGCGCCGGGCTGGCCGTCCTCGTGATCGAGCTCGCGGATCACCCGGCCCACGGAATTGACCTCGACCTGCGAGCTGCCGCTCTTGCCGCGGAGCACGAGATCATAGCTTTTCTCAATGCCGGACTTGCCGATCCGGAAGCCCGGCAGTTCGAGCACCGGCTCGCCGGTCAACTCGCTTTCGGCGACCGGAGCGACGTAGCCGAGCACGTGGGCGAAGCTCGGGCCTTCGAGATACTCGCGGCTCTGGCCCTCCTCGATGGCGATGCCGGGGAGATCCGGCGCGTTGACCTCGATACGCGCGACCGCTTCCCAGTCGAGATCCTCGCGGACCGTGACGGGGACAAACTTGCGCTTGCGCCGGGCCTCGGCGAGGATCCGCCGGCGGTCGTTCTCGTTGATCTCGATCATCGTGCCCAGGGTGTCGAGCAGGGCTTCGATGTCCTTGCTCTGCTCGGCGACCATCACCGCGCGGTAGTTCTGCCGATTGACCGCGAGCGGCCGGCCGAGGCGGTCGTAGATCTTGCCGCGCTGCGGCGCCAGCAGGCGCATGTTGATCCGATTGTCGTCGGCCAGCGTCGCAAATCGCTCGGCCTGCGTGACCTGCAGATAGTAGAGGCGCCCGGCGAGCAGCGACAGCAGCAGCCCCTGGCCGCCGCCGAGGATCATCGCGCGGCGGGTAAACAGCTTCTGGCGGTCAACGTCGCGGCTCATCTCAAACCTGTTGCAGCAAGGCGATGTGGCAGCGGAGCAAGACCCAAAACACGACGGGGAAAAGCAAGATGGTTGTAAGTGTCTGAAACAGCAGGCTCGGCGGCTCGATCGGCGTGGCGTAATAGATCGACGTCAGCAACCAAACCAACGCGAAGGCGCCGGTCGCGACCAGGGCAAACCCCATCCAGCTGATGGCGAACGACTTGCCGATGAGGAAGCGCCGCTGCTTGTTGACGACCGCGTGCAGCACCACGAAAACCACGGCGTGCACCCCCACCGGCGCGCCACCCAGGATGTCGTAAAACAGGCCGAGAACAAACACGACCGGAGCGGGCATTAAGTCCGGGCGATACAGCGACCAGTAGTACACCGCCGCCAGCGGCAGCGCCGGTTTGAGCACCTGGACATGGGATGCGGTCATGGGGATCGAGCCGGCGAGGAGCAGCGCGAAGCTCAGTGCCGTCGGGACCAGCCGCCGCGCCGTGATGTCGAGCCTCAGCCACAGCGACGGGGTCACGGCGCGGCCGCCGGCTGTTTCGCACGCGTGGCCTCGGCGCTCGCGCCGCTATTGCTTGCGACCGCCGCGCCAATGATGCCCGCCAAGCCGTAGTCGACGATGCGGACGTAATCGACCGGCTGGCCTTGGGCGAATAACTGGACCCTGATCGTTCCATCGCGCACCGAGGCGACCAGTCCGATCGGCAAATCGGCGGGAAACGCATCGGCGTGCCCGGAGGTGACGACGCGGTCGCCGACCGAGACGCTCGTATCCGGGCCAAGGTGGGTGATTTTCGGCTGGTTGGAGTTGTCTCCGACCAGGATGGCGCGGGTTCGCGACGACCCGACAACGACCGGCGCGCGAAAGTTCAAATCGGTAATGAGCAGAACCCGCGCCGAACGCGGCGCGACGCCGGCGATACGGCCAATGAGCCCGGACCCGGTCAGCACCGCCTGACCCTTGCCGACACCCTCCCGGGCTCCGGCGCCGACGACGAGGCTGCGGGCGAACGCACCGCCGCTGTCGGCGATGACCCGCGCGGTCACGAAGCGCGCCTGGGGATCGGGAACGAAATGCAACTGCTGGCGAAGCTGGGCGTTCTCCGCCTCCAGGTGCCGCGCCGCGTCCTGCCAGCGTAGCAGCTTGTCGCGTTCCTGTCTGAGTGCCGCGTTTTCCTCGTTCAGCGCCGACCAGGCCTGCAGTGTCCGGGTGAGCTGGACGGTCGCGTCGACGGGCCGCGACATGAAGTCCGAGATCGGCACGAAGGCGTCGCTGACATAAACGCGGGCGCGCTCCATCATGCCCGGGTTTGCCCTGCCAATCATCATCAGGACGACGGCGGCGACGACGAGGCCCGCGTAGAGCACCCACTGTAGAAGCAGGGTCCACGCGCCGGCGATCCGGTAATCCAGGCGCAGTTTTTCCCTCAAGCGGAGGAGCCTCTCATACCTTTAATGAATGGCCGTTAATGAATGGCCTTTAATACATGGTCACCAGAACGTTCTTCATCTTCTTCATCTCTTCAAGCGCGCGACCGGTGCCGAGGGCAACGCACGAGAGCGGGTCGTCGGCGATCGAAACCGGAAGCCCGGTGGCGTGGCGCAGGACGTAGTCGATATTGCTCAACAGCGCCCCGCCGCCGGTCAGCACGATGCCTTTGTCGACGATGTCGGCGGCGAGTTCGGGAGCGGTATGCTCGAGCGCGACCTTGACCGCGTCGATGATGGAGCCGACCGGCTCGGCTAGGCTTTCGGCGATCTGCCGCTCGCTGATGACCAGTTCCTTGGGCACGCCGTTCATCAGGTCACGGCCCTTGATTTCCATCGTCCGGCCGTCGCCGTCTTCCGGCGGGCAGGCCGAGCCGATCTCTTCCTTGATCCGCTCGGCGGTGCTTTCGCCGATCAGCAGGTTATGATTGCGCCGAATGTAGGCGATGATCGCGTCGTCCATTTTGTCGCCGCCGACCCGGACGCTGCGGGCATAGACGATGCCGCCGAGCGACAGCACCGCGACCTCGGTCGTGCCCCCGCCGATGTCGACGACCATCGAACCGGTGGGCTCGGTCACCGGCAGGCCGGCGCCGATCGCCGCGGCCATCGGCTCTTCGATCAGGAACACCCGCCGGGCACCGGCACTTTCCGCCGATTCCTGGATAGCGCGGCGCTCAACGGCGGTCGACCCGGAGGGCACGCAGATGACGCACAGTGGTGATGCGAAGCTGCGCCGGTTGTGAACCCTGCGGATGAAGTACTTGATCATCTCCTCGGCGACTTCGAAATCAGCGATGACGCCGTCGCGTAGCGGGCGAATGGCGTGAATGTTGCCGGGCGTCCGGCCGAGCATCAGCTTGGCCTCCTCGCCGACCGCGAGGACCTGCTTGCGTCCCTTGAACTCGGCGATGGCGACGACCGATGGCTCGTTGAGAACGATGCCGCGGCTCTTGACGTAGACCAGGGTGTTGGCGGTCCCCAAGTCGATGGCCATGTCGGCGGACAAAAACCCGAATAGCTGTGAAAACATTATCCCTCACGTTTCGGCTGGGTTCGGCCGTGCTTGCGACCGTTCGGCGAGGCGAGGTCGCCACCGCCAGCCCAATTCTAGTTCGGAAAAAATTGATGTTTTATTACCGGCATTCCGGGTCATTGATCTTGGGCCCCGCCGCGCCGCCGCGATTGGACGTGCCCGCGCCGCGGACGCGTCCGTGCCATGGGCTGATGCGCCAAAGACCCCCAAGCGGGTTAACGATACCACACGTTGCCCAGCACTGCATCGATAGTGTCTCAATTTAGTGTAAAGTCACAGCAGACACAATATATGGTGTATCGGAGAGGGTCCGCGCCAATTTGTGCTAACATGGGGTTGACGTTGCCGAGCACGCGACGTGCTCGCGGGCGGACAGGGGTCCGGCCGCATGGCTTTCAGCCGCTGCGCCTTGTGCGCCCCATGGCCATGGCGGTAGCCTTGAGCCCCGTCATGGCGTTACACTGCCCGCGCCACGAGACCGCTCGCGCGGGCGGATGCTGGCGGGATCGATCGCGGATGGACTTTGGCATTGGGCCGCCCGGCGGCCTGGGCGAGGATGGCGACGCCGGCGACGTCGAGGAGAAAATCGCCGAGGCGTTGGTGCGGCGCGGCAAGCTGGAGCCTTCGTCGCTGGAGCGCGCTTTCCGTCTGCGTCGCGAAAAAGGCGAGCGCTCCGAGCCTCTTCACGTCCTTCTCACCCAGTTGGGTTTCGTCGCCGACGCCGATATCGCCGAGGCCATCGCCGAGGTTCTTCACCTGCCGTTGATCAAGACCGCCGATTTCCCCGAGGAAGCCGTGCTGAACGGGACCCTGAGCGTGCGCTTCTTGAAAGACGCGCGGGTCATTCCGATCGCGGATGCGGACGACGGCGTTCATCTGGCGATGGCCAATCCACTGGACGGCTTCGCGCTGCGCGCGGTCGGCATCGCGGCGCGCAAGCCGGTGCGCGCCGGCGTCGCGCTGCCGGCCGATATCGAGCGGGCGTTCGAGCGGCTGTACGGCAGCGGCGGAACGGCGATCAGCCAGATCGTCGACGGCCTCGGTGACGCCGAGGCCGCCGAACGCGACGAAGACGCAGAAAGGCTCAAGGACCAGGCCAGCGAGGCGCCGGTCATCCGTCTGGTCAACCATTTGGTCACCCGCGCGGTCGAGGCGCGCGCGTCGGATATCCACATCGAGCCTTACGAGAACACGTTGCGCGTGCGCTACCGCGTTGACGGCGTGCTTCAGGAAGTCGAAACGCCGCCGGCGAAACTGCGCTTGGCCATCGTCTCGCGGGTGAAGATCATGGCCAAGCTCAACATCGCCGAGCGGCGCCTGCCGCAGGACGGCCGGGTCAAGCTGGCGATCCGGGGCAAGGAGATCGATTTCCGCGTTTCGACCCTGCCGACCATGCACGGCGAAAGCGTCGTTCTGCGGATCCTCGACAAGGGCAGCGCCAAATTCGAGTTTTCGGTGCTCGGCTTCGAGGCGGACACGCTCGCGACCTACCTCGGCATTCTCGAGCGGCCGAACGGCATCCTGCTCGTCACCGGCCCGACCGGCAGCGGCAAGACGACGACGCTTTACACCTCGCTGTTGCGCCTCAACACCCCGGACAAGAAAATCCTGACCGTCGAGGATCCGATCGAATATCAGCTGGAAGGGGTCAACCAGATTCAGGTCAAGCCGAAGATCGGCCTGACCTTCGCCAATGCCCTGCGCTCGATCCTCCGCCAGGATCCGGACATCATCATGATCGGCGAAATCCGTGACCTGGAGACGGCGCAGATCGCCGCCCAGTCGGCCCTGACCGGCCATCTTGTTCTGTCGACGCTGCATACCAATTCGGCCGCCGGGACCGTGACCCGCCTGCTCGACATGGGGCTTGAGGATTATCTTCTCGCCTCGACGGTCAGCGGCATTACCGCGCAGCGACTGGTGCGCCGGCTGTGCCCCCATTGCCGCGCGGCGGAACCGGCGCCAGCCGAGCTGATCGACGAACTCCGGCTGGAGCGGTTCAGCGATCCGGCCAATCCGATCATGCTCTACCGCCCGGTCGGCTGCGAGCGCTGCAATCATACCGGCTATCACGGCCGCGCGGCGATCGCCGAGATGCTGGTGGTCGACGAGGATATTCGTCGGCTGACGCTGAAACGGGCGGACTCGCAAGACATCCAGCGCCGCGCCGTCGAGGCCGGCATGCGGACGCTCTACGACGACGGAATGCGCAAGGCCCTGGCCGGACTGACCTCGATCGAGGAGGTTGTCCGCGTCACCCGGGAAACCTGAGCGTCATGACCCTGTTTCACTACAAGGCGGTGAGCGACCCGGGTGAGATCCTGGAAGGCGAAATGGAGGCACCCGATCGGGTCACGGTCATCAACGCGCTCCGCGCCAAGGGATATCTGCCGATCCGCGCCGATGAAAAGACGCCCGGCGCCTTCGTCGAACTGCTCAGGCGCGACGTCGGCAGGCGCCAGGGCCTGTCGCGCCCGGACATCACCATGATCATCCGCGAGACGGCGACGCTGCTTCGCGCCGGCCTGCCGGTCGACCAGTCCCTCGACGTGCTCATCAAGTTCGCCGAAAAGCCGAAGGTTCGCGAGGTGCTGGCGCGGATCGTCGAAAAGGTCCGCGGCGGTACCTCGCTTGCCGAGGCGATGGCGGCCCAGGGCCCGGTTTTCGATCGTTTCTGTCTCGGCATGGTCCGCGCCGGCGAGGCCGGTGGCGCGCTCGACGTCGCCCTTGTGCGCACGGCCGATTTCATGGAGCGCTCCCAGCGCGCCCGGCAGAACTTCAAGTCTGCCCTGCTCTACCCGGCGATCTTGTTGATCTCGGCGGTTATCTCGATCGGGATCATGGTGAGCGTCGTCATTCCCAGCTTCCAGCAGATTTTCGCCGACGCCGGCTACGCCTTGCCCCTGCCGACACGGATCGTGCTCGCCGTCGGCACTGCGGCGGAGATGTTCTGGTGGCTGCCGGTGGCGCTCGTAGCCATTGCCGTCGCGGTTGTCGTCGGCCAGCGGCGGACGGCACAAGGTCGCCTAGCCTGGGATCGCCGGCTGTTGCGCCTGCCGCTGCTGGGTGATCTGTTTACCAAGGCGGAGGTCGCCCGGTTCGGTTTCACCCTGGGGATGCTCCTGACCAACGGCGTGCCCTTGGTCGCCGGCCTGTCGGTGGCGCGCGAGGCCATCGACAACGCAGCGATCGCCGGCGCGGTCGGTGAAGTCGAAAAACAGGTCAAGGAGGGCAAGGCCTTCGCCACGCCGCTGGCGCAAACGGCGATGTTCCCGACGCTTGCCACGCATCTCTTGCGCATTGGCGAGGAAAGCGGAAAGCTGGAGGACATGCTGTTTCGCATTGCCGACATTTACGATGGCGAGGTTCAGCGCGCGACGCAGCGGCTGCTGACGTTGCTGGTCCCCGTGCTGACGTTCACCATGGCGATACTGATCGGCGGCATTATCATTTCGATACTGATGCCAATGCTGAGCATCAATCAGTTGGCATTCTAGGGAACGGGGTTGCAATGGCGGCGCGACGCAAGCACGCGGAGAGGATCAACACACGACCATCGGCCCGCTCGCCGGCCCCCTCGTCGGTGCCGGGCAACGCGCAAGCGGGCTTCACGCTGCTCGAGGTGCTGGTTGTCCTGGTGATCCTTGGATTGGTGGCCGCGGTCATCGCCGGCCCGCAGGTCTTCAAGTTGTTGGGCACCGCCAAGAGCGAGACGGCGAGGATCCAGATCGAGCGTATTTCCGGAGCGCTCGACCTTTATCGTCTCGAGGTCGGTCGCTATCCCACCGACGAGGAAAATCTGGCCGCGCTCGTCGAGGCGCCGCCGGGCGCGGCGCGCTGGAATGGTCCCTACCTGAAAAAAAGGGAATCGATCGTCGATCCGTGGGGCCACGTGTACGTCTACCGCTCGCCCGGCCAGCACGGCGAGTTCGACTTGTACACGCTCGGTTCCGATAACGCCGAGGGCGGCGAGGGCGAGGCCGCGGACGTCACGAACTGGTAGGCGCTGGGGTGGCGATCCCAGACCGGCGGTTGCGCCGCGAACGCGGTTTCACCCTGTTCGAGGTCCTGATCGTCCTCGCCATCATCGGGCTGGTGTCCGCGATCATGGCGCCGATGATCTTCAAGGGGTTCTCGGGCACCCGGGCTCGGGCGGCGGCGTACGAAATCGCGGCGGCGTTGCGTCAGGCCCGCGGCGAGGCGGTGGCTGCGAACGCCGATGTGGCGGTCATGGTCGATCGCGCTCGCCGCGCCTATGCGATCGAGACCGCCAAGCCGAAGGTGTTGGCCGCAACCCTCCGGCTGTCGCTGTACGCGGCGCAAACAGAGCAGATCGGCGCCGATATCGGCGGCATTCGCTTCTATCCTGACGGCAGCGCGACCGGCGGGCAGGTCACGGTGCGTGACGAAACGACGGGCTACCATGTCGATGTGGATTGGCTTACCGGCCGCGTCTCGGTGGTGGAGGCGCAAGCGCCTTAACGGCGCGGCGCGAACCGATCGCGGCTTCACCCTGCTCGAGGTGCTGGTTGCCTTTACCATCCTCGCGCTGATGATGACCGTGTTGCTGCGCATCTTTTCCGAGGGGTTTCGCAAGATGTCGGCCGCCGATACCTACGCCGTCGCCGCCCTGCACGCCCAATCGACGCTGGCCGGAGTCGGTGCCGAAATCCCGCTCGGCATTGGCGAGTGGTCGGGCGATTTTGCCGATGGATTTCGTTGGTCGATCCGGATCGAGCCCTACGCCGAGACGGGCTTGTTGACGCAGCCGCCGACGTTCGCCGCGTACCTGATCGCGGTTGTCGTCGACAACGGCCACGGCAAGGGGCGCGTCGAACTGGCGAGCCTGCGCGTCAGCCAGCCGGACTCGATGGCGCCGGACGAGACCGATGACGCCGCCGGCCGCCGGTGACGCCGGCCGCGAGGCCGGTTTCACGTTGCTCGAACTCCTGGTCGCGCTGTCGGTGCTCGCGGTGTTGATGGTGCTCATGTTCGGCGGGCTGAGGTTTGGCGCGCGAGTCTGGGAAAGTGGCGACTCCGCTTTGCGCGGCCTGGCCGACCTGCAAACGGCGGCCAACTTTATCCGCCGCCGGATCGCGCAGTCGGTCCCGCGGAGCGCTCAACCCGGACTTGCGGAGCCGGAAGGCGCCTTGGCCGCGTCCGGTTTTCGCGGCGCGCCCGACGCGCTTGCACTGACCACCTTGGCGCCATCGCGGCTTATGCCCGGCGGCCTCTATGATATTGCCCTGGGACTGGACGGCGGCGGCCGAGGTGGCGGTCAGAGACTGAGCGTATGGTGGCGCCCCATCGGCCGGGCGGCGGGCGGGGAGCGGTCGCCGATCGATCAGGATGAGCGAACGAGGCAGGTTGTGCTGCTTGAAGGGATAGCCGACTTGCGCTTGCGCTATTTCGGCCAGGGCGACGACTTCAACGAAACGCCGCAATGGCATGATCGCTGGGAGGGTATGTTGGCGCCGCCAATTCTGGTATCGGTGAGGGTCGAATTTCCGCCCGGCGACAGGCGGGTGTGGCCGGAACTTGTCGTCGCGCCCGAGGCGAGGGCGGGTTTTCAATAGCGAGGCTGAAGTCTGTGTCCATCGGCGATGCCCCATCGGCGGCGGCGACCTTCCTGAGCCGGTTCGATTCGTCTGCTCGATCATTCTTCGCGTGGTGGTTGCGCGAACTGCGCGCGATGGTGCCGCCGCGACTGCGCCGGCTCGGGCGCGCGAGCGTAGATTTTCTGCTTGTCGACGTCGGCGAGCGGGCCGTCATCCTTCGCCGCGCCCGTGCGCAGGGCGAAGAAGAGATCGGGCGTATTGCGCTGACCGACGCCGACCCGGCGAGCCGCCGGGCCCAGTTCAACCTATTCAGAGACAAGTTCGACGGCGGTGTGCGTCAAGTCATCCTGCGTCTGCCGCCCGGCCAGTTTCTGCGCAAGATGCTCGATCTGCCCGCCGCGGCGCGGGAAAATCTTCGCGAAGTTCTTGGCTTCGAGATGGACCGCACGACGCCTTTCGCGGCCGACGATGTCTATTTCACCTACACGATCCGCGAGGTCGATCGCCAGACCAGGCGGATGGTTGTTGAACTTGCGATCCTGCCGCGCGCGAGCGCCGATGCAGCCATCGAAATGGCCGAGGGCTGGGGATTGCGCGTGGACCGGATCGAGGCGCAGACCCTTGGACCGCGCGCCGCCGCGCCGGTTGAGGCGCGCGTCGACTTCCTGCCCATCGCGAGCGGCGCGCGGTCATCGCAACCGACGCGATGGCTCAGCGCGATCCTGGCGGCGACGGCGCTGTCGCTGGTGGTCGCGGCGCTGTACCTGCCACTGGAAAAACAACGCCGCTTGATCGCGGCTATGAGCCAGGACATCACGGCGGTCAAGGCGAAGGCAGACGCGGGACGAAAAGTTCAGCAAGAACTTGAGCAATCGGTTCAGCAAAGCAACTTCATCATCGACAAGAAGCTTCAAAGGCCCTCGTTTCTCGATGCACTGGATGAACTGACCAGGCTCCTTCCCAATGACGCGTGGGTGATCCGGGTTCGTTATTTCAACGGAGAGCTTCAGGTTTTCGGCAACTCTCCCTCGGCCTCGGCGCTGATTGGCGTGCTCGAGGACTCGCCCATTTTCGCTGGCGCCCAGTTTCGCGCTCCGGTCACACGTGACCCGCGTCTCGGCCTTGAGCGGTTTCATATCGGCCTTCAGGTCGTCGGGCCGGAGAGGCCGGAGCTCTTGGAGAGCCCATGAACACCATGGTCTCGCCCCGGCTGAGCCGCCTGCTGGCGCTCGCGCTTTTGCTCGCCGTTCTGGCGGTGCCCTACCTCGCGATCGTTCGCCCGTTCATCGCCGAACTCGCCGCCAATCGCGACACCCTGGCCGAACAGGCGACCCTGCTTGAGCGCTACAGCCGGCTGGCCGCGGCCGGCGAGGGGCTCGGCGAGCGCCTCGATGCGTCGCGCCGGCAGCCGGTCGACGAGAACGCCTACCTCGAGGGCGCCAGTGAAGCTCTTGTCGCGGCGGAACTGCAGAATCGCGTGAAGATCGCGGTGCAGTCGAACGGCGGCACGCTGAACAGCACGCAGATTCTCGAGCCCACGTCTGAGGCCGGCTTTCGCCGGCTGGCGGTGCGCGCGCGCATGAGTGCCGGCACCGACGCCCTGCCCAAGGTGCTCCACGCGCTGGAAGCCGGTCGGCCGTTCCTGTTTATCGATAACGTCGACATCAACGCGAGGACGTTCCGTCGGCGTAACAGCGCCGGCACGGGCGAAACCGAGAGTGTGGAGTTGATCGCCTCGTTCGACTTGTTCGGATATATGCGGCCGGGCTCGACATGATGGGCGCCCCGCGCCGCTCCGCCGGGCTGGCGACGCTGCTCGCGTTGGCCTGCGTCGCGCTCGCGGCCATCCTTGGCGTTGAAGCGTATACGCCCGCGGAGCCGCCGGCGTCCTCGCTCGCCGCACCGGTGGCCGCGGCCGATCATGCGGAGGATTTGCCGGCGCGGAGCTATGAGTCGAAACCGCTGGACAGCTATAGCGAAATCGCGGAACGGCCGGTATTTTCGCCATCGCGGCGACCATCACCGGCGGAACGCAGGAGCGCGGATGGCGGCGGCCGGAGCGGGCACGACAATCTCATGCTCGCCGGCGTAATCATGGCGGCCGACAAGCGTTTGGCGTTGATCGAAACAGCGAAAACATCCGGCGTCGTCGTTGTCCGTGAAGGCCAGAGCGTGGAGGGTTGGACGATCGACGCGATTTCGGCCGAGAAGGTTGTAATCAGCCAGGGCATCGAAGTCTTCGAACTCCTGCTCGACGATAAGCTGAAGGTGCCGCGCAAACAGCTCCGGCGGACGCCGCGCACGGCGCCGGCCGTGGTCGCGGCTACGGCGAGCCCGCCCGATAGCGAGCCCGCGAGCGCGCCCGCGCCGCCGGCATCGCCCGAGCCCGATAGCTTGCCGCTACAAGGAGATACCAGCGGCGCGGCGGAAGAACTGACCGAGTGACGGGATCGAGACGCTAGTGTCCGCCGTTGCGAGGCCGCATGGACCCGTTGCGTTTAGCCTTGCGGACGGTCACACTGTTGACGTGAAGATCATTGTTCTTCGTTGCGATGCTGGCGAGGCTTTCGCGGAACAGCCGTGGCGCCGCTTTGTCCGCGACCCCGCCGCCCCGACAGTTTCGTGATGCGTCCGGTTATTCGCAGGATCGCTGTTCTTGCACTGATCAGCCTGGGGCTGCTGGCTTCCGCCGCCGGCTGCGCGGGCCCGAAGCCGGTCCCGGCGAGCGACACGCTGGGCATGGGTGGCGCCGCTCGGCCTAGTCAGGCGCGACGGGATACGGCTTACGGTTCGGGCGCGGTGCTTCCCGACAGGTCGAGTGAGCCGGCGAAGCCGCCTAACCTTTATCCCGGCTCCAACGTGCTCACCAAGCCGATCGCCGACCGGGGCGTGCAGCGGCAGGCGACTCCCGATGGCGAGATCACGCTGAACTTCGTCAACGCCGACCTCCAGGAGGTTATCAAGGCCGTTCTCGGTGATACCCTCGGCTACAACTATGTTGTCGATCCTAGGGTTCAAGGCTCGGTGACGCTGCAAACCGGGCAGCCGATCCCAGCGACGGCGCTGCTGTCGACCCTGCAGACAATTCTCCAAATGAACGGGGCGGCCTTTGTCGAGGCCGACGGGCTCTACCGGATCGTTCCCGCCGATGAGGCGATTCGCGGAACGGTTCGGCTGCGAAGCTCGCTCGAAGCGCTGAGACAAAGACCCGGCACGGCGGTGATGGTGATGCCTCTGCGCTACATCGGCGCCGGCGACATGCAGAAGCTTCTCGAACCGATGGCGCCGCCAGGTTCGATTTTGCGCGTGGACACGACCAGAAACATTCTCATTCTCGGCGGCAGCCAGAACGATCTTGGCAACATGGTCGACATCATCAACACGTTCGACGTGGATTGGTTGGCCGGCAAATCCTTTGGCATCTTTCCGCTGCAATCGAGCCACGCCGGAGACCATGGTCGGCGAGCTTGAAGCGGTCTTCAGCAGCAAAGAGGAAGGCGCGCTCGCCAACGTCGTCCGGTTCGTTCCAATCGAGCGCATGAATGCCGTACTGGTCATCGCCAATCAGTCGGCCTACCTCGATCGCGCCAAGACGTGGATCGCGAGGCTCGACACCGGCGAGGAGCCTGTTCCGCGCTTGTATGTCTACTACGTCGAGAACAGCAGGTCGGAGGATCTGGCGCTGGTCTTGAGCGACATTTTTTCGCCAGGAAGCGTCAACCAGCGCCCCGAACTGGCGCCGGGGCTGACGCCGGCGTCGCTCGGCGGCGATCAGGCCGGGCTCGGCGGCGGCCTGACCGGCGCGCGGGGAGGCTTGGGGACGGGGCGGCTGTCGGGCGGCGGATTACAGCAACGCGCAACAGGGACCGCTGCCGGCGGCGACCGCCGCGGCCAGTCCGGTCTCGGCCAATCGGGCGGGCTGGGCCGCCAGCTCGGCACCGCGTCGCGCAATCGCCAGCAAACCCTGGCGGCGCGCGCCCGCGCGACCGCCTCGCGCCTGCGCCAATCGGCGAGCGGCAATACCGAGGAGGCGCCGACCGAGGCGGAAGTCCGGATCATCGCCGACCCAGTCAAGAACGCACTGGTGATCCACGCGACGCCGAACGACTACCGTGAGGTCGAAGCCGTTCTCAAGAAGCTCGATACCATCCCATTACAGGTTCTGATCGAGGCGACGATCCTCGAAGTCTCGCTCGATGATGAACTGAGGTACGGTGTCGAGTGGTTCTTCAAGGGCGGCAACAATAGCTTTTCGCTGAGTTCGCTCGCGACCGGCGCGGTCGCATCCGCGTTTCCTGGATTTTCCTATGCGTTGAAAACAGGCGATGTGCGGTTTATCGTCAATGCCCTGGAGAAGGTGACCAACGTTCGGGTGGTTTCCTCTCCGCTGCTCCTCGTTCTCGACAATCAGACCGCGGCGCTCCAGGTCGGTGACGAGGTCCCGATCTCGACGGCTAGCAGCGTCAGCACCATCGCCCCCGGCGCTCCGGTCATCAATTCGATCGAGTAC
The DNA here is from genome assembly GCA_963805915.1 of uncultured Alphaproteobacteria bacterium. Lineage (GTDB taxonomy): Bacteria > Pseudomonadota > Alphaproteobacteria > Rhodospirillales > Defluviicoccaceae > JAEULH01. Next base: position 42,044 of record CAWDWD010000013.1, read on the forward strand.
CGAAATACCGGCGTCATCCTCGACGTCACGCCGCGGGTCAACACCGGCGGCCTGGTGACGCTTGAACTCGGCCAGGAGGTCAGCGATGCCGTGCTAACGACCACGTCGAAGCTCAATTCACCGACGTTCCAGCAGCGCCGGGTCGAAAGCACCATCGCCGTTCAGGACGGCGAGGCGATCGCCATCGGCGGACTGATCCGCGATCGGGATGAACGCACGAAGAGCGGTGTTCCGCTGCTCAAGGATATCCCCGTGCTCGGGTTTTTGTTCGGCACCACGATCAACAAGAAGACCCGCACCGAACTGCTCATCTTGCTGCGGCCGCGCGTCGTCGGCAACGAGGAGGAGGCCCGCCGGATGACCGACGAACTGCGCCGGCGCCTGCACGGTGTTCTCGAGCTGGAGGAGAAGGCCCGCTAACCACCGTGGCCTGATCACCGCGGCCTAACCCGCCGCCGACCTGACCCGCCGCCGGCCCCATGAACGAGGCCGCTGGCGGGGCAAAGCACGATTGGCTCACGCGGCTTCCCTGATCGTGGATTCGACGATGTCGACGATGTCGCCGATGATCGCGGTAATGTTGAAGTCCTTCGGCGTGTAGACCCGCGCGACGCCCGCCTCCATCAGCTTCTCGGCGTCCTCCGGAGGGATGATCCCGCCGACGACGACCGGCACGTCGAACAGGTCGGCCGCGCGCATCTGCTGCATGATCTCGCTGACCAGCGGGACATGCGAGCCGGACAGGATCGACAGACCGACGACGTGAACGCCCTCGTCAAGCGCGGCGGAGACGATCTGCTCTGGCGTCAGGCGGATGCCTTCGTAGACGACCTCCATGCCGGCGTCGCGCGCGCGGAGCGCGATCTGCTCGGCGCCGTTGGAGTGGCCGTCGAGACCCGGCTTGCCGACCAGGATCTTGATCCGCCGGCCGAGCTTGTCGGTCAGCGTCTGGACCCGGGCGCGGACCGACTTCAGCCCGCTGATGTCGGAATGGACCACTGCCTGGCCGACCCCGGTCGGGGCGCGGAACTCGCCAAAGATCTCGCGGAGCGCGCCGGACCATTCACCAGTGGTAATGCCGGCGTGGGCGCAGGCGATCGAAGGCTCCATGATGTTGCGGCCGTCCTTGGCGGCGGCGACGAGATCGGCCAGCGCCGCCTCGGCCTTGGCATTGTCGCGGCTGGCCCGCCACTGGTTGAGGCTCTCGATCTGTTGCGCCTCGCCGCGCGGGTCGACGGTCATGATGCTGCCTTCGCCGGTGGCCAGCGGCGAGGGTTCGGCCTCGGTGAACTTGTTGACGCCGACCACCGTCTGCTCACCGCTTTCAATCTTGGCGATGCGCGCGGCGTTGGACTCGACGAGGCGGCGCTTCATGTAGCTCGATTCCACCGCGGCGACGGCGCCGCCCATGGCGTCGATCTTGGCCAGTTCCTCGCGCGCCTGCATCTTGAGCTGCTCGACCTTCTCGGCGATGACCCGCGAGCCGTCGAAGATATCGGCGTACTCGAGCAGATCGGTCTCGAAAGCGACGATCTGCTGGAGCCGCAACGACCACTGCTGGTCCCACGGCCGCGGCAGGCCGAGGGCCTCGTTCCACGCCGGAAGCTGGACCGCGCGGGCACGCGCGTCCTTCGACAGCACAACCGCCAGCATCTCGAGCAGGATGCGGTAGACGTTGTTTTCCGGCTGCTGCTCGGTCAGGCCGAGCGAGTTGACCTGAACGCCGTAACGGAAGCGGCGATACTTCTCCTCGGCGATGCCATAGCGCTCGGCGGTGAGTTCGTCCCACAGGTCGGTAAACGCCCGCAATTTGCACAGCTCGGTGACAAAGCGGATGCCGGCATTACAGAAAAAGCTGATCCGGCCGACAACTTTGGGGAAATCCTCGTCGGGGACCTGGCCCGAGGCCTTGACCGCGTCGAGCACGGCGACCGCGTTGACCAGGGCGAAGGCCAGCTCCTGCTCGGGTGTCGCGCCGGCTTCCTGCAGGTGGTAGGAGCAGACGTTGATCGGGTTCCACTTGGGTACTTCCTTGTAGGTGAACGCGATCACATCCGAGGTCAGGCGCATCGACGGCGCCGGCGGGAAGATATAGGTGCCGCGGGAGAGGTACTCCTTGATGACGTCGTTCTGTGTCGTTCCCGAGAGCTTGTCGCGCGCCACGCCCTGGCCTTCGGCGGCGGCGATATAGAGGGACAACAACCACGCCGCCGGGGCATTGATGGTCATCGACGTGTTCATCCGATCGAGCGGAATGCCGTCGAGGAGCGCGCTCATGTCACCCAGGTGACAGACCGGCACGCCGACCTTGCCGACCTCGCCGCGGGCGAGGATATGATCGGAGTCATAACCCGTTTGTGTTGGGAGATCGAAGGCGATCGACAGCCCGGTTTGGCCGCGCGCCAGATTCTTGCGGTAGAGCGCGTTCAATTCCTTGGCCGAGCCGTATCCGGAATAGGTCCGGATCAGCCACGGAGCTTCCCGCTGAACCACTGCCTCTTTTTTTGCGCCTGCTAACTGGCCGCCCATCACGTCCCTCCCAATGCCCTGTCCCGGAGCATGCAGCGAATGCAACAAAATCGCGGTAATCGGTCTTATTTTGAACCGGTTGTGCGCCATCAGGCTAGCAAATTGTGCGTTGCGAAGAAAGGCGCAACGGGCTAAAACGACCGTTCGTCTATCGTATTACCTCCACGACCCTTGGTCGATGGTGCGTGCGATCGGACGGTACGAATTAACCGGGTCGGGCCGAGCGATAGCGGGAAATAATAAAAGGACCGGGATCGCAAACGCTTGCGGAGGGAGAAGCATGACAAAAGAAGTATATGACATCGGCGACGCGCCGCCGCTTGGCGAGGTTCCCAATAAGATGCACGCGTGGCTGATCCGCGAGGAGCGGTTTGGTCAACCGACGCAATCATTCGGCAAAGAGGTCATCGACGTTCCCGCCATCGAGGACGACGAAGTCCTCGTCTACGTCATGGCCGCCGGCATCAACTACAACAACGTCTGGGCCGCGCTCGGCATTCCGGTCAATGTCATCAAGGCGCGCCAGAAGGCCGGCGAAAAGGAAGATTTCCACATCGGCGGCAGCGATGCCTCGGGGATCGTCTACAAGGTCGGCAAGGACGTCACCAACGTCAAGGTCGGCGACGAAGTCGTCATGCATTGCGGGACCTGGGACCGCAACTGCCCGTGGGTCAAGGCCGGCAACGATCCGATGTATTCGCCGACCTTCCGCATCTGGGGATACGAGACGAACTACGGCAGCTTTGCCCAGTTCACCAAGGTTCAGGCCCACCAATGCATGCAGAAGCCCAAGCACATGACCTGGGAGGAGGCGGCGTCCTACGTGCTGGTCGGCGCGACCGCGTACCGCATGCTCCACGGCTGGCCGGAACACGCGATGAAGCCGAACGACCCGGTCTTGATCTGGGGCGGCGCCGGCGGGCTCGGCTCGATGGCGATCCAGATCGCCAAGGCGGCGGGCGCGGTCCCGGTCGCCGTCATCTCGGGCGACGACAAGATCGACTACTGCAAAAACCTGGGCGCCAAGGGCTGCATCGACCGCCGCAAGTTCGACCACTGGGGCATGCTGCCGCACTGGAAGGATGCCGTCGGCTACAATACTTGGCTCAAGGGCGTTCGTTCGTTCGGCGCGGCCTTCTGGGAAGCGCTCGGCGAGAAGCGCTCGCCCACGGTCATCTTCGAGCATCCGGGTGAAACGACCATCCCGACGTCGCTGTTCGTTTGCGACACCGGCGGCATGGTCGTCATCTGCGCCGGGACAACCGGCTACAACGCGACCGTCGACCTGCGCTACCTGTGGATGCGCCAGAAGCGGGTCCAGGGTTCGCACTTCGCCAATGACGACCAAGCCTACGCGATGAATGAGCTTGCCTTGAACGGGCAGCTCAATCCTTGCATGTCGCGGGCCTTCACCTACGACGATCTGCCGCTGTCGCACCAGCTGATGCACGACAACAAGCATCCGCACGGCAACATGGGCGTTCTGATCGGCGCGCCGGACTTCGGCCTCGGCAAATCGGCGGACGCGCCTCGCGGGGTCCCGAAAGCCAAACTCCCCAAGGGCGACAGTCACGATACGCCGCATCCCTATCCGCTGTCGGCGCCGCTGCCGGATCTCGACGGCGATCTCGAAGAGCTGAAGCTGGTCGACGACGGCGCCAAGGTGCGCGACCGGATGCACGCGGGGATCATCTCGTGCAGGCCGTCCGACACCCTCGGCGATGCCGCCAGAATGATGGCCGACCACGACATTCACGCTCTGGTCGTCATCGACGGCGGCAAGGCCGTCGGCGTGCTGTCGCAGACCGACATCGTCATCGCCCGTCAAGGCCGCACCGCCGGTGAGACCCGCGCCTTCAAGGTCAGCGAGGTCATGACCGAGGGTTGCGCGACCATCGATATCAACGCGCCCTTGGCGGAAGCGATCTCGACCATGATGAAGCGGCGCATCCACCGGTTGGTGGTTGCCGAGGGCGGCAACCCGGTTGGCGTGTTGTCGATGACCGACTTGGTCCGCCGCCTGATGGAGTAGCCTCCGGCCGCGGCTTGCACTCTCCGGCCGGTGGTCCAACCTCGCGGTTAACCACAGGCCGGAGAGGCCGCCACGGGCGCTGCCATGAAGCGCGAATGCCATAAACGAGCCTCGGAGGCGGCAGCGTCCGCTCCGCGTCCTCAAGAGCTCCGCAGGAAGAGAAGGGTAGAGAACATGGATGCCGCCGTCGCCGAACGCCAGGGCCTGATTCTGCCGGACCTGACCGCAACCTGCCTCGAGGCCTACAACGCCGCCCAGCACCTCCTGGTCGAAGCCCGCCGGGGCGTCTCCGCCCTGGTCATCCACGGCGGGCGGATGGACGGAGCCTTGCTCGACCGCCACCAGTTCGCGGCCCATGGCTACGCTTGGCTCGCAACCTACGTCGGTGGTCTGCAGGAGATGCTGGTATGGGCCGACCGGCTCGCCGAGGCGGGCGAGTTGAGCGAGCTCGAAAGCCTGATGCTGCAATGCGCCTACGGGGAATACCTGGGCCAGATCGTCGGCGGCATCGCCATGTCGCAGGTCGAGATCGTCCGTCCCCGCGACATGGGCGTTTCCGACGAGGCGGTGCACGCATTTTATACCCCGGCGGTGGCGACCCTGATCAAGGACGGCGCGACCTCGGAGGTCCGCATCCGCATCGCCGAACTGGTCGCCGATGGCAACTACGGCAAGCTGGGCCTGGACGAAACCCAGGAGATGATCCGCGATCAGTTCCATCGCTTCGCCGAGGACAAGGTCATCCCTTACGCCCACGGCTGGCATGAGCGCGATGAACTCATCCCGATGGAAATCATCGAGCAGATGGCCGAACTCGGCGTGTTCGGCCTGACCATTCCCGAGGAATACGGCGGCCTCGGCATGGACAAAATGTCGATGTGCATCGTCACCGAGGAGCTGAGCCGCGGCTACATCGGCGTCGGCTCGCTTGGCACCCGCTCGGAAATCGCCGCCGAGTTGATTCGTCTCGGCGGCACCGACGACCAGAAGGAGCATTACCTGCCCAAGCTTGCGAGCGGCGAGATCCTACCGACGGCGGTGTTCACCGAGCCCAATACCGGCTCCGACCTGGGGGCGCTGAAGACCCGCGCGGTGCGCGACGGCGAGACCTACAAGATCACCGGCAGCAAGACATGGATCACCCACGCGGCGCGCACCGACCTGATGACCCTGATGGCGCGGACCGATCCGAACACCCAGGATTGGAAGGGTCTGAGCATGATCCTGGCCGAGAAGCCGCGCGGCACCGACGACGATCCGTTTCCGGCCGAAGGGATGACCGGCGGCGAGATCGAGGTTCTCGGCTATCGCGGCATGAAGGAATATGAGCTTGGCTTCGACGACTTTTCGGTCCCGGCGCGCAACCTGCTCGGCCGCCAGGAAGGCCAGGGCTTCAAGCAGCTGATGGCGACGTTCGAAAGCGCGCGCATCCAGACCGCCGCGCGCGCCGTCGGTGTCGCGCAGAATGCCCTCGAGCTTGGCCAGCGCTATGCGCAAGAACGGGTCCAGTTCGGCAAGCCGATCTATGAGTTCCCGCGGGTGGCCGGCAAGATCGCCTGGATGGTGGTCGAGACCATGATCGCGCGTCAGCTCACCTACGACTCGGCGCGGCAAAAAGACAGCGACCGGCGCTGCGACATCGAGGCCGGCATGGCCAAGCTGCTCGCCGCGCGGGTGGCCTGGAGCAACGCCGATAACGCGCTGCAGGTTCATGGCGGCAACGGTTACGCGCTTGAGTATCCGATCTCGCGGGTGATGTGCGACGCGCGTATTCTCAGCGTCTTCGAGGGCGCCGCGGAAATTCAGGCGCAGGTCATCGCCCGCGGGCTTCTGGCGGCGCGCAACTAGTTGTGGCGCCTCAACAGCTAGACGCGGGCGTAGTCAGGCGCGGGGCTTGGCCTCGCGTGCACTTATTTTCGCGATCGGCCGGGTCGCCGGTTTCCGGCCGATCCCTTGGTGCCTATATAGCGAGTCATGACAGCAGCACTTCCCTACATGCTCGGCGCAGCGATGCTCGCGACCCTGGGCGTTCTGTTCGCAGGTGTCATCTCATTTGCGATGAACGGCAAGGCGGATAACAAATACGCGACCAAGCTGATGGCCGCGCGGGTCATCCTTCAGGGCATCGCTATCGCCCTGTTCGCGCTGACGGTGCTTTTCGCCGCCACTTAGCGTTCATCTAGTTTCTAAGGAGGGGGGAGGCAGCGGCATGGTCACCTTGACCAAGATCTACACCCGTGGCGGCGATCGGGGCGAAACATCCCTCGGCGACGGGCGGCGAATTGCCAAGTACGACCGTCGCGTCGACGCCTACGGCACGGTTGACGAAACCAACGGCGTCATCGGCCTGGCCCGGCTTTACGTCGATGGCGGCTCTGCCGATGCCATGCTGAGCCGGATCCAGAACGACCTTTTCGACCTCGGTGCTGACCTGTGCACGCCGCAAACCGGCCGCAAGGCGGAAGGCGCGCTTCGCATTATCGACAGCCAAGTCGAGCGCCTCGAACGCGAGATTGATACAATGAACGCGGAGCTTGCGCCGCTGACCTCGTTCATCCTGCCCGGCGGCACTCCGGCCGCAGCCCATCTTCATCACGCGCGCACGGTCGCCAGGCGCGCCGAGCGGCTGATGTGCGCTCTCGCCGGGAACGAAGACATCAACGCCACTGCGATCCGCTACATCAACCGGCTCTCCGATCACCTGTTTGTCTTCGCGCGGTGGCTCAACGACAAGGGCGCCGGCGACGTCCTCTGGGTCCCCGGCGCCAGCCGCTAGCTCGGCGGGCCGGGCGTGACGGCCGCGCTGTCCATCGAGAGCCTGCTCCTTCTCATCGTCGCGGCGTTCTTCGGCGGCGCGTTGAATTCGCTTGCCGGCGGCGGCAGTTTTTTGACCCTGCCGGCGGTCATGGTCGCGGGCGCACCAGCCGTCATCGCCAACGCCACCGGAACGGTCGCGCTGTTGCCCGGCTACGTGAGCGCCGCCGCCGGCTTTCGCGAAGATCTTCGCGAGGCCGGCGCGTTCGGTCTCGTCAAACTCGTCGTCCTGTGCCTCATCGGCGGCGCGATCGGGGCGGGACTTCTCGTCGCCACGCCGGAAGAGGCATTCCGCGCCGTCGTTCCGTGGTTGCTCCTCGTCGCCACGGTTCTGTTCGCGGCGGGCGAGCGGATCTCGCGCTGGCTGCGCGCGCGGGTCGCGATCGGGGCCAAGGGCTCGGCCGCCGGACTTCTCTGCGTCGCAATCTACGGCGGCTATTTCAACGGCGGGCTCGGCATCCTTCTGCTCGCCCTGTTCAGCCTATTCGGCTTGACCGATATCAACCAGATGAACGGGTTGAAGTCGCTCGCCTCGGTCGTGCTCACGGCGATCGCGGTCGCGACTTACGCCGCGGCCGGAGCGGTCTGGTGGATGGCGGCACTGGTCATGATGGTCTCGGCCACGATTGGCGGCTACGCCGGCGCCCGCATCGCCCGCCGCCTGCCCGCTTCCTTCGTCCGCGCCACGATCATCGTCGTCGGCGCGGCCATGACCGCCGCCTTTTTCATCTCCGCGCCAGGATAAATTCCTCGCTCAGCTCGAGGCGAGCAGCAGTTCGATTTCGTCGGCGCCGATGTCGAGCGGACCGGCCGCCTCGGGGTCGAACAGGCCTTCCGCCAGCGCGCCCTTGCGCCGCTGCAGCTCGATCATCTTCTCCTCGATGGTGCCGAGCGTCACCAGACGGTGGACGAAAACGGGTTTTTCCTGGCCGATGCGATGACTGCGGTCGATGGCCTGGGCCTCGACTGCCGGGTTCCACCACGGATCGTACAGGATCACGGTATCGGCCGCGGTGAGATTGAGCCCGGTACCGCCGGCCTTCAGGCTGATCAGGAAAACCGGGACCTCGCCGGCCTGGAACCGCGCAACCGGCGTCGCCCGATCGCTGACCTGGCCGGTGATCTTGACGAAGTCGATCGCGGAGGCCGCAAGCCACTCCTCGATGAGGGCGAGCATGCTGGTGAACTGGGAGAACAGCAAGACCCGCCGCCCCTCCTCGACCAGTTCGCCGAGCATCTCGATCAGCCGCGTCAGCTTGGCGGATCCCGCGTTCGTCTTCTTGACCGACGGCAGCTTGACGAGCCTGGGATCGCAGCAGACCTGGCGCAGCTTCAGCAGCGCGTCGAGAATGATGATGCGGCTGCGCTCGAGGCCCTTGGCGGCGATCGCCTCGCGCACCTTGCGGTGCATCGTCAGGCGCACCGCCTCGTAGATCGCGCTCTGTCCCGGATCCATTTCGATGGGCTCGATGATTTCGGTCTTCTCCGGCAGCTCGCCCGCGACCTTTCCCTTCGTTCGCCGCAGCATGAACGGGCGGACGCGGCGAACGAGAGCATCGCGGCGAACCATGTCGCCGGCCTTCTCGATCGGCGTGCGGAAGGTCCGGGTGAACTGCCGGCGATCGCCGAGCAGCCCCGGATTGAGGAAATCCATCAGCGCCCACAGCTCGCCAAGGTGGTTTTCAACCGGCGTTCCGGTCAGGCAGAAGCGCTGGCGGACGTCGAGCAGGCGCAGGATGCGAGCGGCGTTGGTGTCCGGGTTCTTGATGTTCTGGGCCTCGTCGACGATCACCGCGTGCCACGGCTGGGCGAGCAGGACGTCGCGGTCGCGCGCGAGCAGGGCGAAGGTGCTGAGCACCAGATCGTGGTCGCCGATGGCCGCGAACCGTGCCTTGCGCTCGGGCCCGTGCAGGGTGAGCACCTTCAGCGCCGGGGCAAAGCGCTCGGCCTCCATCCGCCAGTTGGCCATCAGCGATGTCGGCGCGACGACCAGGCTTGGTCGGTCGGCGCGGCCTTCGGCCTTCTCGGCGAGCAGGTGGGCAAGCGCCTGTACCGTCTTGCCGAGGCCCATATCGTCGGCCAGAATTCCGCCGAGCCCGGCCTCGCCGAGAAAATTCAGCCAGGCGAATCCCAGGCTCTGATATGGCCGAAGTGTCTCGGCGAAGCCGTCCGGGGCGGGGCGTTCGCCCACCGATCCGAACTCGCGAAGTTTTCGCCCGAGGCGGCGCAGCGCCTCGCCGCCCGACCACTTGACCCCGCTTTCGCCAAGCAGGTCTTCAAGTTCGGCGAGTTCCGCAGCGCGGGTCCGGTTGATGGCAACCGAGTCTCCGGCGACCGCGAGATCCATGCGGAACAGCTCGTGCAGCGCGGTGAGGATCGGCTGGATCTTGGCGTATGGCAGGGGCAGCAGCCGCCCGTCGTCAAGGGTAATGAAGAGGGTCTCTTCGCCGTCGTCGTCGCGATCGAAGAATTCGCTGCCGGCATCGTCCGGTACCGCACGCAACAGATCGATGATCCGCGGCAGCAGGTTGACCCGCTGGCCGTCGACCGAGATCCCGACATCGAACTCGAACCAGTCGATGCCGCTGCCTTCGTGCAGGCCTGCGTTGAAATCGTCGTCGGCTTTGGCGAGCGGCGGGACGAAGCCGGGCTCGATCTCGATCCGCCAGCCTTCATCGCGCAGTCGGGGCGCGACTTTGACGAGGAAGCGGGGCCAGGCGAACGCATCGCCGTCGCCGTCGCCGTCGCCGTCGTCGTCGCCAAGGACGAGGTCATCGCGCGCGTCGGCCGGGAGCTCGTAGCGCCGTGATTCGGCGGGCATCAGGCCGACGTCGTCGGCGCGAAGCCGCTTTTCGTGGCCGCTTTCGAGCCGGCGGTCGCGTTCGACCGCGAACAGCTGGCCGTCCCTGGCGAATAGCGGCTTGTCGCGCCGCTCGCCGGCCGGGAATTCGAATGCGCCGTAGGCGAAGGCGAGGCGCGCTGTCTGGACATCTTCACGCGGTGGGGTCGAAGACGGCGATCGCCAGGAATATCCCCAACCGGCGGGCGGAAGAGGCCGGCGGGCGAGCCGCAGAACGGGCACCGGCGGGCCCTTGATGACCTCCGCGGGCCGCGGCTCGGCCGGGAGGAGATCGCTACGCTCGCCCAATCGCCGGGCGATCCTGTCGCGCAGCACCGCGACGTGGTGCGGGTCGATCGCCGGAGAGCGCAGCAAGGCGGCGGCGACCCCAGGCGGAAGGTCGAGTTGCAACGGGCCGCATACGGCGGCGCCCACGTCGATATACCACGGCGGGACCAGGTCAAGCGCGATGCCGCCGCCCTCGACCGTGGCGACGGGCCTTTGCGCGCCGTTGTCCAACAGCGTCCAGGCGATGCGGCCCCGCCGCGGCTCCGCGCGGCCCATCGGCGGACCGTCGAGCGAGCCCCAGCGGCAGCGTCCGGTGGCGAGAACGCGCTCGATGATCTCCCCGCCCGGCTCGCCCGCCAGCGCATGGCCCTGCCCGCCAGACCAGTACAGGCCGCGGAGGTGGGCGATGCGGCGGAGAATCGACATGTCATCGCCGCGCAGGAACTTGGCCGGCGTGCCGGAGAACGCCGACTGGGGATTGTAGGTCGCGGCGTTGCCGGCGAAGCCGCCATCCTTCAACAGCCGGACCGACTTCGGCTCGACAACGGCCCGCGGTGGCCCGTCAGCGCCTTGGACGATCGCCAGAACATAGATCAGCCGCTGGCGGATTGACGGCGGATAGTCGTCCTCGCTCAGCGCCACGGCCCGATCGAGTTCGTCGAGCCAGCTCTGCGTCTGCGCCGGCAGGGTGGAGGGGGTCACCGCGGCCACGAGCGTCCGAGCGTTCGCATCGGTCATGCTTTCGAGCAGCAGCGCCGCGACGTGCTTGCAGTTGAACCCGACAGGGCACGAGCACGGCCGAGGACGCGCAGCCCGCCGTTGTCAAGGACCTGGAGCCTGACCGCGACCGCGTAGGGCCGGCTGCGCGTCCCCTGAACCCGGCCTTCGATCAGCGAGCCGTCGTCGGCCATGCTGGTGACGACGGCGCGGTGTTGGCGCTGGTAGGCGACCGCCTTGTTCAGCGCCGTCCCCGTAACCTCCCGCCGGATGTCCTCAATGGTGTGCAGCCGCACGCGTCCCGCCTCGAACCGGTGTCATCCGATCGCCGCCGGCGGCCAAGCTAACGACTCACGACCGCCGATGAAAGGCCCCCGCGCCTGTAATCTGCCTGTAATCGCGCTTGAAGCGTCGCGTGGGTTGCCTTGACCTTGTATTCGCTTCTCCCTACTGTGCATGGGCTCGCATCGGAGGGGCCCGAAGTCGCCGGTTCGTGCGCCCTGCGGGTGCATCGCGGCCGTGAAAACGGGTCTTTCGGTGACCGGTCAACAAGCCTGAACAAAAGGGGGCACGCGGGTCGTCCATGAAGGTTCTTATCGCCGTAAAACGCGTCGTCGACTACAACGTTAAGATCAGGGTCAAGTTCGACCAGAGCGGGGTCGAGACGGCCAACGTCAAGATGTCAATGAACCCGTTCGACGAAATCGCCGTCGAGGAAGCGGTGCGCCTGAAAGAGGCCGGCGCCGCCAGTGAGCTGGTCGCGGTCTCGATGGGGCCGCAACAGGCCCAGGAGACGATCCGTACCGCGCTGGCGATGGGCGCCGATCGGGGCATCCTGGTCCAGGCCGACGGCGAGCTTCAGCCGCTCGCGGTGGCCAAGCTGCTCAAGGCTCTGGTCGACAAGGAACAGCCCGAACTGGTTATTCTCGGCAAGCAGGCGATCGACGATGACTCCAATCAGGTCGGCCAAATGCTGGCCGGGCTGCTTGGCTGGTCGCAAGGCACGTTCGCCTCCAAGGTCGCGCTTGCCGACGGCAAGGCGGAAGTCACCCGCGAAGTCGACGGCGGTCTGGAGACCGTCGCCCTGACGCTGCCGGCGGTGGTGACCACCGACCTGCGGCTGAATACGCCGCGCTACGCCTCGCTGCCGAACATCATGAAGGCGAAGAAAAAGCCGATCGAGATGTTGAAGGCCGCCGATCTTGGCGTCGACATCGCGCCGCGCCTCAAGGTCATCAAGGTCGAGGAGCCGGCCAAGCGGCAGGCTGGGATCAAGGTCGGCAGCGTCGCCGAGCTTCTGGATAAACTCAAGAATGAAGCAAAAGTGATCTGATGAGCGTCCTGGTCATTGCCGAACACGACAATCAATCCCTCAAGCCCGCGACCCTGAACACGATTACCGCCGCGGCGGAACTCGGCGACGTCACCGTCCTTGTCGCCGGAGAAGGCTGCCGGGCGGCGGCCGACGCCGCGGCCAAGGTCGAAGGCGTCGCCAAGGTGCTGCTTGCCGACGCCGCGGTCTACGCCCATCCCTTGGCGGAAAGCCTGACCCCGCTGATTGTCGGCCTCGCCAAGGACTACACCCACGTTCTCGCGCCGGCGACGACGACGGGCAAAAACCTGATGCCGCGGGTCGCGGCCCTGCTCGACGTCGCCATGCTGTCGGACATCAGCAAGGTCGTCAACGCCAATACCTTCGTGCGGCCGGTCTATGCCGGCAATGCCCTGGCGACGGTCGAGAGCAGCGACGCGCTGAAGATCATTACCGTGCGCACGACCGGCTTCGAGGCCGCCGCCGCCGAGGGCGGCGGCGCGTCCGTTGACGAGGTCGCCGCGGCCGATGCGCCGAAGCTTTCAAGCTTTGTCGGTCAGGAGCTGACGAAGAGCGAGCGGCCCGAGCTGACCAGCGCCAGGATCGTCATTTCCGGCGGTCGCGGCATGGGCAACGGCGAGAACTTCTCGCTGCTCGAAGCCGTCGCCGACAAGCTCGGCGCCGCCGTCGGCGCGTCGCGCGCGGCGGTCGACGCCGGCTTTGTGCCCAACGACTACCAGGTTGGCCAGACAGGCAAGGTGGTGGCGCCGGAGCTCTATATCGCGGTCGGGATCTCCGGCGCGATCCAGCATCTCGCCGGCATGAAGGACAGCAAGGTCATCGTCGCGATCAACAAGGACGAAGAAGCGCCGATCTTTCAGATCGCCGACTACGGCTTGGTCGCGGATCTGTTCCAGGCTTTGCCCGAACTCGCGTCGGGCCTGGACGTCTAGGCGGATCGGGCGGGCCGCCGTAATGAGCCGTTGGTGATGAACTTTCGCAAGATCGGCGTCGTTGGCGCCGGCCAGATGGGCACCGGAATCGCCCAGATCTGTTCCCAGGCCGGCTACGATGTGTACATCCACGACATCTCCAGCGAGGCGCTGGATAGCGCGCTCGTAGCGATCGCGGGCGAACTCGAGCGGATCGTCGAACGCGGCAAGCTGAGCGAGGCGGAAGCCGCGGCGGCGAATGCGCGGATCGTGAGCGGAACCGATTACGAGGGCTTCCGCGACTGCCAACTCGTGATCGAGGCCGCGGTCGAGGACGAGGCCGTCAAGAAAGACATTCTGCGCAAGCTCTGCGCGGTTCTGCCCGCCGACGCCATCATCACCACCAATACCTCGACCATCTCGATCACCCGGCTGGCGACCCAGACCGATCGCCCGGGCCGGTTCCTCGGCACCCACTTCATGAACCCGGTTCCGAAGATGGAGTTGGTCGAGCTGATCCGGGGCATCGCCACCGACGAGGAAACATACCGCACGCTGCACGAGCTTGCGGTCAAGCTGGGCAAGGTCCCGATCAGCGCCGAAGACTTTCCGGCCTTCGTCGTGCACCGGATCATCATGCCGATGGTCAACGAGGCGGTGTACACGCTCTATGAAGGGGTCGGCTCGGTCGAGAGCATCGACACGGCGATGCGGTTGGGTACCCACCACCCGATGGGGCCGCTGGAACTGGCCGATTTCATTGGCCTCGATACCTGTCTTGGGGTCATGCACACCCTCCACGAGGGGCTCGCCAATTCGAAGTACCGGCCGTGTCCGCTGCTCGTCAAGTACGTCGAGGCCGGCTGGTTGGGCCGCAAGACCGGCCGCGGCTTCTACGACTACTCCGGCGACAAGCCCGTTCCCACCCGCTAACGCTGCCCGTGGTTGCGGGTTCTCTGGCGGGGGATTTCGCTTGATGGACATTCGGCCGTTTGCCATACGTAGCTGCCAACGTGTGAGTCCGATTGCGGGCGGCCGCCGGCTCGGCGGATAACCCAGCGAACAATGGCCCGTTGCGCGGGAAGGTAACGTGGAGCCCTTACGCTTTAACGACTTTCAGGTCCGGCTCGCCGAGACGCCGGCGGAGATCGAAAGTGCGCAGGCGCTGCGTTACCGGGTCTTCTACGAAGAGATGTCGGCCACGCCGACGCCGCAGGTCAAGGCGCGGCGGCTTGATTTCGATCGCTATGACGAGTTCTGCGATCATCTGCTGGTCATCGACCTGGAGAAGTCCAACGGGGCGGCGAAGGTTGTCGGCACCTACCGGCTGCTGCGCCGATCGGTCGCCGTCGAGCACGGCGGCTTCTACACCTCCCAGGAATACGACCTGACCGCGCTCATGTCTTTTCCGGGCGAGATCGTCGAATTGGGCCGCTCGTGCGTCGATCCGCTCTACCGAAGTCGCGGGGTGATGCAGATCCTGTGGCGCGGGCTCGCGGCTTACGTTCGCGAATACGGCATTCATCTGATGTTCGGCTGCGCCAGCTTTCCCGGGACCGAGCCCCACAGCATGGAGCGCCAGCTTGCCTACCTGCATCACTACCACCTCGCGCCGCTGACGCTGCGGCCGCGCGCGCTCGATCATCACTATGTCGGCATGGACCTTGTGCCGGTCGCCGGCATCGATACGCAGTCGGCGCTGAGCGCGCTGCCGCCGCTGATCAAGGGTTATCTCCGCGTCGGCGGCTTTGTCGGCGATGGCGCGGTGATCGACCACCAGTTCAATACGACCGACGTCTGCGTCATCGTCAAGACCGACCAGTTGACCCGGAAGTACGAGCGGCGCTACCGGGCGAGCGCTTCGGCCCACACCGGTGAGCCGCCGCGCGCATGACGCCCCCGGACTTGCCGCCCCCAGACGTGCCACCTCCGGGTTCGCCGCCTCGGGGCTTGCCATCGGGCTCGCCGTTGCGGGCCTCCGCGCGGTTGACCGGCTTCATCGTGCTGAACCTCGTCATCATGACGCTTTACGCCTCCTGCGTCGGCCCGTTGCGGCGCTGGCGGCGGCCGATCCAGGTGGTCTGGTCGCGGGCTTGCTACCGCCTGGCCGGGATCACCGTGCACGTGTTCGGGCAGCGCCACCCAAGCGGCGCGACGCTCACAGTCGCCAACCACGTCTCCTATCTCGACATTCCGATCCTTGCCTCGCTGGTCGACGCGGCCTTCGTCGCCAAGAGCGAGGTCGGGACGTGGCCGCTGTTCGGAACCGCCGCCAAGCTGACCGGCACCGTCTTCGTCAATCGCAAGGGCGCCGACGCCGCGAGCCAGCGCCATGAACTGACCGCGCGGCTGGCGAGCGGCCGCGGCCTGCTGTTGTTCGCGGAAGGAACGACCACCGACGGCAGCCGCGTTGCCTCCTTCAAGTCGTCACTGTTCAGCATCGTTGAGACGCCGCCCTCGGGCGGCGAGCTGGTTGTTCAGCCGGTATCGATCGCCTATCCGCGCTACGCCGACGGGACCGCGCTTACGGGCGCTCGGCGAGCGTTCTATTGCTGGTTCGGCGAGACCGCGCTGATGCCGCATATGATCCGGATGATGGGCCTGAAAGGCGCGCGGGCCGAGGTTCGCTTTCATCCGCCGATCCGGATTGACGGCTCCGCGCGCCGCAAGGATCTCGCGAAACGCGCCGAGACCGCGGTCGGCGAAGGCGTCGCCGAGGCCTTCGCCGCGACGAACGTGCTGGAGCCGACCGAAGCCGCGTAAACACCTTTCTTCGTGCCGTTTGTCGATTGCCGCTTCAGGTCAGTTCGGCGCGGAGTTGTTGACGGAAGACGTCGATCGGAACAAGGGTGCCGGCGACCTCGGTGCACCAGAATTGCCAGCCGTTGCACGCCGGCGCGTTTTGCACCCGCGCGCCAACCTGGTGGATGGAGCCGCGGAACTCCTCGGTCGCGAGCGTGCCGTCGGCGGCGACACGCGCGGCGTGACGGCGGCGTTGATCGTAGAGTACGTCGCCGGCTCGCAGCAAGCCGCGCTCGACCACCCAGCCGAAGGGGATCCGAGGCGCGGCGCGGTTATCGCGGGTCGACAGAAGTTCCGGCGCGTCCGGGCGCTGGACCGCGGCCAACCGCTCGGCGGCGATCCGGGCGTAACCCTCGTCGCGCTCGACGCCGATGCAGTGCCGGCCGAGACGGATCGCCACCGCGCCGGTGGTGCCGGTGCCAACGAAGGGATCGACGATAAGATCGCCGGGCGCGGTCGACGCCAGGACGACGCGGTGAAGCAGAGCCTCCGGCTTTTGCGTCGCGTGCGCCTTGCGGCCGCCGGTCCTGACCCGCTCGCCGCCGCCGCAGATCGGCAGCAGCCAGTCCGAGCGCATCTGCAAATCGTCGTTCAGGTTCTTCATGGCGTGATAGTTGAACCGGTAGCGCGCCTTCTCGTCACGGGCGCACCAGATCAGGGTCTCATGGGCGTTGGTAAATCGCCGGCCGCGGAAGTTCGGCATCGGATTGGACTTGCGCCAGACGACGTCGTTGAGGATCCAGAAGCCGAGGTCCTGCAGGATCGTCCCGATCCGGAAGATGTTGTGATAGCTGCCGATGACCCACAGCGTGCCGTCGGGCTTGAGCAGCCGCCGGGACTCGCTCAGCCACGCCCGGGTGAACCGGTCGTAGGCGGCGAAATCGGCGAACCGATCCCACTCCTCGTCGACGCCGTCGACGCGGCTGTTGTTGGGCCGGAGCAACTCGCCCTTGAGCTGCAGGTTGTAGGGCGGGTCGGCGAAGATCATGTCGACCGAAGCCGCCGGCATCGCCGCCATGACCTCGATGCAGTCGCCGTGAATCACCCGGTCGGCGCGGATGTTGATATTGCCCTTGACCATGGCGCGAGCATGAGTCAGCCGGGACTCGCCGTCAAGAACGAAACCGATTCAATGGTTTAACGATCGGGGTTTAACGATTGGGCTTTAACAATCGGGGGGCTAACGATCGAGGGCTTAACGATCAGGCCGACAAGATGTGGAGGCTATGGAACTCGGCCGATCAACATATTGGCCAGCGGCCTGAAGCTGCGCCGGTGGTGCGGTGTCGGTCCAAGCCGGGCGAGGGCCTCGATGTGGGCCGGCGTTCCGTATCCGGCGTTGCGCTGCCAGCCGTAGCCGGGATGAGCCTCGGCCAACTCGGCCATGATCGCGTCACGTTTGACCTTGGCGATCACGGACGCCGCGGCAACCGAAAGGCACAAGCCGTCGCCGCCGACGACGCAACGAACCGGGCAGCGGAGCGGAGGCGGCCGGTTGCCGTCGACGAGAGCAAGATCCGGCGTGATTCCCAAGGCATCGACCGCGCGGGCCATCGCCAGCAGGCTCGCCTGCAGGATGTTGAGGCGGTCGATCTCGGCGACGTCGGCCATGCCGACGCCGACCCGGGCGCAGGCCCGAACCGTCTCGAACAGGCGCCGGCGAACCGCCCGGCCCAGTTTTTTGGAATCGTCGAGCTCCAGAACAAGCGCGTCGGGCGCGCGGCACCGCATGAACACGACCGCGGCGGCCACCACCGGGCCGGCCAGCGGCCCGCGGCCCGCCTCGTCGACCCCGGCGACCACGCCGCCGGCCGCCCGCTCCATGCTGAAGTCCGGCATGGTGCTGATCATATCCCGGCGGAACCGCAGCCGCGATCCTCGAACTGCTTCATTTTCGCAGCGGTATAACCCAAGCGGGGCGGTCCGTGATCCCGACAGGGCATCTTGGCAACACGATTCGGCTGCCTGATGTTTCCGTTCGCGATATGGTGGATAATCCGAGGCGCTATCGCGCGGAGCTGCGCCAATGCTGAGTGTGATCATTCCGACCCTGAATGCGGGCGCGGTCTTGCGGCCGACCCTGGAAACACTCGGCGCGGCGCGCGCGCATTTGCCTTGCGAAATTATCGTCGCCGATGGCGGCTCGGCCGACGACACAGTCAGTATTGCCGCGCGGCATGGCGCGATCGTCGTTGCGAGCGGGCGGGGCAGGGGCGTTCAGCTTGCCGCCGGCGCGGCGGCGGCGGCGGGTGACTGGTTCTTCTTTCTCCACGCCGATACGAGGCCCGAGGATGAATGGGTGGCCCCCGTTAGAACGTTTTGCAACGCACCGGAAAATTGCGAGCGCGCGGCCGTCTTGCGCTTTCGCCTCGACGATCCAGGTTTTGCCGCCCGTGTCGTGGAGCGAGCCGTGGCCCTGCGCAGCGGGCTGTTCGGCTTGCCCTACGGCGACCAGGGCTTGCTGATCAGCCGGGCCTTCTACGAGCATCTGGGCGGCTACAAGCGGATCGCGCTGATGGAAGACGTCGACATCATTCGCCGCATCGGTCGGGCGCGGCTGCGAATTCTCAACGCCCAGGCGATGACTTCGGCCGAACGCTATCGCCGCGACGGCTACCTGCTGCGGCCGTTGCGAAACCTCGTTTGCCTTGGTCTTTACGCGATCGGCGTTTCTCCGCGCACCATTGCCGCGTTCTATTACCGGCAACGAGGCCGGCGACAACCTCGCGTGCTCGACGCCTAGCGAATCGCACGTAGCTAATTGCACGCCCCGCGCCGGGTCACATAGCGTCCGTTTTCCATTCCCGAAAACAGCTCCGAGACTTGCGGGTGGCCGATCGGGCCGCCGCGGTCGTCGGCAAGCAGGTTCTGCTCGGAGACATAGGCGACGTACGTGTTGTCCGCGTTCTCCGCGAGTAGATGGTAGAACGGCTGATCCTTGCGCGGCCGGACGTGCGCCGGGATCGATAACCACCACTCCTCGGTGTTGGCGAACACCGGATCCACATCGAAGATCACGCCCCGAAACGGATAGAGCCGATGGCGAACGACATCGCCGATTTGGAATTTTGCCCGTTTGACGTCCATACTCTCGCGTCTCCTCCTTGCTTGCTAGAGGTAGTTCGCGGCCGTGGTCGAACGCAAGTCCTCCAAGACGTATCTGCCAGCAGATGTATCGGCCGGCAGACGTATCGGCCGGCCGGCGCGAAAGGACGATGGATCCATGTTAATCGAGATGATCTACGATCCCGGCTGCCCATGGTGCTTTATCGGTAAGCGTCAGCTCGAAAAGGCGCTGGCGCTTCGCCCGGACCTGGATGTCACGATTCGCTGGTGGCCGTTCCTGCTCAACCCCGACATACCGGCTGCGGGGGTCGAGCGGAGCACCTATCTTATGCGCAAGTTCGGCAATCAAGCGCGCATCAGCCGGGTCTTTGTCGCCATCAGCGACTTCGCGCAATCGGTCGATATCGATTTCGCATTCGATCGCATTGAACGCACGCCGAACACGTTGAACGCCCATCGCCTGGTCCGGTTCGCCGATGGTCAAGGGGTAGCGAGTGCCGCCGTGGAGGCCCTGTTTCAGGCGCATTTCGTGCGCGGTAGGGACATCGGCGAGGTCCGGGAGCTGATCAGAATCGGTACCCGAGTGGGGCTCGACGCCGCGCATCTCACCATATATTTGAAAAGTGACATTGATGTGACAGAGGTCTACGCGGCCAACGCCAGGGCGCATCGGCTGGGGATAAACGGGGTGCCGACATTCGTATTCGAGCGATCGTACGTGATTTCCGGGGCGCAGGACTCCCAGGTGCTGAGCCGGATGTTCGACGTCGCCCGCGAGCGCTCGCATGATGATCGGAACGGCTGGGGGAGTACTGGCAATATCACCGGCGGGACGCGATGAACGAGCGCACCTTCGGCCTTGTCTAAACGGATGCTTCACCGGCGGGTTGGTGCCACAGGCGAGGGGAGGTCACTGCCGGGCCGCCCACGGTCGAAATGGACCATGAAACCGCCACGAAGCCTCGCATGATCTGGTTTTTCGAGGAGTAGCCGTTCGACGGAACATGGGCAAAGCGTCAAGCGCCGGAGCACCTGACGGCTCGGCGCCTTCGATAGCGCTTGCAAAATACGTACAACCTGAGACAGTATTTTATGGATCCGTTCCCGCAAAGGGAGCAAACACAATGATGGGCGTCACAGCGCGGGGGGCACTGAACCGGTAATTTTGATCTCTGACATGCACTCATTTTGGCGGCGGCTATGAAAGACACAGTGCTACAAACGATGTCCTCCTTTTGCGATGCCAGCAGCGACCCGGCGCTTTGGCCAGAGGCGCTCGCGCTGTTGGCCGAAGCCACGGATGCCGACGCCGCCTTCATCGCCTACCACGAACCAGGCGGTGCATCGGGTCGCATCGTTCACGCTTGGGGTGTCGGCGCCAAGCCGATCGCGACCTACGGCAATGCGTCGGATACGCTCGCCGGCTGGCTCGGGAATGGCGCTGTCAGCGCGGCGTCGCCGAGCGTTTGGGACGACGACAGCGTCGTCTCCGACGGCATCCCGTTCGCCAAGACCAACTTCGCCGCCGATTGGCTGCATGGGCAACACTTCCATCGTTTTCTCGCCGGTGTGTTTGTCGGTGAGGGTGGCCGCGTTGGCCTGGTTGCGCTGCTTCGCGCGCGCCGCCGCGGCGGCTTCAAAGCCGAGGCGAGGGCTCAGTTCACCGACCTGCTCCCGCATCTGCAGCGCCGCCTTGCGGCGAGCGAGGCGCTGCTGTCGGTCAAGACGGTCCAGGCGGCTTCGCTAATGGCCCTTCACGGGATGTCGCTCGGGGTGGCCTTGATCCGCGCCGACGGCGGCGTCTTATACGCCAACCCGACCGCGACCGCCGTCATCAACAACGGCGATATTCTCTCGCTGAGCACCGGCGCGTTGGCGCTTGGCCAACCGGGGCGGCGCGGCCGCTTCCGCGAATTGCTGACGCGTCTGGCGGGCATGGTGCGCGACGGAGAACAGGTCGTGCCGCGGGCCCTCGCGGTGCCGCGGCCGTCGCGCCAAAGGCCGGTGAGCGTGCTGGTCTGGCCGATGCCCGACGCCGGCGAAACCGGTCCGGACGAGCCGATCGCTATCGTCTTTATTGGCGATCCGGAAAACCCCGGCGAGATTGACGCCATGCGGCTGTGCGACCTCTACGGCTTGAGCCGGGCCGAGGCGCGCGTCGCGGCCCTGCTGGCGCAGGGCAATCGCCTCGACGAGACCGCGCAGATCCTGGGCGTCGCCTATGAGACCGTCCGCAAGCACCTGAAGCAGATTTTCAGCAAGACCGGAACCGACCGCCAGGCCGAACTGGTCCGGATGCTGGTCGGCGGCCCGGCCGCGGTGACCAACCCGCCGAGCTGACGCGGGGCTTCCCGCTCGGCGGCGGGCGAAGGCTCTCGGGCGGTCCGCTATGCCTTGCGCGGCCCCAGCACCAGCCAGAGAAGGAAGCCGACCACCGGCAGGAGCAAGATGAGAAGGACCCACAGCACCTTGCCGCCCGTGGAGGCTCCGCTCTGCACCACATGAATCAGCGCCCAGACGTCGAGCGCGAGCACAATAAGCCCGAAGACCCCACCGACACGCATTCCCTCCATCGCTTTCCTCCCAAGCTTTCGTGGACCCGGCGTTCCCGGCGCCGCTCACCGCGTGTGCCTCCGCCAGACTGCCCTAAAGGGAGCAAACCCGCCTCTGGCTGTCAATCCCGCGCGGTCGCAATGTCGCAAAAGCAGTGATGCCGGCGCCGCCCCGTGACGATCCCGCCGCCGCTGCCGCGCGCCAGCCATGGCTGCTAATGAAAATCATAATCGATCGAAACGATTATTGCCGGAGAAGTCACTTCGCCCGTTACTTCATTGTTTTTTAACGCGGCATCATTATCCCGCACCTGCGAAGATTGACTTCGCCGCAATGAGCGGCTACACGTTTCTCGCTTGATGTTGCGCAGGCATTGAAGAACAAGGGGAAATTCCCATGCCATCCCTCGACCGTCCTCTTTCTCCCCACCTCCAGGTGTATCGGCCGCAGATCACGTCGGTTCTGTCGATCCTGCACCGCGCCACCGGGGTTGCTCTCACGTTCGGCACGCTTTTGCTGACGTGGTGGCTGACCGCCGCCGCCTATGGACCAGACACATTCGCGGCCGCGCAGGCCTTTTTCGGCTCGTGGTTCGGTCAGTTGATCCTGTGGGGCTTTACCTTCGCCGTCTTCTACCATCTCGCCAACGGTGTGCGTCACCTGCTGTGGGACTTCGGCTGGGGGTTCGAGAATGAACAGGTCCGCAAATCGGGTCTTGTCATGATCGGTTTCGCCGTCGCCGCGACGCTGATTACCTTGATCGCCGCTTACGCGGTTGGAGGTGCGTGATGGAACTGCGCTCATCGCTTGGCCGCGCGCGCGGCCTCGGTTCGGCAAAGGAAGGCGTCGGCCACTGGTGGGCCCAGCGCGTCACCGCGATCGCCCTGGTGCCGTTGTCGATCTGGTTCGTCTTCGCGGCCATCTCTCTGATCGGCGCCGATTACGCAACCTTCCGCGGCTGGATCTCGATTTTCGGCAACGCCGTGCTGATGATCGTCCTCGTCGGCACCTTATTCTATCACGGCTATCTCGGCATGCAGGTGGTCATCGAGGATTACGTTCATGGCGATGCCGCGCGGGTCGTCGCGCTGCTGAGCACGCGCTTCGTTCTGTTTTTGTTGGCGACTTCTTGCATTCTCGCCGTCGTCTTGCTTGCCATGGGGAGATAGCAAACCATGCCGACAGCCTATCCGATCATCGATCACGCCTACGATGTCATCGTCGTCGGCGCCGGCGGCGCGGGCCTTCGCGCGACCCTCGGCATGGCCGCGGCCGGCCTCAAGACCGCGTGTATCACCAAGGTGTTTCCGACCCGCAGCCACACCGTCGCGGCGCAGGGCGGCATCGGCGCCGCGCTCGGCAACATGGCCGAGGACAGCTGGCAGTGGCACATGTACGACACCGTCAAGGGCTCCGACTGGCTCGGCGATCAGGACGCCATCGAATACATGTGCCGCCACGCCGTTCCGGCGGTTCATGAGCTTGAGCACTTCGGCGTGCCGTTCTCGCGGACCAAGGACGGCCTGATCTATCAGCGGCCCTTCGGCGGCCACATGCGCAACTACGGCGAAGCGCCGGTTCAACGCGCCTGCGCCGCGGCCGACCGGACCGGCCACGCCATCCTGCACACGCTCTATCAGCAATCGCTCAAGCATAACGCCGAGTTCTTCGTCGAGTACTTCGCGATCGATCTGATCATGGACGACGAAGGCGCGTGTCGCGGCGTCATCGGCTGGAATCTCGACGACGGCACCATCCACCGCTTCCAGGGCCACACCACGGTGTTCGCCACCGGCGGGTATGGCCGGGCCTATTTCTCCTGCACGTCGGCGCACACCTGCACCGGCGACGGCAACGCCATGGCGGCGCGCGCCGGCCTGCCGCTCCAGGACCACGAGTTCATCCAGTTCCATCCCACCGGCATCTACGGCTCCGGTTGTCTGATCACCGAAGGCGCGCGCGGCGAGGGCGGCTACCTGACCAACTCGGAGGGCGAGCGGTTCATGGAGCGCTATGCTCCGACCGCGAAGGACCTGGCGTCGCGCGACGTCGTCAGCCGGTCGATGACGGTCGAGATCCGCGAGGGCCGCGGGATCGGCGCGGAAAACGACCACATCATGCTCCACCTTGAGCATCTCGGCTCCGACATCCTGCTCGCCCGGCTGCCCGGCATCACCGAGACGGCGAAGATCTTCGCCGGCGTCGACGCGACCAAGGAGCCGATCCCGGTGCTGCCGACGGTCCACTACAACATGGGCGGCATCCCGACCAACCATCACGGCGAGGCGCTGCGCCCGACGGCCGACGACCCGGATGCGATCTGCCGCGGCTTGATGGCGGTCGGCGAATGCGGCTGCGCCTCGGTTCATGGCGCCAACCGGCTCGGCACCAACTCGTTGCTCGACATCGTCGTCTTCGGCCGCGCCGCGGCGTTGCGGGCGGCCGAGAAGATCAAGCCCGGAGCGTCGCATCCGCCGCTGCCCAAGGACAGCGCCGAGTTGGCATTGTCGCGCCTCGATCGCCTGCGCAACGCCAAGGGCGACCAGCCGACGAGCCAAATCCGCATGAAGATGCAAAAGACCATGCAGAGCAATGCCGCGGTCTTTCGCAACCAGGAGGTCCTGGCCGGCGGCTGCAAGGAGATCGACCAGGTCTGGACCGCGCTCGACGACATCCGCCTCAGCGACCGCTCGCTGATCTGGAATTCCGATTTGGTCGAGGCGTTCGAGCTCGAGAATCTGATGATCTGCGCCAAGGCGTCGCTGTACTCGGCCGAGGCCCGCAAGGAAAGCCGCGGCGCCCACGCCCGCGAGGACTTCGCCGATCGTGACGACGTCAACTGGATGAAGCATTCGCTGGCCACCGTCGACGACGCGGGCAAGGTGACCCTGACCTACCGGCCGGTGCATACCTACACCCTGACCAACGAAGCCAAGTACATCGAGCCGCAAAAGCGCGTCTACTGAGCGGGCCCGAGAAGGAAACCAACAAATGGCCGAATTCAATCTGCCGCCCAATTCCCGGATCAAAACGGGCAAGACGTTCCCGGCGCCGGCGGGCGCGACCCGCGTGCGCCGGTTCAAGATCTACCGCTACGACCCCGACAGCGGGGAGAATCCCCGCCTGGACACCTTCGACATCGATCTCAGCGCCTGCGGGCCGATGGTTCTCGACGCTCTGATCAAGATCAAGAACGAGATCGATGCGACGCTCACCTTCCGTCGGTCGTGCCGCGAAGGCGTGTGCGGATCGTGCGCCTTCAACATCGACGGCACCAACACTCTTGCCTGCATCAAGGCGATCGAGGACATCAAGGGCGACGTCAAGATCTACCCGTTGCCGCACCTGCCGGTGGTCAAGGATCTGGTCCCCGACCTGTCGGTGCCGTATGCGCAATACCGGCTGATCCAGCCGTGGCTTCAGGCGGATACCCCGCCGCCCGCGGGCGAGCGGCTGCAAAGCCCCGAGGAGCGCGCGCGTGTCGATGGCCTGTGGGAATGCATCTTGTGCTTCTGCTGCCAGGCCGCCTGCCCGAGCTACTGGTGGAACGGCGACCGCTACCTCGGCCCGGCCATTCTCCTTCAGGCCTATCGCTGGATCTCGGACTCCCGTGACGAGGCGACCGGGGAGCGGCTCGACCAGCTCAACGATCCCTATCGGGTGTTCCGCTGCCACACGATCATGAATTGCACCAACACCTGTCCGAAGCACCTTAATCCGGGCAAGGCCATCGCCGAGATCAAGACCCTTTTGGCCAAGCGCACCTTCTAGATCAAGCCGCCCTTGGAGGTCTCGTCCAAGGGCGGCAAGATGATCTGGAACAATGTGCGAGGCCACATCGCGCGCAGGGGAACGAAGAGGCAAAGCCGCCGGGTCTATGGCCCGGCGGCTTTTCCATGGTGCGCCGGGCATGGTGCGTTTGTGCGTAAACACGAGTTGACTGAACCGCATAGGAGGCGTCCAGTCCTGGGCGAGGGGGCCATGAGACCCGAAGCCCGATGTCATCCGGGAGGGTCTGGGCGTAGATGCGGCGGGTATGTGGGACGAAGGTCGCACATCTTATTATAGACTTGTGTCTGCTTGCCGGCTTGCCGCCAAGAATACGAATATCGGCTTCGGGCTAATACGCACCTTGTTCTTTGAACAGCACGATGATCGTGCGCCAGGCGATCCAGGCGTCGAGGGCCAGGGAGAAGGTGTCGATGTAGGCGTTGTCCTCGGCGACGCGGCGGCGCATGAAGGCGTCGGAGGTGATTTCGCCGCGCAGGCCGCGCACCTGGGCGAGGCCGGTAATGCCGGGCTTGGCGCGGAAGCGGCCGTCGTAGTCCGCGATCAGTGTCGCGAAATGGTCATCCTCGGCGACCGCGTGCGGCCTCGGTCCGACCAGCGACATCTCGCCCGCGACGATGTTGATGAGCTGCGGCAGCTCATCGAGGCTGGTGCGCCTGAGAAAGGCGCCGATCGGGGTGATGCGCGGATCGCCCCTGGTCGCCTGGTTGATCTCGCCGCCCAGGCGCGCATCGCAGGCAGCGATGTACATCGAGCGAAACTTCCAGATGTCGAAAAGGCGCTTGTCCTTGCCGTAGCGTGTCTGGCGAAAGAATATGGGCCCCCTCGACGTCAGCTTGATCCCGGCCATGATGGCCAGGAACAGCGGCGCGAGGAGAAACAGGATCACCGCGGCGAAAATCGGATCGGCGATCTCCTTGACGCGCCATTGCGCCTTGCGCCGCTGCCCGCTCGCCACGCCCTCTTCGCCGTAAGCCTGATCGCGCATGGTCGTCACTAGGCCCCGTGGCCGGCGAGCGCGCGGCGCACCTCCGGCGCTCGCTCATGGACGGCGTGGATGTGATCGACGATGTAGTCGATTTCCTCGTCGGTCTGGTCGTTGTAGACGGGCAAGGCGATGACGCCGTCCGTCCACTGCTCGCTCACCGGGAGGTAGAGGGCGTGATCGTGCGGATAGGCCGGCATCTTGTGACATGGCTGATCGAAGTACTTGCGGCAATGGATGTTATCGGCGGCAAGTGCCGCCGCCGCCTCTTCGCGCGTCAGGCCGAACTCGTCGGCGTCGAGCCTGATCGGGAAATAGAGCCAGATCGGCTCCTGGTTGTCCGGCACGTTGGCCATTGTCAGTCCCGGCACGCCGGCGAGGCCCTCGCGATAGCGCCGCGCCACCTCCAACCGCCGCCGGCGCGCGGGCTCGAAGCCGCGCAGTTGAATGCGCCCGATCATCGCCGCGACCTCGGTCATCTTGCCGTTGAAACCCGCGGCTCCCGAGGCGCTGCCGCCCTTCTGGGCAAAGTTGCGCAACGCCTCCGCCTTGGCCAGCAGGTCGGGGTCGTGGCTCGACAGCGCTCCGCCCTCCATGGTGCAGAAAGCCTTGGTCGCGTGGAAGCTGAAGATCTGCGCATCGCCGAAGCCGCCTATCGGCCGGTGATCGACGCGGGTGCCGAAGGCGGGCGCGGAGTCGAAGAGCAGCTTCACCCCGCGGCGCCGGGCAAGTTCGGACAGGCGCTCGTAGTCGCAGGCGATGCCGTAGACGCAGACCCCGAGAATTGCCGCGGTATTCGGGCCGATGCGGCGTTCCACGTCGGCGACCTCGATGGTCAGGCTCGCCGGATCGATGTCGGCGAACACCGGCTTGCCGCCCGCCCAGACGACGGCATGCGGCGTCGCGCAGAAGGTGAACGACGGCACGATCACCTCCTTGGACGTGACCCCGCTCGCCGCCAGCATCGCCATCAGCGCCGCCTGGCCGCTGGAAAAGACGAGGGTGGGAACGCCTAAGTAGTCGCCGAGTTCGGCTTCCAGCGCCACCGCGTGGGGCCCTTGATTGGTGACCGCGCCCGTCGCCAGGGCGTGATCGAATTCGCCGGCGAATTCGGCAAGCTTGGGGAAACGCGGCCGCACGATCGGCAGCGGCGTGTCGCGGCCCGGCCGGCCGGTGAGAACGCCAAGCGGTATGCCGCAATCGGCCCGGCGCTCTGCTGCATTCGTATCCACTGTCACCCTCACTCAGTCATGCCGCTCGGTGAGCGCGCTTGCGTATGAACTCATCGACCTTGGCGAACTCGCGCACCATGCCATCGAGCGATAGGTGGTGATCGACATAGCGGCCGATAGACTTAGAGAACGCGGCGCGGGGATCGGGATAACGCGCCAGAAAGCCCCGCAGCGACCCTATCATCGCCTCGTCGGTGTACCGCGGCACCCGCAAGCCAGTGACATCGTCGACGACATACGCGATCTCGGGATGATGGTTCGGGCCTTGCGGCGTCCGTTCGTAGGCAATGACCGGCACGCCGTAGGACAGCGCGTGGTTCACGCCGAGGCCGGCCGCCCCGGTAACGACGCTCAGGTCGGCGCAACCAAAGTATGCGGCGATCCGCGCTTCGTCGTACTCCGCGCCCGGCATGAAAATCCTTCGGCCAAGTTCATCACCCGCGGCTTCGCTTGCCCTCGGCCGATCCGGACCGTCACCGACCAGAGTCAACGCGGCTTCGGGGTAATCGGTGAGCAGGGCCCGGAACACGCGAACAAGCCGGGGAAACTCCTTATCCGCGGTCATGCGGCCGACGGTCACGATATGCGGCCGTCCCGGCGCTGCCATGAGCGGCGTCTCGTCCGCCGTTCGCCGGACGGTCTTTATGTCAAGAGTATTGGGCGCCACGAACAACCGCTCCTCGGCCATGAACCGCGAGAGGTAGTCGCGGCCCTCCTCGCTGTAGCAGACGTGTCCGTCCGCCATCGCGGAGATCAAGGCACGAGGCCACTGGAGCGCACGATCGCGGAGTGACGTCAAGCCTCGCTCCATGCTAAATCCGTGCGACCAGAACAGTAATGTCGGCGAGCCGCGTAGCCGCCGGAGCGCGGTTAGTTGGTACGTTGAGCTCATGTACATCGCGAATTCGCTGATAACGGCCGTCGCCTGGGTTTCGTCCAGTATCCGCCGCACCGGAACGTTACATCGGTAGACCGACCGGCGCCACGGAAACTCGAATTTAAACCGTTTTATAAAGGGTTGTTCGTCATCGACCGTATTGAAGCCGTCGAGTTCACCGAAGTTCGGGACGTGTTCCGCCGTAGCGATGCACCAGCCGAACTCGCGCCACAACCGCTCGAAAAGCGCCAAGCGGTAGTGCGGCACGACGCGCTGCAGAATGACGACCTTGTGCATCGAAGAACGGCTTACGCCATGCGCAATGCTGCAACAAGCGCCGGCGCTTGCCTGCCACCATCATCAACGTCGACGCCGACGTCCTCAACGAGTTTTCGGTACCCGTTCAAGCGGATCGAGGCGAAGTTCGGACGCACGCTGCCGTCCCGTAACGCGGCCCTGATGGCGCCGGCGCCTTGCTCGAGACCGACCTCGGGCACGAAACCAAGTAGGCGTTCCGCCCTGGCGCCGCTAACGTGATAATTGCGCGCGTCGGGATTGTCGGTGACGAATTCGAGCTCAACCGCGTTGCCGAAAAGCGCGCGGATCCGCTCCGCAAGATCCCGGATCTTCAGGTTGAAGTTGACGATATTGAAAACCTCGCCGCCAACGGCCCCCGGAGTGACATTCAGAACGGTCTCGACCGCTCTTGCCACGTCGCCGACATGGATGAACGGACGGTGTTGCAGGCCATCGCCGTTAATCGTCAGCCGCCCGTCGGCAAAGGCATTCAATGTCATGGTATTGATCGCGAGGTCGAAGCGCATGCTTGGAGAAAGGCCGAAGACCGTCGCCAAGCGAAGGATCGTTACGCAGAAGCGATCGTCATTCAGAGCCAAGATCCCTTTTTCCGCGCGTGTGTTCGCGATCGCATAGGACGTCAGCGGGTTGGGCGCCGCGCTTTCGTCAACAATCCCGTCATGCGCGCCATATACCGAACACGAACTGAATAAGATGTATCTCTCGACGCCGGCGGCGCGGGCCAACTCCGCCGCACGAACACGGGCGTCAACGTTGATGGAGTACGTCGCGAATGGATTTAGCGCCCCGGATGGGTCATTCGAAAGGGCGGCCAAATTCAAGACGACGTCGACACCCTCGAAGTCATGCGGAGACAACGACCGCGAGTTCGACAACCTTTACACGCGAGTATCCGGCGAGGGCTTGAGGCTCGGAGAAAAGAAACAGATCGGCGATCCGAACACCATAACCCGCTTGGGCTAAATGCCGGCATAATACCGTCCCAACATAGCCAGCACCGCCCACAACAAGAACGTCCAAAGCGCGTCCTCCTTTTATAATTGCCCGCGTAGGAAACTACTATGCATTGCTCTCGCGCGATGTCAATGAACCGTTCGGATGATGGCGACCACTGACGGACGAAGTACAACAGGCCCAATCCGCGACGATATTTGTCTACTCGCCAAGAAACGCTGACGCCATAGACGCCCCGCGGCGATCCAGCCTGTTCTTGTTTAGGGACCAGCGCAGCATTCTTGGAATTATTGTTATCGAGCAAAATCAACTGCGCGATCCGCCACCGAGGGCCGAGAGTGGTTGAAAAGCGCCTGCTTCGATTTGTCAAAACGGCCATCAAACTTACCTGAGATTCACGTCTTCGCGTTATCCGCTCGCGCTGCCTTCCTCCAAATCCGCAAGTTTAGTGGACTGGATCCAACGCGACCCAGACATATGGTCGGCCGATCTACTAAGCAAAAACAATCTAGGTGCTTCGATGCGGCCGGGTGGAATTCCGGTTCGTCCGCGCCTGACCGTTCAGGACACGGAGGCGACCATGTCCGGCTCGCCTTCACTGGCCACCTTGCCCGCGATCCCGGGTAGGGCCTGCGCGCGGATCCAGCCGTGAGCCGCCGCGTTATCGGCCGCGGTCAAGGTGTGCGGATCGAACACGACCTGAGGTCCAAGCGCAGCAATGTCCTCCGCGGCGCGGAGCGCCTCGCAGTGCGGCGTTCGCCGCGAAACGTCGCGCATGTAGACGGCGAGCACGCGGCTCGGATGGCGCTCGACGATGCCGCGATAGATCACCGCGTCGCGTTGCCCGCTGTCGCCGATCAGGATCCATTCGAGATGAGGATAAAGCGCGAGCAGGCCCTCGATGACACCGGTTTTGTGTTCGTCGTGACCAACCTTGAACCAGCCACCGGGCTCCAGCATGAAATCGCGTAGCACGATCGGGCCATCGGGAATGTTCTGGTGGCAAAGATAGTCGCGAAACAAGTCAAACAGGTTCCAAGGGCTGGAGGACACATAGAAGATGGGATTGACCGGTCGGTCCGCGCTTCCGCGCTCGAGTGCGTGATAAAAGTCGCTAACGCCGATGAAGGGCGTCCTCGTCGCCGCGCTGTTGAGCAGGACGGTGCGGAAGTGGCGAAGGATGTTGGCGGCGCCGGTCTTGACGATGGTGTCGTCGATGTCGGAGATGACGCCGAAGCTTGCGTCCCTGGCGGGAACCAGGACCTTGCCCACCGCTCGCGCCGGCGGCGCGCCCCCGCTCAGCGGCTCGATCAGTTCCAGGTCGATGGAAAGCCAACCGGCATCGCTTTGGCCCACCGGCGTGGGCGAAGTCGGAAAGCTCAGCTCGAAGTAGCCCTCGTCGTCGGTCTCGAGTACCGCCTCTTGCGAGCCGTAGCGGGCGAGAACCTTGGCGCAGGGAATCTCGTCGCTCTGGTAGCGCTTGATCATGGTCCGCAGATTTTGCCAGCGCGAGGCACCCGGGGAGACGTGCTCCAGACGCGGATCCTCGATGACCCGGCCGCGCAGGAACAGCCGTTCGGTCGTGCCGTAGCCGAGATAGGGATGGACGACCGCCGGGCGCATTCGCCCCGCGCGCTTTTTGGCGCGCCGTCTTAGTCGGTCGGCGTAGGCAAGGAGGTCCGCGGCCGCCGCTGTCCAGGATTTGCCCGTCATGACCGCTCCCTCATACCTGGTCGCGCGCCAAAAGGACAAGTGCTCCAGGCGCGGTTTTGCTTCCACGTCACCAGGTTCTTCTCGCGAATGCCGGCTTAAGCCTCCGGGAGCGCGATCGCGCCATGCTCTCCCGGTATGGTCGCGAAGCGGCCGCTGCTCCAGTCCGCCTTGGCCTGTTCGATGCGCTCGCGGCTGGTCGCGACGAAGTTCCACCAGATGTGGCGCGGCTCGGCGAAGGGTGCGCCGCCCAGCATCATCACCCGGCTGGGACGATCGGCGCGGATGTCGCTCGTTGCGCCCGGCCGGACAATCAGCATCGACCCCGGCTCGATCCGCTCGCCGGCGGCGACAAGGCTTCCGGCCGCGACATAGATCGCGCGTTCCTCATGGTCGTCGGGCAGCGGCACCATCGCGCCGGAGGCGAGAATTCCGTCAAGGTAGAACAGCGGCGAGAAGGTCGTGACCGGCGCGTGCGCACCGAAGGCCGACCCGGCGATCAGGCGCATGGCCGCGCCGTTGCGCTGAATGCGCGGCAGGCTCTCGGCCGGATGGTGATGGAAACCCGGCTCGGTTTCGGCATCCGCGGCGGGCAGGGCAACCCATGACTGGATGCCGTGAAGACGGGGGCCGGCGGCGCGGTCTTTCACGGCCGAGCGCTCGGAATGGACGATCCCGCTGCCGGCGGTCATCCAGTTGACCGCGCCGGGCCGGATCGTCTGGACGTGGCCAAGGCTGTCGCGGTGCACCAGTTCGCCTTCGAAAAGGTAGGTCACGGTCGCAAGGCCAATATGCGGATGCGGCCCGACGTCGAGGCCGCGGCCGGGAGGAAGAGCGAGCGGACCGAGATGGTCGAAGAAGATGAAAGGACCGACCATGCGCAGCTTCGCCGACGGCAGAACCCGCCGCACCGAAAACCCGCCAAGATCTCGCGGCCGACCGATAACCACGAGAGCATCAGGCGTATCCGAACCGCCTTCCCGAGGCTCCGCCTCTCGTGCCGCGGTGCTTGGGTCCTGGTTCATCGCCGCCACCTCCTCTTCATCTTGGGCTCTTCTCTGGGGCTCGCAGCACCATCATCGCATAGTCGGTCGAGGGGATGGAACCCGGCCCGGATCGTGGCGAGATCGGGGCCGGATCGGGGCGCGCGGGGTTAGTCGGGGCTTCCGGCCGGCGGCGCGCCAATCCGCCATTCGAGCCGGCGACGATGGCGTAACAACCCGGCCTCAAGGCGGACAAACGCGAGTTGCTTGGTGTCGTAGCCGGTGATGTCGAGGCCAATAACGCAGGCCAGATCGGCGACAACAGGCAGCGGCGCCGGATCGGCCTTGTTCCAGAAAGGCCGCAACTCGCGCAGGAAGATGTTGGCGGTAACCGGACCGATCCCGTAGAAGTCGACTACGCGTTGCTCGAGCTCGGCCGGATCGGCGGCGGCCTCGTGCAGGCCGATCACCCGCCCGCCATACGTCTCGGCCAGGGTCCGGCAGGCCCGGATGATCTGATCCGCCTTGCGATTGTCATAGCGGACATAGCCGCCGCGCCGCATCAGCGGATTGATCAGATAGTCGCGCCCGGCGCCAAGGATCCCTTCGGGCGATACCAGGTTCTCGGCGGAGAATGCGCGGTAGGTCTTGGCCGCGATCGCCTCGGATATCCGCCCGCCGTAGAGCAGGCTGGCGAGAAACCAGCGAAAGCACGCGTCCTCGCCGCCGCCGGCGAGATTGATACCCAGGTCTTCCGAATAAAGCGGGCTTTGCTCAAGCGACTGGCGGGTGAAGGGTAATGGAGTTCCGCTCCGTCTCGATGTCGTCAGATACGTCTCCCCGCTGCGTTTCGCGTGGACATATCATGCCGCGGTGGGGTTAGGAATTGTCGACGCGAAGGCTCTTGCCGCGATGCCAACGTTTGAGTTGTCCCTTTCGCGGGCGCGGCCCGAGTGTATATGGTTGTCCGCAAAGGTCTTCGTCGGGAGATGAAATGAACATGCACATAGGTGTTGGTCGCGCTATGAGCGCCCTGGCCGCCTTCGCGCCTTTGTGGCTCGCGGCGTGCGCCGGCGGCGGACCGTCGACCGTACCGACCTATCGCAATCCCAACGCCTGGGATTTCGCGCAAGGGATCATGGACCGGGGGCCGTTGCTGGTTCAGGTGCGCGGACAGCCTTACGTCACGGATCAGGCCGCGATCGACGGCGCGATTACCCGCGCCATGGAACGCGCGATTACCTGGAGTTCGGGCGCGCGGTTCACGACAAATGCCGAGGAGGCATCGAGCCGATCATTTCGCGTCGTCACGACCTTCAACGGCTCGGTTGGCTTGAGTGCCAACGAGAATTGTGGAGGCGGCGGCGCTGGAGGCGAACCGCTGCCGGACGGCTCGGTTCGGCTTCTGACGACGTTCTGCGACGGCGCGGAGGTGATATCGAACGTCAGTGGCGATGTCGGTCCGACGACAGGGGTCGCCGATCCGAATTTTTCCCGGTTGATCCAGCAGTCGACCCGCGATCTGTTCCCGCGCACCGGCATTCAGCCAACGGGCATAGGCATCGGAATGGGCGTTGGCGGCGGCGGCGGAGGGGTCGGCTGGGGGATTGGCTTTTAAGAAGCAGTCAAATAAGGGATAAACACAAGGCAAACGGTCTAAAAGGTGGATACAACCATGGGGAAGTCAAATAGCCTATTTGCAGCACTTAGTTTTCTTATGCTCTGTTCAGGGCATCCGGCTAACGCGTTCGAATGTCCTCGACCAGAGAAGGCGTCTCCCGGCGTTCTGCAAGAAACAGAGCAGGATGAACGGTCATTGTCACAGATGCTCAGCGGCGGTGATATTGGAAACACAGTAGGTGCCGCCGTTGCGGATTTACAGAAGAAGTACCCACAGGTCAGCGACACGGAATTGGTCAACTATCTGGTCGGTGCGTACTGCCCTGTTGTCGCTAGGATGCCCGGGCTAACCGATCCTCAAAGGACCGCGAAGGTTGAGGAGTTTTCAGCGCGTCTCTTCGATCTTCTTTCCGAGCAGATAATGTGACAGTCGGACAACCGCGGTATCAGCAATCTGAGCAGGGGTTCGCCTTTATGTCCTTCGGCGGGATCCTCTTTGTCGCCGCCGTTTCGGTCGGGGCCGCCGGCGGAGAACCTTATCCCGGCTAGGCTCGCCGCCGCGCCCCCGCCCTACTGGTCAGGCAAGGGCGCGGACGATCCGGAACATCAATCGAACAACTCGGCCGCAGCGCGCTGAGCGTAGTTGAACAGTGCGTCGACATCCGGATCGCCGATATCGTCGAGTTGGTCGATAAGGTCGAAGCAGTCATCGAGCGTTTTGTTTTCGCCTGCTGGCCAAGCGGCGGGCTTCTTCGGCGGAGGCGGGTTGGTCATATCGGCTCCTGGTGCATCGGTTGCTAAGGTCGCCAGATAAACAGAAATTCCACTACCAAGTGGTTAAGCGAAGCGCCAAACGCGGAGGACGGGACGACATGCAGTATTTGCACACGATGGTTCGGGTCCGCGACCTCGACCGGAGCCTCGATTTCTACTGCGCAAAACTGGGGCTGCGCGAAGTGCGGCGAGTGGAGAGCGAAAAGGGTCGCTTTACGCTGGTCTTCCTCGCCGCGCCTCAGGACGAAGCGCGCGCCAGGACCGACGGCGCCCTGCTGGTCGAGCTGACCTACAACTGGGATCCGGAGGAGTATGGCGGTGGCCGTAATTTCGGCCACCTCGCCTATCGGGTCGACGACATCTACGCCACCTGCGCCACTCTCATGGCCGGCGGAGTGACCATCAATCGGCCGCCGCGTGACGGCCGCATGGCCTTCGTTCGTTCGCCGGACGGCATCTCCATCGAGCTGCTCCAGGCGGGCGAGGCCCTGCCGCCGCAAGAACCATGGGCAAGGATGGCCAATACCGGTTCCTGGTAGCCTGCTTCCTAAAAAACCGCCAGCCCTTACTCGAAGAAGATGTTGTCGGTCTCGCCGGTGACAGAGCGGACGAGTTCGTCGACCGCCTCGTCGCTGCAGTCGGCAAGCTCGTCGAGGGCTTGGACCCACTCATCCAGGGATGACCAGTTGTGGCGGTATAGGACCCGGTTCATCGTTGCATTCGTCATGATATCCTCAACACCTATGAATTGTATGCAAATTAACTTCTTCTTGCAATGAGTGTAGCAGGATTACCCTAAAAGGCAATCTTTTTGCCCCACTAGGGTTAGTACATAACATGAACGTATCCGAAACACAAAGGGAATAGCGCGAATAATACGTGCGTACCCCTCGCCGCACTCGCTGATGACGCGAACGAGACGGTCTTCCGCGATGGGTGGAAGATGAGAAGAGAGCGGGCCGTGCGCGGCGCGTCAGGATCCGGCGACGAAGGGGTTGGTTCGCCGTTCCCGGCCGAAGGTCGACATCGGGCCGTGGCCGGGGATGAACGCGACGTCGTCGCCGAGCGGCCATAGCTGATCGCGAATAGAGTTGATCAACTGGGCGTGGTCGCCGCCGGGAAAATCCGTCCGCCCGATCGACCCGGCGAACAGAACGTCGCCGACCAGCGCCAGCTTCGATGGCGCGTGATAAAACACGACATGTCCGGGCGTGTGCCCGGGACAATGGCGCACGGCGAACGTCAGCTTGCCGACGGTGACGCTATCGCCGCCCTCAAGCCAGCGGTCGGGCGTGAACGAGGGCAGCGGCGCGACCCCGAACATGCGGGCCTGCTGCGCCATGCCGTCGATCCAGTACTTGTCCGCGATGTGCGGGCCCTCCACCGGCAGCTTGAGCCTCGCCGCAAGTTCCGCGGTCGCGCCGGCATGATCGAGGTGGCCGTGGGTAAGCAGGATCTTTTCCAGTGTAACTTCGGCCTTTTCGGCCGCCACGAGAATGCGCTCGATGTTCCCGCCGGGATCGACGACGGTGCCGCGCAACGTGTCCTCGCACCACAGAACCGTGCAATTCTGCTCGAAAGGCGTCACCGGAACGATTGTGTACTTCATCGAGCAATTTCCAGATTGAGCTGACCATGCGCCGCGCGCGGGCGCCACCTCGGCATCCAGCACGCGCAGTACCCCTCCAGGCCGTGCGCCGCGGCGCGCGGGTGCCACCCTTAAGCCATGCCACCCGGATCGGCGAGGCTTTTTCCCGTCACTCGATCAAGGCAATCCGGGCAACGGCGAGATCGGCATGAAAAGCCCGGCCGATGGCGACCAGCCCGAGGCGGCGCAGGCGGCGGGTATCGAGCGGCACGCTCAGGCGGTGAGGCAGAAACGATGCAAACGCCAGCACCACCTCGCGCCACGCGCACGGCGCGGTAAAGCTCGCGCGGTAGGACTGCCACGGCCGTACCGCGTCCGGCGTGCGCAGGTGGCAGCCGTATGCCTCGCCGTTGCCGCGCACGACGAGGGCGACTCCGGCGTACCGCGAGCCATCGAGGGTGTTGCCGCCGCCGGCGAGGTCGGGGGCCAGGTCCACGGCCATCTGAACAAAACCGCCGTTGTTGTCGAGCCGGACATCGCCGGTGAGCCGCGCGCAGCGCCGGCCGTCAACCGCCTCGAGCCCGACCGTCGCCACCGAGACCCCGCCCATGACCCGATCGCTGAACCCGCGCCAGTGCGTTCCCAGCGTCGTCACGCCATCGGGGCGGCTGAAATCGTCGATGATCAGGGGCATGGGTTACTCAGTTCGTATCGTTGGCATTTCGGAACGTTGGCATTTCGGAACGTTAGACGACGGCCTCACGATCCATGATGCGTTCTTCGCGCGTCGTTTCACAGAGGATGAAGAATGCCGCGGCGGCAACGCGCCCGCGTATCAAGCGCGCGGTCTCGCGATTGGCCCTTGATCCGGGCCGGCCGCAGCGGGTAACACCACCATCTGCCTCGAACCGCGGAGCTCCGTCCCAACTCATGATCGAGACCTCGTAGAATGGCGTCATATCAGTACGTTTACGTGATGAAGGGCGTCGCGCGGACCTATCCTGGCGGCCGCGAGGTCCTCAAGGGCCTGACGCTGTCGTTCCTGCCCGGCGTCAAGATCGGCGTGATCGGCGCCAACGGTGCCGGCAAGTCGACGCTTCTCAAGATCATGGCCGGACTCGATACCGGCTTTTCCGGCGAGGCTTGGGCCGCCGAGGGCGTGCGGGTCGGCTACCTGTCGCAGGAGCCGGTGCTCGATCCGGCCAAGACCGTGCTCGGCAACATCATGGAGGCGGTGGGCGAAACCAAGGCGGTGCTCGATCGCTTCAACACCATCAGTGTGCGCTTCGCCGAGCCGCTCGACGACGACGAGATGGCGGCGCTGCTGGAAGAGCAGGGCGAGTCTGCAGGAGAAGATCGACGCCGCCGGCGGCTGGGAGCTGGAACGGACCATCGAAATCGCGATGGACGCCCTGCGCTGCCCGCCCGGCGACGCCGACGTCACGACGCTGTCGGGCGGCGAACGCCGCCGCGTCGCGCTCTGTCGCCTGCTGCTCGAACATCCCGACCTGCTGATGCTCGACGAGCCGACCAACCATCTCGACGCCGAGTCGGTGGCCTGGCTCGAGCGCTTCCTGCACGACTACACCGGCACGGTGATGATCGTCACCCACGACCGTTACTTCCTCGACAATGTCACCGGCTGGATTCTTGAACTCGACCGCGGCCACGGCATCCCCTACGAGGGCAACTATACGGCTTGGCTGGAGCAGAAGCAAAAGCGCCTGAGCATCGAGGAGAAGCAGGAATCCGCGCGCCAGCGGACGCTGAAACACGAGTTGGAGTGGATCCGCCAATCGCCGCGCGCGCGCCAGGCAAAGTCGAAGGCGCGCATCGCCGCCTACGAGACGCTGTTCGCGGAATCTCGCGACCGGCCGATCGGCAGCGCTCAGATCGTCATCCCGCCGGGGCCGCGGCTCGGCTCGACCGTGATCGAGGCCGAAGCCTTAAGCAAGGCCTATGGCGAGCGCGTGCTCATCGAGGATCTCAGCTTTCGCCTGCCGCCGGGCGGCATTGTCGGCGTGATCGGCCCCAACGGCGCCGGCAAAACCACCCTGTTCAGAATGATCAGCGGCCAGGAAACACCGGACTCCGGGAGCCTCAAGACCGGCGAGACCGTGGTTTTGGGCTACGTCGACCAGTCGCGCGACTCGCTCGATGCGAAGCTCACGGTGTGGCAGGAAATCTCGGGCGGCAACGACGAGATCGAGCTCGGCAAGCACAAGGTCGCGAGCCGCGCCTACGTC
The DNA here is from genome assembly GCA_963805915.1 of uncultured Alphaproteobacteria bacterium. Classification (GTDB taxonomy): domain Bacteria; phylum Pseudomonadota; class Alphaproteobacteria; order Rhodospirillales; family Defluviicoccaceae; genus JAEULH01. The sequence continues at coordinate 81,004 of CAWDWD010000013.1, forward strand.
GGCCAGTTCAACTTCAAGGGCGCCGATCAGCAGAAGCCGGTGGGCCAGCTCTCGGGCGGCGAACGCAACCGCGTCCACCTTGCCAAGGTGCTCAAGTCCGGCGCGAACGTGCTGCTGCTCGACGAGCCGACCAATGACCTCGACGTCGAGACCCTGCAGGCGCTCGAGGACGCGCTGGTCGCCTTCGCCGGCTGCGCCGTGGTCATCAGCCACGATCGCTGGTTTCTCGACCGCATCGCCACCCACATCCTCGCCTTCGAGGGCGACAGTCAGGTGGTCTGGTTCGAAGGCAACTATCAGGACTACGAGGCCGACCGCCACCGCCGCCTCGGCGCCGACGCCGACCAGCCCCACCGCATCAAGTACCGCCCGCTGAGACGGGGTTAGGGCCGCCGGTTACGGCGCCCGGCCGCGGCGGGCGAGCCTTCGTTTGACAGGCGCGGGCGCGCTCTTGTAGAAGCGTTAACTCCGCTCAGGCATAGTGGCGGTCCGGATGGGTGGCCGAGTGGTCGAAGGCGCTCCCCTGCTAAGGGAGTATGGGTCAAAAGCCCATCGTGGGTTCGAATCCCACCCCATCCGCCATTTCGCCTGATTTCGCGACAACGCGCTGTGTTTCACCGACCTACGCGAGAACCGACCGCAGTGGTGCGCAACCGTTCGCCCGGTCGAGTGCGCCTCGGGCGGCGCGGTGCGGGTCGGCGATGATCAACGCAGCGCCGGCGAAGCGGATCGTGTGCTTCATGATTTCGCAGCGAGGATATGCGTCAAACCTTGTGCCGTACGCATTTTTGGTTATATTGAAGACGCAATCGGTCACGGAGACCCCCATGTCCCGCACCACGACGATGACGGTCCGTCTCAGCGGAGCACTCAGTGAGTTTGTCGCTGCCAATGTCAGCGAGACCGGCTCCTATGAGAACGTCAGCGAATACATCCGCGATCTGATCCGCCGCGACAAGGAGCGGGCGGAGCAAGAGGCTTTTAATCGGCTGAAAGCGGAATTGACGCATGCCTTCGCTGCTCCCGAGTCCACCTACCATTCGCTCACGGCAGCCGAGGTCCTCGCGCGCAACAAGACATAAGCGAGAATGGCGTCGGTCCGCGTCCAAGAGGCGGCGTCTCACCGCCTCGATGAGATCTACCGCTACACGCGCGACCGATGGGGCGCTGAACAGGCCGACCGCTATATCACCGGCCTGTTCGCAGCCTTCGACAAGATCAAAACGCACGGGGTCATGTCGCGCCCGGTTCCGGCGGAGTTCGGCGTTAAGGGGTACTTCTTCCGATACGAAAGACACTTTGTCTATTGGCGCAGGCTCGGCAATGACGACATCGGCATCGTGACGATCCTGCACGAGCGAATGCATCAGATTGATCGCTTCCGGGAGGACTTCGGCTTGTGACGGAGTGCCGCCGCATCAGCGAAATTTTGAGTAACCACGGATTTTCGTTTAAGTTCCCACGAGCGTCGCGCCACTACGCAGCACTCCGCCGAGAGAGTTCTTGGCCGGGATCTCACCCTCCGCCAATACTCAGAAGTTCGCAACGATTCTCCGGGCTTCGCGAGTATTCGCCGGAGCCTCCCGCAGAACTACGCCACTTCGATTTCCGATGCCGGCAGCGCTCCGAGCAGAACAGGGCAACCTTAAGGTGCCCATCACCATCAGGATACCACCACGCCGGACCGCAGACCCATGACGGCGCCGAGCGGCATGAGGTGCCATTGCTGGACGGTCATGTCCCGGCGGGCGGCCAAGCGTCGCGCCGGGATCAGCAAAAGGATGACCCGCACGTTCCTGTAGCGGATCCTCTAGGGCCGGGGCTAATTGGCGGGCGTTAAAGCCCGAGAACTGACAGACCGAGGCGCTAAACCTCGTCCGCCTCCTTCACGCGCCGGTCCAGTGAGGCGATGATGTTCTCCAGCCGCCGTAGGAGATCGTCATACGTCATAATTGCGCTTGATGACCTCAAGGTCGAGCAGCTGCGCGCGGTCCAGCGCTGAAGAGCCGTCGTGACGGCGGTCGCGGCCCAAGATGATCATCGCCTTGGGGTTGGTGATCCGGATCGTCAGATCCGGTGGTAGGTCCTTGGCGTATTTGGCCGTCAGCCTCTTTTCCCCGGCCACGCCCCACTTGGAGAGGTGGAACAGGTACTTCTCCGCCTGCATGATGCTGCCAGCCAACTCCTTCGACGGCGTGTGGTTATCCCGATAGGTCACCCGGTTCAGCAGCGCGTCCTCGAATGGCTTCTTGACCTCGATAACGTCTATGTTGCCGCTGGCGTCGACTAAGGCGATGTCAATGTAACGGTGCCGTGTCGCGTCGGCGGTGGAATAGAAATCCTGCACATGGACGTTCTGCAAGACGGCCACGTATTTGGGGAAGATGAGCAGCAGGAAGCCGATGATCATCTTCTGCCAATCGGCTTCGGAACGGGTCTCTGCATCGCGGAGCCAGCCGACGATGGTGTCCCGGATCAGAATGTACTTTTCTAGCTCTGTCCGCAGCAGCTCGGGCTGGCTTAACGGCGCGCCCTTGAGAACGGAGCGGGTCTTGTTCAGGTACGTCTCGTATCTACCCTGCGCGTCCTTCATTAGGGCAAAGTAGTCGCCGACCACGCTGGCCACCCGAGCTGCGGCGTAGTGGTTCATTTCGGTCGTGTTTGGGAATTTGCGAAGAAGCTCCTGAAAAGTCGGAATCGGAATGTTCTCGCGCCGATCCCCGCCGATGATGATGTCCTGGTCGGCGGGCAGGTCCGGCTCATGATCGAAATGTTGCGCTCGGCGACGAACAGTTTCCTCGAAAGAGGCAGACCAGCGTCCGCAATCAGAACCTTGTTCGGAATATCGAAGATGCGGCCTTCAATTTGAAAGTAGCCCTCGCGCCGCACGGCGAAGCGGAACCGATACGTAAATGCCTCGAAGCTGTCCTCCGCATCCGCCTCGTCCGGCTCAGACAGCAGATCCCGGCGTTCGAACGTAAAGACCCGGCTCAGCGTGACGCTGCCGTGGTCTTGCAGTTCCTTCCACACCCAGCCGTTGCCCTGCTGGTCGGACCGGTAGGCCAACACCACTCCGGACGGGGACGCGACGAAATCCATCAATCCATCAATACTCTGATCCCTTTCAATGAGGCCGCGCTGAGCCGGCCCAGGCTCGGCCCCACGCTCCTGGTCAGCCCCCGGAAAGTTTGCCGCGGCCAATGCCGCTCCCGTGCCTGCGGACCTGACCTCGGGCAACGTCGTGGGTCTGAATCCACTTCAGGGTTTCGCGGCCCTCGAACTCGCCCGATTTATCTCTGAGCTGCCGCTCGAATTCCAGCCATCCTACAACTTCGGTGTCAAAATGGCGGCCATCATAAAGAGCGAAGTTCTGCGGAAGCGAACATTCACTTACGAATACGAGGGCGTTCTGGCCTGATGCAGCGCGTACTTCGAGCTGGTTTGTGGAAGAGGTATTTCCCTCCGCCACTTTGTGTAAAATATCTGTTATTTACAAGGTGCTGACTGACAGGCCCTGAAAATACCCAACGATACCAACAATTGCCGCAAGTGGTCGGCGATGAACCGCCGCAGTTAGCCAGGAGCGGTCATCTGGGCCCCGCATCGGACTAGGCGAAAGTCGGAAAGCGAAAGACGGCTCCTCGCAATCTGATATTGGCGGGTTGGTACGAAATTTAGATTTCATTAGAGGTCGGCGCCCGATACTGCGGCGAGAGACCGCGGAGAGGTCTCACGCATTCATCGACGGTGTTATGCAGGTAACGCTTCGTCATAAAAGCACCGGGAATCTACATCTTATCGATATCGGCTGGAGCTGGTCAATATTTTTTGGCGCTAGTTTTTTTGGTTTGCCGTTATTCTTCCGCGGCTTAGCGCTATGGGGCACTCTCATGTTGGTTCTATGGTTCTTGCAAGTGGCCCTCTCTTTAATTGCGGCCGGAGATGCGCTGGAATGGCTGTTAACCTTTGCCGTTGTGGTTTTGTGTTTTTATCTCGGATTTCGAGGAAACGCATTATCGGCGCGGCATTTCATTGCCTGCGGGTATGAGTTTGCCCATCCCAACTCACCCGAAGCCCGTATGGCTGCCGAACATTTGGACATTTGAAATTCGACGGCTAGGTCCGAGATGGGTCAGGAGCGGTGGTCGGCACCATGGGGCAAGCTGGTCCGCAGCCGAGGGTGGAGTCGACGAAATCTATTGGAACGTTGACCACCAATCGCGAAAAAAAAGATTTTTGACACCATGGCTGGTGATAAAAATGGAAAAATTGGCATGGTGGCACGGATAACACTGCACAATATGCTACAAAAGCTGCTGTAAGCGGATCGGAGTCGCCGGGGAGAACCAGTGTGAGCGCGGTCAGGTCCTGCGTCGAACCGAGGTCGAGGCCGCCCCAGCACGGCCGGCCGTCGAGGGCGTCCGCGTCGACGGGAACTGCGCACCCGTCCAATTCCAGCGACGGGATGCGCCTGGCGCGTTCGGCGAAGGCGCGCATCTCCTTAGCCCAGTTGCGCCAGCCGTTCGATGAACCGCTCCTTGCGGGCGTGGCGTTCGCGGATCGATTTGAGGCGGCGGGCGAATTCGTCGGTGGCGCTGCTTTCCGCGGCGATCGCGCGCAGGTCGAGGAGAAGGCCGGCCGCTCTCTCGTAGCTTCTCGCGTTGCGGCGCTCGATTTCGGTTTCGATCTCGCGCCACACGCTTTCGCCGCGCTGGGCGATGGCCACGAGGCGCGCGCGGCGAACTCGTTCCGCTTCCTCCTCGCGGCGTTTCCGCTCGGCCGCGGCCTTGTCGGCTTGCGCACGCTCGCGGGCGAGCCGGATCGCGTCGGCGCGAGCGCGCAAGTCGCCGACGGTGCGCGCGGCGAGAGGCGGTCCATCCAACTCGGACATCAACCGATCGCGAACAAACGCGCGCAACTCGCTCGTCACGTGCGGGTCGCCGTCGAATAGCCGCGCGAGAAGGTCGGTCTTATCCCGGTCGCTCAACCCGGCGACGATCGACCGGACGGTGTCCGTTGACATCGGCCTTCCCGCGAGCGGATCGGCGGAGCGCTCGGCCGCCGCCGCGACGAGATCTCGGTCAATGTCAAGAAAGTCGGCAAAGGCTTCAAGTGCTCCCGTCATCGGCCCGATCCCCGGCAAGGGCTCCAACGCATCGGACACGAAGACGTCGGCCTCGACCGCCGTCAGCCAGAGGAGATAGAGGAGCCGTAGGTCGCCCGCGAGCAGGTCGCCGCGCAGCGGCGTCAGCGCCGCAAGCCAGCCCGCGCCGTCATCTACGTCCTCGCAGTCAACCTCTTCGCGGACGATGTTCACGATCAAGTTCTCGCCGGCGACCCGCAATGTCACGCAATCGACGTCCCCGAGAAAGGCGTCCAGGACATCGCGATCGATCATCCGCGTCGGCAGCCTGATCATCAGTTGGCGCGTACCCCAATTCGCCAGATAAAGATGAAGGTCGAACCATCGCTCCATCAGCCTGGCCGGATCGCCTTTAAAATCGCCCCAGTCATAGGAATTCGTGAAGCTCGTGGCGGTGATCCGCGCCCGTGTCGATATCGCCCGAAGGGCTTCGCGGTCCGCCGTGCCGAGCGGGCGATCGATCGCCTGAAATTCGTAGTACTGGTATTCGCTCATGGCTCTGGCCAGCGTGAGGGGGTGAACGTCGGCTTCTTGCGGCGCCTCAAGCTCATGTGCCGGTACTGGAGGCCTTGGGCTTGGGCAAGTCGAGGCGGATGTTGAGTTCCTTCAGCCGGGCGGCGTCGACGTCGGCCGGCGCGCCCATCAGCAGGTCCTGGGCCTGCTGGTTCATTGGAAAGGCGATGACCTCGCGGATGTTGGGCTCGTCGGCCAGCATCATGACCATCCGATCGATGCCGGGCGCGCAGCCGCCGTGGGGCGGCGCGCCGAAGCGGAAGGCGTTTAACATGCCGCCGAAGCGGCGGCGGACCTCGTCCTCGCCGTAGCCGGCGATGGCGAACGCCTTGACCATGATGTCGGGGCGATGGTTGCGGATCGCGCCGCTCGACAGCTCGATGCCGTTGCACACGATGTCGTACTGGAACGCCTTGATCTCCAACGGATCCATGGTTTCCAGCGCCTCCAGCCCGCCCTGCGGCATCGAGAACGGGTTGTGACTGAATTCGATCTGGCCGGTCTCTTCATTACGCTCGTAGGCCGGATAATCAACGATCCAGACGAAGCGGAAGGCATCCGCCTCGCGCAGAGCGAGATCGTCGCAGATCCGCTCGCGCGCGGCCGCGGAAAAGCGCTCGGCCTTGCTCTTCTCGGCGCAGACGAAGAAAACGGCGCAGCCCTCGCCATAGACGCGCGACGGCAGGCCGAGGCGGTTGCCGGCCGTGTAGGCCGCCTCGTTGAGCGCGGTCAGGATCGACTCCAGGCGGGCCGGGTCGAGGTGCTTGGCGATCGGCCCCTTGGCGCCCCGCGCGGCCGCCCCCGTCTCGCCGGCGCCGTCCGCGCGGCTCTCGAAAATGACGTAGCCGAGCCCGCCGGCGCCCTCGTCTCGCGCCCAGGCATTGAGGCCGTCGAAGAAGCTGCGCGGGCGTCCCGCCGCCCAGGCGGCCGGGATCGCGCGGACCACCGCGCCGTTGTCGATGGCGCGGGCGAACAGCCCGAAGTTGGAGCCGCGGAAGGCCTCGGTCACATCGGCGATGACCAGCGGGTTACGCAGATCGGGCTTGTCGTTGCCGAACCATTGCAGGCTCGCCTCGAAAGGGATGCGCGGAAAGGGCAAGGCGCTGACCGCGCGTTCGCCACCGAATTCGACAAAGACGCCGTGAAGGATCGGCTCGATCGCCGCCAGCACGTCGTCCTGGGTGGCGAACGCCATCTCGAAGTCGAGTTGGTAGAACTCGCCGGGCGAGCGGTCGGCGCGGGCGTCCTCGTCGCGAAAACACGGCGCGATCTGGAAGTAGCGATCGAAGCCCGACGCCATCAAGAGCTGCTTGAACTGCTGCGGCGCCTGCGGCAGGGCGTAGAACTTTCCCGGATGCTGACGGCTCGGCACGAGATAATCGCGTGCGCCCTCGGGCGAGCTCGCCGTCAGGATCGGGGTCTGAAACTCGATAAAGCCCGCCTCGGTCATCCGCCGGCGAATGGTGGCGATGATGGCGCTGCGCAGCACGATGTTGCGATGCGGCCGCTCGCGGCGCAGATCGAGAAAGCGATAGCGCAGCCGGGTCTCTTCGCCGTACTGCGTATCGCCGGCGACCTGCAACGGCAGGACGTCGGCCGGCGCGTTCACGTTCAGATCGTCGATCACCAGTTCGATCGCGCCGGTCGGCAGGCCCGGATTAACGGTTTCCGCCGAGCGCGCGACCACCCGACCGGTCACCGTGATTACGCTCTCCGGGCGCGCCTCGGTTGCGTCGAGAAACAAGGCGCTGGAGCTATCGATGACGCACTGGGTGATGCCGTAGTGGTCGCGCAGGTCGATGAACAGCAGCGCACCGTGGTCACGCTTGCGGTGAATCCAGCCCGACAGCCGGACCTCGCTACCGACATGGGAGCGCGTCAATTCGTTGCAGGTATGGGTGCGGAAAGGATGCATGGGCGTCACGTCTCGGTCATGAGGGCGGTAAAGAGGATTTCGGTCATGGGCGGGAATTACGGTGAGGCCGACAAGAGCGCCGGAGCGACAATAGCCCGGAGCTGACAATAGCAAAGTCTTGGGCTTGGGTCGCAGCGAACCTTGAAACGAGCGTGATCTCCGACCGGCCGCCGGACGCGAACTAATCCGAACGCGGCGCGACACCGCAAAACTCGGCGATCGCGCCGAAGTAAAGCTTGCGCCCCAGCATCATCAGGTCGTTGTGGCCGGCGCCGGGGACCTTGACCAGCCTTTTCTTGGCCGCCGGCGACGTCTCGTACAGCGCGCGGGCGTCGCCGATGGGAATGATCCAGTCACGCTCGCCGTGAATGATCAGGGTCGGGAGCTCGATCCGGTCGATCTTGGCGAGGTTGCCGAAGCCGTCGCGATCCTCGTAGGCGTCAGGCAGTTGGAGGAAGCCGATCCGTTCGATCAGCGGGAATGAATAGGCGAACCCGCTTTCGAGGATGAGGCCGGCGAGGCCGTCGCCGGCCCGAACGGCGACCTCGATGGCGGCGGCGCTGCCGAGCGAGCGGCCCATGACGTAGAGCCTCTCCGGCTCGATCCCGTGTCCGGCGCATAGCTCGCCGGCCCGCGCGAACACGGCCACGGCGTCGTCAACAAGTGCGGTCGCGCTTGGCACGCCGTCGCTCGCGCCGTAACCACGATAATCGATGACCAGCAGGCTCAAGCCTAGATCGGTATAGAACGACGCGATGGTGTCGTAGTCCGAGGCGATCTCGCCGTTGCCATGAAAGAACAGCAGCAGCGGCGCCGTCGGCGCGGCAACGAACAGTTTGCCGCCAAGCGAAACTCCATCGGCGACCGGGACGCGGACGGCATGAACGCCGGGCGGCAAATGCGGCACCCCGATCTCGCGGCGCGGATAGAACAGCACACCGAGCACCTCGGGCCGGTCGAGGACGTCGTAGGTCTTGTCCGGCATTTCCCCTCCCGCGGACGGCCGCGCCGATCGGGCGCGCCACCTGCCGACCAGCCGCTCAAGTTTCTTCCACACCATGCGCCTGCGCTTTCCTTAACGCGCCGCCGACCGCAAATCACTAATGAATTGTGGCGGCAGCCGCGCCCACTCCTTTGCTGATCGCGCTTTTGCCCCTGCGGGCGTGCGAAAAATCCCGCACTGTGGCAGTATTCCACAGGCGGGGCGGAGGCGTATACCCATCGCCGTCGCCCGCGGCCAGCGGCGGATCGCGCTTCATTCCGCCGCGCGGCCGGATATTCGCTCAATAATATTCCCGGACAGCATGAAGTTTCTCCACGCCGCGGACATCCACCTTGATAGCCCACTCGCGGGACTCGGCGCGAAGACCGGCGCGCCGCTCGCGCTGCTGCGCGACTCGACCCGCAAGGCGCTGAGCAACATGGTCGAGCGCGGGCTCGAAGAGAAGATCGACTTCGTCGTCATTGTCGGCGATCTCTACGACGGCGACTGGCGCGACTACACCACCGGTTTGTTCTTTGCCCGGCAGATGGCCCGGCTCGCCACCGAGAACATTCCGGTCTACATCGTGCTCGGCAACCATGACGCCGACAGCCGGCTGACACGCCAGCTGACGCTGCCCGCCAACGTCACCGTCTTCCGCTCGGACCAGGCGCACACCGTTCATCTCGGCGATCATGCCGTGGCGTTGCACGGGCGCAGCTTCCCGACGGCCGCGGTCAACGAGAATCTTGCTCTCGGCTACCCACCGGCCGTACCCGGCCACTTCAACATCGGACTGCTGCACACCGCCGCCGGCGGCCGCGACGCCCACGCCAACTACGCGCCGTGTACGGTCGCCGACCTGATCGCCAAGGGGTACGACTATTGGGCGCTCGGCCATGTCCATACCCGCGAGATCCTCCACGAACATCCTCATATCGTCTTCCCGGGCAACCTTCAGGGCCGGCATATCCGCGAAACGGGGACGAAGGGCTTCACCCTGGTGCGGGTCGAGGACGCCCGCGTCGTTGCCACCGATCATGTCGCGGCGGACGTCGTGCGCTGGTCGCGCTGCGTCGTTGATTTAAGCGGCGCCGCCGATTTCGAAGACGCCATCGATACCATTGCCGACGGCCTTGCCGCCGGCCTCGATGCGGCCGAGGACCGTTTCGCGGTCGTCCGGCTGATCCTCGAAGGCGCGACGCCGGCGCATACCCGGCTGGTCGTCAATCGCGAACGCCTTGTCGCCGAGTGCCACGCCGCCGCCGCCCGCGTCTCCGCCGCCTTGTGGGTCGAGAAGGTGTCTCTGGCAACCCGGCCGCACCACGATATCGCCGCCGCCGCCGCCCGACCCGACGCCATCGGCGCCCTGCTCCGCTCGGTCGCGAGCCTGAACGACGATTGCGAGGCGCGCGCGGCGCTGGCGGACGAGTTGGGCGAACTGGTGACACGGCTGCCGGACGAGCTGAAGAGCACCTGGTGGCGCGACGGCCGCTTCGATCCGGATCAGCTTTCTTCGATCCTCGCCGCCGCCCGCGGCCTGCTTGCCGGACGGATCCTCGACGCCGAGGGCGAGACATGAGAATCGAGCGGCTGGCGCTCGATCGCTACGGCCACTTCACCGACCACGAGATCGACCTGAGCGGTGAGCGCGTGCGTCTTCACGTCCTGCTCGGTGCCAACGAAGCGGGCAAGACCACCGCGCTTAACGCGCTTGGCGATCTCCTGTTCGGCATCGCCGGCACGTCGCCGTTCAACTTCCGCCATGACTACAAGGACATGCGGATCAGCGCCGAACTGCTGAGCGGCGACGGCCGGCGGCTGAGCGTGCGGCGGCGCAAGGGCAACAAGAACACCCTTCTTGGCGCCGACAACCGGCCACTGGCCGATAACGCGCTCGCGCCGTTTCTTGGCGGCGCCAGCCGCTTCGTCTTCGACGGCCTGTTCGGCCTTACCCACGCTTCGCTGCGAAAAGGTGGCAAAGACATGCTGGAGGCCGAGGGGGAACTCGGCCGGATGCTGTTCGGCGCCGGCAGCAGCATGCGCAATGCCGTCGGCGTCCTCGATGCGCTGGAAGCCGACGCCGGGGCCCTGTTCACGCCGCGCCGCGCGTCGAGCAAACCCTTCTATGCCGCCGACGGCCGCCGTGTCGAAGCCGAACGCGAGGTCCGCCGGCTGTCGCTGAGCGTCGAGGCTTGGCGGCGCAACGAAAGCGAACGCAGTGAGGTCGAGGCGGCCTTGGCGGGCGTGCGATCGCGGCTGAGCGAACTCGAGGCGCGGCGCGCGCGGCTGGAACGTATTCGCCGGACTCTGCCGCGGCTGGGTGAGTTGCGTGAAGCCGAACCCGAGCTTGCCGCGCTCGCCGATACGCCGGCGATGCCGGCGGACGCGGCCGAACGCGTCGATGCGGCCCGGCGGGTTCTTGCCGTTGCCGGCAGCCGGCTTGAGCGCGAAGAGGCCGCCGCCGCCGCCGCTCGCGCCGCCCTTGCCGATCTCCAGGTCCCCCAGGCGCTGCTTGCCGCCAGCGAGGAGATCGGCCGCCTCTACGAGCGCCGGGGCGCGATCCTCAGGATGGCCGCAGCGCGCTCCCCGCACTGCGAGCTCGGCGCGACGAACTCCGCGCCGAGCTCGGCCGGCTGCGCGGCGAATTGATGCTGCAACCGACCGCCGGCGGTAGCGATCCGGCGACGCCGGCCGAACCGGCCTTGGCCACCGTGCGAGAGCTGATCAGCCAGGACAACGCGCTTTGCAAGCAGATCGACGACGTTCGCGAACGTTGCGATGCCGCCGCGGCCGACCTCGGCGCGATCGTCGAAGGCCTCGCCGCGAGCGCGCCGCTACCGGATCTGACCCGTCTTGGGCTTAGCGTCGAGCAGGCGCTGGCCCTGGGTGACATCGACGGCTCGCTCGCCACGGCGCGGCGCTTAGCCGCCGACGCCGGCGCCCGGCTTGCGACGGAGCTTGCGGCGCTGCCGTTGTGGTCCGGCAACGCCGGCGACCTTGAGGCGCTCGCGGTCCCGTCCTTGGACACCGTGCTCCGCTTCGAGCGCGATCTGGGCGAGGCGCGAACGCGGGCGGCGCGGGTCCACGACCGGCTGGATGCGGCGCAAGAAGAAGAGCGCGCCTGCGCCCAGGCCTTGGCCGATCTGAGCCACTCGGGGCCGTTGCCGACGATCGACACGGTTCGCGCGGCGCGGCAATATCGCGACCACGGCTGGAGCCTGATCCGCGGCGTGTTCATCGACCGCGAGGAGATCGCCGAGGCCGACATCGAGGCATTCGCGCCTAGATCCCGTCTCGCCGAGCGCTTCCAGCAGGCGATCGCGGAGGCCGACACTCTCACCGATCGGCGCGAGGCCGAGGCGGCGCGTCTCGCGCGCTACGCCCAGCTGCATTCCAATCGCGATGGGGCGGCGGCACAATGCGCGCGGCTTGTTGACGAACTGGCACGGGCGGAACAGGTGGTCGAAGCGCTGCTCGCCGAATGGCGGGCACTGTGGCAGTCAATCGGTCTGTCGGCGCTGCCGCCGCGCGAAATGACGACTTGGCTGGCGCGGCGCGACACCGTGCTGAAAAGCTGGGAAGGGGTGCAAGCGGCGGCGCGCGCGCTCCGCGATGGCGAGGACCGTTTGTCCCGAGCCCGCGCCGATCTGCGCGCGGCGCTGCGCCAGGTTGACCCGAGCCCAAAAACCGAGGAGCCGTTCTCGGCGCTGCTCAAGGAGGCTCAAGCGCTGGTCGAAAAAGGCAGAACCGCCGTTTACGAGCGCAAGCTTCTGGACGAGAAGCGCGAAAGCCAACGCGCGATCGTCGAGCGCGAGCAATGCCGGCTCGATGCTCTTGGCAGCCGGCGCGACGAGTGGACCGGGGCTTGGCAAGCGGCGCTCGCGCCGATCGGCCTGCCGGCTGCGGCGAGGCCGGCGGCTGCCGTGGCCGCGCTGGAGATATGGGACGCGATCAAGCGTGACACCGCCGAGCTCGCCAAGATCGAGCGGCGCATCGGCGAGATCGAAGCCGAGGCGGCGGCCTTCGCGCGGTCCGTCACCGGCATGATCGGGCGCGTCTTGCCCGGATTTGGCGCCGGAGATCCACTCGCCGCGGCCGAGCAAGCTTTCGAACATCTGCAAACGGCGAGAGGCGACGTCCGAAAAAAGCTGGATCTCGAGGAAAGGCTAGGCGAAGCCAAGGCCGCCGCCGGGCTGGCCCGGACGCAGGCGAACGAAGCGCGCGGCGAGCTTGCAGCCCTGCGGACGCTGGCCGGCTGCGATAGCGACGATGAGCTCGCCGCCGCCATCGATCGCGCCCGGCGCAAGGAGGCGCTGGCGCAGACCGCGGCCGCGCTGAAGAGCGCGATCGTTAAGGACGCTGACGGACTGAGCCTTCATGAGGCCGTGGCGGAAGCCGAAGGGCTCGATCCCGATGCTCTTCAGAGCGACCTTGCCGGAGCCAAACAGGAAATCGGCGGACTGTTCGCCGAGACCGAGACGCTGAGCGAGCGGGTTCACGCGCTGCGGGAGCAGGGCGCCGGCATGGAGGCCAGCCGAGCCGCGGCCGAAGCCGAGCAGGCCCGACGCAATGCCCTCGCCGACATCGAGGAATGCGGCGAGCGTTGGTTGGTAACGCGGGCCGCGGCCTTTCTGCTGCGCCGCGGTATCGAGCAGTTCCGCCGGGAACAGCAAGGCCCCTTGCTCGCCCGCGCGGAGACGCTTTTCTCGGCCCTGACCCTTGGCGGGTTCGCCCGCTTCGCCGTCGACTACGATAGCGCCGACCGCCCATATCTTCTCGGCGTCCGCGCCGACGGCACGCCGTGCCCGGTCAGCGGGATGAGCGACGGCACCCGCGATCAGCTGTTTCTCGCCCTGCGCCTCGCCGCGATCGAACGCTATCTCGAAAGCGCCGAGCCGCTTCCCTTCGTCGCCGACGACCTGTTTGTCCATTTCGACGACGCCCGCGCCACCGCCGGCCTCGAGGCGCTGATCGCGCTTGGCGAGAAAACTCAGGTGCTGCTGTTCACCCACCACCGCCACCTCGCCGAACTGGCGCGCGGGGCCGGCGGTCGGGATCGTGTCCGCGTGCAAGTCATCGAGGCCGGGCAACGGCTCTTGATTTGATCGCGAACCAGTTCGCAGAAGCAAAACGAAATGCGGCAATGCAGCATATCACAAGAAAATTGACAATGCTTTCGCGCGGGTGTGGAATTGCAGAGAATTCACGAAAAAGATGAGTAGGCGCTCGCTGGGGATGGTTGAGATGGCGACTTTATTTTCGGGGCGGATCAGTGCGAGCACGTCGTTCACATGGGACGACGAGCGGTCGGTCGTCCCGAGTGTCATCCCCAACCGGGCCGTCATCACGACGCAGTATGCCAAGACCACCTTGCCCGCTCCCAACCGCGTCGACATGACCGCGGAGTTGACCGTCGTGCGCCGCGTTCTGTCCGCGCTTCGCGCCGATGAGAATATCCTGATCGACATCGCCCTCGACGAGGCTTGCCATCATTTGGAAAAAGATCACCCGGACCCCGACAAGATCGGCGCGGCGCTGCAGCGCGCCCTTGACTTCGCCAGCCGCAACGAAAATTTCGAAGATCGCAAGGAAGTGTTGACGCCGCCGCTGCGCCAAATCTGCGCGTGGCTCGGCGGCCCGTGGTATCGCCTTCTCGGCTTCGTCGGCCTGACCCTCTGATCCCCCAGATATCCCACCGACACCCTGATCCAAACCACAACGCCGGTTCCATCGGTACAGCGAACCGCGGCGCTCGTGCGTGCGGCTACCCTGTCACCGCTTCGCCGGCGCAGTCCGCGTCGAGCATCCCGAACGCCGTCTTGTAGTCGACCGGACGAGCGAAAAGATACCCCTGGCCGTAGGGACATCCCGCCGCGCGCAGCCAGTCGCGCTGAAGTTCGGTCTCGATTCCCTCGGCGACGATGGCAAGCTTCAGGGTTTCGCCAAGCAGCAGGATGGTTCGCACCATTTCGACGTGTTCGCGGCCGACCGTCAATCGGCCGATGAAGGAGCGATCGATTTTCAAACTATCGAACGGGAAGGTGTGCAGATGGCTGAGCGACGAATAGCCGGTGCCGAAGTCGTCAACGCACAGGTGGACGCCGAGCGCGGCAATCGAAGAGAGCGTCCTCAGGACGTCAAGCGGGTTCGTCATCATCGCCAACTCGGTCACCTCGAGCTTAAGGTTTGATCCTGGCAATCCGGTCTGTTCGAGAATCCGCGCGATCCGCTGAACGGCGCCGTCTGCGCTCAGCTGGACCGCCGAAACGTTGACGGACATGAACAACTCCTGGGCGGCCGCGCCGTAACGGCGCCTCCAGGTCGATGCAAAAGTACAGGATTCACGCAGCACCCAATCGCCGATCGGAACGATCATCCCGGTTTCCTCGGCGGTCGGGATGAACTCCGACGGCGCGACCAGGCCGCGGGTCGGATGACTCCAGCGGACAAGCGCCTCGAAACCGGCGATACGCTGGTCCTTCAAGCCGATGATCGGCTGGTAGTAGACGACGAATTCGCCCCGCTCGAGCGCGTGGCGGAGCTCCGTTTCAACCGCGAGGCGGCTGACCACGGACTGGTGCATGCCCGGTTCGCACAGGACGGTCGTGCTCCGGCCTTTGTCCTTGGCCTGGTACATGGCGATGTCGGCGTCGCGAAGAACCTCGTCCGCGGCGGCGTAGTTGCCTCCGCGCGCGACGGCAATGCCGATGCTCAGGCGAACGAACACCTCGCGATCGCCGATCTCCATCGGCTCGGCGCACGCACCGTGAACCCGCTCCGCCAAGTCCAGCGCGATCGCCGGCATGTCATCGCCTTCGACGAGGATCGCGAACTCGTCGCCGCCGAGCCGGGCCAGCGTGTCGGCTCCGCCGACGCGCTCAACCAGCCGCTGGCTCAGGGCGATCAGCAGGTCATCGCCGGCAAGATGACCGAAGCTGTCGTTGATCAACTTGAAGCGGTCGCAATCGATGTACAGCAGGGCGAAGGCCGATCCCGATCCCCGCTTCGAGCGCGCGACGAGATGGCTCAGGCGTTCGAAAAAAAAGAACCGGTTGGGCAAGCCCGTGAGCGGGTCGTTCAACGCACTCCTGATCAGGTCTTCCTCGGCCTGCCGGCGCGCGGTGATGTCGACAACCATGCCTTCATAGTAGGCCGTGTTCCCATCCGGATGCTTGACCTCGCGGGTATTCTGCGAGATCCAGGTCTTGGTGCCGTCAGGCCGGCGGACCTCGCTGACGAAGTCGATGACTTCGCCGAACGTCCCAATGACCCGGCCAAAGGCCTCGCGCGAATGCGCGTCAAGAATGGTATCGGCATTGGCCTTCGCGAGCACCTCGTCGGGCGAGACGAAGCCGAGGATGCGGGCCATGGCCGGGTTGGCGCCGATGAATTGCCCTCCGGGCGTGATCTGAAAGATCCCCTCGACGGCGTTTTCGACAATGCCGCGGTAACGCCCTTCCGCCTCGGCAAGCTCGGCGGTGCGTTGCCGGACCTTGACCTCCAGACTGTCGCGCGAGTTTCGCATCGCGGCCGCGGCAGTGTCCAGCGCCGCGCCGGCGCGCCTGGCGCGGCGGAGGATCAAGGCCAGCAGAAACACCTTGAGCGCCACCAGCACCAATAGCGGCATCGCCATGACGCGGATCAGCTGTGTTCCCGGAAGATTTGGCCGCCAGATCAGGTAGCCGGCCGGTTCGGCCGGATCGACGCCGGAGATCGGCAAGGCCATCTCGCCGGAGTCTGCGTCATTCTTGTTGGAAACACGCAGATAAGGCAGCGTGTTGTCGCCGGACAGTCGCTGCAGAAGCGAGGGCGTGAAATGGCGGGCAAAGAGCAAGACCGACGATTGGTCGCCGGGAATGGCGCCGGGGGCGTCTTCGAGGGTGATGCGCCGCGCGGCGGCAATATGGACAACGCCCGATAGCGGAATGACGAGAACCTGCGCCGGATCGTCGTGCCCGGCCGCGCGCGCCTTTCGCACAAGCTCCTCGATCGCGCCAAAACCGGGCGTGCCTGGAGTTCGGAACATGGCCGTACGCGGCTTTGCTCTTATCCGCCCGATACACTATCTGATTGTGGCGGTTGAAGACAAGGATGTGATCGATGCCATAGATCCGCATCAAGTTGGCGCCGATGTTGCGCTTGGCCCACCTTTCGTCGACAACGTTGTGGAGGAAGAGAAACGCATCATCCCACCGAGTGTAGTCGGTGACGATCTCGGCCAGGCGGTCCTCGGCGACCGCTAGCGCCGAAATCGCGTTACGCATCGACGCCTCGCGCGCGTCGCGGTCGCGGCCGCGCGCGGCCAGAACCGTCATCGTCGCGATGCCGACCAGACCGATAAGAACCAAGGCAGATACCGGAATGCCGATACGCCGCGTCAACTGGTCGGCGCTTGGCAAGCCGGTGCTTGTTTTAGTAATGATTGATCCACCCCCATGCTTTAAGCAACTTGACATATAACCCGAAAGGAGGTGTTTGGCCACGCCATATGCGCGAACAGGATCGCCGATAAGCCCGCTACAATGCCGTGGTGCCTCCCCCGCCTGCTTCGTGCCCGCGCGAACGCCTTACAAAGCCTTATAAGGAGAAGGGGGGAGGCGCATACAAGAACACACTGGCGCGCGCGGACCCTTACCGGCCGGCTCTACGAGATGGGCGGGAAGCCACACAATCTGACCGAGAACCTCCATGGCGAGGATGGTTGGCGCTTTTTCGTCGGAGGGGACAAAGCGCGGCCGGACGCCCGCGCCATTCCGATCGGCAAGATCGATTGGGCCAGGGGCGAATAGGGCTGAACCGTATCACGGGAGACGAAGCGCGACGCCGGGCGAAGAAGCCACCGGCTATTGATTTTGATTAGCGGTAATATCGCGAAACGTGACACTGTGCGGTTGCGGTTGGCATGTACGCGATTGGCGCATTGCCGAAGATCGCGGTGGTATTTTAGCGCGTGGCATTTTAACGATCGATAACGATCGTCCCCGGCCGGCCGAATGGCGCCGAGGGGCGGCGGACCATTGGGAGGTACGCGGATGCTCGAGGCAGTTAACGACATTCTGTGGGGCAAGGTCCTGATCGTGGCGCTGATCGCGCTCGGGCTGGCCTTTACCATTGTCTCGCGGTTCGTCCAGTTTCGTTACTTCGGCGCGATGTTCGCCATCGTCGGCCAGGCGTTTCATCACGAGAAAGGGCATCTGAGTTCGTTCCAGGCGCTCGCGCTCAGCGTCGCCGGGCGCGTCGGCGCCGGGAACATCGCCGGGGTCGCCGTCGCGCTGACCCTCGGCGGGCCCGGCGCGATCTTCTGGATGTGGATCGTCGGCCTGGTCGGCATGGCCACCAGCTACTTCGAGTGCACGCTCGCCCAGGTGTTCAAGAACGCCGAGCCGGACGGCACCTACCGCGGCGGGCCGGCCTACTACATGGAGCGCGCGCTCGGTCAGCGGTGGATGGCGGCGGTGTTTTCGGTGCTGCTGCTGGTGACCTTCGGCTTCGCCTTCTGCGCGCTGCAGTCCTACACCGTCGCGACCTCGTTTTCCGACGCCTTCGCCATCCCGCCCTACGCGACCGGCATTGGCCTGGTGGTGATCCTCGGGCTGATCATTTTCGGCGGCATCAAGCGCATTGCCGACGTCGCCGAGATCGTCGTCCCGGTGATGGCGATTGGCTACTTCATCATGGCGTTGGTCGTCATCGGCCTGAAGATCGACGAGGTTCCCGCGATGTTCGCGACCATCTTCCGCAGCGCCTTCGGCCTCGACCCGGCGTTCGCCGGCGGCATCGGCGCGGCGATCCTGATGGGCGTCAAGCGCGGCCTGTTCTCCAACGAGGCTGGTTTGGGGAGCGCCCCCAACGTCGCCGCCGTCGCCTACGTTTCCCACCCGTCGAACCAGGGCATCGTGCAGTCGTTCAGCGTCTTCATCGACACCATCGTCATGTGCACCTGCACCGCGCTGATCATTCTGCTCTCCGGCGTGCTCGGCTCGGGCCCGGAGATCGGCGGCGTCGATCTGACGCAGGCCGCGTTGGCCGCCGAGGTCGGCGAGTGGGGCCGCTCGGCCGTCAGCATCGCGCTGTTGCTGTTCGCCTTTACCTCGATCATGTACAACTACTACCTGGGCGAGAACAGCCTCAACTTCTTCAGCGAGGAGAATAAGATGCTGTTCAACGGCTACCGCGTTCTGGTTCTGGCGCTGGTGTTCTGGGGCTCGATGCAGGACCTGAGCACGGTGTTCGCGTTCGCCGACCTGACCATGGGGCTGCTCGCGCTGGTCAACCTGACCGCGCTCGCTTTGCTGTTCAAGGTCGGCATGCGCGTGATGAAGGACTTCGACGGCCAGTTCGCCGCCGGCATCAAGCCGGTGTTCGACGCGGCCAAGTTCTCCGATCTCAACATCGATCCCGAGGCCTGGCCCGCCGCGCCGGCGGGAGAAACCAAGCTGAGGACTTGAAATGCGCGCGCTTTCTTTGCCCCCATGTGCTGCCCCATTGATGATGGCGTTTGCCGTTGTCCGGTCCGCCCCATATGTGGATCATGGGAGTGTACCAGCATCGCCTGCTTCCTTGGCTGACCGACCTCGCCATGCGCGGCGACACGCTCGCGCCGTACCGGCGACAGGCGGTCGCCGGGCTGAGGGGACAGGTGCTCGAAATCGGTATCGGCTCCGGGCTCAACTTCTCTTTCTATGGCGCGGGAACGTCGGTCGTCGGGCTCGATCCGTCGGCCGAATTGCTTGCGAGAGCGGCGGCGCGGGGCGACGCGAGCGGCGTTACGGTGCGGCTTGTCCGCGCCCGTGGCGAAGCACTCCCCCTCGCGGACGATACCTTTGACGCCGCCCTGCTGACCTGGACATTGTGCTCGATTCCCGATCCGGCGGCCGCGCTCGGCGAGATCCGGCGCGTGCTCAAGCCCGGCGGCGAGCTACGCTTCGTCGAGCATGGCCGCGCGCCCGAGCGCCGCGTGCGGCGGTGGCAGAACCGGATCACGCCGTCGTGGAAGCGGATCACCGGCGGCTGCCATCTCAATCGCGGAATCGATGAGCTCATCGCCGCCGCCGGCTTCGCGATCACCGAAATGACCACCGCCTACGTCCCCGGGCCCAAGATCCTTACCTACTTCTACACCGGCCGAGCGCGCGTTCGCCCCCTCCGCCAAGCCTCCTGACCGTGTCCTTAATCCAACACAAGCGGGCTACAATGCATCTCAATGCGCTGAAAGCTGCGTTTTGTTAACTTTAAGATAACCTCGTCGTCGCGGTGAGGGCTAGAGTTGCGCGTCTTCGAAACAGTGCTGCCGGACGGCTCGCTCCGGCATAAACGGCATCCATGCTGGAGGGACGAAAATGAAATACTTTGCATACGCACTTCCGCTCGTGGCCCTGACCTGCTCGGCCGCGCTCGCACAACAAGCTCCCGCCTACCGCTCGGACGCGACAGCGACGACGGCTGGCGAACCGGTCCAGATCCCACCCTATGAGCCAGTCCGCGGCCCACGAGCGGGATCTTGGGAAGCAACTTTAAGCGGCAGCGGTGCCTCTTTGGATCAGTTTGATGCTAACAGCGTTGGTGTCAGCGGTAGTCTTGGCTACTACATCAAGTCATGGCTGCCGGTCGGCGTTCGCCAAACAGTGCTTTGGGTATTCGGCGACGAAGTCAGCGACAATCATGCCGGGTTCACCAGCGCTTTCATTGATTTCCAAGCACCGCTAGGGGCCTTTCAGCCGTTTATCGGCTTGCTGGTGGGCGCTCAATATGGCGACGTTGATAACAAGCTTATCTATGGGCCGGAGGGCGGCATCAAATATTGGGTTAATGAAAGCACCTTTATGTATGGGCTATTAGAATGGCAGGCCCAGCAGGGGGAGGCTTTCGACAACGGCAACGCCGTGTACACGGTCGGGTTTGGCCTAAACTTCTAGGGCCACGGCCATCGCAACCGCGGGGATTCTCAGGCACAGCCTTGAGCCAAGCCCTGAACCAGAGGAGCCGTTCATGAGGCACACATTGAAATTTCTCGCCGTCGCCATTCTGGCGGTCGCAGCGGCCGGCTGTTCCAACCGCTACATCGACGAGGCCAAGTCGACGCAGCCGCGAGGGACAGCCTTCGAGACCGCGCTCGCGCGGGACTATCTGACGTTTGCCAAATCGGAATCCGAGTATGGCGACGTCAGCAACACCGCGACCTTCGCACGGCGGTCGACGGCCGCCGCCGAAGGCAAGCTAGTACTGCCGGACAATCTGGCGGGGCGCAAGATATCGTCCGGGCGGAGCGCCAAGCTGCTCGACGCACGCCAACGCCTAGTCACCGCGCTGGACGCAAATGGGCGGACGACAGCGCCCGCAATCGCCGCGCGAACCCAGGTGCTCTACGACTGTTGGGTCGAGCAGGTTGAGGAAAACCTTCAGCCGGATGATAT
Organism: uncultured Alphaproteobacteria bacterium; assembly: GCA_963805915.1. Classification (GTDB taxonomy): domain Bacteria; phylum Pseudomonadota; class Alphaproteobacteria; order Rhodospirillales; family Defluviicoccaceae; genus JAEULH01. The sequence continues at coordinate 101,973 of CAWDWD010000013.1, forward strand.
CGAGGCCTGCCGTAGCGGCTTCATGAAATCGCTGGATCAGCTGGAAGCCGCCAACGCGAGAGCGGTTGGGGCGCCGGTCGAGTCGGTCGATTTCCTGACGTTCTTCAATCTCGGCAGCGCCAAACTGACGGCGGAGGCGCAACAGGTTGTCGACCAAGCCGTGAGCGCCGCCAAAACCGGCAGCGACCAGCCGATCCTCATCACCGGCTTTACCGATACGACGGGCACGCCCGCGTATAACCTAAGACTATCAAAGCAACGCGCGCAGGCGGTCGCCGATGCGATGATTGCTCAGGGGATTGCCGCGAATAGGATCACGACCAAGGGTGTCGGCGAGAACGATCTTCTAGTCCCGACCGGAGACGGCGTCGCCGAGCCGCAGAACCGCCGGGCGCAGATCGCCATCGGTTCGTAAGAATCTGGAGCCCGTGGATTGAGCAAGGGATGCCCTCGTGGCATCCCTTTTTTTCATGTGCGCCAGGCATGGCGCGTAGCGCCATGACGGCGCTGGTTGGCTCGCTGTGGTGGTGAGTTGGCCGACTTGGAGGTGGAAGTCCTCTACGGGCCCTGGTGACGGGAACCGTTAGCCGAACAGCAAGGGCGTCGCCGCGAGGCGGGGTCTGAAGGAAGCTGCAGGCAAAGTCCTGGCCCGACGAACAGGAACCGCATAGGAGGCGCCGAGATCCTGGGCGAGGGGGCACGAAGACCCAAAGCCCGATGTCACCCGGAGGGTCTGGGCGTATATGCGGCGGGTATGTGGGACGAAGGTCGCGCGTCTTACCCTGGGAGGCCTGCCGGCCTGCCCCTGGTTTCAGGTGTGCTACCGGCGCCGAGAGGCGTCGGGATGGGACGGCAGGAGTTAGCAGAGGCCATAGTAGCTTGCCTCGACCGGGCGGCGAAGGGCCGAACATGGAGTGCCGGACGGCAAGCGGACGGTTCGATGGTGCGAGAGGACGCCGAAGGCCGGGCTGGGATGCCCGGCGCCTGTCCCGAGGGTGGCCGGCCGGAAGCCGCGAGAGCAGGGGCTGGGTGCGTCGAGCGCTGCGGCACCGCCCGCCTCTGCCCGCCCGGAGGCGACGGCCCGGTTGCTGGAGGCGATCGTCGACCGGGAGAACATGAGGGCGGCCTACCACCGCGTGGTGGCCAACAGGGGCGCCGCGGGCGTTGACGCGATGACCGTCGATGGCCTCAAGGCATTCTTGGTGGAACACTGGCCGCGCATCAAGGAAGACCTGCTGGCCGGCCGGTACCGGCCGCAGCCGGTGCGCCGGGTGGATATTCCGAAGCCCGGCGGCGGCACGCGGACCTTGGGTATCCCCACGGTCGTGGACCGGCTGATCCAGCAGGCGCTGCATCAGGGACTCTCACCGCTCTTTGACCCGGGTTTCTCGGACGCCTCCTACGGCTTCCGGCCGGGGCGAAGCGCCCACCAAGCGGTGTTGGCCGCGCGCGGCCATGTGGCGGCGGGCCGGCGCTGGATGGTGGACATCGACCTGGAGAGGTTCTTCGACCGGGTGAACCACGACGTGCTAATGGCACGGGTGGCGCGCAAGGTCGAAGACAAGCGGGTGTTGCGGCTGATCCGCCGCTATCTGCGGGCCGGGTTGATGGCGGACGGGGTGGCGACGGCGCGGACCGAGGGGACGCCGCAGGGCGGTCCCTTGTCGCCGCTGTTGTCGAACATCCTGCTCGACGACCTCGACAAGGAACTGGAGCGACGCGGCCATGCCTTCGTCCGCTACGCCGACGACTGCAACATCCATGTGCGGTCCCGGCGGGCGGGCGAACGGGTGATGGCGTCGATCACCCGGTTCCCGGCCGAGCGACTGCGGCTCGCGGTCAACGTCGCCAAGAGCGCCGTGGACCGCCCCTGGAAGCGCAGCTTCCTGGGCTTCACCATGACCGCCCACCGGGCGCCGCGCCTGCGTGTGGCACCTGCGATCGTGGCGCGGTTCAAGGGCAAGCTTCGGGCGTTGTGGCGCCAGGGCCGGGGCCGCAGCCTCGGGCGCACGATCGAAGACCTCGCCCCGATCCTCGCCGGCTGGATCGCCTACTTCCGGTTGGCTGAGGCCAGGGGCATCTTCGAGGCGCTGGACGGCTGGATCAGGCGGCGCCTGCGCTGTCTGATCTGGCGCCAGTGCAAGCGGCCGAGGACACGAGCGATGCGCCTGATGCAGCGGGGGCTCGCGGAGGAACGGGCATGGGTCTCCGCCTGCAACGGACACGGCCCCTGGTGGAACGCCGGGGCCAGCCACATGAACGACGCCTTCCGGGCCGGCTTCTTCCGCAATCTCGGGCTGGTCAGCCTGCTCGACCGGCACCGCCGCCTCAACTACGCTTCATGAACCGCCGTGTACGGAACCGTACGCACGGTGGTGTGGGAGGAGGGCCGCCGCAAGGCGCCCTCCTACCCGATGCTTGCATGACTAACAACTTGGAGGTGCAAGTCCTCTATCCGGCCTGATGGCGGCGAAGGATTGCGAAGCGCAAGGGGCGTCGCCGCGAGGCGGGGTCTGAAGGAAGCGTGGAGCGAAACCGCGACCCGATGGACAAGAGCCGGATATGATGCTTACCCGGCCGGGCGTGCGCCCTCTTTCGTCCCAATGGTCGCGCGCTTATGCTGGCCAGCCTGATGGCGTGGCGCGCCACGGCGGGACGGGCGGGAACGAGCGATGGGCGAGATATATGTGGCGATGAGCCGGAGCTTGCAGGCCTGGGCGGGGGATGTCGGCCTGACCAAGCATGTCTACAAGGTGGGTCTGGCGTCCGAGGGCGCGGAAGCCGCCGTCGCCGCGCTCAACAGTTCGCGTCTGGCCGGACTGGATGATTGGAAGCTGGTCCGCAAGCAGCCGATCGAGGGTCTCGACCAGGCCGATCCTCTCACGCGGGTCGCGAGGAAGGAGATGGCGGTCGATCCGACCTACTATCCGCGGATCAAGGGTGCGGACGGCATCTTCAAGGTCAAGATCCCCAACGTCGAAAACCACATTCTCCTTCGCCAGGCGCTCGCCAACGAACAGCCGAAGCTGGCCAAGCTCACGCCCCGCGACATCGCCGACTACCTCATCCACAACGCCTTGCGGCCGGATCCCGCGCGGATCGGCTGATGCGTGCATCCCGCATCTGTGACACCGCCAAAATAATGAAGAAGGTAGCAAATATTTGTGTAAGTCCATAGCTCAGGCCAGCAATTATGCGATCGCGACGAAGCTATCAAACATGAAACTGTAAATCGACTTTCATTTACGTACAGGATTTGCAGACTATCCGAGCAAACTGCAATGAGTAGGCAACACCACCCTGCATCCATGGCGCGCATGTGTGTCTATCAGAGATCGTGTTGTACTCTCGCAGCTCCTTGGAGTCCTCATTCCCGGCTATGGCCGGCCCCGTAGCCATCGTCGTCCAGACCTTTGCACCGACATATCGCAGATGTCCGGTATTCGCGACAGAAAACCGTAGTCGTGCGACAGCCTCAGTGTGGCCAGTTCAGGCATCTTGATAAGGGGTTTATCGATTACGCTGGGGTCAGGCGATTGAGAGAGTTATGGGACGAGCTTGCCGAGCAACGCGAACAATGGGGCGCGAGTGCTTAAAGAGCTTCTTGCCACCTCAATCGGAGTCGTAATCGCAATTCGGCCGTTGCCGCTGCTTACCCCTGCTCCCCCGTCTACCGCCCCTTCCACTTCGGGGACGGCTGCTTCGCGATGAAGGCGTCGATGCCGGCGGCGGCGTCTTCGCTCATCATGTTGCAGGTCATGGTTTCGCTGGCCTCGGCGTAGGCGGCCTCGATGCCGGCTTCGAGCTGACGCTGGAACAGGCTCTTGCCCAAGGCAACGGCGGCGGGCGACTTGGCGGCGATCTTCCCGGCGAGCGTCGCCACCGCCTCGTCCAGGTCCTCGGCGGCGACGACGCGGTTGATCAGGCCGTAGTGCAGCGCGGTCCGGGCGTCGATGAAATCGCCGGTCAGCAGCATCTCCATCGCCTGCTTGCGCGGGATGTTGCGGCTGAGCGCCACCATCGGGGTCGAGCAGAACAGGCCCAGGTTGACCCCGGAGACGGCGAAGCGGGCTTTCTCCACCGCGATCGCCAGATCGCAGGCGGCGACCAACTGGCAGCCGGCGGCGGTGGCGACGCCGTGAACCCGCGCGATCACCGGCTGGGGAATGCGGGCAATGCTCAGCATCATCCGGGCGCACTGGTCGAACAGCGCGCGGATCGCTTTGCTGCTCGGGTTTTCGCGCATTTCCTTGAGGTCATGGCCGGCGCAGAAGGCCTTGCCGTTGGCGGCGATGACGACGACGCGCACCGAGGTGTCTCCGGCGATGGCGTCGAGCTCGCGCTGGAGCGCGGCCAGCAGGGCCACCGACAGGGCGTTGAATTTGTCGGGCCGGTTCAGCGTCAAGGTGGCGATGCCGGCATCGTCGCGGCGGAGCAGAACGGCGGTGTCGGTGTCGGCCTGGACGTCAAGCGTTTGCGTCGAACTCATGATCGGTCCTCCCGTTGTTGTTTGTGGTGTAAGAACGGCGAAGGCGCACCGCAAGGGAGGCAAGACGATGGCGGCCATCACCGTCGAGCAGTTCAATGACATCATCCGCCACGATCTGCCGTGGGCCTACGACATCGGCATGCACGCCGATGCCATCGCGGAGGGGACGGCGCGGCTGCGGGTGCCGTACAACAAGTCCATGTTGCGGCCGGGCGGGGTGATCTCGGGACCGACGATCATGGCCTTGGCCGACGCCTGCATGTACGCGGCGGTGCTCTCGCGGATCGGCGAGGTCAAGCTGGCGGTGACGACCAGCTTCAACATCAATTTCCTCTACGGCGCGAGCGCGGTCGATCTGCTCGCCGAGGGCAGCCTGCTCAAGCTCGGCAAGCGGCTCGCGGTGGTTCAGGTGGCGGTCCACTCCGAAGGCGTCGAGCGCGCCGTCGCCCACGCCACCGGCACGTATTCGATCCCGCCGAAGTGATCGCTACACCGCGCGCGAGTGGCGAGCTTGCGTTGCGCCCTGGTCTTGGCCCCGGTTGAGGTAGGCGTCGAAGGCGGCCGCGGCGAGACGCACGAACGGGCGGCCGGCTTCACTGACGCGGACGCGGGCGCCGTCGATGGTGACGATCCCGTCGGCGGCCAAGGGCTTGAGCGCGGCGAAGGCCGGGGCGAAGGCGTCGATGCCGGCGTCGTGCGCGCGGCAGACCGCCGCGACATCGACTTCGAGCGCGCACATCAGGCTTTCGATGATCTCGCCACGCAGCCGGTCGTCGGCGCTGAGCGAGACGCCGCGCGCGACCGGCAGCCGCCCGGCGGCGACGGTATCGCGATAGTCCTTCAGCGGCATCACGTTCTGGACGTAGCCGTGCGGCAAGCTGCCGATAGCCGAGGCGCCGAAGCCGAGCAGCACCGAGGCCGCGTCGGTGGTGTAGCCCTGGAAGTTGCGGTGCAGCCGGCCGGCCGCGGCGGCCAAGGGCAAGGGGATCGTCGGCGCGGGCGAAATGATCGAGGCCGACCGGGCGCAGGCCGTGAGCGGCGAGCGCCGCCGCCGCCGCGGCGCACTGGCGCAGCCGCTCGCGCGCACCGGGCAGGGCGGCCTCGTCGATCCTCTTCTGATGGCTTTTCATCCACGGCACGTGGGCATAGCCGAACAGCGCGACGCGGGCCGGATCGAGCCGGACCGCGAGCGCGACCATGGCCTCGACGCGGGCGACATCCTGGTGCGGCAGGCCGTACATCAGATCGAGGTTGATGGCCGAAATGCCGTGGCGGCGAAGCCAGCCGCAGACCCGTTCGACAACCTCGAACGGCTGGTCACGGTTGATCGCCGCCTGGACCTGGGCGTCGAAGTCCTGGACGCCGATGCTGGCGCGGTTGACGCCGGCCGCGGCCAGGGCGGCGATATAGTCCTCGGTCGCGTCGCGCGGGTCGATCTCGACGGCGAGCTCGGCGCCGGGGGCGATATCGAAGGCCTCACGCAAGGTGGCGACCAGGGCCAGCCAGTCGGCGGCACTGAGCATCGTCGGGCTGCCGCCGCCCCAGTGCAGGTGGCTGGCTACGAAGCGGCCGGGCAGGGCCGCGGCCGCCAGCCCGATCTCGGCTTCGAGGGCGTCGAGGTAAAGGCGGATCGGCTCGTAGCGATTGACGATCTTGGTATAGCAGCCGCAGAACCAGCACATCTGATCGCAAAACGGGATATGGAAGTAGAGCGACAGCGGTTGCGCCGGATCGAGCGCGCCGAGCCAGCCGCGCACGACCGCCTCGTCCACGTCAGCGCCAAAATGCGGCGCCGTCGGATAGCTGGTGTAGCGGGGAACCCTGAGGTCGTATTTCTCGGCGAGACTCTCGCTCATCGCTAACTCCGGCCGCGCCCGGCGGCTCCTCGATCCGTCCCCCTCATTGCGGTAAGGTAGCTCCCGCCGGCCGCGGGCGAAAGGCCTCCCGCGTCGCTTTGAAGTCGCTTGAAGTCGCTTTCAGGTCGCCTTCCTACGCGACGCCCGCGGCGGAGAAGGCGACCACCTGGTGGCGCTGCTGGCCGAGGCCTTCGACGCCGCAGTCGAGGACGTCGCCGGGTTTAAGAAAGCGTGGCGGCTTGCAGCCCATGCCGACGCCGGCTGGCGTGCCGGTGGCGATGACATCGCCGGGCATGAGGGTCATGAACTGGCTCAGGTGGCTGACCAGGTAGGCGACCGAAAAGATCATCTGCTGGGTGTTGGCGTCCTGCCGCCGCTCCGCGTTGAGATCCAGCCACAGGTCCAGGTCCTGCGGATCGGCGATCTCGTCGCGGGTGACCAGCCATGGCCCTATCGGGGCGAATGTGTCGGCGCTCTTGCCCTTGATGAACTGGCCGCCGCGCTCCTTCTGGAAGGCGCGCTCGGAGACGTCGTTGATCACCGCGTAGCCGGCGACGAAGTCGAGTGCGCGGTCCTCCTCGACGTACTGCGCGCGGGTGCCGATGACCACCGCGAGCTCGATTTCCCAGTCGGCCTTCTCCGCGCCGCGCGGCAGCATGATCGGGTCGTTCGGCCCGCTGAGCGAGGTGATGGCCTTCGAGAACACCATTGGGTCCTCGCGCGGCGTGGCGCCGGTTTCCTCGGCGTGGAGCCGGTAATTGAGGCCAATCGCAAGGATCTTGCCGATGCCGGCGACCGGCGGCCCCAGCCGCGCGACACCCTCGGCCACCGGCAGCGAGGCCGGATCGAGCGAGGCGAGGCGGCGCAACCGCTCGGGGCCGAGCACATCGCCGGCGATGTCCATGACATGACCGGATAGATCGCGGACATGGCCGGCCTCGTCGATGAGGCCCGGTTTCTCCGCGCCCTTCGCGCCGTAACGCACCAACTTCATCGCTCGGATTCCCCTGCTCGTGACGCCGCCGGCCACCGTTTTGGCCCGACGGCTGAGCACCATGAGACCGATCACGAGCGCCGTCAATGCTCCCATGGCCCGGTACGGGCCGGCGGTCCCATGGCCCGGTACGGGCCGGCGGACCGAAGCTCATGACGGCCCGCCGAGCGGGATCGACCGTCGCCGGACGCGGGGCATTTCAACCGACGGCGGCCGGCCCGTTTCATGCCCGCGCGCATGTGAGCTTGCCGTCGGCTCGGGTGGGCCATGGTATTCCATAAAATAAACTAGAGTATTTATTTAAATATAGAACATTATATCTGAAATATTGGACATTTGAAAAAACACTGTTTGCGCCTATAATTAATAACATCCTAAGTCTCCACGCCTGTCGTGGAGACGATCACAATGGCGGATGCATGATGTTGACGTTGACCCCGATCCAACGACTGTTGCGTCTTCGCCGCGACGAGAGCGGTTCTCCGGCGATCGAGTTCGCTTTCGCCGCGCCCATTTTTTTCCTCATGGTCTCGGCGATCATTGAATTCGGCCTGGTGATGTTTGTCACCGTGCTGATGGAAGGCAGCTTGCGCGACGCGTCGCGTTACGGCGTGACCGGCCAGCTGCCGGATGGTGCGTCGACCATCGCCGAGCGCGAGGACTACATCCGCAACATGATCAAGAAGCGGACCCTCGGCCTCGTCGACTTTGACGACGCCGAGGTCGACATCCTCAGCTATCCGACCTTCGACGACATCGACCAGGGCGAGGACTACAAGGACGCCAACAAGAACGGCAAGTACGACAACGGCGAGACCTTCAAGGATTGTAACGGCAACGGCAAGCGCGACAAAGACCGAGGCAGTGAAGGCGTTGGCGGATCCGGAGACGTCGTTTTGTACCGAATGAAATACGATTGGCCGCTGCTGACGCCGATGGTCGCGCCGCTGATCGGCACCGACGGCAAGTTCGCGCTGAGGGCCAGTATCGCGGTGCGCAACGAGCCGTGGAATCCAAACCTTAGCGGCGAAGAGCCGAAGGCATGCAAGTTATGATGCTGATCCAGACCATGAACCGGCTCTTGCGCCGCATCGTCGGCGACAGGGGCGGGAACCTCGCCATCGAACTCGCCTTCGCGATGCCGGTGCTGATTATCCTGCTGCTGACCGGCATTGAGTTCGTCCGCTTTGTGCTGGTCAATCAGAAGGTCGAGCGAACATCGGCCAGCTTGGCCGATCTGGTCTCCCAGTCGACGGCGATGACCGAGGACGGAATAAAGAGCCTGTTCAAGGCCGCGAAGTTCGTCATGGAGCCGTTCGATCTGTCGAGCGAAGGGCGGCTCATCGTCACCTCGGTCGCGGCATCCGGCGGCCCGCCCCGGATCAAGTGGCAACGCTTCTATGGCGGCGGCTCCAACAGCAGCGACTTCGGCAATCAGGGCGGCGTCGCCAACCTGCCGGGCGACATCGTTGTGCGCGACGGCGAGAACGTGATCCTGTGCGAGGCGTTCTACAAGTACGAGCCGATGATCTTTCAGGAGATCATCAAGGAACGCACGGTCCAGCGTTTCGCCGTCTTCCGGCCGCGCTACGTCGCGCTCGACGTGATTTATCCATAGGCTCCAAGTCCAGGTCCGCCTCGCCTTCAAGCTGAGACACTTAAGGCGGCGGTGTTGACGGTTTGATCATCGATCGAACATCTTTCTGCGCTCCCGAGCGAGGATGCTCCGACCCGCGGCGGTGCGGAAGCCGCACGGCCGCTGCCGCTTGCAGCTGCGGCTCACCCATCGTGGCGCTTCCGCCCTTTGCGCTTGCGCCCATGGCTTCTCCCTGACCAAGATCCGCCGCGTCTTCGAAGCGGCGGGCAAGAGGGATTGGGGCATTGTCGAACTGCTGGGAGCAGCCGGAGGCGTGGGCCAGTCTGCTCACCCTGACCGCGCTCGAGATCGTGCCTCGGCATCACAACGTCATCTTCCTGTCGATCGTCACCGGCCGGTTGCCCGAAGCACCAGCAGCGCCGCGCCCGCCTCATCGGTCTCGGCGCTCGCCGCGCGTGCATGCGGATCGGGCTGTTGACGGCGATCGCCTGGATCATCGGCCTGACCGCGCCGCTCATGACCATCGGCGAGTACGTCTTGTCGTGGCGCGACGTCGTGCTGATCGCCGGCGGCGTTTTCCTGCTCGCCAAGGGGACCATCCGAGATCCACCATCAGACCGAGGGCGCCGAGGAGGGCGAACGGCCAGGCCAAGGAAACGACACTGGCCTCGGCGATCGTCCAGATCGTCCTGCTCGACATCGTCTTCTCGATGGCCTCGGTCTATCACCGCGGTCGGCATGGCCCAGCACCTGCCGATCATGATCGCCGCGGTGCTGATCTCGGCCGGCTGTCATGCTGCTCGCCGCCGCGCCGGTGAGCAACTTCGTCAACCGCCCCGACGGTGAAGATGCTGGCGCTGAGCTTCTGCCGCTGGTCGGCGTTGCCTGATCGCCGACGGGCTGCACTTTCACATCCCGCGCGGCTACCTCTACTTCGCCATCGCGTTTCGGCCGGGGTCGAAATGCTGAACCTGATGGCGCCGCGCGGCCGGGCCCACCGCCGCGCCGCAAGGGCGGGCCGGTAGCCGGACCGGGCGCCGGCGGCAAGAAAAAAGCCGCCGCGGCAAAGCGCCGGGCGGCTTGGGCGAGGAGCCTCCGGTGCGCCGGCGGAGAGGCCGGGCGGCACCGGGCGGAAAGGCGGCGGTTACTTCGACAAGCGCAGCTCCGAGAGGTGATTGGCGATCTCGCGGAACGCCTTCTTGAGGTCGGACGCCGACGGTGCATAGTGGTAGTACGGCGTCGTCGGGCCGCTCGCGACCTGTTTGAGAAGGGTCTGCAGCCCCGTCCCCTGGTTGGCGAACTGGACGACGTAGATCGAGATGTTGTCGGCTTTGATGTTGGCCGCGAGCTTCCTGAGGCGGTCGTCCATTGCATTGCGTCCGCCGCTGCAGCTGCCGAAGACGCGCTTGTAGCCGTCGCCGGAGTTCGCGCAGTTTTCGCCGTCGGTCAGCAGCACGATTGCCTGCTCGCGCTGATAGGGCGGATTGGGATCGGCTTCCGTGAACGGCGCTTCCGGCAGCAGCACCCGCCAGGCCCAGCCGAGACCGGCTGGAATATTCGTGTTACCGGTCGCTTTCAGTTTGGCGACGGCGTCCCTGATCGACGATTTCGTGTCTTGCAGTGGAGTGATGCCGACGCTTGGGCACGATGCGCATTCCTCGCCGGCGATCGACAGCCTGCACTTCGGCTTCGAGCCGTCAACCGGCTCGCCGCCCCATTTCGGGTCGTTGCCGGGAAAGATCGGCTGCCAGCCAGGCCAGTTGGCGCCGCCGCCGCTGTACGAGCCGTAGCGGATGTCGCCAGCGTCGGCGTCGGTGCTGTTTTTTAAGTAGCGGTTGAAGACGCAGCCGTCCCAGTCGGCCGGCGGCTTCGTCAGCAGTGCAACGGGGGAGTTGTTGGCGTACCACACGGTGTTTTGGACGGTGTTGTTGTTTTCCGGATTGGCAAACGGACTGACGCCTTTCGCCTTCGTCAGCGCCGGATTGTAGTTCTCGCCCTCGACCATGACCTTGACCTTCGAGCTCCACGGGACCAGGCCGATGTGGAGCATGTCCTTGCTGGCTTCGGCGCCGTAGAGAATATCGATCAGCTCGTTGGCGGCCGCCTTGGCGGCGTCGATGCGCCTGCCGCCGCCGGGCGCCGACTGGTTCATCGAGCCGGAAATGTCGATCGAGAGGACCACGTCGAGCGCCGTCATCTTGCGGGTTACTTCGGCGGCCGCGTAGACGTCGACATCTTCGTAGCCAAATATTCTCATGAACGTTGTTGGAACCGTCGCGGTGGCGGTGACCGCGATCTTCTCGTTGGCGGTGTCGGCCACAATGTTTGGACCGTTGACACGCGCGCCAAGATAGCCTTCGGGAAAGTTGGCCTTGAAAAACATCCGGATGTCGTCGTCGCGGTCTTTCGAGAAAAAGTTCTGGCCACCGGCGAGGCTGGCGGCGTCGAGCGCCGAGGACAACCGCGACTTGACGATGTAGGCCCTCCCGGTATCGGTGCCGATGCCGATGAGGCCAACAAGAGGAACCAACGCGATCGCGAGTATAATCGCTATTCCGCCGCGCCGGTCGTCGATTAGCCGACGACAAAGGCCGGTTCTGTCACGAAGGACATCGCCGGTAACCTGACGAGAGATCCCCCGGTTTGGCAGCATCATTCTCATGGCACACCCGGTTCATGGCAAATAAGAAGAGTGCCAATGGTAATATAGGTGGGCGCAAAGACAAATTATTTGATTGCTTACATTTTCTGATGATTCTTAGCGTATAATTTTATTTGTTGTTGCCTTAATCGTCACCAGCTAGGTATCCGTCAAGCGCGGCATGACGTGATCGGCGATCCAACCCTGGCTGACGCCATCCTCGACCGCCTCATCCATAATGCTCACCGCCTCGTCCTAAAAGGAGAAAGCATGCGCAAGCTTATTACCCAACGCGACAGACTTGACGTCGCCACCGAAACCTGAACCCATCACTCCGCCGATGACGCCACCCCGGCCGGCTTCAGTGGAATCCCCGGTCGGCTTCGATTGGAATCGGTGGCCGACTTTAGTGGAATACGCAAAAATGAATTCCGCGCCTGACGATTCTCGCAAGTCTTCATGTGGAATGTGGAGAAGTCGGAGAGCGTGGAACGCGGAAGCACATCGAAGGGCGCGGCCCGGACCTTCCGCGCCCAACTTCAATTCCGTTTTTCCAAGGTGAGCCAGCAATGCGCATAAACTATGGAATCAGCAAACCTTATGGCCGCCGCCTTGTCGCAACGGCCCTTGTTGTGTCTCTTGCCGCTTTGGCGCCGGAGCAGGCGAACAGCAGCGATTGGGCCCCGGCCCTCTTGGGCGGCGTCATGGCCGGCCACCTCTTGACCAACTTCGGCCAGGAGCAGCGCGAGCGAACGGAAGCCATGCAAGAGATGGCTCGCGGCGGCGGCGGATATGGCGGTGGCTACGAGATGCGAGGCGGCGGCGGTTATGGACGTCAGCCAATGCCGCAGCAGCAATACGCGGCGCCCGCCCTAAGTCCTGAAAAGCGCCTTCAGCAATTGGATACGCTTGCCGCCGGCGGCTACATCACGCCGCAGCAGTACAAAGAGCGGCGGCAAGCAATCCTCGATAGTATGTGAGGAGGGAAAACCTCATGGCCAAGTCAATCCCGATTCTGGTTGGCAGTCTAATTGCGTGCTTCGTGATGAACGCGACAGTTCTCGCGAAAGAGGTCCAGGATACCGGCTTAACCGATGCCGCCCTCGTCGGTACCTGGGTCGTGGACGAGGGAAAGTGTTCCGACGCGAACGCGGAATTCCTCGGCTTTTCGTCAAACGGCGCCGTCCAGTCCACTCGGAACGGTGGCGCGGATGCCGTCGGCTTTTGGAAGCTGGAGGGCGGCAAGATTTCATCTGACCGTTCTTGCTCCTCCCGCGCGGCTCGACGAGAAACTCAAGGACGTCCAAGGGTACTATACGTTCGATATCACCATTGCGCCGTACGCCGTCACGCCGGGCAGCTTCCAGGGTGTCGTCATCCTCGGCGAGCAGATCCGCTATGGCCGATTCACCCGATGCGGCTGACGGACGCCGCGAAGTTACGAGGTTCCTGCGTTTAAGGGACCGGGGTAACGAGGGTCTAACGTAAATTGTTATTAACAAACAGGAGATTACACGATGCCTAAGCCGACTGATCGACAGGGTGCACGGACCGCTTGGCGCCTGGGTGCTGTGTTGTGTCTACTCGTATTCTTCGCGTCCGGGTCAACCTTGCTTGTCGCGACGCCTTCCCAAGCGCAGGGAACCGCAACCTTGGGCGCCGGTGCGTCGGAGACGACGACATACGAAGCGACGGTTCAAGCCATCGACTACCAAGAGCGCACGCTCACGCTGGTTGGGCCGGCGGGAAAGACGAAGACGATGACTGTGGGCAAGGAGGTGCGCAATTTCAGCCAGATCCACCCCGGCGACGCCGTCATCGCTCAGTACCAGGATTCGGTTGCCTACGTCATTGCGCCTCCGGGCACGAAAGCCCCGGAAGACATGCTCGCCATCGCCGAAGCACGCGCCGCCCAGGGAGAGAAACCCGCTGGCGGCGTGGCAAGTAAGCTGGTGATCACCGGGCTTGTCACCGGCGTCGACGTCGGTGCGCTTGTAAGACGTTCACTCACCGGCTCGCTCCTCGGCTAAGGTTGCGGACCGGTTGCTGGGAGAGGGTCGCCGCGTGGCGCTTGAGGCATGGTCCTCGTGCGTGAGATTGGCGCCCTCGACCGGCGCTCAGGGCTCGAACGGTATCCTGGGGCCAAGCCTTGCCCGCTTGCGTCCTCGCTTGGACAAGCGTGAGCATGATCGCCGGCTCCGAGGCTCCTGGCCACTGACCATGCAAGGAGAGAGTATGTTCGCCGGCATCGATATCGCTTCCGAACGCCACACGCTCGCCCGCCTCGACGAGGATGGCGCGCCGATCGGCAAGTCCATGACCATCACCGAGGACCGCGAGGGCTACGACGCCCTGCTCGAAGCGCTTGGCCCTCCGCCCGTCCTGGTCGTCATGGAAGCGACCGGACACTACTGGAAGAACCTGTTCGTTGTACTGACCGCCGCCGGGCACGAGGTCGCGCTGCTCAACCCGTTCGTCGCCCGACGCTTCCAGGACAGCAGCCTCGAACGCACCAAGACCGACGCCATCGACGCCCGCGGCCTCGCCCGTCTCGGCTTCGAGAAACGCCCCGCGCCGACCCGGCTGCACGACAAGGTCGCCGAGAGCTTGCGTGAGTTGGTCCGCCACCGCGACCGGCTGCGCCAGGACTTCGACGACCGCGTCCGCCAACTGCACCGCCTGGTCGATCTCGTCTTTCCCGAGTTCACCCGCTACGTCCGCACCCTCGACAGCATGCTTGCCACCTGCCTGCTGGCCGAATACCCGAGCGCGCAGGCCTTCGCCCGCGCAAACCCGCGCCGGCTCGCAAAACTGCGCTACGACGGGCGTCACATGATCGGCGCCGAACTGGCCGAACAACTGGTCGACGCCGCCAGCCGCTCCATCGGCCAGCATCACGGCCCCGCCTATGCGCTGCAGGCGCGCCACATCTGCCAGGATCTCGACCTGTGGCGCCGGCGCCTGAGCGACATCGAGCGTGACATCGAGAACCTGCTCGACACCCACGAGGTCGGCAAGCTGCTCACCACCATCGATGGGATCGGCCCGCAATCGGCCGCGCGGGTCATCGCCGCCGTCGGCGATCCCGCCCGTTTCAGGAGCGCCGCCGCCTTCGCCGCCTATGTCGGCGTCGTTCCAGGGCTCAGGCACTCCGGCAAACGCACCGCCGGCCGCGCCGCCATCGCCCCGCTCGGAAACGCCCGCCTGCGCACGGCCTTGTGGATGCCCGTGCTCGGCGCCGTGCGCCGCAATCCCTGGCTGCGCACCTTCTACGAACGCTTGCGCGCTGCCGGCAAGCCACCCAAACTCGCGCTCATCGCCGCCATGCGCAAGCTGCTCCACGCCGTCTACAGCGTCGCCAAGAACCGCAAACCGTTCACAGTCCAGATCGAGCAGGCGCGGGCGGCGTAGTCCCAGTCCAACGCAGCCGACCGCGCCCCCAGCCCGCGCAAAAAAACCTTGCTCAACGTGACGGTATCTCACACCATCTCCATCGTCGACCCCACGGGCGGCAAGGTGCGCACGTTTACGGTCAAGAATCCCACCTACCGGAATATGCTTCCGTCGATCAAAGCTGGCGACAAGATCACGGCGGTTGTTGCCGAAGCCCTCGTCGTGGCGGTCGACCCAGTCCGTTAAATCCGCGTGCCGAAGTCGGGTGCGCCAGCGGGGCGCAGCCGACTTCGCTCCCTAATAGGATCCGGGCAAATTGGAAACCGGGCGATGTCGCAGAGCCGTCCAAGTTGTCATGGCGCCTGGATCGAAACCCTTCGCGCATTAGTCGCTCTTGGCGTCCTTGCCGGCTCGGCGGATGCATGGGCCGGTAGTCTGTTCGCTACCGAGATGGGGTCGCCCGATCTTGGCACGGCGGCCGCGGGTCGGGCGGCGACAGCATGACGTAGCGATCCTTGCCGCCCTTGCCGTGCTCGACCCGGATGACCATGCGGCTGCTGTCGATATCGCCGATCCTGAGGGTGACCACCTCGGAACCCGCAGGCCGGCGCTGTAGGCCGTGGTCAGGGCCGCCCGGTTGCGCAGGCCTGGAACCGCCTGCAGGAAGCGCGCGATCTCGTCCGCGCTCAGCACCGTCGGCAGCTTCTTCGGCTCCTTGGCGCTGACAATGCGAACGGCGGCGTCCTTCCGACCGAGCGTCACGCCGAAGAAGAAGCGCAGCGCGCACGACACCTGATTGATATGGGACCACGACATTCCCTGACCGGCCAGATGGATCTGGTATGCCCGAACCTCCTCCACGCCGAGCCGATCCGGCGGCAATCCGACGAAACGACTAAACTTCGCGACCGCGTAAACGTAGGATTGCTGGGTTGCCGGCGAGAGATTGCGAACCGTCATGTCGTCGAGAAGCCGCCGACGCAGCGGGGTCATCTGAGCCATCACAGGGCCTCCTGTCTGATGATTGGGTGTGGACAACCGCAATCCTCAGACAGCGAGCCTCCGAAGGTGAAGCCCGCTCCAACTCCCGCGTCAGCGGGTTCGTTCAATACGCATCCAGCCGTGACCCCAGAGTTTCGGCGCGGTTGCCATCCAATCACCAAGGAGTGCTGACATGGACCACACTTTCACTCTAGAGCAGGCTGTCGGGCCGTTGCCTTCCTGAGCACGACGGCCGTCGCCGCCGCTGTGGCGGTGACCGGCCGCGGAGGCTGGGCCGCGGGCTTGACCCCGGACGAGGCAAAGCAGATCGCCATTGATGCCTACATCTACGGCTACTCGCTGGTCACCACCGACATCACACGCCTGCAGATGAGCAACGTCGCCAAGGTCGGGGAATTGAGTGCGCCGCTCGGGAAGTTTCTTCAATATCAGCGGCTATCCGCCAGCGACCTATCGCGGGGTTTCGGCAACGAACGCCGACACACTCTATTCGATGGCCTGGCTCGACCTGAAGGAGCCGATGGTCTTCAGCCATCCCGAGATCAAGGACCGCTTCTTCAACTTCGAGCTGGTCGATCTGTGGATGGTCGTGAAGCACAGCGTCGGCACCAACACCACCGGCACGGACGCCGATGACCTATCTGTTCACCGGCCCCGGCTGGGACGGCGAAGTGCCCGAAGGCATGACCCACATTGCCTATCCGACCCGCTACTTGGGCGTTCTTGGGTCGCACCTATGCGCTCGACACGCCTGAGGACCTGGCCATCGTCCACAAGCTGCAGGATCAGTACAAGGTCGTGCCGCTCTCGGCGTACGGCAAACCCTACACCTTCGTCGCCCCGCCGGTGGTCGATGCCGGCATCAAGATGGACGAGGGACCGCAGAAGGTGATCCTCGATCTGGGTGTCGAGGGGTATTTCAACTGGCTGACCCGGCTGCATTGGCTCGGATGCCGTGCCGCCTGCCGGAAGATGCGCCCATCCTTGCGCGAGATGGCCATACTCGGCATCGTCCCCGGTCAGAAATTCGACCTCTCGAAGCTTGATCCCGATGTCCAGGCGGCTCTGAAAGACGTGCCGCAACTGGCCACCGACAAACTGAACGAGGGATGGGCGAATTTCGGCACCGACAAGAACGGCTGGCGGGTCACCACGACCGGTGCCGTCTACGGCACCGATTATCTGACGCGCGCCATCTGGGCGTCAAACGGCTGGCCATCGCAACAGCCTACCGTCTCAGTCTATCCGACGACCTACGTCGACGGTTCAGGCGCCAAACTCGACGGCACCAACAGCTACACCCTGACCTTCCCAAAGGACGCGATGCCGCCGATCCACGAGGGTGGCTTCTGGTCGATCACCATGTACCAGATCGACAACGGGCTGTGGTTCTATCCCAACGCGCTGAACAAGCTGACCGTCAGCACGCGCAACAAGTTCGTGTACAACGACGACGGCTCGCTGACGCTCTACTTCCAGCATGCATCGCCGGGCGCCGACAAGGAGCAGAACTGGCTGCCGGCGCCGGCCGCGCCTTTTGCCATGACCATGCGGCTCTACTGGCCCAATTATACGCATTCTCGTTTAATCGTGCAGATTACACTTGGGTCAGTTCGCGCCACCACGGAACAATTTCGCGCCGCCTCACCGAACTACATGCGCATGAAAATAGAGACAAAATTTAGTAAAAAAAAGTATTACTTCATATTATTTACGCTTTTTTAATATGAAATCATAGTTATAAGATAACCTGAAATAATTATTTTGACGATTTAGCGATCTGGTCTTAGGCTTTGTTGCGTGTATGGGGGATGCGCTTTATGCCTAGGAGAACACTTATGAAGCTCGAAGCTCTCACCACCATTCTTTCCGACGAGTCCGGCGCGACGGCCATTGAGTATGGCCTCATCGCCGCCCTGATTTCGGTCGTTGCCATCGGCACCATGAAGGGGCTGGGCACCTCCTTGAAGGGCTTGTTCCTCAAGGTCGGGACCGACCTTACCGAAGCAACCAAGGGGTAGGCTCCACGTCGGAGCCTTCGGCTAGCGTGTTGGAGCGGTGTCCACGGGCGCCGCTCCAAACCCGTCGGCCGGCAACGGAGTTTCTTGCAGCACACATCGGGGGATCGCCGGGTGGCGATCGGCGTGGCGCGTCATCCGCTTGAGCGGCCCGCGGTGGCGCACTCCGATCAGCCCGAGACGATCATGAACGGCCTGCTTCCCATCGATTTCTTTGCGGTCACCCTGTTCCTCGGCCTGCTTGGCCTGGCGGTGGTGACGGACTTGGCGGAGATGAGGATCCCCAACCGGATCTGTCTGTGCATCGCCGCGCTCTATCCCGTCCACGTCCTCGCCAGCGCGGCGCCGATAGACTGGCTCGGCGCCATGGGCGTCGCGGCGATCGTATTCCTCGGCGGCTTGATCCCGTTCATTTACCGGCTGATGGGCGGCGGCGACGTCAAGCTGATGGCCGCCGCGGCGCTCTGGGCCGGGCCGGGCATGGCTATCGAATTTGTCCTCGTTACGACTTTCTTAGGTGGTGTCATGGCATTGATCATGGTCAGCCCCTACCGCTACGTGCTGGCCAATGCCTTCAACGTGGTCGGGCGTTGCGACATCGGCGAAGTCGTGTTGGGTCGCGCCATCCCCTACGCCGTCGCGATTGCCGCCGGCGCGTATCTGACGGTGGGTCCCGAGTTGTTGAGCGCCATCGGTTGAGAGTGAAGGACTAAAGGCCATGAACCCGAGAACGATCATTCTCCTCGTCGTGGCGCTGTCGGCGGCGGCGTTGACCGCGTATTTCGCCAACAGCTGGATGGCCGCGCAGCGCGCTGCGATGGACCAGACGCCGGTGGAACAGGCGCCTGCGATCGCCACCGTCGAGGTGCTGGTCGCCGTCCGCAATTTGCCGACCGGCACCTTTATCCGCGAGGGCGACCTGGAATGGCGCGACTGGCCGGAAGATAGCGTCGTCGACGACTACTTGGTCAAGGTCGACGGCGCCGAAGCCGAGCTCGTCGGCGCGGTCGCGCGCACGCCACTGTTCGCCGGCGAGCCGATCACCCGCTCGCGCGTCGTGCACAAGGGCGACCAGGGCTTTCTCGCCGCGGTTCTCGATCCCGACCACCGCGCCGTCTCGATCCCGTTGGACGCCGTGACCGGCATCTCCGGCTTTATTTTCCCAGGCGACTATGTCGATGTGCTGCTGACCTTCTCGACGGCAGTCAAGGGCGATGAGGACCAGGGGAGCTCGACGCGATACTTCAGCGAGACCGTGCTGAATCGGGTTCGGGTCCTGGCCATCGACCAGACCGTCGACAACGCCGCCGCCGCCGCCCAGGTGGCGAAGACCGCGACCCTGGAAGTAAGCCCCAAGCAGGCCGAGAAAGTTGCTGTCGCCATGGAGATTGGCTCGCTCTCGCTGAGCCTGCACAGCATTGCGCTGGAAGAGCCCGCTCTCGACCGGCTCACTCTGAAAGCGAGCCTGCGCACCACGCAGGCGGCCCAGGCGGCGAAGGCGGCCCGGTCCGTCGCGCGCGGCAGCTACACCAATGAAACCGACGTTCTCAGCATGTACGGCGCTCCGCACGGCCTGCCGCCGCCAGTCGGATTCGATAAAGCGATCAATCTGTTGCGCGGCGACGACGCCAAGCAAGTTCGGTTCTAAGGAGCCATTCCATGCCTTCTTCACTTTCGCGCTTCACCGCGCTGCTCCTTGCCCGACGCGGGTTGCTTGCGGCGCTTGTGGTTCTCGCCACCGCCGTCGCCATGACAGTCGCCGCCGGCGCCGCTCAGGTCATCTCGGCAACCGGCAAGGCGATCCGGCTCGAGCTGAACAAGGGCACGCTCGTCCGGCTCGACCGGCCGGCCGACACCGTGTTCGTTGCCGATCCGAAGATCTGCGACATTCAGGTCAAATCGCCGAAGCTGATCTACCTGTTCGCCAAGAAGGCGGGGGCGACCACCCTGTTCGCCGTCGATGACCGCGAGCGTGTTCTCGCCAACTTCGAAGTGACGGTCACCCCGGACCTGACCCGGCTGACGTCGGCCGTTCGCAGCCTTTATCCCGAGGCCGACATCAGCCTGTCCAGCGTCGAGGACTCCGTTATCATCGACGGCGTCGTTGGCAACGCGACGATGTCGGAAAACGTCCGCCGGCTCGCCGCCCGGTTCATCGGCGAGAAGGCCGACCTGATCAATCGGCTCGGCGTTGCCGCGCCGACCCAGGTGAACCTCCGGGTACGGATCGCCGAGGTCAACCGAAGCGTCGAAAAGCAACTCGGCATCAACTGGACCGTCGCGTTCAACGATGGCCTCAGGATGCTGTTTTCGACCATTAATCCGTTCTCCGCCAACGGAATCACCGATGGCGTCGGCTTCGCCGGAAAGCCTGGCAACTGGGACATCAACGCGGTCATCGATGCGCTCGACCGCGAGGGGCTGATCACCATTCTTGCCGAGCCCAACCTGACGGCGATTTCCGGCGAAACCGCGAGCTTTCTCGCCGGCGGCGAGTTTCCCATTCTGGTCCCCGATGGCGATGGCGGGGTCACCGTTGACTTCAAGAAGTTCGGCGTTTCGCTCGCGTTTACACCGACCTTCATCGGTGATCGGATTAATTTGCATGTCCGCCCCGAGGTCAGCCAACTCTCCACCGAGGGCGCGATCTCGGTGCCGATCACGCAGTTCGCCACCGTTACGATCCCGGCGCTCACCGTGCGCCGCGCCGAGACAACGGTGGAACTCGCCAGCGGCCAGAGCTTCGCGATCGGTGGCTTGCTGCAGAACGACACGGCCCACGCCATCCAGAAGTTTCCGCTGCTCGGCAATGTTCCGATTATCGGCCGGCTATTCGCTTCGGATCGCTTCCAGCGCAAGGAGAGTGAACTCGCCATCATTGTCACGCCGTATATCGTCCGGCCGGCGTCGACCAGGCTTTCCGTGCCGACTGACGGGTTCGCGCCGCCCCATGACCTCGAGCGTTACACGATGCCCGGTCTTTGGCGGCGCAACCCCACCAGCGGGGAACCATCCACTGTCGGTCGCGATGGCTCTCGGGTCATCGGTCCCATCGGCTTCGTCCTTGAGTAAGGGGAACACGGCTATGATTTGTAGGCTTTCACCGCTCGAGGAACCGCTGGTCGGGCCCCGTCCTCTTCGCTACTCCAACGCAGGGCGTCTGCGCTTGAAGGTGGCGAGTCTGGTGGTCGTCGCGATCGCCGGCGGCGGGCTCGCCGGCTGCGGCTCGATATCTGATGCGGCGAATACGGTTGGTCTGCCGGTGCAGGACTGGTCAGACGTGCGCGCCGCGCGCGAGCCCAAGCCGGCGCTGGTCGAGCTTCGCCACGAAGTCGGCTTCATCGGCACGAGCTACGCTCTGGATCGCGCCGAGGCCGATCGGCTGCGGGTGTTCCTCGCCGGCGTCGACCTCGGTAAAGGCGATCAGGTGCTCGTCGTCTCGGGCCCGCCCGATGACGCCGCGCCCGGCAACGCCGCTTGGCTTGCCGGCCGGCGCGCCGACGCGATTGCGGCTTTCCTGACCCGTGAGCGAGTCGACGCAAAAGTCGCTCGAGCCGCCTCCAACCCCAGCCGACCCGACGCTCAGGTGACGGTTCTCGTCCGCCGTTACGTGGCCGTGCTGCCGGCGTGCCCGGATTGGAGCGACGTGCCGGGAATAAGCTTTAACAACCAGCCGACCAGCAACTGGAGCTGCGCTACGGCGATGAACTTCGGAATGATGCTGGCCGATCCCGGCGACCTCGTTCGAGGCCGCGATCCCGGTTATGCCGATGGTGAGTATTCCGCGCGCGGAGTTCGAGCGCTATCGTCTGGGCAAGTCCAAGGACCTGATCCGCGACGCCTCCGCCAGCGAAACCTTTCCCGACGCCGGTGGCGCGGGTTCCGGAGGGGACTGATCATGCTCGCCAATGTTCTCAGTAAGCCGGCGAAGGCCAAGCCGTTCGCCGCGTATGTCAGCGACGACGCCAGCCGCGCGGCGGTGATTCAGGCAGTCGGCGAGATTGGCGTTGCCAATCCGGTGGTCTCCAGCGGCACCGTCCGCGATGCCGTGCGCCGGCTCGGCAACACGCCGACGCCCGAGATCCTCGTTGTCGACCTGACCGATGCCGGCGATCCGATGATCGAGATCGGCGCTTTGGCCGAAGTTTGCGACGAGGGTACCCAGGTTCTTGCCATCGGCGATGTCAACGACATCCAGCTCTACCGCGCCCTCATCGGCTTCGGCGTCCACGACTACCTGGTCA
Source organism: uncultured Alphaproteobacteria bacterium (assembly GCA_963805915.1). Lineage (GTDB taxonomy): Bacteria > Pseudomonadota > Alphaproteobacteria > Rhodospirillales > Defluviicoccaceae > JAEULH01. Next base: position 124,207 of record CAWDWD010000013.1, read on the forward strand.
AGCCAATCGATGCCGACGCCTTGGCCGCCAGCCTGTCGCGCGCCAAGGACGGCCCGCAAGTGGCCGAGCCGGTTGCCGAGCAGACCGGTCGGGTCGTCGCCGTGGTCGGCGCGCGCGGCGGTGTCGGCGCGACGACCGTCGCCACCAACGTCGCCTGGACGCTGGCCCAGGAGCAGCGGCAAAGGGTCGCCTTGGTCGACCTCGACCTGTTCTTTGGCAGCTGCGGCTTGACGCTTGATCTCGAGTCCGGCCGGGGGTTTCGCGAGGCGCTCGAAAATCCGGCGCGGATCGACGGCCTGTTCATCGAACGGGCCATGGTTCGCGCCGCCGACAACCTGTTCGTGCTCAGCGCCGAGGAAGCGCTCGATTACGCCATCACCTTCGATCCCTCCGCGATCGAGTTGCTGGTCGAGCATCTTCGCCGCGACTTTCAGGTTGTGGTCCTCGACCTGCCGCGGTTCGGCGCCCGGACACAGACGTCGATCCTGACGTCGCCGGCCTCAATCGTTCTCGTCTCCGAGCCGTCCCTTGCCGGGATGCGTGACACCCAGCGCTTGGCCAAGCTGTTCGCCAACTCCACGCCGAAGGCCGACGTGTGCATCGTCCTTAATCGGGTCGGGGCCAACAAGGGCGCGGAATTGACCCGCGGCGATTTCGAGGCGGGCGCGGAGAGCAAGGTCAGTATCATCGTTCCGTTCGAGCCGAAGACGATGGCGGCGACCGCCGGCACCGGCAAGCCCTTGGCCAAGGTCGCCAACGGCTCCAAGGCCACGGCGGCGGTGCGCGCGTTGAGCGTCGAGGTCGGCGGCCTCCAGACCAAGGCGGCCAAGCCATCGTTCTGGCAGCAGTGGCTGTCGTTCGGCGCCGGGGCCAAGGGCTGAGTCCATGTTCGGTCGCAGACCCCAGAGCACCATAGTTTCGCTGCCCACCGGCCGGCCCGCCGGCGGGGCCGAGCAACGTGATGAGCGAGCAGGTGCGCGCGCCGGCGACGGCGGGTCTTTGGGGCCAAGCTCCGCTGGTCCGGGACGCGCCGAGCATCGAGCCGAGCTTAACGGCGCCGACGCGGCCAGCGCCATGATCGAGCGATCGGGCGGCGGCGACGGCGGGAGCCGTTCCAATGCCGAGGTCGACGCCGTCGCCGCCGCGATCCTGACCGAGAAGCTCGACCTTGACGCCGTTGTCCAGAAAATCCTGCCGACCGCGCGCCGGCGCATCGATCTCGGCGAGGCACTGCGGATCAGCCGCGGCAATCTCGCCAGCCAGATGGCCGACGTCGTCGACGAGGTCTGCAACGACGACGCCATCAGCCTCAATCCCAACGAGCGGCGGAAGGTCACGACGACCGTGGTCAACCGCCTTCTCGCTGAGGCCAAGCGCCACGTTCAGGGCACGCCCGAGCCTGGCGAGGATGCCGATCCGGCCAAGACCAGCATTATCGAAACGGCGAAGCACCGGGTCCAGCCGATCCTGATGGACCGTATTGATATCTCGCGCGCGGTCCTGCTCCCGCCGGACGAGCTCGCCAGCCAAATCAGCGACGTCGTTGGCGAAATCCTCGGCGAGGAGAAGATTCAGCTCAATACCAGCGAGCAGCGCGATCTTGTCACCACCCTGCTCAACGATCTGCTCGGCCTCGGTCCGCTCGAAGTCCTGCTCGAAGACGAGAAGGTGACCGACATCATGGTCAACGGGCCGAAGCAGATCTACGTCGAGCGCGGCGGCAAGCTGGTCCTCACCGACGTTACCTTCCGCGATGATGCCCACGTCATGAACATCGCGACGCGGATTGTCAGCCGCATCGGCCGGCGGGTCGACGAGACGACGCCGCTGGTCGATGCTCGGCTGCAGGACGGCTCGCGTGTCAACATTATCATCTCGCCGCTGGCCCTTGACGGCCCGACCATCTCCATTCGTAAATTCTCCAAGCAGAAAATCACCCTCGACAAGATGCAGGCTCAGGGCAACATCTCCGGGCCGATGGCGACGGTGCTCAAGATCGCCTCGCGTTGCCGCCTCAATGTCCTGATCTCGGGCGGCACGGGGTCGGGCAAGACGACCCTGCTCAACGCCATGTCGCGGATGATCGATAACGGCGAGCGCATCGTCACGATCGAGGACGCGGCCGAACTTCAGCTTCAGCAGCCCCATGTCGTTCGGCTCGAAACCCGCCCGCCGAACCTCGAGGGCAACGGCGAAATCACCCAGCGCGAGCTGGTCAAGAACGCGCTGCGGATGCGGCCCGACCGAATCATTCTCGGCGAAATTCGCGCCGGCGAGGCGCTCGACATGCTTCAGGCCATGAACACCGGCCATGACGGCTCGATGTGCACGGTCCACGCCAACCGACCGCGCGAGGCATTGACCCGGCTCGAGAACATGGTGGCGATGACCGGCGTGAAGCTGCCGCACGAGGCCGTGCGCGCCCAGATCGCCGGCGCGGTCAACCTGGTCGTTCAGATCGCGCGCATGCGCGACGGTGTCCGCCGCATCACCCACATTACCGAGGTCGTCGGCATGGAGGGCGAGATTATCACCACCCAGGATCTGTTCACCTTTGAATTCGAAGGCGAGGACGCCCAGGGGCGACTCACGGGTAGCTTCAACGGCTCGGGGCTGCGTCCGCACTTCACCCAGCGGGCCCAATACTTCGGCCTCGACCGGGCGCTGCTGGAAGCGATCAGCGCCGAGACGGAATACGGCCGATGACCCTGCCCATCGTCATCATCTTCATCGGCGTACTGGTTGCCGCGGCGACCGCGGCGATTGCGCTTGGGGGCAGCAGCGGGCAGGCGCTGATGCGCAAGCGAGCGCGGGCGATGCGCCAGCCCGAGGCCGCCAAGGCCGCCCTTGCCGGATCCAAGCGGGCCGCGGCCAGTGTCAAGCGAACCGAAGCCCGCTCGGTGCCCTTCGTCGAGGCCTTGACCCGACGTTTCATGCCACGTCAGACCGCGCTCCGCGATCGCCTGGGCAGAACCGGCTACCAAATCGCGCTGGGGACCTACGCGCTGATTTGCGCCGGCATCGCTCTGGTCGTGTTCGCAGCCATTTTCCTGAGCTTCGGCAAGCCGATGCTCGCGGCGCCTGTCGGGTTGGTCGCCGGCATCGGCCTGCCGCACCTGGTCATCGGCATTCTCGGCAATCGCCGCAAGGCGCGGTTTGTGGCCCAGTTGCCCGACGCGATCGATCTGATTACCCGCGGCCTGAAGTCGGGGCTGCCGGTGAGCGAGTCGATGGCCACGGTCGGGCGCGAAATGCCCGCGCCGATCGGCCCGGAGTTCGCCCATGTCACCGACTGCGTCCGCTTCGGCCAACAGCTCGAAGAAGCGCTGTGGGAGACCGCCGGCCGGCTCGACACCCCGGAGTTCAATTTCTTTGTCATCAGCTTGTCGATCCAGCGCGAGACCGGCGGCAACCTCGGTGAAACGCTTGGCAACCTTTCGGACATCATCCGCCGGCGGCGGCAGATGAAACTCAAAATCAAATCGATGTCGTCGGAGGCCAAGGCCAGCGCCTACATCCTTGGCTCGCTGCCATTCGTGATGGGCGCGCTCATCGGCTTCGTAAATCCGGAATACGTCTCGGTGCTCTACACCGATCCGCGCGGCATGGCGCTCGCCGGCGGCGGCCTGACGAGCATCGCCATCGGGGTCGGCGTGATGGCCAAAATGATCCGGTTCGAAATATGAACATCGAGAACATCCTGCCGTTTCCGCTGGAAACGGCTATCACCGTGATGGCCGGCATTGCCGCCTTCGGGACCGTCTGCGTGGTCTGGGCGGCGCTGCTGGTGCCGGACCTCATGAGCGTTCGCGCCAAGCGGCTCAGCCAGCGCCGCGGCGAGTTGCGCTCCGACCTGATGTCGGCGCGGCGTCAGACCCGGCACAAGACCGCCGCCGTTGGGCTGATGCGCCAAGTCACCCAGCGGTTCAACCTGCTGCGCACGAAAACCACGGCAAAGACCGCCGAAAAGCTCGCGCAGGCCGGTTGGCGGCAGAAGGATGCGCTGGTTATTTTCCTGTTCATGAAGCTGGTGCTGCCGTTCGTTTTTGGCGCCGCGGCCTTCGTTGTGTTCAACCTTATGGCGGTCGCGGAGCTCCAGGACCCGCTGCCGATCCTGGTGCCAATCGTGGCTGTCGGCCTCGGCGCCTATGCGCCGGAAATCTTCGTCAAGAACGCCATCACCCGGCGTCAGAAGCTGCTTCAGCGCGGCCTACCCGACGCCATCGACCTGCTGGTCATCTGCGCCGAGGCCGGGCTGTCGCTCGATGCCGCGATGAACCGGGTCGCGCGCGAGATGCAGCGTGCCTCGCCCGAGGTCGCGGAAGAGGTTGGCTTGACGGCCATCGAGCTTGGCTTCCTTCCCGAACGCCGCCAGGCTCTTGACAATCTGATGAAGCGCTGCCCCCTGCCGTCGGTTCGCGGCGTTGTGAACACCCTGATGCAGACGGAGAAATACGGAACGCCATTGGCCAATGCCCTGCGCGTTCTGGCGGCCGAATATCGCGACGAACGCATGCTCAAGGCCGAGGAAAAGGCCGCACGGCTTCCAGCGATGCTGACAGTGCCGATGATCATGTTCATCCTGCCGGCCCTGCTCATCGTTCTGATAGGCCCCGCCGTCATTCGCGTTATCGACCAGCTCAGTCTGCTGTAGGGCGGAGAGCGGCATTCAACCGGTCTTTTTTATCGTGTGCGCCGTCATGGCGCGTAGCGCCATGACGGCGCTGGTTGGCTCGCTGTGGTGGTGAGTTGGCCGACTTGGAGGTGGAAGTCCTCTGGTGACGGGAACCGTTAGCCGAACAGCAAGGGCGTCGCCGCGAGGCGGGGTCTGAAGGAAGCTGCAGGCAAAGTCCTGGCCCGACGAACAGGAACCGCATAGGAGGCGCCGAGATCCTGGGCGAGGGGGCGTGAAGACCCGAAGCCCGATGTCACCCGGAGGGTCTGGGCGTATATGCGGCGGGTATGTGGGACGAAGGTCGCGCGTCTTACCCTGGGAGGCCTGCCGGCCTGCCCCTGGTTTCAGGTGTGCTACCGGCGCCGCGAGGCGTCGGGATGGGACGGCAGGAGTCAGCAGAGGCCATAGTAGCTTGGCTTGACCGGGCGGCGAAGGGCCGAACATGGAGTGCCGGACGGCAAGCGGACGGTTCGATGGTGCGAGAGGACGCCGAAGGCCGGGCTGGGATGCCCGGCGCCTGTCCCGAGGGTAGCGGCCGGAAGCCGCGAGAGCAGGGGCTGGGTGCGTCGAGCGCTGCGGCACCGCCCGCCTCTGCCCGCCCGGAGGCGACGGCCCGGTTGCTGGAGGCGATCGTCGACCGGGAGAACATGAGGGCGGCCTACCACCGCGTGGTGGCCAACAGGGGCGCCGCGGGCGTTGACGCGATGACCGTCGACGGCCTCAAGGCATTCTTGGTGGAACACTGGCCGCGCATCAAGGAAGACCTGCTGGCCGGCCGGTACCGGCCGCAGCCGGTGCGCCGGGTGGATATTCCGAAGCCCGGCGGCGGCACGCGGACCTTGGGTATCCCCACGGTCGTGGACCGGCTGATCCAGCAGGCGCTGCATCAGGGACTCTCACCGCTCTTTGACCCGGGTTTCTCGGACGCCTCCTACGGCTTCCGGCCGGGGCGAAGCGCCCACCAAGCGGTGTTGGCCGCGCGCGGCCATGTGGCGGCGGGCCGGCGCTGGATGGTGGACATCGACCTGGAGAGGTTCTTCGACCGGGTGAACCACGACGTGCTGATGGCACGGGTGGCGCGCACGGTCGAAGACAAGCGGGTGTTGCGGCTGATCCGCCGCTATCTGCGGGCCGGGTTGATGGCGGACGGGGTGGCGACGGCGCGGACCGAGGGGACGCCGCAGGGCGGTCCCTTGTCGCCGCTGTTGTCGAACATCCTGCTCGACGACCTCGACAAGGAACTGGAGCGACGCGGCCATGCCTTCGTCCGCTACGCCGACGACTGCAACATCCATGTGCGGTCCCGGCGGGCGGGCGAACGGGTGATGGCGTCGATCACCCGGTTCCTGGCCGAGCGACTGCGGCTCGCGGTCAACGTCGCCAAGAGCGCCGTGGACCGCCCCTGGAAGCGCAGCTTCCTGGGCTTCACCATGACCGCCCACCGGGCGCCGCGCCTGCGTGTGGCACCTGCGAGCGTGGCGCGGTTCAAGGGCAAGCTTCGGGCGTTGTGGCGCCAGGGCCGGGGCCGCAGCCTCGGGCGCACGATCGAAGACCTCGCCCCGATCCTCGCCGGCTGGATCGCCTACTTCCGGTTGGCCGAGGCCAGGGGCATCTTCGAGGCGCTGGACGGCTGGATCAGGCGGCGCCTGCGCTGTCTGATCTGGCGCCAGTGCAAGCGGCCGAGGACACGAGCGATGCGCCTGATGCAGCGGGGGCTCGCGGAGGAACGGGCATGGGTCTCCGCCTACAACGGACACGGCCCCTGGTGGAACGCCGGGGCCAGCCACATGAACGACGCCTTCCGGGCCGGCTTCTTCCGCAATCTCGGGCTGGTCAGCCTGCTCGACCGGCACCGCCGCCTCAACTACGCTTCATGAACCGCCGTGTACGGAACCGTACGCACGGTGGTGTGGGAGGAGGGCCGCCGCAAGGCGCCCTCCTACCCGATTTGATTTGAAACTACTTAGCCCGCCATCTTCCAAACTTCAGGCGCGCTCGTGGCCTTGGCCTCGAGTGCCTGGCGCTGCTTTTCGAGTTCCGCCGGCAGGCGATCGCCGAACGTGGCGAAGAACTGCTTGATCTCGGCGGCCTCGGCAAGCAGGCCCTGGCGGTTGATGTCCATGATGCCGTGATACTTCTCGTGGCTGAACTCGAGACCCTTCCAGGAGATCTCCTCGTAGCGCGGGCTCAATCCGAAGGGGCTTTCGACCGCGTCGGCCTTGCCCTTGACCCGATCGACGATCCATTTCAGAACCCGCATGTTCTGCCCGAAGCCCGGCCAGATGAACTTGCCGTTCTCGTCCTTGCGGAACCAGTTGACCCGGAAGATCTTGGGCAGCTTGTAGCCCTTGCCTTCCATGTTCAGCCAGTGGGCCCAGTAGTCGGCCATGTTGTAGCCGATGAAGGGCAGCATCGCGAACGGATCGCGCCGGATCGCCGCCTGGCCGATGGCCGCGGCGGTCGCTTCGGAGCCCATGGTCGCGGCCATGAACACGCCATGCTTCCAGTCGCGGGCCTCGTAGACCAGCGGGAAGGTCTTCGACAGCCGGCCGCCGAAGATAAACGCGTCGATGGCGACGCCCTGCGGGTCTTCCCACGCCGGATCGATCGTCGGGCACTGGCCGGCCGGCGCGGTGAAGCGCGCGTTTGGGTGGGCCGCCGGATGATCCATGTCCGGGGTCCAGTCGTTGCCCTTCCAGTCGATGGCGTGGCTCGGCTTGGGGCCGTCCATGCCTTCCCACCAGACGTCGCCGGCGTCGGTCAGCGCGACGTTGGTAAAGATCGAGTTGGCCTTGATCAACTCCATGGCCATCGGGTTGGAGTCGTACGACGTGCCCGGGGCAACGCCGAAGAAGCCGTATTCCGGGTTGATCGCGCGTAGGGCGCCGTCGGGGGCCGGCTTGATCCAGGCGATGTCGTCGCCGATGGTCGAGGCCTTCCAGCCCTCGAAGCCCTGCGGCGGCAGGATCATGGCGAGGTTGGTTTTGCCACAGGCGCTCGGGAATGCCGCCGCGACGTAGGTCTTTTCGCCTTCGGGCAATTCCAGACCGAGGATCAGCATGTGTTCGGCCATCCAGCCCTCGTCGCGGGCCATCGCCGAGGCGATGCGCAGCGCCAGGCACTTCTTGCCGAGCAACGCGTTGCCGCCATAGCCGCTACCGTACGACCAGATCTCGCGGGTGTCGGGGAAGTGGCAGATGTACTTCTTGCTGATGTCGCCTTCGCACGGCCACGGGACGTCCTTTTGGCCCGGCTCCAGCGGCGCGCCGACCGAATGGATGCAGGGAACGAAAAAGCCGTCGGCGCCGAGCACGTCGAGGACCTTCTGGCCCATCCGCGTCATGATCCGCATGTTGCAGACGACGTACGGCGAGTCCGTGATCTCGACGCCGATCTGGGCGATCGGCGAACCGAGCGGGCCCATGCTGAAGGGGATGACGTACATCGTCCGTCCCTTCATGCAGCCGTCGAAGACCCCCTTGAGGATGGTCTTCATCTCGGCCGGGTCCATCCAGTTGTTGGTCGGACCGGCTTCTTCCTTGGTCTTCGCGCAGATGAAGGTCCGCTCCTCGACGCGGGCGACGTCACTCGGGTGGGAACGGCAAAGGTAGGAATTGGGCCGCTTCTCCGGGTTCAGCCTGACGTAGGTCCCGGACTCGACCATCTGTTGGCTCAGTTGATCGTATTCTTCTTGCGAGCCGTCGGTCCAGTGCACGTTGTCGGGCTTGCAGATCGCGGCGATCTCGTCGACCCAAGCCAATAATTTGGCGTTGGATGTGCGCTCGCGTCCAGTAGATGTCATAAGGTCTCTCCCTCGCACTTTAAGTTCCGGGGCACCGCTCCGTCCTCCTCGATCGAGGCATCGACCGGCGGACCGCGCTCAATTCGTTAGATGGGTATTCCCGCTCGTTGTTCAGCCAGATCTTAAGCCTTTTCGCCTTGCGCGCAAGCGCGAGACATTGGCGAGGTTCTCTTGCGAAAGTGGCTGAAAGCCGGATCTCTCGCGTTGTTCGCTACTGCGCTACTGGCGCGACGAGCCGGCGGTGGCGCTCGCGTCGCCGTTGTTGCTTGGCGCAAGCAGGCGGTCGATCAGCCTCGCCAGCTCCTTGTCGTCATGAGCCAATGACGGGAAGTCAAGCCGGCTGACGATCCCCCGGCGGCGCACATCGCACCCCTCGGGATCGATCGCGATCATCCGCCAGCCTTCACCCGGCCGCGTCAGTAACCGCCGGACGGCGCTTTCCACCTCGTCAGCCCGCGGGCCTTGCAGATCGGCGAGAACCGCCGGCTCCGCCCTGGCGATGGCCGTTGCCGCGTCCGCGTCGAGCGTCACATCGGCGGCGGCGAGCCACATCGCCTGGCCGAAGCCGCCGACGAAGTGGGCCCGCTCGACGACCATCCGGTAGATGTTGAAATCGGCGAAGTCAGCATAGAGCGCCGCGGAGGGATGGCGGGCGAGGAAACGGCGGCGATGGCGCTCGTCGGCGCTTTTGACAACGTGCCCGATCAGGCTGACCCGCGGACCGGTCTGCGGGTTGGCCCGTCCCGAGGCGGCCTCGATTAGAAGGGCCGCGCGGTTATCGGCGGCGAGATTGCGGGTGTGGTCCGCGAGGTCCGACAGCAGCAGGATCGGGCTGGCATCGGGGTCGCAAGCAATCGTCACCAGCGATGCATAGGGCCGCGGCGGGTTGGCGGCCTCGTCGCCGTCTTGCAGCGACGTGGCCAGCGCCGCCGAGCGGGCCCGGCGGATCAGGTCTCGGGCAACTTTGCCGGTCATTGCGTTTGTTCCTTTTCGGCCGCGGCATGACGCAAGACAAAAGATCGCGCGCAAGGTGACGATGCCGACCTCGTCCGCTTCAATCTTTCGCGCGCGCTGGTTGTCGATCAAAGCCGTGCCCCGAGCTTTCGCAAGACGAGGTTCCGCCCGGAGCGTTGGACGGCCGCGGATTGTGCGCGACCGTCGTGGCAAAATCCACCGGCGCCATCGGCTGGACGTCGGCTGGGCAGCTCGCCCGTTACGCGCCGCTCGCGCCACGGGTGGCGGTGCGCGCGCGAAGCGGCCTTGCCGGGCTGCAGCTCGATTGGCTACGGTCACAACGTATGGCCGCAACGATCGGAACCGCCGAGGGCGGTGGCTTTGCAAACGACAATTAAGGACACAGCCTCGATGGCGCACGCCCGATCGCGAATCATTGCCATCGACGGTCCGGCGGCCGCCGGCAAGGGAACCCTGGCGCGGCGGCTGGCGCGCCATCTCGACTACGCCTATCTCGATACCGGCACGCTGTACCGGGCGGTGGCGGCGAGCCTGCTGGCGTCCGGCGGGGCTATTTCGCCGGCGGCGGCAGCCGAACAGGCGCGGCGGCTGGTTGCGGCGGATCTCGATCGTGACGATCTGCGCGCCGAGAAGGTCGCCGAAGTTGCGTCGTCGATCGCAGCGATGGCGGATGTTCGCGGCGCGCTGCTCGCCTTTCAGCAGGATTTCGCGCGAAACCCGCCGGGTGGCCTTGGCGGGGCCGTTCTCGATGGTCGCGACATCGGCACCGTCGTCTGCCCGGACGCGGCGTGCAAATTATTCGTTATCGCTAACGTCGAGGTCCGCGCCGCAAGGCGGCTTAAGGAGTTGCGGGAGCGCGGTGTCAACGCTATACATAGCCGCGTTCTGCGGGAAATGCGGGAACGTGACGCTCGAGATTCGCAGCGGAGCGTCGCTCCTCTTGTCCCCGCCGAGGACGCAATCGTGATCGACACAAGCACGCTGGACGCCGAAGAAGCCTTTGCAGCCGCCCTGGATATCGTGGAAGCGCGCAAGTGATCGGTGTCCTTGGTAACTATTCTGCCGCAACGCCCGGAAGGACGGACCTCCGCCGCATCGAGGCAGCGACAGCGCCACGCGCAGGGTTCGGCCGGATTATCCGCGACTAGAGACAGAACCCATCACATTAGGCACGAACCGACGGAACAACGAACGCATGACTGATATTGCAACCGCCATCGACCAGACGCTTCCGGGCGGCAAGGAAAGCTTTGCCGCGCTTCTCGATCAGTCGATGAACGAAGCGGAAGGATTCGAAGGCCGCGTCGTCCAAGGCACGGTGGTCGGCATCGAAAACGACATGGCGGTCATCGACGTCGGCCTCAAATCCGAGGGCCGGGTCAGTCTTAAGGAGTTTGGCGCCCCCGGCCAGCCGGCCGAGATGAATCCCGGCGATGTGGTCGATGTGTTCGTCGAGCGCTATGAAGACCGCGACGGCATGGTCATGCTCAGTCGCGAAAAGGCGCGGCGCGAAGAGGCATGGAACGTCCTTGAGAAGGCATTCAACAACGCCGAGCGGATTACCGGAACGATCTTCGGCCGGGTCAAGGGCGGGTTCATCGTCGATCTTTCCGGCGCCGTTGCGTTCCTGCCCGGCAGCCAAGTCGACATTCGCCCCGTTCGCGACATCACGCCGCTGATGAACACGCCGCAGCCGTTCCAGATCCTCAAGATGGATCGCAGCCGCAACAACATCGTCGTATCGCGCCGTGCCGTGCTTGAAGAAACCAGGGCCGAGGCGCGCTCCGAGCTGATCGCCAACCTCAAGGAAGGCCAAGTGCTCGAAGGCGTGGTCAAGAACATCACCGACTATGGCGCCTTCGTGGATCTCGGCGGCGTCGATGGGCTGCTTCACGTCACCGACATTTCCTGGAAGCGCATCAACCATCCCTCCGAGGCGCTGCAGATTGGCGAGACCGTTCACGTTCAGGTCATTCGTTTCAACCCCGAGACCCAGCGCATCTCGCTCGGGATGAAGCAGCTGGAGGCCGATCCCTGGGACGGGGTCGAGCTGAAGTACCCCAAGAGCACCAAGTTTTTGGGCCGCGTTACCAATATCACCGACTACGGCGCGTTCATCGAGTTGGAGCCGGGGGTCGAAGGTTTGGTCCACGTCTCGGAGATGAGCTGGACAAAGAAGAACGTTCACCCCGGCAAGATCGTTTCGACCAGCCAGGAGGTTGAAGTCACCGTCCTCGATGTCGACAAGGACAAGCGTCGGATCAGCCTCGGCCTCAAGCAGTGCATGGCCAATCCGTGGGATGACTTTCTCCATCAACATCCGGTCGGCTCCGAGGTCGAAGGCGAGATCAAGAACATCACCGAGTTCGGTCTGTTCATCGGCCTGTTGGGCGATATCGACGGCATGGTTCACCTGTCGGATCTGTCGTGGAGCAAGTCTGGTGAGGAAGCGCTGGCCGAGCAGAACAAGGGCGACGTTATCCGCGCCAAGGTTCTCGACGTCGACATCGACAAGGAGCGCATCTCCCTCGGCGTCAAGCAACTCGAAGACGATCCGTTCGCATCGAGCGTCGGCAAGCTCAAGAAGGGTCAGGTCGTCACTTGCAGCGTCGTGTCGGTTCTCGACAATGGCGTCGAGGTGCAGGTCGGCGACAGCGGACTGACCGGAATGATCCGTAAGGCCGAGCTATCGCGCGATCGCAGCGAGCAGCGGCCCGACCGCTTTGCGCCGGGCGAGAAGATCGACGCCAAGATCACCCAGATCGACAACACCAGCCGGAGGGTGAGTCTCTCGATCCGCGCGCGCGAGATCGACGACGAAAAGAAGGCGGTCGCGACCTATGGCTCGAGCAACTCCGGCGCCAGCTTGGGCGAGATTCTTGGCGCGGCGATCAAGGAAAAGCGCGAACGCGCCGCCGAACAGAAACGAGTGGCGGCGGCGGGCGGAAGCGGCGGCGAGGGTGCGAATGACCAGACCGAGGCCGATGGTCCGGACGAAAGCGACGCAAACGAGGGTGACGCGGGCGACGGCGACGCGGACGTAGGTGACGCGGACGTAGGTGACGCGGGCGACGGCGACGAAGGTAAGTAAGGGGCCTCCGGCGCCTAGGACAAAGCGGCGGCAAGCAGGCGAATTGAGCGGGCGCGGGCATCCATGGCGTTCGAAATTGATTACCTGATCGACCGACGGCGCCTGAAGCGCCGCCTGGCGGTCTGGCAAGTCGTGGCGGTGGTCGCGGCGATCGGCGCCATCCTCATCGCCATCGGGCGCTTCGAGCGGGTGGTCGCGCGTTCGCATGTGGCGCGTTTGACCGTTTCCGGCATCATCGCGGACGATACCGAGCGCGATCGTGCCTTGGAGGCGATTGTCGACGACAACAGCGTCAAGGCGATGATCGTGTGCATTGACAGCCCCGGCGGCACGGTTGTCGGCGGTGAGACACTTTATCGCCGGCTGCGTGAGATCGCCGAGCGCAAGCCCGTGGTCGCGGTCATGGGCGAAGTGGCGACATCGGCGGCCTACATGACGGCGATAGCCGGCGAGCGTATCTTTGCCCGCGAGGGGACGCTGACCGGGTCGATCGGCGTTATTTTGCAGACCGCCGATGTCACCACCTTGCTCGACAAACTCGGCATCAAGCCGGAATCGGTCAAGAGCAGCCCCCTGAAGGCGCAGCCCAGCCCGCTTGAACCGTTCACGCCGGCGGCGCGCGAGGCCATCGAATCGGTGGTCGAAGACCTTTACTCGATGTTCGTCGGCATGGTCGAGGCGCGCCGGGCGATCGGCCATGACTTCGTCGTCAAGCTCGCCGACGGCCGCGTATTCACCGGCCGCCAAGCGGTCACGAACGGGCTCATCGATGCCATCGGCGGCGAGCGCGAGGCACGCCGGTGGCTCAACGACAACAAGAATATCGCCTTGAGCGTGCCAATCAGAGATGTCGAGATCGGCGACGGCGCCCAGGGGTTGCGCGACTGGGTTGGTGGCATTGCGGCAAAAGTTCTTTTTCCAGAAAGGCTTAAGCTTGACGGGCTGATATCCGTCTGGCACCCTGAGCTGTGACTTGACGAGGGCGGCAACACCGACGCGAGACCAAATCGGCGCCGCGCAGGGAGGGGATCAACCGATGACCAAGTCGGAGCTCATCGCGCATCTCGCCGCCGCCAACCCGCACCTCTATCATCGCGACGTTGAGCGAATCGTCACGACGGTATTCGAGGAGATCGCCGCCGCCCTGTCGCGCGGTGACCGGGTCGAGCTACGCGGTTTTGGCGCTTTCTCGGTCAAGGAGCGCGGCGCGCGGGTCGGCCGCAATCCGCGCACCGGCGATACCGTGAACGTGACGTCCAAGTACATCCCTTACTTCAAGACCGGCAAACAATTACGCGAGAAGCTGAACACCGAGCCCGAATAACGGATCAACCCGCCGGCGAACAAGATTGTGGTTCTCTCATGAAGGTATTGTTCTGGATCATCGTTCCGTTGCTGTTTCTCGTCGTCATCGTGTTCGCGGTGCGCAATCACGATGTGGCCCAGGTCAGCCTGTGGCCGGTGACGAACGAACCCGTTTCCGCGCCGATCTACGCGATCGCCCTGATCGGCATCTTTCTCGGCTTTCTTTGGGGCGGCATGGTCGCATGGTTGCAGGGCGGCAAGGGCCGCGAAACCCGTAGGGCGCTGGCGCGGCGGCTGCAGATTGAGCGCCAAGAGAACGCGGCGGCGCGCGAGAAGCTTGCGCGGCTTGAGGCCGCCGAGAAGCAGGCGACCATTCCGTCGCCGCCAGTGGGCGCCGCGTAGCGCGAAGCCGGACAAGCGTGGGCGCCGCGTAGCGCGAAGCCGGACAAGCTGCGGGCGGCAACCGACCGCACAGCCGCGCCGGGCGAGCGCGCTGGCGCGCCAAGGCCGCTGCCAAATCCTGAGCTCTGGCGGGAATGGACCTCGGACAGCATGAGTCTAAGACCACAAGATCGGATTTTCGTCGCGCTCGACACCACGGATGCGAGGGCGGCCGTCGGCGTGGCGGAAACGCTGCAAGGGCTTGTCGGCGGCTTGAAGCTTGGCAACGAGTTCTTTACCGCGTGCGGACCGGACGGTGTGCGCCGGGTGTCCGAAATTGGCATGCCGATATTTCTCGATCTCAAGTTCCACGACATCCCGACCACGGTCGGGCGCGCCGTCACCGCCGCGCTGGCGGTGCGGCCGTACATGCTTAATGTCCACGGCGGCGGGGGCGTGGCGATGATGCGCGCCGCGGCGGATGCGGCGGCCGCGGCCGGCCCGGCCCGGCCTCTCGTTCTCGCGGTCACGGTCCTGACGTCGCTCGCGGCCTCGGATCTCGCTGCCGCGGGCGTTTCGGGTTCGGTCCGCCAACAGGTGACCCGGCTGGCCCTGCTAGCGCGCGACAGCGGCCTTGATGGCGTTGTCTGCGCGGCCTCCGAAGCCATGGCCTTGCGCGGCGCCTTGGGCGAGGCATTCAAGCTCGTTGTTCCCGGCATCCGGCCGGCCTGGGCATCGAGCGATGACCACAAGCGGGCCTTGACGCCCGCGGATGCGCTCGCGCTCGGCGCTGATTATATTGTCATCGGCCGCCCGATCGTCGCGGCGCCCCGGCCGGCGGACGCGGCGCGACGGATCGTCGCCGAAATCGCCGCCGCCAGCCATGGCGATTGACGTCAAGATCTGCGGCCTGAGCACGGCGGACTGTGTCGCGGCCGCCCTCGACGGCGGTGCCGACTACCTCGGCTTCGTTTTTTTTCACCCGTCGCCGCGCTATATCGTGCCGGCGACGGCCGCGACTTTGACCGCGGACATTCCATCCGCCGTGCGCCGGGTCGGATTGTTCGTCAATCCCTCGGATGAGGAGCTTGATGCGATACTCGATCTGGTGCCCCTGGACATGATTCAGCTGCACGGAAGCGAGCCGCCGGCCCGCGCAAGCGAGGTCCGGCGCCGGTACGGCCGTCCGGTTATAAAGGCGATCGCCGTCGCCCGCGCGGCGGACCTGGTCGAGGCGCTGACGTACGAAGCGGCGGCGGACCGATTGTTGTTCGACGCGCGGCCGCCGAAAGGCGCCAGTCGGCCAGGCGGGAACGCGAATTCATTCGACTGGGGGTTGGTCAAAGGCTTCGCATGTCGTATTCCGTGGTTGCTCGCCGGTGGGCTCGACGCGGCCAACGTTGTCGAGGCGGTCCGGCGAAGCGGGGCGCGGGCGCTCGACGTCTCGTCCGGAGTCGAAACGGCTCCGGGTGTAAAGAATTGCGACAAGATCAGGCAATTTCTCCGGGTGGCCAAGTCGATCGAGACCGAGGGAGCGGCGCATGACCATCGTTAACACCTATCGCGAGGCTCCCGACGAACGTGGGCATTTCGGCAAGTACGGCGGCCGGTTCGTCGCCGAAACGCTGATGCCGCTCGTACTCGAGGTCGAGAGAGCCTATGGCGAGGCTCGCGCCGATCCGGCGTTTGCCGACGAGTTCGCCTATTATCTGAAGCACTATGTCGGCCGCCCGAGCCCGCTTTATTTCGCCCAGCGCCTGACCCAGCGCTTTGGCGGCGCCCGGATCTACTTCAAGCGCGACGAGCTCAATCACACCGGCGCTCACAAGATCAACAACACCCTTGGCCAGATCCTGCTCGCCCGGCGGATGGGCAAGACCCGGATCATCGCCGAAACGGGGGCCGGTCAGCATGGCGTCGCCACCGCCACCGTCTGTGCCCTGTTCGGCTTGAGGTGCATCGTCTACATGGGCGCCACCGACATCGCCCGGCAGTCGCCCAACGTGTTCCGGATGAAGCTGCTCGGTGCCGAGGTCCGCCCGGTCACCTCCGGCACCCAGACGCTGAAGGATGCGATGAATGAGGCGCTGCGGGACTGGGTCAGCAACGTCCGCGAAACCTATTACCTGATCGGCACCGTCGCCGGCCCGCATCCCTATCCGACGATGGTGCGCGATTTCCAAACGGTGATCGGCCAGGAGGTTCGCGAGCAGATCGTCGATGCCGCCGGCCAGCTTCCCGACATGCTCGTCGCCTGCATCGGCGGCGGCTCCAATGCGATGGGGCTATTCCATCCATTTCTCGACGATGCCGAGATCCGCATGATCGGCGTCGAGGCGGCGGGCCGCGGGATCCCGTCCGGCGAGCATTGCGCCTCTCTCACCGCCGGCAGCGCCGGCGTCCTCCACGGCAACAGAACCTACCTGCTGCAAACCCGCGACGGCCAGATCAAGGACGGCCACTCGATTGCCGCGGGACTGGATTATCCGGGTGTCGGCCCGGAACACGCTTGGCTGCGCGATAGCGGCCGCGTCGAGTATGTCTCGGTGACCGACGCCGATGCGCTCGAGGCGTTCCAGCTCTGCTCGCGCTTGGAAGGGATCATTCCCGCGCTCGAACCGGCCCATGCCTTGGCGCACGTCGGTCGCATCGCCGGACGGCTGGGAGGGGACAACATCATCGTCATGAACATGTGCGGGCGCGGCGACAAGGATGTCTTCACGGCCGCGGAACTGCTTGGAATCGAGATTTGACCGCCGATAGTCGCATCGCCCGTCGTTTCGCCGCCCTGGCCAAGGAGAAGCGTGGCGGACTCTCCACATTCGTAACCGCCGGCGACCCCGACCTCGGGACCTCCATGGCGATCCTGCGCGGATTGCCACACGCCGGCGCGGACTTTATCGAGCTCGGCGTCCCGTTCAGCGATCCGATGGCGGACGGCCCGGCGATCCAGGCCGCCTCGCTCAGGGCGTTGAAGGCTGGCCAGACGCTGAAGCGAACCATCGGCATGGTCGCGGCGTTTCGCAGCTCCGACAACGACACCCCAATCATCCTTATGGGCTACTACAACCCGATCTATGTCTTCGGCGTGAAGGCCTTCGTCATGGAAGCGCGCAAGGCCGGCGTTGACGGGGTGATCATCGTCGATCTGCCGCCCGAGGAATGCGGCGAATTCCTCGGCCCGGCGCGGGCGGCGGGGCTCGATCTCATCTTTCTGGTCGCGCCGACCACCGACGACAACCGGCTGCCGGCCGTTCTCAACCACGCCCGCGGCTTTCTCTATTACGTCTCGATTACCGGGGTGACCGGGACCGCTTCGCCGTCCATCGCCGACGTCAGCGCCGCGATCGGCCGGCTGCGACGGCACACGAAATTGCCGATCGCGGTCGGGTTCGGCATCAATTCTCCGGCGCAGGCCGCCGCCGTCGCCGCGGTCGCGGACACCTGCGTTGTCGGCTCGGCGCTCGTCAACCGCGTCGCCGCTCACCTCGACGAACACGGCGCGCCGCGCCCCGGCCTGACAGGGTCCCTCCTATCGTTCGTCGGCGAACTCGCCCATGGCGTTCGCGGCGCCCGCCATGCGGCTTCGTCATGAGTTGGCTGACCAACGTCGTTCGACCCAAGCTCAGGGAGTGGGTCGGCGTCGGCGGGCGGGATGTCCCGGATAACCTGTGGGAGAAGTGCCCGAGCTGCGAGCAGATGGTGTTTCACCGCGAGCTCGAAAGCCGTCTCCGGGTCTGCCCCCATTGCGATCATCACCTGCGCTTGGGTGTCGACGTCAGGCTTGGGATGCTGTTCGACGACGCCGTGTACGAAAGCATCGAGATCCCCAAGGCCGCCGTCGATCCGCTGAAGTTTCGCGATCTCCGCAGGTACACCGAGCGGTTGAAGGAGGCCCAGACCAAGACCGGCCGGGCGGAGGCGCTCATCGTAGCCCGTGGCGCGATGGGCTCGTTGCCGGTCGTCATTGTCGCGCTGAACTTCGAATTCATGGGCGGCTCCATGGGCATCGCCGTCGGCGAGGGCTTTCTCGCCGGGGCCCGGCTCGCGGTCGAACAAAGGGCGACCTTCATCGTCGTGTGCGCATCGGGCGGGGCACGCATGCAGGAAGGGATTCTGTCGCTGATGCAGATGGCGCGGACGACCATCGCCGTGCAGTATGTCCGCGAGGCGCGCTTGCCCTACCTCGTGGTCCTCACCGATCCGACCACCGGCGGCGTGTCGGCGTCTTTCGCCATGCTCGGCGATATCACCCTGTCCGAGCCCGGCGCGGTCATCGGCTTCGCCGGCGCCCGCGTGATCGAGCAGACCATTCGCGAGAGTTTGCCGGCGGGCTTCCAGAAAGCCGAATACTTGTTCGACCACGGGATGGTCGACCTCATCGTTCATCGTCACCAACTGCGTGACACTATTGTCCGGCTCAATGCGCTCCTGCGCGAGCCGCGCAAGGACCTCGTTGTCCCAGCTGTCGAGACAAGCGGGCCGCTGGAGCTGATCGCGGATCGCGACGCGGCCGAGGCCGAGACGATGCGCGCGGACCCCGAAGAGCAGCCGGCCGCGGACGACCGTGTCTCCCCGTAGCCCGGCAACGGGTCCCCCGCGCCGCAGCGACGCCGTCCTGACCCGGCTGAAAGGGCTTCACCCGCGCGTCATCGACCTGTCGCTCGAACGGATCGTCCGGCTGCTCGGCGAGCTCGGCCATCCGGAGTCGAGGCTGCCGCCGGTCGTTCACGTCGCCGGGACCAACGGCAAGGGCTCGGTGATCGCCTTCCTCCGCGCGATCCTCGAGGCGGCGGGCCTGAGCGTACACGTCTACACCTCGCCGCATCTCGTCCGCTTCAGCGAGCGGATCATTCTCGCCGGCCGCGAGATCGCCGAGGATCACCTCGTGGAGGTGCTGGAAGAGTGCGACGTCGTCAATGCCGGCGGAGCGATCACGTTTTTTGAGATCACGACCGCCGCGGCGTTCCTCGCCTTCAGCCGGACGCCGGCGGATATCGCCCTGCTGGAAACTGGACTTGGCGGCCGCCTCGATGCGACCAATCTGATCGATCGGCCGGTGCTCACCGCGCTGACGCCGATCTCCATCGACCATCGCTCTTTTCTCGGCTCCACCGTGAGCGAGATCGCCGGCGAGAAGGCCGGCATTCTCAAGGCCGGGGTGCCGTGCGTGGTGGGCAGCCAAACGGCCGAGGCCGAGCAGGTCATCGCCGCGCGCGCGCACCAGCTGGGGGTGCCGCTCCATCGCCAGGATCGGGAGTGGTCAATCGGGATGGATGGCGATGCGATGGTCTTCGCCAGCGGCCGGACGCACATGACATTGCCGCCGCCGGCTCTCGCCGGCAGGCACCAGATCGCGAACGCCGGGCAGGCCGTCGCCTGCGCCCGGCTGCTGAGCGGGACAACGATTGATGACGACGCAATCGGTCGGGGTGTCGCCACGGTGAGGTGGCCGGCGCGGCTGCAGCAGTTGACGGGCGGACGGTTGCGGGCGCTGCTGCCGGCGGACTGGGAACTATGGCTCGATGGCGGTCACAATCCGGCCGCCGGCGCCGCGCTCGCGATCCAGGCCCACGCTTGGCAGGGGCGGCCCCTTTATCTCATTTTCGGCATGCTTGATAGCAAGGACCCGATCGGCTTCCTGCTTCCGCTGGCGCCCTATGTCGACCGGCTGATCGCGATCGCGATCCCCAACCAGCCGGCCAGCCTCAGTCCGCGCATGGGTATCGAGGCGGGTGAGGTCGTCGGTCTGGCCGCCGATGCGGCAACCAGCCTCGAAGGCGCGCTATCGGCGCTGGCGCGCGATGCGGAAGGGCCGGCGCGGGTGCTGATTTGCGGCTCCCTCTATCTCGCCGGCGCGGCGCTCTCGGCCAACGAATTCGGCCTCGATCTTCACTGAGGTCCGCGCCGCCAAGGCCGCCGCGCTACAGGATCTACAGGACCGACTGAATCCATTCCAGAAGCTTGCTTTTCGGCATCGCGCCAATGCGGGTCGCAGCGACCTGGCCGTCCTTGAAAAGCATCAGCGTCGGAATGCCGCGAACGCCGTATTTCGACGGCGTCATCGGGTTTTCGTCGATGTTCAGCTTGGCGACGGTCATCTTCTCGCCCAGTTCGTCGGCCAGGGCCTCCAGCGACGGCGCGATCTGCTTGCACGGCCCACACCATTCGGCCCAGAAATCCACTAGCACGGGCTTCTCCGCCTTCAAGACATCGGAAGAAAAGGAGCCGTCCGTTACCTGTTTCGGCATATTCGCGTTCCTGTCTATCTGTGCGGTATGAAAAATGAAGAAAAGGAAGCCGCTTGGTGATGATGGCAGAATGTATGAACCGGCCGGGTCGGGGTCAAGGCGCGTGCCGGTCGAGCAGCGCATCGGGCAGGACCATCAACCGCGCGTCCGCGGTCCACAACAAGGCGCAAGCCACGGCTCGGTCAGGGTAGATCAGCCGCAGCGCGGCGCGATAGGCCGCCATTTGCGCGAGGTAGCGCGGCGCCACATCCGCAGGCGCGGCCGCCGCCGGCCGGTCGGTCTTATAGTCGACAATCGTGACCGCAGTGCTCGTCGCGACCAACCGGTCGACCTGGGCGGTGATGAGTCGGTCGTCGACCATGCCGCTGAGTGGAACCTCGGCCAGGCTGCCGGGGCCGAAAAGGGTAGCATGATCCGGATGAGTGATGACGGCGAGAACTTCCTCGGCCAGCTCCACCCGCGCTTCGGGCGTCAGCCCGTGGGCCGGGCGCGCCAGCCACGCGACGGCAACCGCGCGGCGGCGCGCCGGCGCGGTATCCGGCAGCCACTGCAACAGCCGGTGGATCAGCCGGCCACGCTTCAAGCCTTCGCCTTCTTCTCCGCCACGCAAGCGAACCGGCCCGGCCGCACCGTCCGCTTGCGAGGGCGCGAGCGGGGCTGCCGCCTCCGGCTCGGGCCGCGCCGGCGTTGTCGCCCACGGCGGTAATGGCGGGGCAAAGACCGGCGCTTCACCGATCTCTCGCTTGACGTCCGCGCGTTGTGGGCAACGCACCCGCAGCACCTTCGGCTCGGCGTCGAAATCGGGATCGGCGGCGAGGCCGGTATCTTCATGTGTTTCGAGCCCAAGGCTCGCCGCCGCGCGCTCCAGGCCGCGGCGGATGGTGTTGTACCAGCAAGCCTCGGGCTCCGCGTTCTTACCGCGCCAGCCGCAGACGATCAGCCGGTCCTCGGCCCGCGTCATCGCGACGTAGAGGAGTTGGCGATACTCGCGCATCTCGTCGTCCTTCACCCGGTCGCGCTCGCGCCTGGCCGTGTCATCGCGCCGCTCGGCTGGAGGAGCCCACAGCGGGACCTCGACAGCGTTCCGGCCGACCGTTGGCCAGAACAGGTTCGCGCTGGACTCGGGAACCCGCATCGTGTCCGGCAGAAAAACGATCGGCGCCTGCAGTCCCTTGGCGCCGTGGACGGTCATGATCCGCACGGCGCCCTGGGACTGCTCCAGGTCACGCTTGATGATGATGTCGCTGATCGTCAGCCAGTGCAGAAAGCCCTCCAGTGAGGGCGGGTGATTGCGCTCGTGGACCAGGGCCAGATCGACGAACTCCGCGATCGGATCATCGGCGTCCTGGCCCAGGCGCCCGAGCAGCCGGCGACGTCCGCCGAGAGGGCCGAGGATGAGCGTATAGAACTCGTAAGGCGGCGTGGCGTCAGCGGCGCGCAGGATCTTGGATAGGAGCTCGTATGCGCCGGCGAAGCGGGGCCGCTCGTCCTTGCGCCGGCGCAACTCGGACCACAGCGAGCCCGCCCTGGCGTAGGCCAGATCGAACAGGTCGTTGTCGTCGAAGCCGACGATCGGTCCCTTCAGGACGCTCGCGAGATTCAGGTCGTCATCCGCCAGGAGAGCAAAGCGGCCGAGAGCGATCAGGTCCATGACCGCGATCTGTTCGCCCAACTTCATCCGATCGACACCGGCGACCGAAATGTCGTGAACCTTGAGGGCGCGCACCAGATCCTCGACAAAATTGGTGCGCCGGCGCACCAGAACGAGAATGTCCTCGGGCCGGGGCGGACGGCCCTTCGATTCGAGATCGTCACTGCCGCGGACCAGGTCGCGGATGCGTCTGGCAATGATGGCGGCGAGCCGGCGCTGCGGCGCGTCGCCCTTGACGCGCTCGACCGGAGGTCGCCACGGTTCGGGTGCGTCGTCGATCCTGGCGCTGATGGGTGGCCATATTTCAACCGATCCGCCATCGCCGGCGCGCCCTTTTGAGACGAAGTGCTCGATCGGCGCGCCATCGAGGGCGACCCCGTCGCGCGCCTCATCGCCGGCGAAGACGGCGTCAACGGCGGCGAGAACGGCTTTGGTCGAGCGGAACGAGACCGTCAGGTGGACAGGCCGCCAAGGCTGCTTCACCGCCTTGGCGCGTCCGGCGAACCAGGTCCCGTTGGCCAGGAACAGGGCCGGATCGGCGCCCTGAAAGCTGAAGATCGACTGCTTGATGTCGCCGACCGCGAAGACGGTGCGGTTTTCTCTCCGCCCACCGCCGGCGAAGAACTCGGTCGTCAGCGCGCGGATAACCCGCCACTGCTCGGGGCTGGTATCCTGGGCCTCGTCGATAAGGATATGATCGATGCCTCCGTCCAGCTTGTACAGCACCCACGCCGCGCCGCCGTCCTGTTCGAGCAGGTCGGCCGCGCGCACGATTAAATCGTCGTAGTCGAGCAGCGCCCGCATGGCCTTGTATTGCCGGTAGGCGGCAAGCAGGCTCTCGGCGAAGCTCAGGACTGCTTTGGTCGTATCGGCGCACGACGCCGCGCGATGGCGCATTTCCGTCGCCAGCACCCGCTCGGCTTCCACGCACAATGCCGCGAGCGCCTCCGGCGCGTCCTTGCCGCACGACTTCGTTATGAGCGTTTGTTGGAGCTCGCCTTTCTTGGTAAGGAACGCACCGCGGTATGCCGAAAACCGCGCCGCCCGTTCGCTTGCATCCGCGGCCAGCCACCGCGCCAGGGCCTCGGCGCGCTCTTTGTCTTTCTTCGACCCGAGCGCCAATACCAGCGCCGCCGCGCGCAAGGCCGCGCGGTCGAACGCGTCGTCGCGGCAGGCGTCGGCGAGCACGTGGGCCGCGGTTTCCTCGCGACCGAGTCCAAGATGGCCGCGAAGCGCGGCGATGGTGGCGTCGACCGAGCCGAAATGGGCGAGGCAGCGGGTCAACCGCCCGCGGGCGGCGACCACGCCGTCAATCAGGCCGCGAAAGGCCTGCTCCTTGATCTGGCCCATGATCTCGGCGAAGGCAGCGGCGATGGGACCGGCCCCGTCCTGAGCCTCGCCGAGCATGACTTCGAGTACGCCCGCGAGCGCCTCGCGCGAGTCGCGATCGTCCATCACCGTGAAGTGCGGCGCGACCCCGGCCTCGAGCGGAAACCGGCCGAGCAGAGACTGGCAGAAGGAATGAATCGTCAGCACGTTAAGCCCGCCCGGCGTATCGAGCACGGCCGGAAAGAGACTGCGTGCACGGCTTCGTTCGGCGTCGTCCGGCGGTCGGCCAAGCAGGCCGGCGAGGGCGTCGTCGAGGTCCGCCGCCGGTACTTTCGCCCACAGGCCCAATTGCCGCGCGATGCGGCTCGCCATTTCCGCGGCCGCCGCCTTGGTGTATGTCAGGCACAAGATCCGGTGCGGCGCGACCCCGGCCAGCATCAGGCTCAGCGTCCGATCGGTGAGCACCTTGGTCTTGCCGGTGCCGGCCGACGCGCCGACCCAGACCGAAGCGGCGGGATCCGCCGCCAGGCGTTGCGCCGTATCGACAAATCCGCCGGCTTGACGGTTGGGAGGGGGCGGTACGATAGGCGGATTTTCTTGGTCGAACAGGGCCAGCTGCCTCATTCCTCGCCGCTCCCGTCCTCGGTCGACCATTCCTTGACCCGGGCGAGATGCTCGTAATCGCTGAACTTCGGCGCGAATGACGCATGCGGCCGCGCTTCGTAGGGCGTCTCCGCAAGATCAAAGCGGGCAATCAGCCGACGCACGCCGTCGACCGCTTCATCGGCGAGAGATTCGGGGTCCGTTTTCTTGACCGCCGGACAACATTTGCCGCCAGGCGTTCCGCCGCTCAGCTGCCAGTATTCGATGGCCGCGATCGGCGCGGCGGCGACGCCGGCGAAGCCGCCCGTGCGCGCGATCGCGGCTTCGAGCGGCAGTTGCGGCGCGTAGCCGGCGGCGACCTCTTTTTGCGTCGGCACGGCGCCGGTCTTGTAGTCGATGATGACCAGGTCGCCATCGCCGCGACGGGTGTCGATCCGGTCGGCGACCGCCTTGACCGTGAACGCGCCCTCCGGTCCGTCAAGCACAAGGGAGCCCTTGACCTCGCTCGCCATGGCGGCGATGCCCGCGCGGTGTTCGCGCTCATGGTCGACGAACCAGCGCGCGATCCGCTCGAACCTTGGCCACCAGAAGGCGAGCACGCTGGGCCGCACGTCGCCGCCGCTCAGGGTCTTGCGGCCGATCGCGAGCAGACGTTCGTAGGCATCGCCCGGCAATGCGCCCGGCGTTGCCTTGGTAAAGGCTTCGAGCGCCCGGTGGACGAACTCGCCGTACTCTCCCGCCGACGGATCGGCGTCGAGCGGTTCCAGCGCCCGAAGCCTTAGGATGTGGCGGGCATAGATGGCGTAGGGATCGCGCATCCAGGTTTCGACCTGGGTGACCGAAAGCGCGCGTGGCCGTGCCTCGACCGGGGGACAAGGCCGCGGTGGGCCGAGCGATGCGACGACATCCGGCCAATCCAGCTGGGCCTGAAGCGCCAAATGGAAGGAATTGTCGGCAAGCCAATATTTCATTGTTGTATCGGCGACAAGGTTTTCCAGCCGGAGAAGCCACCGGCTAGCAACGCTCGGGGTGCCTTCAACCCGCGCCGAGCGGGTGAGATAGACCTTTTGCGCGCAGAACGCCTGGGCGAAATCGTGCGCCGCTAGACCGATCCGCCGCTCCGGCGACGGCAGGCCGAAGGTTTCCATCATCGGCCGGCTCATCCACGGGCTTGCCTGCGCCTTCGCCGGCCAGGTTCCTTCGTTGAGGCCGGCGAGAACAACCACGTCGGCCGACAGCAACCGGGCTTCGAGCGGCCCAAGAATGGCAAGGCGGGGATGGCGGCCATAGCGCGGCCGGACCGTCCGTCCGGCCATCATTTCATCGAGCAGCGCCGGGTACACGGCCGGGCGGACCGCGGGAAAATCAGCCGCGGCTGCAAACAACTCGCTGGCGAAGGCGTAGGCGATTTCGCCGGCCTCGTCGGCCCACAGGCGCTCGGCGCCGGTTTCGTCTTCGCCGGCGCACAGCGCCTCGGCAACGGCGAGATGCGCCGCGAGCAGATCGACCAACGGCGTTTCGCCCAGCCCGGCAACGTCGGTGAAGGGCGTGACGATCCTGCGTAGACGCGCGACCAGCCGCGCGGGCGCGGCATCGTCGCCGACACCGGCCAATGCCGCCTCGAGCCCCGCAAGCCCGGGCGCCGGCCGCGGCCCGCGCAGGATCTCGCGTTCGAGACGGCGAACGTGGTCGCGGAAGGCCGCCGGCCGCATCCCGCCCGCGGCTAGAGGATGCTTGAGCGTCGCGAGCAACGGCACGGGAGCGAGAGCGGCGGTGAGCATCCGCGCGCTGAGGCGGAGAAACGCGCCCGGTTGTGTCTTGCCGAGGGGTACGCCGGCGCTGTCGTCGACGGCGATCTCCCAGCGTTCGAGCTCGCCCGCCACCCGCCGCGCCAGCGCCCTGTCGGGCGTGATCAGAATGCCCTGCCGGCCCGGATGAACCAGGGTCTCGCGCAGGATCAGGGCGATGGTTCGGGCTTCCTCGTGCGGGGTCGGCGCGACGATGCGAATGACGTTGTCGAGGCCGAGTTCGAGGTGCCGTTCGATCGCTCGTGGGGATACCTCCAGATGCGCGGCGGCCGCGGGGCGAAGGGCGAGGCTGATCAGCGCCGCGCGCGGGGACGGTTGAGCGCGACCGGCGGATGGCGGCCATGGCTTAACCGCTGCGCGCTCGACACCCAGGCGGGAGAGAAGCCGAGCCATGCCGTACTGCGGATGCGATGGCTCAAGCGCCGACCACGCGGCGTCGTCGGCATCGCGGTCGAGGCCGGGCAGAATGACCGCGCCACGCGGCATTCCCGCGATCACCCGGAGAAGGTCCGCGGTCGCCGGAATGCTGCCGGTCGAACCGGCGGCAATAACCGGGTTCTCCAGCGGGCGGTCGCGCCAGGCCTGGGCCTGGGCGCGAAGCAGCAAGGAGCGCCGGCGAGCCGGGTCGATGCCGTCCTCCTCGGCGAGGATCTCCGGCCAGCGCGCGGTGATGATGGCGAGAAAATCGAGGGTGATTTGCCAGTGGCTGGCGAAATCCTCAGGCACGAGATCGGCGAGCGCGGCGAAGTCGAGGTCCTCGGTATGGACCTGGTCGAGCAGTCGGGCGAGCTCGGCGGCAAGTCGCGCCGCCTGATCGGTTGAGATTCCCGGCTTCGCCGCCATGACCAGGCGGGCAAGGAGGAGCTGGCGGCGCAGGGGCGAGATGGCGGAAGGGACGGCCGCCGCTGCCGCCATGTCCCCGGCGAACGCGTCTGGGCCGCCATCGCCGGTATCCTCCGCCACAAGGTCGTCTTCGTCGATATCGCCGAGCGGGGTCATCCTCGGCAGCAGTAAGGGCCGGCCTGCGTTGGCGCGGATGAACGCGTCGGCCAAGGCACGGCAGGCGCGCCGCGTCGGCAAAAAGATCCGCATGGCCGCAAGCGCCGCCGGATCCGAGCCGGGCGACAGCCGTGGATCTTCGTAAATGCCGGCGACCAGGGCATCGAGGAACGGCTCGCCGGCTGCGATGGAGTAGACCGCCGCGGCATTCATCGCAGGGCTATCGCGCCCTGGCGACGGCGCAGCTCGGCTTCGGCAAGGGCAAGGTCCGCGGGCGTGCCGACGTGGAACCACTCGCCCTCGTGCGCAAGCCCGAACAAGCGCCCGGCCGCCGCGGCGCGGTCATAGAGAATGTTGAGAGAAAAGGGGGGCGGGGGGAGGTCGACAAACAATCTGGGGCTCAGGATCTGGATGCCGGCGAACAGTAGCGGCGCGGCGCGATCGGACGGGCGGCGGCGGAGCCTGCCGTCGGCGGCGATCACGAAATCGCCCTCGCCGGCGTAGCCGAACGCGCTCGCGGTCGGATGCAACAGCAATAGCGCGTCCATTGCTGCGTCGTCCCATGCCGACGCGAGGTGAGTCAAGGTCGGCCGCCTCGGGCTGTCAACCCAGAGGACATCGCCGTTGACGACGTAGAACGTCCGTACGCCGAGCAACGGCAGGGCGAGGGCGACCCCGCCACCCGTCTCCAATCGCTCGGCCTCGAGTGAGACGGTGATACGCGCCGCGGCACCGTCCGTGGTTGTCCGGTTGGTAACAATGCGCCGGGCGACGTGGCTTGCGATCTGCTCGGCGAGGTAATGGGCATTGACGACGATTTCCTCGACGCCCGCGTCTTGTAGTCCGTCGATCACCCGGTCGAGCATGGTTCGCCCGGCGACTTCGATCAGCGGTTTGGGACGATGCGTGGTGAGCGGCCGCATCCGCACGCCGAGCCCGGCGGCAAGGACCATGGCGTGGCTCGGCCGCCACGGGGCGGCGCGGGAAGGGGGCCCGGTCATGAAGCGGCTTTCTGGGGCACCGGGATGATCCGCGCGCTTGCGGGTACGTGTTTGTCGAACCAGGCGGCGACCGGCGCAAGCGCGGGCTGGGCGAGCGCGCGCTCCAGCAGCCGCCAGACCCGGGGGATGTGCGCCAGGTAGCCAAACTTGCCGTCGCGCCGGCACAGCCGGGTAAAAATCCCGATGACCTTGGCGTGGCGCTGGGCGGCGAGGACCGCGTACGTTGCCATGAAGGCGCTCCAATCATCCGGCGCGACCGCCTCGCGGTAGCGCGCGAGCATGGCCGCGCGCAAGGGCTCGGAGATGTCGCGTCTGGCGTCCTCGAGCAGCGACATCAGGTCATAGGCGGCGGGGCCGGCGACGGCGTCCTGAAAATCGAGAAGCCCACAGGCCGACAAGCCGGCGCGGCCGTCGAGCCGCATCAGGTTGTCGACGTGATAATCACGCAAGACCAGCGTCGCCGGCTGGGCGAGGACAATGGGCAGCACCCGCCGCCAGGCGTCGATGCACGCCGTTCGCGCGCTGTCCGTGACAGGCCGGTCGTAAACGGCGGGCAGATACCAGTCGACGAGGAGCAGCGCCTCATCGAGCAGGCGCCGTTCGTCATAGCCGGGGAGCTTCGCGCCGATCGCCTGTTCCGCCGGCATTGCGTGGAGAAAACCCAGGACGTCGACGGCGAGGCGGTAAAGCGCGGTTTCGTCGGCGCCCGCGGCGAGGAGCCGGGTGAAAGTCATGTCACCCAGGTCTTCGATCAGCAGCAGGCCGGCGCTTTCATCGGCGGCGTAAATCGCGGGCGCGCTGAGGCCCAATCCGCGCAAATGCCGCGCCATCCTCAGATAGGGACGCACGTCCTCGTGGGCCGGCGGCGCATTCATGAGAACCGCGCGCCGCTCGCCGTCGATCAAACGCCGGTAGCTGCGAAACGAGGCATCGTCAGCCAGCGGGTACAGGTTCTCCGCCCGCCAATCGTTGGCGGCGAGAAAGCGCGCGATAACTTCGGCCCGATCAGCCAATCGCGGCCTCCGCCAATCGTCGCGGCCAATCGCCGTGGCCGATGATGGTCAGCCGCCGCGCCGCGGCATCGGCGGCATCGGCGAGGATGAGATCGAGGCGGTCGGCCGGAAGGAACGAGCCCAGCCGGTCCGGCCATTCGATCAAGGAGATGCCGGCGATGAACGCCTCTTCGAGTCCCAGCTCCAGAGCATCCTCCGCCGCGTCGAGGCGAAACAGATCGAAATGAAAGATCTCGCCCGTGAAGGGCGGAGATGAGTCGTAGATCTGGACAAGCGTGAACGTGGGGCTTGGGACCTCGACGTCGGCGCCGCAGCGAGCCTGGATAAAGGCGCGGGCGAAGGCTGTCTTGCCGACGCCCAACCCGCCCCACAGGGCGATGACATCGCCGGTCCGACAGACGTGCGCCAGCCGTCTCGCGACCGCGCGCGTCGCGTCCTCGTTGGGCAGATCGAGCAGCGTCACCGACCCTCCGCGGCGGCCCGGGCGTTCGCGGCACGGCGGTTGCGCCACAAGTTGCATGGCTTCATGTTATGAGACACCGAGAGTGAGCATAACAAAAATTGGCCGCGGGGTCCCCATGTCCGACAAGTTGCACAAAACCGACGTCGCCATTATCGGCGCCGGGCCCGTGGGTCTGTTCGCGGTCTTCGAGTGCGGCATGCTCAACATGAGTTGCCACGTCGTCGACGCGCTCGATGCCGCTGGCGGCCAATGCACGGCGCTCTATCCGGAAAAGCCCATCTATGACATTCCCGGCTATCCATCAATTCTGGCGCACGAGTTGGTCGACAAGCTGAGCGCCCAGGCCGCAGTATTCGATCCGGTCTATCACCTTGGCCAGCAGGTCGATCGTCTGAGCCGTACCGCGCGCGGCCGCTGGCTGCTGACGACGATGAAGGGCACGCGAATCGAGGCCAGCGCGATCATCATCGCCGCCGGCGTCGGAGCCTTCGGGCCGAACCGACCGCCGCTTTCCCATATCGAGGACTACGAGGGCCAGCCGGCGGGCTCCGGCGTTCATTATCTGGTCAGGCGCCGGGAGGATTTTCGCGGCCGCCGGGTGGTTATCGCCGGTGGCGGCGATTCGGCGGTGGACTGGGCGCTATCGCTCGCCGACGTCGCCGCGTCGGTCGCCGTCATCCATCGCCGGGCGAAGTTCCGCGCGGCTCCGGACAGCGTGCTCAAGCTCGGCCAGCTCGCCGGGGAGGGCCGCATCGACCTCGTTGTTCCATTCCAGTTGCATGGGCTGGAGGGGGCGAACCGCCGCCTGGAGGCCGTCATCGTCAGCGACCTCGACGGCAACCGCCGCTCGCTCAAGGCTGACGTTTTGCTTCCCTTCTTTGGCCTCGCGCAGGATCTGGGCCCTATTGCCAACTGGGGTCTCAACCTGCACCGCAATCTGATCAGGGTCGACCCATCGTCGTGCGCCGCCGGCCAGCCGGGACTGTTCGCGATCGGCGATATCGTCACCTATCCGGGCAAGCTTAAGCTGATCCTGACCGGCTTCGCCGAGGCGGCGGCGGCGGCGCATGCCGCTTACGGCCACGTCCATCCCGGGGAGGCGCTGCACTTCGAGTACTCGACGACCAAGGGTGTGCCGGCCCACTCGTAGACGCGAGCCATCGCGGCCGCGGCCGCCGCGAAACGCCGCCCCGATCAGGCTTGAGGTCGTCAGGCGGGATTTCAGGGCGGATTTCAGGCGGCCACGTTGATGTCGTTAAGGAGGGCCTCGATCCGGTTGGGATCGGTCTCGCGCATGATCAAATTGGCGCGGCTCACCGCCGAGGCCATGTCGAGGCCGAGAATGCGCCGTTTGACCGCCGGAATGTTGTTCGCCGCCATCGACAGCTCGCGGAAGCCGAGGCCGATGAGAAGCGCCGTGAAGTGCGGATCTCCCGCGACTTCGCCGCAAATGCTGATCGGGATGCGCGCGCGCATCGCGGCCACGCTGGCGAACTGAATGAGCCGTAGAACCGCCGGATGGAGCGGGTTGTAGAGATGGGCCACGTGCTCGTCGCTGCGATCCATCGCCAGCGTATACATCGTCAAGTCATTGGAGCCGATGGCGAAAAAGTTGCTGACGTGAGCCAACGCATCGGCCGATAGCGCCGCGCCCGGCACCTCGATCATTGTCCCCAGCGGCGGCAAGGGGTTGGGAATGGCGACATTGCGGCGATGGAGCTGCCGGGCCGCACGCGCCAGAATTTCGCGAGCGGTTCTGATCTCCTGGACCGATGTCACCATCGGCAGCAGGATCTGCACCGGCCCGTGGGCGAAGGCGCGAAGAATCGCGCGGAACTGCGTCTCGAGCAGTTCGGGGCTGGCGATGGACAGGCGCACGCCGCGCAGCCCGAGAGGGGAGGACGCGCTGTCGCCCAATCGCGCGATCAGCTCACTGGTGCTTTTGTCGCCGCCCAGGTCGAGCGTGCGGATGGTGACCGGTCGGCCGCCGGCGTGTTCGACGACATCAATGAACGCCGCGGCTTGTTCGTCCTCGCCGGGAATGGTCGCGCGGTTCATGAACAGGAATTCGGTCCGCAGCAGACCGACGCCTTCGGCGCCCGCCTCGGCGACACCGATCATTTCAAATGGCAATTCGACATTGGCACGAAGGCTGATCTCGACCCCGTCGCGCGTGCGCGCCGGCTGTTTGGCCAACCGGCGGAGCTGCTTTCGTTCGGCCTTGAGCTGCTCCATGCGCCGGCGGAACATGCGTACGGCCGCCGGCGACGGGTTGATGACGATTTCGCCGCGATCGCCGTCGACGACGATCTCATGGCCGGTTCTGACCGCTGCGAGCAGACCGCCGACGCCGAGAACGGCCGGCAAACCCAAGGCGCGCGCCATGATCGCGGTGTGACCTTGCGGGCTACCGATCTGCGTGGCCAGACCGACGACGCTTTCGGGATCAAGCTGAGCCGTATCGGCCGGAGTGAGCTCTTCGGCGACGATAATACTGCCGCTGGGCATCGGTGCGGCTTTAACGATCTCCGTCTTGACCAGAAAAGCAATCAGCCGGTTGGCGATCTCGCGGATGTCATCGACCCGGGCCGCCAGATACGTGTCGTCCATTTGTGAGAAGGCTTCGGCGATGAGCCCGGCTTCAATCCGAACCGCTTCCTCGGCGTTGATCCGTTCATTGGCTATTCGCGCCAGGGCGCCGCGAACGAGTCGTGAATCCTTGAGAATATGCAAATAGGCGTCGAATAGGTACCCAAGCTCCTCGGCGCCCATTTCTGGGATCAGTTTGGCGCGGTTCGCCGCCCTGGCCCGTACCCGAGCCATTCGCCGCCGCGCCCGGGCGACGGCGGCGCCGAGGCGGCGCTGCTCATCTTGAATGCTCTCAACGGCGATCCTATACCTCGGAACGTGCAGCCGGACCGGCTCGCGAACATACGCCTTGCCGATCGCGATGCCCGGAGACGCCGCGAGGCCGACGATCGTCCTCTCCCTGAATCCGTGATCGGACATCGCCTTCCCTATCCGCCGATTGGTTTCGGCTCATTCATTAATATTACTGATCGAAGCAGCCGCTTCGCGACCTTCAATAATACCTCAAATCAGCGTATCAGTCTTCTTCGAATTGCGCCTCGATGATATTGCTCAGGACCTCGATCACCTCCTGTTTTTCGCGCCCGGACGCAGCGATTTCGAGCTCGGTGCCCGGTCCGGCGGCAAGCATCATCAATCCAAGGATGGACAAACCGGAGACCGTCTGCCCGCGCTTGGTTACAGTGACGTCGGCATCGAAGCCGGCGGCCAACTTCACGAACTTGGCGGCCGCGCGAGCATGAAGCCCACGACGATTGGCGATCACCGCAACACACCGCAAGGTGTCGCCGTCGACGCTGAACTCGGCCATTCCACTATCGTTAGCCCCTATCAGGACTCCTCCTGGGTCAGCAGCCGGGAGGCGATGTTGATGTATTTGCGACCCGCCTCCTGAGCGCTCTGCGCCGCTTTTTCCAGCGACTCCGTTTGGCGCACGCTCGCCAGCTTCACAAGCATCGGCAGGTTGACCCCGGCGATGACCTCGACGTTGGCCCTGTCCATAATCGAGATCGCCAGATTCGAGGGCGTGCCGCCGAACATGTCGGTGAGCAGGATGACGCCATTGCCTTCCTCGGCCCGGGCGACAGCTTCGAGAATATGTGCGCGCCGCTGCTCCATGTCGTCATCGGGGCCGATGCACACGGCGGCGATGTTAACCTGCGGGCCGACAACATGCTCAAGGGCGGCGATCAACTCCTCGGCGAGCCGCCCGTGCGTAACAAGCACCAGTCCGATCATACCTTTGAGCGATCCTTCGCTTGCGAGACCCGGTTCACCGTGCGGATCGATCCAGGTTGCGATGTTCGATAAGCACGTGTTGCCCTCGCGATCTGAGCCATGCGCCCAGTCGCTCCGTGACAAAAACCGAACGATGTCGTCCGCCGGTGCAGCCGACGGCGATCGTCAAATAGGTTTTGCCTTCGGCAGCGTAGCGCGGCAATAGCGGTTCGAGAAGCGTTGTTAGCGCGGAAAAGAACGGTTGGAACACGGGCTCCCTGTCAAGAAACTCCGCCACCGGCGCATCCCGCCCGGTCAGGGCGCGAAGTTCCGGCCGGTAATGCGGGTTATCGAGAAACCGAACGTCAAAGACGAGATCCGCGTCGCGCGGAAGGCCAGATCGGTAGGAAAATGATGCCACCAGAATTACCAGCCCGGTTTCGAGCGCGCAGCCGAACGTGTTCTCGAGCATCCGCTTCAACGCACCGGGCGAAAGCCCGGATGTATCGATCGTTGCGTCGGCGCGCGCGCGCAACGGCGCGATCATTTGCCGCTCGACGGCAATACCATCGGGCAAGGGCCGGTCGACCGCGAAGGGATGGCGGTGACGGCTTTCCTTGTAACGCCGGCACAGTTCGTCGTCGTCGCAGTACAAGAACAGGACTTTGACGGCGACCTGGTCGTGGGTTTCGAGGCGCTCAACCTCGGACAGCAGCAACTCGACGGTGAAATCGCGGGTTCGAACGTCAACGCCGACGGCGAGAAGGCCAGGGGCGGCCTTTGCGCCCGCCCGTACGTCATCGTCCGGCGACATCAATCGCTCAAACAGCGCCAGCGGCAGGTGATCGATACAGTCGTAGCCGAGATCTTGCAGCGCCTTCAGCGCGGTCGTTTTGCCGGCGCCGGACATTCCCGTAACAAGTAATATTCGCCGTTCCGCCGAGGAACTCATGACGGCGCCGGTTGTCCACGGCGAACTGGAGAGACGAGAGTTCTGGCGTGTCGGTCATGTGACCTTCGCTACAGCGCCGGCGCAAAGACGCACGGCAAGGCGAACCTTAGCCGTTGCCGAAGCCTCGAACGGCGTCAACCGGAACAACGCAAGACGCCAGCCGGCGGTTCCGAGCGCCGTCGTCTCAACGGGCGGCGTCCGGATCACCTGATCGGGCGCGACCAGATCGACGCAGGCGACCAGCGCGGCCGACGCCACCGCCGCCATCCGCACCACGCCGAGACCGCGGACCTCGATCAGGCCAGCAATTGCCGTCGGCGCCCGCGCGACCAGCCGAGTATCGATGCAATCAATGTCCGCGTAATCGTCGGCGATGAGATCCGCCCCCTCGCCGATCAGACGCAAAGCCAGATCCGACTTGCCGGAGCCCGAGGGTCCGCGCAGCAGAACGCCGTAGCCCTCTATCCCAACGCAGGTCCCGTTCACCCGTTCCATGCCGCACCGTGGCCACGGCAGCGACGCGTGTCAACTATCGCCGCCGGCTCTGAGCGCCTCAAACCTCGTCTGTATATCGCGACGGCACCAACGGCGCTCATTGATGAACAGGCGATCCGCTCCAATATCATGAGTGTATGGGTGCGCCAGTGACGCAATCCTTAAGGAAGGACAGGCCGTGGGTTCCAATGATGACTTTGCGCCGGGCGCCGGATCCGCAGTGTCGCGAAAGCAGCGCAACCGTCTGGGCTTTGTTCGTTTTGGAGTGATGGCGGCGACGACCGTGTTGTTGGCAAGTTTCGCGCCTCCCGGTCTGGCGATCGCGTCGTTCGGATCGCTTGCTTTTATTTCAGCCCTGGTGATCGCGCCCTTCGCGATGATCTACGGTGAGAAGATCGGTGCCGCGCATATCACCCGTTGGGACGAGGCCGCGGCGATGATGGGATTGAGCCTGGCCGCGGGGTTGTTCGTCGATCCGGCGGCCGTGGAGGCGGCGATAGTCGAGGTCGGGCTGAATTAGTGCCCGGGGCCCGCCTTTTGGTAAACGCTCAGAATCGCCAAGCGCGGCTATCGGGCCGGGACCGGAGGGCGGCCTTGGCGGTGGGCAAATACCGCCGCGGCTCGGATTGAACAGCTTCCGCGCCAGGCCCATCTCGATGGCAATGTTAGAGTCGCCGCGCGGTGAACGTATTAGGCATGCTCCGCCACAACGAGTTAAGCTGGGTCCGAAAGAGCTTGTGGCGTGATGGCGAGGCGGCGGTGCGCTGCGCCGAATGTTAAGTTAAGCGCGCAATAGTTCTGGTTGATTGTTGAGATTTAGCCGAGGATCAAGGGACGATCTGGAATGAAGAACAACCGCAATCTCGCGCTATGGGCGATCATCGGCTTCGTTGTCCTGATGCTGTTTACTCAGATGCAGCCATCCGGTCAGCAAGCGATCAGCAATCAGGTTGCCTATTCCGACTTCATCTCCAGCGTGAACGACGGTCGCGTGACGAGCGCTACGATCCGTGGCCAGGAGATCACTGGCCGGTTCGAGGATGGGCAAGCCTTCAAGACCTACGCGCCCGAAGGTGCCGATGTAGTGGCGCCGCTGCGCGAGAAGGGTGTTCGGATCATTGCCGAGCCGCCAGCCGAGCCGAGCATGCTGTGGTCGTTGTTCATTTCCGCGTTCCCCGCGATCCTTCTCATCGGCGTGTGGATTTACTTCATGCGTCGGATGCAGGGCGGCCCCGGTGGGGTCATGGGCTTTGGCAAGAGCCGGGCCAAGCTGCTGACCCAGGATACCCGACCGATCACTTTTTCCGACGTCGCGGGGATTGACGAGGCCAAGCAGGAACTCGAGGAACTCGTCGAATACCTGAAGGCGCCGGACAAATTCCGTCGCCTCGGCGGGCGCATCCCGCGCGGTTGCCTGCTCGTCGGTCCTCCGGGAACCGGCAAGACGCTGCTGGCGCGAGCAATCGCCGGCGAGGCCAACGTTCCGTTCTTTACGATATCCGGATCAGATTTCGTCGAAATGTTCGTGGGCGTCGGCGCCTCGCGGGTCCGCGACATGTTCGAGCAGGCCAAGCGCAACTCGCCCTGCATCGTCTTTATCGACGAGATCGACGCGGTCGGTCGCAGGCGTGGCGCCGGTCTGGGCGGCGGCCACGACGAGCGTGAGCAGACGCTGAACCAGCTTCTCGTGGAAATGGACGGATTCGAGGCGAACGAGGGCGTGATCATCATCGCCGCGACGAACCGTCCCGATGTTCTCGATCCGGCGCTGCTTCGGCCCGGCCGCTTCGACCGTCAGGTCGTCGTGCCGAATCCCGACGTGCTTGGCCGCGAGCAGATCCTTAAGGTGCATATGCGCAAGGTGCCGACCGGCCCCGACGTCGAGCCGCGGACCATCGCGCGCG
Source organism: uncultured Alphaproteobacteria bacterium (assembly GCA_963805915.1). Classification (GTDB taxonomy): domain Bacteria; phylum Pseudomonadota; class Alphaproteobacteria; order Rhodospirillales; family Defluviicoccaceae; genus JAEULH01. The sequence goes on from CAWDWD010000013.1 coordinate 160,712, forward strand.
GTACGCCGGGCTTTTCCGGCGCCGATTTGGCCAATCTTGTCAACGAGGCCGCGCTGCTGGCGGCGCGTGCGGGCAAGCGAGCGGTCGCAATGATCGATTTCGAGGCCGCCAAGGACAAGGTGATGATGGGGGCCGAGCGCCGGTCCATGGCCATGACCGAGCAGGACAAACGGCTGACCGCCTATCACGAGGCGGGACATGCGCTGGTGGGCTTGCTGGTGCCAGGAAACGATCCGCTGCACAAGGTGACCATCGTGCCGCGCGGCCGCGCCCTGGGTTTGACGGCGAATTTGCCGGAGCGCGACCGCTACACGTTCAAGATGAGCGAGATCAAGGCGCGCTTGGCCTTGATGTTCGGCGGCCGCGTCGCCGAAGCGCTCATTTTTGGCGAAGACGAGGTGACGACCGGCGCGACCAATGACATCCAGCAGGCGACCGGCCTCGCCCGGCGGATGGTGACCGAGTGGGGTATGAGCGATAAACTCGGCCGGCAACGCTACAACGCGAACGATGATGAGGTTTTCCTCGGCCATTCGGTGACGCGCACACAGCATCTATCGGAGGACACCGCCCGGGTGATCGACGAAGAAGCGCGGCGAATCGTCGAGGAAGCCGAAGCGCTGGCGCGGCATGTCCTAAGCGACAACGTCGAGACGTTGCATCGGGTGGCCCAGGCTCTCCTTGAGTACGAGACCCTGTCCGGTACGGAGGTTCACCGGATTGTCGACGGCGAGACCATTGAGCGCGGCGACGCCGATGACGGCGAAACCAAAGCTCGCAAATCTTCGGTTCCGTCCGGTGGGCGCTCAACGAAAGAGCCGGATTCCGGTCCAATCGGTGGCCCGACACCCGGACTCCAGCCCCAAGGTTGAGGTCCCGAAACGATCTCGCGGCTCCATTGTGGGTCGATCGCAACAGGGCTACACTCTCTCCTGGTCAAGAGGGAGGAGGGTTTCCAATGGCAGAGCAGCCGACCAATCCGTTTATGCAAATGGATTTTTCGAAAATGATGGCGGGTTTGAAAATGCCCGGCGTCGATGTTAACGCGATGATGACCGGATACAGCCGCAACATCGAGGCGCTGACCGAGGCCAACAAGCGCGCCTACGAGGGCATGCAGGCGGTCATGGCTCGGCAGAACGAGATTTTCAAGCAGACGATGGAAGAGGCCGCAGCCATTTCGCGCGATATGGCGGGGCGGAAGAAACCGGAAGAGATGGCCGTGAAACAGGCCGAGGTCACCAAGCTGGCCTTCGAGCATGCGATCGCGAACATGAAAGAGTTGGCCGAGATGGTGACGAAGGCCAACGCCGACGCCGCCGGTGTCATCAATGCGCGGATCAAGGAAAGCCTGGCCGAGGTTCGCGACCTCTACATGAAGTAGGCCGCGCATATTCCCCTCACAAGATCGCAAAGTCGCGCCGCCGTCGGTCCGCCGGCGGCGCGATGTTTCCTGTTATATCCCACACAGAATTGAGTTCGAAGCGAGAGACGGCTTGGGTGATGTCGATGTCGTCGTTATGCGTCTTATGCGGATCGCGCGAGGGCAATGACCCGGCCTATCACGCGGCGGCCGTTACGCTCGGTTCGCTCATGGCCGCGCGTGGCGTCAGGCTGGTCTATGGCGCCGGGTCCATCGGCCTGATGGGCGCAATCGCCGACTCCGTGCTTGCGAACGGCGGGGAAGTCATTGGCGTCATACCGGAATTTCTGGTCCGTCACGAGGTCGCCCATCGCCGGCTGAGCGGGTTGGTTGTCACCGACAGCATGCACGAGCGCAAGCGGCGGATGTTCGAACTGGCGGACGGCTTCGTGGTGCTGCCAGGCGGTCTCGGCACCCTTGACGAGGCCTTTGAAATTGTCACCTGGAAACAACTGCGGCTGCATTCATCGCCGATCGTGGTGCTTGACGTCGACGGTTACTGGGCGCCGTTGAGGGCACTCATGGCCTCGGTCATCGCCGGCGAGTTCGCCCATCCCAAGGTGGCCGACCTGGTCACGTTCGTTGATACGCCTGAGGCGGTCTTTCCGGCGCTGGCGGCCGCCCCGCCGCCGGTCCGAGAGATTTTCACGAGCCATCTGTAGGTCCAGCCGGCGCGGCTTGGCGGCCTGACTTACCGCAGCGGCGTTATCTTGAAAAAGAAGAGCGCGCCGCGTAGGGTCCGCCAGCCTGAGCGAGGGGCTTGACCGCGGACGAGATGTCCGGTGGAGGCCGACGGTCGGGATGGCTCGCAGGAGAAACGGAACATGAAGAAAATCAAGGTGCTCAACCCCGTCGTTGAACTCGACGGCGACGAGATGACGCGGATCATTTGGGGGTTCATTAAAGAGAAGCTGATCCTTCCCTACCTCGACATCGACTTGAAGTATTACGACCTCGGCATGGAGAAGCGCGACGAGACCGATGACCAGGTGACGGTCGACGCGGCCAACGCCATCAAGCAGTACGGCATCGGCGTCAAGTGCGCGACGATCACGCCGGACGAGGCGCGGGTCGAGGAATTCAAGCTGAAAAAGATGTGGAAGTCGCCGAACGGCACGATCCGCAACATTCTCGGCGGCACCGTTTTTCGCCAGCCGATCCTCTGCAAGAATGTTCCGCGCCTGGTTCCCGGCTGGACCAAGCCGATCGTCATCGGCCGCCACGCGTTCGGCGACCAGTACAGGGCGACCGATTTCCTCGTTCCCGGCGCCGGCAAGCTGACCATCCGCTTTGAGCCGAGCGACGGCGGCGCGCCGATCGAGCACGAGGTTTTCGACTTCCCCGGCAGCGGCATCGGCATGGCGATGTACAACCTCGACGAACTCGATCCGCGGGTTCGCCCACGCCTGCTTCAACTACGCGCTTGATCTGGGCTGGCCGCTGTACCTTTCGACCAAGAACACGATTCTCAAGGCCTACGACGGGCGGTTCAAGGACCTGTTCCAGGAGATCTACGACCAGGAATTCAAGTCAAAGTACAAGGCCGCGGGGATCACCTACGAGCATCGGCTGATCGACGACATGGTCGCCGCCGCGCTCAAGTGGGAGGGGGCGTTCGTTTGGGCCTGCAAGAACTACGATGGCGACGTCCAGTCGGATACGGTGGCTCAGGGCTTCGGCTCGCTCGGGCTGATGACGTCGGTGCTGATGACCGCCGACGGCAAGACCGTCGAGGCCGAGGCCGCTCACGGCACGGTCACCCGTCACTATCGGATGCACCAGCAGGGCAAGGAAACCTCGACCAATCCGATCGCGTCGATCTTTGCGTGGACCCGCGGCCTGCACTACCGCGGCAAGTTCGACGGTACGCCCGATGTCGAAGCCTTCGCCAATGACGTCGAACAGGTGTGCATCGACACGGTAGAGAGCGGCTCGATGACCAAGGACCTAGCAATGCTGATCGGTCCGGATCAGCCGTGGATGACGACCTCGCAGTTCCTCAACAAGCTTGATGAAAACCTGCAGAAGCGTCGCGGTTCGGCTTGAGCGCGCGCCTGTCCGTTCCCGTTCGCCCGCGTCGTCGGTCTTGACGGCGCGGACGCTGTTTCATAAAACAACTCCGTAAGCGGGGCCTCATCGGCCCCGCCCGCTTTTTGGAGACCGTGACAATGGCCCGACGCTGCAATGTGACCGGGAAGGGCGTTCAGACCGGCAACAACGTCAGCCACGCCCACAACAAGACAAGGCGGCGTTACCTGCCGAACTTGCAGGTGACGTCCGTTTTCAGCGAAGTGCTTGGCCGGATGGTGAGGCTGCGTCTGTCGACAACCGGCTTACGAACGATCGAACACAAGGGCGGCTTCGACGTCTTTCTCTCCGAGGCGAAGGCGACCGCATTGCCGACCGACCTGCGCCGGCTGAAAAAGCAGGTCGAAAGAGCGAAAGCGGCGGCCTGAATTGGTAATCGCGCTTGCGGCTTCTTCCCGGCGCCGCCCGTCGCGACCCGCACTTATACTTCTTTAATAGTCTACTTTACTAGAAATTCGCCACTAGAAATTCGCCCACGCGGGCTTAATGGGCGTGAGTAGCGCTTGGTCCGCGCGCAGCGGCTCGTTGTCGGCTCCGGCGGCATCCAGAACTTCGAGACGGAGCATGGCCAGCGCCGTCGAGCCAGTCGCGGAACGCACCTCGCCGACCTCCCGGTCACCTTGCATGATCGGAGTGCGCGGCGCGGGCAGAGGGCCGTCGACCGTGACCGGGAGGAGGCGCTTCCTTATCAGGCCGCGGTACTTCGTTCGCGCCGTCAGCTCCTGGCCGAGGAAGCAGCCCTTGCTCCAGTCGACGCCGTGGAGCTCATCGAAGCCGCATTCCAGCAGAATGCTCCGCCCAATCTCCATGTCGCGGCTGCCATCGGCGAGTCCAAGCGCGATGCGGTGACGATCGTAATTCTCGGCGCCGACCGCGACGAAACCGGCTTGCTCGAGGCGCTCGGTGGCGTCGACGCGGGGCAGTACCGCGCGCGCGCCGGCCGCGGCAAGACGCGGGTCGAGGTACGCGACACCGCCGGCGAACGCCGCGGCCGCGCCGGGATCATCGCCTGGCAGGCCAAGCGCCTCGGCGACGCCATCGCCAATCAGCGCGGCAACGACCAGATCGGCGCCGCGCTCTTCCAGGCTCACCCGCGAGCGCAATTTGTACATCCTTAAGCGGCGCGCCAGATCGGCGCATCTCGCCGCCTCGCAATCGAGCAGCAGGTCCTCGCCCATGGCAATGACGAAGAAATCGTGGAGGTATCTTCCCTGCGCGGTGAGGAAGGCCGCATACACGGCGCGTCCGGCGTCAACACGGTTGACGTCGTTGGAGATCAACCCTTGCAGGAAGACGCGATTATCCGCGCCAGCGATGGCGAGGGTAGCGCGGTCTTCAAGCAGGACGTAGTTCCGGTTCCCCATTGATTTATCCGCTGTCGTGTTGGTGTAGCTTGACTTGGGCCAAGTTCACACCATCCGCAAGCCGCCGGCGCGAGGGCGTAAACGGTCCGCGCGAGGCCAACTCAACCAGTAATAGTTGTTCTTCCATAGCGCTCGCTTAAGTGGTAAGATTATCTTTATGATTAACGCGTCGCATCCCTTTCACATTGAGCCGGCGGCGGCAATGGGCTCTCAATCCGGGCACGACCAAGGCGCCCGCGACATCGGCCAGGATGCCGTCAAGCAGCATCTTTTGCATGCCCGCGCCGCGCGTCCAGCAAGTGGCGTTGACGATCTCACCTGTATCTTCGGCATACCGGCAACGGAGCTGACCAGCAGCGTCCAGAAGGCCCTCAAGAGCGTGCTAGCGCGCTATGACGACGCGAAGAGGCAGCTCGACGTCGGCCGCGAGCGCGAAGCCTACCTTCAGAGGCTTTGCGATAGCGATGTTGTTCTTCCCTCGGCCAATCGCCGCTACCTCATTCGGGAATTGGCGCGCACCATCGATCGCTCCCGGTTTAACAGGACCATGAACGCCTTCGTGCTCATGTCCGTGGCCAACGCCGCCGATGTCCGTTCCGTGCACGGCGAGGCGGCGGTGAACCGTCTGCTTTGCGCCGTCGCCGCCGTGTTTGCGCCCAACCTTCGCGCAAGCGACGTGGTGGCCAGCCTGAACGCCTATGAGTTCGGCATCATCCTCGCGCTTGCCGCCGGATCGGCGGCGACCCGCAAGGCCGAAAACTTGGCTTCCGCTGTCGCATCGGTGAGCGTGGAAGCCAACGGCGCGACAGTCCACGGCGAAGCGGCCTGGGGGCTGCACGAACTTCGCCAGGGCGACACTCCCGAGAGCGTTATTGCGGCCGCCGACGCCGACCTCTTGCGGCATCTACAACGTACTTCAGCCTAGATCAGCCCGCTTTTGGAGGATTGTCCAGAAGCGGAAAGTTGACCGATCATGAAGCGTTTGATCTTTCCGGCGCTCGCGCGAGCAAATGCTCTCGCGACGCCGGACGGGGTGCGGCGCTCACACGTCGTTCATGGCTGGAATTTCGCCAACACCGGGTCTATCATAACAGTTCTCTTTAAAGGGAAAGGAGGATTAAGTGCCATGAGCCTGCAGGAGCGGATCGAAGCGCTGAAGGTTAAGCATCATGATCTCGAGGCGGCCATAGAAGAGGAAAATAACCGGCCGCATCCCGACGATATTGAAATAATCAAACTCAAGAAACAAAAACTGCAGATAAAGGACGAGATCGCGGTCCTTTCCGCGCAGCATTAGTCGGCGGATCAGCATAGGCCGGCCATTGAGTTCGCCGGTCCCTCTTTCGGGTACCTGCCGGCTCCGCGTGGCGCGGCCTCGCCGGAGTTCGGCAGGTCACGATCACACTGCATAGGCCCACTGCTTAGGCCCGTTGCACTAGGCTTTCGCCTCCTCGCGAAGTCTGAACTTCTGAACCTTTCCCGTTGACGTTTTCGGCAACTCCGTGAAGACCACCCGGGTTGGGCACTTGTAGTGCGCAAGGTTGGCCCGGCAAAAGGCGATGAGGTCCTCAGCCGTGACCTCGTCCGCGCTGGGATCGAGCTCGATGAAGGCGCAGGGGGTCTCGCCCCATTTGTCGTCGGGCATGGCGACGACGGCGGCGAGGAGAACGGCCGGATGGCGGTGAAGAGCGCCCTCGACCTCGATCGAGGAAATATTCTCGCCACCGGAAATGATAATGTCCTTCGAGCGATCCTTGATCTGGATGTAGCCGTCCGGGTGGGTCACGCCGAGATCGCCTGAATGAAACCAACCGCCGGCGAACGCCGCCTCGGTCGCGTCGCGGTCCTTCAGGTATCCCTTCATGACGACATTGCCCCGGAACATCACCTCGCCCATGGCCTGGCCGTCGGCCGGCACCGCCGTCATGGTTTCCGGATCCATGACGCTCAGGCCTTCGAGGACATGATAGCGAACGCCCTGACGGGCGTTGAGATCGGCTTGCCGGTCGATCGGCAGATCATCCCAGGCGTCCTGCCAGGCACAGACGACGGATGGTCCATAGACCTCGGTCAAGCCGTAGACGTGGGTGACTTCGAAAGCCGAGCCGCTGCATGCGCTCCAGCGTCGCGGCCGGCGGCGGCGCGGCGGCGGTCATGACCGCGACCGGATGGTCCGCCGCATGATCCGCCGCATGATCCGATCCTCGGGCGCGCTCGGCGGCGTTGATGACCATATTGAGCACGATGGGCGCGCCGCAGAAGTGCGTGACCTTGTGCTCGGCGATGGCCTGCCACACCGCGTCGCCGCTGACCTGGCGCAGACAGACGCTGGTCCCCGCGACCGCGGCGAGCGTCCACGGAAAACACCAGCCGTTGCAATGAAACATCGGCAGCGTCCACAGGTACGCGACGTGGCGCGGGAGCTGCCAGGTCAAGGCGTTCCCGAGCGCAAGCAGGTGAGCGCCACGATGATGGTAGACAACGCCCTTCGGCCGGCCGGTCGTGCCGGAGGTGTAGTTCAGGCTGATGGCGCGCCACTCGTCGTCGGGCGGTTGCCAGGCGAAATCGGCATCGCCGGTGGCGAGCAGGGCCTCGTAGTCCATCGTGCCAAGGCACGGGCCCGGAGCGCGCGCAAGCGGATCGTCGATGTCGATGACGAGGATCGTGCGCCCGGCCGCCGCCAGTGCGTCGCCGACCACCGCCGCGAACTCGCGGTCGGTGATCAGGACGGTGGTTTCGCTATGATCGAGGATGTAGGCGAGTGTGCCGGCGTCCAGCCGTGCGTTCAGCGCGTTAAGCACCGCGCCCGTCATCGGCACGCCGAAATGGGCCTCGTACAGTTCCGGCGTGTTGGCCGCCATGACCGAGACCGTATCGCCGACGCCAACGCCAAGCCCCGCGAGCGCGGACGCCAAGCGGCGACATCGCTCATAGGTTTGCGCCCACGTATAGCGTCGGCCGCCGTGAACCACCGCCAAATGGTCGGGATAAACTTCCGCGCTGCGTTGCAGAAAACCGAGGGGGGTCAGGGCGGCGAAGTTCGCCGGGTTCTTGTCGAGGCCGTCCTCGAACCGATTGGTCGCGCTCTCCCTCATTGTCGTGCTCCCTTGCACATGGGCTTGTCAGTCGGCGTGCGCACGAGGACAACGCTGCCACATTCCGGCTTTGCAAAAAATGGCATTTTGGAACAAACTCCGGGTTCCGGGCGGGACGGCGGAACGCCGCCCGTCGCGGGCAATAAGGATGTTCACATTCTCAATGAGATAGGGGAGGCCATGACCGGTCGATACGAAGAAGCCTTCGCCAGGTCCATCAGCGATCCGGAAGGATTTTGGGGCGAAGCAGCCGAGGAAATCACTTGGTACAAGAAGTGGGACAAGGTCCTCGACGATTCCAATAAGCCATTCTATCGCTGGTTTCGCGGCGGCGTCGTCAACACCTGCTACAATGCCATTGACCGGCACGTCGAAGCCGGGCACGGCGATCGCTTGGCGGTGATCTACGACAGCCCTGTCACCGGGACCGTCAAGACCTACACCTACAGCGAGTTGCAGAAGGAGGTCGCGACTTTCGCCGGCGTGCTCGCCGCCCAGGGCGTCGCCAAGGGCGACCGCGTCATCATCTACATGCCGATGATCGCCGAGGCTCTCATCTCCATGATGGCGTGCGCGCGCATCGGCGCGGTGCACTCGGTAGTTTTCGGTGGCTTTGCCTCAAGCGAGCTAGCGGTGCGGATCGATGACGCAAAACCCAAGGCCATCGTATCGGCGTCTTGCGGAATTGAGGGCGCCAAGGTGCTCGACTACAAGCCGTTGATCGATAATGCCATCAAAATGGCCAAGCACAAGCCGAACACGCTGATCATCAAGCAACGGCCGCAGAAGAGAGCGGATCTCTCGGGGAGCCGCGACATCGACTGGGACGAGGCGGTGAAATCGGCCAGCCCGGCCGACTGCGTACCCGTCGAAGCCACCGACCCGTTATATATTCTGTACACCTCCGGGACGACCGGCGAGCCCAAAGGCGTCGTTCGCGACAACGGCGGTCATCTGGTCGCGCTGAAGTGGACGATGAAGAACATCTATGACATCGACCCCGGCGACGTGTTCTGGGCCGCCTCCGACGTCGGCTGGGTCGTCGGTCACTCGTACATCGTTTACGCGCCGCTGATCCATGGCGCTACCACCATCATGTACGAGGGTAAGCCGGTTGGCACCCCGGACGCCGGCGCGTTCTGGCGCGTCATCTCGCAGCACAAGGCTAAGGCGATGTTCACCGCGCCGACGGCCTTCCGCGCGATCAAGCGGGAAGACCCGAAAGCGGAGATGCTGAAGAAGTACGACCTGAGCCACTTCAAGATCCTGTTTCTCGCCGGCGAGCGGACCGATCCCGATACCCTTGAGTGGGCGCAAACTTCGCTGCAGCGCCCGGTCATCGACCACTGGTGGCAGACCGAGACCGGCTGGGGGATCGCGGCCAACTGCATGGGACTGGAGTATCTGCCGGTCAAGCCGGGCTCGCCGACCAAGGCGGTCCCCGGCTGGGACGTCCGCGTCCTCGACGAGACCAACAACGAGGTGCCGCCCGGCCAGATCGGCGCGATCTGCGTCAAGCTGCCGTTGCCGCCGGGAGCGCTGCCGACCCTGTGGAACAACGACAAGCGGTTCATCGAGTTGTATCTGACCGAATATCCTGGCTACTATATGACCGCCGACGCCGGCTACATGGATGAAGAAGGCTACGTCTACATCATGGCGCGGACCGACGACGTCATCAATGTGGCAGGGCATCGGCTTTCGACCGGCGCCATGGAGGAGGTCCTGTCGCACCATCCGGATGTCGCCGAATGCGCGGTCGTCGGTGTCGCCGACTCTTTCAAGGGTCAGCTGCCGGTCGGCTTCATGGTCCTGAAGTTCGGAGTGACCAAGTCGAACGACCAGATCGTCAAGGAGGTCGTCCAAATGGTTCGCGACGAGATTGGCCCGGTGGCGGCGTTCAAGACCGCGACCGTCGTCGACCGGTTGCCGAAAACCCGCTCGGGCAAGATCCTGCGCGGCACCATCCAGAAGATCGCCGACAACGAGCCGTGGAAGATGCCGGCGACCATCGACGATCCGGCCATTCTCGACGAGATCAAGGAAGCTCTCGAAGGGATCGGCTACGCCAGCGCGCGGGAAAAGGAAGCCCAGCCGAGCGCCGGCGAGTAGCCGTTCGCCGAAGGCTTAGCGACGACCGGACGCGGGGGTGGCAGCGCTGCCCCCGCGTGTCTCTTTCCGGCTCGGCGTGTTTTACCTATCGGCAGGAAGGCCGCCATCGACAGCCGCAAAGGGGAGTGGCGATCCAGATCGGAAAGTTGGAACGGCGTTTACCAGGTAATGTAGATGTCGCCGCGGTCCGCGGTCCACATGGCGAGCGCCCGGCCTTGATCGAGGTCTTCCTTTGTGGCCCCTGTCCTTCAGGATAACGATGATGGGATCAGCCCGGGGAAGCGCCGGCTCTACGGTTCGCCGGCGGCCAGCCTAGCCGCTCATGCTTTAGGCGCATATAGGATTAAAGTCGATATTCGGAATATGGGCACATCGTCTTTTAGCCTTGCTTTCCTCCTGGCGGCAAAGTGGCAGCGGGGAACAAACGGACTGAGATGAGCGTTCCTGTCAGGGGCGGCAGATGCTACGGATGGACGCCGATCGACTGCAGGAGCGCGGCCCATGGCAACGTTGACCATCGACCACGAAAAGATCTGTTATCTCATTATCAAGGCGCGAGAATTCGACGCCAAGATGGACGTCGAGACGCCGGAACCGGGGAGCAATCCGGCCGATGACGGCGAGCGCGAGGTTCTGTTCGATTATCCCGACGATCCGACCGCCGAGGAAATCCGCGGACTTCTTGCCACTCTCAATGACGACGAACTCATCGAGGTCTTGGCGCTAACGTGGATCGGCGCGGGCGACTATGACGTCGATGAATGGGACGACGCCGTAGCCGTCGCGCGAGACAACCCGGACAGTCGCCGCGCCGAGGCCTTTCTCGGCATGCCCCTGCTCGGGGACCTGCTGGAAGAGGGGCTTGCCGAACTCGGATTATCCTGCGCCGACGTCGCGTTCGACCACCTGTAAGCGAACGAGGCGAGAGGCTCAGGCCCCAGGCTCAGGCCCCGTGAACCGTGCCCATTCGGGCGCGCGCCAGATCGATCTCTTTTTCCAGTTCCCGCTCGGTGCAAATGCCGAGGCTGACCGGATTGCGCGGCTTGATGTTGGCCGAGTTCCAGTGGGTGCGCTCGCGGACCTTGTCGATAGTCGGCTTGGTCGTGCCGACGAGCTTGCAGACCTGGGTATCGGAGAGCTCGCCATAGTTCTTCAATAGCCAGGCAATGGCATCGGGGCGATCCTGCCGCTTCGAAACCGGAGTGTAACGCGCGCCCTTGGACCGGGCCTCGGGGAGCGGGATGTTCATTTCCGTGTGCTTGAGGTGCAGGGTCGAGTTGGCGACGCAGCGGTCTATTTCCTCCTGGGTGAGTTCGCCGGCGGCGAGGGGATCGCCACCCTGCATACCGATAGCCACCTCGCCGTCGGCGATCGCCTGCACCTCTAGCGGATGCATCTCGCAGAATTCCGCGATCTGGTCGAAAGTAAGCGCGGTATTCTCGACCAGCCAGACGGCTGTCGCCTTGGGCATGAGCGGCCGTGACATGAATAAAAAGTCCTTTGGCGATAGGTGAGCGACCATAGCCTCGATCGTCGGGCAAGGCGGACGGTGCGAATGGATATTGTTCCGTAATCTAGATATAGCCGCCGCGCTCTCGCGGTTAAAGCGGGTTGACGGCCAACATGATCTTGCCGAGGTGGGCCGAGGATTCCATGACCCGATGCGCTTCCGCGGCCTCGGCCAGCGGGAGCGTCCTGTGGATGACCGCTCGGATATCGCCCGCGGCGATCAGGGGCCAGATCCGTTGTTCGAGCGCCGCGGCTATTTCCGCCTTACGGGCCAACGACTGAACGCGCAACGTCGAGCCGGTCAGGGTCAAACGCTTCAGCATGATCGGCATCAGATCGATTTCGACCTTGGCTCCCTTGCGAAAGGCGATGTTGACCAGCCGGCCATCGCGGTTCAGGCAGGCGATGTTCCGCGCGACGTAGTCGCCGCCGACGATATCCAAGATCACGTCGGCGCCCTTCCCGCCGGTCGCTCCCTTCAGCACGCTCACGAAATCTTCGCTTTCGTAGTCGATCGCGCGCTCGGCGCCAAGGCGAACCAATGCTTCGCATTTTTCGCGACCGCCCTCGGTCGTGAACACGCGCGCGCCAAGCCGACTGGCGACCTGGATCGCCGTTGTCCCGATCCCGCCGCCGCCGCCGTGAACGAGTAGAACCTCGCCCGCCCGCAGCCGGGCGCGCTCGTAGACGTTGGTCCAGACGGTGAAGAACGTTTCCGGTAGCGCCGCCGCCTCGACCATCGACAGGCCCGCGGGCACGGGCAGGCACTGACCGGCGGGCGCGGTGCAATATTCGGCGTAGCCGCCGCCGCCGAGCAGGGCGCAAACGCGATCGCCGACGCGCCACCGGGTAACGTCGGCGCCCACCATCACCACCGTGCCGGCGGCCTCCAGGCCCGGCAGATCGCTCGCGCCCGGTGGCGCCGGATACAGCCCCTGGCGCTGATAGATGTCGGGCCCGTTGATCCCCGCGGCGGCGACCTTGATCAGGACCTCGCCGGGCTCGGGCCGCGGCACCGGCCGCTGAACCGGGCATAGCACCTCCGGTCCGCCGGCCGCCGCGATTTCGATACACGACATCACGTCGGGGATTGCCATTTCGGGTGCGGATGTAGTCATCGGAGCCTCCGGTTGCGCTGTTGCGACCATCACCCTCTAAGCCAGGCGAAAGCGGCGGGTCAAGCCGATCGCCATCCCATTCCTGGCATGATCACACCATGGCCATGGGCGCGACGCGAATAACATCAATCGTGCGCAATCATGAGAAGTATAATCCCTAGATAATCTGCTATTTTTAGTTACTTCACCCGTAAAAAAAACTATTGATGCGTGCGGCGTTTTTGCATATAAAGAGGACGTCCCGCGAGCGTCCATGGCGAACCGGACACGGAACCTTCGGGATCCCACGCTGGTTCGCTTTTGACCTCCTCCCTATCCAAACTTGTGCCGCCCCACGTTGGGGCGGCCTTTTTTTTGGTGCGCCTTGCGGCTGGGCGAGCGGATCGGGGACTCCTACAAACGGCGCGCGGCGCCTTTCGTTTTTCCACTCCCCGACAACGCATCCTTCAGCGTCACTTCGTATTCGGCCTTGGCCGGATCGTATGTGCGAGGCTCGCGGGCGAGAAACCAGTCCATGGCCTCGTCCCAGTAGGTCACGGTCCAGCCTGGTAGCTCTCGCTTGACGGCCCTGGCGATCTCCAACCCCTCGGCGGCGAACGCGACAAAATCAAAACGCTGTCCGCCGACATCCTCGTAGTCGAGCGGATCGCAGTGATCGTCGTAGCGGTCGTTCCAGGCGGCCAACCGCCGCGCCAGTCTATCGCTCAACGGCGGCGTGTCGCCGGTCCGGCCGTCGCGATCGACCAACCGATAGCCGGTGGAGCAGTAGTCGGCGATGATACGGATCTTCGGCATTTTTCTTCCCTCGCGCCAACCTCCGATCGTTAGACCTACGATCGTTATGCCTTCCGATCGTTATGCCATGGCAGCGGAAGCGTCAGCCCCGGGCGCGGGCCCTCGTGGCAGCTCCCGGCGGAGCAGCTTGCCGTTGCGAGTGCGCGGCAGGTGGTCGACGAAGATGACCTTGCGCGGCAGTTTGTACCCCGCGAGGTGCTCCCCGGCCCAGCCGAGCAGAGCCGCCTCGTCGCCGACGCCGTGCGGGACGACAAACGCGGCCAGGATCCTGGTCTCCGCCGAGACCGCCCACTCATTGACCGCAACTTCGTGAACCATCGGATGGTGGCTCAGCACGCCTTCGATTTCCAGGGGCGACAGCCGGTAACCGCTGGGGTTGAGGATGTCGTCGTCGCGGCCATGAAACCAGACGTAGCCGTCCGCGTCGATGTGGGCGAGGTCGCCACCACAAAACCATTCGCCGCGATAGACCAGCGCTTCTTCCTCCGGCCGTCGCCAATAGCCGAGCATCAAACCGGGATCGGAGCGGTGGACCGCGAGCAGGCCGATCTCGCCTGGGTTCAGTAGGCGTGGCGGCCGCGCCGCCGGCCGCGCGGACACGCCTGCGTCCTCGTCGCGCTCATGGCGGTCCGGCGCGATGATCGCCACGCGCCGGCCGTGTTGCGGCTTGCCCGGACTGCCGGGCTTGATTGCCATGCCGGGCGCGGTGGAGATGTAGGTCGAGATCTCGCTCATCCCGAGGGCTTCGTAAAGCTCGGTGCCCGTTGCCGCTCGCCAAGCCTCGAGCACGCTCGCGGGCAGCGGCTCGCCGGCGGTTAGGCCATGGCGCAAGCTCGCCATCGCGCCGCGGTGGAACGCGCCATACTTGAGGATGCGGCGGTAGAGGCTTGGCACCGTCGCGAAAATGCTGATCCCAAAGCGCTCGATCAACGCCGGCCAGACGGCGGGATCGGCGGGGCCATTGTAGAGCACCGCCGTTGCTCCGTTGGCCCATGGGTCGATCAGGCCGACGCCCAGGGTGTAGGTCCAGTTGAAGGCGCCGGCGTGGAGGATGATGTCGCCGGCGCCGATACCGTACCAGCCGCGATACATCGGCCGGCGGCCCCAGGCACTGCGGTGGCCGTGCAGCACGCCCTTTGGCTGGCCGACAGTGCCGGAGGTGTAGATCAGAAACGCGGGATCCTCGGCGGCGGTATCGGCGTAGTCGATCGGCTCGGCATCGCGCGCCAGGGCCTCGATCAGGGCGGTGTCCAGCACCCGCACGCCGGGCGCCGGCTGGTGGGCGAGGGCGAGGCCGTCGGCCAGAGCCAGCGCGACGGCGGCGGAATCCTCAAGCAGAAACTCCGCTTCCTCCCCGGTCAGCGCCGCCGATGATGGCAACGCCACCAGCCCGGCGGCGAGCGCGGCGAAGAAGGAGAGAACGTAGCCGAGATCGTTGTCCATCCGGATCATCAACCGCTCGCCCGCCGCCAACCCCATGTGGCGCAATCCACCGGCCAGCCGACGTACCGCCAGATCCAGTTCGCGGTAACTCCAGGCCCGCTCCTTACCCTCGCCGCCAACGATGATCAGCGCGGTCTTGTCCGGATGTGCCGCGGCGCGTCCGGCAAGGCAGTAGCGGGCGATGTTGAAGCGTTCGGGCGGCGGTCTCATCGTCCCAGTGTAGACCGCGATGAGGCTCTGGCGAACCGGAACCACGATTAAATCGGCCGTCGGCTTTCATTCGGCTCGTGGGAAAATTTATCGCACGCCAGATTGGCGAAACGTTGCACATCAATGGGTTACGCGGAATCGCATAGGTCATTCTGACCTATTTTATGGGTCAGAATGACCTATCACAGCCTGTTTCCTCCATGGGCTGGTCGAGCAGCCGTTTTACTTGAGCGAACTGCCCGATCCGCGGACCCGGCGTGGCGTTCGCGGTTTTCCAGGACATCAGTCATAAAATAAGATAATATTCCGCCTCGTAGTTTTTCCTGGGTGTCTTTGGGGGGGATCGTGAGCGAACCGTTGTTCGGAGAGGATGTGCTGTTTCAACAGCGGCTGCTGAAGGCGGCGGGGCTTTACCCGGGTGCGCTCGACGGTATCTGGGGGCCGCTCACCGATCGGGCCGCGCACGCTTTCGCCGCCGCCGGCAACGCCATCGCCGAGCGGGCCGGCCAATTCGACCCGCGCTCGGAGCGCCTCATCGCGTCGCTGCAATTGACCGCCCAGGAGGCCGCGCGAACGCTACTGAAGCGGTGAGGAAAGCGGCTCGACGCGCCATCATCTCGGTACGCGCGGATATGCCGAGCAAATCGGCTTTTCCGCCAGGGCCGCTACGGCAATCCCGGGCGGCGGGTCACCAACGCCCGCGGCGGGCGGAGCAATCACAATTTCGGCATCGCCTGGGATATCGGCCTGTTCGACGCGGGCCGCTACATCACCGACCACGCGAGCTATGAGGCACGCGGCGGAAGTTGGCCTGATCGCCTCGCTTGAATGGGGCGCGCCTGGCCTCAATTCCAGAACCGGCCGCACTACCAGATGGCCAACGGCTTATCGGTTGCCTCGGTGCGGCGGCATTTCGAGGCCGGCGAACCGTACTGTTGAGCCGGGCCCGGCACGGCAGCCTCATCAACCGACGCCGGGTTGCGGTCCGATATGGCGACAATGAACTCCATCACCGTCGTGTCGATTGCGAAGTGAGGCAGGTTGTTGTCGCCGGCGCCCTCGATCCAGCGGATCTCCTTTGGCTCGACGGGGACCATAGAGCGCCTGGCCGAAACCGCCGGCACCACAATGTCGTTCTTCCCGTCGACGAGCAGGAGCGGCGCGCCGATATCAGCGACCTTGGCGTGCGAGTGGAAGCGATCCTTGATCAGCGTGCGGACCGGCGCGAACGGGTAGCGCCGGGCCGCGACATCGACCACCGAGGACGGCGCCCCCTCGACGACGACGGCGGCGACCGGCTGGACTAGCGCCGCCTGCTCGGCCGCGACATGGATCGCAACGGCGCTACCCAAAGATTTGCCCGGCCAGCACCGTGCGCGCCAACGAAACGCCCTCGGGAAGGGTATAGCGCAACGCCGCCCGGCCATCCTCGTACAGCCCATCCTCCTCTACGGCTTGCCGGGATTATCGCCGTAGCCTCAATAGCCGACCGGGACAACACTGAGCCCCGCGTTAAGATAAGGGCGCGCCCTTTTCGCCCGGGAGGCGATATTTCCCCCGTTGCCGTGAAAGTAGACGAGCGTCGGTCTGCCGTTGCTGGCCGGCTTGTACCATGACGTCAGGGCCAAGGCTGTCGGCGGTCATCAGCCACCTCCGCCATGTCGCCGGCGCCCACGGCGGCCGGGCTGCCGACGTGAGATGACGGGATGAACAGCAGATTGCGCTGAAAGACGTAAAGCGTCCCGACCACCAGGACGTAAACCGCCGCAAAAGAATGATGAGGCTCAGCGTCATGCGCTTAAGGGGTCGCCGCGCCCGCCCCATACCGGCCCTTCGTCAATCCCATCAATGCCGAGGCTCGGAGCGGTCGTCAGGCGCCGGTATCCGCGCTGGGAGATGATCGTCCTCGTACAGGATGCGGTTGGCGGCGCCATCGAGATCATCGAATTGT
>CAWDWD010000014.1:0-17037 GCA_963805915.1 uncultured Alphaproteobacteria bacterium
GGACCCTCGATGCCATCTATACCACCGTCACCCACGGCATCCGCAACGCCGCCGATCCCGATGCTCGTGTTTCAGTCATGCCGGCCTTCGGCGCCGACGGCGTGCTGACGCCGCAGCAAATTTCCGCCGTCGCCGAGCACGTCCTGGCCCTTTCGGGCGCGGCGGCCGACAACCCGGAGGGCGCTGAGCTCTACGCCGAAAATTGCGCCGCATGCCACGGGGATCTTGGCCGAGGCAACGCCGCTCTCGGTGCCCGAACCTGAGTGATCAGATCTGGCTTTATGGTGGCTCCAAGGAGGCCATCGTCAACCAGATCACCAGGCCGAAGCAGGGCGTCATGCCGCCATGGCATACACGGCTGAGCGAAGCGGAAATAAAGCAGGTGACGGTCTACGTCCATTCCCTGGGCGGCGGCGAATAGGCCGCCGACGCATCATGCGGCGGCGGGCGACTTGCATTGGATTATAAGGCGCTAAGATACATAGGAGGTGTATAGCGGGGGGAAATCCCGGCCGGAACAGGGGCCGGCCGATCTGAAGGTTTCGCCGCGGCCGCGCCAACGCCGCGGTGAAATGGATCTACCGCTGAGGATCATGATGGCAACCGCGGATACGGCTTTCCTAAACTCCGTCAACGACGCGGCCGGCGCCGAACAGGCTGGCCGGCCCAAGCCGGGGCGGCGCGCGAGGCAGACCGGCCCGGGCGGGCAGGACCAGCCGCCACAAAAGCAGCAGCTCTTCGCCGCCCACGACAAGGTCTATTCGCGCAGCATCCAGGGCTTCTGGCGCAAGGTCAGATGGTGGGTCGTGGGGGTCCTCCTCGGCCTCTACTACGTCGCCCCCTGGATCCGCTGGGATCGCGGCCCGAACGCGCCTGACCAAGCCCTGTTGATCGACATGGTTGGACGCAAGGCCTATTTCTTCGGGCTCGAAATCTGGCCGCAGGAAATCTACTACCTCACCGGCATTCTCATCCTCGGCGCCATTGGCCTGTTCTTCGTCACCTCGCTATTCGGCCGTGTGTGGTGCGGCTTCACCTGTCCGCAGACCGTCTGGACCGATCTGTTCATGTGGGTCGAACGCAAGATCGAGGGCGACCGCAACGCCCGCATCAAGCTTGACAAGGGACCGCTGACGGGAGGGAAAATCGGCAAGAAGATCGCCAAGCACGCGGCCTGGGTACTCATCTCCGTGGCCACCGGCGGTGCCTGGATCATGTACTTCAACGACGCGCCGACGGTCGTGCGCGAGTTCTTCACTGGGCAGGCTTCCGTCGCCATCTACGGCTTCGTTGCTCTGTTCTCCGCGACGACCTACGTCCTCGCCGGTTGGGCGCGCGAACAGGTCTGCATTTATATGTGCCCCTGGCCACGCTTCCAGGGCGCGATGTTCAACGAGGACTCGCTCGTCGTCACCTACGAGGAGTGGCGCGGAGAACCGCGCGGCGGCGCGCGCAAGGGCCAGTCGTTCGCGGGCCGCGGCCACTGCGTCGACTGCGGCCTGTGCTACCAGGTCTGCCCCACCGGCGTCGATATCCGCAAGGGCCAGCAGATGGCCTGCATCGGGTGCGCTCTGTGCGTCGACGCCTGCAACTCGGTCATGGACCAATTCGGGCTCCCGCGCGAGCTGATTACCTATGATTCCATCGCCAATCAGCTTGCCCGCGCCGATGGCGACAAGAATACCCGCTTCCGCCTGGTCCGGCCGCGCACTGTTGCCTACGCGGTCCTTCTGGCGGTCGTCACCGCGGCGATGGCCTTCAGCCTATCAACGCGTTCGCGGCTTCACGTCAACGTCCTGCAGGATCGCCAGCCGCTCTACGTCAAGCTTTCGGACGGCTCGATCCGCAACGGTTACATCTTCAAGATCGTCAACATGGTCCGCGAACATAAGACCTATTTGCTCGCCACCGACGGCTTGATCGGCGCCGAGATCGCCGTTTTTGGCCGTCACAATGAGCCGGGACCGTATGTCGAGGTTGAGGTGCCACCCGACGACGTCGGCAGCATCCGCGTTTTCGTCAAGGCGCCGGCGAGCAGCCTCTCCGGCGCGCGGACCGAGTTCGGTTTCTACCTCATCGACCTCGCCACCCGCGAGACGGTCGAAGTGCCCGGGGCCTTCAACGGCCCCGCCAAATCCGGCGGCGGCGCGACGGCGCGCGCGTCAACGGTTTCGAGCGGAGGCTGAGCCCATGGCCCAGGCACGCCAGCGCGGCTGGTGGTATCCGTGGATCTTCGTCGGCTTGATGGGGTTGGTGGTTGTCGTCAACGCGATCATGGCGACGCTCGCGGTGAAGACATTCCCCGGCCTGCAAAGCGACGACGCCTATAATGAAGGACTTCGCTACAACGACACCCTTGCGGCGCAGCGTGAACAGGGCAAACGCGGCTGGCGGATGGATGTTCAAGCCGCGTCGAGCGTCACTTCGGACGGCCGGCATGACGCGGAAGTTACGGTCTCGTTTGTCGATCGCGACGGCTATCCCGTTGATTATCTGAGCATCGACGCCAGTCTGATCCGCCCGACGGCGGCGGGCTTCGATCAGGCGCTCAGCTTTGAGCGCCGGGCCGCGGGACTCTACGTGGCCAAAGTCGCCCTGCCGTTCGCCGGCCAATGGGACGCCCGGATCAACGCCCACCGGGACGAAGAAACCTACCAGACGATCCGCCGACTTTTCGTTAAGTGAGCACGCCGGCGCCTGCCATAACGCGCGGCGCGACGCCACCGGTCAAGCCCTCGACCGCCGCCGCCTGTCGACATTGCGGCCTGCCCGTACCGGTCGACGGATCGGCCGCCGACGATCGCCGCTTTTGCTGTCGGGGCTGCGCCGCGGCCTACGCGTTGGTCGCGGGTCTCGGTCTCGAGGACTACTACCGCAGGCGAACGCTCGATCCCGAACAACGGGCGCCCAAACCCGAAGAGGATCTGAGCACCGACCTCGCCAGCTATGTCCGCGATGAGCCTGGCGTCGGCGGCGATCGCAAGAGCGTCAACCTGGTGGTCGAGGGTCTGCACTGCGCGGCGTGCGTCTGGCTCATCGAATCCGTGCTCGCCCGCGAGCCCGGCGTCCTCGCGGCCCGCGTCAACATGACCACGCGGCGGCTGGCGCTCGCCTGGGACGGAAAGCAAACCGACGCCGAAAGCCTGGTCGGCGTCGTCAACCGGCTCGGCTACCGGCTTGTACCATTCGATCCCGCGCTGATTGACGGCGAGCGGCGGCGGCGCGAGAGCGAGCTGCTGCGGGCGATGGCGGTGGCCGGTTTTGCCGGTGGCAACGTGATGCTGCTATCGGTCTCGATCTGGGCCGGCGCGACGCAAGGCATGGGTCCGGCGACCCGCGACCTGCTGCATTGGATATCCGCGCTCATCGCGATGCCGGCGATCGCCTATGCCGGTCGCCCGTTCTTTCGCTCGGCGCTCTCGGTCGTGGCCTTAGGCCGCACCAATATGGACGTGCCGATCTCGCTTGGCGTCGTGCTGGCAACGGCGATGAGCCTGTACCAGACCATGCGCGGCGCCGAACACGCCTACTTTAATTCCGCAGTCGGATTGCTGTTTTTTCTGCTCGTCGGCCGCTACCTTGATCTGCTTGCCCGTGGCCGCGCGCGCTCGGCGGCGGAGCATTTGCTCGCCCTGGGTGGCGCGGCGGTGACAGTGCTCGGGCCGGATGGCGCGAAGCGGCTGCTCGCGCCGGGCCGGGTCGAGCCGGGCATGAGCGTGCTCACCGCCGCCGGCGAACGCATCGGCGTCGACGGCGTCATCGCGGACGGCACCAGCGACATCGATACCTCGTTGATCGATGGCGAGAGCGCGCCCAAGCCGGTTGCGACCGGCGGCCGCGTGTTCGCCGGTACCATCAACCTCTCCGGCCCGCTGCGCATCACCGTAACCGCCGTTGGCGAGGCAACCCTGCTCGCCGAGATCGCCAGGCTGATCGAGGCGGCCGAACAGCAGCGTGGCCGGTTCGTCGGGCTTGCCGAGCGGGTTGCCAGGCTTTACGCGCCGGTCGTCCATAGCTTGGCCTTGTTGACGTTCCTCGGCTGGTGGCTCGGCGCCGGCGCGATCTGGCAGGAGGCCCTGCTCAACGCCATCGCGGTCCTGATCATCACCTGCCCGTGCGCGCTGGCCTTGGCCGTCCCGGTGGTTCAGGTGCTCGCCTCAGGCCGGCTGCTGCGCCGGGGCATTTTGCTCAAGTCGGGCACGGCGCTGGAGCGGCTCGCCGAAGTCGATACGGTGGTGTTCGACAAGACCGGAACGCTGAGCGAGGGCCGGCCGCATCTCATCGGCCACGCCGCGAACACTGAGATCGAGCGGCAAGCGCTGACCCAGGCGGCGCAATTGGCCGGGGCCAGTCGCCACCCCCTGGCCCGCGCACTCGTGCGCGCCGCCGAGGATCGCGGTATCGCCGGCGCCGTCGCTTCCGGAGTCGAGGAGATGCCCGGATTGGGTCTCGAGCGAGCGACACCCGACGGCCCGGTTCGGCTCGGCAGCCGGGCCTTCGTCGGCGCGAACGACCTGGCCTTCGCGGCGGACGCCGCCGTGGGTCCGGAGCTTTGGTTTTCGCGGCCGGGGCAAGCGCCGGTCCGTTTCGCATTCGCCGACCGGCCGCGCGCCGATGCCGGCGAGATTGTCGCGAGGCTGATCTCGCGCGGGTTCAGTGTCGAGCTTGTGTCCGGCGATCGCGAAGCGGTGGTGGCGGGCGTCGCGGCCGAGGTCGGGATCGAGACGTGGCGCGGCGGCTGCGCGCCCACCGACAAGGTGCGCCGGCTGGAGGAACTGGCCGCGGCCGGCGGCCGCGTGCTGATGGTCGGCGACGGGCTCAACGACGCTCCGGCCTTGGCCGCGGCGAGCGTCTCGATGTCGCCGTCGACAGCCATCGACGTGAGCCAGACCGCCGCCGATCTGGTTTTCCAGGGGGACCGGCTGGCCCCGGTGCTCGAGGCTCTCGGCGTTGCCCGCCGGGCCGGCCGGCTGGTCAGGGAAAATCTCGGCCTCGCCTTCTTCTACAACGCGACCACGATTCCGCTCGCGGTCGCCGGCTTCGTCACGCCCTTGATCGCGGCGATCGCCATGTCCACGTCATCCCTGGTGGTCATCGTCAACGCCTTGCGCCTCAACCGCGGGAGCGCTTTCTGAGGTGGATATTCTACTGTATCTCATACCGGCGGCGTTGCTCCTGGGCCTGCTCGGACTCGGCGCCTTTCTGTGGGCCCTGAAGTCCGGACAATTCGATGATCTCGATGGCGCCGCCAACCGCATCCTGTTCGAGGACGATCATCTCCCAACGCGGATACCGGCGCCCGACGACCGCTCCGAGCCTCGGCATTGATGGGATTGACGAAGGGCCGGTATGGGGCAGGCGCGGCGACCCCTTAAGCGCATGACGCTGAGCCTCATCATTCTTGCGGCGGTTTACGTCCTGGTGGTCGGGACGCTTTACGTCTTTCAGCGCAATCTGCTGTTCATCCCGTCATCTCACGTCGGCAGCCCGGCCACCGTGGGCGCCGGCGACATGGCGGAGGTGAGGCTGATGACCGCCGACGGCCTGGCCCTGACGTCATGGTACAAGCCGGCCAGCAACGGCAGACCGACGCTCGTCTACTTTCACGGCAACGGGGGAAATATCGCCTCTCGGGCGAAAAGGGCGCGCCCTTACCTTAACGCGGGGCTCGGTGTTCTGCTGGTCGGCTATCGCGGCTACGGCGATAATCCCGGCAAGCCGTCGGAGGATGGACTGTACGAGGACGGCCGGGCGGCGTTGCGCTATACCGTTGCCGAGGGCGTTTCGTTGGCGCGCACGGTGCTTTACGGCAAATCTTTGGGTAGCGCCGTTGCGATCCATGTCGCGGTCGAGCAGGCCGCGCTAGACCAGCCGGTCGCCGCCGTCGTCGTCGAGGGGGCGCCGTCCTCGGTGGTCGATGTCGCGGCCGGGCGCTACCCGTTCGCGCCGGTCCGCACGCTGATCAAGGATCGCTTCCACTCGCACGCCAAGGTCGCCAACATCGGCGCGCCGCTCCTGCTCGTTCACGGGGAGAACGACATTGTCGTGCCGGCGCGTTTCGGCCAGGCGCTCTATGATGCCGCCGTCGAGCCAAAGGAGATCCGCTGGATCGAGGGCGCCGGCCACAACAACCTGCCCCACTTCGCCATTGACACGACGGTGCTGGAGTTCATTGACCGCCGCCTCGGACCGCAAGCTGGCGCCGGTTGAGTGAGGCCGCCTTGCCGGGCCCGGCTCAACAGTACGGTTCGCCGGCCTCGAAACGCCGCCGCACCGAGGCAACCGATAAGCCGGTGGCCATCTGGTAGTGCGGCCGGTCTTGGAATCGCGGCCAGGCGCCGCCCCACTCAAGCGAGCCGATCAGGCCAACTTCCGCCGCGCGCTCATAGCTCGCGTGGTCGGTGATGTAGCGGCCCGCGTCGAACAGGCCGATATCCCAGGCGATGCCGAAATTGTGATTGCTCCGCCCGCCACGGGCCTTGGTGACGCAACGCCCGGGATTGCCGTAGCGGCCCTGGCGGAAAAGCCGATTCTGCTCGGCATATCCGCGCGTACCCGAGATGATGCGCGCATCGAGGCCAGCCTTCCTCGCCCGCTTCAGCAGCGTTCGCGCGGCCTCCTGGGCGTTCAATTGCAGCGACGCGATGAGGCGCTCCGAGCGCGGGTCGAATCGGCCGGCCCGCTCGGCGATGGCGTTGCCAGCGGCGGCGAAAGCGTGCGCGGCCCGATCGGTGAGCGGTCCCCAGATACCGTCGAGCGCACCCGGGTAAAGCCCCGCCGCCTTCAGCAGCCGCTGTTGAAACAGCACATCCTCTCCGAACAACGGTTCGCTCACGATACCCCCCAAAGACACCCAGGAAAAACTACGAGGCGGAATATTATCTTATTTTATGACCGACGTCCTGGAAAACCGCGAACGCCACGCCGTGTCCGCGGATCGGGCAGTTTGCTCAAGTAAAACGGCTGCTCGACCAGCCCATGGAGGAAACAGGTTGTCATAGGTCATTCTGACCCATAAAATAGGTCAGAATGACCTATATAATTCCGCGTAACCAATTGATGTGCAACGTTTCCCCAATCTGACGCGCAATAAATTTTCCCATGAGCCGAACAAAAAGCCGACGGCTGACTTAATCGTGGTTCCGGTTCGCCAGAGCCTCATCGCGGTCTACACTGGGACGATGAGGCCGCCGCCCGAACGCTTCAACATCGCCCGCTACTGCCTTGCCGGACGCGCCGCGGCACATCCGGACAAGACCGCGCTGATCATCGTTGGCGGCGAGGGTAAGGAGCGGGCCTGGAGTTACCGCGAACTGGATCTGGCGGTACGTCGGCTGGCCGGTGGATTGCGCCACATGGGGTTGGCGGCGGGCGAGCGGTTGATGATCCGGATGGACAACGATCTCGGCTACGTTCTCTCCTTCTTCGCCGCGCTCGCCGCCGGGCTGGTGGCGTTGCCATCATCGGCGGCGCTGACCGGGGAGGAAGCGGAGTTTCTGCTTGAGGATTCCGCCGCCGCCGCGCTGGCTCTGGCCGACGGCCTCGCCCTCGCCCACCAGCCGGCGCACCCGACGTGCGGGTGCTGGACACCGCGCTGATCGAGGCCCTGGCGCGCGATGCCGAGCCGATCGACTACGCCGATACCGCCGCCGAGGATCCCGCGTTTCTGATCTACACCTCCGGCACTGTCGGCCAGCCAAAGGGCGTGCTGCACGCCCACCGCAGTGCCTGGGGCCGCCGGCCGATGTATCGCGGCTGGTACGGTATCGGCACCGGCGACATCATCCTCCACGCCGGCGCCTTCAACTGGACCTACACCCTGGGCGTCGGCCTGATCGACCCATGGGCCAACGGAGCAACGGCGGTGCTCTACAATGGCCCCGCCGATCCCGCCGTCTGGCCGGCGTTGATCGAGCGCTTTGGGATCAGCATTTTCGCGACGGTGCCAAGCCTCTACCGCCGCATCCTCAAGTATGGCGCGTTCCACCGCGGCGCGATGGCGAGCTTGCGCCATGGCCTAAGCTCGACTTTCCGCATTTCATGCGGCGTAGCAGAGAGTCTCGGTGAATCTTCGGAGGAGGGCGGCGGGAATTTCCACGGTTTCCGCGTCATGCCGGGACAGCCATAAATCCGGCGGGCACCAGAGGACACGACGGACGGTGGCGATGGCGTCGCTGAAGGTCAGTTCGGACTTGCCATACCAGCCGGCCGTTCGGGGACGGATGGCGGCGCCACGGGTTTCGATCAATCCGTGCATCCAGATCGTCACCAGGGAGAACAGCCCGAGCAGCGCCGGGGTGGTGCGTGCGATCGCCAGGTCGGACCATTGGCGCTGGGTCTCGACGCCGAGGTGGGCGCGAACTTCCTGGAACGTCGTTTCGACGCGCCAACGCAAGACGAACCAGCCGAGGATTTCGGCCGGGGTGGTTTCGACGTCGGTCGCCAGGAACGCCTGTGGTGCCAGCTTCCCTGCGGGATCGCGCGCCAGCACCCAGCGGATCGGCGCGGGCGGCAGGCCGCTGTGATACCACACCGCCATCCCGGAAATGATCTCGAGCGTCCGCTGCTGGCCGCCGTACCACTCCGGCAGCGTGATCGACGACCAGACGGTCCCGGGATCGGCCAGCACCGCGGCGAGCTTCGGCAAACGCGCGCCTTTGAGAGGTGGCCGGCCGGGCTGCCCCGATCGCCGCGCCGGCGCCGGCGCGAACAGGCTGGCATCGAGCCGCAACCGGGTGACCAGGCAAACATGCTGTCGCACCGCCGCGATCAGATCGAGTGCGGCGAAACCGGGGTCGGCGACAATGATCACGCGCCGCTTCGCCAGCCAGTGCTTGGCCTGCAGGATCGCCTGGCGCGCCCAATCGGTCAGCTTCTTGTGGCGGCGGCGCCCACGCGCGTCGCTCCAGCGCTCGGACGGCGCCAGCACCGTCAGGAACGGCAACGCCCAGCGCCGGCCGGCCCAGGGGATCGGTACGACGACCATCAGCGACAGCCAGCGCAGGCCGCTGGCCTTGACGAAGTGGCCGTGCGACGAGCGCACCGGATCCCTATAGATGCCGCGCGCCTTGATCCTGGCGCCCCAGCGGCGCTCGATCGTGTCATCGATGCCGATCACCACTTCGCCCGCCGGCAAGAAGACATCGAGCACCTGGGCGAGGAGCTTCCGCGCCACGGTTCGCGCATCCCAGCGCGCCCGGCTCAGCACCTCATGGTAGCGGGCGAAGCCCGGCCTTGCCGCCAACCCCATCACCCGCAGCGCCTCGCTGACCGTGCGCTTGCCCGGTGCCAGCACCGCCCCGGCGACGAGGACAAGAACATGCTTCCAGACCGGTGCCGTGAAGCAGTCGCGGAAGGAGGACAACCAAGTGGCGAAAACCGGTGGCACCAGCGCCGCACCGGCAGCGGCGGGAAAGCGATGTGTCGTCATCGCATCCGTAGAATCAAGTCGCGCCGGCAGCGCAAGTGTCCTCGATCGATCGCCGCCAACGCATGCCGACGCCGCCGCTCGGCCGATCCACCGGCGGCACGAGTTCGCCGAGAAGACCATCATACGGCATGGCGAGCGACATCATCTCCAGTCGTCCCGCCCGACCAAATTGCGGAAAGTCGAGTTGAGAAGCGGCCAGAGAATTGCTTTTTTTTCAGATCCCGGCGGAGTCGATGGCATTCAACTGGATCAAGGGCGAAAGCTCGTTGCCACGTCCGGTGTCGACGGTACGTTCCGTGTCTGGAGTGCAGAAACGGGCAAAGAATTGAAGCGCTTTGAAGATGATGGGTATTTGTTCAAGGATGGGAAGCAGTTGGCCTTTTTGGAATCAAGTGCAAAAGCAGTTTACATCCGTAGCCTTGCCAGCGGCGAGATCAAGAGGCAGTTGAGTCAAGACGTGAAGTTAACCAACTATGTGGTGAGCGCAGATGGAAAGCGGCTGGCAGCGCGAGTGCGCCTGGCTAATGGCGTCGACGAAATTTGGCTTTGGGACATCCAACTCGGCAAAGTAGTCGTCCGCCTTTCTCATCCCTGGAAACGGCCGCGTGACTGGGTACAGTCGCCGCTGACCTCTTGGGACGACGCCAATCGCCAACCGATCCACCAGTTTGACTTCAGCCCCGGTGGCGCGGTGAACCGCCCCGAGTTTGTCGGAGGCTCCAACTCTTGAGAGACTGGAGCCATGACGAAATCAACAAGGTATTCACCTGAAGTGCGTGCGCGTGCCGTGCGGATGGTTTTTGAGCACCAGGGCGAGCATGCCTCGCAGTGGGTTGCGATCGGTTCGATTGCGGCAAAGATTGGCTGTGCGGCGGAGACGCTGCGCAGCTGGGTCCGCCAGGCGGAGCGCGATCAGGGCCTGCGGGATGGGATGACGACGCAGGAGCGCGATCGCATCAAGGCGCTGGAGCGGGAAGTCCGCGAGCTGCGTCAGGCGAACGAGATCCTGCGCAAAGCGTCGGCGTATTTTGCGATGGCGGAGCTCGACCGCCGGTTCAAGCCATGAAAACGTTCATCGACGATCATCGAGGTATCCACGGGGTCGAGCCGATCTGCCGGGTTCTGCCGATCGCCCCGTCGACGTATCGCGAGCATGCCGCCCGGCTTGCCGATCCTGGTCGGGCGCCGGCTCGCGAACGGCGCGACGCGCTCCTGTGTGAAGACATCCGCCGGATTTTCCACGCGAATTTCGGGGTCTACGGGGTCCGTAAGATCTGGCGGCAGTTGAAGCGGGAGGGCATCGACGTCGCCCGTTGCACCGTCGCCCGCCTGATGCGGCATATGGGCCTGAAGGGCGTTGTCCGCGGCAAATCCGTGCGAACCACGATCAGCGACATGTCGGCGCCGTGCCCGCTCGATCGAGTGAACCGCCAGTTCAAGGCGCCGCGGCCGAACGTGCTGTGGGTTTCGGATTTTACCTATGTCGCCACTTGGTACGGCTTCGTCTACGTCGCTTTTGTCATCGATGCCTTTGCCCGGCGTATCGTCGGCTGGCGCGTGTCGCGATCGGCGCGGGCCGACTTCGTTCTCGATGCCTTGGAGCAGGCTCTCCACGAACGGCGGCCGATCAAACAAGATGGCCTCGTCCATCATAGCGATAGAGGTGTGCAATATGTCTCGATCAAATACACCGAACGCCTCGCCGAGGCCGGCATCGAGCCTTCGGTCGGCAGCGTCGGCGACTCCTACGACAATGCCCTCGCCGAGACGATCAACGGCCTTTTCAAGACCGAGGTGATCCATCGCCGTGGCCCCTGGCGCGGCATCGAGGCCGTCGAGTTCGCGACGCTCGAATGGGTCGACTGGTTCAACAACCGCCGCTTGCTCGAGCCTATCGGCAACATCCCGCCCGCCGAAGCCGAAGAACGCTACTACGCCAAGCTTGAGCCAACGCCAATCGCCGCGTAGGAGTCAGACAAAATGGCCTCCGGAAAACTCGGGGCGGTTCATTCCCCACTATGGCCACAGGCCTGGGGAGTTGATGTTTAGCTCAGACGGCCAGTGGGTAGCGACAGCCGATGGGAGCCCGAAGGTCAGATTGTTTGATCCCGAAAGTGCAAGGCGCGAGGTTTTACGTATCCGCCATCGCGACTGGCCTTCGAGTATGGCACTCAGTCCAAACGGGCAGCGTCTCGCGACGGTTGAACACACCCAGCTCGAAACCCGTGGATCCTCGGAAGAAAGTTTCGAGCGCTTCGCACGGATTTGGGAGGGTGGCGGCAGAGATGAAGAAGAAGAAGGTGAAGCTACCGCCAAAGGAAAAATCCGCATATGGGACGTGGCGACGGGGAAAGTTACCGGCACGATCCCGCATGACGGCGGCGTCTATCAGGTTGCCTTTAGTCCCGACGGTGCGCGCATAGTGACCGGCGGAGCAGATCACGTAGCAAAACTATGGGATACAACAACCGGGATGCAACTCGATCAGCTTGATCACGCGGACAATGTCAACGGCGTGGCGTTTGACCCGAATGGTTTGTTCATCGCAACCCGGACTATCACCGGAGACGCCCGCCTATGGGACTTGCAGTCAAGAACTGGCAGAACAGTTGCAAAGGACGGCTTTGTGAACGAGCTGGCTTTCAGTCCCGACGGCAGGTTTCTGGCTACAGCTGAGGGCGACGTTGTGGCAGAGAAGAGTGGGAGTACTTCCGCGTTAGTGTTCGGTTTCGGCAGCCAAGATATAGACCCTGATAAAGGTGATCGTGGAGCGGAGAAACAAAAACAGACCGATAATGCACAAGCCAAAAAAATTCTGGGCGTGAGGCTGTGGGACGTGGCGACTGGAAAGAATACCATCTACTTGCCACACGAAAAACCCGTACAAGATATCCTCTTCAGCCCCGACGGAACGCTCATCGCCACCGACATGTATCTGAAGCGCAATGATGCAGTGCAATTGTGGGATGCGGCAACCGGCGAGAAAATCGCCAGCCTGCAGGCCTCCGAAAGGGGTGAAGGCATCGACGTCAAAGCGTTCAGCCGGGACGGAAAGTACTTAGCTGCCAAGACGTACAAGCCTCCTCGCTATCCATTGTGGGTAGCTGCATGACCGTGGGTTGAGTTTTCCCCTTCCATCCCTTTGTTCGACCGCGAACCATCCCTCCGTTGTCTAATCGCCCGCTGTTCGTCAAGTGATTTCGTCCGCGCGCCGGTCGGCGTGACGTATGCCGGGATCAGGGTTGTCTCCGCGGTCGGCGCGAGGCCGCCGCACGATGGGCGGTCGAGGGTTCGGCCTTCCGATGTCCCGAGCGCGGTCCTGGAGCGGCCGCAGAGGAGGAAGCGGAATGGCCTCGCCCACGTCCCCGGCAGGGACGTCTCCGTCCGGCGACGGACGAAGGACGGAAACGCGGTCAGTTCATGACGCGCGCATCATGCTGCGGCAGCGCCGGGCTGAGCATCGAACGCCGTGCCGGACTTCCACATGGCGTGGAGCACCACCGCCATCTTGCGGGCGAGCGCGGTGGCGGCGCGCTTGAAGCCGAGGCGCTTCTTGAGCGCGAGCCCCCAGCGGCGAAGCGCGCTGTCGGCGCGCACGCGCGTCAGCAGGACGGTCGCGGCCTCGTAGAGGAGAGCGCGCAGCCGGCGGTCGCCGCGCCGCGAGATGTGGCCTTCGTAGTCGACCTCTCCCGACTGGAAGCGCCGGGGCGTGAGGCCGATCCAGGCGCCGACGTCGCGCGAGCGCGCGAAGGTGCCGGGCGTCTCGACGGCGGCGGCGTAGGATGCCGCGGTCACGGCTCCGATCCCGGGCATGGTCATGAGCAGCCGACAGACAACGCTTTGGCGCACCGAGGCAATGAGCTGGCGGTCGAGCTCAGCGGTCCGGGCGCGCACGGCGCGCCACGCCTCGAGGAGGGGCAGGATGAGGGCGGCGATCGCGGTCTCGCCGGCGAGCAAGGCACGGACGTTCTTCTCGAACACGCCGCCCTTGCCTTTGGGTATGACAAGTCCGAACGTCTTCATGACGCCGCGGATCTGGTTGGAGAGATCCGTCGAGATGCCGAGGAGCTGGCTACGCGCGCCGGCCAGTGCCTTGGCGAGCATGGCCTCTCGGCCCTTGACCCGCACCACGCGGTACCATCCGGAGCGCACCAAGTGTGCCAGGCCCTCGGCATCATTGGCGTCGGTCTTGTTCACCTTCATGTCGAGCGCCTTCTTGGCGTGGCGCGCGTCGAGGCAGACCATGGGCAGGCCATCCGCCGTAAGTTCGTTCCAGAGCCAGGTAGTCAGAGGTCCGGTCTCAAGACCGACGCGCACAGCCGCGGGCGCATGCTTGCGAATGGCCGCTGCGATGGCAACGGGTTCGCTCGGGCACTTGCCGCGCCAGACCCGCCGGCCCTCCTCGTCGAGCACGTGGATCTTCGTCTCTTCCATCGACACGTCGAGCCCGACATACTGTTTCATGGCTGCTCCCTTCGAATGTCGTTGCTTGAACAGGCGACCGCTTTGCCGGCGGCCTTCCGGGCCGACCTTGCCCTGAGCTACGCGCGGCGCTCGTCGGCGGTTAGTCGGGACGAAGAGGCGGTCGGGTTGGCCTCTCCCCGCGGTGCCAAAGGTCAAGTAGAGGAACTGAAGAAGACCCGCTACATCTGGCTGAAGAACAAATGTAATCTCTCCGAGGCGCAATTGGCCGCGCTCGGCGGTCTCACGGACCTGAACCTCAAGACCGCCCGCGCCTATCAGATCCGCCTGACCTTTCAGGACCTCTACGCTCAGCCGTCCCGCGAAGCCGCCGAAGCCTTCCTCAAAAAGTGGTACTTCTGGGCAACCCACAGCCGCCTCAAGCCCGTCATCGAGGCAGCCGGAACCATCAAGCGCCACTGGGACGGCATCCTCCGCTGGTTCGACAGCAAGATCGCCAACGGCATCCTCGAAGGCATCAACAGCCTCGTTCAAGCAGCCAAGGCAAAAGCCAGAGGCTACCGATCAACCCGCAACCTCAAGGCGATTATCTACCTCATTGCCGGCAAGCTCGAACTCAAGCTACCCACTTGAAATGGCGAGGAGCCACGTACAAGGAAGTGCTGATTTATGAAGTGGCGACGGGTCGAGAGAGAGCAAGATTGCTCCATGATGATCGGGTGGATGATGTCGTCTTCAGCGCCACGGGCCGCTATATCGCGGTCGCTAACGGCGGCAAGATTTCGATCTGGGAATGGATGCAAGGCCGAGAAGTCGCACGGCTTCGCCACGATGGTCTCGTAACTGCTATTGCCTTCACGCCTGATGACAGCCGCCTCGTCAGTGCGAGCCAGGATAAATCGGTGCGTGTCTGGGCGTGGCAAGCGGCCGATCTGGTCGCCGATGCGTGCTCGCGCCTTGAACGTAATCTCACGCGGGAGGAATGGAAGTCGTACCTGGGGCAGGAGGATTATCGAGCGACCTGCCCGAGTCTGCCGATGCCTGAGAAATAATTGGTCCACGAGAATGGACGTCCAGCTTCATTCGGGCAGCCCGGTAGCGGCTGCGTCGGGACCGCGCCAATTGCGACAGGTCGGCCGCCATGGCTCGTCCGCACCGATGTAGTCGTCCCACTCCGCCCTGGTGAGGTTTTGCCCGGCCTTAACTCAACTTGAACAGTTTTGGCGGCGTTTCCGTGGTGGGAATGGCGGATTTCCGCGGTTTTCGAGGGGCTCAGACCGGAAATTGGCCATAAATGTAGTGCCACGTTAGTGGCATAATACGCGTTGACAGCGCTGGCCCAGTAATGCATCTGAGTAGTGCATTCTGTGAGGCCGCATGTTCTTCCGCCGCAAAGCCGTTGGTGAGCGCAGTTACCTGCAGATCGTCGAGAGCCGCCGCGATGGTGGCTCGGTCCGCCAGCATGTCGTCGCTACGCTGGGGCGGGCGGAGGATTGGCTCAACACCGGTAAGCTCGACCAGTTGCTACAGTCCGGCGCACGGCTGAGCGAAACCGCGCTGGTGCTGTCCGCCTTGCGCGATGGCGATGGGCTGGTGGTCGACAGCCGGCGCATCGGCGCGCCGCTGATCTTCGCACGTTTGTGGCGCGAGACCGGCTGCCAGGCGGTGATCGAGGGATTGCTCGCCGAGCGCCAGTTCCAGTTTCCGGTCGAGCGGGCGATCTTCGTCAGCGTGCTGCACCGTCTTTGCGTCTCCGGCTCCGACCGGGCCTGCGACAAGTGGCTGGAAGGTTACCGGGTTGCCGGGGTCGACGGCCTCGATTTGCACCATCTGTACCGGGCGATCGCCTGGCTGGGTGAAGAGCTTGCCGACCAGGACGGGCGCACCCGGGCGCCGCGGGCGATCAAGGACCTGATCGAAGAGCGGCTGTTCGCGCGCCGGCGCGACCTGTTCACCGATCTCGACCTGGTGTTCTTCGATACCTCCGCCCTCTACTTCCACGGTGAGGGTGGCGAGACGCTCGGGCGGCGCGGCAAGTCCAAGGATCACCGCCCGGAATTGAAGCAGGTGGTGATCGGCGTGGTCATCGACCGGGACGGCCGTCCCCTCTGCTCGGAAACATGGCCGGGCAACGCCACCGACGTCCAGGCGCTGCTGCCGGTGATCGACCGCCTGCGCGCGCGCTTTTGTATCGGCCGGATCTGCGTGGTCGGCGATCGCGGCATGATCAGCGCACGCACGCTGGCGGAACTGGAAAAGCGCGGGATCGACTACATTCTCGGGACGCGCGAGCGCAACGATGCCGAGGTGCGCGGGACCGTGCTCGCCGATACCGCTGGCATGGTGCCGCTGTCGATCCCCAAGGCCGCCGGCGCGACGACCGACATCGAGGTCAAGGAGGTCCTGGTCCGGCCCTGGGACGGCAAGGGCAAGTCCCGGCGCTATGTCGTCTGCTACAACCCCGAGCGCGCCGCCTGGGAGGCCGCCCAGCGGACCGCGATCATCACGGCGCTGCGCGAACAGCTGTCGCGCGGCGACAAATCCCTGGTCGGCAACAGCGGCTTCCGCAAGTTCCTGAAGGTGGTCGGCGACGACCACTTCGCCCTCGACGAGGCCAAGGTTGCAGAGGAGGCAAGGCTCGACGGTTTCTATGTGCTGCGCACCAACAGCAAGCTGCCCACCCTCGAAGTGGCGATGCGCTACCGCGAACTGTGGAAGGTCGAGCAGATCTTCCGCACCACCAAGGCCGTCCTCGAAACACGGCCGGTCTATCACGCCAGCGACGCCGCCATCCGCGGCCACCTGTTCTGCAGCTTCCTGGCACTGATGCTGCGCAAGGACTTGCAGGACCGGCTGCAGGCGGCCCTACTGGATCTCGAATGGCAGGACGTCATCGTCGACCTCGACCGTCTTGTGGAAACCACCGTCGACCAGCAGGGGCGCCGCTTCGTCCTGCGCAATCAGCCGCCGGGCTGTGCCGGAGCCGTGTTCAAGGCCGTCGGTGTCGCCTTGCCGCCCCTGTTCCGACGCCTGGACGCGGACAAACCCACCGCGCCCACCGACCCGCCCAGTCAGAAACCCCGCAAGCGCCACCTCACACCCCGCAAACGTAGTGCCACGCCGACTGCGAAAAAACGAATCCGCCAATCAGATCAATAACTTCCAAAAACACGGTGTTGAAGTTG
>CAWDWD010000015.1:0-46792 GCA_963805915.1 uncultured Alphaproteobacteria bacterium
ACCAGCCCCTTCAGCTTGCGGCCGGCGGCCCACACCCACTTCCTGAACTCCGCTGGAACCGCGCCGTGCTCCTCGCGGTTGACCTTGCGGCGCAGGGTCGAGCGCTGAAGAGCGCCCGCGCCCACGTTGAACACGAACGAGGTCAAAGCATCGAACTGGCCGTCGGTGAGCGGCACGCCGATCAGCCGCAGCACCGCGCGCTCGGCGAGGCGGGCGTCGCGGCGGAGCAAGTCCTCGGCTTCGTCCTCGCCGATGCCGTCGGCGAAGCGGTCGCGTTCTACATCCAGAACAACGTGCCCGTAGCCAACAGTGGGATACCCCGCGGGGCAGACGTAAACGGTCGGGCTGAAGCTTTCGAAGTGCTTGATCAGGGCGAGGCCTTCGTTCGTGACGTGACGCATCGGATCAGCGCCCCTGCTTCGCCTTCGCCAGCGACCGGGCGCCGAACCAGAAACTGAGCACGGCGGCGAACAGCGCGGCGGTTTCGTCGTCCCAGATCCGCGGCAGGGCTTCGGCGAGGGCGAGCCCTTCGACGGCGATGAGCAGGTACAGCCCAGAGCCCTTGACCGCGGCGAACAGCAGGAAGAAGGCGTAGGTGATCATCGGCCGCACCGACGAGCGCAGCCCGTCGACCCACTTGACGCCGGAAGGCTGCGCGTCGTGGCGGTAGAGCGCCTGGCTCTCTGCGATATCGGCGGAGACGTTGATCTCTTCGAGGCGCTGAGTATGCCCCAGCGTTTGCATCTGCATCTGCCGGTCGAGGATCGCGAGCTCGTGCTTGCGATCCTGCCAATCGTGGACCAGGCCGAGTAGCTGCGGGAAGGCGGACGTCAAGAATCCCAACAGCGAGCCGAGCAGGGTCAGCATCGCGAGACCTCCTCATCAGAAAGAACGAACGCGGAAAAAGCGGGGATCGGGGTCAGCCACGCCCGGCCTGGACAAGTGCGCGGCAGGCTTGGCGTTGAGGGCCGGCGCGGTCGGAGCCAGAAGCCGGACGCGGCGTTGGAGCAAGGATTGGCCCGCGGCGGTACGCCGGATCGTGGCGTCGCAGCCGAACGTTCGAGGATCAGCGTCGGCGGGTCGGCTCGCTGCGGCGCTCGTGGTCCGGGCGGTTGCTCTCGACGACCAGGCGGGCAAGCCCCTCGAGCCGGCGCTCGAGGCGATCGGTTGCGCGCTCGAGGTCGGTCCTGGTGACCACCTCCTGGACGATCTCGAACTGGCGATCGTCGAGCTTGCGCACCCAGTAGGTGAGACCCCCGAGACACAGGGTCAGCAACGGGACGACGATCACGGCGAGCCATGTCCAGGCGCTGGTGGTGCCGTGGTTCTCGCTCATCAAGCTCTCCCTGTCCTACCCTGCGCTGCACGAGGCCGCATGGTTCGCTTACCCCTGGTCGATCTCGCGCAGGGCGACGATGGCGTTGTCGTCCAGCGCAAGACGCGCGCCCTGGATAAGGTCGAAGGCCTGCTGCCCTTGGCCGGCGTCGATCCCAAGCTCGGCCTCGACGGCGGCGAGGTCGTTGGTCACCCCGTCGATGTAGATCGCGGCGTAGAGGATCTCGGCGAGGCGGGCGAACTTGGCCTTGCCGTCGAGGATCTGGCCGACCGCCTCGGCGCAGAGCTGGCCGGCGGCGGTGGCCTGGTCGACGATGACGCGGGTGGTCATGGGGTGGGTCTCCTCTTTCGGGTGGTCGACTGAACGCCTGACGGTCAGGCGATGGGTTCGGACTTGGCCCGGTCGACGAGCGCGCCGAGCGGGTCGCGGTCGAGGGCTTGGGCGAACCGCCGGGCGCGGCGCCCGATCCGGCGCGGCGGTAGATCGACAGGTCGGGCGGATACAGATAGGCCTGGACCTCGGCGCTGGCGTCGTCGGCCGGCTCCTCGGCGAGACCCGGCGGGGCCTTGGCGTAGACGCCGGTGATCGCGCCCGGCCGCGTCGCGGCTGAGATAGACGGTGGTCATGGTCGCGGTCCCCCGTTAGCTGGCGCGCCGCCGCCACCAGCAGCGCAGTTGAATGTCGGTCACGGCGCTGGAGTGCCCGGTCGTCGAAAAGGCGAGGATGCCGCCGGCGTCGAAGTCGTCGTCGAGGGTAAAGTCGGCGATCTGGGTCACGCTCGACCCGTCGCCGGCGGTCGAGACGACGACGCCCGAGCGGTGCGCGCGCAGGTATGCGGTCCGCGCCGTCGTCCAGCAGGCCGACAGGCCGACGATGGTCGCGTCGTAGGGGATCAGGATGCCTTTCGCCGAGCCGAAGTCGCCGCCGTTGAAGCGGCGCATGTAGGTGTTCTGGGCGAGATCGCCGTTGAACCCGCCGCCGTCGCTTTCGAGCGCGCCCAGCCATTTCGACCGGGTCGCGTCGTAGACGAACAGGGCATCGAGGTCGGTGCGATAGAACGCGTCGCCCTCGACCGGCGAGCCGGGAAAGCTGGTCCCGGTGCCGATCCGCCCGGTGGTCTCGGCGGTGTGCCAGACCGCCGCCCCCGCCTGCGGATCGGTGCAGACGAAGACGCGGCCGTCGGTGGTGTTGATCCAGCGCGACCCGGCGACGTAGCCGGCGGCATCGTCGTCGCTCGCGCCGGGGTCGGTGGTTTTCGCGTAGGCCTCGACGATCACCCAGGCCGGTGTTGCCGGCGTTGCGGCGGTAGCGCAGGCCCGAGGCATGGTCGCGCCAGAGCATGTGCGGCCAGGTCAGAGCCGGGCGCGCTGGCGCCCTCGTTCTCGGTGGCCAGCGCCTCGTCGGAGGCGTTGAGGTTGACGCGGACGTTGTAGCCGCTCGAGGCCGGGACCGCGCCGAGAGTGCTGGATTGCGCCATCGCCGCCCCCTACAGCTTGACCATGAAGTTGAGAAAGGCGACCGGCGGCATATTGTTGTGCGCCTGCCCGCCGCCCTGGCTGGCGACGCTCAGGGTGTGGGTATGGGCGCCGCCGGAGCCGGTGTTGACGTTTCCGTAGGCTGCCATCGACGACCGCCGGGACAGTAGCGTTCCGCCGCGGCCCCAGCCGCCGTTATGCGAATGGCGCCGCTGCTGTTGGCGGTCGAGCCGGGGTGGTTGTGCGCCGGCAGCTCGTCGACACCGAGCAGGTGGGTCTCGGCGCCGACCGCCTCGCCGAGCGCCCGGTCGGACAG
Source organism: uncultured Alphaproteobacteria bacterium (assembly GCA_963805915.1). GTDB lineage: Bacteria > Pseudomonadota > Alphaproteobacteria > Rhodospirillales > Defluviicoccaceae > JAEULH01. The sequence goes on from CAWDWD010000015.1 coordinate 3,128, forward strand.
GCCCGATCCCCAGCCGGCGCAGGCGAGCGCCCGGCCCAGGGTCTTGGGCAGCACCAGCCGCCGGTTGGCCGCCCAGTCGGCGGCGGCGAAGCGCCGCGCCCGACCGGGGTGCCGCTGGCGTCCTGCAGCGGCGCCCAGGTGTTCGAGACGTTGGCCCACAGCAGCGCGAACAGATCCTGGCAGTCGGTGTTGGCGCGCGAGGTCGCCCCCGAGCTGGCCCCGCCGATCGAGCCGTCGTCCATCAGCACCCAGCCCTAGTCGGCGACGGCGCGCAGGGTCGCCTTGACGTCGCCGGTCGAAAAGCCGCCGCCGCTGGAGCCGGCAACGGCGGTCCAGGCGAACGGCGGGCCGATGACGCCGATCTCGGCCCATGCGGTGTTGGCCGCGTCGCGCAGCCAGATCTTGCCGGTCGACTGGTCGGCCCAGGCCATCAGCGGATAGGTCGGGCTCGGCGCGCTGGTGCCGTAGTGCAGCGAAGAGACCGCCTGAAAGCCGGCGTTGACCCGCGCGCGATAGCTGCACCGGGGATGTTGGCGATCTGGCCGAGGTCGGTCGCCTGGGTCATCGCCGGCCCCGGCCGTCGAACGACTTGCGCCAGGCGGCCACCGCGGCGCGGGTCTTGGCCGGCACGGTGGCGCCGTCGCGCTCGAGCTGCTCGACCATCTCGACCAGACCTTCGACCAGCCCCGGCGCCTCGCGCTCGGCCGCGTCCAGCGGCTCGCGCGAGACCGGCAGGAAACAGCTCGGTGCCAGTCGTAGCGGTAGGCGCCGAGCCTGGTCGCCATGTCGTGGCCGGCGGGCAGAGCGACGGTGCGCGCCGGCGGGTCGGTGCGGTAGTCGGGCGGGGAGACGATCTCGACGGCGACGAGCACGCCGTCGGCATCCAGCTTTGCAATGTCTGGCACTTTCCCCTCCTACGCGACGGTGCCGCTCGGGCGAAACAAGACGTGCATGGTCGTGCCGGCGATGGCGATCGGCGCCAGCGTGAAGACCACCCGCTCGACCAGGGTGCGCGAGGCGGTGACCAGCATCGCCGCGGTATCCGAGTTGACCGCGGTCACCACCGGCGCCGGGATCGCGGTCGCGACCGTCACCTTGGGATCGTAGGGCGGAATGGTGCCCTGCGCGCGCGGTATGGACGCCGGCGCCCTCGCCAATCAGCGTCAGCCGGGCGGTAAGATCATTGCGCGGCTCGATGTCGCGGATCAAGACCCGCAGGGTCTCGCGATCGTACTCGCCGAAGGCGGCAAGGTCGCCCACGGCCGGCGCGTCGGCCAGGGCCGGCGGGTCGGCAAAGGTCAGCGTCGCCTGGGTGCCGGCCTCGGTCGCGATCCGGTACAGGCGTCGTGACCTGGGCGGCGCCGACGACGCGGCGGACGCGCAGGCCGTAGTCGGTGCCGTCGGCCATGGTCACCGGCGCATCGAGGGTGACGGCGGTCACGACGCTGCCGTCGTCGGCCGCGGCGGCGATCCGCGCCGAGGCGAGCCGACGGCGATCACGTCGTGCTGCAGGGCGACCAGATCGCCGCGCTCGCAGGCGAGGTGCTCGAAGTCGACGATGATGCGGTGGATCTCGCGGCGCAACCGCTGCTGGGCGAGGTGATAGCGGCCCTCTTTCCAGGCCTGGGCGCGGCTGGTGATGCCCGGCCACTCGACCCGCTCGATCCGGGTCGCGGTCGCTGCGCTCTGGCCGTCGTCGTAGACCACGACCTCGTCGGCGTGCCAATCGCGATCGGCATCGAGGTAGCCGATCCGGTAGGCGTGCGGCAGCGGCCCGTGGGCGATCTCGCCCTCGTAGGACCACGAATTGCGCGGGCTGAACAGCCGCACCGGCGCGGTCTTGGGCTCGTCGATGACGAGGCTGAAAATCAGGTCGCGCAGGGCGGCGTCGCCCGGCCGACACGGGCGATGTCGACCAGCGCCGACCACAGCGAGCCCTTGGCCTCGACCACGCCGTTGTAGACGCGCCCCTTGTCGCGGGTGATGGCGTCCCAGTCGGCGAAGCGGGCGACGGTACGATGGCCGGCGTCGGCCGCCGGGCGCTGGCGCGCCGGGTGCTGCAGGACGTGGCGGCACAGCGCGCCGGTTGCGAGGTCGGCCGCTTCAGACCCAGGCGCCCCGAGACCAGCGGTCGTAGTCGCGCGCCAGGTCGTCCTGGCTGACCTCGGCCGCGGCGGCGGCACCAGCTGATTGAGCAGCAGCGAGCCGCCGATGGAGACGGCGGCGCCGGCGGTGCCGGCCAGGGCGCCGGCTGCGGTCGCGCCCATGCCGATCGCCGGGCCGGTCAGCGCGCCGTAGGTCAGCGCCGAGACGGCGATGGCGAGGACGGCGATGGCGATCATGCCGCCGATGCGCGCGCCGTTCGGCCCGCGCGGCACGATATGCACGGCGATCGGCGGCGCCCGGCTTGGGCCGGACCCGGCGCCAGTAGCGCCGCTCGATGCGCTCGTCGCCGATCAGCACGACCGCATGGTCGTGCCACGCCGGGTCGGGGATGGCGAGCGCGACGATCTCGGCGAGCTCAGCCCGGCCGGCACGGTGAGCGTCGATCCGGCGGCCAGAAAACGGCCGCGGCCAGGCGGCGACGGTCAGGCTGGGGCGCAGCGGCTGGTCAAGCGGCATCGGCACGAGCTCCCGGTGGCGCCAGTAGCCGGCGACCCGCCTGCCAAGGCCGCGGTCGTCGCGGCGGACCAGCCGGGCGCCGGTGGCGGCCTCGGTGTGGATCAGCCAGTCGGGGTCGACGAGCACGCCGACGTGCAGCGGCGGATAGGACAGCCGTTACGGGAGCGCAGCACGGAAAACATCTCAACGACGTCGAAGGCCGCGGCGGGCCGTCGACCAGCGACCAGGCTCCCGAAACGCGGGCGGCGTCGACGCAGCGCGCCGACGCCGACGCTGTCGGCCTCGCCGTCGTAGTCGGTCGCAAACGACGGCAGCGTCGATCCCGGTGCGCTCGGCGATGATCAGCCGGACCAGGCCCCAGCAGTCGCAGCCCGACGCGGTCGCGGCCGTGGTCGCGTAGGGAATGCCGACGTAAACGCCGGCCCAGGCGGGCGGCTGATGCTCATCGGGTCGAAGTCCCTCGCTCCGTCGTCGGCGTACCGCAGACGCCGGCGACAATTGCGAACGTGCGCGGGCGGCGCGGAGCCGCCTCAAGTCGCCGCGCGCTCAAACAGGCCTCGCTACCGGGCCAAGTACACTGAGCGCAGCGAAGGACTTTGGCCCGAATCCCATCATGGCCACAGCCCCGAAAAGCGGCCGTCGAAGGTCTCATAAGGGAACTCCTCGGCGGCCATGTCGTCGACGCCGAGCGTGCCCGAGATGAAGCCGACGTCGTAGGTCGAGGCCTGCCATTCGAGCCCGGTCCACTCGCGCTCGATCACGTCGGGCGCGCTGGCGCGGACGATCTGCAGGGTGACGCCGAGCGGATCGACCAACCCGCGCAGGGCGGCAATCACCTCCAGCGAGGTGTTGTCGATCCGCAGCTGCGCGCGCGGCGCTCGCGCCTCGGCGTCATCGGGCAGGACGACCTCGAACGGCAGCGCCGAAAAGATGTAGCCCTGGCTGGTGGTGTCGACCCCGTCGGAGGTCAGGCGGAACGGCGCCGGCAGGTCCGCATGGTCGATGGTCACCAGCACCAGCCAAGCGGCGCCGACGTGCTCGGCGGCGAGATCCTGCGCGGCGGTCGTCGGCGCGACGCCGCCGACCAGGATCAGCGGCGCGCCGATTGCGCCGAGCGCCGAGGCCGGCGCCGGGGTCGCCAGCGGTATCGCGGCAATGCCGGCGGTCGGACCGGCGACCGCGCCCAGCGCCGAGGCCGGCGCCGGGACGATGATCGCCAGCCCGGTCACGTCGGCGGTCGGGTCGGCGACCGCGCCCCGCGCCGCGACCGGCGAGGGCGTGATCGTGGTCAGCCCGGCGACGAACGCGGTCGGATCGGCGACGGCGCCCAGCGGCGGCGACGGCCCCCGGCGTCGCTACGATCGGCCCGCCCGTAACCTCCACCGTCGGCGCCGCCGATCCGCCGGTTGCCGCGACGGCGGACGGCGAGGCGATCAGCGCCGGCGTCGTCTCCTCGCCGAAGTCGATGACCTGATAGGCCAGCTCCAGGGCGCCGCTGCCCTGGCTGCCCCAGCAACGCAGTTGGGTCGTGCCGTTAAAGCGGTGCTGCTTCGCGGCGGCGACGTAGCCGCTCGACGCGTCGTCGCTGGACAGGCTCACCATCAGCCCGCTGCGGTCGACCGCGCCCACCGCGTCGATGGTCGGGCCGTACCAGTTGGCCGCAGCCGGGTCGCGGGTCTCGGTGATGTGCTGGACCGAGATCAGCGGGTTGCGGGCGACGTAGGCCGCCAGCGCCGCGCCGGAAACGGACGCGCCTGCGTTCCAGTCGATGGTCGTGGTCGCGGCGTTCGGCTTGACGCGCGCGTAGACCTTGGCGTTCTGGCTGTCGTCCTCGGCGGCGAACTGCGCCTCGATAAAGGCGCGGCTCCAGTCGCCGACGTCCGGGATCGAGAGCGTGCCCGAAACGCCGGACAGCCCGGTGGCGATGGCCGCGTCGATGGTCCAGCCGCCGCCGAGAAACTCGACGATGGCGTAGCTGTAGGTGGTCGTGCCCGCGCCGCCGCCGCCCCGGTGCCAGCGCAGAGCGCTGCCGTCCGTGTCGAGGGTCAGGTAGCCGGTCATCTCCTGCGCGTCCGCGCTGTCGAGATTCGACCGCACTCCGGTCAGAAACGGGATGCAGCGCGCCGGGTTGACGATCCCGGTCAGCCCGGTGACGTCGCCGGTCGCTTCGCCCTGCGCGCGGACGATCCATTCGTTGGAACCGCCGACCTCGCCGATGAACTCCCAGATTTCGATCCCGAAGCCGATGATAGGTCGGGGTCGAATGCTCCTGCCAGACCCGCACCGTGTCGGTGTCGATCAGCTCGCAGGTGACGCCGAAAATGTCGTTGTTGACGTCGGCGCCCGAGGTATAGGGGCCGCCCGAGGTGTTGGCGGAGCCGGCGACGCGGGCGAAGGCGCGGTCGACCGCACCGACGGCGGTGATCGAGAAGTCGTGGCTGTCGGCCGACCACGTCCAGCCGGTGTTGATGTACTGGCTTTTGAGGAACGGCCCGGTCGCCATGGCGTCAGATCAGCGCCCGGCCCTTGATCCGCCCGTAGAAGGTGCGGAACGACGCCGCGCCCAGCGCCGCGCCGCCGCCGACGGGCAGGCAGGCCAGCGCCCAGTGGTTGCTGTCGCGGATGCGCAGGTGCAGCGGCGCGCCCAGCAGGTCCTTGAGATCGGCGGTCATGCAGCGCCGGGCGACCTCGGTCCAGAACTGGTCGGCGTCGTCGAGGTCGATGCCGAGCAGGGCGAAATAGACCGGGTAGGCCTCGTCGGGGTCGACCGAGACGGCGCCGTCGGGGTCGATCCGCGCCCAGCGCGGCAGTGTCGGGCTCGCGTCATCAGACGGTCTCCAGGCGGATCTCGGCGTCGCGCACGGTCAGGCTTTGCCCGTCGAGGGCCTGCAGCGCCGAGCCGAGATCCCAGAAGTGGTAGACCTCGCGCGAGCCGACCGTGCCGTTGTCGTCGGTCAGCACCGCGTAGCGGGCGTCGCCGCCCGAGGCCGGGATGGTCCCGCTCGATGCGGTCCAGACCACGTCGCGGATCTGCACCAGGGCGCGGTGGTTGGCGTCGTCCTCGGTCCAGACGTCGAAGTCGGTGGCGCCGGGGGTCAGCGAGACGCCGCCCGAGGTGTAGCCGTTGCCGGCGGCGATCTCGGTCAGATCGCCGAGCGTGTTGTCGGCGTCGTCGGGCGCCGGGCGTCGCGGTGACCAGCGCCATGTAGAAGGCGCTCGGGTTGCTCTGCGCGCGAAAGCGCACGCCGAGGGTCGCGTAGGCGGCGCGGTTGGTCCATCCGGCCATTTATCGGGTCTCCATCATCATGGCATCGTCTCCAGGGTCAGGCCGACCGTCCAGCGGTCGGCGCCGTTCGCCGGCACGACGACCGGGACCGCGACGATCCGCACGCTGACGGTCGCGCCGGTGCGCGGGTGCGGCCAGTCGAACGCCAGGGTCCGGTTGGCGAGGTCGTCGTCGACGAAGGCGTCGAAGTCCTCGAGCTGGTCGCCGGTCATCCGGTAGGTCGCGGTGATCCGGGTCGGCCCGGCGGTCGCGCGCCGCCGGGTCTTGGCCCAGCCGACCGCGGTCTGGCAGCGGACGATCAGGTCGGGCGCGGCCTCGGAATAGCCCTCGACCAGCGGCGCCTGCGGCAGGGTTGCGGGCCAGGTCGGCATCAGCGCCTCCGCAGCGGGTTGGCGGCGAGCCGCGCCGCGCCGTTGAGCTGGGTTCCGGGCCGGGCGAGCCGCGCCGCCATCTGCGTTTCGACCGCGTCGATCAGCACGTCGAGGGTCAGCCCGCCGCCGGGTTCCTGGCGCTCCTGGGTCGAGACCTGGGCGCCGGCGTTGTTGATCACGTTGACGGTCACCCCGGCCGGGCTCGCGGCGACGCCGAGCTTGCCGGAGGCCAGCCGCTTGAGCGGCATCACCGCCTCGGGCCCGGCCTCGCCCATCAGCCCGTAGCCGCGGGCCATCGGAAAGACGGTCGGCGTGTTGACGATTCCGCCCCGGGCGTAGGCCTCGACCAGCCGGCCGCCGGTCGAAGGCGCCGCCGGTGGCGACGCCGCCGAGCAGAAAGCCGGGGTTGGTCCCGCCGGAGGTCATCCCGGCCGGCGAGGTGCCGGCGCCGGTGGTGCCGTAGCCGGCACCGCCGCCGAACAGCCCGGCGAGGCCGCCGCCGAAGGCCTTCGGCCAGCGGCGCCAGCACCGCCATGCGGATCGACAGCCGGGTCAGGTCGGCGATCATCGAGTCGACGAGGCCGGCGAAGTCGACCTTGCCGGTCGAGACGAAGTCGGCCAGCGCGTCGCCCATGCCGGAGAAGCTGCCCGAGACCGCGTCCTCGGCGGCCTCGGCCGCGTTGCTCGGCGTCGTCGGCGTAGTCGGTCAGCGCGCGGGTCGCGCCCTCGTTCCAGGCGCGGCTTTCCTCGGCGGCCTTCTTCGTCGCCTTGGCCAGCGTCGTCCTGGCTCTTGGCGGCGGCCCGCGCGGCCTCGGCCTGGTCGTAGAGCGCTGCCGGCGAGGCGCTCGACATCGGCGCGGGTCTGCGCGGTCGCGCCATCGGACACCCGCGCCAGGGCGCGGTCGATCGCCTGCTGGCGCTCGTCGCCGAAGGTCTCGAGCTGCCGGTTGAGGTCGGCGAGCACCTTGGCGTTGCGTCTCGGCCGCGCTTTCGCGCGGCATTGTCGCAGCGGCGCCGGTTCCATCGCCGCCGTGCCGCCGCCCAGCCCCACGCCGCCGGTCTTGGCCGCAAGCTCGGCGGCCTCCTCGCGGGCCTTGAGGATGGCCTCGATCTCGCGCCGTCTGGCCTCCAGGCTGCGGCGGTAGGCGCCGGCCGCAGCCGGATCCTCGGCGACGCCGAGCAGGCCGAGGCTGTCCATGTTCGGGTCGGCCGGGCGCGCCAGCTCCTCGTTGATCTTCGCCAGTTGCTCCTTGAGGCCGACCGAAGAGCGGTCTTCCAGCTCGCGGAACCCGTCGGTGACCTTGGCGAGCCAGCCGGCGGTGATCGAGAAGGCCTTGGCGAGGTCGAGGACCAGCGGCGCGAGGTCGAGAAAGGCCTTGTTGAGGTGGGCCTCGGTGACCTGGGCCATGGCGTCGAGCTTGTCGGCGGTCAGCCGACGCGCTCTTGACCAGATGCTCGTCGATGACGACGCCGAGGTCGCGCGCGGCGTCCTTCATCTCGTTGAGGCTGCGCGTGCCCTGCTGCAGCAGCGGCAGGAGCGCGGCGCCGCCGCGGCCCATCAGGGCGCGGGCGAGCTGCACCCGCTCGGCCTGGCTGCCGACCGCGGCGATGCCGTCGGCCATCTCGCCCAGCACCTCCTCGGCGGTCTTGACCCGGCCCGTAGGTGTCGCGGACCTCGATCCCGAGCTGGGCGAAGGCGCGGCGGACGGTCTGCGGCGCCTTGTCGCCGAGGTTGGCCATCTGGCCGATGCAGTCGTTGAGCTTCTCGATCGCCGCGTCGGTGATCTCGGCGGCGACGCCGTTCTGCTGGAAGGCGAAGCGCAGGGCCTGCAGGCCCTCGGCGGTCACGCCGAGCTTGATCGCGGTGTCGTCGAGCTTGTCGAGCTTGTCGATGGCGGTGCGCGCCCGGTCCATCGCCGCGCCCAGGCCCAGCATCGCCCCGCCGACCGCGGCGCCGGCGGCGATCCCGGCGGGACCGAGGGCGGCGAACACGCCGGACAGCGAGCCGGTGCGCGCCGACAGGCCGGCGAGCTGGCTGTCGAGCTGGCGGGTCGCGCCCTTGAGCACGTTGAAGCCGCCGGCCGGCACCCGCGCCGCCCGGTCGAGCCGGCGCAGCGCCTTTTCGCCGTCGTTGCCGAGGTTGGTCAGCGCCCGGCGGACGACCTCGTCGTCCTTGACGCCGAGGCGGACGATGTAGGAGCCGGTCGCCATCAGCCGTCGCCCTCCTGGGGCCGGTCATTCAGCGCGCCGACGATCCCGGCCTCGACCGCCGGCAGCAGCTCGGCGACCCCGGCCAGGTCGTAGCCGAGCGCCCCGGCCATCGCGAAAGCAGGCGTCGAAGTCGAGGCCCAGCACCCCGCCCATGGCGCCGGTGCGCAGTTGCCCGGCGCAGCGCAGCGCCACGTCCCAGGCCTGCCAGCCGGCGGCGGTCTGCGGGCCGGGTTTCGATCTCCGGGCAGCGGTGCCCGTCGTCGCCCGCGCCGCCGCTCGCGCACGGCCGGCCCAGCTCGGCGCAGCCCCGGCAGTAGGCCGGCCCGTCGCCGAAGTGCCACTCGGCGCGGGCCATCAGTCGTTTTTTTCCGCGTCCAGCGTCATCGCCGGGTCGAAGTAGAGCGACTGGAAGGCCTCGAAAATCGGCCAGTGGTCGAACAGGGCGTCGATGGCCTCCGGGCGTCACCGGCGCGGTCTCGGCGTCGCCGCCCGGCACCCCCCGCCAGTCGAGGATCGCGGCGCGGGCCAGCGCCTTGATCAGCATCTCGATCCGGGCGTCGAGGTCGGTGCCGGCGGCGCGCAGCTCGGCGCGCGCGGCCAGCATCACCGCCGAGGTCAGCGGCCGGACATGGACGGCGACGCCGCCGGCGAGCTCGAGCCATTCCGGCTCGCGCGGGCGCAGCAGGTCGGTCATGGAAAGTCCTTGAGAACGTTGGAAGGCTTGTCGCCGGGGGCTCAGGCCGAGCCCCCGGCGGTCGTCAGCGAAGCGCTATGAGAGCGTTTTCTGGCGCACGGACGGTTTCCGCCGTGCCTGTTGCCGAGGCGTATCGAGACGCGATATCCATGTGCGGCACCCACGGTCGGCTCGGTCGGCTTTCGGAGGTGGGCCGTCCGTTGACAGTTGCCGGCGTAACGACGGGAATTGACCCACACCGACTTTAAGCGGACGGAAGCTTTATCCGATCTGCGACGGTTTCAGCCTGAGCGGAACCTGCGTCTGCTAAGGTGCGCATCGCGAGAAAATGGTAGTGCGGCGAACCGTAATCACCCAGATGCGGCCTGACGTTGCCCTGCCCGAAATACTTCTGCTATGTTATCTATCCGGGTGAAGTTATCCAATTAGACTGAATTATTATCCGGTAGTATACGATAAAATTAAATGGTCAACCCATGGAAATATCTCACTTTCTATCAGAAACGATTCGGGACGTCAGGAGTACAGAGGGCTGTGACCTTGAACTGCTCGCCATTCTGGAAACGCACATCCTCCAATTGAAGCCGTCAGAGAAGGCCGTTGCAATGGCCTTCAAGGCTATCCAGGCACTGGCTGAGGCGAGAGCTCAAGAAGGAGGCGCCGATGCCTGAGCGCATCATTATTGACCAACTGTCGATATCAGGTTTCCGTGCGTACCTCGAAGAACAGAGCTTCCAGCTCAGCGAGAACGGTAAAGCAAAGAGCCTTGCTGTCTTCGCACCAAATGCAAAGGGAAAATCCAGTCTCGTCGATGCTCTGGAATTCTACTTTTCATGTGATGGAACGCTGGAGCGCCTTGGTCAACGTCGTTCGGGCACCCAAGCAGGGTTCGAAGCGCTACGGCACGTACGCACTGCTAATGGAGGTTCCGCCTCCACCGTCTCGGTCGCCTTTCGCGGGTCGGAGGGACAGTTCGGCGATAGCCGGGAGGTGACCGCTTCCGATGGCCCCGCCTCCCGAACGGGGGCCGCGGATCGCATCCTTGGGGCGTGCAAAATGCCCTTCATTTTACGCGGGTACGAGTTACGAAAGTTTGTCGATCAGCAAACACCTCAAGAGCGCTACAAGGAAGTTTGCCGCTGGTTCGACTTTGCGCCGTTGCTCGATATGCAGCGCAATCTTCGCAATCTACGGCTGCAGGTGAAGCAGGAGCTAGAAAAGGATCTCGCAACGGCAGAATGCCTCAAAGACTTGCGAATAACAACGGGCGGGAAGGTGTCGGACTGGGACGAGCAAAAGATTCTTCAATGGTACAACTCATGTCATCTCGGGTCCCTGGATCCGAAGTTACGGCTATCGACCCTATGCATAGATGACGCTGCATACTCGCAAATCAAACTGCGAAAAGCCGAAGAAGACAAGCGGATCGGCGCCGATGTGCTAAAGGACGCCGTATCGGCGATCACCGCTATTTACTACCGCGCTGCCTGTGATGCTAGTGAAGAAGAGTCAGGCTCACTTGTCGCGTTCGAACAGGCGCGCAAGGCGCTTGATGAAAATCTGAAGGTCGAGGAGCAAGAGAAAGCCCGCGCTCAGACCGCGAGGTTCAAAGCGGTGTGGGAAGCGGCTCAGATAGTCTTCGAAGATGACGCCCAGGTTCTAACCGACTGCCCCGTGTGCAATACGCCGCTCAACCAGACGTCCAAGGGAGGACGGGACCGGGTCACGATTTACCTGAAAGAGCAGCTAGACTTCTTAACACCTATCGCGCGGCTTGTGTCGCTGTGAATGATGCACGCGAGAGGGTCGAGGACTTGCGAGGGGCGCTTCGGACACATTTGGCGAGGTTGCAGGTGCAATTGAAAACTGTCGGATACAAAGATACCGATCCGGTCCTGTTAGCCACGGAGACATACGGTCTAGCACTTGCAACTTGGAGCGACGCTGCGGTTCAGCCACACAGCGAGCCGCTAAAACTCTCAAGCTCGTCGGTTAGGAGAGACCTCGAAAACAGATGTGCCAAACTTACCGAGGAGCAGGGAGAAGGCAGCTACCGAAAGGCTCTGGAGATCATCGAGACACTGATCCAACTCAAAGCGAAAATCACACGCATTCGCGACGTCGGGGCGCAACTCGAGTTGCTGCTAAAGAGCCTCTCGAACCAGGAGGCGATCATCGCCTCGAAGATCAGGGCCTACCTCCAGTCTGTGATCGACGGCTTAAGAGAATCGGTCAACACGCTTTACAGGTGCGTCCATGAACACGAAGGTGAAGCTCCAGCAGTCAAACTTGCACTTTCCGAAGATAAAGAACCAAAGCTCAACCTGCTTGTCGATTTCTCTCCTGACCGAGAGGGTGTCGTTCCAAGTGGATACTTGAGCGACTCCCAGATACATACTCTTGCCTTGAGCCTCCGGTTGGCAGCAATCCGTTCGTCGAACGCAGCATTTCCTGTTGTCGTTCTCGACGACATTGTGACTTCCTACGATGCCGACCACCGCAAAGCGATAGCGGCAATGCTCGCAGCGCACTTCGCCGACTTCCAGATTATCATTGTCACCCACGATGAGCGGTTTTTCTGCTACTTGCAGGAGCATCTTCCGCAAGCAGATTGGCGGTTCAAAAGGATAATCCGCCTGGACCGAGATTTTGGGCCCCGATTTCACGATCACAGAGTGACAAAGGGGATGATAGTCGAGAAATGGAACAACGGACAATCGGCCGCAAACGAATTACGGCAAGCAGAAGAGGAGTGGCTTCTTCAAAGGGCCAGAGAATTCGGCGTTAACATTCGTATTCGAGATGTCCACCGTCCCTATAACTATGACCGGGAGAGTTAGCGATGGCGATCGCCGCCTTCCTAAAAGAGACTGATGTAGCGCCGCCGCCGGTTAGTGGAATCACCAACCCGTTTATGGTAAGTCTCCAAAACGGCGCCGTGGAGAACTTCGGCAGTCACTTCCAAGAAATCCGCAGGCATCGCCATCGGTCGGCGACGAGAAGAGACGATGGCAGGAGCTGCAGGAATTTTTCGATCTTTTCAGATGTAAATCATGTGGGTGGCGTAAGTTTAAGCGCCCCAAGGTAGGTGTCAAAAGTGCGCTGTGCGCCAGATGCGAAAAGCCGCTCTGTTTCACCGGTCCCCCTGTTCGGTGACTCGTAGGTTAGAGTGCCCGGGAAAAGGCATCGAATTCGCGCCAAGCCTCTCCACTTCATCCGGGCTGTCCGTTCAGACGCTCTGCGCTGCTTTGCGGACGCGAACCCGTGCCTGTGGAAGGCTCTGCCAAGTCCGCCCTTGGCTAATTGCTGCCGTAAAAAGGATGTGTGCGGCAACCCTATATGGAGTGGGTGTCTGTCTTAACCGGATAGGCACGGAGGCGACGAACTCAGGATCACCGGGACCGTGACGCATTTTCTGAAGGATGATTACGACTTTCACAAATGGCAGCTCGGATCCGAGGGTGCGCTCGCGCTGCAGGAGGATCGAGGTGCCAAAATGCCCCCTGGTCCGCGCCGTGGCGATCGAGGGCTGGTAGGCAGCCACGCGCATGGCCGGCTCTCGGGCGTCATTGCGAGCCCGCGCGGAGAGCGTCCTCTGGATTGCCACCCGCCGCGCTGCGCTTGCGGTCGCAATGACGGACTGGTTCCGCCCGTCCGCCTCGGCTCTCCTTCGTCATTGCGAGCCCGCGCGAAGAGCGGGCGCGGCAATCCAAAACCGCGGCTGGACCGGCCAACTGCTTCATCTGGCCAACTGCGCTGCGTCCTCTTGATTGCCGCGCTGCGCTCGCAATGACGGGCCGGAGGAGATGACCGGGATGGCGCCCGGTCATGACGTGGCTGGGCTTCTACCCCGCCTTGGCCTCGGCGAAGGTGTAGGGTAGGGCGCGGGCGGCGGTGAAGGCTTGCTCGGACAGCTTCGTCCAGCCGAGCGCGTCCTTGCGGAAGGCGAGCAGGCTGTTCATGACCTTGCGGCTGAGCGGGTCGGCCGCGGCGAGCGCGTCGAGGACCTGGCCCGACAGACCGCCGAGGCCTTCGAGGACCGGGTCGGGGAAGGCCTTGAGGATGACGCCGTGCTTCTCGGTCAGCGTCTTCAGCGAGGTGTTGTTGCGCGCGACGAACTCACTGAGGACGGTCTGGTTGACGGCGGCGTTGGCGGTCTCGATGACCGCCTTGATGTCGCCGGGCAGCTTGTCCCAGGCGCTCAGATTGATGAAATTATCGAGCGTCGAGCCGGGTTCGTGCCAGCCGGGGTAGTAGTAGAACTTGGCGCTCTTGTAGAGGCCGAAGGCCAGATCGTTGTAGGGGCCGACCCACTCGGCGGCGTCGATGGCGCCCGATTGCAGCGCGGGCGGGATCTCGGCGCCGGGCAGGTTGACGACATTGCCGCCGGCGGCCTTGACGACTTCGCCGCCGAGGCCGGGAATGCGCATCTTCAGGCCCTTGTAGTCCTCGAGACTGTTGATTTCCTTGTTGAACCAGCCGCCCATCTGGGCGCCGGTATTGCCCGAGGGGAAGAACTTGCAGCCGAGCTGCTTGATACATCCCGTCGGCGATCTCCTGGCCGCCGCCGTACTGGAACCAGGCGTTCTGCTCCTGCGCGGTCAGCCCGAAGGGAAACGTGGTCAGGAACTGCAGGGCCGCGATCTTGCCCTTCCAGTAGTACGAAGCACCATGGCCCATCTCGACGGCGCCGCCGGCCACCGCATCGATCGCCTCGAACGCCGGCACGATCTCGCCGGCGCCGTAGACCTTGATGCTCAACCGCCCATCGGTCCCTCGCTTGATCAGCTCGGCGAGAAGCTCGGCGCCGGTCCCAAGGCCCGGGAAGTTCTTCGGCCAGGTGGTCACCATCCGCCATTCCATCCGGCCTTGCGCGATGGCCGGCGCCGGGAACGACGATGCGCCCGACGGCGCCGGCGGCGCCGGCGATGGTGGCGGTCTTGATGAAACGACGACGATCCATGATGGCGCGCTCCCCGATGACCTGCTGGGGAGATTAGCTCCCCGATGGCCTTGCCGGGGAGATTAAGAGCAGCGCGCCGGCCGCGCCATAGCTATCCGATCGGCGCTAGTCTAGATCGGCGCTTGGCGGACGCTACTCTTCGTCGTGGCGCTCCAGGCGGTAGGGATGTTGCGGATAGACGCCGAGGATGCGGACCTCGCGCGAGAAAAAGTCGAGCTCTTCCAGCGCGAGCGTTACGTTGTGGTGGTCCGGGTGGCCCTCGATCTCGGCGTAGAACTGGGCGGCGGTGAAGCGCCCGCCGACGAGGTAGCTCTCCAGCTTGGTCATGTTGACGCTGTTGGTGGCGAATCCGCCCAAAGCCTTGTACAGCGCCGCCGGGACGTTGCGGATGCGGAAGACGAAGCTGGTCATGGTCGGCCCGGACTTCGGATGCGGCACGATCGGCGCGCGGGCCATGATCAGAAAGCGCGTGGTGTTGTGCTCGGCGTCCTCGATATTGGCCCGCAGGCTGACCAGGCCGTAGGTATCCCCGGCGAGCTCCGAGGCGATCACGGCCTGGGTCTTGTCGCCGCTGGCGGCGATTTCGGCCGCGGCGCCGGCGGTATCGACCCGCACGACCGGCTCGAGGCCGAGCTCGGCGATCATCTTGCGGCACTGGTTGAGCGCGTGGATGTGGCTGTGAATGTGGCTCAGGCCCTCGATCCGCGCGCCGGGGAGCGCCAGCAGGTGGTGGTTGATGCGCTGGTAATGCTCGCCGATGATATGCAGGCCGGACGTCGGCAGGAGGTGGTGAATATCGGCGACGCGGCCGGCGACCGAATTTTCGATCGGAATCATCGCGAGACCGGCCAGGCCGTCGCGCACGGCGGCGAACGCGTCTTCGAACGATCGCCGCGGCAACGTCTTCAGTTCCGGACGGCAGACCCGGCAGGCGAGATCCGAATAGGCGCCGGGCGCGCCCTGGAAGGCGATGACCCGCGCCGGATCGGCCGCTGGCTTACCGGCGTCGGTCACGATCGTGGCGCCAGCATCGCGCGGGCGCGATCGAGATCGCCGGGCGTGTCGACGCCGAACGGGACGACATCGACCAGCGCGGCGTCGATTCGCATCCCGTTCTCCAGCGCGCGCAGCTGCTCCAGCCGCTCGCGCTGTTCGATGACACCGGGCGGCAGGCTCACGAACCGGCCGAGCGCGGCGCGGCGGTAAGCGTAAAGCCCGATGTGGTGGAAACAGGGGCCGTCGCCCCACGGCACGGCGGCGCGGCTGAAATAGATCGCCCGGCCGACCGTCTCGCCGGGGGCCAAGGCGACCACCGCCTTGACCACGTTCGGGTCGTCGCGTTCCTCGGGCGAGCCGATGGGGGCGATCAGCGTCGTCATGTCGACCGCCGGATCGGCCAGCGGCTCGAGCACGGCGCGAACCGCAAGCGGATCGAGCGTCGGCAGGTCGCCCTGGAGGTTGACCACGACGTCGTGCTCGCCTTTCGGATCGACGGCGCCGAGGGCCTCGAAGATCCGGTCCGAGCCGGATGGGTGGTCGGGCCGGGTCGGCACCGCCGTGCCGCCGGCCGCGCCAATCGCCTCGGCGATCTCGGCTTCCGCGCAGGCGACCACGACCGGGCCGGCGTCGGCCTCGCACGCGCGCCGCCAGACATGGACAATCATGGCCTCGCCGTGAATATCGGCGAGCGGCTTTCCCGGCAGGCGGGTCGAGGCCATCCGCGCCGGAATGAGAATGATCGGGTGCATCGTGACGCTCATGGCGTCGGCACATAGCACAAGCTGTGTGCGTTGCAATAGATTTGACCCAGCGGCAATTGCGCTATGCGGTGGCTTGGCTATAAATTCGCCCCGGGGCTGCTCGGCCGGGGTTGGGTGGTCGACGGGACGGGAAAGAACGAAAATGCATTTCTCCTTGTTGGAAAAACTCGGCGCCGCCGCACTGATCTGCGCCTGGCTGATCTATGGATCCAATTTCCTCGGCAACACCTTGGTTAACGTCGAGGAGCACGCCTCGCAGCTTGCGGCCAAGGAAGCACCGGCGGCCGCGGCCCAGACGGCGGAAACGAAGGAACCGGAGGTCGATTTCGCGACGCTGCTGGCCTCGGCCGATGCATCGGCGGGAGAAAAGACCTTCGGCAAGTGCAAGGCATGCCATGCCATCGAGGCCTCGGGGGGCAACAAGGTCGGGCCGAACCTGCACAATGTCGTCGGCCGCAAGATCGCCAGCCACGAGGGATTTCGCCTATTCGGAAGCGCTGACCGGCAAGGGTGGGGAGGAGTGGACCTATGACCACCTCAACCACTTTCTGACCAATCCGAAGGAGTGGGCGCCCGGCACCAAGATGAGCTTCGCCGGTTTGCCGAAGGCCAAGGACCGCGCCGAGGTCATCGCCTATCTGCGCGCCAACACCGAGGCGCCGCCGCCGCTGCCCGAACCGAGCGCGAAGGCGGAACCGGAACCGGCCGCGGGCAAGACCGCGGCGGGCGAAACCACGGCGGGCGAAACCACCGAGGCTCCCGCGGCCGGCGGCGAAACGGCGGCGCCCGCATCGCCCGCGAGCGAGGGCGGCGGTGCTGCGGCCGAGGCCGGCGGCGCCGGTTTGATCAGCATGATCGCGTCGAGCGATCCGGCCGTCGGCGAGAAGGTGTTCGGCAAGTGCAAGGCCTGTCACAGCGCCGAAAAAGGCGGTCCCAACAAGGTCGGCCCGCATTTGTGGGACGTGATCGGCCGGGCCAAGGCGAGCGTCCAGGACTTTTCCTACTCGGCGGCGCTGAAGGGCCTAAGCGGCAACTGGACCTACGAGGACCTCGACGCCTACCTGACCAACCCGAAGGCGGTCGCGCCGGGGACCAAGATGTCGTTCGCCGGGTTGAGCAAACCCCAGGACCGCGCCGCCGTGATCGCCTACCTCCGGGCCCAGGAAGACAATCCCCCGCCGCTGCAATGAGCTCGCTGCCATGCCCGCTGCCATAAAAGAGAGCGAAATCCTCGCCGCCGCCGCCGCCGCGGCCGAATTGATGGCCGAGGCGGTGAGGCCGATCGTTCTCGGCTATTTCCGCCGTGGCGTCGCCATCGATACCAAGGCCGACGCCAGCCCGGTGACGATCGCCGATCGCGAGGCCGAGGCGCGCATGCGCGAGATGATCGCGCAGGCCTTTCCCGATCACGGCATTCTCGGCGAGGAGCACGGCAGCGTCCGGCTCGACGCGGAGTATGTCTGGGTCCTCGATCCGATCGACGGGACCAAGTCGTTCGTCACCGGCAAGCCGCTGTTCGGCACGCTCATCGCGTTGGCCCGGCGCGGCCGTCCAGTGGTCGGGGTCATCGACGCGCCGGCCTTGGGGGAGCGCTGGATTGGCGTCGAGGGCCGGCCGACCACTTTCAACGGCCAGCCCGCGTCGGTCCGCGCCTGCCCGACCCTGGACCAGGCCTGGCTCTACGCCACCTCGCCGGAGATGTTCGAGGGCGGCGACGCGGCCGCGTTCGAGCGGCTGCGGCTGCGCTGCCGTGCGACCAACTACGGCGCCGACTGTTACGCCTACGGCCTGCTCGCCAACGGCACGGTCGATCTGGTCTGCGAGGCCTCGACCAAACCCTACGATTACTGCGCGCTGGTGCCGGTGATCCAAGGCGCCGGCGGGGTCATGACCGACTGGGGCGGCCGGCCGCTCGACATCGAGTCCGACGGCCGGGTGCTCGCCGCGGGCGATGCCGCGCTCCACGCCGCGGCCCTGGCCGTGCTGGCCGAGGGTCGAACCGCCTGACCCAGATTCCGAGCCTGCTCCTGCTGCTGGCGATGCTCGCGCTGTGCACGGCTGGCGCGCCGCCGGCCATGGCGTCCGAGGAAGGCGCGGCCACCGTCCACCGGAGCCACGCCATCGCCATGTACGGCGACGCCAAATATCCGCCGGGCTTCGCGCACTTTGACTATGTCAATCCGGACGCGCCGCAAACGGGGACGCTGCGGACCGGCGTCACCGGCACCTTCGACAGCTTCAACCCCTACGTCATCAAGGGCAACTCCGCGGCCGGCGGCGAGGCCGAAACCCTCACGGTCGCCAGCGCCGACGAGCCGTTCACCCAGTATGGCCTGATCGCCGAGGAAATCGCCTGGCCCGAGGATCGCTCGTGGGTCGAGTTCACGCTGCGCCCCGAGGCCCGCTGGCACGACGGCCAGCCGATCACGGTCGACGACGTGATCTTCTCGCTCGACACCTTGAAGACCAAGGGCGCGCCGTTCTACCGGTTCTACTATTCCGCGGTGACCAAGGCCGAGAAGGTCGGCGAGCGCCGGGTCCGCTTTACCTTCAACCAGGCCGGCAATCGCGAGCTGCCGCTGATCATGGGCCAGATGCCGATCGTGGCGAAGCACTACTGGGAGAGCCGCGATTTTGAACGCTCGACGCTGGAGCCGCCGCTGGGCAGCGGTCCCTACCGCGTCACCGACTTCGAGCCGGGGCGCTACGTCGTCACCGAGCGCGCCCCGGACTACTGGGGCCGCCATCTCCCGGTCAACGTCGGCCACAACAACTTCGAGCGGATCCGCTACGAATACTTCCGCGACGACACCGTGCAACGCCAGGCCCTGAAGGGCGGCGCGATCGACCTCAGGATCGAAAACCAGGCCAAGGCCTGGGCGGTCGATTACGACGTGCCGGCGGTCCGCGAAGGCTGGCTGGTCAAGGAGGCGATTCCCAATGAGCGGCCGGCGGGAATGCAGGCCTTCGCGTTCAATACCCGCCGCGCGGTGTTCGCCGATCCCAAGGTCCGCGAGGCGCTGGGCTACGCCTTTGACTTCGAGTGGACCAACCGGGTCTTGTTCTTCAGCCAGTACACCCGGACCGAGAGCTATTTCGCCAACTCCGAGCTGGCGTCCAGCGGGCTGCCCACGGGCGAGGAGAAAGAGCTGCTCGAGCAGTTCCGCGGCCGGGTTCCGGAGCGGGTTTTCGCCGACGCCTACCGCGCGCCTGCGACCGACGGCAGCGGCTGGCCGCGGCGCAACCTGGAAACCGCGCTCGGGCTGCTCGCCGAGGCCGGCTGGCACGTCCGCGACATGGTTCTCACCAACGACGCCACGGCCGAGCCGATGCGCTTCGAGATCTTGCTGGTCAGTCAGGCCTTCGAGCGGGTGGTCCTGCCCTTTGTCCGCAATCTCAGGCGCCTCGGCGTCGATGCCCGCGTCCGCCTGGTCGACGAGTCCCAGTATATCAACCGGATGCGCGACTTCGACTTCGACATGGCGGTGGTGGTCTGGCCGCAATCGGAAAGCCCCGGCAACGAGCAGCAGTCGTTCTGGGGCTCGGCCGCCGCCGACACGCCGGGCTCGCGCAACTACGCCGGAATCAAGGATCCGGTGGTTGATGCGGTGATCGAGAAGCTGGTCGCTTCCCCTGATCGGGCTAGTCTCGTCGCGCGCACCCAGGCGCTCGATCGGGTGCTGTTGTGGCATTTCTACGTCATTCCCAACTGGTATTCCGGGGTCGACCGCTTCTTGTTCTGGGACAAGTTCTCGCGCCCCGCGGTGACGCCGGCGCGCGGCACATCGATCGACCTGTGGTGGTTCGATGCCGCCAAGGCCGCCCGGCTCGAGGCGCGTCTGGCCACCGCCGACGCCGCCGAGGCGATCAAGCAGGGGGTCAAGGAGAATGCCGCGTCCGCCCAAGGCTCCGGACGCGGACCAGGCGTCCTTGCCATCCTCGCCGCGCTCGCCGGCCTCGGCGTGATCGGCGTCTTCGTCTTCCGCCGGGCGATGGGATCGCGCGGGGGGGATAGGGGGGAAAGCCGATGACGGCCTACATCATCCGCCGGCTGGTGCTGATCATCCCGACGCTGTTGGCCATCATGGTCGTCAACTTCATCATCATTCAGACGGCGCCTGGCGGCCCGGTCGAGCAGATCATCGCCCAGGTGAGCGGGCAGGGCGCCGATATCACCCAGCGCGTCACCCAGACCGGCGCCGGCGACACCCTCGGCGGCGCCGCGCGCGGAGCGGCGGGAGGAGTAAGCCCAACGGGCCAGTACCGAGGCGCGCAGGGGCTCGATCCGGAGTTCATTGCCTCGCTCGAAAAGCAGTTCGGGTTTGATAAGCCGCTGCACGTGCGCTTCCTGCAAATGATGCGCAACTATCTCGTCTTCGACTTCGGCGAGAGCTATTTCCGCAACCAGAAGGTCGTCGACCTGGTCATCGACAAAATGCCGGTGTCGATCTCGCTCGGTTTGTGGACGACGCTTCTGACCTACCTGATCTCGATTCCGCTTGGCATCGTCAAGGCCGTGCGCGACGGCTCCAGGTTCGATATCTGGTCGAGCGTCGCCGTGGTCATCGGCAATGCCGTGCCCGCGTTCCTGTTCGCGGTCTTCCTGCTCGTGTTGTTCGCCGGCGGCAGCTATCTCGACTGGTTTCCGCTGCGCGGCCTGACCTCCGACAACTGGTCCGAACTGAGCTGGCCGGCGCGGATCATCGACTACTTTTGGCATATCGCCCTGCCGGTCTCGGCGATGGTCATCGGCGGCTTCGCGACGCTAACGATGCTGACGAAGAACTCGTTCCTCGATCAGATCCATCAGCAATACGTCATGACCGCCCGCTCCAAGGGCCTGAGCGAGCGCCGGGTGCTCTACGGCCACGTCTTCCGCAACGCGATGCTGATCGTGATCGCGGGCTTTCCCGGCGCGTTTGTCAGCATCCTGTTCACCGGCACGGTCTTTATCGAAATCATCTTCTCGCTCGACGGGCTCGGCCTGCTCGGCTTCGAAGCGGCCTTCAACCGCGACTACCCGTTGATGTTCGGCACGCTCTACTTCTTTTCCCTGGTCGGCCTTGTGCTCAATCTGGTCGGCGACTTGACCTACACCATCGTCGACCCGCGCATCGACTTCGAGGCGCGCGAGCGATGACGGCGACGCACGACGGCGCGGGCCAAGGCGAGAGGGGGGGCGAGAGGGGGGCGGGCGCTTGTTCGGTCTGCGCATCACGCCGCTGACCCGCCGCCGGCTCGACAACTTCAAGGCCAACCGGCGGGGCTTCTGGTCGTTGTGGCTGTTCCTCGCCCTGTTCGTGATCAGCCTGTTCGCCGAGTTCATCGCCAACGACCGGCCGGCGATCGTCGTTTACGACGGCCACGTCTTCATGCCCATCTTCAGGTCCTACCCGGAGACCGCCTTCGGTGGCACCCTGCCGAGCGAAGCCGACTTCGGCGATCCCGAGGTTCAGCGGCTGATCAACGAGAACGGCTGGATGATCATGCCGCCGATCCGATACAGCTATCGCACCGTGGCGTGGGATCTGGCCGAGCCCGCGCCGTCGCCGCCGGACGCGCAACACTGGCTCGGGACCGATGATCAGGCCCGTGACGTGCTCGCCCGGACCATCTACGGCTTCCGCATCTCGGTGCTGTTCGGCTTTACGCTCACCGTCGTTTCGACCATCGTCGGCGTCGCCGCCGGCGCGGTCCAGGGCTACTTCGGCGGCTGGGTCGACCTCGCCTTGCAGCGGTTCATGGAGGTCTGGTCGTCGGTGCCGACGCTCTACGTCCTGATCATCCTCGGCAGCATCATCGAGCCGAACTTCTGGTGGCTGCTCGGAATCCTTTTGCTGTTTCAGTGGATGAGCATCGTCGGCGTCGTCCGCGCCGAGTTCCTGCGCGCGCGCAACTTCGACTACATCCGCGCCGCGCGCGCCCTGGGCGCCTCCGACGCCGCGATCATGGGCCGCCACGTCCTGCCGAACGCAATGGTCGCGACGATCACGTTCGTTCCGTTCATTCTCGCCGGCTCGGTCACCGCGCTCACCGGGCTCGACTTCCTCGGCATCGGCCTGCCGCCGGGATCGGCTTCGCTGGGCGAACTGCTCGCCCAGGGCAAGGCCAACCTGCAGGCGCCGTGGCTCGGGCTGACCGGGTTTTTCGTGATCGCGCTGATGCTCTCGCTGCTGATCTTCGTCGGCGAAGCGGTGCGCGACGCGTTCGATCCGCGCAAGGCATTCGCCGCCATGCCGAGCGTCCCGGGTCCGGCATCGACCGGCATCCCGGTGTCGGCCGCGGCCAAGGCCGGCGAATGACCCGGCCAGCTCAGGTTTCGGCCCCGCTGCTCGAGGTCGGCGATCTGTCGGTATCGTTCGGCCGCGGCGGGCGCGAGGTCAAGGCGCTGCGCGGGGCCTCGTTCACGCTCGCCAAAGGCGAGACCTTGGCCATTGTCGGCGAAAGCGGCTCGGGCAAGTCGGTGAGCGCGCTCAGCGTCATGCGTCTGCTGCCCGAGCCGGCGGCGTGGCATCCCGGCGGCTCGGTCCGTTTCGCCGGCGAAGAGATTCTGAGCGCGCCGGCCTCACGCATGCGCGCGCTGCGCGGCGACCGGATGGCGATGATCTTCCAGGAGCCGCTGACCTCGCTCAATCCGCTGCACCCGATCGGAAGGCAGATCGCCGAGCCGATGCTCATCCATCGCGGCCTCGGCCGCGGCCAGGCCCGCGAGCGGGTCGAAGCACTCCTCGACCTGGTCGGCCTGAGCGAGGCGAAGAACCGGCTCGACGCCTACCCGCACCAGTTTTCCGGCGGCCAGCAGCAGCGAGTGATGATCGCCATGGCGCTCGCCAACGAGCCCGACCTGCTCATCGCCGACGAACCGACGACCGCGCTGGACGTCACCATCCAGGCCCAGATCCTTAAATTGCTCAAGGACCTGCAGGCGCGCATGCACATGGCGCTGCTGCTGATCACCCACGATCTCGGGATCGTGCGCCAGGTCGCCGAACGGGTCTGCGTCATGAACGAAGGCGAAATCGTCGAGCAGGGCCGGGTATCGGACGTGTTCAACCGTCCGCGGCACCCCTACACCCGCCGCCTGCTCGCAGCCGAGCCCAAGGGCCGGCCCGACCCGGCGCCCGCCGGCGCGGAGGAGGTGATCTCGGCGAGCGACACCCGGGTCTGGTTTCCGATCAAGCGCGGCGTGCTGCGCACGACCGTCAGCCATATCAAGGCGGTCGACGGAATTACCCTGAGCTTGCGCCAGGGTCATACCCTCGGCGTCGTCGGCGAGAGCGGCTCGGGCAAGACTACGCTCGGCCGCGCCCTGATCCGCCTCGAGCGGAGCGAAGGCGAGATCGTTTTCGCCGGCCGGCGGATCCAGGGGCTGTCGGGGCGCGAGCTGCGGCCGTTGCGCCGGCGCATGCAGATCGTATTCCAGGATCCGTTCGGCAGCCTCAGCCCGCGGATGTCGATCGGCCAAATCGTCGAGGAGGGTCTTCGCATCCACGGCCTCGGCGGGAGCGAGGCCGAACGGCGCGCGCTTATCGGCCGCGCGCTCGCCGAGGTCGGCCTCGATCCGGCGGTTCAGGACCGCTACCCCCACGAGTTCTCCGGAGGTCAGCGCCAGCGCGTCGCGATCGCCCGCGCGCTGGTCCTCAAGCCCGACTTCATCGTCCTCGACGAGCCGACCAGCGCGCTCGATGTCTCGGTCCAGGCCCAGATCGTCGAGCTGCTGCGCTCGCTCCAGCGCAGCCACAATCTCGCCTATCTGTTCATCAGCCACGACCTTCGCGTCGTCCGCGCGCTGGCCCACGATATCCTGGTGATGCGCCGGGGCCGGGTCGTCGAGCAGGGTCCGGCCGAAGCCGTCTTTTCCAATCCGAAAGAGCCTTACACCCGCGCGCTAATGGCGGCCGCGTTCGAGCTGCGCGCCGCCGAGGGTGATGCCGTCGCGACCTGAGCGACCTCAGAAAGAGATCTCGGCGCGTGGGCCGGCCTTGCCTTTCGGATCGAAGGCGGCGCGGCACTCCGCGACCTGCCGATCGCCGATGCCCTTGCTGGCGACGAGGTACTGGCGGATTGCGCTGGTCCGCTCCTCGGCGAGACGGGTGAGTGCGCCGCGCGCCTGGTCATCGAGCTGCGGCGGGCTGGCCTGGGACCGCGGTGGCGTCTGGCCGGTTGGCTGCGGCGGCGCGGGCAGCTTGCCTTGCGTTCGCAACGCCTGGAGATCTTCGGGCGTGGATTTGCCGCAGACCCTGAGCGACAACTTCGGCCGCTCCTTGAGCATCTTGGCGAGGTTGTCGGCGAGAACCTTGCCTTCGGGCGCCAGCGTCGCCTGGCCGGGCGGGAACGCGATCGGCTTGAACGACAAATTGCCGCCGCCGGCCGCGGAGGCGAGCATGCTGACCGGCTCGAACAGCAGCTTGAAGGGCGCGGTGACCGCCGCTCCCACCGCGCCGGTAACGGCCTGGCCGATGGCGTCACTGAGATCGAAGCTCGGTGCCGTCAGATCGCCCGAGATCGGGATGCGCAGATTGATCCTGCCTTCGGAATCCTGAAGCAGGCTGACAACCGTGCCGACAGGCATGCCAACCTTGGCCGACAACCGCTCGGCGTCTTCCTGTGAGAGCGCGCTGAGATCGAGATTGCGGATGTCGAGCTTGACCGCGCCGTCGAGGTTTCCGTTCTTGGCCAGCGCATCGGCCTGAAGGCCCAGCTGGCCGCTTTCGATGTTCATCCCGACCGCCTTGGCGGCGTAGGGCGACAGCGGCGGCAACTCGAGCTTCTTGACCTGCGCGAGGAGATCGAAGTCGGGCTTGGCGCCGAACGGGGCAATCCATCCGGACGCGTCGACGTCGGTAAAGTCATTGAGCACCGCCTTGAGCCGAACATCGGTCTGTTGCGAGGGGTTGGCGGTGTTCAGGTTCTCGATCCGCAACGTCTTGACGTCGGCCTTCACCCGCACCTCGGGGCTCACGGAGGTATCGGTGAAAGCGATCTTGGCCGGGCTCGCCAGCGCGAACTCGCCCAACGCCACGGTCGGCTTGGCGCCGCCGTCGGCCGCGGGCTTGGCGCTCTCCGGCGCACGCGTGCCTTGCCCGGCCTGGGCCTGCTGCCCGCCGCCGCCGGAGAAAGCGGTGAAGGCGTCGCGGGTGAGAGAAACGTCGGTCCCGCCCAGCCCGAGCGAGTCGGCGCTGATGGCAAGAGCCTGGTTCGCCCGCGCGCCTTTGAGCGTAATCTCGCCGAGGCTTGCCTTGGCAAGATCGCCGCCGCCCACGGTCGCCGAGAACGCGTTGACGGCCGCGTCCAGAGCGACCCGCCATTGTGCGCCGGTCTTGCCGAGCGTGGCTCCGATCTCGCCCAGGTCGAGGTGAACATGATCGATGCCGGCGTCGACCGGCGGCTTGTCCGCGCTCTTCGGCATTTTTGCCGACAGCCCGCTGACGTCGGTATTGCCGGTCGCGCTGACGGTCGTTTGTTCGTTCGCGATGTTCAGGGCCAAGTTCGCCAGCGATAGCTTTGCCTGGTCGGCGGCGATCCGCTGCGCCTCGGCGTCGCCGCTCCCGGGCAGGCGCGCCTGAAGATCATCGATGGTGAGGTCGATGCCGCCGCCGAGCCTGGTGGCATTTCCGCCGGTGTTGATATCGATATCCTTGAGCGCCGTTGCGAAGTTGACCGCGCTTATCGTTGAACCCGGCTTCCCGTCGCCGCCGGCGGGTTTGGCTTCGAGACCGCTCAGTGCGAGCGAACCATGGGTCGTCACGGTGGTCGCGCCGTCGGTCATTTTGGTGCTCAGCGCGGGAAGATCGAAGACGCCCTTGGCGAACGCCAGCGTCGTCCCGCCGGCGAGAGAAAAGAGCGCGCCGGTCGCCTCGACGTGAAAGGGGCCCGAAACGGTCCGGCTTGCGTCCTTCGCCATCCGGAAGCGGTTATCGAGCTTGATGGTCGCGTTGCTGAATTGCGCCGCGATTTGCTCGGGGCGGTTGACATCAACGCCGGTTGTGGTGATTTCGCCCTTGAGCGAGGCGTCGAGCGCGCCGTTGCCGGCCTCGACGGCGCCCGTCAGGTCGGCGTCAAGAACCCCGGCGCGGCGCTGGAACCCCAGCGGCCCGGTAAATTTGCTGATCTTTGCCATTTCGACGCCGTCGATCGTCGTTTCGAAATCGGCGTGAATGACATCGCCGAACGGCCGCGCCGTGCCCTTGGCCTGGAAGCCGATGTTGTTGACGCGGGCATCGAGCAGGAAATTGCCGGGATGGTCCGGCTGCCAGGTGCGGAACTCGTGAAGCTCGAGATTGTCGACGTTGAGCTCGACCGTGCCGCGGGCGCGGTCGGTATAGAAAACCCGGCTGTCGATGAAGCGGAAGTCGTCGAGCCCGGCGCCCCACTTCTTTTCGTCCTCCGCCGGGGGCGGCTGTTCGTCCTTCGGCTTGGTCAACTTGGCGAGGTCGACGCCGTTGATGAAAAAGGTGCCATCGAGTTCACGGGTGAGCTGAATATCGACGCCCTTGATGATCAGCTCGCGGATCAGCGCCTGGCGATGAAAGAGGTTGAGCAAGCCGTACTTGAGGCCGACTTCCGCGACCTCGCCGATCGGCGCCTGCTCCGCGTGGAACTCGACCGGGCCGAGCCAGATCTCGCGGTTCCAGACGTCGATGCGCAGGGTATCGACGCCCTCGGCGATGATCCCTAAATCCGCGAGCTGGCCGCGGACGACATAGCGCGCGGCATAGGTCGGCAGGACGAAGACGATCAGCGCGAGAAGGACGAGCGGACCTATGATCCACGCGGCGATCTTCCAGGCCCGCCGGCGGCTTTTTGGAGACTTGGGCGATGGGCTCGGTCGCGGCTCCTGAGCGCCCGCCGGCGGTGTCTGGTTTGTCAAGGTCGCTCCTCCCGTATCTTTCGCTGCCGGCTTTGCGCCGATCGGTTCGCCCGTTCTCGGTTTCTGCCTCAGCCTCAGCCTCAGCCGGCGGCGGCCCGCGTTGCTTGCTGGTTGTCATGGCCCGATTGCTCGGCTTTGTCGCGCATCTTGTCGTCGTCTTCCAGGACCAGATCCATCACGCTTCGCCCGCCGAGCGCCTCGGCGACGGCGCGGTCGATCGTCTCGATCACGCGGTCCGTCGGCGGATCCGCGCGCAAGGTTTTCATCCCCGGTCGACGATGCGCCTCGCCATTCCGCACCGCCGCCAGCACCGCCGTCAACGGCGTCCTCTCCAGCGGCCGCGCCGGCAGGTAGCACGGCGGCTTGTCGGCGGTCCGCGCCAGCAGACGGCCGATTTCCAAGGCTTCCAGCACCGGGCCGGTGGTCTCGCCATTGAGGCTGACCGCCTTCGCCAGACGGTCGAGCGTCCATCCCCGCTTGCCGTCGCAATAGTCGCGGCCGATGATGCGCATGAGCTGAAGCGCGGTGCGCTCCTTTACCTCGTTGCTCAACAGCACGGGTACCCGCAGCGGCCGAACGTCCTCGGGATGCTGATGATAGAAGGCGATGGACGCGCCGACGAGAAGAATAAGCCAACTCACGTAAAGCCAGATCATGAAAAGGATTGCGGTCGCGAACGCGGAATAGATTGCGGTATAGTTGGTCGAGCCGACGACGAACGAGCTGAAGATCTTGCCGGCGCCGGCCCACATGAATCCGGCGATAACGGCACCGACAAATGCCGAGAAGACCCGGACCCGGGTATTCGGAACGAAGACGTAGATAAAGGTGAAGGCGCCGACGATCAGAAGGTAGGGGGCAACGGTGCGGGCCACGCCGATCGCCCAGCCGACGATCTCGTAGGAGCGCAGGTACTCGACGACGGCGTTGCTGCCGAGCGACGCGCCAATGCCGAGCGCCGAGAATATCAGCAGCGGCGCGATGAGAATGACGCTGAGGAAATCGCTGAAGCGCCGCGCCACCGTCCGCTGTTCGCTGATGCGCCAGGTTTCGTTGAAGGTGGCCTCGATTTTCTGCATCAACGAGATGACCGTCCACACCAGCAGCCCCAGACCGACCGCGCCGAGAACGCCGACGCGCATGTTGTCGACGAAGCCGATGATGCGGCCGGTGATCTCGTCGGCTCGCTCGCCAAGGGGCGCCAGCACGTTGAGCAGAAACGGCTGAATGAAGTCGTGCACGCCAAAGCTTTTCAGGACCGAGAAGCTGATGGCGAGCAAAGGCACCAGCGACATCAAGGTGGTGTAGACGAGGCTGGTCGCACGCAAGGTCAGGTTGCCCTCGGCCACGTCGCGAACAATGACGTAGGCGATCCGCCCCGTGTGGACCAAGCGCGCGCGCCATCGCGGCATCTGATCGAGCTCTTGTTTCCACAGCGCATTCGCGGCCGGAGGCAGGAAGACGGGGGGCGACGCCATATGCACCTTTCTCTTCGTGACGACGGCGGACGACCATGCCACATCCACGCCGCACGAGAAATATACTCAGGTTACGCCCGCGGCGGAGAACCCATATATGGGGATCTGCGTTCGTCCGGCGCCGCTCCCGGCGCGCCGAGAGTGGCGTCACCCGCGCGCGGCAAAGAAGTTGTTGCCTGCACGTGGCGAACTTGTAATGTGCGGGCGGCGGACCCATCCTCATCGAGAATGGGACCTGAATTTGTGTCCGAAATTGCGGGTGACGCGCAAGATTATTTCGTGACGCTGACCGGGACGCGGGCGCGGATCCGCGTCGCCGGTCCCCCGCGCAACAAAACAAAAGCCGCGAAGATTTCGGGTCTGGGAAGCGATCAGGAGTAAGCGAGGCGGTTCAATCATTGGGATGCGCCAAATGAACACACGTGTCTTGCCAGCCGAGCAGGGGCCAGCCGAACAGCGGCCAGTCGACCGAGGGCCGGTCGAACAGGGGCTGTACAATCCGAAGAATGAACACGATGCCTGCGGGATTGGCTTCGTGGCCGACATCAAGAATCGAAAAAGCCACCGGATCGTCGAGCAAGGCTTGCAGATTCTGAATAATTTGCGTCATCGCGGCGCCGCCGGCGCCGACATCATGGCCGGCGACGGCGCGGGTATTCTGATTCAGATGCCCGACACGCTGGCGCGCGAAGAGGCGGCCGCGCTCGGCATCAATCTGCCCGCGCCCGGGCACTACGCCGTCGGTATGGTTTTTCTCCCGCGCAATGACGAAACCCGCGAGAAGGCGTTGGCGGCACTCGATGCGGTCGTTCCCGCCGAAGGCCAGACCATCCTCGGCTGGCGCGAGGTGCCGACCGACAATTCCGTGCTCGGCTACAGCGTCAAGCCGATCGAGCCGATCATCCGCCAGGTTTTCATCGCCCGTGGCGCCAATTGCCGGGACGTCGACGCGTTCGAGCGCAAGCTGTTCGTGATCCGCAAGGAGGTGCATCACGCCATCTGGGACAAGCCGTTCACGGATGCCGAGCAGTTCTACATTGTCTCGATGTCGTCGCGGACCCTGAACTACAAGGGCATGGTTCTGGCCGAGAACCTGGCCCAGTACTACCCCGACCTGCGCGACCCGCGCATGGCCTCCGCGCTGGCGCTGGTCCATCAGCGGTTCTCGACCAACACCTTTCCGTCGTGGAAGCTGGCCCAGCCGTTCCGCTTTCTCTGTCACAACGGCGAGATCAATACGCTGCGCGGCAACATCAACTGGATGCTGGCGCGCCGCCACTCGATGATGTCGGACCTGCTCGGCGAGGATCTCGACAAGCTGTGGCCGCTGATCGGCGACGGCGCGTCGAACTCGGCGACCTTCGACAACGCGCTCGAACTGCTTGTCGCCGGCGGTTACTCGCTGACGCACGCCATGATGATGATGATTCCGGAGGCCTGGGACGCGAACCCGCTGATGGACGAGAAGCGCCGCGCTTTCTACGAGTACCACGCGGCGATGATGGAGCCGTGGGACGGGCCGGCGGCGGTCGCGTTTACCGACGGCCGGCAGATCGGCGCGACGCTTGACCGCAACGGCCTGCGGCCGGCGCGCTACATCATCACCGACGACGATCTGGTGGTGATGGCCTCGGAGGTCGGCACCCTGCCGATCCCCGAAGAGAAGATCGTCAAGAAGTGGCGTTTGCAGCCGGGCAAGATGTTCCTCATCGACCTGGAGCAGGGCCGCATCATCGACGATGGCGAACTCAAGGCCCAGCTGGCCGAGGACAAGCCCTATCAGCAGTGGCTTGACGCGACCCAGATCAAGGTCGAGAACCTGCCGCCCGAGATCGGCCCGATGCCGCCGGACCCGCGGACCCTGCTCGACCGCCAGCAGGCGTTCGGCTACACCCAGGAGGACTTGCGCTTCTTCCTCGCGCCCATGGGCCAGACCGGCGAGGACCCGATCGGTTCGATGGGGCGAGATATTCCGCTGGCGGTGCTCTCCGATCGCCCGAAGATGCTGTCGGACTACTTCAACCAGTGCTTCGCCCAGGTGACCAACCCGCCGATCGATCCGATCCGCGAGGAGCTGGTGATGTCGCTGGTCTCGCTGATCGGGCCGCGGCCGAACCTGCTCGAGCGCGAGGCCGCCGCCGGCCAGAAGCGATTGGAGGTGCGCAGCCCGATCCTGTCGAACGTCGATCTCGAACGGATCCGGCGGATCGAAAATCACGTCGATCACGCCTTCAGGACCTACACCCTCGATATCTGCTACGCCGCGGGCGAGGGCGCGGCCGGGATGGAAGCCGCGCTCGAAGCGCTGTTCGGCCGGGCGACGGACGTGGTCCGCAAGGGCTACAATATCCTGATCCTCTCCGACCGCGGGCTGTGCGCCGACCGGATCGCGATCCCGGCGTTGCTGGCGACCGCCGGGGTGCATCACCACCTGATTCGCGCGGGCCTGCGCACCGAAGTGGGCATCGTTGTCGAAACCGGCGAGGCCCGGCAGGTGCACGACTTCTGCCTGCTTGCCGGCTATGGCGCCGAGGCGATCAACCCCTATCTCGCCTTCGATACGCTGTCGAACCTGCGCGGCGAGCTGGCCAGCGATCTCAGCGAAGCCGACATTCACAAGCGCTACACCAAGGCCATCTCCAAGGGCATCCTCAAGGTGATGTCGAAAATGGGCATCTCGACCTACCAGTCCTATTGTGGCGCCCAGATCTTCGATGCCATCGGCCTGTCCGACGCGTTCGTCGAGAAGTACTTCACCGGCACCCACACCCCGGTCGGCGGGATCGGCTTGGCCGAGGTCGCCGAGGAGGCGTATCGCCGCCACATGCTGGCCTTCGGCGAGGCTCCGGTGCTGCGCAACGCGCTCGACGTCGGCGGCGAGTTCCAGTTCCGCCTGCGCGGCGAGGAGCACATGTGGACGCCGGAGACCATCGGCCTCCTCCAGCACGCCACTCGCTCGGGCGACTACCGGCAGTTCAAGGCCTACACCCGGCGGATCAATGACCACTCGCGAAAGCTGAAGAACCTCCGCGGCCTGTTCGAGTTCAAGGAGGCGCCGGCGCCGGTGCCGCTCGACGAGGTCGAGCCGTTGTCGGCGATCGTCAAGCGGTTCGCCACCGGGGCGATGTCCTTCGGCTCGATCTCGTTCGAGGCCCACAGCACGCTGGCGATCGCCATGAACCGGCTCGGCGGCAAGTCGAACACCGGCGAGGGCGGCGAGGAAGCCGAGCGGTTCGAGCCATTGCCGAACGGCGATCTTATGCGTTCGGCGATCAAGCAGGTGGCCTCGGGCCGGTTCGGCGTTACCGCCGAGTACCTGGTCAACGCCGACGACATCCAGATCAAGATCGCTCAGGGCGCCAAGCCCGGCGAGGGCGGGCAATTGCCCGGCCACAAGGTCGACGAGTGGATCGCGCGGGTGCGCCATTCGACACCCGGCGTCGGTCTGATTTCGCCGCCGCCGCATCACGATATCTACTCGATCGAGGATCTGGCGCAGCTCATCCACGACTTGAAGAACGTCAATCCAACGGCGCGGATCAGCGTCAAGCTGGTCTCCGAGGTCGGGGTCGGCACGGTCGCCGCGGGTGTCGCCAAGGCCCACGCCGATCATGTCACGATCTCCGGGTTCGAGGGCGGCACCGGCGCGAGCCCGATGACCTCGATTCAGCATGCCGGGCTGCCGTGGGAAGTGGGTCTCGCCGAGACCCACCAGACATTGGTTCTCAACAACCTGCGCGGCCGCATCGCCGTTCAGGTCGACGGCGGCTTCAGAACCGGACGCGATGTGGTTGTCGGCGCCCTGCTCGGCGCCGACGAGTTCGGCTTCTCGACAGCGGCGCTAATCTCGGCGGGCTGCATCATGATGCGCAAGTGCCACCTGAATACCTGCCCTGTCGGTGTCGCTACTCAGGATCCGGAACTGCGCAAGCGCTTCACCGGCGAGCCCGAGCACGTCATCAACTTCATGAGCTTCATCGCCACCGAGGTTCGCGAGCTGATGGCCGAACTCGGCTTTCGGACGATGAACGAAATGATCGGCCGGACCGACCGATTGGAGACGCGCCACGCCATCGGCCATTGGAAGGCGAGGGGCCTTGACTTCTCCAGGCTTCTTCACCGGATCGACGCGACCGATGACGTCGCCCGCTACAACTGCGAACACCAGGACCATGGGCTGGAGGCGGCGCTCGACCACCGGCTCATCGCCGAGGCGAAGCCGGCTTTGGACGAGCGCCTGCCGGTTCGCATCGATGTCGCGGTGCAGAACCTCAACCGGACCGTCGGCGCGATGCTGTCGGGTGAGGTCGCCAAGCGGTACGGCCACGCCGGACTGGCGGAAGACACCATCTGGATCAAATGCACCGGTACCGCCGGGCAGAGCTTCGGCGCCTTCCTCGCGCGCGGCATCACCTTGGAACTCGAGGGCGACGCCAACGACTACGTCGGCAAGGGCCTGTCGGGCGGCCGGCTTATTGTTCATCCGTCGGCCAGGAGCCCGATCGATCCGCACACCAACATCATCATCGGCAACACCGTGCTTTACGGCGCGATCGCCGGCGAGGCCTACTTCCGCGGTGTCGCCGGCGAGCGATTCGCGGTGCGCAATTCCGGCGCCTACGCAGTTGTCGAAGGCGTCGGCGATCACGGCTGCGAATACATGACCGGCGGTTGCGTCGTCGTCATCGGCGAGACGGGCCGCAATTTCGCCGCCGGAATGAGCGGCGGCGTGGCCTATGTCTTCGATGGTGACGGCATGTTTGAGCGACGCTGCAACCTGGCCATGGTTGAGCTTCAGGCGATCGCCGACGAAGACGAGCAGCTCGATGAAATCTACCACCAACGCGGCGACCTTCAGTCCCACGGCCGGGTCGAGGTCATGCATGACATGACCCGTCACGACGCCGAGCGGTTGCGGACGATGATCGACAAGCATCGGCGCTACACCGGCAGCCGGCGGGCGACGCAGATGATCGAGAACTGGGAAGAATTTCTGCCCAAGTTCGTGAAGGTCATGCCGGTCGATTATCGGCGAGCTCTGGAGCAGATGCAGGCACGCTGGCGGCCGACGGAGAGTACCGGCATCAGCGTCGCGGTAGGGTACTAGACGATGGGCAAGCCGACGGGGTTCAAGGAGATCTCAAGGCGGGACCGCTCCTATGAGCCGATCGCCTCCCGGGTGCGCCATTGGCACGAGTTCACCGTGCCGATGGACGAGGCCGAGCTGTCGCGCCAGGGTTCGCGCTGCATGGATTGCGGCATTCCGTTCTGCCATCAGGGCTGTCCGGTCAACAACATCATTCCCGACTGGAACGACCTCGTTTACAAGGGCGACTGGCGCGAGGCCCTGAGCGTCCTGCACTCGACCAACAACTTCCCGGAGTTCACCGGGCGTATCTGCCCGGCGCCGTGCGAGGCCGCGTGCACGCTGAACATTTCCGATCAGCCGGTCACCATCAAGACGATCGAGTGCGCGATCATCGACCGGGGCTGGAAGAACGGCTGGGTTCTGCCGGAGATCCCGAGCCACCGGACCGGCAAACGGATCGCCGTCATCGGTTCTGGCCCGGCGGGCCTCGCCTGCGCGCAGCAGTTGGCCCGCGCCGGCCACTGGGTGGTGGTCTACGAGAAGCAGGACCGCATCGGCGGGCTGCTTCGCTACGGCATCCCAGACTTCAAGATGGAAAAGCACCTGATCGACCGGCGGATGGCGCAGATGCAGGCCGAGGGCGTCGAGTTCCGGCCCAATAGCCACGTTGGCGCGGAGATTCCGGCCCGCGCGCTGCTTGACGAGTATGACGCCGTGGTTCTTTCCGGCGGCGCCGAGCATCCGAGGGATTTGCCGGTGCCGGGCCGTGAGCTTTCCGGCATCCACTTCGCGATGGATTTTCTGATCCAACAGAACGCCCGAGTCGCCGGCGGCACGGTGCGCGGCGCCGACATTCTCGCCAAGGGGCGCAAGGTGGTGGTGATCGGCGGCGGCGATACCGGGTCCGACTGCGTCGGCACGTCGGTCCGCCAGGGCGCCGCGTCGGTGACGCAGCTCGAGATCATGCCGCGGCCGCCGGAGAAGGAAAACAAGGCGCTGACGTGGCCGGACTGGCCGCTCAAGCTCAGGACCTCGACCTCGCACGAGGAGGGTTGCGCCCGCGACTGGTCGGTCTCAAGCAAGGCGTTCCATGGCGATAGCCATGGCCACGTCCAGGCGATGGAGCTGAGCCGGGTGGAATGGGAAAAAGACGAGGGCGGCGCATGGCAACTGCGTCCGCGCGAGGGGAGCGAGTTCAAGATCGAGGCCGATCTGGTCCTGCTCGCCATGGGCTTTGTTCATCCCAGGCATGACGCCCTGCTCCGCGATCTCGATATCGGGCTCGATGCGCGCGGCAACGTCAAGGCCGATACCGAGGCCGAGCCCGGTGCCTATCAGACCAGCAATCCCAAGGTCTTTACCTGCGGTGACATGCGCCGAGGCCAGTCCCTGGTCGTCTGGGCGATCCGCGAGGGCCGTCAGGCCGCCCGTTCGGTCGACCAGATGCTGATGGGCACTTCCGAACTGCCGCGCTGAGACGGCGCGACGATCTTAACGGAGCGACACGGCGATGATGGTTTTTGACTTGCACTGCGCCGGGGGCCACACCTTCGAGGAATGGTTTTCGAGCGCCGCGGACTGCGACGAGAAGATGGCGGCGCACGACGTCACGTGTCCCGATTGCGGGGATCATGACGTCGTCAAGGCCCTATCCGCGCCGCGCCTGAACACCGGATCGGCGAGCGGCCAAGCCGCCGAGACACCGTGCGCGATGCCCGCCTGCGGGATGGGCGGATGCCCGATGATGAATGGTGGCTAGCGGTTCAATGCTGGCGGTAGGATCAGACCACTAAACGAACCTCGGAGTGGCCTCGATGAATCGGGTCGCGGCAAGCTGCGTTGCGTTGGCGGGGCTGAACGGCGTTGTCGCGGTTGGCGCCGCGGCGTATGGCCGCCACGCTGTCGGCGGCGAGTATAACCGCGAGATGTTCGCCATCGCCTCGCACTACCAGATCGTCCACGCCCTTGCCCTGGTCGCGGTAGCCTGGCTCGCGGTCGAGATCGAGGCGCGGTGGTTATCGGTGACGGGCTTCGCCGCCGCGGCGTTCCTTTTCGGGATCGTGCTGTTTTCCGGAACGCTCTATCTGCTCGCGCTCAGCGACGAGGTGCCGCTGGCCGGAGCGGCCCCCATGGGCGGCTTTCTGCTGATGGCGGGGTGGTTGGCGATGCTCTGGACAGGCATCCGCCTTTGGAAAAAAGCGTAAAGCCGTCCGCCTCGGCGTCGGCGAGCGAACGCGCAAGGTGAGACTTCGCCGCGCGTTACGTGCTATAGTCGCGTGCAATGTTCATCAAGCAATGCGTCAAGCTATTCATGAGGCTGCCGGCGCCGTTCCGCGATGGGTTTTGTTTTTTGCGCCCTAGAATGGCGAACTTAACGAAATCAACATGTTGCGGGAATTTGAACAGGTCAGAATGACCTATTTTTTGGGTCAGAATGACCTATCTCCCTCGCCAATTCGGCATTCCCGCTAGTCGACGCTTGGCGCGACAAAAAAGCCGGCCCAAGGGCCGGCTTTTCGTCGTGTGCGCCAGGCATGGCGCGTAGCGCCATGACGGCGCTGGTTGGCTCGCTGTGGTGGTGGAGTTGGCCGACTTGGAGGTGGAAGTCCTCTACGGGCCCTGGTGACGGGAACCGTTAGCCGAACAGCAAGGGCGTCGCCGCGAGGCGGGGTCTGAAGGAAGCTGCAGGCAAAGTCCTGGCCCGACGAACAGGAACCGCATAGGAGGCGCCGAGATCCTGGGCGAGGGGGCGTGAAGACCCAAAGCCCGATGTCACCCGGAGGGTCTGGGCGTATATGCGGCGGGTATGTGGGACGAAGGTCGCGCGTCTTACCCTGGGAGGCCTGCCGGCCTGCCCCTGGTTTCAGGTGTGCTACCGGCGCCGCGAGGCGTCGGGATGGGACGGCAGGAGTCAGCAGAGGCCATAGTAGCTTGCCTAGACCGGGCGGCGAAGGGCCGAACATGGAGTGCCGGACGGCAAGCGGACGGTTCGATGGTGCGAGAGGACGCCGAAGGCCGGGCTGGGATGCCCGGCGCCTGTCCCGAGGGTAGCGGCCGGAAGCCGCGAGAGCAGGGGCTGGGTGCGTCGAGCGCTGCGGCACCGTCTGTTTCTGCCCGCCCGGAGGCGACGGCCCGGTTGCTGGAGGCGATCGTCGACCGGGAGAACATGAGGGCGGCCTACCACCGCGTGGTGGCCAACAGGGGCGCCGCGGGCGTTGACGCGATGACCGTCGACGGCCTCAAGGCATTCTTGGTGGAACACTGGCCGCGCATCAAGGAAGACCTGCTGGCCGGCCGGTACCGGCCGCAGCCGGTGCGCCGGGTGGATATTCCGAAGCCCGGCGGCGGCACGCGGACCTTGGGTATCCCCACGGTCGTGGACCGGCTGATCCAGCAGGCGCTGCATCAGGGACTCTCACCGCTCTTTGACCCGGGTTTCTCGGACGCCTCCTACGGCTTCCGGCCGGGGCGAAGCGCCCACCAAGCGGTGTTGGCCGCGCGCGGCCATGTGGCGGCGGGCCGGCGCTGGATGGTGGACATCGACCTGGAGAGGTTCTTCGACCGGGTGAACCACGACGTGCTGATGGCACGGGTGGCGCGCAAGGTCGAAGACAAGCGGGTGTTGCGGCTGATCCGCCGCTATCTGCGGGCCGGGTTGATGGCGGACGGGGTGGCGACGGCGCGGACCGAGGGGACGCCGCAGGGCGGTCCCTTGTCGCCGCTGTTGTCGAACATCCTGCTCGACGACCTCGACAAGGAACTGGAGCGACGCGGCCATGCCTTCGTCCGCTACGCCGACGACTGCAACATCCATGTGCGGTCCCGGCGGGCGGGCGAACGGGTGATGGCGTCGATCACCCGGTTCCCGGCCGAGCGACTGCGGCTCGCGGTCAACGTCGCCAAGAGCGCCGTGGACCGCCCCTGGAAGCGCAGCTTCCTGGGCTTCACCATGACCGCCCACCGGGCGCCGCGCCTGCGTGTGGCACCTGCGAGCGTGGCGCGGTTCAAGGGCAAGCTTCGGGCGTTGTGGCGCCAGGGCCGGGGCCGCAGCCTCGGGCGCACGATCGAAGACCTCGCCCCGATCCTCGCCGGCTGGATCGCCTACTTCCGGTTGGCTGAGGCCAGGGGCATCTTCGAGGCGCTGGACGGCTGGATCAGGCGGCGCCTGCGCTGTCTGATCTGGCGCCAGTGCAAGCGGCCGAGGACACGAGCGATGCGCCTGATGCAGCGGGGGCTCGCGGAGGAACGGGCATGGGTATCCGCCTACAACGGACACGGCCCCTGGTGGAACGCCGGGGCCAGCCACATGAACGACGCCTTCCGGGCCGGCTTCTTCCGCAATCTCGGGCTGGTCAGCCTGCTCGACCGGCACCGCCGCCTCAACTACGCTTCATGAACCGCCGTGTACGGAACCGTACGCACGGTGGCGTGGGAGGAGGGCCGCCGCAAGGCGCCCTCCTACCCGATGGGGATCTTTCCAATGCCTTCGGCTGCCTGGAAGCCGCCGTCCGCGAGGATCTCCCGTAACAGTCTAAACGGACCGAGTTGCGGATCGGTCGAATCGTCGAAAGCGACGACCGCACCCGCAGTGAGGTGAGGACGAAATCCTTCGAAATCTCCCTTGACGCCCGCGTAACTGTGGTCGCCGTCAATCCACAGCAGCGAGACAGGCGTCTCCCAGGTCGCCGCGAGCTTCTTGCAAGTCATGTTCAGGAGCCTGACAACCTTGTAACAGTTTGACGACAACATCGCCCTGAAGAACGCCGCTCGATCCTCGGGACCAAACTTTCCGCCAAGCACGCCAATAAACTCCTCGTGCGGATCGATGGCGAAGACGGGAACATTGTGTCCATCCATTGAGCCTCGGCCCAGAGCGACGGTCGATCCACCTCTGTAAGAGCCGACCTCCACGATGCAGCCTGTTGTCACTTGTTTTGCGAGCTCATACAGGCTGGCCGCTTCTTCCTCGCTAATCATCCCTTCGGTTTGACGGATGTAATCGAGAAAGCCGGGGTCAACGGCGTGCGGCCCCGGACCCCCGTGAGATAAAGTCGGCTCGTCAGCGGTCTTGCTTCCAAAGTGACCGACAGCGGCGTTGATCAAGCGTTTTAGAGTCTGACTCGAAAAGGCTTGCATGGTTTCAAGGCCTTGCGAGGCGCCGGGTGAGCATGCGGATGTTGGCGACGAGCACCCAGGCGACGGCGCTGACGATGCCGACATTCGAGGATCGCCGAGCGCAGCCCCTGCCGAGTACGGCATCGCATCGACGTGGGGGGTTGCCTCGAAATCCTTGGCGAGACGGCGGCAGCGGCCGAGCCAGGCGAAGGTGCGTTCAACGACCCAGCGGCGGGGCAAGAGCTCGAAGCCCCGTGCCGTGTCGGACCGCTTGATGATTGCGATGGTCCATCGGCCGAGAGCGGCGAGGGCCGTCTTCAGTTTGTCGCCGGCATAGCCACCGTCGGCGAAGAGATGGCGCAACCACGGGTAGAGGGTCCGGATCGAGGCGATGACACCGACGGCGCCGTCGCGATCCTGGATGTCGGCGGGGTGCACCCGCAGCCCGACCAGGTTCCCGTCGGTGTCGGTGATGATGTGGCGCTTGCGCCCTTTGACCTTCTTGCCGGCGTCGTAGCCCCTGGGACCGCCGCTTTCCGTGGTTTTCACCGACTGGCTGTCGATCACGCCGGCCGACGGACTGGCCTCCCGACCCGCCCACTCGCGCGCGGCGACAACGAGCGCGTGATTGATCCGCGCCAGCGTCCCGTCCCGCGCCCAGCGGTAGAAATACCCCTGCACCGTCGAATAGGGCGGGAACTCCTTCGGAAGCTGCCGCCACTGGCAGCCGGTCGTCGCCAGGTACAAGATGGCATTCACCACCGCGCGAAGCTCGGTCTCACGCGGGCGGCCAATCGAATTCGCCTCGGGCATGAACGGCTCGATCAACGACCACTCCGCATCCGTCATGTCGCTTGCATACCGCAAACCTGGCCGCCGATACTTCGGCCGAGTGATCTCGCTCCAGGGCACCGTGACCTCCATGACTTGTGTCGCAACAGCCAAAAAAACACAACCCATTGATATCACTCAACCCTTTTTCAGTCAGGCTCTCAGCTCGACTTTCCGCAATTTGGTCGGGCGGGAGGACCGGAGATGATGTCGCTCGCCATGCCGTATGATGGTCTTCTCGGCGAACTCGTGCTGCCGGTGGATCGGCCGAGCGGCGGCGTCGGCATGCGTTGGCGGCGATCGATCGAGGACACTTGCGCTGCCGGCGCGACTCAATTCTACGGATGCGATGACGACACATCGCTTTCCCGCCGCTGCCGGTGCGGCGCTGGTGCCACCGGTCCTCGCCACTTGGTTGTCCTCCTTCCGTGACTTGCTTCACGGCACCGGTCTGGAAGCATGTTCTCGTCCTCGTCGCCGGGGGGCGGTGCTGGCACCGGGCAAGCGCACGGTCAGCGAGGCGCTGCGGGTGATGGGGGTGGCGGCAAGGCCGGGCTTCGCCCGCTACCATGAGGTGCTGAGCCGGGCGCGCTGGGATGCGCGGGCCATGGCGCGGAAGCTCCTCGCCCAGGTGCTCGATGTCTTCTTGCCGGCGGGCGAAGTGGTGATCGGCATCGATGACACGATCGAGCGCCGCTGGGGCGCCAGGATCAAGGCGCGCGGCATCTATCGGGATCCGGTGCGCTCGTCGCACGGCCACTTCGTCAAGGCCAGCGGCCTGCGTTGGCTGTCGCTGATGGTCGTCGTACCGATCCCCTGGGCCGGCCGGCGCTGGGCGTTGCCGTTCCTGACGGTTCTGGCCCCGTCCGAGCGCTGGAGCGACGCGCGTGGGCGCCGCCACAAGAAGCTGACCGATTGGGCGCGCCAAGCGATCCTGCAGGCCAAGCACTGGCTGGCGAAGCGGCGCGTGATCATTGTCGCCGACTCCGGTTTCGCCGCACTCGATCTGATCGCGGCGGTGCGACAGCATGTTTGCCTGGTCACCCGGTTGCGGCTCGATGCCAGCCTGTTCGCGCCGGCACCGGCGCGGCGATCGGGGCAGCTCGGCCGGCCACCTCTCAAAGGCGCGCGTTTGCCGAAGCTCGCCGCGGTGCTGGCCGATCCCGGGACCGTCTGGTCGTCGATCACGCTGCCGGAGTGGTACGGCGGCCAGCAGCGGACGCTCGAGATCATTTCCGGGATGGCGGTGTGGTATCACAGCGGCCTGCCGCCCGCGCCGATCCGCTGGGTGCTGGCGCGCGATCCCGCGGGGAAGCTGGCACCACAGGCGTTCCTGGCGACCGACGTCGAAACCACCCCGGCCGAAATCCTCGGCTGGTTCGTCTTGCGTTGGCGCGTCGAAACGACGTTCCAGGAAGTCCGCGCCCATCTCGGCGTCGAGACCCAGCGCCAATGGTCCGATCTGGCGATCGCATGCATATTCCGCGGCAAGTCGGCCACCGATTCCAGCGCAAGCCGGCCACCGATTCCGATGAAGGCGGCCACCCCTGACGGCTTCCAAGGGGTGAGCGTCGTCGGCGATTGAGATGCGGCTAGGGTTCCCTCGCTTATGAACGCGAGGGAGGTCCGATGGCCGCTGAGAGATTGCCGATGCGCAAAGTTCGAGAAGTACTTCGCCTGAAACACGCCTGCGGCGTCAGTGAGCGGGTCATCGCCCGGTCGGTTGGTGTCAGCCGATCGACGGTGGCGGAATACCTGCGTCGAGCGTCTGTGATTGGGCTCGGCTGGCCGCTCCCCGCCGAGCTCGACGACGCTGCGCTAGACCGGCGG
Organism: uncultured Alphaproteobacteria bacterium; assembly: GCA_963805915.1. Taxonomy (GTDB): domain Bacteria; phylum Pseudomonadota; class Alphaproteobacteria; order Rhodospirillales; family Defluviicoccaceae; genus JAEULH01. The sequence goes on from CAWDWD010000015.1 coordinate 44,248, forward strand.
CTGTTCACGCCGCCGGGCTTTCATGGCGGTCCGCCTGCGCCACTGCCGGACTGGGGCCGGCTGCAGTTGGAGCTGCGCCGGCCGGGCGTCACGCTGCTGCTGCTATGGGAGGAATATCGGGCCGAGCATCCCGCCGGCTACGGCTACAGCCGGTTTTGCGCGCTCCATGGCGCGTGGCGGCGGACGGTCAGCGCGACCATGCGCCAGATCCATGTCGCCGGCGAGAAGCTGTTTGTCGATTTTGCCGGTGACACGGTTCCGGTCTTCGATGTCCCAAGCGGCGAGGTTCGCGCCGCGCACATCTTCGTCGCCGTGCTCGGCGCCTCCAATTACACGTTCGCGCAGGCCCGCTGGAGCGAGGGGCTCGCCGACTGGACCGCCGCCCACGTCGATGGTTTCGCCTTTCTCGGTGGCGTGCCGGCCCTGGTCGTCTGCGACAACCTGAAAGCCGGCGTCACCGTTGCCTGCCGCTACGAGCCGGGGATCAATCGCACTTACCAGGATCTTGCCACCCACTACGGCACGGCGATCTTGCCGGCGCGGGTGCGCAAGCCGCGTGACAAGGCCAAGGTCGAGGTCGCGGTGCTGATCGTCGAGCGCTGGATTCTCGCCCGCCTGCGCCACCGGCGCTTCTTCTCGTTGGCCGAATTGAACGCGGCGATCGCCGAGCTGCTCGCCGCACTCAACGCCCGGCCGATGCGCAAGATCGGCGCCAGCCGGCGGCAGCTGTTCGAAACGATCGATGCCCCGGCGCTCGCGCCTCTGCCGGCCGAACCCTACGAATATGCCGAGTGGAAGAAGGCGCGTGTCGCGCCCGACTACCACATCGAACTCGCCGGCCACTTCTACTCGCTCCCATCGGGTCTGATCCGCCAGACCGTCGAGGCGCGCACCACCGAGACCACCGTCGAAGTCTTCCACAAAGGCAAGCGCGTGGCCGCCCACGTGCGTTCGTCGCTGCGCAACCGCCACACCACGGTGCCGGAGCACATGCCGAGCGCGCATCGGCGCTACGCCGAATGGACACCGGCTCGGCTTACGCGCGAGGCCGCCAGGATCGGCCCCGCGACCGTCCAGCTGATCGAGACGATCCTGCGCGCCAAGCCCCATCCCGAGCAGGGCTTTCGTGCCGGCCTCGGCATCCTGAGGCTGGCCAAAAGCTACGGCGACATCCGCCTCGAGGCCGCCTGCCTGCGGGGCCTGAGTATCGGCGCCAGCACCTACGGCTCGATTGCCTCGATCCTCAAGAATGGCCTCGACAAGGCCTTCCACGCCGACGCCGCGGCCGAACCCATCCGCCACGGCAACATCCGCGGCCGCGGCTATTACCATTAACAACAGGAGACCTCCATGCTCACCCATCCCACCCTCGATCGCCTTATCGCCCTCGGCCTGACCGGCATGGCCAAGGCCTTCGACGATCAGCGCCGCCTGCCCGACGTCGCCTCACTCCCGTTCGAGGATCGTCTCGCCATCATGATCGATCGTGAGGTCGTCGAGCGGCAGAACAAGAGCCTCGCAACCCGGCTGAAATTCGCCGGGCTGCGGCACGCCGCCGTTGCCGAGGACATCGATCTCACCACCCCCCGCGGCCTCGATCGAACCCTGCTCACCAGCCTCGTCGCCGGTGACTGGATCGAACGCAAGCTCAACTTGCTGATCATCGGCCCGACCGGCGTCGGAAAAAGTTGGATCGCATGCGCGCTCGGGCACAAAGCCTGCCGCGACGATCGCTCCGTCCTTTATCACCGCCTGCCCAGGCTGCTCGAGGCGCTCGCCCTTGCCCGCGGCGACGGCCGTTATGGGCGTCTGCTGACCCGCCTGGCCCGCGTCCAGTTGCTTATTCTCGACGATTGGGGGCTCGCGCCCATGACCGCCGAGCAGCGCCGCGATCTTCTCGAAATCGTCGACGATCGCCATGGCCGCGCGTCAACCATCGTCACCAGCCAGGTTCCCGTCGAGCACTGGCATGACGTGATCGGCGATCCAACCCTGGCTGACGCCATCCTCGACCGCCTCATCCATAATGCTCACCGCCTTGTCCTGAAGGGAGAAAGCATGCGCAAGCTTATTGCCCAACGCGACAGACTTGACGTCGCCACCGTAACCTGAACCCATCACGCCGCCGATGACGCCACCCCGGCCGCCTTCAGTTTTTGGAATCCCCGGCCGGCTTCGATTGGAATCGGTGGCCGACTTCAGTGGAATCCCCGGCCGGCTTCGATTGGAATCGGTGGCCGACTTCAGTGGAATACGCACGATCGCACGCACCACCCCGGCGCTGCTCGGGCTGTTCTCCCTGGTGACGATCTGGATGCACGGATTGATCGAAACCCGTGCCGCCGCCATCCGTCCCCGAACGGCCGGCTGGTATGGCAAGTCCGAACTGACCTTCAGCGACGCCATCGCCACCGTCCGTCGTGTCCTGTGGTGCCCGCCGGATTTATGGCTGTCCCGGCATGACGCGGAAACCGTGGAAATTCCCGCCGCCCTCCTCCGGAGATTCACCGAGATTCTCTGCTACGCCGCATGAAATGCGGAAAGT
>CAWDWD010000016.1:0-135796 GCA_963805915.1 uncultured Alphaproteobacteria bacterium
GGTCGAAGGCCTCGTCCTCGCCGAAGCGCTACCGCGGATCTGGGACGACGAGACGGCGGCCCTGTTCGCCGCCGTTGTGAGCTTCTGGTTCGGCGCCCGGTCGCTGGCCAAGGCGAAGCAGGGGCGCTGAGGCCGATGCGTCACGTCACCGACGAAGGCCTCGCGCTGATCAAGCGCTTCGAGAGCTTCAGCCCAACGATCTACACCTGCCCTGGTGGCTGGCCGACCATCGGCTACGGCCATGTGGTAAAGGCCGACACCTGCTCCGCCGCCGCCTTCACCGGATCCGCCGCGAGGTGCGCGTAGCGGGCGGTCGTCTGGACCTGCGTATGCCCGAGCAGCTTGCCGATCATCGGCAGGCCCTGGCCGGCAGCGACGGCGGCCGAGGCGAAGGTGTGGCGCAGGTCATGGATGCGCGCGTCCTTGAGCCCGGCCCGGGCGCGCAGCCGCTTCCAGAACAGCTGAAGGTCGGAAGGACTCCGGCAACTTGCCGGTGATGGGCGCACAACGCAGCCTTGTGTCCGTAAAACCGAGTGCAGTACACCGATGACATGCAGGGTAGGAATGAGTCGTTCGTGCGCTGTCAGCCGATCGATGCGCGACGGACGGCGCTGATCGTCATTGACGTGCAGAACTGGGTTTTCGGGGAACCGGCCCGTGTCACGAACGCGTACTTTCAACATCGCCTGCGCGATCTCGTCTTGCCCAATTTGCGGCGGTTGATCAGCACGGCCCGCGAGACCGGCACCGAGGTGATGTACACGGTAATCGAGAACCTCACCAGCGATGGCCGCGATCGCAGCCTCGATTACAAGGTCTCGGGCATCTTCGTCGCCAAAGGCTCGTGGGAAGCCAAGGTCGTCGATGCGGTTGCGCCGGCGGACGACGACATTGTGCTGGCGAAGACGTCATCAAGCCTCTTCAACTCGACCAATAGCGACTATCTGCTCCGCAATCTCGGGATCCAGCATCTGATCGTCGCTGGTCTGCTTACCGATCAGTGCGTCGACCATACCATCCGCGACGCGGCCGACCACGGCTACCGGGCGATCTGCGTGTCGGATGCCTGCGCCACCCTCACGGCGGAACGTCACGAAACCGCGCTCTCCTTGTTCGCTGGTTACTGCCGTGCCCTGACCACCGATGACGTGATCGCCGAGCTTCGGCGAGACTCGCACGCGGCCGCGCGATAGGCTTCAGTAAGCCTCCCTGTAGCGACGGCAGCGTTCGTCGCGGTCCAGGTCCGCCATCAGGCTCAGCTCGCAGCGCTTGTGGGCGAGATAGGCCGCGTGCAGCGCCGGCGGAAACCAGGCCCGCGCTGCCTCGTCCGCCGCAAAGGCATCCAATGCCTCGTCCAGCGATTGCGGCAGCCGACGGATGCGCTGCCTTGCTCTCTCCTGCTCGTCGAGCAGCCCGGGATCGGTGGTTGTGACGGAGGGGGCCGACATCTTCTGCGCGATGCCGTCGAGCCCGGCGTAGACCAAGGCGCCCAGCGCGAGATAGGGGCTTGCGGTCGCGTCGGCCGCGCGAAACTCGATGTTGAATTGCGGGGCGATCGGTGCGCCTTTCAATTCCTGGACCGGACAGATGCGCACGCAGGCCTCACGATCACGAAAGCCGGCATTGGTCCAGGCGGCGCTCCAGCGGTGCGGGAGGAGCCGAAGGTAGGAGATGACGCTGGGTGCGGTCACGGCACACAGCGCCGCCGCATGATGTAGTATACCGGCGACGAAGCGGCCACCGGTCTCGCTCAGGCCGTGGGGAGCGTCGGCATCGTACATCACCGGCCGCCCGGACAGATCGACCAAACTCATGTGAACATGGACGCCGTTGCCGACGATGTCCGGTGTGACCGCGGGCGAAAAGCTGATCCGATGCCCGAGGATCCTCGCCGCGCCACGGGCCAGCTCGCGAACGATCACTGCACGATCAGCCGAGGTCACGCCCGCGGCGGGCGCGTAGGTCACCTCGTACTGGCGGGGACCATACTCGGGCAGATAGAACTCGGGCTCGACCCCGGCCTTATGCAGAGCGCTGACGAAGACCTCGCCGAAGATGGAATGCCGGCGCATGGCATCGAGGCTGTACGCGGAGCCGAGCCGTTCGTCGGCGCCATCGTAATAGAATTCTTGCTCGAACGCGCTGACGAGACGCAGCCCGGTCTGCTGTTCGAGGGCGGCGAGCGCGCCTTTCAGAATCGTCCGCGGACAACAGTCCCAAGGCCGACCATCCGTATGTACCACATCACCAAGGAAGAAGTGCTCGCGCGGATGATCCTCACCGAACTCGACATCGACCTCGGTCGCTGGGTCGGGCATCACCACTAGATCGCCGAACGGCCCCCACGGACTTTCGGCGATTGGCCCGAAGGCGGTCAGCATGATGTTGGTCGGTGTCCAGCCGATGCCGGCTCGCAGACGTTTCGGCAACTGCGAGACCGGAAAGCCCTTGCCGCGCACCTGTCCGGCGATGTCGCAGTAACAGAACATGACGAGATGCTCGCGCTGCATCGTATCCTCCGCCCGACCCCAACAACGAGATCCGCTGTGTTCCCATCCAAAGGCAGGCGAATTCGCCCGTAGGGGGACTATACGGAAGCGAAGGTAGTAAAACCAATGCCGCTTGCCCCGCCTTATCGGCCAGTCGGGTCTTCTGCGCATGCGGCTCAGAGCCCATTAGGACGGTTTCTTCCGGGAATCAGAGACGGCGGTGGCAAGGTCGCCGACGGAATGCGGCAAAAGCGATCAGGGCTTAGTCGGCACGAGAACGCCTTCAGCGTTGCGCTTCAACGGGTAGGGCTGTTTCGGCAGCGGCGCTCCCGGTGCTTCGATCACAGAGACGCCATGAGGCCAACCGTTCGGCGCAATCGCAATGTAGCGGGCGTAACCGCCTGTCCCACCTTGCGGTTTGGCATAGCCAATGGCGATCAGCGCCCCTGCCTCCGGGACCTGATCGAGATTGGCAACGCCTTCCGCCTGGGTGAACTGATGGTGCATCAGCCACGCCTCGCCTTCGAGTGTCGGCGTGGCATCGGTATCGAGCGGCTCATGGCCGTGGAACAGGATCCCGCGGTCCAGATGCAGGAACTGCAATGCCGCGAGGCTGACGCCCGGGAACGGCTTTGCGGTGAACCGGGCCGGGTCATCCCAGTTCTTCGACCAGTCGGAGCGGATCATCACCACCGATCCCTCTGGGACGCGCCCATGCTTCGCCTCCCACGCCTTGATGTCGTCGACGGTTGCGGCATACCCTGGGTCTGCGGCAACCTTTTCATGCATATCGATGACGACCAGCGGTCTGACGGCATAGGTCGGTGGCAGGTCGCTGATGGTGGTCCCGTATTCATCCCAGTGCGCCGGCGGATCGAGCTGGGTTCCGTACTGATCGGTCGGCAGATCGTACGCGCTGGCGACGAAGCCATCCTTGGCGTATGTGAACTCCTGACCTTTTTCGACCTCGCCGGGAATTGCCGCCCCGGCGACAGCGGCACGGAACTGGGCGTGTCCGAAGCCCGGCCAGACGGGGATACTCGGATTGAAGGCATGCGTCAGGTCGATGTACTTCGCTTCCCTGAGCGATCTGTCATATACGTCCCAGAGACGCGTGTCCTCGCCTCGTGCTCCAGATGATGCGATTGACCCTGCGAATGCTGCGCTTGCAAAGACCAGGAAATACTTGCGCATTCTGTTCTCCTTCTGCGACACGTGCTCGACGGCCTCGGAAGCCGTCAGGCGGAATACGTTAAATGAACGGCTTTCGCAAAACGAACGACTTTCGCGGCGCCGCGTTCGGGTTCGCCGTGATCAGAGTTCATGGTCCGTGGAGTGGGACTTCCAACATCATTCGATACGGCACCCGTACGCTTCGTGGCTGTCACTCATGGATTGCTGCCTCGTTCGCGCTTCCCACTCCCAGAACTGTCCTGGCAATCACGTTCGACACCTGCTCTGCTGCCGCCTTCACCGGATCGGCGGCGAGGTGGGCGTAGCGAGCGGTGGTCTGCACCTGGGTGTGTCCGAGTAGCTTGCCGATCATCGGCAGCCCTTGGCCGGCGGCGACGGCGGCCGAGGCGAAGGTGTGGCGCAGATCGTGGATGCGGGCGTCCTTCAGGCCGGCGCGGGCGCGAAGCCGCTGCCAGAACGGCCGCAGATTCATGAGCCGGCCGCCGGGCTTGATGCCGTGGATCACCCACGGATTGCCGGGCAGGGGAGGGAGCCGGCGCAGGGTGTCGATCGCCGGCCGGCCGAGATGGACGGTCTTGGCGCCGGTCTTGGAATCCGGGAGATTGAGGACACCGGCGTCGAGATCGACGAACTCCCACTTCAGCGTCATGATCTCGTTCAGCCGGCAGCCGGTGAGGATCAGCAGCATGATCGCGGCGATCGCCGACGGCAGCTCCAGGCCTTCCATCTCCATCTCCCGCAAGACGACGCAGCTCGGCCGCGGAGAGGAACCGCTCGCGCTTTTCCTCGCGGTACTTCTTGATGTGCTTCCTCGGGTTGGAGCCTTCCGGCCGCAAGCCCCACAGCTCGGCGAGGTTGAACATCTTCGACAGGATCTCCAGGCAGCGGTTGGCCTGGTAGGGGACGTGGCGGTACTTGTGATGGAAGCGAGCAACCTCCTCGCGGCTGACCTCGGCGATCGGGCGGTTGGCGAAGGCGGGGAGGATGAAGATCTTCAGGCTGCGGCGGTACTCCTTTTGCGTCGATGCCTTGAGATGCACGGCGATGTGCTCGGCATCGAACCGGACGGCGAGATCCTTGACCGTCACGGCGTCGCGGCCGGCGTCGCGCTTGGCCAGCGGATCGATCCCCTGGCGCAGCAAGGCCAAGTGCTGGATCGCCATCACCCGCGCCTGCTCGGGCGTCACGACGTTGACGTAGCCCAGCACCATCCGCCGCGACCGGCGGCCGGTGCGGTATTGAAGAACGAAGCTCTTGCGGCTGGACGGCATGACCCGGACGCCGAAGCCGGGAACGTCCCGATCCCAGGCGATGTAGTCGACGTCTCTCGGCGCCAGCGCCTCGATCGTTCTCTTCGTGAGCTTGCCCATACGGTGTCCTGATCGACAATCCGCTACCCGATCAGGCTCCGGCGGCTCCTTCAGTCAGCACTATGTCAGCAAGCGGGAGGGAAATTCGTCGTAGCCGATCGCAGAGCAGCATGCCGTTCCGGCCAATATAAGTCAATCATATCAAGTAGTTAGCGTACTCCTGCGCAATCGCGCGTAGAGGATCGAAGTCTCGCCCGCCGCACTCATAACCCTGAAGGTCGCAGGTTCAAATCCTGCCCCCGCAACCAGAATTCCACAACAATATCAACTAGTTATGGCGACCAGAACGGCAACAAACCGCCGTTACCCCGCGCTTCCATGCTTCCACAAAATTCCCCAAGGATTCCAACGCCCTGACACCGATTCCGGCACATGTTACCCAGCGTCAACGGGAACTCCATGGCACATGCATGGCACATGAAATGCCACGAGTGTTCGACGAATGTTCACGTGGCGTTGTCAGCGGGAGGATCAACGTTGCGCCGGTAACGCCAAGGGCGCGACACGCCGCGCTGGTGTGGCCTTCATCTTCCGGCTCGACTTCGAACAGTGGTTTCATCGCGGTTGCGGATGTCGCTGCTCGTGTCACTCGATGTCCGGATCGCATTTGGAAGCAGCAGTCATCGCGGCCTGCGATAAATGGCCGCTCTTAGCCAAGGGCAGACGTGGCGGTCCGCTGCACAGGACGCTTGCTCGATGGCAGCTTCGCGGTAAGATAGCGGTAACTCGCGTGAGGAGTGGGGAGGGCGGGTCTTAACCCAATTCGGACACAGAAGTTTACGCGGATATAAAGGCTGTGATAGCTCCGCGTATCTAGTTACCCGGAATTCTGAGTTTGCCCGTTCAGTCTAACTGGTGCTCGGACTAATAGCGTAATTTTTTTGACAAACCAGCAGAAGGGCGTAGAGGGCGATGCAATTTTCGGGGGTTTTAAGTTTCTTTGCTCAACTTTTCCAAGGCTTTCGGTAATCACTTGGCGGCTGCAAGGAGCTAGATTGTCAAGACCTGATAAGTCAGGCGGCATGCTGCCGCCCTCAATTCATGCCACGGGCCATCAAACTCCATATAAGTACTCGCCCGCGGCTGAATTCGCAGATGATTTTCCAATACGCGGAATGGATCGATCTGATGTGCTGTAATTGCTCACGCCCTTTTGCCGCCTGACGGCTCGACTCCGGGTCACCGTCGCTTGAAGCGCGCGGCCAGGGCGGCATTGGCGGCAACAGTGTCGAAGTGGTCTGGGGTGAAGTCTTCGTCGATCCACTCCTTCTGGTCGGCATAGTCGGGATGGTCGGGGTCGGCCAGAACTTCCAGAAGTTGCTGGTAGCCCCAGGGTCCGCCGCAATTTTCTGGCGGACAGGCGCGTTTCCCGGCGACGCAGAGCGGATAGGGCTCCGCGTCGATAGCGGGCTGGGTCTTTTCGATCGCGACCGTGTGTTCCCAATCGTCGCCGAAGTCGTAGGTGTAGGTGAAGCGGGCGACGCCGGATTTCAGCAGGCCCTTCAACGTCAGCCGATTTTCGTCGGCGACGTCATCGACGGTTTGCCGGTCGCCATACTGCCGCCCGTCGATGTCAAAGGCATGGAGGTGGCCGTCATCCCAGCCCATCGTCGCCTGGATCGCCTGATGCAGGTCGTCGAGCGTCATGGTGTCCGCCATCAGCAGCCGGCGCCAGATGGGCGGCTTCGTGCCGCGCAGCGTCACCTTCAGACTGACGATGGTCGTGCCGGCACTGTTCCTCGGCACGCTGGTCCTGGCCATGATCTTGGTATCCTTATCGGCATCGGACATCGGCCGCGATGCCCCATCACCGATGTTTTGCGCGATGGTGTTGGTGACCGCAAGCGACCTCAAGGGCCGGCGGGCAGAGGCTCTCCGTCCAAGGTCAGGCGGATGGATTGCAGGATGGGAGCGCCGCGTCGTCGGGCGGTCTCGAACACCGACCTGACATCGGCGTAGAGCCTGGCACCCCATTCGGAGCGGAAGCAATTGGTGACCTTGCGGAAGATGACGCAGGGTCTGAGCGCCTGTTCCGAGCCGTTGTTGGTCGGCGGAACATCCCGGTTGGTGACGAAGACGAACAGGTTCTGGCGGAACTTCTTGATGATCCGGACCAGCTTTTGTCCCTGCTCGCCTGTAGGCTCGATCCGCAGCAACTGGTCGAGCCGCGTTTCCAGTTTGGCCTGGTAAACGGCGAGGGTGGAGTCTTTAAGCCGGCCGCGCCGGCGGCCGATCGCGACGGCCTGCTTCAAGAGCTTCTTGATGCCGGGCGCGAAGCACTCGTCGCCGGCATCGATAGCGTATTGGACATCGCGCAAGAGATGGGCGAGACAGGCCTGATGCCCCGTTCTGGCCCAGCCCATCTGGGCGCCGAGCCGGTCGGAGACCCAGAATTCCGGGCGGAAGTCGCCGAGGAATTCCGCGACCACCACCTTGCCCCGGCTAGGGGCGACCACGAAGCGGGCGCTGTCGCCGTTATGGAATACCCAGGTCCACCAGGTCTTCTTGCCGACCCTGGCGCTGGTCTCATCGGATTGCAGGATGGTGCCCGATAAGAGCCGGTCGCGGATCAGGGTTGCCTGATGGGCAAAACCATCGCCGCTCGCCTCCAGCAGGTTGGCGAGCGCCCCCTCGCTGATCTCCAGCCCCAAAAGATCCGACATCAGCCGGGCCAGACGTTCGAACGGGATCGCCTGGGCGAAGCGCAAGTACAGCACGAAGGCCCGCAGGTTCACCCCGAACGGCGAGCCCGGCTCCAACCCCGCGGGTGGGGATGCCTTGAACCGCCGCGCGCAGCACGGGCAGACCCCGCCATAAAGCGTCACACGGGTCACATCCGGTACGATCTCGGGAACCTCGATGCGGTCATAGGCGTGCACAGCCTCTTGGAAAACGCCGCTCACATCGGTGTGGCAATGGCTGCACCGCTCGGCCAGCATCTCCCGCCGCCGCGTCGGGTTGGGATGCAGCGGACGGTGCGCACCAGCATGGACAGAGGTGGCCTGGGGAATCTGGACAGGGGGGATAAGTGGATTTTCTGCCTGAGTGCGGCGAGGATCGCCGCGGATCAGGAGAGAGCATGACCAGACGGGCACGCCGGAATCACACACCGGCATTCAAGGCGAAGGTGGCGTTGGCGGCCATCAAGGGTGGTGAGGACACTGGCGGAGTTGGCGCAGGTGTTCGACGTTCACCCGAACCAGATCACCAACTGGAAGGCGCAGCTGCTGGAGGGCGCGGCGGGCGTGTTCGGCTCTGCTGCGGTGAGCACCGAGGCCGGGCCTGCGGTGGATTTGAAGGCGCTGCACGCCAAGATCGGCGAGCTGGCGCTGGAGAACGATTTTTTGGCGGCCGCGCTCGGCAAGGCCGGCATGCTGAGCGCAAAGCGATGATCGACCGTTCGCACGAGCTTCCGCTGACCCGGCAGGCGGCGGTGCTGAAGCTCGGCCGGAGCGGCCTCTATTACCGGCCGCGTCCGGCGTCGCCGGCCGATCTGGGGATCATGCGGCGGATCGACGATCTGCATCTCGACTACCCGTTCGCCGGCAGCCGGATGCTGCGCGACCTGTTGCGCGGCGAGGGCATCGAGATCGGCCGCCAGCGTGTCGCCACGCTGATGAGGCGGATGGGGGTCGAGGCGATCTACCGCCGGCCGAACACCTCCAAACCCGCGCTCGGCCACAAGATCTACCCGTATCTGCTGCGTTCCGTGTCGATCGGCCGGCCCAACCAAGTCTGGGCGATGGATATCACCTACATCCCGATGGCGCGCGGCTTCGTCTATCTCTGCGCCGTGGTCGACTGGTTCAGCCGCCGGGTTCTGGCCTGGCGGCTCTCGATCACTCTGGAGGTCGGGTTCTGTCTCGAGGCCGTCGACGAGGCGCTGGCGAAGCACGCCAGGCCGGAGATCTTCAACACCGACCAGGGAAGCCAGTTTACCAGCGCCGAGTTCACCGGCCTGCTGCTGAAGCACGCCATCGCAATCAGCAAGGACGCCAAGGGATCGTGGCGGGACAACGTCTTCGTCGAGCGGCTCTGGCGGCCATCAAGGGTGAGAGGACACTGGCGGAGTTGGCGTAGGTGTTCGACGTTCACCCGAACCAGATCACCAACTGGAAGGCGCAGCTGCTGGAGGGCGCGGCGGGCGTGTTCGGGCAAAGCCCTGGCTCTGGCGGTTGAGCGGCAAGTGAAGCCCGTACTTGCCGAACAGGACCATCGCCAGCAATCCGGCGCCGGCGCGGCCGCGAGCGATCGGGTGAAACGGCGCCGGCGGCTGGGTGATCCGCTCGCACGCCCGGCAGCTGAACTTCTCGCGGACGGTCTGGATCACCTTCCACTGCCGGGGAATGACCTCCAGCGTCTCGGTCACATCCTCGCCGAGCTTGACCAGCCTGCCCTGACAGCACGGGCAGACGGAGGGTGGCGGGATGACGACGCGCTCGCGCGGCAGATGGCAACGGGCCCCGCACCGGCTTGCGCCGGGCGAAGCTTCCGACCGCGCTCTCGCTCGTACCGGCCGCCGCGTCCTCGGCGGCACGGGCGTCCTCGGTGGCGCTCGCTTCCAGTTCCTCGAGTTGCAGCTCCAACTGGTCGAGCAGCCGTCGCCGGTGCTCCGACGACGGCCCGAACCGATCGCGCTTCAGCTTGGCGATCATCAGCTTCAGATGCGCCACCATGGCTTCGGCGCCGGATGCACGCGCCTCGGCCTCGATCCGGGCCGAACGCTCGGCGAGGAACGCCGCTTTCAGCGTCGCGATATCGTCGGGAACGGTCTCGGGTATGCTGCTCACTATGCTGCTCACCCTCTCGACGGGGCTTCGTTCAGCCGGCCCGCGCCGGCCGTACGGTGTGACGCGGATTTGCGCCAATCGATTCCGTCGAGCAGGTAGGCGAGCTGCGCCGGCGTGATCGCGACGATGCCGTCGGCCGGAGACGGCCAGATGAACCGGCCGCGCTCCAGTCGCTTGACGTAGAGCGACATCTCCAGCCTGTCCCGACGCATGTCTCCGTCCGCCCCACCGCCAGCCACACCCGAACCCCGCCCGGAACCGGGATCATCGCCGTAAGGCGCCAATCACCGCCGCCACCAATGCCGGCGGGGTCGATGCCGAAATGCGCGCCCGCGGCCCGCCGGAAACCTCGATCTCGATCGCCGGCGCGGCCACGGGAGTGGAAAGCTCGCCGGGCGTCGTCTCGACAAGAGCCGGCGTCACGACCGCCTCGGCAAAGCCGCCTCGCCCCAGACCCAGCTCTTGCCGCCAGCGACGCACCGTCTCTTGCACCGGCGCAAACACCACTGTCAGCACCACGGCCAACACAAGCCACATCATCACCTCAAGCGGAAGACGGCCCTCAGCGGTCCCGCCATCGACCCCTTGCTCGCCGCGCCGAAGCTGCGCGGGTACCTGGTTGTGACCGTTGGGCTTGAGTCCCTGCGCGCGCGGATCGATGGAAAGACCCTGGCCTCCGGCGGCTCGCTGTTTCTCGTCGGTGATGACGCGAGCGGCGGCGGCCGACTGCTGTTCGCGCCCAAAGGCGACGAAGACGGATCGGGCCGGCTCGGCGCCGAGATCGGCTCGCGCGTGCGCCCGTCGACGAAAACCGGACTGCCGGTCGCTGCCGAGGTCGGTGGCGAGCCGGTGATGCTTCTCGCCCATGAGCTTTGCCCCGACCTTATCCTCGTCGGCAATCTACCGCGGTCGGGTCTTCTCGCGGCGAGCAGGCAACTGGGTCAACTCGTTGCGGTCGTCATGGTCATCGCGACCATCATCAGCGCGGCCCTGATGCTGATCGTTCTCCGGGTGATGATCGTCGCGCGCGTCGGCAAGCTCGAGACGTTTGCCAAGGAGATCGGCCGCGGCAATTCGATGGCGCTCTTGAGATCAGCTCCGGTGATGAACTGGGCGAACTGGCCCGGGAATTCCAGCTCATGGGCCGGGGCCTTGCGACATCGCGCCGAGAGATCGAGGTCTATCAAGGCGGTCTTGAGGCTCAGGTCGCCGAACGAACGGCCGAACTGAGTGCGGCGAAGGAGCAGGCCGAAGACGCCAACCGCGCAAAGTCCCAGTTCCTCGCAACCATGGCCGAGCTGCTGTCGAGCATTGCTCTGTCGTCAAAGCAGCTCAGGTTCGTCGAGGCCATTCAATCGCTCGGCGCATTCGCTTCTCACCATCATCAACAACATCCTCGATTTCTCCAAGATCGAGGCGGGCAAGTTCACCCTCGATCCGGCGCCGTTCGACCTGCACGAACTGGTCGAGGACGTGGTCGATGTGCGCCGAAAGCGCCCGCGTCAAGAAAGTCGAACTCATCTGCGCCGTGCCGCCGTCGCTCCAGGGCCGGCACGTCGGCGACGAGGTTCGGCTGCGCCAGATTCTTGTCAACCTGGTCGGCAACGCCGTTAAATTTACCGACACGGGTCAAATTGTCGTTCGGGTGGAGCTTAAGCAGGCGGCCAGTGGCGGTGACGACACCCTGCGCATTGTGGTGCAGGATAGCGGTATCGGTATCGCGGCGGAGGCTCAGGCGCGTATCTTGGAATCCTTCGCTCAGGTCGACGGCTCGACCACCCGCAAGTACGGCGGCACCGGCCTCGGCCTGACCATCACTCATCAGCTCGTGGCCTTGATGGGCGGGGATCTGTCGGTCACGAGCACGCTTGGCGAGGGGGCGACCTTCGCCTTCACCCTGGACCTGCCGCGAGCGCCGTCGGCCGACGAGGTCGAGCCGATGGAAGGTCTTCATGGCGCCCATGTCCTTCTGGTCGGCGGCAACGACACGCGCCGGGATGTTTTCGAAGAACAGCTCACCGCTTGGGGCGCGGCCTGCGATGCCGCCGCCGACAATGAGCTTGCGCTGATCCTGCTGAGGCTTGGCGGCGACGGCTACAGTCTGATCGTCGTCGATGGTCGCTGCGCGCGCGTCGACGGTCTTGATCTGGCTCGATGGATCGATGCCGAGAGCGGTCACAACCGCGCCCCGATCCTGCTGACCCATCCCATGTGCGAGCGAGCGTCGAGCGAAGCCTTACGCGAGGCGGGGATTGAATGGACATTGGCCAGTTCCGTCCGCCAGAGCGTCCTCTACGATACGCTCAGCGAGATGTTGACGGGTGTTCAGAATGATGGCGGTGGGGCCGAGCCCGCTACATCCGCGCCGGCAAAGCGGGGATGTCCGCGCAAGCCGGCCGGATCCTGGTTTGCGGAAGACAATCCGGTTAATCAGGAAGTCGCGCTCAGCATGCTCGAGTTGCTTGGCCACGAGTTGACGGTCGTCGACAACGGCCGTGAGGCGGTCGGCGCGCTGGCCGCGGGAACGTGGGACGTGATCCTGATGGACTGCCAGATGCCGGTGATGGACAGCTTCGAAGCGACCGCCGAAATTCGCCGAAGCGAGGGAGCCTATGGCGCGGGCCGTACTCCAATCATTGCGCTGACCGCCAACGCGATTCAGGGCGACCGCGAGCGCTGCCTGGCCGCCGGCATGGACGATTACCTGAGCAAGCCCTTCGGAATCGATCAACTCCGCGCCACCCTGGAGCAATGGCTCGCCACCGCGGCGCGGTCCGTGGTCCAGCCGGCCGCAATGTAGGTCGCGTGTGCCGTCCGTGCTGAACGCCGAGATGGACCATCATCTCGGCGCGGCGAGCTTGGTAACTTCGCTCTCCTCGGTCAGGCTCGAATGCACAACCTGTTGAAAGCTCACAACTACTCGTCGCGGTGAGTGCGCTCCATTCGCTCGTGGCGTTCCTGGGCTTCGAGGCTGAGGGTGGCGATCGGCCGGGCCTCCAGCCGCGAGATGCTGATCGGCTCGTGCGTATCCTCGCAGTAGCCGAAGGTGCCGCTTTCGATGCGCTCCAGCGCTTCGTCGATCTTGCTGATCAGCTTGCGGGCGCGATCGCGCGTTCGCAACTCCAGCGTGCGCGCCGCCTCGATGGAGGCGCGGTCGGCCACGTCGGCCTCGTCGAAGCCGCCTTCTTGGAGATTGTGCAGGGTTTCGCTGGATTCGCCCAGCAACTCGTCGCGCCACTGCAACAGCTTCTGGCGAAAGTACTCGCGCATCAACGGGCTCATGAACAGCTCGTCATCGGTGGGCCGGTAGTCCGGCGGCACCGTCAACGTCCTCGCGGAACGGCTTGACGCTTCCTGCACTGGATCAAGACCCAACCAAGTCTCGTTGAACGGGGCGGACTATATGGGTGAAGGCACCCTGCCGCAAGCGGTAACTTATTCCGCACACTGTAATTAACCCCTTGAAATAGCGCCAAAATTGACAAAAAACGCGCGTCCGTAGGGGGCGGCGGCGATCATTGCCGGCGTGCCAGCTTGGCCACTTCCACCTTCGCGCGCAGCTCGATTTCGCCGATGAGATGGTCGAGGCGCTCATCGCCGCTCATCCGGCGCTCCTGCTTGAGGGTTTCGGCGAGAACCGCCAAGCGGTTCCTCGGCACAACCCCGGCGAGCAGCGCAACGCGGAGTTCATCGAGTTCGATCCAGCAGATCGTCGCCGCGGCGAACGTTTGCGGCGCGCGCGGCTTCGCCGTCCGCCCCTGGTGTCTCCTGAATGCTGAGGAGGGACGTGACGCTCACGACCGCCGGGCCGAACATGGTCTCGGTGGCTGGCTTCACGCCCGCGGCCAACGTGAAACGCTTGTCGCCCGCCGGCTTGGCGCGCTTGCGTCGGATGTCCGTAATTGTCGCGCCGGCGCGAACGCCATCGCTGTTCATGATCGGCATGCCGGCTCCCTTCAGTCGCAGGACCGAGGCCAGTCTGGCCGCAGTGGGCTTAAGGATGCGTTAAAAGCCTGCGGATCGGCAGGATCTGCCCGGCAATGCGCGACCCTGGCGTCAAGGTAGCGCAGGCCGGCGGCAGGAAAAACGGGCTGAACGCACCATTTCAGCCGCCACGCCGCGCTGGCCCGAGAGTTGCTTCGTGCCGACCAGACGGGTCCAGTCAATCCACGGCCAGCGTAGGGAGAGCAATTTCATGAGCTCGTTCGGAGCGTTTCAAAGCAGTGTCCTCGGCATGATCAGCCAGAGCCACGCGCTTGGCGTCATCGGCGCCAACATCGCCAATGTCGCTACGGACGGCTTCAAGCGGACGGACACGCACTTTCACACGCTTCGTCGGCCAGACGATCTCGAGCCAGCCGGGAAATCCGAACCTCGCCGGACCGCTGACCAGCCAGTCGGATATCGCCGGGGTCAAGGCCAAGGACTACGCGCGGATCGCGTTGCAGGGCCAGATCGCCGACGGCGATGGCTTACACGATGTCGCAATCAACGGCCGCGGCTTCTTCGTGCTCGGCGATACCGTAGGTGGGACCGGCCAGACGGCGTTCACCCGCGACGGCGCGTTTGTCGAGCAGGCGGGCGCCGCGACGACCGTCACCATGCCGGACGGTACCACGCTGAGCGGAAACGAGACCTATCTGAGCGATGCCGGCGGGCGCTACGTTCTGGGCTGGCCGGCTAGCGCGGCGGGTACGGCGTCGGTCGGTGGCGGCGCTCTCGGGCCGATCCGCACCGATCCGTTTGCCTTCGCCAGTGAGGCGCAACCGACCAGCGAGGCGCGTCTGGCGCTGAACCTGCCTGCGTACGCGGACGATGGCGCGGCCGAACGCTACAGCATCGAAATCTTCGATTCCATCGGCCGGCCGCGACCGATCGAGCTGTCGTTCACCAAGACGACGGCCAACGCATGGGACGTCGCCGCCACGGGATCGCCAGGCGATGCGCTCACGCTCGGGCCGGCGCCGGTGCCGCCGCTGAACTTCACTCCCACCGGCGAAACCATTGGCGCCGCGCCCTACAGTCTGGCCATCGCGCACGCCGACGGGGCGACATCCGCCTTCAGCCTCGACATGTCTGGCTTCAGGCAGTTCTCGGGACCATTGACGCCGCTCGATTTCGAGCGCGATGGCTACAGCGCCGGGGTCCTGGATTCGGTCTCGTTCGACGCGGCGGGTACGGTGGTCGGGACCTTCACCAATGGCCGGAGCCGAGCGCTGTACCATCTAGCGCTCGCCGATTTCTCCAATCCAGAGGGCCTGACTCCGCTGAGCGGAAACCTCTTCGCCGCGAGCGCCGCATCCGGAACAGCTGTTCTTGGCGCCGCCGGTGAGGGCGGCTTCGGCGCGGTCGTACCTGACGCGCTGGAGCAATCCAATGTCGAGCTGTCGGATGAATTCACCAAGATGATGGTGACCCAGCAGGCCTACAATGCGTCTGCCACGGCCTTCCGCACCACCGACGAGATGTCCACCATCGCGCGCGACCTGAAGCGGTAGCGGCATGTGAGTGGCGCCGCCAAGGGGATCGCAAAACACGGTGTCTGGCGGCCGGTAGCGGTCGGGGAGTAGGGTAGCGGTTCCCTCTGTGCGGCCGAGGCAAAATGGTGTGAAGGCAGTTCCGTTTTCGATCGTCGCCCTTGTCGCCGTGGCCCTTTCGCTGGCTTTGGCCGCCGCGCTCAGGGTCTGGCTCATCGAGGTTCCGGCGATCGGTTGGCGCTGCACCGCCGTCGATGCGCCGGCGTGGTGCTTTCTGTTCCAGGGACTTGGCGTATTCCTGCGCGCGCAGATCTTCGGCGTCGTTTGCCTGATCATGGCGGTTGCGGCGTTCTTCGCCAGCAGCCGCGCAATCACGCTGGCCGCGATGGCCGCTGGCGCGGCCGCGCTGGTGCTGTACAACGCCGAGCTTGGAGCAGCGGCGGTTCTAGTCGGAGCGATGCGGGCCGTCCGGCTCTGATACCGCCGCGCGAGCGGGGACGTGGCGCCGCCAGGGCGCCAACTCAACCACCACCATCGCCGCCATGGCCGCGACAACGACAGCCCACCGTATGGCTTGATGGTTGGCCAGCCCCTCGACGGCGAGGATCGCGCCGGCGCCGGACACGGCGAGCGAGGCGAAAACGACCTCTTCGCGAAGGTCATGCGCGATGGCCCGGCCGCGCCCCGAACACGCGAGAAAGACAAAGCAGATGACCGCCGGCGCGTGGGCCGCGACAGGGAAATCGCGGTAGCGGCCGTCGAAGACCAGACAAAGCGTCGTCGCCGTGACGCCGAACATCGTCAATAATCTGAGCAGCCCGAGGGTGCGTGGCAGCGTCCACGGCGCAGCGAAACGCCGGCCCCGGATGGCGCCGATGATCTCGATCGCCGGCGCGGGAAGGCCGCGCTGCACCGGACCGCTTGGCGAAAGGTACCAGTACGCGGTGAGCGTGACGGTGCCGGCCGCGACCGCAACGCGGGCGAGGCCTACGCTCCAATCGAACAGCGTTCGGCTGGTCACGCCGACTTCAAGGGCCGCGAACACCAAGGCGCATCCCGCTGTTGCCGCCGCGGTCGCCAAGACCAGCCATTGATGGGGCTTAAGTGGTGGCCTTCGCCGCCAAGCGAACAGGACAAGCGGCAGGACGATGGCGACGCTCGCGGCAAAGGCGCCGAGCCAGTCCGGATGCTCGCTGACGGGGCCCGCCATCGGAAACTTTGCTGTCCGCGCCTCGTCGAAGATACCCCAGTAGCCGCCGACGGTGCCTTCAAGCTTTCGCTTCCACGGTTGATCCAGCGCCTCGATAACGTTGATGTCGATATCTTCGTGTTGGGCAAGCGCGAGAACCTCGCGGATGAATTGGGCCTGGTTGACGACGCCGGGCAGGGCGCCGCGGCGCATCCGACCCTGGCTCGGCCACCCGGTTTCGCCGATCAGGATCGGCTTGCCCGGAAACGCCTCACGGACGACGTCCACGATCTCGCGAACGTGCTCGACGGCTTTGCCC
Organism: uncultured Alphaproteobacteria bacterium; assembly: GCA_963805915.1. Lineage (GTDB taxonomy): Bacteria > Pseudomonadota > Alphaproteobacteria > Rhodospirillales > Defluviicoccaceae > JAEULH01. The sequence goes on from CAWDWD010000016.1 coordinate 16,829, forward strand.
ACCGCCACCGGGTCATCTTCCCAGTAGGGCAGAATGTGGACGGTCAGAAAATCGACCGAGGCCGCCACCGACGGGTTCTTCAACCAGAATTCCCAGACGTCGGCGTAGGTTACCGGAACCGGAACGGCTGCGGCGACGGCCCGAATCTGCTCGGCAAGCTGCTCGGCCGGCATCTCGCGTCGCAACAGAACCTCATTGCCGACGATCACCGCCTTGACAGTGTCGGAATAGCGATTGGCGAGGTCGATCACGGTCGCGATTTCGCGAGCGTTACGGATCGGATCGCGTCGCAACCAAGCGCCGAGCAGGACCTTGAGGCCGAGGTCTCGGGCGATGCGCGGCACCTCTGCCAGTCCCTGGTCGACGGCGTAGATCCGTACGCAACGGGTGACGGCGGCCAGCGCCGCCAGATCCTCCTTGATCTGTTGTGGAGGAACGACAAGCGCCTCGTCGAACGGCGACTGTGCCCCACGGAACGGGGCAGTAGGAAACGCACGGAATCCGCGCCGATGGCGCGTCCGCCATCATCACCGAGCGGCCCTGCCATACCCAGAAGCCCAGACACAAGAGAATGGCGACGAGCATCGCCGCGACCGCCAGCAGAGCCGGTCGCCGCTGTTCGTCCAGGTTAGTGGATCTCTCGGTGGATCTCTCGGACAGACCAAGAGAAACAGAGTCTCGACCGTTCTCCAGGAAAGTCTCCGTCCGGCGCGATGCGCCCAAACGCGAAAGCTATGCCAAGTTAGGAGGTATGGAAAGGCTCAACTCGCTCTCCGGAGGGGCTCAACCGCGGAGGCCTTTCGCCGAGCGGATCGTATCGATGATGGCTAGACTTCAGATCGGGGCCGATCGGCAATCAGGGGGCGATCAAGCCGAGCCTGATGGCCAGCACAACCGCCTGAACTCGATTGCAAGCGCCGATCTTCTTGATGGTGCCTTTGAGGTGGAACTGTACGGTATGTTCCGAGACCCCAAGGATCTTGCTAATCGACCAGGTGCTCTTTCCTCGTGCGGTCCAGGTCAGACACTCCCGCTCCCGGTCCGTCAGCTGAACGGGCGGCGAAGTTTCGTCGCCTCGGCGGGTAAGAGCGGTGTAGGCAAGTTGCAGCTGCGTAGCGAAGATCTGCATCGTGCCGAAACTCGGTGGAGCATCCCTTACAGGCAAAGCGCTCGCGAGGCTCACAACATAGCTTTCGCCGGCAGGACCATGAACAGGAATGCTTAGTCCGTTGTATAAGCCTGCCTCGCGGGCCTCCGCGAACATTCGCCGTTGTTTCGCCGAAAGGGTCTCGTGAGCAAGTGTCTCCGCCCAGCTGTATGGCTTGAGCTTGTTCGGCGCGAGCAGCAGACACGGATCGACTTCTTGATACTTTTCTTCAACATAATGGTCGATCCACGGCTGCGGGCAGCTGACAACAAGCGCGGGGTCCGACCGGCCGGGCGTAATGAGGCTTTGCGCCGCAGCGGTGACGGCGACGAATGCGATGCTGTCGTAGCCGAACGACTCCATCGCGACGCGAAACAAACCGAAGACCGCTTCGTGCGACGCCGCGGCGTTTGTCCGTTCTATGTAATCCGAGACTCGCACAACACGTCAGCCGTAAAAGGCGGTCGACGACCTGTGGGGCAACCTTTCGCGGCTGGCAAACGTGCGAAGGACAAACTCGCTTGCAATGGTCGCTGCCGATATTTGGAGTAATGGCGCGCGCAATCCTTCAGTGCGCCCAAGCATAAAAGACTCCTAGCAATCAAACAAAGAAACGTCTCCCATTAATGGAACAATAATTTTTTCTCAAATAATTGCTTTATTGATCATAGGCCGAAAAATATATTTGAAATCGCCCTAAACTTAAAAAATAACTTGATTGTAAGCCCCTAGTTGGGTATTTAATGCGATTGTCGCGGGCGTGTCAAGCTTGTCTGGTACTCACTGACGCTGTCGGCTCACTCCGGTCGCCCGCACTGGCACGCGCGGCTCGATGCCGCTGCCGGGGTTCCATGGATGTGACTTTCCTGCCTGCAAGCGCCGCGCCTTGCCCATGTAATCGCCCTGACGCGAGCAAGTGGGCTACGCGGCGGCTTATCAATGATGTTTTGGCCGCATCATTTTTTATTTTGTACGGATTCACATTTAATGGAGGGCGCGCCGCCGCCTCTGGCTTTTACTTATCTCAACAGAGCGCGCGCAACGCCGGCCGCGCCTTCGCGGGCCAGGTCGCGGGCGCCGACGACGCCGCAACGGTCGTCTCCAATCCGGCGGGAATGACGAACCTAGCCGCGGCCCAGGCGATGGCCGGGGCTGCAGTTATCTTCCCGGATACGAAGTTTCGCAACAAGGGATCGACCTCCGCGACACCGGGGACTCTCGGCGCGAGTACCGCGTATGGCGGAGACAGCGGCGGCAATCCTTTCGATCCCGCGATCGTGCCCAACCTTTACGCCGCCGTCCCGCTACTCAACTCGTCGCTCTGGTTCGGCGTGGGGTTGACGTCTCCCTTCGGACTCAGCCTGGACTATGGCCGCGGCTGGTTCGGCCGCTACGACTCGGTGGAGTCGAGCCTGACGACCGTCGACCTCTCGCCCGCTCTCGCCTATCGGATCACCGAGCGCATTTCGCTCGGGGCCGGCCTCAACGTACAAACGGTGGACGTCAAGTTGACCAATGCCGTTCCCAATACTCTGGCGCCGGGCGGCCCGTCGGTATCGACCGACGGGCGCAACAGCCTACGAGGCGACGACGTCAGCGTTGGTTTCAATATCGGCGTGCTGATCAGTCCATGGCCAGCGACCCGCATTGGCGCCCACTACCGCTCGGCCATCGACCATAATCTCAAAGGCGATGCCCGAGTGTCCGGCCTCGGCGGCGCCCTCGCCGGGGCGAACGCCAGCTACAATGCCAAGGCCAAGTTGCGCCTTCCCGACATCGTGTCGATCGGATTGGCGCAGGACATCGGCCACGGCGCCACCTTGCTCGCCGATGTCCAATGGTTCAACTGGAGCCGATTCAATGAGGTGCGCGTCAAGTTGGCGAACGGTCCCGGGGACGCGGTGCTGCCGCAGGACTACAAGGATTCCTATGCCGTTTCATTGGGTGGGGAATACAACTGCGGCTCGGATTTGACCCTCCGCGGCGGGTTCCGATTTGAGACGACCCCGACCAGCGATCGTTACCGTTCCACCGGCGTTCCCGAAGGCAACAATTACTCCGTCGGCGCGGGCGTCAGTTATCGGCCTCTGCGCCATCTCGACATCGATATATCGCTTTTCCATACTCGCTGGGAGCGGGCGAACGTTGCGCTGACGCGGGACTTTTTCGTTGGCACGCCGGCCGCTGGGAGAGTCGACGTAAAAGGCCGCGCCGAGACGTCGTCGACAACGGCCGCTCTTGGCGTGCGCTACCGCTTCTGACGCCGGTCGCTGCCGTTGCTGCCAAGTCAACCTACCGGATTCGGGAGGTAGTCGGCCTCATTCATCGTTCACTAAGATTGCTTTGTTCGAATTTGCCGAGCGAAGTCAAATTTCGGGGTGAACGGCGATGTCAGGCGTGGAACGTACGACGCGGATATCGGGTCAGCCGGATCCGCAGCAACTGGCGCAAGGGGTTGGTCATGCAAATTGCGTAGCCCTTGATCATCCGGGTCAAGAGCAAGCCGCGGATGAGTTCGGCATGCTGTCCGGCGAGGCTTTGCCTGAACTGGTTCATAGCGCGGCGTGGGCGAGACGCTTTGTCCAAATGCATAAGCACGCCGCGCGTCAATGCCTGCACGCCGCCAGGCTGGCGGGGCGAAACGGCAACAATTCGCTATGGTCGCAACTGCTGGGGGAGGCCAGGAACGAGCATGAACAGGCGCGGATATGTATGCGCTTCGCCAGCAATTGCGAGACGCGGGCTGACGCCATGGCGATTGCCGCGGGCGTCCATCGCGCGAAGAAGCGCGGCGGGCACGTCTTGTAAGCGGCACTATCACCTAACGCAGCCGCCACGGCAATCGCCTTGCCGGTGTCGCGCAGAACGCGTGCCGGCAGCGTGTATGTCGCGCGCAGCGTAGCCATGGCCGTGTCCGTTACCGGAATCCTTGCCGCGGCAACGAGAGACGTGCCGATCGCCTGCGCCTTGCCCAGGAGTGCGGTGTCGCAACCGGCGGCATGGATGCTACGGATCAGCTTGGGGTGGGTGACAAGATAAAATTCCTTGATCCCGTTTTCTTTCCCGAATTCACCGCAACCACAAACCAGCGCCCCGAAAACGCGCCTGCGGATGGCCGGAGCAAGACTCCGATCGACCCCCAGGCGCGTTACCTCCCAAATATCAGGTCTAGAGGGGAGTTCGTCGCCATCCACTAAGTGAGGCCACAACTCCTTGATCATATATGGGAACGTGGTCGGGATCAGGCGTGCAATCGCCCTGACCTGATCAAGGTCGTCCCGCCACATCAAGTATACAGCCGCTGGCGTGTCAAACGTGTCCCACTCCATGCCCCGGTAGGTCGGAACACGGTAACCCTGCCGCTCGACAAAAATCTTATGACGAAGACGATGAAGCGCCGGCAGAGCATCGCCAAACAAATGAGCTGTCTCAACCGTCACGGCATCGATCATTAATAGTCTCGTCTTCTATTTATTTGATAATCAGTGTCGATAATACGCCGGGAAGCGTCATTGCTTATCGCTGGTTGCGATGCGCCTCCCGCGAGTAAAGACATGTACCGGATGCACCCCTCAGCGTCAAGATAATTTTCCTATTAAAGGAATAAGTACATCTCTCGCGCCCCACCCTTTGCCACAAACGACGGCCGCGCGGGCGCTCAGCGCGATCTGGGCGGTCACCAGTGGTCTGTTGGTGGTTCGATTCAGCTGACGGATGGGCACCATCCGGCAGCACCGAACCGCTAGGGACTCGGGTAAACGGGATCAGGCGGTGCCGCGGATGAGTTTTTCGAGGTAGGGTAGTTCCCAGCCGGCGAGCTTGCGTCGGTTCCAACGCAGCCCGCGGGTCAGCAAAGCCCCGCCACTTCAGGCCAAAGATCCGGCCACCACATAACCCGCACCGTACACGAAGTTTTCGTAGTTTATAAGCTATATGGCGTGCAGATATGCAGGTATTGCTTCAACTTACATATACATCCAAATATATGGATTATAGATACTAGGCGCGCCGCCAAACCGGCCGTAATTCGTCGGATATTCTGACGCTGATTGACTTCGCCGTTCTAGGCATGATATTAATGGCTTTAATGGTGGTCGCGTTCGGCGGGAATTAACATCCACTGCTTGCCGTTTGCTAGCGGCGGGCCAAGCGCCTGCGGAGCTTTTCACTACGTCTGTTGTTGCGCTTATAGTGGTTCTCCTGTGCCGAACTAGGCCGGCTCTGTCTCTGGCCCATGCGGACAAATAAAGACCACGGATGTACACAAGGCTCTTCAATAAGATCATGGCGCTGGTCGATTTGGCGCATAGTGGACGGCTTGAAAAGGCCATCGCCCGCCAAAATGTCGCGAAGCTTTACGATATTCCGATCTGCTTCGTCGGGTCACAGCGAAAGTGCCGACGGAGCCGGGATCGGATCTCATTGTGATGTCATCGCATCTACCGGGTCTTTCCGAGCACATTTTCAGCTCGGATGCGGGCGTCCGTTGCCGCGCACGCGGGCGTTTCGGTTTTCGTAATCGCTAGCCGCGAGAGTTTCGCAGCTGCCGCAGATCACGGGCGACGTCTTGGGATGACAAACGGAAGCGGCGACGGTGCGCGGAGTTGCTTCCCAGCGAGCGGGTAACAAAAGGATAAAAATGAGTATACAGAAAGAGTTAGCCACAGACCCACCGGTCAACGGGATCGAGACCGGATATACGATTGGCCAAGACAATATTCAGCCGAAGGTCGGTCCGTTCAGTCTCGATATCCACAATCCGGTCTTCGTGATCTCCTCTCTGACCATTCTCTCCGTCGTCTTCTTTACGCTGGCTCTGCCTGAACAGGCCGCGTCCTTCTTTGGCTGGCTCCGTCCGTCGCTGACATCGACCTTCGATTGGTTCCTCCTGCTCGCGGGCAACATTTTCGTCCTGGTATCGCTGGCGCTGATTGTCTCGCCCCTCGGTAAGATCCGCGTCGGCGGCAGGGACGCGAAGCCCGACTACTCCTACTCTGGTTGGCTGGCGATGCTGTTCGCGGCCGGCATGGGCATCGGCTTGATGTTTTTCGGTGTATCCGAGCCGATTTCGCACTTCTCCGCCGCCTTTGCCGATGGCGCCGGCGGCGCCGAGAGCTGGGCTCCGCTCGCGGGTGCTCCGGGCGATGCGCTAGAGGCGCGCCGGTTGGCCATGGCCGGCACGATTTTCCACTGGGGCCTCCACCCCTGGGCCATCTACGCCATCGTCGGGCTTTCGCTGGCGATCTTCACCTACAACAAGGGGCTGCCGCTGAGCGTGCGCTCGATGTTCTATCCGATCTTCGGCGAGCGGGTCTGGGGCTGGACGGGGCACATCATTGACACTCTCGCGGTGTTGGCGACCCTATTTGGGTTGGCGACATCGCTGGGGATCGGCGCGGAACAGGCGACAGCCGGGCTCAACTACCTGTTCGGGGTGCCGGTTAACGACGTTACCAAGGTTCTACTGATCACCGGCATCACCGCCATCGCATTGGCATCGGTCGTCGCCGGGCTCGACGCCGGGGTCAAAAGGCTGTCAGAGATCAACATGGCCCTCGCGGCCTTGCTGTTGCTCTTTATCGTGATCGTCGGGCCGACGATCACGATTGTGACCGGCTACCTTTCTAATCTCGCCGCCTACGTGGAATATCTGCCGGCCCTGGCCAGTCCGTTCGGTCGCGACGATGCCAACTTCAGCCAAGGTTGGACCGCGTTCTATTGGGCCTGGTGGATCTCCTGGTCGCCGTTTGTCGGCATGTTCATCGCCCGCATCAGCCGCGGCCGTACTGTTCGCGAGTTTCTCATCTGCGTCCTGTTGATCCCGTCAGCCGTTTCGGTGTTGTGGATGACGGTATTCGGCGGCACCGCCGTCAGCATGGTCACCGAGGGCTATCAGGCGATCGTCGACGCTCCGCTCGAACTGAAGCTGTTCAGCATGCTTCACCATCTGCCGCTCGCGAGCATCACCTCGTTCATCGGGATCGTCCTGGTGGTGGTATTCTTCGTGACCTCGTCGGATTCCGGTTCGTTGGTCATCGACACCATCACCGCCGGCGGCAAGCTCGACGCGCCCGTGTCGCAACGTGTCTTTTGGGCCTCCGTCGAAGGTCTGGTGGCCATCGCGTTACTGCTCGGCGGCGGCCTCGCCGCGCTGCAGGCCGCCGCGGTATCGACGGGTCTCTTGTTCGCCGTCGTTCTGCTGCTCGGCTGCTACGCGCTGATCAAGGGCCTGCTGTCGGAGCCGCGGCCGGGCGCGGCGGTTGCGTAGGCCAAGTGCGTCAACGTCCCGATGGACCCGGTGGTCCATCGGTCGACCGCGGGTCCATTACGGCGAATGACCGACGCCTCGCGAGCGGCGGGCCGGTATCCGACGGATAAAATTCGATTCCATCGTAAAATACTCCCTCATTCATTGTGGTCTTTCATCGGGGGCGAATGATAGAATGAAGCATTGTGAACATCGCGCATAAGGAAAACGGCGTCTCGAAAAGGAAGCCAGCCATGGCGGCTTGCCAGTGGACCGAGGCGATGAGCGTCGGGGTTCCGGCCTTGGACTCCGATCATCGCTGTCTGGTGCGGATCATCAACCTCCTCGCCGTAGGCGACCACGGCGCTCAATCGCGCATGACCGTTGAAACCGTGCTTGAGACCGTATCGATGTACGCACGCTATCACTTCGCCCGCGAGGAACGTCTGCTCGATGCGTGCGGCTTTCCGGCGGCTCGCGTCCATCGCGCCGAACACGCGAAGTTTACCCGGTTTGCCAACGACCTCCGCGGCCGCTTCGCCGGTCGCGCCGGAGCCACGGTCGCGGGCGAGCTCCTCGACTACCTAAGCGAATGGCTGTACCACCATATCCTGATCCAGGACATGGCCTACAAGCCATACGTCCGCGCCATGAGCGAGCCGCGCCGGGTTATCGAGCACCTCCCGCGCCGGCAGTGTCCCAATATCAGCGCCGGCGGCAGGGCCGCCTTGAAGAGGCATGAAGCTTCGTCTTGAGCCATGGCCTGGTCCGCCGGCGTGTTCGACGGGCGGCTGCCATCTCGGCGCTCTTGCGCGATCCTGCCGGTCATGGCATATCCGACCCATCGCTTCCCTCATCGTCAGATTACTGAAACAGGCCTGAAGAACCTTCGCCGCATGCTTGCCAAACCCGAACGCGGCCTGATCCTCGGGCTATGGCTGCGCTCGCCGATGGAGATCGGCGCCGTCGCCGCGAGCGGGGGTCCGCTGGCCCGGGCGATGGCCCGGCGGATCAACCTCGCGAGGCCGGGGCTGATCGTCGAGCTTGGCGGCGGCACCGGATCGATCACCGAAGCACTGCTCGCGCGCGGCGTGCCGGCCGAACGGCTGGTCATCGTTGAGCGCCATCCAAAGCTGCACCGTCTGCTCGAGCGGCGCTTTCCTCATGCGACCGTCATTTGCGGCGACGCGGCCGATCTGCGCGGCCTGCTGGCGGGGCGCGGCCTGCACGGCGGAGTCAATGCGATCGTCTCCGGGCTGCCGTTGCTGGCCATGAGCGAACAGCAACAGCGGGCAATCGTCGCGGAAGCCGCGGCCGCCATGGGCCCTCACGGGCGTCTTGTTCAGTTCTCGTATGGACCCTTGTGCCCGGTTCCCGACAGGTTGCGCGCGGAACTTGGCGTGCGCGGGCGCGTCGTTGCGACCGTCTTGATAAATCTGCCGCCCGCTCGTGTCTGGGTCTTTTTCGCGCCCAGGTCGTCACGCACGCCCATCATCGCACCGTCCACGGCGCACTGAAGCGCGTCTTCACCGTGGCGGTCTGGCGGCCGGTTGAAGCCTTGCGGCCGCGGGGTAGACAAGAGGGTTGTGCGTCGCCGGTCCGGCGGCATAATCGCGCGGTACAATCCCCCGATAGCGTAAGGAAGAAGGCATGTTGAAAAGGCTTTTTGCTGAATTCATAGGGACATTCTGGTTGGTGCTCGGCGGCTGCGGCAGCGCCGTTCTTGCCGCGAAGTTTCCCGAGGTCGGGATCGGCCTCGTCGGCGTTTCGCTGGCATTTGGCCTGTCCGTCGTCACCATGGCTTATGCGGTCGGCCACATCTCCGGTGGCCATTTCAACCCGGCCGTCAGCTTCGGGCTCTGGGCGGGCGGACGGCTGCCGACCGCCGATCTCGTGCCCTATGTCGCGACGCAGGTTGTCGGTGCTATCGCGGCGGCGGCGGTCCTGTTCCTTATCGCGAGCGGGGCGCCCGGCTTCGACATTAGCGCCGGCTTCGCCGCCAACGGCTTCGGCGAGCATTCGCCGGGCGGCTATTCCATGAGTTCGGCGATCGTGACCGAGCTGGTGATGACCTTCGGGTTCCTCATCGTCATTCTCGGCGTGACCGACAAGCGCGCCCCAGCCGGCTTCGGACCACTGGCGATCGGGCTCGCCCTTGCTCTTATCCATCTCATCAGCATTCCGGTGACCAACACCTCGGTCAACCCGGCGCGGAGCACGTCGCAGGCGCTGTTCGTCGGCGGCTGGGCGATCCAGCAGCTCTGGTTGTTCTGGTTTGTGCCAATTGCGGGCGGCATCGCGGCTGGCCTTGTCTACCGCGTGGGCCTGCTCGGCGGCGAGACCGAACCGGCAACGCGTGAAGCTCGCAACCCTCGCGTGACTTCCGCCGCCGCGGAATAGCGGCGCTCTCACCTTCAATGGCGCGGGCTGCCGCGGTAGCGGAGTCCGCGCCACGTTTCGTTCATGTGTCAACGCACGCCGGCCGCCGGAGGCGGGAGCGCGGCAGAACCGGGCTCACAGGCCGGCTGATGTCGGCCATGCCTCCTTTCGGCCACTTGACAGAAACCCGCCTTCGGAACCGAATTCGAGAAACTCCTCGGCCGTGGTGTTGGCGAAGAACCGCAGCAACGGGGCGATCAGGCCGGTCCAGCCGGTCTGATGGCTGGCACCGAGCCCTGTCCCGTCTTCGCCGTGGAAGTACTCATGGAACAGCAGATGGTCCCGCCAATGTGGGTCTGTCTGCAATGTCTCGTCGTCGCCGAAAACCGGCCGGCGGCCCGTATCATCGCGGCGAAAGATGGCGGCGAGCCTGCGGGTGATCTCTTCGGCGATCTCGAACAATGTCTTCTTCTGGCCCGAGCCGGTCGGGCACTCGACGCGCAAGCGGTTGCCGTGGAACAGGTATTGCTGAAGCAGCCCGTCGATGAGCAGGGCGTTGTAGGGAAACCAGACCGGCCCGCGCCAGTTGGCGTTGCCTCCGAGTAGCGCATCATGTGCTTCGCCGGGCTGGTAGGCCACCTCGCCGAATTCGCCTTTGCCGCCGAGCGGGAGGGCTAAAGGCGGGTCGCGATGGGCTTGCGACAACGAGCGGATCCCGAACGGGCTGAGGAATTCGCTCTCGTCGAGCATCCGCGTGAGCGTTCGCACAAGCCTGTCCTCACTCACCGCCGAGAGCAGTTTGCGGTCACGATACCCCCGCTTTCCCGCCACGGCCTGGCTCCCCGACGCGCCCAAAGGAGCCTCGATCAAGCCGCGGAACCGCTGCTCAAGGCGGGGCAGGCGGTTGAGCATGTCGGCCGATACGACCGCGCCGGCGCACAGCGGGATAAGGCCGGCCATCGCGCGCACGCCAAGCGTCGTCGCGCCATTGCCCTCCGCGCTCTCAATAACGTCGTGGAAGAAGCCGTCGGTGTCGTTCCATAGGGCGGTGGCGTTCGCGCCAACCCGCTCCATCGCCGCCGAGATCGCCACGAACTCGGCGAAGAACTTCTCGGCGAACGGCTCGTACTCGGCGTCGTCGGCGGCGAGTTCGATCGCCAGCCGCAACATGTGCAGGCATGAGAACGCCATCCAGCCGATGGCGGTCGAGGTTTCCACGGCACTCCCGCCGCGTGCCGTTTCCCGGTGGTCAAAAACGCCCAGGTCGTCGATGCCGAGAACGCCGCCGGCGAAAAGATCGCGGCCCTTGGTATCCTTTCGGTTGAGCCACCACGTGTAATTCATCAACAGCCTGGCAAAGATGACGCGCAGGAATGGCAGGTCGCCGGCGCCTCCGCGCCGCGCCTTGTCGAGGCTGTAGACCGACCATGCCGCCCAGGCGTGCACGGGCGGTCCGACGGCGGCGAAATCCCACTCGGAGGCGCCCAACTGGCCGTTCGGATGGAGGTAGCGCGGCTGCAGGAGCAGATCGAGCTGGCGCTTGGCAAAGTCGCCGTCGACCAGCGCCAGAGGTACGCAGTGAAAGGGGAGATCCCACGCCGCGTACCAGGGATATTCCCACTTGTCCGGCATCGAGATGATGTCGGCGTTGTCGACGTGCGACCAGGCGGCGTTGCGGATCGCACGCGCGCGATCCCGCCCGGGGCCGGTCCGATGCTCGGCGAGCCAGCGGCCGACATCGTAGTGATAGTACTGCCTGTTCCACAGCATCCCGGCGAGCGCCTGGCGGATGATCGCTGCGTCCTCGCCGCTGGCGGTGTTGCCGGGGCCTGTTTCGCCGGGAGCCGTTTCGCCGGCGGCCGATCCGCTTTGCGCCGGCACGATGGTCGCGTAGAAGGCGTCCGCCTCGGCGCGCCGGGTGGCGACGATGGGGTCGAAGCCGGCGAAGGGCCCGCCGCGGCGATCCGACGATGCCGGCGTTCCGTCGGCGAGGCGCAGGCGGAGAACGCGCGTTTCGCCGGGCTCGATTGCGAGGTCGTAGCGCGCCGCGGCCTTGGTCCCGGTTTTCCTCATGTTGATCGCGGTCTTGACGCCGGTGACGACGTAGTCGTTGATGCCGTCCTTGACGAACAATCCACCGTTGTCGCCGCCGAACAGCCGCCTGTTGTTGGTTTCGTTCTCGGTGAACAGCACCAAGGGCGCGCCCTCGCAATAGAGATAGCGCACGCCCAGTTCGGCATGAACGGCGGCGATCGTGCTGATCGGTGACTTTCTTTCGACCTGCTTGAGGTTCGGCTTGGGAACGTCGTTCGACCACGACCAGGTATTGCGAAACCACAGGGTCGGGAGCACGCACAGCGTCGCCGCCTCCGGTCCGCGGTTGGTCACGCTGATGGCGATCAGGATGTCCTCGGGCGAATCCTTGGCGTACTCGACGACGACATCGAAGTAGCGCCCGCCGGCGAAGACACCGGTATCCATCAGCTCGTATTCGCTTTCGCTCCTGTCGCGCCCGGCGTTGACCGCGACGAGAGCATCGTACGGAAAGGCTGCTTGCGGATACTTGTAGAGAAACTTCAGATACGAAGACGTCGGGGTCGCGTCGAGGTAGTAGTAGCACTCCTTGACGTCCTCGCCGTGATTGCCTTCCGCGTTGGTCAGGCCGAACAGGCGCTCCTTGAGGATCGGATCGGCGCCGTTCCAAAGCGCCAGCGCGAAGCACAACAGTTGCTGATCGTCGCTGAGCCCGGCCAAGCCGTCCTCGCCCCAGTGGTAGACGCGCGAACGGGCCTGGTCATGGGTGAAGTAGCGCCAGGGATCGCCATCAACGCTGTAGTCCTCGCGAACCGTCCCCCACTGGCGCTCGGCAAGGTAGGGTCCCCACTTCTTCCACTCCGCCCTTCCTTGCGCGGCTTCCTCAAGACGCTGGTGTTCCGGCGTACGCATGCGACGTCCTTGACAATCCTTGACTCGGTCCGCCGCCGACGAGGCAAGGGCGCGGCAATATACAATCGGCTTTTCCTCACGTGGCGTACAGGCCGAAAATGTCAGCACTTATTTGCTATCAGAGGGCGCGACCCGCCGGCGATGACTTGCGCAATGCGGTCACCGCGGACATCTACTCGTGCGACAACGACGCCGCTCGTGGCGCGCGGCAACCTGCGCCATGCAACCACGAAATAGTTGAGGAGGAAGGGCAATGGGTCTTTTTGATTTTATCAAGGCCGCGGGCCACAAGCTTGGGATCGGCGGTGACGACGCACCGAAACCCGAGGATCTGAAAAAGCAGGTCGACGATCTCGGGCTGTCGTCGCCCGATCTCGATGTCAAGGTCGAGGGCGACACCGTCAAGGTCAGCGGCTCGGCCGCGTCCCAGGAGGACAAGGAGAAGATTGTTCTCGCGCTCGGCAATGTCTCGGGCGTCGCCAAGGTCGAAGAGAATATAACGACGCCCGCGGCCGCGCCGGAAGCCGCGTTCTACACGGTGGAGAAGGGCGATACGCTGTCGAAGATCGCCAAGTCCCAGTATGGCGACGCGAGCAAGTACAATGCGATCTTCGAGGCCAACAAGCCGATGCTCGATCATCCGGACAAGATCTACCCCGGACAGAAGCTGCGCATTCCCCAGCTGGGCTAGGGTTCGCGAGCGCCCCCGCCACGGGTCGCGATCGGCGGCGGGCGGCGCGTCACTCGCCGCCCGCCGAGCCGGAGCCGAAGACGATAAGGGTCGCTCCCTGAGCTGCGCAGACGGGGAACGTTGAACGGAAAGAAACGAATGCCGCGTGGTCTTACCAAGGCTCTCGGATGGCTGCTTCTCGTCGGCTCGATCGGCGTGGTCAGCTGCCAGGCCCTCTTCACTTCCGGTGAGCACAAGGCGGTGCCGCCGCCGGCAACCACTTCCGCGCCGTCATTGCCGTCGCCCTCTAACGGGGACTGACGGAATGGTTTTCGGGCTCGATCTCCGCCGCAGGGCCAGGGCTGTCGTCAAGGGTTGGTGGCTATACATCCTGCCGCTGCCGCTTGCTTTCAAGGCGGTGTTCTCGCTGTGGTCCGGAGAGATCGGCACAATGGCCGCGGCCGCCGCCGCCTACGCCATGTTTCTCTTCGGCGCCGGCATCGCAAGGCGCGGCTTCGCCGGCGACGCGGCCTTCCGCGAGCGCGCGTATGCGAAGGTGACGCCGTTCAAGGCGGCCGGCGCCGGCATTCTCGGGCTGGCGGCCGCGTTCGCCGCCTATACCACCGCCGGTCATGACATCATCACCTCGATCGCCTTCGGTATTGCCTGCGTCATCGGCTTTTTCCTGGTCTACGGCTTCGACCCGCGCCGCGGCCGCCAGGCGGTCCCCGCGGATATCGGGATCAGCGCGGAGGAAATCCGCGCCGCGCTCGGCGAAGCCTACGCCAAGGTCGACGGGATCGAGACCGCCGGTCAGGCGATCGGCTCGGTCGAGTTCCGCGAGCGGCTGAGCCGCATCGTTGCGAGCGCGCAGAAGATCCTGACGGCCATCGAGGAGAACCCGCGCGAGTTGCGCCGGGCGCGGCGCTTCATCAACGTCTATCTGGATGGCGCGCGCCAGATCACCGAAAAGTATGCCCGGAGCCACACCCGGGCGGATTCGCCCCTGCTCGAGCAGAACTTCCGCCGGCTGCTCATCGACATGGAAACCGTCTGCGAGGAGCAATATCAAAAGCTCGCCGACAACAGCGTGAGCGACCTGGATATCCAGATCGAGGTGCTGACGACGCGGCTCAAGCACGAGGGCGTTGGTTAGGCGCCGGTGGAGAAAGCAAAGGAGACGTGACAGCCATGGCGACCGATCGATTGGGCTCGTCCAGGGTCCCTGTTCCGCCTGCCGGCGAACAAGCGACAGCTGCCCACGACGTTGTTGCCTACGGCAACGCCGGCGCCCCCGATCGCGCGCGGATGGACCGGCTGATGGCCGAGATCGACCTGAACAACTCCAACTCGATCCTGTTCTTCGGGACCAAGGCGCAGGAGCAGCTCACCGCGATTTCGGACGACATGCTCGAGGGCGTGCGCAACAAGGACATCGGCCCGGCCGGCGAACTCGCTCGGCCAGATGCTGACCACCTTGCGCGGCTTCGACGTCACCAAGATGGGGCTCAACGAGAAGCCGGGCCTGCTTGCGAAGGTCTTCGGCGGCGGCAAACCGATCGCCAAATTCCTCCAGCAGTACGAGGAGGTTCGCAAGCAGATCGACGTCATTGGCGACCGGCTCGACACCCACAAGACCGAGCTTCTGACCGACGTCGCCCAGCTCGACCGGCTCTACGCCGCCAACCTCGACTACTTCCACCACCTCGCCGATTACATCGCTGCCGGCTGACGAGAAACTGCGCCAGCTCGACGAGGACGTCATCGCTTCGCTGGAACGCAAGGCTCAGGCCAGCGGCGACGTGCTCGATGCGCAACGGCTGCGCGATCTGCGCTCGGCCCGCGACGATCTTGAACGCCGGGTCCACGACCTCAAGCTGACCCGCCAAGTGGCGATGCAAAGCCTGCCCAGCATCCGGCTGGTCCAGGAAAACGACAAGAGCCTGATCGGCAAGATCACCTCGACGCTCGCCAACACCGTGCCGTTATGGCGCCAGCAACTCGCCCAGGCGGTGACGATCTACCGCTCGCGCGAGGCCGGCAAGACGCTCAAGGACGCGACCGACCTGACCAACGAGCTGCTCCTCGCCAACGCCGAGAACCTCAGGCAGGCGAACATCGAGGTCCGCTCCCAGATCGAGCGCGGCGTCTTCGACATCGACGCGGTCAAGAAGGCCAACGACCTGTTGATCGCGACCATCGAGGACAGCCTGCGCATCGCCGACGAAGGCAAGCGCAAGCGGGCCGAAGCCGAAGGCCAGCTGCGGGCCTGCGAGAACGACCTGCGCGGCGTCCTCGCCGCCAGCCGCTCGCGCCCCCCACCACAGCTCCCGCCGCGCCGGTAGACGGGGCGGCCGAACGTTCACAAGCAGTGGCAACAAAACCAAAAAAACAGCGCGAAGTTGGCTCTTCAGCTCAATCTTCGTTATCGCCGGGCGTGTTCAGCCGTGTTCCAGCCGTCCACGCCGCGCCGTCGGCGAAAGCTAAAGCGGAGCCGCGTGGATGCGCTGAAGCTCAGGCGTGGCCGGCTTCGTCGCTGAGCATGCGCGGATCGATGCCGATCTTGGCCATGGCGCGATCCCATTTGTTCTCAAGATCGCGATCGAAGACCAGATCGCTGTCAGCGGGCACGTTGAGCCAGCCGTTGGCGCGGATTTCGGAGTCCAGCTGCCCCGGCCCCCAGCCGGCGTAGCCGAGGGCGAGCAGGTGGCGCCTGGGGCCTTTGCCGGCGGCGATGGAACGGAGAATGTCAACGGTGGCGGTGAGGGCGACCCCGTCGGTGACGACCAGCGTGCCGTCGCGGACATAGTCGGGGCTGTGCAGCACGAAGCCGCGGCCGGTATCAACCGGACCGCCGAAATAGATGTTGGCGGCCTCGAGATGGCCCGTTGCCTCGATGTCCAATTGTTCGAGAAGGTCGCGAAAGCTCAAGCCGTCGAACACCCGGTTGAGAACCAGGCCCATCGCCCCTTCACCGTTGTGGGCGCACATGTAGATGACCGTTTTCGCGAAACGCGGGTCCTGCATTCCCGGCATCGCGACCAGGAGCTGGCCGGCCAGATAGGTGTCATGAGCATTTTCCGGTGAAGACATCGCTGCCTCGACAATCCCCTTCGGATCGTGACCTTAAGCCAAGGATATGCCATTGCCGCCCACGCCGCGCCAGGGGTGGGGTGCTGGCGGCTTCGCGGCGGAAACGATTGCATTTTGAATTTGCTTGCGGCAACTCCCATGTTGCACACGGCGGATGACCGCCGTGACCCGAAATCAACAATCAGGGGACCAAACATGACAATCCAAGTGGGTGACAAGGTGCCGTCGGTAAAGATGATGCGCATGGGCGAGGGCGGACCGGCGCCGGTGATGACCGACGATCTGTTGAAGGGCAAGAAGGCGGTGGTCTTCGGTGTCCCCGGCGCTTTCACGCCGACCTGTTCAGCCAAGCATTTACCCGGATTCGTCGAGCATGCCGCGGCGCTGAAGGACAAAGGCGTCGACACGATCGTTTGCACGGCGGTCAACGATGTCTTCGTCATGAACGCCTGGGGTAAGGATCAGGGCGTCGGCGACAAGGTGGTCATGGTCGCCGACGGCGACGCCGAATTTGCCAAGGCCGCCGGCCTTGAGCTCGACCTGACCGGCAAGGGCTTGGGCCTGCGCTGCCAGCGTTTCGCGATGGTCGTCGACGACGGCGTCGTCACCGCGCTGATGATCGACCCTGCGGGCGCCTTCGAAAAGACCAGCGCCGAGTCCGTTCTTAAGACCCTTTAGGCGGGCACCCGGCACAGCGGCCCGCGCGAGGCGGAAAAATGCCGCATCTCGCGCGGCTCGGGCGACGCACGGGTTGCGTTCGTCGGCCTTGACCTTGACGCAACCGTGAACCGACGCTACCTCAAGTTTGGCAACGCTTAGGCTCGCTGCGGATTGCGTGTTGTCGCGAAATGGCCAAATGAAATCTTCTGCGTGCCTTGTGGGTCCGGATTTTCGAGTATTGCGCTGTAAGACGACGCTGCAGTTGTCCGCCAATGCGGGCGGCGGCACGGACCGCGCGGTCGGGTATCGGGCCCGTTCGCTGACTCGCCATGGGTCGAGGACTTTTTTTTGTCAGACGATGTTCGCGCGTCATCCGCGTGACGATGAACCGTGCGTCGCGTCCCGTGCGTCACTGGATGCTCATCTGCGTTCGGGTCGCCGCCGGTATGGAAATCCGCTTGGATACTTCTCAGTAGCGGGGGATAGATGTCGATAAAAACGCAAGCTGCCGCAGAGGGTACGGAAACCAAGGTCGAGCAGGCGGATGGTCCGCTGCTGGACGCCTTGGGCGCCGGCGTCAAACGCATGATCACTCGCGGCAAGGAGCGCGGCTACGTCACCTATGACGAGCTGAACGGCGCATTGCCGCCCGAGCAGGTCTCGTCCGAGCAGATCGAAGACACCATGGCGATGCTGTCGGAGATCGGCATCAGCGTGGTCGAGGCCGAGGAGCAGGAAGACACCGCCGCGGCGGCGGATCCGGAAGTGGCCGAAGCCGAGTTGCCTGCGGGAAATGTCGATGAGAGCGAGCTAGGGCGGACCGACGATCCTGTTCGGATGTATTTGCGCGAGATGGGCAACGTCGAGTTGCTATCGCGCGAGGGCGAAATCGCGATCGCCAAACGCATCGAAGCCGGCCGCGAGATGATGATCGGCGGCATCTGCGAAAGCCCCCTGACGCTGCGCGCGATCGTCTGCTGGCACGACGCGCTGGTCGAGGGCCAACTGCTGTTGCGCGATATCATTGATCTGGAGGCGACCTACAGCGGCGCGACACCGGTGGATATGACCGCCCCGGAGGCGACCACCGGTGCGAGCGGGGGCGGCAATGGAGCCGAAGCCGGCGCGGGCGTTGCCGCGGCGACTCACGGCGGCAACGGCGCGGACGGTTCGGCGGAAACGGTCTCCAACGTCGTGCCGATGGCGCCGGCGCTCGCCGCCGAAGGCGCCAACGGCGCTGCCGGCAAGGGTGAAGCCGACGCCAACCACGCCGAAGGCGCGCGGGCGGAAGGCGAAGAGGACGGCGATGATATCGACGTCGAGGAGCAAAGCGTCTCGCTCGCGGCGATGGAACTGGCGCTGACGCCGAAAGTCCTCGAGACCTTCGAGCAGATCGCGCTGACCTACGGCAAGCTCCACAAGTTGCAGATGCAGCGCATCGAGAGCCTGCAGCGCGGCGGCGAGGTCAAACCGACCCTCGAGAAGCGCTACGGCAAGCTGCGGCGCGAACTGATCGGCCTGATGGAGGACGTCCGGCTCAACAATGCCCGGATCGAGGAACTGGTTCTGCAGCTTTACGCGCTGAACCGCAAGCTGATCAGCCTCGAGGGCCGGCTGATGCGCCGCGCGCTCGATTGCGCGCTGAAGCGCGACGAGTTCCTCGAGCAGTATCGCGGCTACGAGCTTGAGCCCGACTGGCTCGACCGGGTCGCCAAACTGCCGCGCCGGCAGTGGAGCATCCTCGCCACTCGCCATTGCGAGGAGGTCAAGACGCTACGCGAGCAGATCGCGGCCGTTTCGCATAACGCCGGCCTGCCGATCGTCGAGCTCCGCCGGATCGTCGCGACCGTGCAGAAGGGCGAGCGCGAAGCCGGCAAGGCCAAGAAGGAGATGATCGAGGCCAACCTGCGGCTGGTCATCTCGATCGCCAAGAAATACACCAACCGCGGCCTGCAATTCCTCGACCTGATCCAGGAAGGCAACATCGGCCTGATGAAGGCGGTCGACAAGTTCGAGTATCGCCGCGGCTACAAGTTCTCGACCTACGCGACGTGGTGGATCCGCCAGGCGATTACCCGCTCGATCGCCGATCAGGCGCGCACGATCCGCATCCCCGTGCACATGATCGAGACCATCAACAAGCTGGTCCGGACCTCGCGCCAGATGCTGCACGAGATCGGCCGCGAGCCGACGCCGGAGGAACTGGCCGAAAAGCTGTCGATGCCGCTGGAAAAGGTGCGCAAGGTCCTCAAGATCGCCAAGGAGCCGATCTCGCTGGAAACGCCGATCGGCGACGAGGAAGACAGCCACCTCGGCGATTTCATCGAGGACAAGAACGCCGTTCAGCCGCTCGACGCGGCGATCCAGGGCAACCTGCGTGAAACCACCACCCGCGTGCTCTCCAGCCTGACGCCGCGCGAAGAGCGCGTCTTGCGCATGCGCTTCGGGATTGGCATGAATACCGACCATACTCTCGAGGAGGTCGGCCAGCAGTTTTCGGTGACCCGCGAGCGCATCCGTCAGATCGAAGCCAAGGCCCTGCGCAAGCTCAAGCACCCGAGCCGCTCGCGCAAACTTCGCAGCTTCCTCGACTATTAGATCAAGCCGCCTATGGCCGAAATCGGCCACATGCGGGAAGTTGCTCGCTCGCCAACAATCGCGCATCTTATCTCCGCCCGCGCCGGCGCAAGATGCGCTCGCTGGCGCCCGCCCGCCGCGGGTGGCCGCCTTGGGGCCCGTAGCTCAATTGGTTAGAGCCGGCCGCTCATAACGGTCTGGTTGCAGGTTCGAGTCCTGCCGGGCCCACCATCCATCCCCATTACGCGCAAGGCGCGGCAATTACATTGCTGCTCGGTCGCGCTCGCGGTCGGCCAGATACTTTGCTATGATCAAGCAGGCTCGGGAAATTAAAGAAAGAAGAGAGCCGACTAGGGAGAGCTCCATGTGTCTCGCCGTGCCCATGCGCGTCGACGGGATCGAGGGATTTACCGCGCGCTGCTCCGCAAAAGGCGTTGAGCGGGATGTCAGTTTGTTCCTTATCCAGGATGAGCCCATCGGCATCGGCGATCACGTTCTCGTTCATATCGGCTATGCCATCCAGAAGATTACCGCCGAAGAAGCCGGTTCAACCTGGGACCTCTTCGACGAGCTGTTCGTCGGCGGGGAGGCGTAATCGGTGCATGAGTTCTCGATCTGCCGCGGCCTCCTGGACCAGGTCACCGTAATTGCCGGCGAGCATCGGGCGCGCGCGGTTGTCGCCATACGGCTCGGCGTCGGTCCGCTATCGGGCGTCGAGCCGGGGCTGCTTGATCGCGCGTTCTCGGTCGCGCGGTGCGGAACGCTCGCCGGGAACGCGGATCTGATCGTTGAGACGTCGCCCATCGAGGTCCGCTGCCGGACCTGCGCCAGGGTTTCCGAAGCGCGCGCGAACCGGCTGCTATGCGGATATTGCAGCGACTTCCGCACCGACGTGATCAGCGGCGACGAGCTGATCCTTATCAGCGTCGAGCTCGATTGCGCTGACGAACCGGATGCGATGGCGCCGAGCGACGCGGAGGCGCCGGCCGCGCCGTGATCGCGCGTAGGGGCTGAACGGGAAGGGACGAAGCCATGTGCCAGACCTGCGGATGCGCTGTTGCGGCGAAGACCGGGCGGGTGGTGGCGAGCGCCGAGGTCGCGCCGATCGTGTCCGTCGCCGGCGGGCACCGAGAATCCGTTTCCGTGCTGCGGGCGCTTCTCGCCGACAATGACCGCGAGGCGGCCCACAACCGGACCCATTTCGATGCCGCCGGGGTGTTGGCGATCAACCTGATGTCCTCGCCCGGCGCCGGCAAGACGGCGCTACTCGAGGCGACGATCGAAGCGCTGCGTCGGACTCCCGGCGGTCCGCGGGTGGGTGTCATTGAAGGCGATCTTGAAACCGACAACGACGCACGCCGGATCCGCGATCATGGCGTACCCGCCGTTCAGATCACCACGGGCGGGGCCTGTCATCTCGATGCGGCGATGATCCACGGCGCCATGGACCACCTGGATCTGGCGGCGCTCGACATCGTTTTCATCGAGAACGTCGGCAACCTCGTTTGCCCGGCCGGCTTTGACCTCGGCCATCATCACTCGGTCGCGCTTTTGTCCGTGACCGAAGGCGACGACAAGCCGGCCAAATATCCGGTGATGTTTCGCGCCGTCGATCTCGTGCTTCTGTCCAAATCCGACCTTCTGCCATACGTCGGCGACTTCGACGTCGACCGTGCCGAGGCGGCCGTCAGAGGGTTGGCCAGCGAGGCGCCGGTGATGGCGATCTCCGCGCGCGACGGATCGGGCGTCGGGCGCTGGGTCGAGTGGCTCGGCGAACGGCTTGCGCGCCGGTGCCGACTCGATGAGCGGCGGCCCGCGGCGATCCTCGATCCCCATCACCATCATGGCGGAAATGCGCATGCGCATTTCCGCCATGAAGAGAGGCGGCCGTGACCGCCGCCGTGCCCACCCGTGCGCCCACCATGAGAGCGCGGGACTGGCTCGAGCGGATCCACCGGTTGGCTCCGCCGCGCCGGATCAAGATCATGAATGTCTGCGGCGGACACGAGCGCTCGATCGCCCTCGCGGGCCTGCGCTCGGTGCTGCCCGCCGGCATCGAGTTGATCCCCGGTCCGGGGTGCCCCGTTTGTGTTTGTCCCGAGGAGGATGTTTACGCCGCGATCCGTCTTGCGCTCGACCGCGATGTCACCTTGGTGACATTTGGCGACATGCTGCGGGTTCCGGCGAACGTCGCCAAGGGCGAGGTTCGTTCGCTCGAGCAGGCCAAGGCCGCGGGTGGCGACGTCAGACCTATTGCCTCGCCGCTGGAGGCGGTGCGGATCGCCGAGGCCAAGCCCGATCGTACGGTGGTCTTTTTCGCCGTCGGGTTCGAGACGACGATGGCGCCCGTCGCGGCGATGATCCACGAGCGGCTCCCTAAAAACCTGTTGCTGCTTGTCTCCGGGCGGCTGACCTGGCCGGCGGTGGCGATGCTGCTCGCTTCGGCGCGGCCCGGGTTCGATGCGCTGATCGCCCCCGGCCATGTCGCGACCGTCATGGGGCCGCAAGAGTGGCGCTTCGTCGCCGAGGATTACGCCGTTCCGTGCGCCATCGCCGGTTTCACGGCCGAAAGTCTCCTGGCGGCGATCTACTCGAGTCTGCGCCAGGTGATGGAGGGGCGTGCCTTTGTCGACAACTGCTATTCCCGCGCTGTCCGCCCCCAGGGTAACCGGACCGCTCGGCGGCATCTCACCGAGACCATGAGCGTGATCGACGCACCGTGGAGGGGGATCGGCACGATCCCGGCCTCCGGCTATCAGCTTCGCGCGCCCTACGCCGATCACGATGCGCGCCTGCGCTATCCCTCCGAAATGAGCGAGGGCCGCCGCCGCGCCGGCGAAATGCCACCCGGATGCGCCTGCGCCGACGTCGTCCTTGGCCGCATCTATCCGTCCGATTGCAAACTTTATGGCGGTGCCTGCGTTCCGCGTCAGCCGGTCGGGCCGTGCATGGTCTCCGACGAGGGCGCATGCCGCATCTGGTGGTCGGCCGGCGCGCGCGGAAGCAAGGAGCGCGCTTGCGCGTGACCCTCAGCATTGACCCGCGCGACAAGGGCGCGATGGTGGGTTCGCCGGGGCGAGCGTGGCGGGAGATCGAGGCCCGCGAGCTTCGCGTTGTCGGCCGAGTGCAGGGCGTCGGCTTTCGCCCCTTCGTGCGCCGCCTTGCCGACAGCCACGGGTTGACGGGCTGGGTCCGCAACTGCGCCGGCGTGCTGTCCATCGTGGTCCGCGGCGAGGGCGTTGCTCTCGACCGCTTCACCGCCGATCTTATCGCCGAGGCGCCACCGCTGGCGCGGCCTCGACTTCGCGGCAAGCACGCCGGCGCCGCCGTTCGCCGACCAGGCGGCGCGGGGGTTCGCCATTCTGCCGAGCATCGAGGGCGATGGCGGCGACGCCATGCTCGCGCCCGACCATTTCGCCTGCGACGACTGCCTTGCGGAGCTGCGCGATCCCCGCCGGCGGCGTTACCGCTATCCGTTCATCAACTGCACTCAATGCGGGCCTCGCTATACGATCATCGAACGGCTCCCTTACGACCGGCCGCATACGACGATGGCCGGCTTTGCCCTGTGTTCGTCCTGCCAAGCCGAATATGACGATCCGCTCGACCGCCGCTATCACGCGCAACCACTCGCTTGCCCGGCCTGTGGCCCGCGGCTGAGCTATCGTGCGGAGGGTGAACCGGACATCGAAGGCAATGAAGCGGCGCTGGCGGCATGCATCGCGGCGCTGCGCCGCGGCCTCATCGTCGCCGTCAAGGGGATCGGCGGCTACCACCTGATGTGCGATGCCGCCAGCGCAAGCGCGGTCGCGCGCCTGCGCCGGGCCAAGCGGCGGCCCGATAAGCCGCTGGCGGTGATGGTCGGCGATGAGGGCTGCGATCGGCTCGATGGCGTTCGCCGGCTGGTCCGACCGACTCCCGTCGAAGCGGCGATGCTGGCCGATCCGATGCGTCCCATCGTGCTTGCGGCGAAACGCGACGATATACCGTTTTCTGCGGCGATCGCACCCGGTCTCGATGAAATCGGGGTGATGCTGGCCTACAGTCCGCTGCACCATCTTCTGCTCGGCGACTTCGCCGGCCCGCTGGTCGCGACCTCTGGGAACATCAGCGGCGAGCCGGTGTTGGCGGACGCCGCCGCCGCCGAAGCCCGGCTGGCCCGCATCGCCGACGGCTTCCTGCATCATGACCGGCCGATCCGCCGACCCGCCGACGATCCGCTCTATCGGGCTATTGCCGGCCGCGCGCGACCGATCCGGCTTGGCCGCGGCTCGGCGCCGCTCGATCTGCCTTTGCCGTTCCGCCTGGACCACCCGATCCTTGCCGTCGGCGGCCACCTCAAGGTGACCGTCGCGCTCGGCTGGGGCGAGCGTGCCGTCGTCTCGCCGCATATCGGCGACCTCGGCTCGCCGCGCGGGCTCGCCGTCTTCGAGCAGGTCATCGCCGATCTGCAGGCGCTGTATGGCGTTCGCGCCGAGCGGGTGATCGCCGATGCCCATCGGGGCTATGGCTCGAGCCGGTGGGCGCGCCGGTGCGGCTTACCGGTGCGCGAAGTCTTGCATCACCATGCCCACGCCTCGGCCCTCGCCGGTGAGCATTCGATCCTTGAACCCATGCTGGTTTTCGCCTGGGATGGCGTGGGGTATGGCGACGATGGGACGCTATGGGGCGGCGAGGCGTTCCACGGCCGGCCCGGCTGCTGGCGGCGCGTCGCCTCGTTCCGCCCCTTCGCGCCGCCCGGCGGCGACAAGGCCGGCCGCGAGCCATGGCGGAGCGCCCTTGGCCTCTGCTGGGAAGCGGGTTTTTCGTGGCCGCGCGGCGAGCGGTACGCGGACGGGCTGTTGCGTCACGCCTGGGAGCGCCGGTTAAATGCGCCCGCGACCAGTGCCGTCGGCCGCCTGTTCGACGCCGCCGCGGCCTTGACCGGCATCGTCGAGAGCGGCAGCTTCGAGGGCCACGGCCCGATGTGGCTGGAGGCCGCGAGCCACGATCACGGCGAGCCGGTCGCGCTACCGCTCGCGCGCGATGACGACGGCGTGTGGCGGTCGGACTGGTCGCCTCTGTTGCTTGTTCTCCAGGACGAAACCCTGCCGCCGGGCGAGCGCGGGGCGATCTTTCATGCGAGCCTCGCCGGCGCGCTGCTCGACCAGGCACGGCGGGTGCGCGAAGAGCGCCCGGCCGGTGTCGTCGGGCTGACCGGCGGCGTCTTCCAGAACAGGCTGTTGAGCGAAATGTGCGAGCGACTGCTTGAAGCCGATGGGTTTCGCACTGTTCTCGCCGAACAGGTTCCAGCCAACGATGCCGGGCTCAGCTTCGGCCAGATCATCGAGGCGGGCCGGGCGGGCACGGCATGAATTCTTCGAAAAAGCCGCACGGGCCGAGCGATACTCGGATCGGCTTGGCCCACGGCAACGGCGGCCGATTCATGCGCGAGCTGATCGACGGGCTGTTCTATCGCCACCTGGCCAATCCGCTGCTTGATACGACGCTCGACGCGGCGCCCCTGCCGCTCGCCACGGAAGGCGGCACGCTGATGGTGACGACCGACGGTTTTACCGTCGAGCCGCTCGAGTTTCCCGGCGGCAATATCGGCGGCCTCGCCGTCCACGGCACCGTCAACGATCTCGCCGTCGCGGGCGCGCGGCCGCTCTATCTGACGTTGAACAGCTTCATCGAGGAGGGCCTCGAGATCGCCTTGCTCGATCGTCTGGTCGCGGCGATGGCTGGCGCGGCCGGCGACGCCGGCGTCCGCGTCGTCGCCGGTGATACCAAGGTGCTGCGCCGGGGCGAGGGCGGCGGGGTTTATTTCGCGACCACCGGGATCGGTCTTCGCGACCCGGCACTCCGGCTGGGGCTGGACCAGGTGCGCCCCGGCGACCGCTTGGTTGTCAGCGGCCCGGTCGGCGATCATGGAACCGCCGTCATGCTCGCCCGCGAACAGTTCGGCTTGCGTGGCGATCTGCTTTCGGACTGCGCCAGCGTGCTGCCGGTAACGCGGGCGCTCAGCCGTATCCCCGGCCTGCGCTTCATGCGCGATCCGACCCGCGGCGGCCTCGCTACCGTCGCCAACGAAATCGGGCGGGTCGCGAAATTGACGGTGCGTCTGGACGGCCCGGCGATCCCCGTTCGCGATCCCGTCGCCGCCGTCTGCGAGATGCTCGGCTACGATCCGCTATACCTCGCCTGCGAGGGCCGGGTGGTCGCCGTCATCTCGCCCGAGGATGCCGCCGCGGCGGTGGAGGCCATGCAAAGGCACGCCAGCTGCCCTGATGCGGCAATCATCGGCGCGCTGCACGACGGACGGCCCGGCGTCGTGTTGGCAACAGAGCTTGGCGGCGAGCGCCTTATCGAAGAGCTCGAAGATGATCCCCTCCCGCGCATCTGTTGAAACTGGCTGTCGCGGTGAGACTGCATCCCATCCTAATCTGGGTTAAGGATAGCGTCGGCGGTTCGGAATATTAGTTTACGTCCGTCGGGCGGACCGGCCCGGAACCGCGTCCTCGCCGCGCCCCCATATGGGAGTGTCGTTTCCGCCCGACGGACCGAGCTAGCATTCCCCTTGAGTTGAGCAACGTGTTCAGCAACGGAGATTTCATGGAAACCGTTCAAATCCCCGGGGTTGAGCGCGAAGCGTCGCGCATCGGCCTTGGCACCTGGGCGCTCGGCGGCTGGATGTGGGGCGGCGCCGATGACGACGCGTCGGTTCGCACCATCCATGACGCCCTCGACAAGGGTGTCACCCTCATTGACACCGCGCCGGTCTACGGCTTCGGCCGGTCGGAAGAGATCGTCGGGCGCGCGCTCGAGGAGAGCGGCGCGCGCGACCGGGTGGTGCTTTCGACCAAGGTTGGGCTCGATTGGCGCGAAGAGCAGCCGTTCCGGAACGCGACGCGGGCGCGGATCGAGAAAGAGGTCGAGGACTCGCTGAAGCGCCTGCGAACCGACCGCATCGATATCTATTTCGTGCACTGGCCGGACCCGCTGACGCCGTGCGGCGAAACGGCCGCGGCCATGCATCGCCTGCTCAAGGCCGGCAAGATCCGCTCAATCGGCGTCAGCAATTTCTCGCCGGCGCAGATGAACGCGATACGCGAGTTGTCGCCGCTGCATGTCGCTCAGCCACCGTACAACCTTTTCGAGCGCGGCATCGAGGCGGACGTGCTGCCGTACTGTCATGACAACGGCATCGCCACCCTGACCTATGGATCGATCTGCCGGGGTCTGCTCTCGGGGCGCATGGATGCGTCGACCAAGTTCGCCAAGGACGACCTGCGCGCCTCCGATCCGAAGTTCCGCGCGCCGCGTTTCGGCCAGTATCTCGCCTGCGTCGAACGGCTGGACCGGCTGGCGCGCGAGCGCTTCGGCAAGCGCGCCATTCACCTGGCGCTGCGCTGGGTGCTCGATCAGCCGGGCGTTTCTGTTGCCCTGTGGGGCGCGCGCAAGCCGGGCCAACTCGATCCGCTCGACGGTGCCATGGGCTGGACGCTCGATGCCGACGCGCTGGCGGAGATCGATCGGATCGTCGACGAAGAGGTAAAGGACCCGGTGGGCCCGGAATTCATGGCGCCCCCCGACCGCGAGCAGCTCGCGGCCTGAACTGCGCAACGGTCTTGGAATGCCGTAGAGGTTGAGCCCGCACGAAGATTGCGCCCGCCCGCACACAGGCGTAACCAGAGCGATGATGCCTGTTGCCGCAAAGGTCCATCGCCTGCGCGGAGTTGTCGCGCTGGCTTCACTCGTTCTGGTTGCTTCCAGCGCCATCGGAACGGCGCCACGAGCGGCCGAGATCGCGCTGTCGTGCGGCGCCGTCGGCCAGGAGCTTGAGCTTTGCCGGGCGGAGGCGGAGGCTTGGGCCGCCCGCAGTGGCAATACCGTGCGTATCGTCGCCACGCCCAACGATTCAGATCAGCGCCTTGCGCTCTACCAGCAATTGCTCGCCGCGCGCTCGGATGCGATCGACGTGCTCCAGATCGATGTCGTCTGGCCGGGAATACTCGCGCGCCATCTCGTCGATCTGGCGCCCTATGTCACTTCCGCCGAGCGCGCCGATCACCTCGCCGTGGTCATCGACAACGATACCGTCGACGGTCGATTGGTCGCCCTGCCGTGGTTCGTCGATGTCGGCTTGCTGTACTACCGCGCCGACCTGCTTGCTAAGTACGGCGTCGATGTGCCGACCACCTGGGAGGAACTGACCGCCGCCGCGCGGCTGATCCAGGACGGCGAACGAAGCGCCGGCGATACTCGGCTGTGGGGCTACGTCTTCCAGGCCCGGGCGTACGAGGGGCTGACCTGCAACGCGCTGGAATGGATCGCATCGCAAGGCGGAGGCCGCCTGATCGAGGCCGACGGCGCCATCGGTCTCGACGTCAGCCGCGCCGCCGAGGCGCTGGCCTTGCCGAA
This sequence comes from uncultured Alphaproteobacteria bacterium, assembly GCA_963805915.1. Lineage (GTDB taxonomy): Bacteria > Pseudomonadota > Alphaproteobacteria > Rhodospirillales > Defluviicoccaceae > JAEULH01. The sequence continues at coordinate 44,951 of CAWDWD010000016.1, forward strand.
GTCGTGGATCGGCACGATCGCGCCCGAGGGCGTGCTGACATACATGGAGGACGAAGCGCGCGGCGTCTTCCAATCGGGCCAGGCCGCCTTCATGCGCAACTGGCCCTATGTCTGGGCGCTGGCCAACGCCGAGGGCAGCACAATTGCCGGCAAGGTCGGGCTTGCCCCTCTGCCGGCGGCGCCGGGCGAAACTCACACCGGCGTGCTCGGCGGCGCTCAGCTCGCCGTTTCGCGCTACTCGAAACACCCGGATATCGCCGCCGACCTGGTCCGCGCCCTGACCAGCGCGCAAGTTCAGAAGGCCCGTGCGATCGAGGCCGGGTTCAACCCGACGCGGCCGGCGCTTTACGCCGACGCGCGCGTGCTTGCCGCCAACCCGCATTACCGGACCTTGGCCGGCGTTCTTGACCATGCCCTGGCGCGGCCGTCGCGGATCACCGGCATAGCCTACAACCGTGTCTCGAGCACCTTCTGGAACGCGGTTCACGACACCTTGTCGGGACGGACCTCCGCCGAGAAAGCCTTGACGGACCTGGACGCCCGGCTGCGTCTGATCCGCGGCGAGGGCTGGGAACGGTGAGCCTAGGCAAGCCACGGCCCGTTCCGCTCGGCCGGCGCAGAGTTCGCGCGGCCTGGCTCTTTCTTACGCCGACACTGGCCGTGCTGGCGCTGATCGGGGCGTGGCCGCTCGGCCGGACGATCTGGTTCAGCCTGACCGACGCCCGGCTTGGCGACGCCGCGAGCGCGCGGTTCACGGGCCTCGACAATTACCGGCTGCTGATCGGCGATCCCGAGTGGTGGAACGCCGTTTGGAACACCGTGGTCTTCGCATTTTTCTCGGTCTCGATCGAAACCGTGCTCGGCATTGTTTTCGCGCTCGTCATGAACGCCCGGTTTCGCGGCCGGACTTTCGTGCGCGCGGCGATTTTGGTGCCGTGGGCCATCCCGCTCGTCGTTTCCGGCAAGATGTGGGCGTGGATGTACAACGACCTCTACGGCGTCATCAACGCCGCCCTGCTCGGCATCGGCGTGATCGACAAGCCGGTCGCATGGCTCGCCGATCCCGCTCTCGCGATGGCCGCGGTGATTGCCACCGATGTCTGGAAAACGACACCGTTCATGGCGCTGCTCATCCTCGCCGGATTGCAGATGGTACCGAAGGACGTCTACGAGGCCGCGCGCATCGACGGCATTTCGCCCGCCCGCGTCTTCTTTCGCATCACCCTGCCGCTGATCCGCCCGGTTTTGCTGGTCGCGGTGATCTTTCGCACCCTCGATGCGCTCAGGATCTTCGATCTGATCTACATCATGACCAGCAACAGCCGAGGAACGGCGACCATGTCGGTGTTCGCGCGGCGTGAACTCGTCGAGTTTGCCGACGTCGGCTATGGTTCGGCGGCCTCCGTGCTGATCTTTCTCATCGTCGGCGTCTGCACCCTGGTCTACATCCGCGCCGCCCGGCTTCGTCCCGACGAAGGTACGCCGTGAGCCGGTTGGCCAAGGCGGCCGGGCTTTACGTCCTGGCCGGCGCGATCGTCGTCTACGCCCTGTTTCCGTTCGCCTGGGCGGTCGTCTCGTCGCTCAAATCCGGCGCCGCCATTTTCGATGCCGCGCTGATCCCTGACCAGCCGACCTTGCGCAACTATGTCGCCATCTTCGCCGAGCAGCCGTTCGGCCGAACGATCCTCAATTCGCTGATCGTCGGCGCCGGCACGGTCGGCCTGTCGCTGGCGCTCGGATTGGGCGCGGCCTATGCTTTTGGCCGCGTCAGCTTCCGTGGCCGCGGCCTTCTGCTCATGGTCATTCTCGCGGTGTCGATGTTTCCGCAGGTCGCGGTGCTGTCGGGCATGTTCGAGCTCATTACCGCGCTCGGGCTCTACGACACGCGCGTGGCGCTGATCATCTCGTACCTGATCTTTACCCTGCCGTTCACCACCTGGGTGCTGACGACCTTCATGCGCGATCTGCCGAAGGAACTGGAAGAGGCGGCTTTGGTCGATGGCGCCGGGCCATGGATCGTGGTGACCCGGATCTTCCTACCGCTGATGGGGCCGGCGATCGCCAGCACGACGTTGCTCGCCTTCCTCGTCGCCTGGAACGAGTTCTTGTTCGCGCTGACTTTCACCCTGACCGAGCAGGCCCGTACCGTGCCGGTCGCGATCGCGCTGATCAGCGGGGCGAGCCAGTACGAGGTGCCGTGGGGACCACTGATGGCGGCGTCGGTGATCGTCACGCTGCCGATGATCGCGCTCGTCTTGGTGTTTCAGCGCAAGATCGTCTCGGGTCTCACCGCCGGCGCGGTCAAGGGGTAGGGGACACCGATAGGGTACAAGGGTGGGGTAAACGTATGGGCGCGGTGAGCTTTCGCGGAGTTGGCAAGCGCTTCGGCGAAGTCGAGGTTCTGCGCGACATCAACCTCGAGATCGCCGATGGGGCGCTGGTCGTCGTCGTTGGTCCTTCGGGGTGCGGCAAATCGACGCTGCTTCGCCTGGTCGCCGGACTCGAGGAGGCGAGCGCAGGCGAAATCGAGATTGCCGGGCGCACCGTCACCCATCTGCCGCCGGCGGCGCGGCGGATCGCCATGGTATTTCAGTCCTACGCGCTCTATCCGCACATGAACGTGTTCGACAACATGGCGTTCGGGCTCAAGCTGGCGCGCACCGATACCGCCGCGATCGAGGCCCGCGTGGTCGAAGCCGCGCGGCTGCTGCAAATCGACCACTTGCTCAAGCGCAAGCCGCGCGAGCTGTCCGGCGGCCAGCGCCAACGTGTCGCCATGGGCCGGGCGCTGGTCCGCGAGCCCGAGGTGTTCTTGTTCGACGAGCCGCTGTCCAACCTCGACGCGGCGCTGCGCGTCGGCATGCGCCTGGAGATCGCCCGATTGCAGCGCGAACTCGGCGCGACCATGCTTTACGTCACCCACGACCAGACCGAGGCGATGACGCTGGCGCAAACCATCGTGATCATGCGCGACGGCCGGATCGAGCAGACCGGCGCGCCGCTCGAACTCTATCGCCGGCCGCGCAATCTGTTCGTCGCCGGGTTCATCGGCTCGCCGGCGATGAACATTCTCGCCGCGCGCGCAAGCCGCGTGGCCGCCGACGCGACGGCTGTGGAGTTGGAGAGCGGGTGCGTCGGTCACGCTGCCGCCGGTTCAAGGGCTGCGCGTGGGCGATCGCCTGAGCCTTGGTCTTCGCCCCGAGGATCTGCGCCTGAGCGCCGGGGCGGAGACTGGGACTGGCATGGGGGCTGGCGCCAGCGAAGGGACCTTGCGCGGGACCGTCGCCCACGTCGAGCATCTCGGCGCCGAATCCCACGTCTACATCGATACCGCCGGGCCGGACCAGGAGCGGGGCGATCGCCGCCGGATTACCGTATCGATCGCCGCCGATGCGGCGGTCGTCCATCCCGGTGATCTCGTCACGGCTGTTTTCGCGACGGCGAAATGCCTGGTCTTTGCCGCCAACGGCGACGCCTTGCCGTTGGCGGCGCCATTTACGGGATCGCCATGATTTACGGTGGTGATCAGGGTGGTGTCATTGCCTGGAGCCGCGCCTTCAATTCGTCGACGGCCTCGCTGCCGAGGGTTGGCGCGCTCGCGCCGCGCCAATGGGTTGTTGCCGATCGGGAGCGCGGACTCGCCGCGTTCACGCTCGCGGCCAGATCATCCGCGGCGCTCCGCTCGCCTCGTGCGATCGCGCCGTCGTTGCGAGGAGTTTGCGCCGGCTGAGCACGCCGCGCGTTCCACAGCGCGAGAACCCGCTTGCGGTAGGCGCTGTTCAACTGGCGCGTGGCCGAGTGGTAACGGCCGATCGCTTCCGGCCATGATCCGGTGGCCATGAAGAGCGCCCTGAGGTAGACCGCGCCATAGGCCGCGTTGGCGAGCGGATCGAAGGCTTCGTCGAGACTGGCGAAAGCCTCGGGGTGATAGGAGAGGTTTATTTGCATGCACCCCACGTCGATGTTGCCGATGCCAATGCCGAGAAGATCGGCGACCGCCTCGATCGCGTCGGGTTTCGTCGCGAAGTACCGCCCTTGGCCTTGCGCCGTTACCGTCCAGGGCCACGGTTCGGCCGAGCGCCCGGCGGCAACGGGGCGTCCGGACTCGGCGGCGGCGACCGCGGCGAGCAGGTGGCGCGGGATGTTTTCGGCGTTTTCGGCCAGGGCGACCGCCTCGTCGCACAGTGCGCCCGCCGCTTCACGCCGCGCGCCGGGATCAAGCCGGGAGTCAAGGTCGGACGCCGCGCCGGCGCTGGCGGCGGACTTGGCCAAAAGGCAAGCCGCCACGACCAGCAGCCCGGCCCGCAACCCGGCCAGCAACCCGATCGTCGGGCGAGGCCCTTGTCGACAGCGCATCGGTTACCCACCCGCATCGGCAGTCGCTTCGGCCATAGACACGCGATCTCGCGCGATCGTATGGTAACTCAAGTTGTAGCGGAATTGCATTCCCGGCGCATCATAGACCTCATGTCAAATAGGCTCTTTCGGGCGGCCTGCGGGGCGATCCTCGCGGCAAGCCTCACTCATCCCGCCGCCGCGCTTGATCCGCTTGATCCTTTGCGGCCGCACCAGGCGACCTACCGCATGAGCCTTGCGCCGGGGAGCTCGATGGTCGATATCGCCTCGGCGGACGGCGTCATGGTTTACCGCGCCTCTCGGGAATGCTCGGGCTGGGCGGTCGAGAACCACACGATCATTCGCTATGGCCATGGGGACGGCAACTTCGCCGAGGACAAATGGACCTTTCTCAGTTGGGAAGGCGACGACGGATTGACCTACCGGTTTCGTGTTCTTCACGAGGCCAATGAGAGCGCCGATAGAGTCGAAGGCACCGCGACGCTCAATGCGGCGGGCGGGCCGGGCATGGCAAAGTTTACGGTGCCCGAGGGCCTCGAGGTCGATCTTCCGGCGGGAACGCTGTTTCCGAGCGAACACCTGCGCCGGTTGCTTCAGGCGGCGCAATCGGGCGACAAGATGTTCACGCGGGTCATCTTCGACGGGACGACCGAGGATAATCCCTATCTCGTCAACGTCGTGATCGCGCCGCTCCGCAACCGGGCGACGCCGCCGCTGGCCGAGGCGGCCGGGGCGCCCGCCGCCGCCGCCTACTGGACGCGGGGCGCATTCTTCCCCTATTACGCCGATACGGAGCTTCCCGAATTCGAAATGACCATCGAGCTTCGCGACGACGGCATCGCCGAACTGATGGATCAGAAGTTCGATGACCTTGCCCTGCGGGCTAAACTCATGTCGGTCGAAATTCTTGCGCCGCCAGATTGCTGAGCCACGGCGAACGCCATAAGTCATTCTGACCTATTTTTTAGGTCAAAATGACCTATGTGATTTCGCGTAACCTATTGAAATAAAATGCTTCGCCATTCCGGCGCGCGAAAATAATTTCAGCGGCGCCGCTCTAATCCTTCGTCGCCTTCCCGTCGCCGCCACTGCCGCGGAGCGCCTCGTATCGCAGCCGCGTATCGCATAGGAGGCAAATCATAGCACACCGGCGGCGGCGAATCCTCTACGCCCACAGCCACGCCGCGCCGCGCACGCCCCCTGAGTCACCATGGCGGTTGCGGCGCAGCCGTGTCGTGGCGCGATCGGAGAAGATCCAGCGCCGCCAGAGCCGCCGGACCTCCGGGTACAGCCGTTCAATGTTGGAAAGTCCGCCGCCAAGGACCACCACGTCGGGATCAAGGACGTTGATCACCGACGCCAACGCCCGCGCCAGGCGATCGGCGTAACGCGCGAGCACGTCGAGCGCCGCCGCATCGCCGGCCTTCGCGAGTGCGGCGATGCTCACGGCATCAAGCGATTGACCTGACGCCGCGCGGAAGGCCGCGGCGAGCCCGCTGCCCGAGAGATAGGTTTCGATGCAGCCTCGCTTGCCGCAGTAACATGGCTCCCCGGGCCGTTCGTCATCTTGCGCCCACGGCAACGGGTTGTGCGCCCACTCGCCGGCGATGGCGTTGGCGCCGCCGAGCACCCGCCGCTCGATGACGATGCCCCCGCCGACACCCGTTCCCAGGATGACGCCGAAGACAACGCCGGCGCCGGCGCCGGCGCCATCGACGGCTTCGGCGATGGCGAAACAATTGGCGTCGTTGGCGACGCGAACCGGACGGCCGAGAGCACGCGCAAGGTCCTTGTCGAGCGGCCGGCCGATGAGCCAGGTCGCGTTCGCGTTCTTGACCAGCCCGGTGGCCGGTGAAATCGCGCCGGGTATGCCGACCCCGACCGTGGCCTCGCCCTCGTGCTCCCCGCCTTCGAGTTCCAAATCGGAAACGAGTGTAACGACGCTCGCCACGGTCGCGGCATAATCGTGGCGAGGCGTCGCGACGCGCCGTCGCCGCCGCTCGGCGCCGGCATCGTCCAGCAGGACGCCCTCGATCTTGGTGCCGCCGAGATCGATGCCGATCCTCATCGCACCTCTGTCGCCGGCATGGCCGTTGCCGCCCGATCAAGGGTCCAGATCAAGCTTATGGTGGTTCGATTCAGCCGGCGGATGGAACTCGTCCGCCGACAGCGAACGACTTGGACGACCGCATCGACGCTTCCGTCTTGCCCGCCTGGTCGCCGGCGGCCACGACCGCGCCATGTTCGGTCTCGGCGCAATACAGTTGATAAAGGGTTGCAATGACCGCCTTCGCCTCGGGGCCGGCAAGCGAGTAGTAGATCGTTTGCGCCGAACGGCGGGTTTGTACCAGGCCGTCGCGGCGCAACCGGGCCAGATGCTGTGACAGCGCCGACTGGCTCAGGCCGATCACGCGCTCCAGTTCGCCAACCGAGCGCTCTCCCTTGGCCAACTGACACAGCACCATCAGCCGGTGCGGGTTGCCCATTGACTTCAACAAGGCGCTGGCGCGCATCGCGCTCGCCTGCATCGATTCAAGGTCGACCATTCCCACCTGAATCTCCTCTATTGCACGATCGGTCTCAGATCCGCCACGAACATGGGCTGCGACTGAGTGGTTGTTGCATGATGCCACGCGCTGAATCTACTCCGGACGAAGCCGCTATTCCATGAGCATTTTATCATAAACGGGGTAAATAGGAAGATTCTACACCACGGCTTCGCACTTGCAGCAATACCTGCCGCGCCGCAGTCGCGGCAGGTATTGCCATCGCCAAACCGCGCGATGATATTGACGCGTTATCGTCACTTGGACGGCGCGCCGACAATGTGGAGGTGAGACACCCGTGGCCGAGCGTGTTCTCGATGTCCGCGGCCTGCAATGCCCGCTCCCGGTCTTGCGCGCGAATAAGGTTCTGAAGGGGCTCGCGGCCGGGGATGAGCTGGAAGTTCTGGCGAGCGATCCGGCGGCGCCCAAGGATTTTATCGGCTACTGCGCCACGACCGGGCACGTCCTGGTCGACAGCCAGGACGCCGACGGGGTGTTCACGATCGTCCTGCGCAAGGCGGGCTGATCCCCTGAACCGAGCGCGCGTTGGCGAACTTAGCTTCCGTTCGCGTCGACCGCCCGGCGGGCGCGAACGCCGGCGTCGGTGTTGTCGGTAAAAAAGCCGTCGATGCCGAGCGTAAGGAAAGCGGCGATTTCGCCCTCGAGATCGCCGCTCGCGGTCGCGGGACCCGGTGCGCGGAATTGCGTCGGCAAGAAGTGATTGTCCGCGCGGAAGGTGTAGGGGTGGACCACAAGTCCGGCGGCGTGGGCATCGGCGACGAACGAGCCGGCCCGCGCGACATCGAGGTTGCCCGCGGCGTCGAGCGGAATGATGAAGTGGTTCTTTTCCGGTCCGACTCCGTCGGCATAGGCGGCAATGGCTTGGAGCCCGGCCGGCGTCGCCATGGCATCGTAGGTCGTGGCCCCACCCGCGGCCCGAACGTCGAACGGCTTGCCCTCTTTCCACAGCAGCTGGACCAGCGGCAGGTCGGTCATCGTCCTCAGCTCCATCAGGTTGCCGATCTCGAACGACTGGAGAAAGGCCGGAGCGTCGCGGCCCATGAAGCCGTTGCGCTCGAGCGTCTCGACCAGGATCCGCTCCATCGGCAGACCGGCGGCGCGAAAATAGCTCGGATGCTTGGTTTCCGGATAGATGCCGATGACGCGGCCGGTCTCGCCGCGCATCTCGCCGACGAGGGCGATGATTTCGTCGAGGGTGGGGATCGTGAACAGGCCATTGTAGGTGGCGTTGCGCGGGCGAATGTCGGGGATCCGCTCGACGGCCCGCAGCGTCTTGAGCTCCGCCAGGGTGAAGTCCTCGCTGAACCACCCTTCGACCTCCTCGCCGTCCACCGACTTCGTGGCCTTGCGAGCGGCGAATTCAGGGTGGCCGGCCACGTCCGTGGTCAGGTTGAGAACATTGTCGTGGCGCGCGACCAGAACGCCATCCCCGGTCATGACCAGGTCCGGTTCGATGAAGTCGGCGCCGAGCCGCACCGCCAGCGCGTAGGCCTCCAGGGTATGCTCGGGCAGATAGCCGCTCGCGCCGCGGTGAGCGATGATCAAGCGTGAGGGTGTGTCGCCGCGATCGGATGAGCGTGATCGCGCCGTCATTTGTCCCCGCTCGTGGGCGCGAAACCGGGCGGCGCCGGCAGGCGCGGATCGGCGATGGCGAAGGCCTTGAACAGCAGGCCCATGCCGGCGGGATGGACGAGCCGGCGGACCGCGGCGAGGATCGCCTGGAACTGGTCCGGCGGCGCGCCGAGAAACAGCGATTCGGCGCGTCGGTCGATCCCAAGGCGGCCGAGGAACAGGCCTTGGGGGATTGGCCCGAATGCCGCCGCGCCCGCCGCCGCGGCGGCTTTGGCGAGGACGCCGAAATCGACATGGTGGGACAGATCCGTCTCGCCCGGATGATCGAGCACGCCATGGAATCCGTGCTGGCGGATCGCCTGAAGGGTATCGCCGGCGGCACTTTGGCCATGGCCGTAATCGATGATCAGCGTCGCGCCGCCGCTCCGGACCACGCGTTCGGCGAGCACCTGGGCGAGGGTCTCGCCGGCGGGACTGACCTCGACCACGTCGCCCTCAAAGACATCCGCGAGGCTCAGGGGCAGGCGCAGGGGAAACGCCGGCTTGAGCATGAACTTCAGAGCACCCTTTGCCGCGTCAAGACCGATCCGGCGTTCCTGCCAGCCGGCGCCGATCTTGACGTACTGAAGGATCGGCAACGCATCGAAAAATTCGTTGGCGACGGCAATGGAGGGGCCCTCGGCGATGTCCTCGACCCGGTCGTACCACCGCGGCGGCGCGACAAGGCCAAGCGTATCGAGCGCGCTCGCCTGCTTGCGGCGGAGCGCCGGGCTGGTCTCGACGAGGTGCAGCCGCAAAGCGGCATGGAACTCGGGCACGAGCTGCTTGATCGCCCGGAGCGCGTCGGCGAGCAGGGTCCCGCGGCCGGGGCCGAGCTCGATCAGATCGACCGGGTCGGGACGGCCCATGCTCATCCAGACATTCGCTGACCACATGCCGATGAGTTCGCCGAAGACCTGAGAGATTTCCGGCGCGGTCACGAAATCGCCGGCGCGGCCCAGTGGATCGCGGGTGACGTAGTAGCCCCATTGGGGATGGCCGAGCGCATCGTTCATAAAATCGCTCAGGCTGAGCGAGCCCTGCTCGGCAATGCGCTTGGTGAGGTAGGCAACGAGCGGTGACAGCGGCATCTATGTTCTTCTTTTTGCGGCGTAAACAACGAGCCCAAGCCCGGCCGCGATCATCGGTATCGACAGCAGCTGCCCCATTGTCGCGCCGGCATAGAGGAAGCCGAGATTGGCGTCGGGCTGGCGGAACAGCTCGGCGATCGAACGAAAGACGCCGTAGCCGATCAGGAACGCGCCGGAAAGGATCCCGGCGTGGCGCCTCACGGCCTCGACCCGCCACAAGATATGCAGAATAACGAACAACACCAACCCTTCCAGCGCCGCCTCGTAGAGCTGGCTCGGGTGGCGCGGCTCCGGCCCATAGCCCGGAAACGCCATCGCCCACGGCACATCGCTTGGCCGACCGACCAGCTCCGCGTTGACGAAGTTGGCGAGCCGGCCAAGAAACAGCCCGATCGGAGCGGCGCAGAACATCAAATCCGCAAAGGCCAATACGGGTATCCGCCGGTTGCGGCAGAACAGCACCCCGGCGACGACCACCCCGAGCATCCCGCCATGGAAGGACATTCCGCCGCGCCAGACTTCGGCGATGGCCAACGGGTTGGCGAAATAATAGTCGGCCCGGTAGAACAGGACATAGCCGATCCTGCCGCCGAGAATGACGCCGGCGGTGGCCCAGACCAGGAAGTCGTCGACATCGACCTGGGCGACCCGGTTCGGCGGGTGCTTGGCGAGCCAGCGGGCGTATTGCCAGCCGAGGATCAGACCGAACAGGTAGGCGAGCGCGTACCAGCGGATGACGATCGGGCCGATTTCCAACAGCACCGGATCAATATGCGGGTAGGCGATCGCGAACATCTTGGTGCCTATTCATTGGTGCTTTTTAAGGGATGGAAGCCGGCGGGCAAAGGCTCAGCGGTAGCCGTCGGTGGCGGCGAGATAATGCTGGATATACGTCGCGACGCCGGTCTCGATGCTCGCGAACGGGCGATCATATCCGGCGGCCCGCAGGCGGTCCATCCGTGCCTCGGTAAAATACTGATACTTGCCGCGGATCTCTTCGGGCATGGCGACGTATTCGACGGCCGGCGCGCGGCCGAGAGCCGCGAAGGCGGCGTGGGCGAGATCGGCGAACGTGCGCGCGGTTCCCGTACCGCAGTTGAAAAGGCCGCTCACATCCGGATGCGCGAGCAGCCAAAGCACGACATCGGCGCAGTCGCCGACCCAGACGAAGTCGCGCAACTGCCCGCCGTCGCGGTAGCGCGGATCGTACGAACGAAACAGCCGCGCCGGTTCGCCGCCGGCAAGCTTAGGGTAGATGCCGGCGATGACGCTGGCTTGGGAACCCTTGTGCCGCTCGTTTGGGCCGTAGACGTTGAAGAACTTGAGCCCGACCCATTGCGGCGGCGCCGGTTCGCCGGCATCGAGGCGCGCTCTCACCCATCGGTCGAACAGGTGCTTGCTCCAGCCGTACAGGTTGAGCGGGCGAAGACGGGCGAGCGCTTGCGCCGATGGATCGTCGTCGAAGCCCTGCGCCCCGTCGCCGTAGGTCGCCGCCGAGGAGGCGTGGATGAACGCGGCGCCGTTCCGCGCGCTCCACGACCACAGGCGCGCGGACAGCCGGAAATTGGTCTCGATCACGAGGTCGCCGTCGGTCTCGGTGGTCGCGGTGATCGCGCCCATGTGAATGATGGCCGAGACGCGGCCCGCGTGCGCGTCGAGAAAGGCGAACAGCTTTTCGGGTTCGATCAGGTCGGCAAGGCTGCGTTCGGCGATGTTGCGCCACTTGCCGCCGCTCCGCAGGCGATCGCAAATGACGATCGGGCCTTGTCCGCTCTCCTCGAGCGCCGCGGCGATGTTGGAGCCGATAAAGCCGGCACCGCCCGTAATCACCAGCATGAACCGCTTCCCCGGGGCATGATGCCGCGCGTTGCGCGCCAAGCATGGTCTTCCCATACTATGAAAGGGATACGGAACTCAATTACAGGAAAGACGTTCATGCAGTCCAGCAACCGCTTGTTTGATGATTTGGCGAAAGTCGCCGGCGGCGCGGCATCGGCCATTGCCGGAGTTCGCGAGGAAATCGAAGGCCTCGTGCGTCAGCGCGTCGAACGGCTCCTCGCCGATCTCGACCTGGTCGGTCGCGACGAATTGGACGTGGCCAAGGCGATGGCCGCGAAAGCGCGCGCCGGGCAGGAAAAGCTGGAAGCGCGGGTGAGTGCACTGGAGGCCGCGCTGAGCGATATGGAAACCCCGCGCGCGCGCAAGAAGTCCGCGGTCAAGGACGCTGGCCGCGACGAGGGCGAGCCAGCCGGGACTACCGAGCCGACAGCGGCCGCGCCCGGCGATGGTGCGCCCGGCGATGGCGCACCGAGCTGACGACGCTTGCGCCGCGGCCGCGCCCGGGTCGCAGACTCGCGCTTATCCACAGTAATGCTAACGACCGGAGCAATGGCCGCTTGCGCCGCGGTGGCGTCGTGGTCACACTATATTTATGAATAGGTGCTTCGATTATCACATGATCTCGCACGGGATCTCGCGGCTTTCACCCGAAATCGCGAAGAGAGGCCGAGGATGACTCTGGTACGCTCGTCGGATTTCGCCGCGGATTTCGATTGGGGCAACCCTCTCGACGTCGTCGAATATGTCGTTAGCGCCAACAACTGGCTGTTCGACCGCCCCAACGACGAGGAGATGGCGGTTCAGGTGCCGGGCCGCTGGTGCGACTACAGCCTCTATTTCCGGTGGAACGAGTCCGCCACCGCGATGCAGTTTACGCTGACCTTCGATACCCGCATTCCCAGCAACAAAATCAAGGTGATCAGCGAGCTTCTCGCGCTTGTCAACGACAAGGTCTGGATCGGTCACTTCACGATCTGGCGCGAAGAGGGCGTGCTGGCCTATCGCCACGTCCTGCCGCTGCGCGGCAGCCCGGGGCCGACCGTGGAGCAGAGCGAAGATCTGATAAACAACGCCATCATCGAGTGCGACCGTTTCTATCCGGCGGTGCATTACGTGCTGTGGGCGGGGAAATCGCCGAGCGAGGCGGTCGACGCGGCGATGCTCGAGACCGTTGGCGAGGCCTAAAGCTGGGATGGGCGCGCCGGTCCTGCTCGCGGGCTGCGGCAAAATCGGCGCGGCCCTGCTCGCGGGGTGGCTGAGCGGAAGCGCTGTCGCCGGGCGACATCGTCATCGTCGAGCCAGACGGCGCAACCGCCGCGGATCTTACCGCCCGCTTCGGCGTCGGCGTGCACCGCGATGCGACAGAGCTCGGAGCGGACATTTTCCCGGCGGCGGTTGTTTTCGCGGTCAAGCCGCAAATGATCGATGAGGTTGCGCCGCACTACGCCCGGTTCGCCGCCGGCGGCGCCGTGTTCATGTCAACTGCCGCCGGGCGGACGATCGCGAGCCTCGGCCGGCATCTCGGCGGCGAAGCGGCGATTGTCAGGACCATGCCCAATACGCCCGCCGCCGTCGGCCGGGGCGCCACCGTCGCATGCGCCAATAAACGGACAACGGCGGACCAGCGCGGCCTGTGCGAGCGGCTTCTCGCCGCGGTCGGCTCCGTCGACTGGGTCGACGATGAGGCCCTGCTCGACGCGGTGACGGCGGTGTCCGGGAGCGGGCCAGCCTACGTTTTCCTGTTGGTCGAATGCCTTGCGGCAGCCGGCGTGGAAGCCGGGTTGCCGGCGGATCTTGCCGGCCGCCTTGCCCGCGGGACAGTCGCCGGCGCCGGCGAGTTGCTGTATCGCTCGCGGGAGTCCGCGGAGATCCTGCGTCTCAACGTCACCAGTCCCGGCGGGACCACGGCCGCCGCGCTGTCGGTGCTGATGGCCGCCGACGGCCTCGAAGCCCTGCTCTCGGCCGCCGTTCGCGCCGCCGCCGAACGGTCGCGACAACTGGCCAGCTGACCGGCTCCGGATAAGGAGTGATCACCGCGTCTGCGCCTTTTCCCAGCGGCGATAGCGCTTACATAGCGGGGACAAGGATTGAATGGGTCAGGAGAAACCGCACGTGTCGCAAGATATGGATGCCCGCGAACGCCTGTTGAATTCGGCCCTTCGTCTGGCCGTCACCGACGGTTGGCGCGCGACGCCGCTCGCGGCCATTGCCGCGGACGCCGATGTTCCGCTCCCCGATGCCTACGCGGCCTTCCCGACGCGGCTGGCGATCCTTTGCGGGCTCTTAAGGCGGACCGACCGGCGGGTCTTAGAGGATGGGCCGGCCGATCGAGCCGATAGGCCGAAGGATCGCCTGTTTGAGATCTTGATGCGCCGGTTCGACGCCATGACCGCGGACAAGGCCGGCGCCGAGGCGATCATGCGGGATCTGCCGTTCGATCCGCTGACGTCGTTGATGCTCGCGCCGGGCTTCGCCAACTCGATGAGCTGGATGCTGGAAGCCGCCGGGCTGTCGCCGAACGGGATCGGCGGGACGCTGCGCGTCAAGGGCCTGGCCCTCGTCTATCTCGCCACCTTCCGTGTCTGGCTCGATGACGACAGCGTCGACATGGCCAAGACCATGGCCGCGCTCGACCGCTATCTGAACCGGGCCGAGTCCATCGCCGGCTGTCTGCCGACACGCTCGCGGCGCGGTGGGCGCGAGGACAAGCCCTCCGATCAGCGGCCCGAACCCGACTCGCCGCCGGCCGCGGTCATCTGATCGCACCGGCGGCGCCCGGCGGGCGGGGCGGATGAACCAGGCCCCGACGCCGCGACGTTGCATGGTTTTTCCGTAGCGCTACGAAAGAATATTTTATTTCATCGGTTTACCGAGATATTGCGCTGCCGCAATCATTTTTGTGCAGTGCAACATAAACTGTTGACAGGATGGTGAATGGTGCACATACTCCCTCCTATCGAACATCCCAACCACAGCCCGACTCTGACGGGCGAAGGAGTAGCGACGATGGCCACCAACCCACAGCCTATTTTCGACATCACCAAGTTCGTTAAAGAGATCGACCCCGGCAAAATGATGGACGAGTTCTCGAAGATGCTTAAGCAGTACAACCTGCCGGGCGTCGACATGGATTCGCTGATGGCGAGCCAGAAGAAGAACATGGAAGCCTTGACCGCCGCCAACCGCGTTGCGTTGGAAGGCATGCAGGCCGTTGCCAAGCGCCAGGCCGAGATCCTCCAGGAGACCATGAACGCGGCCTCCAAGGCGGTCGACACCCTGTCCAAAGCCGGTTCGCCGGGGGAAATCGCGGCAAAGCAGGCCGAGCTCGCCAAGGACGCCTTCGAGCGCGCCCTGTCGAACATGCGTGAGCTTGCTCAGATGGTTGCTAAGTCGAACGAAGAAGCGACCAGCACAATCAACACCCGCATCTCCGCCACCCTTGACGAGATCAAGGACATGGCTCTGAAGATGAAGCAGCCCGCCGCCTAGTTTCAAAGGTCGGTTGAGCACGGGGCGGCCGCCTTTCGAGGCGCGCCGCCCTCGGCTTGTCTCCCCCGGCTTGCTTCCTCTCAGCTTGTTTCCCTCGGCTTGTCTGGGAGCGGCCATGCCCACCATCAACGACGACGACTTCACCCGCGTCGACATTCGCCTCGGCACCATCCGCCGGGTCGAGCCCTATCGCGAAGCGCGCAAGCCCGCCTTCAAGCTCTGGATCGATTTCGGCGCCGATCTCGGCGAGAAGAAAAGCTCGGCGCAAATCACGCGGCATTATACGCCGGAAACGCTGATCGGCCGCCAGGTCGCCGCCGTCGTCAACTTCCCGCCGCGCCAGATCGGCAAGTTCCTCTCCGAAGTTCTCGTCCTCGGCTTCCCCGACGAAGACGGCGAGGTCGTGCTCGTCGGCCCCAGCCGGCGGGTCCCCGACGGCGGTCGCCTCTATTAGAGCGGTAGGCGAACCCGGACACGCAGCCCACCCATCGGCGAATCGGCGAGAAAGACCTCGCCGCCATGGCCGCGGACGAGATCGCGGGCGATCGTCAGCCCGAGGCCGACACCGCCGGTTTCCGGATTGCGCGAGCCCTCGGCGCGGAAGAACGGCTTGAAAACCTCCTCGCGCATCGCCGCTGGGATCCCGGGGCCATCGTCATCGACGAGGATCTCGATGGCGCCGCCGCGCCGCTCCGCCAGCACCGCGACGTTCGACCCGTAGCGCAGGCCATTCTCCAAGAAATTGGTCATGCAGCGCAAAAACGCATGGGGCCGGATCGGAAGACGGAGGTCGCCGCGTGTCGTCAACTCGACGTTGGTATTGAGGCGCCGGGCCTGGCGAACGGCGTCATCGAGGAGCTTCGCGAGATCGCACATTTTCGACTTTTCGGTGCCTTCTCCGCGAGCGAACGCGAGATAACCCTCGAGCATCCGCTCCATCTCGACAACATCCTCCTTCAGTGCTTTGACGCCTTCGTTCTCCGTCATCATCTCGAGCTCGAGGCGCATCCGGGTCAGGGGCGTGCGGAGATCGTGAGAAACCCCGTCGAGCATCGCCGTTCGCTGGCTGATCTGACGCTGGATTCTCGTTTTCATGGCGATGAAGGCCAGGGCCGCCCGGCGTACCTCGCGCGCGCCCTCCGGGCGAAACCGGTCAACCTCGCGACCCTTGCCGAAGGCCTCCGCGGCGCGCGCCAGGCGCAGGACGGGGCGAACCTGCGCGCGCATGAACATGGTCGCTAATCCGAGAAGAATGAGCGACGTTCCGGCCGTGAACAGCGCGAAGACGTAGGTGGTCTTGCTGAAGAGCCGCGCCAATGGAGCGGCGACGTTAAGAACGCCATCCGACAGCTGGATGCCAATATGCATGTGGCCGGTATCGGAGCGGGCGTCGACCCGGAACGGCTTGCCAAGGTCCTTGCTGAGAAGAGCCCGGCGGAGCTCACCCTCGATCGCCGTCTGGCCTTTCTGGGTCCTTGTGAGGATCGCGCCGGGCTCGAGCGTGGCCTTGATTTCCATGTCGCGGGCGGCGGCGTCCAGGAGCCAAGCCCTGCTTTCCGGATCGGGAAAGCGGCGCAACAGCCCGGTGAGAAACACGACGTCACCGGCGACGCCCAAAGAGAGCCGCTTGCTGATCTGGTTCCAGTGGCTTTCGTAAAATATGTACGCCGAGACAAGCTGAAGAATGATCAGTGGGGTGACGACAATCAGCAAGGCGCGGCCCATGAGGCTGCGCGGGGAAAAACTTTTTAGCATCGCCGAGTGCGCTTCAATCCGGTTTGAGGGTGTAGCCCTTGCCGCGCACCGTCTGGAGATAACGCGGCTCGCGCGGGTCGGGCTCGATCTTGCGCCTGAGCCGGGTGACCTGGACATCGATGGCCCGGTCCGCGGCCGGTGCTCCGGTGAGCTCGATCAAATCCTCGCGGCTGATGGTCATTCCCGGGCGCGCGGCGAGGACTTTTAGCAGCGCGGCCTCCGCCGATGTCAGCCGGACCGGAGCGCCGCCGTCGAGAAGTTCGCCGCGATCGAGCGCGAAGACCAGCGAGCCGAGGCGCAAGTCCGCCGGCTCGCCCGACGCCGGTGGAACCCGGCGCAGGATATTATTGAGCCGAAGGAGCAGCTCCTTCGGCTCAAACGGTTTGGTCAGGTAGTCGTCGGCGCCGCGTTCCAGGCCCGCGATCCTGTCTTCGGGCTCGCCCATCGCCGTCAACATCAAGATCGGGACAAGATTTGTCCGGCGCAGATCGGCGGCGAACTCGAGACCGCTTTCTCCGGGCATCATCAGATCGAGGACAATGACGTCGAAAGCGACGCTGGCGAGCTTTCCGCGCGCGTCGGCCGCGTCGCTCGCGGTGGCAACCATGAAGCCGTGCTCGCTCAGATACCGGGCAAGCAACTTGCGCAGCTTGGCATCGTCGTCGACGACGAGGATGTGCGGTGTCGTCTCGATCATCCGCCCAGTATACCCCGATGCTATACCCCGATGCGGCCGTTTTCCTTCGGCCCACCGCCAGCGGGCGCGGCGGCGGAGTTGCGACGCTTGGCGGCGGGAAAAAGATGTTATAGTGACATCGCGTCAGGCGCCAAATACCGATCCGTGTGCAAGAGCGCTCGCGCTGTTAAGATGGGGAGGAGGGAATGGCGAAATCCATTCTTGTCGTCGAAGACGAACCGAATATCGTCTTGTCGCTCCAGTTTCTGATGAAAAAGGCCGGGTTCGAGGTTCGTGTCGCCCGCGATGGCGAGGAGGCGCTCGCAGCCGTCGCGGACCGTACGCCGGATTTGATGCTGCTCGACGTCATGATTCCCAAGCGGGATGGTTATGACGTTTGTCAAACGGTCCGCGCCAATCCCGAGTGGCAAGGCATCTACATCA
The DNA here is from genome assembly GCA_963805915.1 of uncultured Alphaproteobacteria bacterium. Taxonomy (GTDB): domain Bacteria; phylum Pseudomonadota; class Alphaproteobacteria; order Rhodospirillales; family Defluviicoccaceae; genus JAEULH01. The sequence continues at coordinate 62,779 of CAWDWD010000016.1, forward strand.
TTATGTTGACCGCGAAGGGCCGTGAGGTCGACCGTGAAAAGGGCATTGCGCTCGGCGCCAACGATTACGTCACCAAACCGTTTTCGACCCGAGATCTCACCGACAAGGTTAAGCAACTTCTCGACAGCACCGCGTGAGCCCCGCGCGCGGACTCGGTTTGCCGCGTCACGGCGCGTTCCAAGCCGCCGGCTCGCTCCGCACGCGGAAAGGAAAGAAGCCAACCGCGGACGCCCAGCATGATATACGCGCATTAAAGTCACCGGCGAGATCCATGGGGCCGAGGCTTTTCCTCATCGTCTGCTTCGCCAGTTTGGCCGCCGCCGCTTTGATCGCCGTCGCCGTCGGCGTATGGCTAATCGCGGTCTCGCTGCCCGAAGGCGGCGAGAATATTCGTAATATCGTCATCGTCTATGGCGGGGGCATGGCCAGCCTGCTGGTCGCGGTCATCGCCGTGCTGTGGGGCTATCTCGACCACGCGTTGGCCGCGCCTCTGGCGACGGTAGTCCGCGGAATCCAGACGGTGGTCTACGCTAATCCGGAACATCGCATCGAGGTCGGCCTCGACCACGAGCTGGGCGGACTGCCGGGAGCGGTCAACGATCTCGTCCGCAAGTTCGCCCAGGCCCGCGCCACCGTCGAGGACGCCGTCACCGAGGCGACCAGATCGCTGGAACAGCAGAAAAACCAGCTCGCCGTCATTCTCCAGGATCTCTACGAGGGCGTGATTGTCTGCAATCTCAACCACAAGATCCTTCTTTACAACAATCGCTCACTCCAGCTCCTTCACATCGGCGGCCAAATCGGTCTCGACCGGTCGCTGTTCACGTTCATGACTCGCCAGCCGGTGCTCCATTGCCTCGGCCGGCTGACCAGCCGGCTTGCCGAGGGCCGCCATACCGAACATCCGGACGGCCTGATGGCGGCGTTCGTCGGCGCGACACCCGACGGCCGGCATATTCTCGAGGCGCGGATGAGCCTGGTCCTCGATCCCGCCGGGACCGCGAGTGGTTATGTCCTGACCTTCGACGACGATACCGACGACCTGGCGGCGCTCGGTCTTCGCGACCGGCTCCTTCGCGAAGCCACCGAAGGGCTGCGCGCGCCGGTCGCCAACCTAACCGCGGCCGCCGAGATTCTCGGCGCGAACCCGACCTTGGATGCGGCCCAGCAAACCCAGTTCAAGCAGGTGATGCTAAGCGAAAGTCGGCATCTCGCCGGCCGGCTTGAGCAATTGTCGGCCCAGTACCGCGACATCGTCACCGACCACTGGCCGATGAGCGATATCTATTCGGGTAATCTGTTCAACCATGTCGCGCGCCGGCTCAAGGAACAACGCGACGTCGCCACCGTGATGACCGGTCTGCCGCAGTGGCTGCATGGCGACAGCTATACCCTGGTCGAGCTATTGACCCGGATCATCCTTCGAGTCTGCGGTTTAAGCAGCGCCAACAGTTTCGATCTCGAAGCGGTCAAGGGCGAACGCAATGTCTATCTCGACGTGAGCTGGCGCGGCAAGGCCATCGCGGCCGCGGCGCTAAATGATTGGCTCGCCGATCGGCTCGACGAGACCCTGGGCGGCCTAAGCCTGCGCGAGATTATCGAGCGTCACCGCACCGATATCTGGAGCCTGTCCGATCGCGATGGCCGCGCCCGCTTGCGACTGCCGCTGCCGCCGGCGAAGCGCCGCCCGCGCAACGCCGAGGTCTCGCGGTTGCCGCCGCGCCCGGAGTTCTACGATTTCGAGTTGCTGACGCAGCCGCGCGAGCTCGGTGACTTTGGCCAACGGTTGTTGCGCGCGATCAATTACGTCGTCTTCGATACCGAGACGACCGGTCTGCATCCGGCGGCCGGCGACGAGATCGTCTCGCTCGCCGCGGTTCGGATCGTCAACGGCCGAATTCTCACCGGCGAGTCGTTCGAGCGGCTGGTCGATCCCAAGCGTCCGATCCCGCCGGCATCGATGCGTTTCCACAAAATCACCGACGAGATGGTCAAGGACAAGCCGCCGATCCAGGTTGTTCTGCCGCAGTTTCATGCCTTTGTCGGCGACGCCGTGCTGATCGCCCATAACGCCCCTTTCGACCTCGCGTTCCTCAAGCTCAAGCAAGACGAATGCGGCGTCGAGTTCTCCATGCCGGTGCTTGATACGCTGTTACTTTCGGCGTTTTTGCATGACTATACGGGCAAACACGGGCTCGACGTCGTCGCCAACCGGTTCGGGATCGAGGTCCACGGCCGGCACACCGCGATCGGCGACGCGCTCGTCACCGCTGCGGTGTTCCTGCGGATGATCGATGCGCTCGAGGCACGCGGGGTACATACCCTCGACGAGGCGCTGGCGGCCAGCAACGCCATTGTCGAGGCGCGGGCGAGGCGGCAGGCGAGGTATTAGGGGAGGTGGCGATGGACGAGCCCGGGCAGACGCCGATGCCGGCCCCCGAGGCCGAAGCGAGCGAGCCGGAGCGCGAGACGGCGCGCGTCGCGGCGTTGTTCGTGCTTGGCGCCGTGCTGTTCAGCCCGCTTTTGCTGGAGATTTTCGACTTCCCGGGAGCGACGGTGTTCGGTATCCCTCTTTTGTTCTTTTACCTGTTCAGCTCTTGGGCGATTCTGGTCGCGCTGAGCGCTTGGCTTAGTCAGCGGCTCGACGAACCCGCGGCCCAGGCCGGGCTGCCATCTCCGCCGCCCGGCGGACCGATCCTCTAGGAGCGGAGGGCGAACGGCGTGCTACCGGGCTGGCTCATCATCGCGACCGCGTTCGGCTATGTCTCGCTGCTGTTCGCGATCGCCTATTACGCGGACTGGCGCGCCGACAAGGGGCGTGGGCTGGTCGCCAATCCCTACATCTACGCGCTGTCCATCGCGGTATATTGTACGGCCTGGACGTTCTACGGCAGTGTCGGCCGGGCAGCGACCAGCGGCATTGGCTTCTTGCCGATCTACCTCGGCCCGACCCTGGCGTTCCTGCTCGGCTGGATCGTCCTTCGCAAGATCCTGCGGATCAGCAAGCTCCACCATGTCACGTCGATCGCCGACCTGGTCTCGTCGCGCTATGGAAAGAGTCACCTGCTCGGCGGCCTGGTCACGGTCATCGCCGTCGTCGGCATCATGCCGTACATTTCGTTGCAGCTCAAAGCGGTGTCATCAAGTTACAATGTTCTGCTCCACTACCCGGATGTGACCGCGGCGGTACTGCCCGGGGAAATGCCGCTCTTCGGCGACACCGCGCTGTGGGTGGCGGCGCTGATGGCGCTGTTCGCGGTGTTGTTCGGCACCCGCCATATCGACGCCACCGAACATCACGAAGGCATGGTCGCGGCCATTGCCTTTGAGTCCGTGGTCAAGCTGGTTGCCTTCACCAGCGTCGGGCTGTTCGTGACCTACGGGCTGTTCGACGGCTTCGGCGACCTGTTCAGTCACGCCGCGGCGGAAGCGCGGCTCGCGCCCTTGCATACCGTCGAGGCCGCCGGCGGCCAATGGGTGCCGCTGACCTTTCTCGCCATGGTGACGATCGTCTGCCTGCCGCGTCAGTTTCAGGTGATCGTCGTCGAGAATACCGACGAGAGCCATCTCAAAAAGGCTCTTTGGCTGTTTCCGCTCTATCTTTTGCTGATCAACATCTTTGTCCTGCCGATCGCATTCGGTGGTCTGTTGCGCTTTCCGCTCGGCACCGTCGACGCCGACTCATTTGTTCTCGCGCTGCCAATGGCCGAGCGGCAGCCATGGCTGGCGCTGTTTGTCTTTATCGGCGGACTTTCGGCGGCGACCGGCATGGTGATCGTCGAGACCGTGGCCTTGAGCACGATGATCAGCAACGACCTTATCATGCCGTTGTTGCTCCGCTTCGTCTGGCTGAGGCTGGCCGAGCATCGCGATCTCTCCGGTCTGCTGCTGGCGATCCGGCGGATTGCGATCGCGATGATCATGATTTTGGGCTACATCTATTTCCGGCTTATCGGTGAGTCGTTCGCGCTCGCCTCCATTGGCTTGGTGTCCTTCGCCGCCGCGACCCAGTTCGCGCCGGCGATCCTGCTCGGGATCTACTGGAAGGGCGCCTCGCGCCGCGGCGCGTTGGTCGGCATGCTCGCCGGTTTCGTGGTTTGGGCCTACACCCTGCTGCTGCCGTCGTTCGCCCAATCCGGCTGGCTGCCGGACGCCTTCCTTCTCGACGGCCCGTACGGGATCGAACTGCTCAAGCCATACGCCTTGTTCGGGCTGAGCGGTCTCGACCATATCTCGCATTCTCTGTTCTGGAGCCTGCTTGCCAATCTCGGCGCGTTCGTAACCGTGTCGCTGTTCGACCGGCCGAGCACCATTGAACGAATCCAGGCGACCCTGTTCGTCGAGGTCTTCCGCCAAAGCGGCGGCGAGCCGGCCGGGCTGTGGCAGGGCGCGGTGCCGATCGGCGATCTGCGCTCGATGGCCGAACGATTCTTAGGGCGCGACCGGACCGAGGAGGTCTTTGCCGAGTATGCCCGTGGCCACAGCGTGAAACTTGGTAACGCGACCCACGCCGACGGCGATCTTGTCCAGTTCATCGAGCGCCGCCTCTCGGGTGTGATCGGCGCCGCGTCAGCGCGGGTGATGGTCGCCTCGACGTTGAAAGGCGAAGGGGTTGGTCTCGACGAGATCATGCAGATCCTCGACGAGACCTCGCAGGTCCTCGAATACAGCCGCCAGCTCGAGCAGAAATCACGCGAGCTTGAACGCGCGACAACGGATCTCAAGGGGGCTAACGAGCGGCTAACCGAACTCGACCGGATGAAGGACGATTTCCTATCGACCGTAACCCATGAGCTGCGCACGCCGCTGACGTCCATCCGGTCGTTTTCGGAAATTCTTCACGATTCACCCGATCTCGACCTCGCCGAGCGTCAGCATTTCCTGACCATCATCATCCGCGAAAGCGAGCGGCTGACCCGCCTGATCAACCAGGTGCTCGACCTGACCAAGATCGAGACCGGACGGATGAAATGGCAGATGACCGACGTCGACCTGGGCGACGTCATCGATCACGCGGTGACCGCGCTGCGCCATTTGTTCGAGGAAAAGTCCATCGCGCTCGAAGTGCACGGCCCCGAGCGGGTACCGCCGATCCATGGCGATCGCGATCAGCTGATCCAGCTGGTCATCAACTTGTTGTCGAACGCGGAAAAATTCTGCCCCGCCGATACCGGCCGGGTCGACGTTTCGCTGAAGGCCGGCGCGCGCGGCGTGACCGTCAGCGTCGCCGACAATGGCCTGGGCATCCCGGCCAACGAACAGGATCTGATCTTCGATAAGTTTCATCAGGTTCGCGCCGGCAATACCGGCAATCCCATGGGCTCCGGCCTCGGCCTCGCCATCTGCAGGGGCATCGTCGAGCACCTCGGCGGCCGGATCTGGGTTCGCAGCACGCTGGGGAAGGGAGCCACGTTTTTCTTCACGGTGCCCTACGCGCGCGCTCGCGCCGGCGCGCCGGAAACCGAGACCGCCGCGATCGCTGACGAAGATTAGGCGCTGACGAAGATTAGGCGCCGGCGAAGATTAGGCGCGGGCTATGTCACATCGACGGGCCGGCCGGTCGGGCGAGGTATTCGCGGAAGCTGTCGACCGGGCCTATATCGCGCGCCAAAGCCTGAAGATTCGCCGTCGGCATGGTGTTGGCGACGATCAACGGGAAAACGTCGCGCCAGCGACTTTCAGCCATGACCGCGCCGTATGTCGCGCGCAGTCGGGCCAGACCGGCATCATTGCCGGCCAAAGCCATGGCGACGGCGAGATGGAGCGCGTCATCGGCGGTGCCGCCCGCGGTCGCTTGCGCGTGATCCGCGCTACCCGCTTTGTCGCGCTCGCCGTCATGATCGAGGACTTGAGCCAGGGATTTGGCGGCGTGGCTCCAGTCATTCATGGTCCAGAAGATATCGGCGCGAATAGCCGCCGCTTCCGCCGTCTCGATGGTTCCAAGCGGCGCCAGCGCGTCCTTCGCGCGGCCAAGACGGGCGAGAGCCCTGGCTTCGACATAGCTTCTTTCAATCACCAGCGGCTTGGGCATGGCGTTATCGCGCGACAGCTCAAGCGCCCGCAACGCGGCCTCGGGCTTGGCGTCGAGGAGATAAAGTCTCGCCAATTGCGTCCCGGTTTGCGCTCGTTCAAGCCCCGCAAGGCGGTAACGAACCTGGGTGTCGAGCAGCTCGGCCGCGCGATCGAGGAGGTCGAGCTCGATCATCTTCTCGGCGACCGCGCCGATCAGCGCGTCGCCGCGCGCGCCGAGCGGCGTCAACTCGCGAAACTCGTCGTAGAGCGCGACCGTTTGGAGCGGCGAGAGCGTCGCGGCCTTTTTTCCGAGAAGAACGGCTTCAAATGCGTCGGTCAGCTTGCCGGCCACGTCCGCCGCTCCGGGCGCGTCCGGATAGTTTGTCGCTATCCGCCGCAGGGTCCGGAGGGCTTTCGGGTAATTGCCTTCGCCGAGGTAGAGATCGCCAAGCCGGCTGAGAACGGCGAGTTCCAGCCTGTCACCGCGCCAGATGAAGTCGAGCCGCTCGAGCTCGGCGATCGCCTCGGCTGGGGTCATTTTCTGTTCGCGCAAAGCAAGCGAGACCCGGGCGTCGGCGGCGCGGACCCGGTCGCGACGGTCCGCGTCGGCGTCGGCCTCGACCTCGCGCCATTTGGCCAGGGCGCCGGGAGTGTCGCCATTGGCGGCCAGCCGGCGGCCCTGGAGGAATTGCGCCTCGGCCCGTTCGGCCGCCGTTTCGGCCTCGGCGGCAAGCAGCGCGACCAATTTGGCGGAGAGCTCCGGCGCTTCGCCGTCAATCGCAGCCTCCGCCAGCGGACCGAGCAGCGCCTTGCGGAGGACACGCGGGTAGCCCGTGACGAGCGCGACCTGCGTCGCCAGGTCCGCATCTTGCGGTTTGTCGCCCCGCGCCACCCGCAAGGCCGTGCGCCAGGCCGCGGCCTCGATGTCGCCTGCGAGGCTCGCCTGGTCGAGATCCGCTGCCGCTTCGTTGAGCCGGCCCATCATTAACAAAGCGGCGCCGCGAAGCGCGCGGAACGCGGCTTCCGCTTCCATATCCGGTCGGCCTAGCGCGGCCTGCGCGATGATCCCCAACGTCTCGGCGGCGAAGCCGTGGGCAAGATTGAAGCTCGCCAGACGCATCAGCGCCTGCTCGCGCGCCGCGTCATCGGCGGCCGCAATCACCGCCGCCTCGAGGCGCTGGCGACCGGGAGTAAAGCCCGCGGCCGACCCTTCGGCCCAGTCCGCAAGGTCCAGGATCCGATGGATTTCGCCGGCGGATCCCAGCCGAGCGAGCGCCGCGGTGGCGTCCGGAACCGGTGTCGCGGCGAACCCGCCGGGCGTGGTCAACGCCACCTCTTCGCGGCCGGAGCGGACGCGCAGGTCATCAACCAGCGGCCGGACGACGATGCCTTGCGTCGAAGCGAGAAGCCGCGCCTGCGGATAGGCGTAATCGTGAACAATGCCGTAACCCAAGGGCACCACCGGAACGATCACCAGCGGGTCGCCTGTGGCCGGATCGCTCAGTGCCAGCGGCGCGCCGGGCTCGGCGATCGGCAGGACGACACGGGCGCGTCCGCCGGCCTCTTCCTTCAGCGCGGGCTCGATGGCGGCCGTGTTGGACGGGCTTGCGCCTGCGCCAAATGCAACGATCCATGCCAGCCCGTCGCGGCGAACGACAGGCGCCGGGTCGAGCTTGGTTTCCAGCCGCAAGACGGTGGCGCGCGGATGAGCGCGCTGCTCGATTGCGCCGAGGCCCTCGCCGGCGGCGGCGCGGAGCGCAGCCAGGTCCTGAACCGACGGCCGGTCGAACACGATCCAAACCGCGCCGGCCCGCCGGAAGACCGCGGCCGCGACCGGTTCGGACCAATCGAACCGCAGCTCGCCCATGGCAGTGGCCGCCGTTTCTTCGCCCCCGGGCGACGGTTCGTCGCCAGAGGCGGCGGCGGTTGGGGGCGCCAGCGGCAAGGCCGCGGCTTTTACTTTGGTGGGGAAGCGGTTGGGGGCGGGGACCGGCCTCATCGTATTCGCGGCCACCTGAACCGAAGGTCCTGCTTCGCGCGGCTCGGGCGTCGGCGCATAAACGTCGATTGCGATCATATTGTCCTGGCGGAAATCGCGGACCCTGGAGCTTCCGGCAACGGCCATCGCGACATCCGTCGTGATATCGCCAAGCGATGCGCGAACGCCGGAGATGTAGCGAAGCGGCTCGCTCTGCACCGCCGATAGGTCGAGAGCCGCCTTCTCGTCGAAGGTCACGAACAGGCTGGAGTCGCGCTTCTCGACGACGTAGCCGACCGGCGCGGTCCAGTCGAAGACGATCCGACTGAAGTCCGGGTGCTCGCCGCGGCGAACCTGGACGACCGAAAGCTCCGCCGGCTTTTCCCGCGGCGCCGGGTCTTGCGAGGACGATGCCGGCTCGTCCTGCGTGGACGCGATACCGGCAAACAGATCGACGACGATCCGTCGCTTGTCGGCGAACGTCAGCGCGGTGACGCCTGGCTTAAGCGGAAAGGCGATAGCCCGGCCGCCGTCGGTGATCTCGGGCGCGCCGAGGAACCGGCGCAGTGTCGCCATCGCGCCGGCGAAATCGCCCTGTGCCGGCCGCTCGAAGCGGAGAATGAACCGTCCGTCCGCCGAGCGCGCATCGAAATCGACCTGCTTCGGCCAGGTAAGGCTGAGACGGCCGGTCTCATCGCGGCTCGACGCCCGGACATCGACCTTGTCCGCCCGGGCGACACCGACCGCGGCCACGACGGCCGCGGCCATCAGAATGACGTGGCGAATGGCGCCCGGCGCTGTCATGTGTCCCCCGCCGGCCGCAAGATGACGATGTCGACGCGTCTGGCAAGCCCATCCTCGATACCGTCGGCCGAAAGCTCGGCGTAACGGCTATCGCCGAAGCCGCGCGCGATGATGTCGCGGTCTACGTCGGTGGCACCCAGCGCGGCCGCGACACTTTCGGCGCGCATCAAGGAGAGCTGCCAGTTGGAGGCGAAACGCGTGCCGCGCATGGGCGATGGGTCGGCGTGGCCCTCGGTGGCGACCCGGTTATTGATGGAGCGCAGCACGCTTGCGAGCGCGCCGATCACTTGCCGCGCGCTGTCGGACAGTTCGGCCTCGCCGACAGCGAAAGCGAGATCGGCGGGCAAGCCGATGAGCAGACGCTCGGCGTCACGGCGGATCCGCACGCGCTTTCCGAGCGCGTCCCCGGCGATGCTTTTCTTGAGGATGGACGATAGGTAATCGAGGTTCAGCGCGCGCCGCGGGGACGTCATGGCGATGGCATAGGTCCCGGGCTCCGCCGCCGGCGAGCCGCGAGGCGCGACATCGAGCGAGCGCGCCAGCGAGTCGCTGACGGCGCGCCACTTCTCGATCTCCAGGTGTGACATGGAGAAAAGTAGGACAAAGAACGTCAGCATCAACGATACGAGGTCAGTGAATGTCAGCATCCACGCATTCCGGCTGATGGCCGGCTTGAGACCGGGCTGCGGCACGGCAAGCGCCGAGGATGAACCGGCATGATCATTCAAAACCGTTCTCCATCCGCCCCTGCGGGACGATCGTCGTGGATCCGGAAGGTCATCCATATGCGCGCCGAGGCCTCATGGGCCAGAGCGATCGACAGTCTTGCCGGCGGCGCGCCACGAGCGATCATCTCGCGGACGAGTGCGTCAACCCGCGCCGAAGCGAGCAACCGCGCCGCGATCGTGGTTCCCCGGTCCATTATGAACTCGACCTCGACGCGTAGGCCGGCCGGGGGACTGCTGAGCGCGGCAACGACGCGATCGAACACAGGATAAAGCGACGGGCGCGGAGTGAGCGAGCCGGGCTCGAAGACCACGGCCAAGGGAAGGCCGACGCGCATCAGCTGGCCCGGTTTGACAACGTCAACCTCGACGACCCGAACAAGCGATGAAAATGCGCCGGCGATCGCCCGCTCGGCCGCGAGCAACTGGTTGTCTTCACTGATGCCGCCGGTGATTCCGGCGGGGCGCTGGGTGCCGGCGAATGTTGCCGACAAGCTGTCCATCACCGCGCGGGCTTTTCTTTCCTCGATCGTCGACAGGCTGACCAGAAGAATGAAAAACGCGAGGATGAGCAAATACAGACCGAGAAACAGCGTGAGCGAACTTTCGCCGGCTGATCGGTGGGGTGGCTGATGGCCGAACAAGTTCGCCACCGCTACTGTCCCGATCCGCTGCGTGATGTCGCGGTGCTCCGGCCGCCTAAGTCGATCTGGCGCAGCTTGACCAGCTGGATCGTCACATCCCGCGCCTTGGTCGGCTTCATCTCCGCCATGATCGGCGCCAACTTGCGCTCCTTCATGCGCTCGGCGACGAGCAGGAGCGTTTCCAGATCGAGCGCCTCGAAGATCGCCGCCGCGTCCTTCGGCTTCATGGCCTCGTAGAGCTTTGTCAGCGAAGCGAGCTTTGCGTCCTGCTCGGCGTCGTGCGTCCTGATCGAGGCGCTCACCCGCTCTTGCAGGTCCTTCAGAGCAGCGACCTTGGCGTCAATGCGGCTTTCCGCCGCGCGCATCATGGCCGCGCGCTTGTCGAGCTCGCCCGCGCGCGCATCGAGTTGCTCCCGGCGCTTGGCGAGCTGGCGAAGAACATCGACTTCGCCCGGCGTGAACGCCGGCGCATCGTGCTGGCTTGGCGCGGCGGCATTTTTTGATTGTGCCTCGGGTTTGTCCGGCGAGGCATGAGCGGCATTACCGCCGTCGACGCGGCGAGGAGACGGAGCCTCGGGTGCGTCGTGCACCGGCGGCGCGGCGGCTTCTCCAGTGGACCGGGCGAGAGCGCCGGCGACGGCGAGCCCGCCGCCGCTTACCAAGCTGCCGGTGTCGCGCCAAATGAGCCCGATCTTGAGTGTTAACAACAGCGAGCCAAAAAAGATGAGCGCCGGCAGAAACCGCAAGCTCGCACTGGGCTTGAACCGCAACGCCGGAATGCCGCGCCGGCCTCGGATCACGTGCATGAAAATCGTCTTCATCTAACGCTGAAAGCGAAGTGCCTGGAGGAGATCGCGTTCGGCCTCGGACCGGGCGCCGCCGGCGACGGCTCCCGCCGTCATTGCTTTGGCGGGCTCCGCGTTCTTGAACCCCGTCTTTGCGCCGGTGAGGTTGCCTACCCGCTCGGCGGTCGCCGCGCGGCCGGCGCGGATCGCCGCTTCAAGGCGGTCCGCGGCGGCGCCGGCGCGCTCGGTGAGAAGGCGCAAATCGTCTTCGTGCTGGACCGCCCGGCGATTTTCGGCCTCGAGTTCGCCAGCTGTTGTCTTGAGGCGACCGACGCTGTCCTCGGCGCGAGCGACTGCGCGATGAAACTCGTCGGCGACGGTTGCGAACTCAGCGCGGTCGCGCCGCAGGCCGGCGAAACGACGATTGAGGATCATCGCCAGGATAATGGAAATGACAAGGAGACCAGCGATTAAGCAGTCGAGGAACAGAGTCCAGATCACGATTCGCGTCCTGCTTGTTTGTGGTCAATACGCTTTTTGGCTTGGCCGTCGATCTGCACGGCGATCCGCTCTCCCGAGCGTCCCATCCGTGCCGCGTACATCGGCACGCCGGAACAGCGCATCTCGATCAGGGAATCCGGGGTCGCGTCAAACATCAGCCGCGAGCCGACCTCGAGCGCGAATATCTCGCGAAGTTGAACGGTGCGTTCATCGAGAACGGCGGTGAGTTCAACGTCGGTCAGCCAAAGTTTCTGCGCAAGGTGAGTTTCCCAGATCGAGTCACGGCCGAATTTCTCGCCCATGAACATCTGCAGCAACAAATCGCGTACCGGTTCGAGGGTGGAGTAGGGCAGGACAAGATCCATGCGTCCGCCACGGTCGTCCATGTCGACCCGGAGACTGGCGGTGACCGCGGCGTTCGAAGGCTGGGTGATGGAGGCGAAACGGGGATTGGTCTCGAGCCGCTCGACCTTGAAGTGGACCGGGCTGAGCGGCTCGAACGCGGTGCTCAGATCGGCGAGCATGACCTTGATCATGCGCTGGACGAGACTGCGCTCGATGGTCGTGTAGGGGCGGCCCTCGATGCGGATCGCCGCGGAGCCGCGCCGTCCGCCGAGCAGGATGTCGACGATCGAGTATATCAGCGCCGAGTCGGCTGTAATGAGACCATAGTTCGCCCACTCCTCGGCCTTGAAGATGGAAAGCATCGCCGGCAGTGGAATCCGGTTGAGGTAGTCGCCAAAGCGAACGGTGCTGATGGCTTCGAGCGAGACCTCGACGTTGTCGGAGGTGAACTTGCGCAGGCTCGTCGACATCAGTCGAACCAGCCGGTCGAAGACCACCTCGAGCATCGGCAGGCGTTCGTAAGACAGCGGGCCGCGATTGAGGATCGCCCGGATGCCGGTTACGCTCTGTGCTTCCTCGGCGTCGTCGGCGAAGCCAAGCAGGCTGTCGATCTCGTCCTGATCCAGCACCGCCGCCGGCGCCATCGCCATTGCCATCGCCATTTCATCGTCGTCACCGCCGGCGGGCTCAACGGTGGCACCGCCGTCCATGCCGTCAAGCGCGTCGCTCGCGGGACCTGTCGGGTCCATCATCGGTTCAGTGTCGTCGGATGAGGTCATTGCGCCAGCTCTCCGCGTGGACCGCTACTGAACGAGGAGGTCAACGAACAGGACGTCCTGGACTTCGCCGGGCGCGATCGCCGCGGCAATCCGCCGGCGCAGTTCCTCGCGCAGCCTGACGGTTCCGGCGGAACCACGAAGGTCGTCCGGCCGAAGTTCGCGGAGATAGACCTGGCAATAGTCAACGATGCGCGGCTTCAGCTGCTCCACGGCGGCGGCCGCCGCCGCGTCGGCGACCTCGAGAGTAACCCTGGCCTTGAGGAACGTGGACTTGCGCTCGTTGGTATTGAGCGAGACGACGAGGTCGGGAAGCTCAACAAAGATCGGTTGTGCCGGTGCGTTTGGCGCGGCGGAGCCGCTCGCATCGGCGTTGGCGGCGTCGCTGGCGCCAAGGACGCCATCAAGCGCGCCGGTAAAGTACGCCGCCGCGCCGCCGCCCGCGACAATGACGAGGACCGCGGCCGCGACGATGATCAGCAACCGGCGGCGGCCGGCGCCGGAAGCGTCGTCACTCTCGTCGGCGATCACCTCGGTGGACACGTTCGCGTCCGCTATATCGTCGGCCACGGCTATTCCTCATTCCTCTCGGCGTCAAGCTGGTCAGCACCTCGCCCGCAACCGAACGGTAGGCGCGGCCGGTTAACAAGACGTTGAAGATTGCCGGCAAAATTCGACCATTCGGCAATTAATTCCCGGCAAAACCCGCCGGCCAGACCGGACGCTGCCCGGGTCGGGATCCGGCACTTCGACCCAACACATTGCAGTATGTAAGCTTTCTCGATTGGCACAGGGGCTGCAGAGTGCCGTGCCGGATTACACGGTCGGCTCGAAGGGGGACCGCGCATGGAGACCACGCTGCTCGTCGCGTTGTCGCGGCAAGGCGTTCTGCGTCGGCAGATGGACGTTGTCGCCAACAACATCGCCAACATGAACAGCAACGGGTTCAAGGCCGAACGGATGATGCTCACCGACCACGTGGTCAAGAGCGGATTCCCCGGCCCGGCCACGCCAATCGCTTTCGTTCGCGATGTTTCGACAATGCGTGATCAGGCCCAGGGACGACTGGAGTCCACCGGCAATCCTTTCGACTTGGCGATCGAGGGCGAGGGCTTTTTTGCCATTGCCGACGGCGAAGGCGAACTCTACGGCCGCAATGGGCGCTTTCGTCTCGATGAAACGGGCCAGCTGGTCACCGAGCAGGGCGCGCCGGTTCTGACCCGGGCGGGCGCGCCGGTCTTCTTTAGCGAAGCCGACACCCGCATCGCCATTGCCAAGGACGGCACCATCTCCAGCGAGAACGGCGAACTCGGCCAGCTTCGGATCGTCGATTTCGATGCCCCGCAGGCCATGCTTCCCGTCGGCGGCGGCCTGTATTCGGCGGAGGAAGCGCCGCGGGAGGTGGCCATGCCGAACATCGTCCAGGGCATGCTCGAGCGCTCCAACGTCGAGCCCATCCTTGAGATGGAAAAAATGATCCGCGTTCAGCGCGCCTACGCCTCGGTGCGCAATCTCGTTGAGCGCGAAGACGACCGCATTAAGCAAATGCTACAGGTTTATGCCGCATAAGGGGTATTGGCGGTCCGCGCGTACCCCATGGTCGATCGCTATAACGGAGACACACGACGATGAGAGCCCTCAGCATCGCCGCCACCGGAATGCTCGCTCAGCAGCGAAACGTCGAGGTTGTATCGAACAATCTCGCCAACATGAACACGACCGGCTACCTGCGGCGCCGGCCGGAGTTCCATGATCTGCTCTACCAGAATCTGCGGCGGCCCGGATCGACGTCGACGGACACCGGCGCGGTCGTGCCGAGCGGCGTCCAGCTCGGTCTCGGCGTCAAGCTGGCGGCGGTCTACCGCATTCACACCCAGGGCAACCTTGCCTCCACCGACAATACCTTCGACCTCGCGATTCAGGGCAAGGGCTTCTTCCAGATCGAGCGGCCCGACGGCGAGACGGCCTATACCCGCGACGGCACCTTCCAGCTGAACGCCGACGGCGAGATCGTGACCCACGACGGCCTCGTTGTCCTTCCGGGGATCACCGTGCCGCCCGATGCGATCGATGTCAGCATCAATCAGAGCGGCGAGGTGCTGGTCAAACAGCAAGGTTCGGTTGCGCTGCAGAACGTCGGCCAGCTTCAGCTCGCGACGTTCCCGAACGAGGCCGGACTGGAGGCGATCGGCGGCAACCTGATGCTCGAGACGCCGGCGTCGGGCGGCGCCCAGATCGGCAATCCGCAGGAGCCCGGTTTCGGCAGCCTGCTTCAAGGGTTCCTCGAGACCTCGAACGTCAACGCGGTCGAGGAGATTACCAACCTGATTTCCGCCCAGCGCGCCTACGAAATGAACTCGAAGGTGATCCAGACCGCCGACGAGATGATGGCGTCGTTGAGCAACCGATAGGGAGCAGCTGTTAGGCCGATGATGGATCGTAGGATGCGCTTCGTCGCTTGTCTGCTCCTCGCCGCGGCGGTCCTGCCGCTCGGCGTGGCGCCAACGCATGGCGCGAGCGCCGGCGCCACGCAGGCGGACGACTATCGTCTGGCTTCGGCCGAAGGCATCGCCGGACTGGTGGCCGAAGCGCTGGCCGACGAGGGCGCCGATCCCGATACGATCGCCGTCGAGCTCGCCGAGCCTCTCCTTGCCATTCATCTGCCGCCCGACCCGGACGCGCGCGTGAGCGTCGAGGACGTGGCGATGGACCCGACCGGCCGGCGCTTCACCGCGCGCATCGCCGCGCCGACGGCCACCGGCGCCATCCAGCGCCGCGTCATCGCCGGGCGGGTCTACCGGGTCGCATCGGTTCCGGTCCTGGCGCGTCCGCTCGGCCGCGGCGAGACTATCTCCGCCGAGGACCTCGAATGGGTGCGGCTAAAGAACAGCCGTCTTGGCGGCAGCACCATCGTCGATGCCGATGATCTGGTCGGCTTCAGCACGCGTCGGGGCCTGCGCGCGGGCACGCCGATCCGCGCCTCCCAGGTTCGCAAGCCCGTGGTCGTCGCCAAGGGCAGCCTCGTCACGCTGATGCTCACCACGCCCGGGATCGCGCTGAGCGCGCGTGGCCGGGCGATGGAGGACGGCGGCCGGGGCGAAGTCATCCGGGTCAGCAACCTGCAAAGCCACGTGATCGTCGAAGGCAACGTCATCGCGCCAGGTCGTGTTGAGGTGCGCCCGCTGGTTCGGGCGAGAGGGGGATGAAGCCCATGACGCAATTCTGGCCGCGCGCCATCTCCTGCTCGGCGGCGGCGCTGGTTGTCGCGACCGGCGTTGGCGGTTGCAGCCTGGCGACGCGGTTGACGGAGATTGGCGACAAGCCGCAGTTGAGCACGATCGCCGATAATCCGGAAGGCAAGCCGGGCTACCGTCCGGTCAGCCTGCCGATGCCGGCGACGCCGCGGGCGGAGGACAACCCTAATTCTCTATGGCGGCCCGGCGCCAAGGCCTTCTTCAAGGATACGCGCGCAAAGGAGCTCGGCGACATTCTCACCATCCGGCTCAAGCTGGACGATAGCGCCAAGCTGAAAAACTCGACCAAGCGCAGCCGCAACGACGGCGAGACGCAGAAGATCGAGGCCATGCTCGGGCTGGAGGGTGGGATCGCCAAGGTGCTGCCGGGAGGCCTTGGCGTCGCCGGCCCGCTGCTCAGTTTCGGCACCGACCACGCGACCGAGGGCGACGGCGGAATTGACCGCAAGGAAGAAATCGATCTGACCGTCGCGGGGATCGTCACCCAGGTCCTGCCCAACGGCCTGCTCGCGATCGTCGGCCGTCAGGAAATCCGCGTGAACTTCGAGCTGCGCGAATTGATGATCAGCGGTGTCGTCCGACCCCAGGACATCGAGGCGGACAACTCGATCAGTCACGAGAAGATCGCCGAGATGCGCGTCGCCTACGGCGGCCGAGGCACGCTCAGCGACCTCCAGCAGCCCCGCTGGGGCACCCAGATCTGGGACATCATCTTCCCGTTCTAGGCCACATGTCCGCCTAGACCACCCGTCCTTAGGCGGACATGTGGTCTAGGCGGCGCCGACCCGTCTACCCGATCGCCGCGCGCCGCGCGGTATGGCTTGCCGAGGCGCTCTTGCGGGAGTAAGAGCGCGGCGCAGGTTTGGGTGTAAAGGGCTTGGCGGATGTGGTGGAAAGTGCTGGCGATCTTTGTTGTCGGGCTCGTTCTCGGCGGGATCGGCTTGTGGTTCTTCGGCGGCGGGCCGCGAGGCGAGGTTGGCGCCGTATCGACCAACTTCCGCTGGCTTGGGCCCAACGACAAGGTCGTCGTCGACGGCTTCGATGATCCCCAGGTGTCCGGCGTCGCCTGTCACATCAGCCGCGCCGAGCGCGGTGGCGTCTCTGGCGGACTGGGTCTCGCCGAGGACCCGTCCGACGCATCGATCGCCTGCCGCCAGATCGGCCCGATCGTCTTCAACAAGCCCCTGCGCGACGGAGAGCGGGTCTTCGACGAACGCCGCTCGGCGATCTTCAAGGCGCTCAAGGTCGTCCGCTTCTTCGACGCCAAGCGCAAGGTCCTGGTCTACGTCACCTATTCCGATCGCATCCTCACCGGTTCGCCGAAGAATTCGATCTCGAGCGTCCCGCTGATGCCATGGGACGGCGTCGAGCCGCGAACGCAATAGATCCAATCCGAGCTCCGGATCGTACACATTACGGCACGGGACTGGTGCGCCGCTTGGGCGCGCCTTTCGATCGGCGGATCCGCGGAACCAGAGGATTGGCATGGCCACGAACCGGCCGGGAAGAGGTGGACGTCGGCACAGCGGCCGGACGAAGCCGGAATTTTGCCGTTTTTACCGTCCAGACGAATGGTTTCGAGACAAACCTTAAGCTTCACCATGACGGTGAAACCGGTTAGAACGTCGTGTACCGCGTCGCGAGGAGAAAACGCAGATGGATGGAATGCAACCCGCCGGCCGCGACAACTTCGGCGTCCCCGCCGTCCTCGTGTTCGCCGTTGAAGCGATGGCGGGCCGGATCCTGGCCGCGGCGCTCGGCCGCGGCGGTTACCGCGTCACGACCGCCACCGACGAAGACCAGGCCTTGGCCGCGATGGCGGAGGACGCCATCGATCTGATTGTCATTCATCTTCGCGCGCCGGATCCGGGAAGCCTCGATTTCGTCAAGCTGCAGCGGATGGGCGATCCGGCCGACCCGCTTCTGCCGGTCGTCGTTCTCGCCGAAGTGATGAGCGCGGATTTGGAGCGGGCCTGCGACGACGCCCGAGTCGATCTTCGCCTGTCCGCTCCGGTCGAGCCGCGCTATCTGCTCGATTACGTCGGCGACCTACTCGCTCGTCATTGAGGCGTCGCGCCGGTTTGGTGTCCGCGCCACCTCCGGCAGGACCGTCTCCGCGGGAACAGCGGGAAATGCCGCGGCCCCATTGCGGACCTTGTCCGGCGGCTGGGTACGGTCCTCGATGCGGCGGACCAGATCCTGCATGACCAGCCGGTAGAGGTCGTCCTTGAGGACCGCGTCCTCGACGCCCGAGTCGATGTTGGGATTGTCGTTGACCTCAATGACGCAAACGCCGTCGGCGGTCTCCTTGAGGTCGACGCCGTAAAGGCCGCGGCCGATCAGGCTCGCGGCGCGGGTTGCGATTTCGATGACCTTTGCCGGCGCGGCATCGACCGCCCAGGTCTTGACCGCGCCCGCCTGCGGTCCCTTCTCGCCGCCGTGCTTGACGATCTGCCAGTGTTTGCGCGCCATGAAATACTGGCAGACGTATAGCGGCTTGCGGTCGAGCACGCCGACCCGCCAGTCGAACGGGGTTGGGACGAACTCCTGGGCGATGACCAAGTCGGAGTCGTCGAACACTTTGTCGAGGATCGCCTCGAGTTCGTCGTGATCGGCGACCTTGAACACTCCGCGCGAGAACGAACCGTCCGGGATCTTGATTACCGCCGGATAGCCGAGCTCGCGCTCAATTCGGCCGATCCGCCGGCGGTCGAGGATCAGGGTCCGCGGCGCCGGCACGCCGTGGGCCTGGAGCAGTTCGGCGAGATAGATCTTGTTGGTGCACTTCAGGATCGAAGCCGGATCGTCGATCACCGGCATCCCCTCGCTCTCGGCCTTCTTGGCGAAGCGGTAGGTGTGATCGTCGAGCGCCGTCGTCTCGCGGATGAACAAGGCGTCGAACTCGAGCAACCGGCTGTAATCGGCCTTCGTGATCAGCTCGGCATCAACCCCCATCTGCGCTCCGGCGCGGATGAACTTCTCCAAGGCCCGCCGGTTCGATGGCGGCAACTGCTCCTTGGCGTCGTAGAGGATGGCGACGGAATAGCGCCCCGGCGCGCTCGTCTTCGGGCTCCGCCAGACGGCATGGGTGTAGCGTTCCAGCGCCTCGGTAAAAGCCGCGACCTGGTCGGGACGCACCTCGCTCAGCGACATCGGCCGGATCTCGGCGATCTCCCAATGGCCTTCGCGCGGTTTGAGCTTGAGGCGCAGCAGCGGGCAGCGGAACAGCTCGAACACCCGGCGCGCGGCGGCGGCGAGGCGCGGATCGTCGGCATTGCCGAAGAAGATGGCGACCTTGAACTGCGGCTGCTCGTCGGACGCCGCCTGGAAAGCCTTCCTGACCAGCTCGTTGACCTCGGGCAGGGCGATGCGCAGCAGCCGCTTCCAGTGCAGATCGAGCATGACCTCGACCGAGGGGATCACCTTCTGGCCGCGGCCCTCGGCGAGCAGCGAGCAGTAGTAGCCGAGGCTCAGGTAGCTGTAGTCGCGGCACAGGTTGATCACCCGCGCCGAAGACGGCATCCGCCGCGCCAACTCCATCACGAAGTCGCGCGCCTCGACCACGCGCAGATCCCGCCGCGGCCAGGGAAAATCGCTGCGCCGGTCGACGACGACGATGTGCTGCGGCATCAGCCGCGGCCCTTGGCGACGATCAATGCTGCCTTGAGTTGCGAGCGGCCGTAGCGGGCCATCTTGGCGAAATCACTTTGCAATACGGGAATTTGCATACAATCGGTCGCCGTTTTGTCCAGGTCTTCGTCGACGTTAGGATCATGAAGATAAACATATTTTTCGTCGAAGCCAGTGACCACGACCCAATGCGGCTGTTTTTCTCGGTCGAACCGGAACGAGCTGATCAGCACCAAGGGGATGCCGCCGGCTTCGAACTTCTCGCGCATGGTCTCGGCCGACAGCGGGCGGAAGGTGGTCGGGATATCCGCCTCGATCAGCTGACGGCGAAAGTCTTCCTGGACCAGGCGGATGACCGCGCGTTTGCTGGCGCTGCGCACCGAGTTCGACGAACAAGATACCGGTGTCGCTGAGGAACAGCTCGACCTGGAAGCCACGGCGGTGAACGGCCAGCGCCAGGCCTTCGGGACTGCATCCGCCGACCCCGGAGGTCATGAACACGGTGGTCGACTCCCGCCACAGCCTGAGCTCCGCGGTCTGGTCGACTTCGATATCCGGATTGAGCGCGCGCATCGCCATCAGCGCCGCCGCCGGGCCGCAGGTGAAGTCAAGGCTCTGGGCGTAATACGGCACCCGCGCCAGGCTCGGATCGGGACGCGGCGCCAGCGATTTCTCCATCCTGAGGGCGTCGGCGCGGTCTTCGTAATAGTGATGGTGAACGGCGAACTGGCGGTAGCCGTGGCCGCGATAAAACGACTGGGCGAGCGGATCGTCGGCGCGCACCTCCAGGCGCATGCACGCGGTTTCGTGCTCGCGCGCGCCGGCCTCGGCGGCCCGGAGCAGGCGCTCGCCGAGGCCGATTCCGCGCACGTCCGGATCGACGGCGATGGAGTAGAGCCGCGCCAGCGAGGTGCCGCGGTTGAACAGGACCATGACATAGCCCTGGGCAACATCGTCGGCGCCGGCCGCGACCAGGGTGAGGGCGTTGGCCTTGGAAAGCAAATAGCGGAAGCTCCTCGCCGATAGGCGGTCGGTCTCGAACGAATTGGTTTCGATGCGGACGAGATTGTCGATATCCTCGATCGTGGCCGGGCGGATCACGGCCTGGGCCACGGGACCGGGCAAGGCGCGCGCTGGCCCGCCCGGCACGTCCGCGCCTCGCGCGTTGTGCATCATGGGCGCTCGCCGGTTTCGTTCATGCCATGGCCCAGCTGAGGAGGATCCAGGCGATCGCAACCGGCGCCGGCAAGCGCAAGATCCAAAGCCATAGGCGAGCGAAGCGCGGCGGTTGTCCATGCCCGGCGCCAACTCCCGCGCTAATTTCGGCCATCATACGCGGTGCGATGACCCAGCCGACAAAGATCGCGACCAAGAGGCCGCCCACCGGAAGCATGATTCCCGCGGTCAGGGCATCGAGAAGATCGAGAATGCCCTTGCCGAAGACGGTAAAGCCCGCCCACGGCCCAAGCGACAGCGCCGAGGGGATCGACAGGAGAAACGCCGCCGCTCCGGCGGCGATCGTCATGGGCACCCGCCGCATCCCGTGTTCGTCGATCAAGTAGGCGACGATGGGTTCGAGCAGCGAAATCGACGATGTCAGCGCGGCGATTGCGAGCAGAACGAAAAACAAGGTGCCGAACAGGGCGCCCAGCGGGATCGACGCGAACACCGTCGGCAGGGTCACGAAGGCGAGCCCCGGCCCGGCATTCCGGGTTGAGGCCGGCGGCGAACACCGCCGGAAGAATGGCGAACCCGGCGAGCATGGCGGCCAGCGTATCGAGGCCGACGACCCACCCTGCGGCGTGGCCGATATTCTGATCGCGATCGAGGTACGAGCCGTAGGTCATCATCGCGCCAAGCCCGATGGAGAGCGAGAAGAACGCCTGGCCAAGGGCCGTCGTCAGCGTCGCGACGCCGACCTTGGAGAAATCGGGCGTCAGAAAAAAACGTAACCCCGCGCCGGCGCCGGGCAGTGTCACTGCGCGGATGGCCAAGGCGACGAGGATGAGGAACAGCAGCGGCATCAGAACCATGCTCGCCCGTTCGATGCCGCCCTTCACCCCGCCGAGGACGACCGCGATGGTGAGCACCATGAATACCGCCGCGGCGGGGATGGTTTGAGCCGGATCGGCGACAAACCCCGCGAAGGCTTGGGCCGTATCGACGCCCGATCGGCTCAGCGCGCCGCTCGCCATTTTCATCGCGTAGCTCAGGGTCCAGCCGGCGATGACGGTGTAGAACGACAAGATCAGGAACGCCGCGAGGATACCGAGATAGCCGAGCCCGGCCCAGGCGCGGCCGCCGAGAAGGCGGGTGGCGCCGACCGGGTTGGTCTGAGCGGCGCGGCCGATCGCGAGTTCGGCGATCATGATGCTGATGCCGAGGGTAAAGACGATGGCGAGGTAGATGATGAGAAACGCCGCGCCGCCGTTTTCGCCGGCAACATACGGAAACCGCCAGACGTTGCCGAGCCCGACCGCCGAACCGGCCGCTGCCATGACGAACCCGAGCCGACTGGCCCAATGTTCGCGCCGTTGATGCGTCTTGCCGTTCATGCCAGCGCCTCTTTCCGCCCACCGCCGCCGCCGTTATACACCGGCCGTTTCATCGGCGCGACCGCCGTTGGCCGCCGTTGGCCGTCGTCGGCCGTCGTCGGCTCGGCGGTACTTGGTCAAAAATCCGCGAAGCACGGGTCTTCGAGGGCGGGCCGCCCGACGGCCGATAGCCGCCGCGGGACTCCGGTCGTACTCTCCGCAAGGAAGCTCGCGCATAATAACAACTTCATGATGTTTCTGTGGCGAACATCGCGCAGAGCGCGTATACTAGCCTGAGTCGAACTTGATAAACAGCATGTCGTAAAAAGAGTCGCAAGGGAAGCTGCGTACCCGTTTGAGTACGCGTGCAATCACGCGTGCTACTCGCTTGAACGAGGCGCGGGGCCGCTGGGGAGGGAAATAGACGGGAGCAGGGGCGATGGAGCGACAAAACGCGGCCAGGAGGGGGGACACTCAGGCTAAGGGCGGTGGAACGGGCAGAGTCGTTACGCGCGGCCTTGTGACGCGCGGCGGTACCGTGACGGATTGCGTGACGGGCACACGCGAACCCATCGCTCCGCCAGCAGACAAAAAGCCGGGACCGATCCGGCGTGGCCAGGATACGTGCCGCGTCGTTATTATCGACGAGCGCTCCTTCCGCCGCGAGTCTATCCTCCACCTGCTCCGCGAAGTCTCCCCTGAATGCACATTCGTGGCGCTGGCGCGTCCCAGCGATCTCGCCGAAACGACCGCCGGCGGCGGGGCGGGCGCGGGAGACTTCAGTGACACGGATGTCATTATCCTCGACATCGGCTGGACGCGCTTGCCCGACGAGCGGATCGAAGACGACATCCGCTTCCTTAAAGAGTGGCTGGGCAGTGTCCCGATCATTTTGTTGTCGGACCGCGAAGACGGTCCTCATGTCGCCGAGGCGTTGCGCTACGGGGTCCGTGGCTTCATCCCGACCAGCCTGTGCGCGGCGGTTGTGGTCGAGGCGATGCGCCTCGTCACGGCCGGCGGCACGTTCATTCCGGCGAGCGCGCTGGTCCAGGCTCTCGCCGGCTCGCGCGAGTGTCATGGCGAAACGCAAGGTTACAGGCGCAGCGCCGAGACGGCCAGCCTGACGCCGCGCGAGTGCGATGTGCTCAACCTGCTGCGCGAAGGCAAGCCGAACAAGATCATCGCGGCAAAGCTCGACCTGAAAGAGACGACGGTCAAGATCCACGTCCGCCACATCATGAAAAAGCTCAAGGCAACAAACCGGACCGAAGCCGCTCTCATGGCCGAGCGCGCCCGCTAGTGGTCCGATCCTGACGCTTGAGTCCTCAAGCGTCAGGCAAATCAGCAAGCGTCAGGTGAATTAGCCCACCGGATCAATCGGTTGGTGGTTCGATTCAGCTGACGGATGGCTACCATCCGTCAGGCATCGGACCACCAAGCCACACACACATCGCCTTTGCCGCGGCGCTTGGCTCCGCTCGGGCTCACATCGACCGCGTCGCGGCGGCCGGCGCCGCTTCGGTTTTGGTTGGGACTTTCGTTGGGACGACGGCGGGTTGCGAGGAAGATTGGGCGGGCGGGCTTGCGGGAGATGGTTCGGACCAACCTCCGCCGAGCGCACGGTATAAAGCGATCAGGTTTTGCACGACCAGGCCCTGGCTCTGCGCGTAAGCATCGTCTTGCTGGAACTTCGAGCGTTGCTGATCCTGGACGTTCTGGAAGTCGGTCAGGCCGGCGACGTACAAGGACTGAACCAGACGGACCGAGTCGCTGGCCGCCCCGACCGATCGCGCCAGGATGTCGCGCCGGTCGCTCTCCTGGGCGTAGCTCACCAGGGAGTCTTGCGTTTCGCGAAGGGCCGACAGCACGGTCTGCTCGTAGCCGAACAGGGCCTGCTGGGCGAGGGCGTCCTGCACGGCGATATTGCTGCGGATCCGGCCGCCGTCGAACACGTTCCATATGACTGTCGGACCCAGGCCAAAGCCGATATTGTCCTTGTTGAAGAAGTTGCTGACACCGTACTTCTGAAAGGCGAGGAACCCGCTGAGGGTAAACCGCGGGTAGAGATCGGCCGTGGCGACGCCGATCTGCGCCGTCTGCGAGGCGAGCTGGCGCTCGGCCGCGCGAACGTCCGGGCGTTGTCGCAGCAGTTCCGCCGGCAGGCCGATGGCGACCTGAGCCGGCGGCTGGGGAATGGGTACGGACCGTGACAGTTCGGCGTATAGTGCCGTCGGTTCCTCGCCGAGGAGGACGCTCAGGCGGTGCAGCGCGCGATGGAGTTGGTCGCGGAGTTGCGGGATCAACGCCTCTGTCGTCGACACATTGAGCTGCGCCTGGGCGATTTCCAGGTCCGAGGCGAGTTGAGCCCGCTTACGATCGCGAACCAGTTTCAACGTCTGCTGCTGGGTCCGGACGTTGCCGAGGGCGGCGTCGATGCGGCTTTGCAGCGTGCGGATCTCGACGTACGTCGTCGCAACCTCGGCATACAGCGAAACCAGAAGATCGCGGTAGTCCTCGAGCGATGCCTGGAGGGCGGCATCGGCCGATTCAACGTTGCGGCTGATACGGCCCCACAGGTCGACCTCCCAACTGGCGTCCAGGCCGAGCTGGTAGAGCGTACTGGTCCGCTGGCGCGACGAGCCCACTTCCTTCTGAGTGCCCTCGCTCAGGCGGCCGCGTTCCAGATCGCCCGGGGCCGTGACCAATGGAAGTTCCTCGCCCGCGGCGACGCCGACGATGGCGCGGGCTTCGAGCAATCTGGCGACGCCCTGCTTGAGGTCGAGATTGCCGCGCCACGCCCGATCGATCAGGCTCGCGAGCATCGGGTCGTCGAGGAAAGCCCACCAGGTGCGCAGGTCCGCCTTACCTTCGAACAGGCCGCGGGTGAGGTGCTGGTTCCACTGGTCCGGCATCTGTACTTCCGGCGGCCGATAGTTCGGACCGACGGCGCAGCCGGTCAATGCCGCCAGCGCGACCACGGCCGAGCCCAGCGCGGTGCGCAACGCGCGCTTGCGCTCATGGCGATGTCGGCGATGCGGCGGTTGAGTACAGATCACTATTGAACCGGAGGCCTTCGTCGTCACGGCGTGTCGAGGGAGCGGCGAGGACGCCGCAGATCATTCGTGCCGGCCGAGTAATCGCACGAATAGCCCCGCAAGCAAAGTCACATCCGTTGCCAGGGGCGAGGCGGCCCGGCCGGGGACAGGGCCTGATCGAGATCCGGCGCAACGGCCTAAGCGTCCGTTCGAACGCCGCAGGTGCTCAGGCCGCCGCGCAGGGCCGGGACCGGTCGCGGCGGGGCAATGGCTTCGCCCTGGGCATAGTCGACGCCCAGGCTCCGCAGACACGCGACGGTCGCTTCATCGTGGGCGAACTCGGCGATGGTTCGAAGACCCATGATCCGGCCGGTTTCATGGATCGCGGAGACGACCGCGCGGTCGACCGGGCTCTCGATCATGCGGCGCACGAAGCCGCCGTCGATCTTGAGATAGTCCGCGGGCAGCGCCTTCAGGTAGGCGAACGAGCTCTGCCCGCTGCCGAAATCGTCGAGCGCGATCGAACAGCCGAGTTGCTTGAGGCAGTTCACGACCTCGACCGCGTGGCCAAGATCGCGAATGGCCTCGGTCTCGGTGATCTCGAAGCAGACCGCCCGCGGCGCGATCGGATGCTCGGCGAACTGAGCGATGACGTAATCGACAAGCCCAGGGTCGTCGAGAGAGTTGCCCGAAAGGTTGATGGCAATGCCGGCGCCGGCGAAACGGCCGCGCGGCTCGGCAAGCTGGCGAACGGCCGCGCCGATGACCCAGCGATCGACGGCGCCCATCAGGCCATGGCGCTCGGCCGCCGCGATCAGGGCGCGAGGCAGCAGAAGCTCGCCCGTTTCGGAGCGCAGCCTGAGCAGAAACTCATAGTGGACGGACAAGCCGCTGTCCTTGTCGAGCGGGACAATCGGCTGATAATAAAGCTCGAAACGGCCCTCTTCGAGGGCGGCGCGAAAGGCCTGCGGATGAGTGAGCGCCGCCGGAGCGTCGCGCGCGCCGTCGCTGCGGTAGATTTGGCTGCGGCCGCGCCCCAGCTCCTTCGCGGTGTAGCAGGCGAGGTCGCCGCGCGACAGAAGTTGCGGCGCGCTGCCCGATATTGCCGTCACCTCGACCAGGCCGATGCTCGGCGCGACCCGCAGCGGTTCGTTGTCGACCACCGCGAAGCGCGCCGCGGCGAAGCTTTCGATGATCGATCCCGCGATTCGCGCGGCCTCGTCAAGGCCGCAGTTGTCGAGCAACAAGGCGAACTCGTCACCGCCCAGGCGCGCAAGGGTGTCGCGCTGACGGAACCGGGCGCGCAGCAGACTCGCGACCTGTTGCAGTACGCAATCCCCGGCGGCGTGACCAGCAACCTCGTTGATCAACCGGAAGTGATCAAGATCAAGGTAGCAAAGGACCTGGCGCCGGCCGTTTTGCTTCGCGCTCGCGATCGCGTTTTCGAGCCGTCGCTCGAATTCGCGGCGGTTGATCAGCCCCGTAAGCGGATCGCGCATCGCATTCAGCTCGGTGCTCCGCGCGGCGGGGCGTTCATGGCGTTCGTCGCGCAAGACGAGGACAACGCCATGAACGCCACCATGAACGCCCCCGAGGACGCCACCATGAACAACGCCGGGATCGGGCAAGGCGGTGGCATGCGCGGTGACGACGCACTCGCGATTGTCGCGGCCCATGACGATCACGGGGCCGTGCGGCACCGCGGGCGGTCCGCCGGCCAGAAACGCCGCCGCCGGATCGGCCAGCGGCGCGCGGCTCGCGAGGTCGGCGAACCGCACGACTTCACTTGCGGGCAAGCCCAAGACCGCGGTTCTCGGCCAGCCGGTCATCTTTTCGGCGGCCGCGTTGAAGTCCTCGATGCGCCCGGCGGTATCGACACAGATGACCGCGTCGCCGACCGACGCCAAGGCGGCGCGGGATTGATCGCGCTCGCGCGTCAGCGCCGTTTCCGCCGCACGCCGCGTCGAGATGTCGCGCAGGATGCAGAACAGGTAAGCCGCCGCGCCGCGCCGCCGGCTGCCGGCGGCTGAGGTGGCCTGCCATTCGACGGCGACGCCGCGCCCGTCACGACGCAGGATCGTCGTCTCGGCGAAGAATGCGCCCTCGTCGGCGAGGTCGCGGCGCAACCGCTCCAGCGTTGCGCGGAACGCGTCCGGAGGCTGGAGAAACCCGAGGGGTCGCCGGCGCAGAGCTTCGCGCGGATAGCCGGTCAGGCGGACGAACGCGGCGTTCGCGAAGACGATGCGCGGCTCCGCCTCGGCGGTGGCGATTACCGCCGCGTCCACCATGCGCTCGCTCGTCAAGGCAAGCGCGCGAACGACCAGGTCTCCCCTAAGCACGTCTCTCGCCTCTTGTTTCTGCCTGCGCGGCTCTCGCGGCCGGCGATCCGAGAAGAGCGATCAGGCCACGTCGTTGTGGTTGTGACATGAGATGGGGTGAGCCGGCCGGCGATCTAGTTCCTTCCCGCGTTCGGGTTTCTTTTCGCGTTTCGGCCCTTTTCGTTGAACAGCCGCAACGTGCGCTCCAGCGCGCGCGCGGCGGCGTCCGGCCGATAGTCGGCGCGCTGGTCGCAATTGAAGCCGTGGCCGGCGCCGGGATAGAGGTAAACCGGCACGTCCGGGTTCGCGGCCCGGACCGCCTCGACCGAGGTCATCGGAATGAGGCTGTCATCGGCGCCGAAATGGGCAATGCTCGGGCAACGCGGATGGTCATCGGGGAAGTCTGCGATTTGCCGACCGTAGTATGCGCTGGCGCAGGCGAGATCGAGCCGGCAGGCGGCGAGCCAGGCGATCGTCCCGCCCCAACAATAGCCGACGATGCAGGCCCGCCCGTCCGCTTCGAGCGACAGCGCCGCCGCCCGGACGTCGATCAGCGGGCGCTCCCAGCCCAACTCTCCGACAAGGCCGCGGCCCTGCTCGATGCCCGCCTGGTCGTAGCCGAGTTCGACTCCCCGCTTGACGCGGTCGAACAGCGCCGGCGCGATCGCCGCGAAGCCAGCCTCGGCGAACCGCTCGCAGACCGAGCGGATATGCGCGTTGACGCCGAAGACCTCCTGGATGACGACCACGCCCCCATGGCGTTCACTCCCGTGGCGCTCGCCCGCCGGCGCCGCGCGGTAGGCCGCGAGCGCGTGCCCGTCGGCGGCGTTGAGCTCGATCCATTCACCCATGACACCTTCCCTTAAACTCCGTCCCAGCGTTACCGACGTACCATGGCCACTTTAGGCCCCCCCGGCGAGGCCAAGCGAGTTTATACTGGGCAATATTATACCGGTCCCGCCGCGCCGGCGGCAATTCGGCAAGGGAGCGACAGCGTGCAGCACGCCGAAACACCGCCCGAGCTGGCGCGGATCATTCGCGCCTTCGAGGGCATTCCGCACACCCGCGCCCTTGGCCTGCGGTTCTTGTCGCTCCATCGCGGCCGCGGCTCGATGGCGGTGGACTACGACGCCAGGCTTGTCGGCAATCCAAGGACCGGGGTGATCCACGGCGGTGTCATAACCGCCCTGCTCGATACCCTGTGCGCCGCCGTGGTGATGGCGTCCGTGCCCGAGGATACGCCGCTGGCGACGCTCGACCTGCGCATCGACTATCTCCACCCGGCGACTCCCGGCGAGACCATCCGCGCCAGCGCCGAGTGCTACAAAGTGACGGCCAATGTCGCGTTCGTCCGCGGCCTCGCCTATCACGAGACGATCGACGAACCTATCGCCAATTGCACCGGCGCGTTCATGCTCGGCGCCACCGGTTTTTCGACCGTCGCGGCGGATGGTCACGGCGTGGCCGGCGTCGCCGGCGAGACGGAGACTCAGCGATGCCGGCCATGACGATCGCGGCGCTCAGGGCGGTCGGCGACTTGGCCGCCATCAACGATCTCATTCCCTATGCCCGGACCATCGGGCTCGAGGCGCTGAGCGACCAGGCCGGTCTGGTCGCGGCCTTGCGGTTTCGCGAAAGCAATATCGGCAACACCATGATCCGGGCCATTCACGGCGGCGTGCTCGGCGCCTTGATCGAGCATGCGGCGATCCTCCACCTGCTCGCCGAGACCGACGTCGCGGTGGTGCCGAAGATCATCAACCTGTCGATCGACTACCTCCGCCCATGCCTCGCCGCCGACACCTTCGCCCGCGGCTCGGTCCTCAAGCAAGGCAAGCGCGTCGCCAACGTCCGCGTCATCGCCTGGCAGGACACCCCCGAACGCCCCGTAGCCGCCGGCCACGCCCACTTTCTGCTGAGGTGAAGTAAACAAGTAGAGCCCTGGCCCAACAGGCGGTAAAGTAACGAGGGCGCTTGAAGATGCCACCGAAGCTTCCATGGATGGAAGGGGCCGCTGCATGGACAACATCTTCATCGAGCGGTTGTGGCGCTCTCTCAAAAACGAGGTGGTCTATCTGCACGAGCTGACGGACGGCTTCAAGGCCGAACGGGTCATTGGCGATTGGATCGGCTTCTACAATACCGGGCGGCCCCATTCCGCTCTCGCCGGCCGAACACCGGCCGAGGCCTATGGCGCCGGGCAGCCCGTGGATATGATGGACAAGGCTGACGCCTTGCCCACATCCCCACCGGATCAACAACAGCGCCACAATATGATAAACAGGACTCTGGCGGCATGATCAGGCAACGGAATACACCTTAACCGAGCTGCCAGACTGTCCAAAAATGTGGGACCAGCTCAGTCATCCATTTCATCCAGTTCTATTTCAGCGACTCGCGGCGACTTTGCAGCCGAACTCGTACGGCGTCCGCGCCTTGCCTTTGCCGATACATTCGACCTCGGGCGTGCAGGGCGTGGAGCTTGCGCCCGCGCCGGCGCGGTAAAGTCGTTGCGCCCTACCTGGTCGGTTCGGCGCGGTGTTCGACAATCCAACGCCAATGGACGCTGCTACATCAGTCCGCGCATCTCCCTGTAACGGTGGTACTCATCCCGCCATACCATGTCCACGTCAGCGAGAATGTGTCAGTTGCGCACGCTCCGGAACGGATACGCCCAGACACCCGGGAGGAGGAAAAGTGCATCCGAAAGCAATAATTCTCATTCCAAATACGCGCGCGATCAGCTATGCTGGTCACTTCGTTTCGGCTGATGATGCGAGGCAACTGACACGCTGCTTACGAGTTCCTGAGTGGGACATCATGAACTTAGAGCCGATTCAAATTGGGTGCGAAGTAGGCGACGACCCCAGAGGTTTCGATGCCGCCCACCGAGAGCTTTTCGATCTCTACAATCGCATCGTCTTGGCCTGTCACCATGAGGCAGCATTCACTCTGATCCAAGAGCGGATTAGGGCATTCCTCATGTACGCGATGTGGCACTTTTCCCGTGAGGAGGAGTGGATGCGCGAGTGGCGCTATCCGGATCGTGCCAACCACAAGGCGGATCATGTCCGCCTGCTGCAGGACGCCGAGGACTTCGTCGAAAGCCTGAGCGGTGCCTTCCCGCTCGAGGATATGCCGGCCATCGCTCGATACTTCAATCATTGGTTGGCGCGGCATGCGGCCAATCATGACCACCCGTTGCGCTCGTTCATGAGCCAAGGGAGCCCCGAGCGCTGACCCTAGTTCCCATCGTTTAGTCGAACCAACTGGCCTCTTTGAATCTTCCTGATTTACCGACCCGGCGTCCTTGCTCGTAGCCGGATCCACTTGAGCACCCGCGAGCAATGCATTCTTTCTCAAACATTGAACCGGAACAGCAGGATATCGCCGTCCTGGACGGTGTAGTCGCGGCCCTCCGAGCGCATGCGGCCGGCTTCGCGGGCTTTTTGTTCGCCGCCCAAGGCGATGAAGTCGGTATAGGCGATGGTCTCGGCGCGGATGAAGCCGCGCTGGAAATCGGTGTGGATGGCGCCGGCGGCGTCCTCGGCGCGTTTATCGAGGACGCTGCGACTCCACCTGCTCGCCGAGACCGAGGTCGCGGTGGTGCCGAAGATCATCAACCTGTCGATCGACTACCTCCGCCCATGCCTCGCCGCCGACACCTTCGCCCGCGGCTCGGTCCTCAAGCAAGGCAAGCGCGTCGCCAACGTCCGCGTCATCGCCTGGCAGGACACCCCCGAGCGCCCCGTAGCCGCCGGCCACGCCCACTTCCTGCTGACGTAACTGCGCTTTCAAATTTCAACCACTTCCGCGACACCACCGGCGCTACGCCTGTAGAGCATTGACGATCTTGAGCGTTCGTTTTGTGAAGCCCGTCAGCTCATGGGGATCGATCTGGTCCGGCGTTATATCGTTCAGGTCCTCTCCATGATGATATTGCTTCGTATAATCGTT
Organism: uncultured Alphaproteobacteria bacterium; assembly: GCA_963805915.1. Taxonomy (GTDB): domain Bacteria; phylum Pseudomonadota; class Alphaproteobacteria; order Rhodospirillales; family Defluviicoccaceae; genus JAEULH01. Next base: position 94,077 of record CAWDWD010000016.1, read on the forward strand.
GATCTGGTCCAGCTCGTTATAAAGCGCGCTTGCCGGGTGGCCTTCGCCATCCTCGCGTATCTTGCACACCATATCCCCAAGCCAGTCCGTTGAGACGAAACAGGCCGAATATGTCGTCCGGCAATGGGTCTCCAGAACAACGCGCATTTTTCGGACGATATCAGTGTGAACGCCCGCACCGGTTGTCAGGTAAGTTTGTAGGTCATCAATATCGCCTTTAGTGCGCCCATCGCACGCCTTTTCCAGGTCTATAGACGTGATCTTTGTTCCCTGAGAACGGTGATCGGCAAGGGTCAACGAAATGCGGGGTTCGCCTAACGTCTTATCCCACAGTTGTTTCAGAAATGTCGCGTCGTGTGAAAGCACAATAATTTGTGCGCATCTGGCGGCGACCTTCATGATTTCATGGACAGTCTGGCGGCGGCGGAAGGTGTCCTGGCTGCTGAACGGGTCGTCGAATACAATGATTTTACTGGCGAGCGCAGGATCCTGCTCCAGGTGAGAGAGGAAGAAAGCGAGAGCAAGGGTCGTCCTGTCACCGGCGCTGAGAGTATTCTTGAAGCTTGGCTGGTCGGCGGGCGTTCGCCCGTCGCCAAGGTCGATAGCGGTATTGTTGATCATGAGTTTATAGCTGGATGCGGCAGTGCCGCCGGAATAGTGGTGCCGGGTCTTGGTAATCCGGAAATTGGTGTTGAAAGCGTCCAGGTACTGATTGATGCGGCGTTCGTAAGGCTCAATGACGCTGTCTGTGTGATCATTGAGCTGGGCGCGGACTTCGGTTTTTCTGTTCTCGATTTCTGTCTTTTGCCCTGTCAGTCGAACATGATCAGCGCATAGATTTGAAACAGGATCGTCGTGGCGGATCTTGATCGCCCTGCGGCGCGCAAGCTCGGCCTCGGCTGCCTGCCCGTCGGCTGCGCCGGTTTCCTGCTTCTTTGCGGCTATCAATGTGTTGACGGCGCGGATGCGCTCCGCGAGCGTCTGCACCGCGCTCTTGGCGTCATTGTAAGCGGCTTCGGCTGCGGTAAAGATTTGATCAGGTCGAACCGGCTCAAGGGGTGCTCGGTCCTTACGTTCCAGAAGGGAAAACGCGGCCTGTACGAGGGCGCGGATGGCTACGGACACTGAATCCGGCAACGCAAGCGGGGCCGGGTCAACGTTGCAGTACCGGCTCCAGAACTCGACAGCGTTGTTGTTCTGCTCGGCGATGGTATTCAGGTGGCCCACTGCGCCGTCGCCAAACTGGGCGGCGGTTTGGCTGCGCATCGCGCTGATCTCCTCACGAAGAGCCTTGTAGCGGTCGCTAAAAACGGCCCGGTAGGCGGAGACAAGAGAAAGACCCCGATATCCTGGCCACAGAAGGGGCAGGTTCCGCCCTGGGCATGGTCAAGGCCCTGGGCAATCCAGTTACCGCCAGCTTCCTTCATGCCGTGCGCCGCCAGGTGCTCAGCCAAGCGCGCCTCGGCATCCTGGGCGACGTCATCGATGGTGCGTGCGAGCAAAGCAGAGAAACCTTCGGGGAGGGCCGGGATCGCGATCTCTGAGAGCGCCGGGCGTTCGTTGATCTGTCTGGCCTGGCGGACAGCCTCAACGGTACGCTCCTGCTCGGCAATCCGTGCATCGATGTCGGGATCGGCGGGGGGGAGGGTCAGAAAGTCTTCGAGACTCATGCCCGCCGGGATACGGGGCTGAATGGCCTTTGCGACGGCGCTGATTTCGCCGGTCTTGTCACGGCTTTGCGCAGCAAGGCTGGCATCTTCCGTGGCAAGGCGAACGCTATCCTCTCCGATGATAACGCGATACAGATTGCGCCTGTGGCCGATCTCGACCACTTCGCCGGAATGGACGTTTTCAGCGACGAACACGCCGTCGAAGATGGCGAGGTCGGGATGCGTGCTGTTCCAAGTCGCTCCTTCGAAACGTGCCGTGCCGGTCAGTAGCAAAAACTCAATGCTCGGCGCTTCCGTCACGCCAGAGTCCGGCGGCCGAGCACATGAGAGGGATCGCCAGTCTTTAGTGAGCGGAGAATGGCGCAAATCGTCGTCTTGCCGTAGCCGTTCGCGCCGACAATAAAGGTATGCTTCAACAGCTCCGGGTTTGGAACAAGAGCAGAGTTACGAAACCTCCCTACGTTTTTGATTGCGACGATTTTTCTGATCACGCGATTCCCCCAAAGACATTTTGAGACCCGCGCCGTTACGCGAAGGTCTCCATATGAACTACGGAGCTTCTGCCGTGTTCAAACATTGAACCGGAACAGCAGGATGTCGCCGTCCTGGACGGTGTAGTCGCGGCCCTCCGAGCGCATGCGGCCGGCTTCGCGGGCTTTTTGTTCGCCGCCCAAGGCGATGAAGTCGGCATAGGCGATGGTCTCGGCGCGGATGAAGCCGCGCTGGAAGTCGGTGTGGATGGCGCCGGCGGCGTCCGGCGCCTTGGCGCCGCGGCGGATGGTCCAGGCCCTGGTTTCCTTCGGCCCGGCGGTGAAGAAGGTGATCAGGTCGAGCAGGTGGTAGCCGGCGCGCACGATCCGGGTGAGCCCGGTCTCCTTGAGCCCGAGGCTTTCGAGGTAGGCGGCGCGATCGGCTTCGCCGGCGAGCCCGACCAGCTCGGCCTCGATCTGCGCCGAAACGACGACCGCCTCGGCGCCTTCGCCCTCCGCGCGTTCGCCGACCCGCTCGCTCAGCGCGTTGCCCCGCGCGGCGTCGTCCTCGGCGACATTGCAGACGTAGAGGACCGGCTTGGCGGTAAGCAGCTGGAGCCCGCGAAACGCCTTGCGCTCCGCCTCGGCGATGGCGCCCGTGCTGGCGGTGGCGCGCGCCGGCGTCCCCGCGCGTAAGCCTTCGAGAACCCGCTCGGCCACCGGCAGCGCCGCCTTGGCCTCGGCGTCGTTGCCGCGCGCGCGCTTGACGCAGGGCCGGGATGCGCCGCTCCAGGCTGTCGAGATCGGCCAGCATCAGCTCGGTTTCCACCGTCTCGCCGTCGCGCAGCGGATCGATCGAGCCGTCGACATGGACGATATCGTCGTCGGCGAAACAGCGCAGGACGTGAATGATGGCGTCGACCTCGCGGATGTGGGCGAGGAACTGGTTGCCCAAACCCTCGCCCCGGCTGGCGCCCGCGACGAGGCCGGCGATGTCGACGAATTCGAGCTGGGTCGGAATGATCTTGGCCGACCGGGCGAGGGCGGCGATCCGCTCGAGCCGCGCATCGGGCACGGGAACCCGGCCGATATTGGGCTCGATCGTGCAGAACGGGAAGTTGGCGGCGGCCGCCGCGGCCGTCGCGGTCAGCGCGTTGAACAGCGTCGATTTGCCGACATTGGGCAGGCCGACGATGCCGCAATTAAAACCCACGATTAAACCTCATCACCGTCTCTCGGCGCGCGATCGCGCGGCTCGCCCTCGTCGCCGGCGCCATCGTCGCTCCGCCGGCGCGGCGGGCGCGCGGGCCGGGCCGGGGCAAGCGCCAGCGCCACCTTGCTCATGAACGCCGCGCCATCGTCGGCGGCGAGCAGGCCGGCGTTTGCCGCGATGGCATCGAGCAACAACTCCAGCCATTCCTTGTCGGCCTTGGCGAAGTCGTCGAGCACATGGCCAATGACCTCCCGGCCTTGGCCGGGGCGGCCGACGCCGAGCCTGACCCGCCGGAAGTCCGCGCCGATGTGGCCGTGGATGCTGCGCAGGCCGTTATGACCGGCGTGGCCGCCGCCGGTCTTGACCCGGACCTTGCCGGCGACGAGGTCGATCTCGTCATGAAAGACGACGATGTCCGCGGGCGGGATCTTGTAGAAGGCGGCCGCCGCGGCGACCGCGCGGCCGGAGTCGTTCATGTAGGTCATCGGTTTCAGCGCGAGGGTCGGGCGGCCGGCGAGAACGCCGTCGGCGATCTGCGACTGGAACTTCGCGCGGAACGGCGCGAAGCCATGGCGGCGGGCGATCGCGTCGACGGCCATGAAGCCGATGTTGTGGCGATTGCCGGCGTAGGCCGGGCCGGGATTGCCCAGCCCGACGATCATCAGGCGCGCGGCGGACATCGGCCGCCCGCGCGCGCCGCCAGGTTCAACGCGCCGCCGCTCACGTCGCCGCGGTCGTTCCCGCGATCGTTCCCGCGGCCTCGGCGGCCTCGCCTTCGTCAGCCGTCTCGCGCGCCGTGTCGACGGTCGGCGCGGCGATCGTGGCGATCGTCGTTTCCTCGTCGCCGCCGAACTCGGCGCCGGCCGGCAGGCTCAGGGCGCTGGTATGGATGACGTCGCCGATCTCGAGGCCGGCGAGATCGATGTACAGGGCCCGGGGGATCTCGTCCGGCGCGCAAATCAATTCGACCTCGTGCTGGACGATGTTAAGAACGCCGCCAAGCTTGATGCCGGCGCACCGGTCCTCGTTCTGGAACACCACCTCGACGTCGACGCGGATCCGCGTTGTCTCGCTGAAGCGCATGAAGTCGACATGGATCGGCCGTCCCGACAGCGGATCGTTCTGGACTTCGCGCGGCACCACCCGCTGCTTCCGGCCGTCAACCGCGATCTCGAAGACCTTGGACATGAAGCCGTGCTGGCGCAGCTGCTTGTGCAGCTCCGGCGCCGCGATCGTGATCAGGGTCGAGTCTTCCTTGTTGCCGTAGATCACGGCCGGGACGCGGCCCTCGCGGCGGGCCTGGCGAGCGGTGCCTCGGCCCGCCCCGGGGCGAACCTCGGCGGCAAGGCTGACAACATCCGACATCTTTCACTCTCCTTCCGTTAACGGCCGGCGGGCGGCGGTGCGAACCACCCGGCCGGTGCGCATGATTACAGGATTTCGGCTCAGTCGAACAGGCTCGAGACCGACGTCTCCTCGCTGATGCGAAGCATCGCCTCGGCCATCAACGGGGCAATGCTCACCTGCTCGATGTTATGGGCGACGCGAACCGCTTCGGTCGCGGTGATGCTATCGGTAATGATCAGGGTTTCGATCGGCGAGGAACTCACCTTGGCGACGGCGCCGCCGGACAGCACGCCGTGGGTCGCGTAGGCCGCGACCGACGACGCGCCGCCCTCCAAAAGCGCCCGCGCGGCGTTGCACAGCGTGCCGGCCGAATCGACGATGTCGTCGATCAGGATGCAGTGGCGGTCGCGGACCTCGCCGATGACGTGCATCACTTCCGAGACGCCGGCGCGCTCGCGGCGCTTGTCGACGACGGCGAGGTTGCTGCCGAACCGCTTGGCGATGGTGCGCGCCCGGAAGACACCGCCGATATCGGGCGAGACGATCATCAGGTTCGAAGAGTTGAAGCGCCGCGCGATGTCCTTGGTGAACTCCGGCGCGCTGTAAAGATTGTCGAGCGGGATGTCGAAAAAGCCCTGGATTTGGCCGGCGTGAAGATCGAGCGTCAGGACCCGGTCGGCGCCGGCGACGGTGATCAGGTTCGCCACCAGCTTGGCCGAAATCGGCGTGCGCGGGCCCGATTTGCGGTCCTGCCGGCCGTAGCCGAAGTAGGGGATAACGGCCGTGATCCGCCGCGCCGAGCCGCGCCGCAACGCATCCAAGGTGATCAGCAGTTCCATGACGTTGTCGTTGGCCGGATACGAGGTCGACTGGATGACGAAAACGTCCTCGCCGCGCACGTTCTCGTGGATCTCGACGAAGACTTCCATATCGGAGAAGCGGCGAATGCTTGCCCGCGCCAGGGGTAGGTTGAGATAGGCCGAAATGGCTTCGGCAAGCGGGCGATTGCTATTGCAGGCGATGATTTTCATTGGCCGCCGATGACTTTGGAAACGCGCTGAAGTCGCCGCTGCTGGCCCGATCGCCAAGCGAAAGCCACGTCACCCACACAAGATCGGGCCGGACTATAAGGGCCGGATGCCTAAGTTGCAAACATTGGCCGTCGCGAAGGCCGTTGCGAAGGCGGGCATGCGCGAGTGCGCGCGTCTACATGAGCATGCAGGTCGCCATGGTCGCGAGCACGGTGAAAACGATGAGGGTGATGATGTAGGGCACGGACCTCATCCCCCTTCGAGGGCAATGGCCGATAGGCCGCGGCCGTAATCGCCGCCGCCGTTCAGCGTCGTTCGACGGTAGCTAAAGAATTGGTCGGCCTCGGCCGCGGTGTCAAAGGGAAGGACCTCGATCGCGGCCAAGTCAAGGGCGGCCAGCCGGCGATGGACATAGCCGGCGAGGTCGAACATGAAGTGAGCCTCGCGCGCGGACGGACGAAACAAGGCGTCCGTCTCCGGCTCGTCGGTGGTAAAGGCGGCCCGGAACTCGAAGCCGACCTCGTAGGATGCCTGCTGGATGCAGGGGCCGACGGCGGCGATGACATGGGCGGGGCGCGCGCCAAGCGCGACCATTGTCGCCAGCGCAGCCTCGATGATCCCCGACTTGGCGCCGCGCCAGCCGGCGTGCGCCGCGGCGATGACGCGGGCGGCGGGGTCGGCGAGCAGGACCGGCGCGCAGTCGGCGCTCAGAACCCCGAGAACAAGGCCGGGCGTCCGCGTCACCAGCGCATCGGCCTCCGGCGGCGCGCCGCCGGGCCAGTTCTGCTCGACGATCACGCAGCGCGCGGAGTGAACCTGGCGGGCGGTCATCAAGGGCGCGCCGGCGAACCCGAGCCGCTCGGCCGCCCGCGCCCGGTTCGTCGCGACGCAGCCCGGATCGTCCGCGGAGCCCAGACCGCAGTTCAGCGAGTTGTAAGGCGCCCGGCTGACGCCGCCCCGGCGGGTGAAGAACCCGTGGCGGACACCGGCGGCGGCCTCGAGAACTGCGGTGGAGATGATCATGGCCCCCATGATATCGCCCCCGCCATCGCCGGCGCCAGCGGCGGGGCGGCGCATCGGGACAAAGGCACAGCTTAAGGCAACCGCCCGCGTTCGGTGCTCTTGGCGTTTGTGGACGGGGCGACCGGGCGCGAGCGCGCCGGGCGGTCCGGTTTGGCCTTGGTCGTGCGCTGCACCGGCGGGGCGAAGCTGACGATGGTATCGCCCGGCTCGGCCTTCGCGCGTTCGCGCAGCGTTGAGAACGTCAGCTCTCCGGCCTTGTGGACCACGACCAGCATCTCGGCGCCCTCGGGCCGATCGCCGAGGTAGGCGTCGATATCGTATTCGTCGGTCAATTTGGTTTTCTGAAAGCTCCAGCCGTCGTAATTGAGCCGCATCAGCTCGTCGTGCGCCCGGCCGGAGCGGAACAAGGTGCGGCCGCGAAGGGTGAACGACATGCCGTGGGGGTCGTCCTCGCCGCCGCGCTCGACGCCCAGCTGAAACACGTTGGTCCGGCCGAACTCGGGCATGAAGTCGGAGCAGACGAGGGCGTTGTAGTCCTCGTTGGAGGTGACGGCGAGGAGATAGCCGAACGGGTTGAGGTCGAGACGGTGATCGGTCGCCTGCGACAGGATCTCGCCGTAGTAGAACGCGATGTTGGCGAAGCGGGCGGGGCGCAGGTGCATCCAGTTGCGATCGGCGAGCGTGACGGGAACGTCGAGCTCGATGAGGGTGCGCGCCAGCTCGACGCTCCACGGCGAGGCGCCGACGATGAGCACGCCCGGCCGGCTTGCCGCCGCCAGGCCCAGGTGGCGGGCGAGCCAGCCGATGGTAAAGCCATGGGCGACGACGGTGGCGAACACGATCGCGAAGGTCAGGACAATCAGTCGGGAGCCATCGGGGTGGCCGATGTCGACGAAGGCGCCGCCGAAAAAGCCGCAGATGGCCACCGCGACGATCCCGCGCGGCGCGATCCAGCCGACCAGCAGCTTCTCGCGCCAGGTCATGTCGCTGCCGATGGTGCTGCACCATACGGTCAGCGGGCGGATGACGAACAGGATCGCTCCGACGAACGCGGCGAGACGCCAGTCCACGTCCTTGAGCATGTCGACGTTCAGGGTCGCGGTGAGGACGACGAAGATCGCCGAGACTAAAATAACGGCGATGTTCTCCTTGAACCGGCGAACCTCCTCGATGCTGTGAAACCGCGTGTTGGCGAGGGTGATTCCCATCGCCGTCACCGCCAGCAGACCGGCCTCCACCTGAAGTAGATTGGCGACCTCGAAGCACGCCAGAACCGTGGTTAAAATGATCGGCGCCTTGAGGAACTCGGGCACCCAGCCGCGGTGGGACGAGACAGCGATAAACCGGCCGCAGCCGATGCCGATCGCGGCGGCCGCGGCCGCGGCGGCGCTCAACCCGGCGACGTTGCTCGCGAACGAGAGTTCGCTGCCGCCGAACGTCGCGTACTCGAAGACCAGCACCGCCAGCAGCGCGCCGATCGGGTCGTTGATGATACCTTCCCACTTGAGGACCGCCGCCGGCCGCTGGGACAGCCTCGCTTGGCGCAACAGCGGAATGATCACCGTCGGCCCGGTGACGACCAGTACGCCGCCGAAGAAAATCGCGACCGCCCAATCAAGTTCGGCGATATAGTGGGCGGCGAGTGAACAAAGGACCCAGCCGATCGGCGCGCCGATCATGACGAGCTGGCGCACCGCCCGACCGACGCCGCGCAACTCCCTGAAATTGAGGCTCAGTCCGCCTTCGAACAGGATGACGGCGACGGCCATGGCGACCATCGGCTGGAAAAATTCGCCGAAGTCCTCGACCGGCGACAGAACTCCGAAAACCGGTCCGGCGAGGAGCCCGGCCACCGACATCAGCACGATCGCCGGCAGATTGAAGCGCCACGCCAGCCATTGCGAGCCGATGCCGAGCACGCCGATCAGCGCGACCTTGAAGATCAGTGCCTCGTGCACCCGAATCAGTCCTTCCGTAATACCGGCGCGCCCGGGGCGAGACAGCACGCCCGCTGGCGGCGTTCACTGCCATACATTAAGCTGAGGCTGAGCGCGATGACGTATCCAGGTGGAACTCGGTATCGGCGGCGCCGGGTTCGGCGCGGCGACGATCATGATGATGGACTATGAAGCCTACGACGCGCTCGGGCTCGCGGAGTTGGTTCGCACCCGCCGAGTTTCGGCGAGGGAATTGGTCGAAGCCGCCATTGCGCGTATCGATGCTCGCAATCCCTCGCTTAATGCGATTGTCCACCGGATGGATGACCGCGCGCTCGCCCAGGCGCGGGCACTGGATCTGGCCGGCGCCGCGCGCGAGCGCGATGCGGCGCCGTTCGCCGGGGTGCCGTTCCTGCTCAAGGATCTCTTCGCGACCTGCGCCGGCGAACCGACCACGGACTTCTGTGCTCCGCTCGCGGGAGCCATTGCCGCGGGCGACAGTGAGCTGGTCGCGCGGTATCGCCGCTCCGGCCTGCTGTTCGTCGCCAAGACCAATACCCCCGAGTTCGGCATTCTGCCGGTCACCGAGTCAAAATTCCGTGGCCCCGCGCGCAATCCGTGGAATTTAGCGTTTTCACCCGGAGGCTCCAGCGGAGGCTCGGCCGCCGCCGTCGCCGCCGGCATCGTTCCCGCGGCTCATGGCTCGGACGGCGGCGGCTCGATCCGGATCCCGGCTTCGTGCTGCGGGCTGTTCGGGATTAAGCCGACCCGCGGCCGCAATCCGTTGGGACCGAGCGTCGGCGATGTCCTCGGCGGATTCGTCCAGGAGCACGTCATCAGCCGCACCGTTCGCGATAGCGCTGCTCTGCTCGACGCTACCGCCGGGATGGACCCCGGCGCGCCATACGCCGCGCCGGCGAAGGCGGGCCGCTATCTCGAGGAGGTTGGCCGCCCGCCCGGTCGGCTGCGGATCGCCTGGACGGCGGAGGCGCTGATGGGGCGCTCGACGCATCCGGAGTGTCGCGCCGCCGTCGTCGCCGCCGCCCGGCTGTGCGCAGATCTCGGCCATGATGTCGAGCAAACCGCGCCCAGCCTTGATGTTCCCACGCTCATCCGCGCCTATCTCGTCGTCGGCGCCGTGAATGTCGCCGGCCTGGTCAAGGCCGTGACGGCGCGGCGCGCGCGTCGGCTGGGCTTCGGCGACCTCGATCCACACACCTGGTTGCTCGCGACCATCGGCCGCAAGATCGCGGCCTCGGACTACGCCGAAGCGCTCGAAACCGCGCGCATGGCCGGGCGCGCGATGGCGCGGTATTTCGCAAACGTCGATCTGCTGCTGACCCCGACATTGGCCTATCCGCCGCCACGGGTGGGCGAGGTCACGGTCACGTCGCTTCAGGCGGCGCTGATCCGTGCCTTGAGGGTCATGCCGCTCAAGTCGGCCCTCGAGCGGGTTCTCGCCGCCGCCGCCGGGGGCGCGTTCGAGGCGACGGCCAACACCATGCTGTTCAACATGACCGGGCAGCCGGCGATGTCGGTGCCGCTGTGCTGGTCACCGGCGGGATTGCCGATCGGCCTTCAATTCGCCGCGCGGTTCGGCGATGAAGCGACGCTCTTCCGCTTGGCCGGCCAGCTCGAAGGCGCCCGCCCGTGGTTCGACCGCCGCCCGTAGGCGAATTCGCGGCCGAGACCGACGACGACGCCGAGAGAGGCTCTCCGGTCGACGGCCGCTATGATATCGCGGCAGATTCGAACCTGCTCGGAGTCGATGCCTTCGCAGCCACCAAGTATCCCGAGCACCAGCAAGGCGGCCAGAAAACCAAGCAACACCCGCGGATCGCCGCTAACGCAAGACCACGGTCTTGGCGCCATTGAGCAGGACCCGGTGCTGGATGTGAAAGCGGATGGCGCGGGCGAGGACGACGTTCTCGATATCGCGCCCGACCATGGCCAGATCGTTCGGGCCGTGCGTGTGATCGACCCGTTCGATCGCCTGCTCGATAATCGGCCCTTCGTCCAGGTCCGGGGTGACGTAGTGGGCGGTCGCGCCGATCAGCTTGACGCCGCGCGCGTGCGCCTGGTGGTACGGCCGCTGGCCTTTGAAGCCGGGCAGGAACGAGTGGTGGATGTTGATGCACCGCCCGCGCAAGCGCTCGCACGTGCTCGCCGACAGGACCTGCATGTAGCGGGCGAGGACGACCAGATCGATATCCAGCTCATCGACGAGCCGCAGGACCGCGGCCTCCTGTTCGCGCCGCGTCTCGGGCGTCACCGCCAGGTGGAAAAAGGGGATGGCGTGCCAATCGGCGAGGGGCGCCAGCTCGGGATGATTTGATACGACCGCCGGGATCTCGGCGGCGAGATCGCCTGTGCGATAGCGGTACAAGAGATCGTTGAGGCAATGGTCGACTTTCGAGACCATGATCAGCAGCCGCGCCTTGCGCTGCGCGTCGTACAGTCCCCAGACCATGTGAAAGCGCTCGGCGATGCGCGAAAAAGCGTGGGTGAAATCCTCGGCGCGAGCCGGGTCTTCGGCCATGCGAAACACCGTGCGCATGAAGAAACGCTCGCTTATGGGGTCGCCGTAGTGGGTCGATTCGGTAATGAAGGCGCTGTGCTCGCTCAGAAATCCGGAGACCGCGGCAACGATGCCGATCGCGTCCGGACACGAGATGGTGAGGATGTAGTGGCGCTGGACGGTGGCGGTCATGTCGCCTTAATAGGCCTGCTTGCGGCACGGGTCTTTGCCGGTCGTCGAGACCGCCGCGATGCACCGCGCGCAAGCGCGGCGCGGCACGACCTTTTACGCTTTCGGCGCCGGCGAAAACAGTGTATCCGAAGCCCTTCACAAGCAGCGAGGGATTATCAAATGGATGGCGGCATGGACACGCACTCTGCCTCCGCGATCGAGGTGGAGCCGCCACAGCTTCCAGACTACCTCATCAAGACATACACATGGGCCTATCTCAAGCCGTCCAGCCTCGTTCTGCTCGATAACAGCGTTGTCGTCACGGCCATCTTGTGGGGCAACCTTAACCGCCTGATCCGGGCGACCTGCGCCGAGTTGCGCCCCGGCCAGCGGGTGCTTCAGGCCGCCAATGTTTATGGCCGTTTTTCGGCCGATCTTGCCACCACCATCGGAGCGGACGGCCGGCTCGACGTCATCGACATCGCGCCGATCCAGGTCGCCCACTGCCGGCGCAAGCTGGCCGGTTTTCCACACGCCCGCGCTCGGCTCGCCGATGCCGCCGCGCCCGGGGGCGGGACCTACGACACCGTTTGCTGCTTCTTCCTGCTTCACGAGATCCCCGACGACCACAAGTCGCTCGTCGTCGACGCGCTTCTCGCCGTCGTGCCGCCGGGTGGCAAGGTGGTGTTTACCGACTACCACCGCGCCGCGCGGTGGCATCCTCTGCGTTGGCCGATGAGCCTTGTTTTCCGCTGGCTCGAGCCGTTCGCGTTCGGCCTCGTCGATCGCGAGATCGCCGATTTCGCCAGCGAGCGCGAAGCCTTCGTCTGGCGCAAGTCGACGTTTTTCGGCGGCCTTTACCAAAAGGTCGTCGCCGAGCGGCCGCCCGCCCCCGCCCGGGCGTCGCGCGCCGCCGAGTAGCCGCGATCGTCTACGATCGGGGGACGAACATCTCCCGCGGAGTGGCGCCGTCCGCGCCAAGATCGCGCCAGCGATCGAGGTCGGCGGTTAAACTCGCCAGCGCGCCGGTCGGAAATTTCTCGCCCCTGATACCTTGCGCCGCCGTGTCTCCGCCGTCCGCGAGCATCATCGCCAGTTCCTCGAGACCCGGATTGTGGCCAATGATCATGACCGAGCCGAGGCTGTCGCTCAGCCGGCGCACCCGACCCAGCAGCGCCGAGGCTTCCGCCAGATAGATGGCTTTCTCATAGCGAACCGGAAGGGACGCTGGTAGGGCGCGTTCCAGCAACTCCAGCGTCTCGCGGGTGCGCTGGGATGGTGAGCAGAGAACTTGGGCGGGGACGATCTTGTGCTCGCGCATGTACTCGCCGATGAGCTTGGCCGCGCGTTGGCCGCGCTTGCTCAGTGGCCGGTCAATGTCGTCGAGCCCGGAGTTTTTCCAGCTCGACTTGGCGTGACGCAGCAGATAGAGCGTTTTCAACAGGTGTTTCCCAAGTCCGGCGAGCGGGGCTAACGGGGCTCGCGCGGCGCCCGCCGGGCGTAGGCTCTCGGCTTGATCTTGCGCAGCCGGCGCGAACGCTCCAACCGCCGTTCGGCGGCGACAATCAGCACCTCTTGCGAGCCCCGGTTGGCCTGACCGCCGCGCGGCCGGCGCTGGATGTAGGTGCCGTCGGAGCGCATTTCCCAGGCGCTGCGGTGATCGGCCAGCTGGCTTTCGAGAACCGAGCGCAGATCCTTGCGCAGTTCGGGGTTCTCGACCGGCGTCAGGACCTCGACGCGGCTCTCGAGATTACGGCTCATCAGATCGGCCGAACCGATGAAGTATTCCTCGTCGCCGCCGTTGTGGAAGTAGTAGATGCGAGCGTGCTCAAGGAACCTGCCGATGATCGCGATCACCGTGATGTTTTCCGACAGCCCGGCGATGCCCGGACGCAGCCGGCAGGTGTCGCGGATGATCAGGTCGACCTTCACCCCCGCCTGCGACGCCCGGTAGAGCGCCTCGACGATGTCGGAATCCTCCAACGCGTTGGCCTTGAGCCGGATCAGTCCCGGTTTTTCAGTCCCGTGGATGATGATCTCGCGCTCGATCTTGGCGATCAGCGCCTTTTTCATCGTCGTCGGCGCGGTCAGGATCTTGCGGTAGTTGCGCGCCGGCCGGCACCCGGTCGTCAGGTAGTTGAACAGTTCCGTGATGTCGAAGCCGATCTCCTTGCCGCAGGTGAGCAGACCGAAGTCGCAGTACAACCGGGCGTTCCCGGCATGGTAGTTGCCGGTGCCGATATGGCAGTAGCGCTTCAGACCGTTGTAGTCACGCCGGATCACCAAAATAAGCTTGCAATGGGTCTTGAGCCCGAGCACGCCGTAGGTGACGTGAATACCGGCCTCTTCCAGCCGGCTCGCCCAGCGCAGGTTGGCGGCCTCGTCGAACCGCGCCTTGAGCTCGACCACCACCGCGACCTGCTTGCCGTTCCGCGCGGCGTCGATCAGATACTCGATGATCTTGGTGTCGGCCGAGGTCCGGTAGAGCGTCATCTTGATCGCGTGAACCTTCGGATCCTCGGCGGCCTCGCGGACGAAGCGCACGACCGAGGTCGCGAACGATTCGTACGGATGGCTGAGCAGGATCGGGCCGTTCTCGCGGATGATGTGAAAGATGCTGTCGTGGTCCTGGAGCTTGATGTTATCGATCGCCTGATGGTTGGCGTAACGGAGCTCGGGCCGGTCGAGCGAGGCCAGCTCCATCAGATCGCGCATTCCCATCATCACGTCGGTGTCGTAGACCTCCTTCTCGCCGTCCAGCCCGAGTTCGGCGGCCAGCATCCCGCGGTGGTTGGGATCCATGTCGCGACTCGTCTCCAACCGGACGATCGGCGCGAACTTGCGCTCGCGCAGTTCGGCCTCGATCATCGCGACCAGATCGTCCGCCATTTCCTCATTACGGTCGGTATTGGCGTTGCGCGTGACCCGGAACAGTTCGACCGTCTCGATCTCCATGCCGGGGAACATGTCTTCCAGGCAGTGAGCCATGACATCTTCGAGCAGAACGAAATCCTCGGTTGCGGGCACCCTGAGCAGCCGCGGCACGCCCGAGCCGCTCGGCACCTTGATCCGCGCCATGGTCAGGTCGGAACTCATGAGGAAAGCGCAGCGTCACGAGCAGGTTCAACGACAGGTTGGAGATGAACGGAAACGGGTGCGCCGGATCCATCGCCAGCGGCGTGACCAGCGGGAAAATGTTCTCCTGATAGTGCTCGCGGATCTGCTGGCGGTCGGCCTTGGCCAATTTTGCGAAGGACCGAATGCGAATCTCGTGGCGGCGCAAATCGTTAAGCAGATCGACATAGGCGGCGCACTGCTGAAGGCGGAACTCGGCCATGACGGCGCGGCATTCCTCAAGTTGTTGGTGCGGCGTGCGGCCATCGACGGTCAGCTTGCCGACGCCGGCGCCGATCTGCTGCTTCAGGCCGCCGATCCGCTTCATGAAGAACTCGTCCATGTTGGACGAGGCGATCGCCAGAAACTTTACCCGCTCGAGCAGGGGCGTCCGCCGGTCGCGCGCTTCGCTGAGGACACGATAGTTGAACTGGAGCCAAGTGAGCTCCCGATTAAGGTAAAGCTCGGGCGAGCGCAAATCGAAGCCGGGCGCGGGTGTGTCCTTGCCCGGATCGTCGCCGGCCGATGCCGCCTCCGCCGCGGTCTCCTCGGTGTGATCCATGGGCGCATGATCATGGGCGCATGATCCATCGAGCGGCGGGACCCGCAATGCGGCGACCTCCGCTGCCGGCGGAACGGTATCGCGAGGATCGGGCGTCGCCGTGGGCAATGCCGTGTCCGTTTCGCCGTGGTCTGGCGTCGCGGCCACGGACGTGGCTTTGCCGGAACCGATCGGGCCGATCATGCCGTTCTCGTTGCTTCTTTCTTGCGCATCGCCTTCACGCCTTCGACCTCCTGATGTTCGATGCCGGCCGCCAGCCTCTCGTTAAGCGTCGCCAGGGCCTTGAGCCGGGCGAACCGCTTGTCGTTGCCCTCGACCAGCGTCCACGGCGCCTGGCTGGTGCTGGTCCGCTCGACCATGTCGTTGACCGCGGCCTCGTAATCGTCCCACTTTTCGCGGTTGCGCCAGTCCTCGTCGGTCAGCTTCCAGCGTTTGTACGCCGTCGCCTCGCGCTCCTTGAACCGCTTGAGCTGCTCGTCCTTGGTGACATGGACCCAGAACTTGCACAGCACGATGCCATGATGCACGAGCTGTTCTTCGAAGTCCCTGATCTCGCCGTAGGCGCGCCGCCACTCCGGCTCGCTGGCGAAGCCTTCGACCCGCTCGACCAGCACCCGACCGTACCAGCTGCGATCGAAAATGGTCACCCGGCCGGCGCGCGGCAGGTGCCGCCAGAACCGCCAGAGATAATGATGCGCCTGCTCCTCGTCGCTCGGCGCGGCGATCGGGATGACCTGGTAATCGCGGGCATCGAGGCCCGCGGTAATCCGCCGGATGATGCCGCCCTTGCCGGCGGCGTCCCATCCCTCGAACACCAGCAACGTCGAAAGACCCAGCTGCTTGGCCTTGCGGCAGTTCAGGTTCAAGGTGCCCTGGGCCGCCTCGAGCTGCTTGGCGTAGGCTTTCTTATCGACCGTCAGCGAACCGTCGAGCCGACTGAGGATCGTGACGACGGGAAGGGTAACGACCTTGCCGGTCTGCTCTTTGCTCTCGGTTTCGCCATCCATCGCACCACCCGTTTCGCCGCCGGCCTCAAGGTTGGCGGCCGCCGCGTCGGCGTCGTCGGTCCCCTCCGCCGTCGCCAATGGCCCGACCTGCTTTTCGCGCTTGCGCAGTTCGTCCGCCAGCCGCCGGCGAAGAGCAACCTCTTCGCGGTGCTTGCGGATTTCCTCAAGAATCGTCGTGCCGACCGTGATGCTGCGGTAGCGCTTGTCGTAGCCTTCGACGATGTGCCATTGGGCGGAGCCGGTGCTGGTGCGCATGATGACCTGCTCGGCGGCGGAGATGAAGCCGTCGTACATGTGCCAATGGTCCCAGTCGGTCTGGCTAACCCGCCAGCGGGTTAGCGGATTTTTCTCAAGCGCCGATAGCCGCTCTTTCTGGGCTTCCTTGCCGAGGTGCATCCAGAACTTCATGATCAGCGCGTCATCGTCCGCGAGGTCGCGCTCGAAGGCCGTGACCCGCTCCAGGTCCTCGTCGAACTCCGCCTCGCTCGATCGGCCGTGAACGCGATCAAGGATGGGCCGCGAGTACCAGCAGCTGAGAAACAGGCCGATCAGGCCCTTCGGCGGCAGATCGCGCCAGTAGCGCCAGTATTCCGGCCGCTCGGCCATCTCGTCGGAGGGCGGACCATAGGCCCGGGTCGTCAGCCAGCGCGGGTCCATCCACTCGTTGAGCAGATTGACCGTCTCGCTCTTGCCCGCGCCGTCGACGCCGCCGAACACGATAATCACCGGAAAGGGCGCCGAGCGCAGTTTCTGTTGAACTCCGAGCAACTCGATCCGCAGGGTTTCGACCGTCTGGTGATACTCGTCCTTGGAGATCGTCCTGCCCAGTTCGGCGGTGCGAAACATTTTCTGCCGTCCTCCCGGTCTTATTATGGTACGGCTGCGTTGGGTAATGCGGGGGCCGCTCGCCTTGTCCAATCTTGTCCAAAAAACGCGCTGGCAAGCTCGATCCGCCCGTGTTGCTCAGCGGCTATCCAATGACGAAGCCTAGGTAATAAGCCCTTTCAATATCAGGCCGACGATGAACGACGACAAGCGACAACCCCAACTCACCGCCGAGGACGTGCCCGCCAGCAACTCGCCGCCGGGCCGCATCGGCGTCGTCGACATCGGCTCGAACACGGTTCGCCTCGTAGTCTATGACCTCCCCAACCGTTTGCCGATTCCCATTTTCAACGAAAAGGCGCAGTGCGCGCTGGGTCTCGGCCTCGGCGCAACCGGACGATTGAACCCGAAGGGGACCAGCGAAGCCCTGCGCAGCCTGGTTCGTTTCGTCAGGCTGGCCGAGGCCATGGAGGTCGGCCACCTCGAACTTGTCGGAACCGCCGCGGTCCGCGATGCCGCCGACGGCGCCGACTTCGTCCGCCGGGTCGAGGAGGCCTGCGGCAAGCCGGTGCATGTCCTGAGCGGCGCCGAGGAGGCCCGGCTCGCCGCCGTCGGGCTGATCAATGGCGTGTCCGACGCCGACGGCGTCCTGGGCGATCTCGGCGGCGGCAGCCTTGATCTGGTCAGCCTGCGCCGAGGCGTCGTCGGCACCTACGCGACCTTGCCCCTGGGCCATCTGCGGATGCGCGAACGCTGCAAGGGCGACCTGGACGCCGCCCGCGAGATTGCCTCCGGCGAGTTGTCCCAGGTCGATTGGCTCGCCGCGACCAACGGCCGCAGGTTTTACGCCGTCGGCGGATCCTGGCGGGCTCTGGCGCGGATCTTCATTGAGCAGACCCATCATCCGCTCCACGTCATCGACAATTTCGAGGCCGGATTCTTCGATGCGCTCCGTCTTGCCCACCTGATCTCCGGCCTGAGCCAGGAAACCCTCGCAAATCTCGTCAACATTGACCGAAAGCGGCTGGAAACGTTGCCCTACGCGGCACTTACGCTGGCGGTGCTGCTCGAACACGCGCGCCCGGCCACGGTCGTGTTCTCGGCCTTCGGCATGCGCGAGGGGCAGATGATCGAGCTCCTCCCGGCCCGCTTGAGGGACCAGGACCCGTTGATCAGCGCGTGCGAAAGTCAGGCCGAACGGATCGGCCGCTTCGCCATGCACGGTCAGGAGATCCTCGACTGGATGACGCCGCTGTTCATCGACGAGACGCTCGCGGAGCGGCGCCTGCGGCTCGCGAGTTGCCTGCTCAGCGATATCGGCTGGAGCGAGCATCCCGACTACCGCGCGATCCACGCCTTCTTTCGCGTCTTGCGGCTGCCGTATCCGGGCCTGACCCACGCCGATCGGGTCGAGCTCGCGGTGGCGGCGCTGGTCCGCTACGGCGGTGACCCGACCGTGTCCGCCGTCGCCCGCCACCTCGGCCTGCTCGGCAGCGACCGGTTGGCCCGGGCGCGCACCATCGGCCTTGCGCTGCGTCTGGCGCAGACGGTCTCGGGAGGCGCGCCTGGCCTGCTGCCCCGCACCGGCCTGGTCCAGGACGAAAAACGCCTCAGCCTGCGCATTCCGGGTGACGGCTCGGTGCTGAGCAGTGAAGCGGTCGAACGGCGCTTGAACCGCCTCGCCCGCGGCATGGCGCTCAAGCCGCAGATCATCGAGGCCGGCTAGTGGTCTGATCCTGACGCTTGAGTCCTCAAGCGTCAGCATCGAACCACTAGGGGGCATCGGCGCCGTGTTGGCGAAATGGCGTAAGCCACCCCTGACATAGGTCATTCTGACCCATAGAATTCTGACCTATCCGCTTTCTTCCAAGCTATTGATATTTATAAGTGAGGATTGAACCGGGCCGCGACGCGTCAGGTCTCGATGATCGAGAGCTTTCCGTCGCGCACGGCCAAGGCGATTTCTCCGGCGCGCAGGCGCAACGCGTCTTCGCCGAAGAGCGATCGCCGCCAGCCGTGCAGCGCGCCGATCTCGGCGTCGGCGCCCCACGCCGCCAATGCGTCGATATCGTCGGATGAGGCGACGAGCTTCTGGGCGACGTCCTGTTCGTCGCATTTCAGCTTGAGCAGAACCTTGAGCAGGTCGGCGATCGGCCCAATGGTGCGCGGGATATCGCGCCGAACCGGCGGAACCGGCATCTCGTCCGGCGCCAGGTCGAGGCCGCGGCGAACAGCCGCGAGAATTTGCGAGCCGGACGAACCGTCGGCGAATTTCCGGCCGAGGCCGCGGGTCCGCGCCAGTTCGTCGACGGTGGTCGGGATATGGTGGGCGATCTCCATCAGCGCCTCGTCGCGCAACACCCAGGCACGCGGCGCGTCGCGGCTCTGGGCCTCGCGTTCGCGCCAGGCCGCGACCTCGCGCAGGACGGCGAGAAACCGGCCGTTGATGACGCGGGTCTTGAGCCGGCGGTAGGCTTCCATGGGATCGAGCCGATAGGTCGCCGGAGTGGTCAGTGTCGCCATTTCCTCGGCGAGCCATTCGCTGCGTCCGCTCGTTTCGAGCTTTCGCTTGAGCTTGCGGTAGATCTCGCGCAGGTGGGTCACGTCACTCAGCGCATAGTCGATCTGGCGTTGGCTGAGCGGCCGCATCGACCAGTCGGTAAAGCGCGAAGCTTTATCGAGCTTGGCCTTGGCGAGCTTGGCGGCGAGGGTCTCGTAGCCGACCTGATCGCCGAAGCCGCAGACCATCGCCGCGACCTGGGTGTCGAACACCGGCGCCGGCAGCGCCCCCATCAACAGGTAGAAGATTTCCAGATCCTGACGCGCGGCGTGAAAAACCTTCACCGTTGCGGGCGCGGTCAAGACCGTCAGCAGCGGCGCCAGATCCATTCCGTCCGCGAGCGGATCGATCGCCGCCGCCGAATCGGGTCCGGCGACCTGCACCAGGCACAGCTTCGGCCAGAAGGTGCGCTCGCGCATGAATTCGGTGTCCACGGCGACATACGGAGCGTCGGCGAGAGCGGCGCAGAAGGCGCGCAAGGATTCGGTATCGGTGATCAGCTGCATCAACGAAGGCTATAGCGGTAAAACCGCCACGCGCAAAGCGGCCCGTGGGGGACCTGTAGGGCGTGGGATGCCGGGGCGAGCGGGAACGGGCGCGCATGAGCCTGACGCCGTGGTCCCGGTATCGCTATACTTATCGCCATGGATCGTGCCGTTCTTGCCGCCGCCCGCGCGCGCTTGCCCGACGCCCCCGCGCTGACGCTCGGCGTGCTCGACGCCGCCTGGGTCTCGGCCGATGGCGAGGTCGAGCGCCTGAGCCTCGGCGAGGCTGCCGGGCGCGTTGAACGCGGCGCAGCGCCGCTCGTCTGTCACGCCCGCTCGCTGGCCCGGCGGCTGCGGACGAGCAGGTTCGCCGCCTACGACCTCCTCGAGCTTTTCGCATTCGTGCGCCCGGCGCGGTTTTGCGTGCCGACGCCGCGCGGCCTCGCCGAGGCCCTGCTGCTGAGCCCGCCCGCGAGCCTCGAAGCCGAGGCGGCGAGCCTGTTCGCCGCCGCCAGGGCGCTGCTCGGCGAGTTGACCGCCTCGCCCGGCAACGACGCCGAGGCGGTGGCCTGGGCGATGGCCGGGGGACACTGGCCGTGGGCCCGCGCGACGATCGCGGCGCTGGGCGGTGGTGATACGCCGCCCGGAAATTTCGCCGCCGGGCTCAAGGTCTGGACGCGCCTGCGCGAATGGGAGGATGTCCCGCCCGGGGCGGCGCCGGATTCGTGGCCGGTCGAACCGGTCGAGGCGCGCGCCCGCCTGGTCCAGTTGCTCGGTCCCGATACCGGGCCCCGGCCCGAGCAGCTCGCTTATGTGTCCGCCGTCAGCGCCGCCTTTGCTCCGCGCGAGCGAACGGGCGAGCCGCGCGTCGTGCTCGCGGAAGCCGGGACGGGCGTCGGCAAGACCGTCGGCTACATCGCTCCGGCCGAGGTTTGGACCCGCAAGAACCACGCGGCGGTCTGGATCAGTACCTACACCCGGGCGCTGCAACGCCAGATCGACCGCGAGCTCGACCGCGCCTATCCACGGCTCGCCGACAAGGCGCGCCGCGTGGTCGTGCGCAAGGGCCGCGAGAACACGCTGTGTTTGCTGAACCTGGAAGAAGCCGCCGCCGGCGGCGGCAGGCCGGCCGCTTCCGATCGGATCGCGCTTGGTCTGGTCGCGCGCTGGGCGGCGGTGAGCCGCGACGGCGACATGGTCGGCGGCGACTTCCCCGGCTGGCTCGCCGATCTGTTCGGTGCGTCGTTGACCATCGATCTTACCGACACGCGCGGCGAATGCATCTACAGCGCGTGCCGGCATTACCGCAAGTGCTTCATCGAGCGCCAGATCCGCCGCGCGCGCGGCGCCGATATCGTCGTCGCCAACCACGCCCTGGTGATGGTCCAGGCGACACGCGGCGGTGACGAGGGCGGAATGCCTTCGCGCTACGTATTCGACGAGGGCCATCACCTGTTCGACGCCGCCGACGCCGCCTTCGCGTTGCGGCTGTCCGGGCTCGAGGCCGCGGAATTGCGCCGTTGGCTGCGCGGGGCGGAGGAGGGCCGGCGCTCGCGCCGGCGCGGCTTGCGCGAGCGCCTCGGCGACCTCATCGGCGATGACGAGAAGGCCGCGAGCGCACTCGCGGAGGTCATGGAAGCCGCCGTCGCCTTGCCCGGCCCCGGCTGGCGCACCCGGCTCGGCGCCGGCACGCCGATGGGCGCCGGCGAGGCCTTTCTTGCCCTCGTCCGCCAGCAGGTTCATGCCCGAACCGAGGGTGGCGACGCAGGCTACAGCCTCGAGGCCGCCGTTCGCCCGCCGATCCCCGGTCTACTCGAGGCCGCGCGCCGGTTCGAAGGCGCGCTCGCGCGTCTCGACAAGCCGCTGCGCGCCATCGCCAAGACGCTCAAGGCCATCCTCGACGAACAGGCCGGCGCGCTCGAGACCGCGACCAGGCAGCGGCTGGACAGCACCTGCCGGTCGCTCGAACGCCGCGCCATCGGCCCCGTCGCCGGCTGGCGCGACATGCTGCGTTCGCTCGAGTTCGATACCCCGCCCGAGTTCATCGACTGGTTCGCCATCGACCGGATCGAGGGGCGCGAAATCGACGCCGGCTTTTGCCGCCACTGGCTCGACCCGACCCAGCCGTTCGCCGCCGTGGTCCTGGCCCAGGCGCACGGCGTGGCGATCACCTCGGCGACACTGCGCGACGGCACCGGCGACGAGGCCGCCGACTGGCTTGCCGCCGAGCGGCGGACCGGGGTCCGTCATCTGCCGGCGCCGCCGGTGCTCTCCGCCGTCGCCTCGCCGTTCGACTACGCCCGGCAAACCCGCGTCATCGTCGTCACCGACGTCGCCCGCGACGATCCGGCGCAAATCGCCGCGGCCTATCGCGAGCTGTTCCTCGCCGCGGGCGGCGGCGGGCTCGGACTGTTCACCGCCATCAGCCGGCTTCGCGCCGTTCACGCGCGCATCGCCGGCGCGCTCGCCGGGCGCGACCTGCGGCTCTACGCCCAGCACGTCGACGCGCTCGACACCGGGACCCTGATCGATATCTTCCGCGCCGAGGAAAACGCCTGTCTGCTCGGCACCGACGCGGTCCGCGACGGTATCGACATTCCCGGCCGCTCGCTCCGGCTCATCGTCTTCGACCGGGTGCCGTGGCCACGTCCGGACATCGCCCAGCGGGCGCGGCGCGAGGCCTTCGGCGGGCGCGCCTACGATGAAATGCTGACGCGGCTGAAGCTCAAGCAGGCGTTCGGCCGGCTGATCCGTCATGGCGATGACCGCGGCGTGTTCGTGATGCTCGACCGGGCCCTGCCGAGCCGCCTTCTCGGGGCGTTTCCGCCGGGCGTCGCGGTGCTTCGGGTTGGTCTTGCCGAGGCCATCGCCCAAACCCGAGCGTTGCTCTTGCCGCCGCGGGGCGGTGCCTAAGCACCGCCCGGCAGGGAGGCGGACGGGGAGACGGACAGGGAGACGCTTTTGCTCGGCGATTTTTCGGCCCTGGACATAGCCGCCCTCGCGGCCTTTCTGGCGATCTGGTTGTGCTACAATACCCTATTCGACGGCCGTCTGCGCCGGCCGGGCAGCATCAACGCCAAGATGATCGCGGTGCGCGAGGCGTGGATGATCCACCTGCTCGGGCGCGAAAACCGCATTGTCGATGCGACGCTGATCGGCCACTCGTTCCGCAGCGCAACATTCTTCGCCTCGGCGACGATCCTGGTCATAGCGGGGTTGATCGGCGTGATCGGGTCGGCCGAACGCGTTCACGGCGCCGCCGCCAACCTGTCGGTGCTGCTCAGGGGCAGCACCCAGGCGCTGTTCGAGGTCAAGATCTTTCTGCTGATCTCGATCTTCGTTTACGCGTTCTTCAAGTTCACCTGGGCGATTCGGCAATTCAACTATTTCTCGGCCATCATCGGCAGCGCCCCGGACGCCGGGAGCGCCGGCAATATTCCGATCGATCGCGCGTTGGCGCGGCGCATGGCGCTCATTCTCAGCCAGGCCGTGTGGCAGCTCAACGCCGGCATTCGCGCGTACTACTTCGCGCTTGCCGCCCTCGGCTGGTTCGTTCACCCAGGATTTTTATCACCATGACCGTGCTGATGACGCTGGTCCTGGTCCGCCGTCAGCTCGCTTCGGCCACCGCGCGCGGCATCGCCGACCATGTCGAAGGACTGCCGTCAACGGCTGACCATGTCGAAGGGCTGCCGTCAACGGCCTCGCCCGCACCTGTCCGGCCGTCGCCCGCCGGCCGCGACGAGGGCCGACGTTCAGGCTGAGTATCCGACGCTTCGCTCTCAGGCGTAACCCAGGTCACCGGCAAGATCGCCGTGGTATTCGTGGAAGCGGCGGGTGATCTCGGCGTCGAAATAGTTCTTCCAGTCGCCCTGTATGCCCTTTCGGTATTTATGGGTTTTGTCTTCCTCTCCCGGTTTGCGCCCGCCGGAGATCTTCGCGAACGCATACGTGGCGAGAATGCGGGTCAGGACATCGTCGGGAACCCTGATGTCGCAGTGGGCAAGCAGATCGGCCCACGCGCGCTGTCCGCCGTCCCCCGTCAGATCCTCGTAACGGACGATGCGAATGTTTGGCTGCGTTTGCGCCGCCGTGGCCCAAGAGCGCAGCATGCCGGCGATCTCGCCGAAGTGTTCGACGGTGGCGAGGATGCCATCGCGTTCCGAGAGGTCCGCCAGGGCCTTGCGCTCGTCGTTCACCGTCGTCATCGGCCGGTGAGAATACCGATTGGAGAAATACCACGAGATCAGGATATCGCGAGGATCGCGCTGGACGAAAAAGACGGCATGGCGAGCGGGCTTGCGAATACGCGCGAACAGGCTGTAATCGCAATACAATCCCGGCACGATGCGGCGTTTGGGGATGATCAGCCGGGCCGGGTCCGGCCACCACAGATCGCTCGTGATCGGAATGTGGATCTTCAAACCGGAGTACATGTAGAGCCGTGGGTCCGACAGCACGACGCGCACCCATTGGCTCGCGGTCTTCCACACGCAGGTGTGAAACACCGCGCCATTGCGCGAGCGGTGACGGACCGGCACGAGCGCCGCACAGGCGTTGCGCAGCTCGTATTCCGTTTCGACCGGCAGCACTTGCCGCAGCTTGCGGAGTTGACCCAGGAGCATCGATGTCATTGCCTCACTCCGCTTCCAACCCGTCATGACTAAAAGGTCTGATCCTGACGCTTGAGTCCTCGCGCGTCAGGTGAATCAGCCCACCGGAACAATCGATTGGTGGTTCGATTCAGCTGACGGATGGGTACCATCCGTCAGCATCGTGAACGCAACCGCGAATATGTTACACGCATAGAGTGTATCACATCGCCTGCGGGAAGGGGAGAAAAAACGCCTCTCATTCAAAAACACTAGATATGGAGGCTCCCGCCGAGATGCCAGCCCCGCCCTGGTGTTGACGGAGCCGGCGGCACCCACCGGCGGGTTGTATTTTCGCCCGCATTATTGTCGCCCGCGCCCGTCGACCGCGCGGTGGCTTTACGCGGGATGGCTTTAAATGAACGCGGTTGCGGCGGAGCGGCGTTGGCGTTCGCTCTCCGAGCGGAGCTGGCCGCAGGCGGCGAGGATATCGCGGCCGCGCGGCGCGCGAACCGGCGCGGTGTAGCCCGCGGCGTTGAGAATGTCGGCGAACCGGGCCATCGCCGCGTCCGAAGAGCAGGTGTAGGCCGAGCCCGGCCATGGATTGAACGGGATCAGATTGAATTTACACGGCAG
The DNA here is from genome assembly GCA_963805915.1 of uncultured Alphaproteobacteria bacterium. Taxonomy (GTDB): domain Bacteria; phylum Pseudomonadota; class Alphaproteobacteria; order Rhodospirillales; family Defluviicoccaceae; genus JAEULH01. The sequence continues at coordinate 119,238 of CAWDWD010000016.1, forward strand.
GCCGCCGACCAGCCTGGCCAATGCCTTGGCGTCGGCCGGCGCGTCGTTGACGCCCGCGAGCATGACATACTCGAAGGTAATCCGCCTGGCGTTGTCGGCGCCGGGGTAGGTTCGCAGCGCCGCCATCAACTCGGCGATCGGATATTTCCTGTTGATCGGGACCAGGATGTCGCGGACCTCGTCGGTGGCGGCGTGCAGGCTGACCGCCAGCTTGACTCCGAGTTCGATGCCGACGCGGTGGATCATCGGCACGACGCCCGCGGTCGACAACGTAATGCGTCGCCGCGACAGGTTGATGCCGTCCGGATCCATCAGGATTTTCACCGCCGCCGCGACGTTGTCGTAGTTCAGCAGCGGCTCGCCCATGCCCATGAGGACGACGTTGGTGAGCAGGTTTTTGCCGGCGCCGCCGGGCCATTCACCGCAGGCGTCGCGGGCGACGAGCATCTGGCCGACGATCTCCGCGGCGGCGAGGTTGCGGACCAGGCGCTGGGTCCCGGTGTGGCAGAACGAACAGCTCAGCGAGCAACCGACTTGCGAGGACAGGCATAGCGCGCCCCGATCGGCCTCGGGAATGAAAACCGTCTCGGCCTCGGTCGCGTCGGCGAAACGCAACAGCCACTTGCGGCTGCCATCGAGCGAGATCTGGTCGCGGCTGACGAGCGGGCGGGCCAGGGAGTAGCGCGCGCCGAGCCACGCGCGCAAGTCTTTCGACAGCGACGTCATCTGAGCGAAGTCGGCGGCGCCGCGATAATAGATCCAGTGCCACAGCTGGCGCGCACGAAACGCCGGCTCGCCAATGGCGGCAAGCTCGCTCGCCAGCGCCTCGCGCGAGAGCCCGATCAGCGAGCGTTTGGCGGTGTCCTCGGCCTTCGTCTCGGCGGGGGCGGCCGGTGGCACCAGCACCTAGCAGCTCGGGCAGGGGGTGACGGGGTTGCCGCCGCCGAGCCAGGCTCTTATCCCGCCATCGGCATTGATAACGTGGGTGTAGCCGGCGCGCTCGCTCAGCAACCGGGCAATCGCGGCCGAGCGGTTGCCGGAGCGGCAAATCACCACGACCGGCTCGTTACGATCGACGGCCGCGGCCATCCTTGCAGGGAAGTCAGGCGCCAGGCGGCCCTCGGCGTCGATCGCGGTGAGCAGAACGCTGCCATCGATGACCCCGCTCTCCCGCCATTCGTCGGGCCGGCGAATGTCAACGACCTTGATCCCATTGGCAATGAGCGCGCGGACCTCGGCCGCATCGGCGTTGCTGACGGGATCCGCGCCGGCGGCGTCGATCCCAGCGGCACCGGCTACGCATACGAGGGCGGCCACCGCCAACGCGCGCGAAATCCATTTCATCGATCCGCTCCCTCGCTATCGTGCGTACACTTGTGCGTGCACCGCCGAGTGCATCTCTGAGTGCATCGGGCTTGATGTAGCCGCTGCCGGCGCAACCGGCAAGCGAACCGCTATCGCCGGCCGCAGGCCTCGTCGATCGTAGCGAAGGCGGCGGTAAAGCCGGAGAGGGAATACGTGTCCGTCGTCAGGGTCCCGCGGCTCGACGTACCCTTGACGATCATCCGCTGGCCGGCCTTCATCGCGCTGACGAGCGCCTGATCGGCGTTTTCGTCATAGGCCCAGGCGTTGCCTCCTTGCGTGAACAGCTTGAAGGTCTTGCCGTCGACATCGACCTCGACTTCGCTGCCGGGCTTGTAGGTATAGCCGGCCTCGACGCTGATCTCGCCGAAGACGTTCTCCTTCGGCCGATGGGTGGCGAGAACGTAGGTATCCCCGCGCTTGGTGTACTTTCCTTCCGTCTTCTTCGGAAGGGAGCCGATATAACAAATCCGCCTTTCCGACCCGTCGCTGAACGCGGTCCATTCCTGAAAAGAGCCGAGGCTCTCTTGCGCCGCCGATACGGGCGAGCCGGCAAGGGTTACTACAGTCGCGCAGACTGCGAAGGCGATGACGCTGACGCTGTATTTCATGGCCATATTCATAACCGCGCAGCCGGATTTTGCCAAGACCCGAGCGGGGGCCGCGCGGGAGCCCGCGCAGGGAGCCCGCCAAGCACGGGCCGTTCTCGCCGCGGCGGCGGCGGCATCATCGGCAAAACCTCGCGGTTTAGGGCCAAATCGGTGGTGGCGAGCTACTGAGGCTCGCCGTCGCGTCGCGCCGGTGGTTCGGCGGGCGCGCCGACGCGAAAGCGTTCCGGCGGCCGGCGGAAGGTCGGATTGCCGTGGACGTGTTGCGTCGGTTCCTCGGTCGGGCCGCCGACCCGAACCGGCCGGCGGGCGAACCGCCCGAGACTGGTGAGCCGGTCGTACATGACGATGACCCCGGCGATGCCGACGTTGAGCGAGAACCTCGTCGGGATCCGCACGACGTGGTCGCAGCGCGCCAGCATTTCGTTCGACAGCGAGCCGCGCTCCGGGCCGAAGACGTACGCCGCGCACTGGGGATGGCGGAAGCTCGGCAGCTCGATCGCGTCCTCGACGAGTTCGACCCCGACCAGGGCGCAGCCGCGCGGCAGGAGAAGCGAGGCTGCGTCCGCGAACTCATACAGCGGCACGTGGCCCTCGGCGTCGGACGTATCGGCGAGCCGGCCCCGGCCGCGATCGTAGGCCGCAGCGACCGTGAACATGAAGCTGGCGTCGAACGCGTGGGCCGAGCGCATCAGGCCGCCGACGTTCATCGCCTTCGATATTCCCTCGACGCCGATGGCGAAGTAACCGCGCATGAGCGATTCGCTTTCGGTTGACGCATCCCTTGTACCTTGGTCAAAAGGCCAGCAAGGAAGCAAGGAGACGTTTGATGCGCGCGGTGATCTGCAGGCAGTGGTGCGGCCCCGAAGCCCTGGCCGTCGAGGATGTTCCGCCACCGGTTTTGGTCCCGGGCGGCGTTCGCATCCGCGTCCGGACGGCCGGGCTCAATTTCGCCGACAACCTGATCATCGCCGGCAACTACCAGATCAAGCCGCCGCTCCCGTTCAGCCCCGGCTTCGAGGTCGCCGGCGAGGTTATCGAGGCCGCGCCCGGCGTCGAGCACTGCCGCTCCGGCGACCGGGTCATGGCCGTGCTCGACTACGGCGGCTTCGCCGAGGAGGTCGTGGCGCCTTCCGACAGCGTTTTCGTTCTCCCCGAGACGGTGAGCGATGCGGTCGCCAGCGCTTTCCCGGTCGCCTACGGCACCTCGCATCTCGGCCTGAAGTACAAGGCGGGTCTTGCGGCCGGCGAGAGCGTTCTGGTTCATGGCGCCGCCGGCGGCGTCGGCCTGACCGCGGTCGAGATCGCCAAACGGATGGGCGCCAGCGTCATCGCCACCGCCAGCGGCGCCGACAAGTGCGCCGTCGCCACCGCCGCCGGGGCCGACCACGCCCTCGATTCCCGATCCGAGGACCTGCGCGGGCAGGTCAAGGCGCTGACCGGCGGGCGTGGCGTCGACGTCGTCTACGACGCGGTCGGCGGCCGCCTGTTCGACGAGTCGCTGCGCTGCACCGCCGCCGGCGGCCGCATCCTGCTCGTCGGCTTCGCCAGCGGCGACGTGCCGCAGATCCCGGCCAACATCCTTCTCGTCAAGAACATCGCCGCCATCGGCTACTACTGGGGCGCCCACAAGACCCTCAGGCCGGACTGGATGCGGGCCTCGTTCGAGGAACTGCTGGGCTGGCTCGACGCCGGCGATCTGCACCCGCTGGTCTCGCGAACATTCGCTTTGGCCGAGGCGCCGGCCGCGCTCCAAGCGCTGAAGGCGCGCAAGACAACCGGCAAGGTCGTGCTGACGATCGCTTGAATTCGCCGGCGCTTGGCGCGGCCTGATCTCGCGGCGCTGGTTACTCGGCGATCCGCGCGATGGTCGCGGTCGTCGAATGGCCCGGCTCGATCCTGGCGAGAATGACGCTGCCGCCCCATCCGCCGACGAGGTCGGCGCCGACGACCTGATCGCGCCGGTAGTCCGCGCCCTTGACCAGGACGTCGGGGCGCAGCGCCTCGATCAGCCTTAGCGGCGTATCCTCGGCGAACAGGGTGACCAGGTCGACGCTCGCCAGCGAGGCAAGCACCGCGGCGCGCGCGGCCTCGCCTTGCACCGGCCGGCCGGGCCCCTTCAATCTCGCCACCGAGGCGTCGGTGTTGAGCCCGATGACCAGCCGGTCGCAGTGTGCCTTCGCCTGATCGAGCAGCGCGATATGACCGGGGTGGAGCAGGTCGAAACAGCCATTGGTGAAGCCGATCCGCAGGCCTTGCCGGCGCCAGCGCTGAGCGCGCTCGCGCGCGGCGGCGAACGTTGCGATCTTGCTTTCGCCCTGCATCAGATCGCGGCGGCGGAGGGCCTGGATCAGCTCGTCCGCGGCGGCGACGGCGGTGCCGACCTTGGCGACGACGATCCCGGCGGCGACGTTCGCCAGCGCCGCGGCGTCGCGCAAGTCCGCGCCGGCGGCCAGCGCCGCGGCCACGGTCGCGACCACGGTGTCGCCCGCGCCCGAAACGTCGAAAATCTCGCGCGCCTCGGCCGGCAGCGAGACGGCGTCGTCGACCGTGATCAGGAGTATGCCGTCCTTGCCGAGGGTCGCCAGCACGGCGGTGAACCCGAACCGGGCGATCAGCGCGCGCGCCGCCTCGCCCTCGCGGCCCGGAGTGAAATCTCCCCCGACCGCGCCGAGCAGTTCGGCCCGGTTGGGAGCAATCACGTCGGCGCCGCGATAGATCGCGAAGTCACGGCCCTTCGGATCGACGACCACCGGCTTACCGGCGGCTCGGGCGCGCTCGATCAGTGCTCCGGCCATGCCGTCGCCAAGCACGCCCTTGCCGTAGTCCGAGATGATGAGCGCGGCGCTTGCGGCCATGGCCTGCTCGGCCGCGCGCAGCACCTCCGCGCGCGTGGCCTGGGCGAGAGGCCGGATCGTCTCGCGGTCGGCGCGAAGGATCTGCTGGGCGGCGGCGAGGTAACGCGTCTTGATCGCCGTCCTGCGTCCGGGCTCGGCGATCAGCACGCCGAGAGGATCGGGTTCGGCGGCGAACAGGCCCCGCAACTCCGCCGCGCCGTCGTCGTCGCCGACCACCGAAACGAGCCGCGGCCGGGCTCCGAGCGCGCGGAGATTGCGCGCCACATTGCCGACGCCGCCGGGCATCGCCGTCTCGTCATCGACGCTTAGCACCGCGATGGGCGCCTCGGGCGAGATCCGCTCGACCCGGCCGAGGACGTAGCGATCGAGCATGACATCGCCGACGCAGGCGACACGGACCCCGGCCAGCCGCTCGGCGAGCGCTGCGAGGGCGAGGCGGTATCTCACGCCAGCCCCAGCTCGATTTCGAGAGCGGCGCACAACATGTGGCCAAGGACGATATGCATCTCCTGGATGCGGGAGGTCGCCAGCGCCGGGACGATCACCAGCGGATCGGCAAGACCCACCATCCGCCCGCCCTCGCGTCCGCTCAAGCCCGCGGCGACGCAGCCCGAGCGCACGCGCCGCGGTCAGCCCCGCAAGCACGTTTTCGCTGGTCCCCGAGGTGGAAATGGCGATGCAGACATCTTCCGCCCCGGCAAAGCGCGGTGATCTGGCGGGCGAAGAGCGAGGCGAAGCCGAAATCATTGCCGATCGCGGTGAGCGCCGAGCTGTCGGTGGTCAGAGCCAGCGCCGCGATCGGTGCCCGGTCGGCGGCGTAGCGCACGGTAAGCTCGGTCGCCAGATGCTGAGCGTCCGCCGCGCTGCCGCCATTCCCGAAAAAGACGATCTTGCCGCCGGCGCGCGCCGCGCGCGCGCACGCATCGACCAGCCGGCGGAAGGGCATGCGCACGCCATCCCGGGTCGCCGCGACCGCGATCGAGTGGGCGTCGAATTCCTGGTCGAAGAACGCATCGAACTCCATGCCCATGGTTGTAGCACAGGCCGATCAGCCATGGCGCATCAGGTATGCAGGAATCGCCGCTCGTCGCCTTCGAGAACGAGGCAGGTGAGCCGATTGGATTGGAAGGCGCCGGTGTCGATGCCGATTCGATTGGCGAGGACCTCGGGCTCGGCGGTGATGGTGTGACCATGGACGATGACCTTGCCGAAGTCCTTGCGCGAGCGGAGAAACTTGTCGCGGATCCACATGACGTCGGCGGGGCTCTGCTCCTCGATCGCGACACCCGGCCGGATGCCGGCGTGAACGAAGGCATAATCGCCCATGACATGGGCCATCCGGAGGTCACCGAGGAAGCTCAGATGCGCGGGCGGGACGGCCTTGAGGAGGGCGCGGCGGACTTCGTCCAAATCGGCAAGGTATACGAATGCGCCGCCGGTCCGAACGCCGTAGCTCGCGAGCGTCGCCGTCCCGCCGTTCATCAGCCAGGTCAGCTGCGGCGGGCCCTCGATAAACCGCAGCATCATGTCCTCATGGTTGCCCATCAGGTGGATGGTGGTGAAGCCGGGCAGAGGCTCATTGATCAAGCGCTCGATGACCGTGAACGAGCCCGGTCCGCGGTCGACGTAGTCACCGAGATAGACGATCGTGTTCTCCGCTCCCGCGCGCCTCGCACTAGACCGGGCATCGGCGAGGATTGTCGATCGGAGCTCGTCAAGCAGGTCGTCGCGCCCGTGAATGTCGCCGACGGCGTAGATGCGCTGGCCCTCGGGAGCGCGGGGCGGCGGGCCGGGTGGTGGTGCGTTGCGCCAGACCATGACCATGACGTTACATGACGATGATGCGCGCAAACCGCAACACCGCGCGCCAGGTTGCGCTCCTCGCCCGGAGGCTGCACATATGGCGAAGATGTCGCAGGCTCCCTCCGCGTGGCGCGAGAAGCGCGCTTGAACCCCGATCGCGCAAACGGTGAGCGTGGAGCGGCGGCCGTTGTCGTTGACGCGGTGACGAAACGCTATGGCGACGTGACCGCGCTCGACGCCATCAGCTTCACGGTCGCCGCCGGCTCGACCACCGCGCTTCTCGGCGGAAACGGCGCCGGCAAAACCACGACGATTTCCATCCTGCTCGGGCTGCTGTTGCCGAGCTCGGGGGCGGTCGGCGTTCTCGGCCACGACATGCTGCGCGAGCGTCACCGCGTCCTCGGGCGGATGAACTTTTCGTCGCCCTACGTCGATCTCCCGCGGCGCCTCACGGTCGCCGAAAACCTCAAGGTTTACGCCCACCTCTACGGCCTTGCCGATCCGGCGGGACGGATCGGCGAGCTGGCCGCGGCGCTTGAGCTTACCGGCTTTCTCGATCGCCCCACCGGGGACCTGTCGTCGGGCCAGCGGACCCGCGTCGCGCTCGCCAAGGCGCTGCTCAACGAGCCGGAGCTGTTGCTGCTCGACGAGCCGACCGCGTCGCTCGATCCGGACACCGCCGACTGGATTCGCACCTACCTGCAGGCTTATCAGCGCGACAGCGGCGCCACGATCGTTTTGGCCTCGCACAACATGAGCGAGGTCGAGCGGATGTGCGACGATGTCATCGTCATGCGCGCCGGGACCATCGTTGATCGCGGCGCCCCGGGCGCGCTTATCGCCAAGTTCGGCCGGCGGACCATGGAGGAAGTGTTTCTCGACATTGCCCGCGACCGGCGCAAGCCGTTCGAAGAGGAGCGGGACGCCAAGCGCTTGGTCCACAAATGAGGCCCCCCAATGAGGACCCCAATGAGGGCCGCGATGAGGCCGGCGCCCGCGGCGCGTCAAGGCGGCGCGCGGTTGGCGGCGCGGCGGATTTACGCGATCATCCTGCGTCACCTTTATGTGTTGAAGCGCTCCTGGCCGCGAATTCTCGAATTGGCGTATTGGCCGACGGTGCAGATGATCCTGTGGGGCTTCGTCACGACGTTCTTCGTCCAGAACAGCTCATGGGTGGCGCAGGCCGCCGGCGTTCTGATCTCGGCGGTGCTGTTGTGGGATGTCCTGTTCCGCGCCAACCTGGGCGTTTCGCTGTCATTCATGGAGGAGATGTGGGCGCGCAACCTGGGGCAGTTGTTCGTCAGTCCCCTGCGCCCGCTGGAACTGGCGGCCGCGCTGACGGTGATGAGCTTCATTCGCACGCTTATCAGCGTGACCCCGGCGGCGTTACTGGCGTTGCCGCTGTTCAATGTCTGGGTGTTCGGGCTCGGTCCGCCGCTCCTCGCGTTCTTCGCCAACCTGATCATCTTCGGCTGGAGCATCGGTTTGCTCGTCTCGGCGTTGGTCCTGCGCTTCGGCCTCGGCGCCGAAAGCCTGGCGTGGGTCGCGATCTTCGCGATCGCGCCGGTCAGCGGGATCTACTATCCGATCGCGAGCTTGCCCGATTGGCTGCAACCGATCGCCTGGGCGCTGCCCTCGGCTTCGGTGTTCGAGGGCATGCGCTCAGTCCTGTTCGATCATCATTTCCGCGTCGATCTTTTCCTCTCGGCGGCGGGCCTGAACGTGCTTTACCTCGCGGCGGCCATCGGCGTGTTCCTGGCGATGATCAAGGTCGCGCGCGAGCGCGGGCTGCTGCTTCAGCAGGGCGAGTAGCGATCAGGGCCTTCGGCCGGGGCTCGCGCCGGCAAGCACCTCGATCTGCTCGGGGTGGGTGACCTCGATGCTCGGCCCATTGAACTTCTCGACCCAGCCGCGCACCCGGATCAATCGGCCCGCGAGCGCCAGCGGGTCAAGGCCGGCGGCGGCGAACAGCGGCAGCGAGTTCGCCTCGATGGTGACGGTGAAATCGTCGCGCCAGTCGGCGCCGAAGTTCAGGTAGATCCACTTCTTGACCCGGCGCGCGCCGAGCACCTTGCCCTCGACCAGGGCGAAGGAGCCGATGCGCTGGCGGACTTCGGATGGCGCGGCAACGGCGTAAGCCGGCGACGCCCACAACCCCCGGCGCGCGGCGCGGGCTTCCGCCTCGATCGACAGCATTTCGCCCGCCATCTCCCGGTTGTCGAGCGACGTGTGGACACGCGCCAGCCCCGCTTCGAGCAGTTCGCCTTGCAGCCAGCGGCCGTCGGCGCGGTAGACTTGGTCGACCAGGCGGCGATAGCGGTCGGTTCGTTGGCCGGCGAAGGCGAGGCGGATGGAGGTATCGCGGGTCAGCGCGGCAAGGGCGGCGCGGGCCTCGTCTCCGAGCGGCCACGGGCGGTTCGCGGGCCGCCCCAGCGGCGCTTTCGCCGCGTCGATCCCGGCAAGCCGAAGTTCGCTCAGGCCGTTGACGGGCGGGTCGATTCGCATGGTGTCGCCATCGGTCACGGCGACCACGCGAGTCACGACGTCCGCGGCGGCGGCCGCGGGCGGCGTCGCCATGGCGATCCCGCTCGCGGCCGCGAGCACGCCCAGCAGCGCGGCGACGAGGGCGTGGTCCGGCGCGCGTCGAGGCGCGGCGCTTCTCGCGGGTCATTTGTCGCGCCATCGGTGATCAGGTCCGGCAATCGTGAGGAAGGAGTTTTCCACGTCCGGCCGGTAGCCTATATTATCTTGATCCTGCTCACCAACGCATGGTTGCCGCCCGACGATGGATGTTCGCTACACCCGCCACGATCTCTTTCCCGAGATCGAGCCGTACGCCACGGGCCGGCTTCGCCTTGACGGCCGCCACGTGATGTACTGGGAGCAGTCGGGCAACCCGCGCGGCATTCCGGTGCTGTTCTCGCACGGCGGCCCGGGAGCCGGAGCGGCCACCGCGCATCGCCGGTTTTTCGATCCCCGCTACTACCGGGTGATCATTTTCGACCAGCGGGGTTGCGGCCGCTCGACGCCGCACGCCGACATCGTCGACAATACAACCGCGCATCTGGTCGCCGATATCGAGACCCTGCGCCACCATCTCGCGGTCGAACGCTGGATCCTGTTCGGCGGCTCGTGGGGCTCGACGCTGTCGCTGGCCTATGGCGTCGCGTTTCCGCACGCCTGCGCCGGCTTCGTGCTGCGTGGCATTTTTCTCGGCACGCAAGGCGAAATCGACTGGTTCCTCAACGGTATGGGAACATTTTTTCCCGAGGCGCGGCGGGCCTTCGTCGAATTTCTGCCGGAGAGCGAGCGTGGCGACCTGCTCGCCAACTACTACCGCCGCCTCATCAATCTCGACCCCGTGATCCACCATCCGGCGGCGGCGGCGTGGAGTCGCTACGAGAGTGTCTGCTCCAACCTCATTCCCCGGCGCGAACATCCGGCGCCGCCGGTGAACGGCAGCCGGAATGCCGCTCTCGCCCTCGCCCGGCTCGAGGCGCACTTCTTCGTCAACGATGTGTCCTTGAAATCCGGGCAATTGCTCGACGCGATCGATCGCTTGCAGAAGATCCCGGCGATCCTCATTCAGGGCCGCTATGACATGGTTTGTCCGATCGTCACCGCCGACGCCCTGGCCCGCGCGTGGCCGGGGTCGCGCTATATCATCGTCCCGGACGCCGGTCATTCGGCGATGGAACCCGGCATCCGCGCCGCGCTCGTGCGCGCCACCGAAATGATGAAAACCCGCGTCAGCCTGGCGTGAGGCCGCGCCCGCCGCCGGCGCCGACGAGGCGGACCAGGATGACGAGAGCGGCGATCATTTGCGCGAGCCGACCTAGCAGTCGGCACCGATGAGATCCCGCCCGGAGAGATCGCGGACCCGATCGGCGCTTGCGTCCTGGATGGCGCGGGCCGAGTCGCGCACCGTTCGTGTCAGCTTGGCGACGGCGCCGGCTTCGATCTGGCGAACACGTTCGCGGGAGATCCCGTAGCGTGCCGCGAGCCGCTCGAGGGTTAATGGATCCTCGGTCAACCGCCGCTCGATCACGATGTCGCGCTCGCGCTCGTTGAGGTCGCTCAACGCGCCCTTGAGCAGCTTCCGGCGGTGTCCGCTTTCCTCCCAGTCCGCGAAGCTGGCCTCCTGGCTTTCCGCCGTGTCCATGAGCCAATCCTGCCACTCACCATCTCCGCCCTCGCGCAGCGGCGTGTTGAGCGACTGATCGGGTCCGCCCAGCCGGCGGTTCATCGAGATGACGTCGGACTGTGGAACGTTAAGCCGAGTGGCGATGGTCTCGACATTTTCCGGCGAGAGGTCGCCATCCTCCAGCGCACGAAGTTCGCCCTTCAGCTTGCGAAGATTGAAGAACAGCTTTTTCTGCTGGGCCGTGGTGCCGAGGCGAACCAGCGACCAGGACTGCAGGATGTATTCCTGGATCGCCGCGCGGATCCACCACATGGCGTAAGTCGCCAGGCGAAAGCCGCGCTCCGCATCGAACCGGTGGACAGACTGCATCAGCCCGACATTGGCCTCCGAAATCAGTTCCTCGACCGGCAGGCCGTAGCCGCGATAGCCCATGGCGATCTTGGCCGCGAGCCTGAGGTGACTGTTGACCAGCGTATCCGCCGCCGCGCGGTCGCCCTCGGCGGCGAACCGTCGGGCGAGACGCTGTTCTTCATCGAACGTCAGCAGCGGGTAGGTCCGGATCCGGCGCATGTACCGCGAAAGGTTGCCGTCCGGGGAGAATGAGAGCGCGGCTGTTATATTCCCGTCGTGCATCGCGACCATGGCTACCTTCCCTTTCGCATATTTCGGCGCCGGGCCGGGCGGATCCACTCTGGGCGCGACCGCGCCGTAACCATGTTCGGCACCATCTTTACTTCGTCAGTGGTTACGCGGGCCGTGCGACACTAGATCAAGGCAAATACGCGGCGTCCATCATGGTATGTCCGAGGGGCGACGCGCCGTTGGGACACCGTCTGCAGCCTCGTTGCCGGAACGGGCGTGGGGCGCGACTTGGGCAAGGAGATTAAGCGCCATGGTTCTCACGTATTTGGTCGCCACGTGCGGCTTCATTAAGGGCGTGGTGTTGGGCGCGGCGGCCGCGAGCGCCGTCGTGGCCTCGCGGTGCGCGAAGCACAAGCTGGAGGCGCGGTCATGATCATCCGCCAGACCCTCAACTTCACCGCTCATCTCGCCGCCGGTATCGCCTTCGGCGCGCTCGCCGTCGTGGCATTGAGCGCATGCGCTTTGAAGCGTCCGAAGGCACGGACGCCGATCGAGCCCGTGAGCCCGGCCCGCCCGACGGATGGGTGACGAGGCAGGCCAGGGCGTGGATGCGGATAAGGTTGCGCTAAAAGTTCTGCCGTTTTCGGTCCTCGCGGCCGGCGGCAAATCCTTTATCGCGATGTTCCCGCTTCACCGCCAGACGGTCTCGCCGGAATTCGTCGGCCGGTTGACGACCGCGTTGCTCGACACCATCAGCGACGCGGTCGATCGCGGGTCCGCGGTGTGTGACGGCGATGTGCTTCAGGCCATGGCCATGGCTCTGGCCGTTCGCGCGCAAGTCATCAATGCGCCGCCGGGCGCCGGCGCGAGGGTAGCCGAGCACTTGGTCGCGAACGCGCTGGCCGCCGTCGCCGAGGCGCGCCCGACGCCCGCCGGACGATCGTAACTCGCCGGCAAGTCTCGGTGTCAGCCCTTGGTGCGGACGGCGGCCCGGCCGCCGTCGACCGGGAGCACATGTCCGGTAATCCAGCCGCTGCCGGGGCCGAGCAGGAACGCGGCCGCGGCGGCCACGTCGCAGGCTTCGCCGAGGCGGGGGATCGGATGCAGCGCGGCGATCGATTTCGCGAGCGGCTCGTTCGCCGTGAGTGGTGCCGCGAGCGGGGTTCTGATCAGGCTCGGCGCGATGCAATTGACCCGGACGTCCGGCGCCAGGTCGGCGGCGAGCGAGCGTGTCAGGCCTTCCACCGCGCCCTTGGCCACGGCAATGGCGGCATGGTTGGGGAAGCCCGAGCCGGCGGCCACCGTCGAGAACAAGACGACCGCGCCGTGGTTCGCGCGCAGGCTTTTTTCCGCCGCCTGGACGGCGACGGCGGCACCAAGGGCATTGAGGCGGAAGGCGGTCAGAAAGTCGTCGGGGCTGAGCCGCTTGAAGGGCTTGAGCACGATCGAGCCGATACAGTAGACGAGGCCCGACAGCCCGTCGCTTTCGGCGACGGTCGCCACGGTCGCTCGTAGCGCGTCCACATCCATCGCGTCGCATACGGTGAAGCCGGCGCCGCCGAGCCTCGCCGCCGCCTCGCCAAGCCGATCGGCGTTGCGCGCGACGAGGTGCACGCCGCGCCCCTCGGCGACGAGGCGCTCGGCCAAGGCGCCGCCAATGCCGCCCGATCCGCCGAGGATTAACACTGGTGCGGTCATGACCATCCTTCCATGTCAGTGTCTTGACCTACGCTCGCCGCCGGCGCGCGGATCAGGAACCGCACTGGAAACCACGAAAGGACTGTCATGGTCGAGGACAACGCAAAGGCGCCGCCCAAGCGCCGTTCGCAAAAGCGGCAAGCCGCGGCGAAGCCGGCTGATGGTCCCGCGGGGCGGGAAGGTCAAGCGGGCGCCGCGCGCGTCATCACCATCTTCGGCGGTTCCGGGTTCGTCGGCCGAAGGCTCGCCGGCCGGTTCGTGGACACCGGCGCATGGGTCAGGATCGCCGCGCGTCATCCGGACAGCGTCGCTCTGCCCGCCGCAAAAGGCTCGGGCGGCGCCGAGGCGGTCAGTGCCGGCATCGCCAACGACGATGACGTGCGCGCCGCCGTTACCGGATCGGACGTCGTCATCAATCTGGTCGGCATCCTGCACGAGAGCGGCGGCCAAAGCTTCGCGGCCGTCCATGTCGATGGCGCCAGGCGGGTGGCGCAAGCGGCGAAGGCGGCCGGCGTTCCCCGGTTGGTGCACATGTCGGCGCTGGGCGCGTCGGTCGAACTCGCCTTCGAACTACGCCAGGAGCAAGGCGGAAGGCGAACGCGCGGTCCGTGAGGTGTTCCCCGAAGCAAGTGTTTTGCGACCGAGCATCGTCTTCGGCCCGGAAGACAGCTTTTTCAACCGTTTCGCCGCGATGGCTCGGTTCTCGCCGGCGCTGCCGCTGATCGGCGGCGGGACGACCCGCTTTCAGCCGATCTATGTCGACGATTTGACCACGGCCATCCTCCGGATCTGCGAGTCGGACGCGGCCAAGGGCCAGACCTACGAGCTCGGCGGCGCCGGCGTCTATTCGTTCAAGGAACTCATGGAACTCATGTTGCGGGTCAAGAAAACGACCCGCATCTTGGTGCCGGTGCCGTTCTTTCTCGCCGAGGTTCAGGGCACGGTATTGCAGATGCTGCCCACCCCTCCGTTGACCCGCGATCAGGTCGAGTTGCTCAAGACCGACAACGTCGTCGACGGCGCGCATCCGGGGTTGAGCAACCTTGGCATCACGCCAACTCCCGTGGAGGAGGTGCTTGCGACCTACCTCTAGGTGCGCCTATAAATGGGCCGACTCAAGCACCGTGCGGTAATTCGTGCTGATTAACCCAGTACATAACGCCGACCGGTCGCGGCGGTCATTCTTTCGTGCGGGCATAAACTTTTATGAGCGAGGGATTGCTATGACCAAGCCGACCATGACTTCGATCACCTTGGCGGCGGCTCTTGCCGTCGGCGCGATGGGCCTCTCGATGTCAAGCGCGAGCGCCGCCGATCAAATGACGGAACAACAAAAATACAACAAAGCCCTGACCGACTGCGAAATGTTGGACAAGCCGGACCGTCGCCAGCAGTGCAAAGACCAGGCCATGGAGAAGCATGAGCAATACCAGAAGATGAATAAAAAGGACGGCATGAAGGACACGGACAAGAGCAAGACCAAGCAGTACTAGTCCCGTCGGGTTCCCCCCGGAGCGCGCCCGCATGTCAGAAGCCATGCGCGGCGCTGCCGGTTCTGATTGGCTCTATTGGGTGTCGCCTCTTCGGGACGCCGAGGCCGTGGCGAGCAAACTCGCTCCAGCTTGGTTTGTACGGATCGGCGGCAAGTGTAACGCGCGCGTTACATAGTTTGGGCGGGCCGTAAGGCGAAAACACCTTCGGGTTAACACCACGGCGGCCGCCGATACTCTAACTCATTGATAAATAACCGCATAGTCTCCTGGCATGGGCCTTGCTCCGCGGACTGCAGAGAGAGCTAGAGTTCTGCCTGGGAGAAGAAGCGGTGCTTGGAGCAGCCAAACTCGTCGCGGCGACGACATCGATCATGGTTGGCATCGGCGCGTTCATGCTGATCCAGCTGTTCGCCGGTCTTTACCTTCATACGGTGGAATGGCTGTTCGACGGGGTCGACAGCCGCCGGCTGGTTTTTGCCGGCGGCCTCGTCCTCGGCTTTGTCATCGCCGAAAAGGCGCTCGGCCGGCTGTGCCTGTGGATGAACGGCCACCCGTGAAGGCCGAGACCATCTGGGTTGCCGCCCGCGCCCCGCTGGCGCTCGCGGTCAGCACATGAGGACGGGACGCGGCGATGAGGTTTAGCAGTCCGCGCATCTGCCGTCGGGGCGTGGAGCCGGCTGCTTCGCCGGGCCTGCCGCCGGGCCTGCTCAAGTTACGCTATTCGCAGTCGAACGCGTAGATCGGGATGAAGACGGATCTCTCCCCGGCCACCTGGGCGCCGCTGCCGCCCCGCCGGTCATAGCGGTGTTCCAGCACGCCGCGCGGCACCGCGCTCTTGCCGTACTTGGCGCATTCGGCCTCGGCGGTGCCCTCGATCGTTCCGAACGACAATAATGGTTTTTGCACCCACACGGCCGAAGGCGAGCTATTGACCACGTCAACGCAGCCGGCAACAGAGAGGCCGGCGACAAGGGTGGCAAGCAAGAGGGTGCGCGTTCGGACCATGATCTGCTCGCGAGCCTATTGCTGTCGCCGGCGAGTGTACAGACCCGAGTTGTGGCGGTCCGATTCGGGCCGCATATGTTGATCCTTCGTAAACCTCGGCTCGGCTATAATCGGCGAATGTTTGCCGACCCGGGGATCGTTCGCGGGTCGCGGCGAGGTCGATTGCATGAATGTTTTCGCGGTCCTGATCAATCCCGAGAAGGAAGAGCGGCTGCTCGGCGAGCGCGGCCTCATTTGCTCTGCCGCCAATGCATTGCAGGTCGGCGAGTTCCAGTTTCTTCAGCTCGCCTACCGCGACTGGTTCGGCGAAGACCTATCGGACTCCGTGCTCGACGGTCTGTTCAAAAGCTACATGCTGCGCAACGAGGTGCCACATTGGGCCCGACATTACGCCCGCTCGATCCTCGGCGGCCAAGCCGGCGGCGGTCTCGATGGTCACGGTCCGGTTTGGCGGCATCGAGGTTCCCCGCCGGCGACAGGCGTCAGGTCCTTTTGGATCGCGACCGGGGTCGTTGTTCTCACCGTCGCGAGCGCGATCATTGCCGCGGGCATGGCGACCACCGCACCGACCTCGCTTCTGCCGCCATTTTTCGAGCGCGATGAACTGCCGCGCGGCGAGATCGCACCGTCTCCGCCGGCCGAGGAGGTTCGCTGATGTTCAATTTCGCCGGCGAGCTCGGGCCTTGGGTCGATTTCGTGTTCCTGATCGTGACCGGCCTGATCGCCTGGCACGGCATTCGTTTCCGCGACCCGGAGGGCGAAACCGACTTCGTTCACCTGCTTTTCGGCTGCATCGCCGCCGTCTTCTTTTGCCTCGTCCTGTTCCAGGACGTCCTCGGCATCGCCCGTTTCTAGATAAATTCGCTTACCAGCGGCCTCATCGAAAAGCACTGTCGATCGACTTTTTGAAGCGATCGCGATCCCGCCCACGCACCGAAGACGCAGGATGCTCACTCAAGAGCGCGACCCCTCGCCAGACGGCGCGCGCGTTACGGCAAGGAAATTC
>CAWDWD010000017.1:0-124681 GCA_963805915.1 uncultured Alphaproteobacteria bacterium
TCCCGAGGCGGGCGTCCTCCGCCTCGCGCCGCGGGATCGCGCGGCCAGCAGGGGCGGCCCGACCGGATCGATCGGATCGATCGAGTCGGTCGGATCGACCAGCCCAGTCGGCTCGTGCGGGCAGGGTGTTCGGGATCCGCTCGCCGGAGGACGCCCCGGTCCTCGCCGCAAAGGTTTCCTCACCCGCACGCCCCAGGCGCGCCCCCTGCCCCCCATGGACCTGCGCCTCGCCACCACCCGGGGGACCAACGCCCTCCTGGAACGCAAGGGAGCCGCCACCGCCTTGTTCGTGACCCGGGGTTTCGGCGACCTCCTGGAGATCGGCGACCAGGCACGCCCCGACCTCTTCGCCCTGGCGGTGGAGAAGCCCGAGCCCCTCTACGAGTCGGTGGTCGAGGTGCCCGAGCGGTTGGCGGCCGACGGCTCGGTGCTCGTCCCCCTGGAGGCGGTCCTCGACGAGGGCGCCTTGGACCAGGAGATCGCGGGGCTCCTGGACAGCGGCGTGCGGAGCGCCGCCGTGGCTCTCCTCCACAGCTACCTGCGACCGGATCACGAGGAGCTCCTGGCGCGGCGTCTGGAGTCGGGCGGGTTTCACCCATGTCTCCCGGTCTGCCGAGCTCGCGCCCCTGATCAAGATCCTGCCGCGGGCGGAGACGGCGGTGGCCGACGCCTACCTGGGCCCGGTGATCGGCGAGTACCTGGGGCGGGTCGGCGAGGCGCTCCCGGAGGGCGCGACGCTCCACGTGATGACCAGCGCCGGCGGCCTGGTCTCGGCCGGCGAGTACCGGGCGAAGGACAGCCTCCTTTCCGGTCCGGCGGGGGGTGTGGTGGGGGTTGACGGGCGAGCCCGTGGCCGCGCGGGCATCCTCGTAGCCATCCGGCAGCAGGACGCGGATCTCGCCATATTCCGGATACGCATCCTGGTATCCGGCGAACTGCCGCAACAGCGGCCGTATCATCAGCCGGTAGCGCTCGCCGTCATCGGTGGTCAAGACATAGCGGCGCAAGGTCGCCGCGTTTGAGAAGAGCTCGACATTGGCTTTGGCCGTGCGGACCGTCGCCTCGACGCTCTGCCCGACCTGGGTCAGAACCTCGCGCATTTCGCTCAAGGTCATCTTCGTCGAGACGTCGCGGAGCTGGTAGTAGCCGACGAAGCCAAGCGTCAGCAGCGGCGCCACGATCAACGGCACCACCACCAGTATAAGCTTGGCCTGCAGTTTCACGCTGCGCCCGCTTAGGGTCTGTTGACATACAGATGCTCAAGGGGGATTCCCAAGAGCGGTGAAATTTGATTCAAGGCTGAAAAATGGAGATCAGCCTTGGACCGAAGTGTATTGAGCGATGCGCAGTGGGAGCGGATAGCACCTCTGCTGCCTGGCAAGAAGGGCGACCCTGGTCGCACGGCCGCGGACAACCGCCTGTTTGTCGAAGCGGTCTTTTGGATCGCGCGGACCGGTGCGCCCTGGCGCGACCTCCACAAGGAGTTCGGGTGCTGGAACTCGGTCTTCCGGCGCTTTCGCCGATGGGCGCAAAAGGGCGTTTTCGAGAGGCTTTTCGAGAGCTTGTCGGATGAACCGGACTTCGAGTACGCGATCGTCGATGGCACCATCGTCCGGGTCCACCAGAAGGGCACCGGCGCAAGGGGGGCACTCAAAATCAGGCCATCGGCCGATCGCGCGGTGGTCTGACGACCAAGATCGTGGCGCTGGTCGATGCGCTGGGCAACTTGGTGCGCTTCGTCCTGCTGCCGGGCCAGCGGCACGACAGCAAGGGCGTTGCGCCGCTGATCGCCGACATCGACTTCGCCGCCCTGCTTGGCGACAAGGCCTTCGACATCGACTGGATCCGCGCCGCGCTGAATGAAAGGCGCGCGACCGCCGTCATCCCGCCCAAGGCCGGCCGCAAAGGACCGATCCCCTGCGACTGGGCGATGTACAAATGGCGCCATCTGGTCGAAAACTTCTTCTGCAATCTCAAAGAGTTCCGCCGCATCGCCACGCGCTACGACAAGACCGATACCAGCTTCAGCGCCATGATCCATCTCACCGGCTCATACTTGGCGCTCAAATGAATGTCAACAGACCCTAGTAGATAACTTTTGCGTACATCGTATTTCGCCACTTCTCGGCGCGTGTCGGCAGTTTTCGGTAGATTTCGCATCTCGCCAAAACATCCGCCGGCGGATAAATGACCGGATCGGCCAGGAAGCCAGCCGGCAAGAGCTTCTCGGCGGCTAAATTCGGCGTTGCGTAATAGACGAACTGGGCAAGCTGGGCGGCGTTTTCCGGTTCGTTAAGGAAGTTCACGAAGGCGCGCGCCAACTCCTTCTTGTTGGATTTCTCAAGCACTATCAGGTAACTTATCCGGTTGAACCCAATACGGCCCGCCAGTCCCAATCCCTTGTGGCGCCCGACGCGTGCGCATGATAGAACGTATCATGAACATATGCCGTGGAGGACGCGCTCGTGGCCGACTATCCCCGCTCGCTTCGTGAATTCCAGAGACGCTTTCCCGACGACGCCGCGTGCGGCGAGCATCTGGCGCGCACGCGTTGGCCGGAGGGCTTCGCGTGCCCGCGTTGCGGCGGGCGGGAGGCGTGGCGTTTGCAGAGCCGCACGCCGCTGACCTTCGGCTGCAAAGGCTGCGGCAAGGAGACGTCGGTCACCGCCGGCACGGTCATGCACCGCACCCACCTGCCGCTCAGCGTGTGGTTCTGGGCGGCCTGGCTGGTTGCGACCCATTCCAACGGCATGTCGGCAAAACAGCTGCAGAGCGAACTCGCCATCGCGTCCTACGGGACCGCTTGGCTCCTGTCGATGAAGCTCAGGGCGGCGATGATCGCGCCCGAGCGGAGCCCGCTTTCCGGCCTGGTGGAGGCGGACGAGACGACGATCCCCTTCCGCACCAAGGACGATCCGCCGGCCGGAGGGCAGGGAAGGAGCCACGATGGCAAACTCCTGCTCATCGGCGCCGTCGAAGTCGTCAGCGGCAAAAACGACAAACTCACGCTCGGGCGCCTGCGTCTCGCGCCGATCGCGGATTTCGCCAGGAACTCCCTGCATGCCTTCATCGCCGCGAACACCGCACCCGGCAGCATCGTCAAAACCGATGGGCTCGCAGCCTATCTCGGTCCGCCGAACGTCACCCACGAAGCCCATGTCGTCGGAACCATGGCCGCCCACGTCGTTCTGCCCGGCATCCATCGCGTCTTCTCCAACCTCAAGACATGGGCACTGGGCGTCTATCACGGCCTGCGGCGCAAACACTTGAAGGCCTACCTCGATGAGTTCGTGTTCCGATTCAATCGACGCCACACCCGGCACGCCAGCTTCGCTTCCCTCCTCCGCATCGCAATGGCCATCAAACCAAGGACCTACAAGGAAATCGTCGAACTGGGTTCAACCGGATAAGCATTTCTCGACCCATAGATTACCGCCTTCCTCCGGGACAACGAACTTTATGCTTGCATTGCGTTGCCCAAGCATCAACGCGTCGCCATTGTAAATCATGCTTGCAACAACTTCTCCGGTGACAAGAGCTGATTGTTCACTGAGATCTATATACTCATGGCTGCGCACGAATGGCTTCTGCTTCAACATCAAGGCCTCAGCGGCAGCCAGTTCCGTGCGGTCGATACTGTTCGCGGAGTAGCCGAAAGACTTCAGCGCCATGCCGATCAGATCGTCGGGATCTCCGGTCGTTACGATCTTGTGCTTGAGCGCCTCGTCGGGCTCGTAAAACTGCTTCCATGAAACGATGCCGCCGGGAGCCAGATCGGCGCGGTAAGCTATCCCGAGCGTACCCCAGAAGTAGGGCGCGGTGTAGCCTTCGGCGGCTTCGGAAAGCTGGTACCAGCGTGGGTCGACGTACTTCAGGTTGGGGACGTTGCCTTGGTCAAGCTGCGCCAACCATCCACGCGTCCTATACGGAAGGATGGTGCCCTCGGTGACGATAGCCAAGTCATAGCCCCGCCCGTCTGTCTCGATAAGCTTCTGATCGCGCGCATCATCGTTGTTGAATAAGACCTGCCGGACTCGAGCGTTGTAGCTTTTCTCGAACTTCGCGACCAAGTCCGGGTCAAGGTAGTCAGCCCAGTTGAGGAAAACTAATTCCTGAGGCTCCTCGCCCTTCGCGGCACCTGGACCGGCGACGAGACCCGCACATAGCGCGACCAGAACCAGCTTTGTCGCCGATGTAATTCGCAATGAACGTAGCAAGCGCATGCTTCAGGCTCCTGACGGCGGATGGGCTTAATACGCGACCTTCGCGTAGATGAGGCTGCGCCGCTTTTCGGCGCGTGGCGGGAGGGCAGCGCTGACCTCCGACTTCGCCAGGACGTCCTCGGTCGGATAGATCCTCGTGTCAGCGAGGACGGCGGCCGGGAGCAGCTTCCTGGCCGCCGCGTTGGTTGTGGCGCAATGCACGAATTGCGCGTTTTGCGCGGCGGTCGCCGGCTCGTTGAGGAAGTCGACAAAGGCCCTCGCCAAGTCCTGGTTGCCAGAGGCTTGGAGAACGGTCAGATAGTCGATCCACAGGTTGCTGCCCTCCTCCGGAACGACGTAATCGATGTTCGCGTTGTGCTCCGCGAGCATGAGGGCGCCGCCGTTGTACATCATGCCGGCAACAACATCGCCGGTAACGAGGGCCGCGTCCTCGGCGAGGGCGTAACTGTATGAACGTACATATGGCTTTTGCCGCAGCAAGAGGCTTTCGACCTTGGCCAACTCCACCGACTCGGCTACTATTCGTTGGGTAGCCCAGCGATTTCAACGCCATCCCAATCGCGTCGTCGCCATTGCCCGACATCGATATCTTGTGCCTGAGGTTCTCTACGGGTTCGAAGAGTTGCTTCCACGAGGCCAGCCCGCCCGGGCACGAGGTCGGCGCGATAGGCGATCCCGAGCGTGCCCCAAACATAGGGCGCGGCGAATCCTTCGGCGGCCGGGAAAATCGTCCGCCAGCGCGGCTCGATATTTTTCAGGTTGGGCGTGTTGGTTTCATCGAGCGGCGCCAGCCAGCCGCGCGCGCGGTAATGCGCGAGCTGGCGGCCGCTGACGAGGGCCAGATCGTAGCCCTTGCCGTCGGCCTCGAGGAGGAGCTGATCGCGCGCCTCTTCGTCCTCGTAAAACACCTCTTTGACGCGCGCGTTGTGGCCCGCCTCGAATTTCGCCACGAGCGCGGGGTCGATGTATTCGGCCCAGTTGAGAAGCACCAGCTCGCGAGGCTCTTCCGCCTTGGCGCGCACCGCCTCGGTGGCAAACCCGGCACACAACGCGGCGCCAACGAGGATCGCAGCGGTCGCGTCCACGATTTCTGTCGTGCGTGCACGGTTCAAGCCCTTCCCCGGCGGTGGATCTCGGGGAAGCGTACGGGCTGGGCCTCAAAACGGATTTAACCGCCCCGCCGCGAACAAGGGACGCTCAGGCGATGGCGTTGTGGATGAGGTAGTCGGCGATGTCGCGGGGCGTGAGCTTGGCCAGCTTCGGCTGTTCGTTGGCGAGCGCCTGGCGCAGGAGGATGTGGTTTTCCACGTTCGGGATCTTGACCTTGAAGAGGCCGTCCGCGCCCTTGATCTGCGGGTAATAGGCCGGATCGACCGCCATTTCCTTCCTCGCGATTCGCGCGAGCGGATCGGCCTCGCCAAGGCCCTCGATCGGCTGCTTGCAGACCAGTTTCCAGTCGCTGCGCCCGGCCAGGCGCTCGGTGTTGAGGGCGGTGACGGCGGCTTCCGCGCCGTCGTCGGCGAAACCCACCTTGTAGACGTGCTTGGTCAGACCGACGTCACCCGCCCAGGCCTGCAAGCTCCGGCTCATCGCCACATATATCTCGCCCATCGGCTCGCCCATCGCCCGTTCCCGTAGTGTCGCGTAGTGTCGCGTAGTGTCGCGTAGTGTCGCGTAGTGTCGCGTAGTGTCGCGACGCGCCATCAGGCTGGCAAGCATAGGCGCACGACCATTGGAACGAAAGAGGGCGCGAAGCGCCCGCGTGCGCCTGGTTTCGCGATCATGTCAATGCGGCTATGGTTGAACGAAAAAACAACGCGACTTCAATGCGCTTGGTATTCCGCTACCGTAGCCGCCTCGTGACGATACCCTTGCGCTTCGCTTATCCTTCGCCGCCATCAGGCTGGATAGAGGCCTTGCACATTCCAGTTGTCATGCTCGCATATCGGTAGGAGGGCAACTCATGGCGCTGCGCGCCATGAGGCGCACACAAAAAGAAAGCGGGGCACGCTGGCCCCGCATCGTTTGCACTTCCGCTCTTGTTGTTCTCGGTGGGCGGGCGGTGTCTCTAGTCGAGGGACTGAATGATCTCTTCGGTCATCTTCTTGGCGTCGCCGAACAGCATCATCGTCTTGTCGCCGAAGAACAGCGGGTTGTCGACACCGGCGTAGCCCGAAGCCATTGAGCGCTTGACGAACAGCGTCGTTCCGGCCTTGTCGCAGTCGAAAATCGGCATGCCGTAGATCGGGCTCGACTTGTCGGTGCGCGCCGACGGGTTGGTAATGTCGTTGGCGCCGATAACGTAGGCGACATCACAGGTCGAGAACTCGTGGTTGATCTCCTCGAGCTCGAAGACCTCGTCGTACGGCACGTTGGCTTCGGCCAGCAGCACGTTCATGTGCCCCGGCATCCTTCCGGCGACAGGGTGGATCGCGAACTTCACCTCGACGCCCTGCTCCTTCAGCATATCGGCCATTTCGCGGACCGCGTGCTGCGCCTGCGCGACCGCCATGCCGTAACCCGGCACGATGATGATCTTGTTGGCGTTCTTCATGATGAACGCCGCATCCTCGGCCGAGCCGGGCCTGATCGACTTGCCTTCCGAAGACGTCGCCGCCGCCGGCGAAACACCCTCGCCGCCGAAGCCGCCGAGCAGGACGTTGAAGATCGACCGGTTCATCCCCTTGCACATGATGTACGACAGAATCGCGCCGGACGAGCCTACGAGCGCGCCGGTGATGACCAACGCCGGGTTCTGCAGGGTGAAGCCGATACCGGCCGCTGCCCAGCCCGAGTAGGAGTTGAGCATCGAGACGACCACCGGCATGTCGGCGCCGCCGATTGGCACGATGAGCAGGAAGCCGATGGCGAACGACAATAGCACGATCGCCCAATAGGCGACCGCCAACTCGGTCGTGCAGAACCAGATGATGGAGAGCACGATAACGACGCCGACGGCCGCGTTCAGCGGGTGCTGCATCGGGAAGGTGATCGGATTGCCGCTCATCTTGCCGGCGAGCTTGAGGAAGGCGATGACCGAACCGGAGAACGTGATCGCGCCGATGGCGACGCCAAGCGACATCTCGACCAGGCTGCCGCCATGGATGTTGCCGGCGGTGCCGATACCATAGGCCTCGGGATGGTAGAACGCGGCCGTGGCGACAAACACCGCGGCCATGCCGACCAAGCTGTGAAATGCCGCGACCAGTTCGGGAAGCTGGACCATCTGGATGCGCAGCGCCACGACCGTGCCGATGCCGCCGCCGATCAGAACGCCGAGAATGATCATCCAGTAGCTGACCACGCCCGCGCTCAGCAGGGTGGTAATCACGGCGATGGCCATACCGACCATGCCGAGGTTGTTGCCCATTCGGGCGGATTCCGGGTTGCTCAGCCCTCGCAGCGCCAGGATGAACAACACCGCGGCGAGCAGATAGGCGAAGCCCGTAAGATTTTCCGTCATGAGAGCTTCCCCTTCCTACTTTTTAACTTTTTTCTTGAACATCTGCAGCATTCGCCTGGTGACGATGAAGCCACCGAAGATGTTCACCGATGCGAGGATGACGGCGAGAAAGCCCATCACCTTCGAGAAGTCGAAGTGCGCCGGCCCGGCGGCGAGCAGGCCGCCGACGATGATCACCGACGAGATGGCGTTGGTCACGCTCATTAACGGCGAATGCAATGCCGGGGTAACGCTCCACACCACGTAGAAGCCGATGAACACCGCCAGCACGAACACGGTGAACAGCGACAGGAATCCCCCGTCGTGGCCGCCGCTCGCGGCTTCGGGAACGGTCATCTGCGCCGCCGCGGCGGCCATTTCCGCAGCCCTAACCGCTAGCGCGCCCGCGCTGTTGGCGAGGTCCGCGGCCCGATCGACAATCGTTGCCTGATCCATGGTTACTGCCCCTCCCCTGTCAGCATCGGATTGACGATCTTGCCATCGCGGGTGACGAGCGTTCCCATGATGGTCTCGTCTTCCCAGTTAATCGCCAGAGCCTTCGTCTCCTTGTCGACGTGTGGCGTGAGGAAGTTGAGGATATTGCGGGCGAAAAGCTGGCTCGCGTCCTTCGCCAGACGACCGGGCACGTTGACGTGGCCGACGATCTTGATGCCATGCTTGGTGACGATTTTGCCGGGCTCGGTCAGCTCGCAGTTGCCGCCGGTTTCCGCCGCCAGGTCGATGATCACGGCCCCCGGCTTCATGGTCTTCACCATCTCTTCGCTGATCAGCTTCGGCGCCGGTTTGCCTGGGATCAGCGCGGTCGTGATCACGATATCCTGCTTTTTGAGATGGTCCGCGACCACTTCGGCCTGCTTGCGCCTGAATTCGTCCGACATCTCCTTGGCGTAGCCGCCGGAGGTCTCGGCTTCCTTCATAGAGGCTTCGTCGACCATGACGAACTTGCCGCCAAGGCTTTCGACCTGCTCCTTGGTCGCAGGGCGCACGTCGGTGGCGGTCACGACCGCGCCGAGCCGCTTGGCCGTGGCGATCGCCTGCAGGCCCGAAACGCCGACGCCCATGATGAAGACCTTGGCCGCCGGAACGGTCCCGCCGGCGGTCATCATCAAGGGAAACGCGCCGGAGAATTCCGCCGCCGCGTCGATGACCGCCTTGTAGCCGGCGAGGTTGTTCTGGCTGGACAGGATGTCCATCGACTGCGCCCGCGAGATCCGCGGCATCAGTTCCATCGCAAACGTGGTCAGGCCATGCTGGGCATACGCCTCGACCTCGTCGCGGTGGGTCAGCGCGGCGAGTTGAGCGATCAGGATCGCGCCCGACTTCATCATCGCCACTTCGTTTAACCGGCCGTCCATGACCGGACGTTGAATCTTGATCACCACGTCGGCGTCGCCGAGCGCGGAAGCCTCGTCCTTGGCGATGCTCGCCCCGGCGGCCTGAAATTCCGCGTCGGTTACCGCCGCGTCCTCGCCGGCCCCCTTCTCGACGACAACCTCAAAACCGAGGCCGACCAGCTTTTTCACCGTGTCGGGTGACGCCGCGACCCGAGTCTCTCCGGGCATGCGTTCCCTTGGTATCGCTATTTTCATTTCCTCTCCCCGCGTTGTCCCTGACGCTGAGATCGGCGTTATGCACGGTCCGGCCGGGAGACACAAGCCTTCCTGAGCGCCGGTACGGCGGACCCGAGGCCGGCGCAACGGTGGTCCACTTGGGCACAGCCGCCATCGACGTGCTCCGCCGAGCAGGCCACGATCGGCAATGCCCGCCGAATTGCTGCCGGCGCTGCCGCGATAGTCGCACTGTATGCGGCGGCCGAACCTCGCGCGTGGAGCACCCCGCGATGATCCGCTTGATGCGCGCCGAGACCATGCTGCCGTTGGATTAGCGCGGCTGATGATCGATGTACCCGTCGAGCCACGGCGACGATCTCTCACAGCAAGGGTGAAAAAAAGCCGCGCGACCGAGTCCCTGAACCTATAGCCGATACCTCGGCTTCGATATTCGGCCGGGTCGAAGTCGACGCAGTGGATGAGATCGCGTTCGAATGCCTGCTCAAGTTCCGTGGCGAGCCGCTGGCTGTAGATGACTGCGTTCAGCTCGTAATTGATGCTGAAGCTGCGAACGTCCATGTTCGTCGAGCCGATCGAGCAGATCTCGGAGTCGATGCTGATCGTTTTGGCGTGCAGGTACCCTTTCTCGTAGAGGACAACGCGCACGCCGGCGCTCATGACATCGACAATGAATGTATTTCCCGCCCATCCGGAAACGACGTCGCTTGGACCCGGGGCGCTCAGCATTACCTTGACGTCGATGCCGGCCAGTGCCGCGTTCCTCAGCGCCTCGGCGACGGTGGCGTCCAGGATGAGGTACGGCGATTGCAGGAAGACATGCCGCTGGGCTGCCGCGATCATCGAGACGTATAGCTGGCGGATCGCCTCCCATCGCAAGTCCGGCCCCAACGTCAGGATCTGGACCGGCGTCTCCCCCTCCGCAAGCTGCATGGTTGCTGGCGGAAAGTACTCTTGCGAAAACAGATCCTCGCGGACGGCGTTGTACCAATCGATCGTGAAGACCGTTTGAAGTAGCGCCGTGCCTTCGCCGACAATGCGAACTTGCGTATCGCGCCACAACTCGTAGCCATTGCCGCCATCGAGATGCTCCGCGCCGATGTTCATGCCGCCCGTGTAGCCGATCTCGCCGTCGATCACGGTAATCTTGCGGTGATTTCGGTAGCTGATCGTGTGAAGGTGATAGAGTGGCGAGGTTGGCGCCACCTCGACACCCGCCGCTCGCATGTCCTTGATGTACGCGCGGCTCAGACCGTGAGAGCCCAATGCATCATAGAGCAGCCGCACCTTGACGCCCGATCTTGCCCTCGCCGTCAGGATGTCCTTTAGCCCGTCGGTGAAGCTGTCCGCGCGCCAAATGAAGTACTGGAGATGGATCGAGTGTCGCGCGGCGTTGAGATCCGCTATCAGGCTGGCATAGAATTCCCTGCCGTTTTGCTTGATTTCGACGCGATTTCGCGTTGTCAGCGCGGAGTCGGAGTTCCGCCTGACCAGCATCAGCAGCTTGCGGTGGCTGGCGCTCTTGTCCTCGATCCGTTCGATTTCCGCATCCTGATGCTCCAGAATGGGCGACAGGAGACAAAGGGCTTGTCCTCTCAGATCCTGCCTCAGGAGTTTGCTCTGCTTGGCGAACGCCTTGCGGTGCCGGCCAAAGAGCAGGTAGATGGCGACACCGATCCCAGGCGCGAAGATGAAGGCAAGCATCCACGCCAACGTCGTCTGCGGCCGCCTGTTTTCCGAGATCAGGAATAGGCCGGTGATGACCGCGTAAACGCTGATCACAGTGGTCAGGATCGTTTCCGGACTGGTCACCGGCTTCGTCTCCGTTGGAGCGCCAAACGGGTGGCAAGCGAGCGTCCGAACGAAGACGACGGTGCTTGATCATTGTTTGTGGCAAGGCATATCATAGGCGGTCGTCCGCTGCGCCGCATGCGCGCCCTTGACGGCTGGACGCGTGGTCGCATCAGCGGCCCGACGGCCAATTGTTGGTCGGTTCCTGACAAGGTTCGCACCACCGCATGAAGGTACACGGATGATACGTCGTAGTTTGCTCTCGGCGATACTCGTCGCGCTCCTGTTCGCCCCCGCCGCGCACAGTGACGACGCCAAAAAGCCCAGCGCCGATACGTATGAACTGCTCAATCTTTTCGGCGACGTCTTTGAGCGGGTGCGGTCGGATTACGTCGAGGAAACAACCGATGAAAAGCTGATCGAGGCGGCGGTCAACGGGATGCTGAGTTCGCTCGATCCGCATTCGAGCTACCTCGACGCCAAGAAGTACGACGACATGAAGGTGCAGACCCAGGGCTCGTTCGGCGGCCTTGGCATTGAGGTCACCATGGAAGGCGGGCTGGTCAAGGTGGTCTCGCCCATCGACGACACCCCCGCGTTCACCGCCGGGTTGCAGCCGGGCGATCTGATCACGCACATCGACGGCGACGAGGTTCTCGGCATGACCCTGGCCGAGGCGGTCGAGAAGATGCGCGGCAAGATCGGCACACCGATTAAACTGTCGATCCGCCGCGCCAATCGCGAGCCGTTCGACGTGACGCTGACGCGCGACGTCATCAAGATCCGGTCGGTTCGTTCGCGACTGGAAGGAAGAGTAGGCTACCTGCGCATCAGTTCATTCAGCGAACTGACGGACGAAGGCGTCCGAAGCGAGATCGAAAAGCTGAAGAAGGAGGCGCCGGGCGGCCTGCAAGGTCTGGTCATCGATCTGCGCAATAATCCGGGCGGACTGCTTTCCCAGGCGGTCGCGGTCTCGGACGATTTTCTTGAACAAGGCGAGATCGTCTCGACGCGCGCGCGCAAGCCCGAGGATGCGCAGCGGTTCAACGCCAGGCCCGGCGACATCGCGCATGGGCTGCCGATTGTGGTGCTGGTCAATGCCGGCAGCGCCTCGGCCGCGGAAATCGTCGCCGGCGCGCTTCAGGATCATGGCCGCGCCATCCTTCTCGGCACCAAGTCGTTCGGCAAGGGATCCGTCCAGACGATCATCCCGCTGACCGGCCACGGGGCGATGCGGCTGACGACGGCGCGCTACTACACGCCGTCGGGACGCTCGATCCAGGCGGTCGGTATCGAGCCCGACATCGTCGTCGAGCAGGCGAAGATCGAGACCGTCGACCAGGTCGTCCAGCGGCGCGAGTCCGACCTGCGCGGCGCGCTCGATCTGGTCGCGCCGGCCGAACCCGGCAAGAGCGCTCCGCAAGGAGAGGGCCCGCAAACGCTTGGCGAAGAAGGCGCGCGCCTGACCCCGGCGACGGATTATCAGCTGGTCCGGGCGGTCGATCTGGTGCGCGGGCTGTCGCTATTTGCGGAGAAATCGGCGCGCAACGGTCAATGACCCGGCCCGCGGCTTTTCTGCGGAGCCTGGGCGGCGGCGCGACGGGGATGTGGCGGCGTTTGACGACGGCGCTGGCCAGGGCGTGGCCCGCTCGGTTTTCTCGGCGATCATCCGCCATATGGCTCGCCGTGGCCGGCGTCTGCTCGGCCATGCTGGTCCTTGCGTGGATCGTCGTCGATCCCGGCGAGCGCCACGATGGCACGGTCGAACTTGATGTCCCGCAACTCCAGCCGGCTCGGCGCGCTTCGCCCGGCGATGCGCCGCCACAGCCCGCGCCGGCGCGTTCGGACCGAATTGCCGAGGCCAGGCCCAATTCGACCAATACCTTGAGCGTGCCCGCGGCAACGGCCGCCGCGTTCGCCACAATCCCGCTCTCGCCACGCGATGTCGCGCTGGCGGCGGCGCCCGATCCCGCGCTGACGGAGATGACCGACGCCGGCGCCTTGCCGCGCCGCGCCGATGACGGGCGCGTGCCATGGCAAGCCTATGGCCGCCCCTTCGCCGCTCCAAACAACGATCCTCGGATCGCCGTCATCATCACCGGTCTCGGCTCCAGCCCAATTGCCACGAACGAGTTAATCCGGCGGCTGCCCGGCGCGGTCACCCTCGCCTTTGAGGCGCGCGTCGACGGCGTCGGGGAGATGGCGCGGGCGGCGCGCAAGGCCGGCCATGAGATCCTGCTCGGCCTGCCTGTCCAGGACGATGCGTTTCCGTTCGTCGACCGCGGGCCCGACGCCCTGACGCCGGGCCTGCCGCCTTCGGAAAACCGCGCGCGGCTGGAACGTCTGCTTGGCCGCATCAGCGGCTATGTCGGCGTCATCACCGATGCGCACGGCAAAGCCGGCGGCGGCGCGCGAAGCGGTGTCGGCGATCCTCTTGCCCTGGCCAGTGAAGACGCGGCCGCGCGCGGTTTGCTGTTCGTCGGATCCGGCCCCGATAGTGAGGCATCGGCGCGGTCGACCAGCGGGTTGAGCGTACCGTGGGTTCGACCGGATCTTGTAATCGGTATCGACGACCAACGCCGAGGACGTCGATGAGCGTCTGGCGACGCTGGAACAACTGGCTAAAACCAGGGGCTATGCCGTCGCTGTTGCCGGCCCCACTCCCATCACCGCCGAGCGGCTGGCGCTGTGGGCCGCCGCGTTGCCGGAGAAAAACATGGTGCTTGCTCCCGTCTCGGCCATTGCCGCGGCCATGGCCGTTCCTTGACCGTCGCCGATCCATCCGCCTTGCCCTACCGCCGGGGCGTCGGCGCGGTCTTGTTCAATCGCGTCGGCCGCGTGTTCGTCGCAAGGCGCATCGATACGCCCGGCGAGGCGTGGCAATTGCCGCAGGGCGGCATTCACCATGACGAAAAGCCGCGCGCGGCGCTATTTCGTGAGCTCGCCGAGGAGATCGGCACCGATCGTGCCGAGGTCATCGCGCGCGCCCGGCGCTGGCTGCGTTATGACCTGCCTGCCGATCTGGTCGCCAAGGTGTGGCGCGGCCGCTACCGCGGCCAGGAACAGCGTTGGTATGCCTTGCGCTTCACCGGCACGGACGCCGACATCGACCTGAACGCGCACGGAAAGCCTGAGTTCGCCGCCTGGCGGTGGAGCCTGTTCGAAGAGCTGCCGACGATGGCCGTCGGCTTCAAGCGGACGCTCTATCATGACCTTGTGGACGAATTCCACTTCATCCTCGAAGACCCCTCCGCGCTCCACGGCCGGGGTTAGGGTTGGCGTTGCCACCGGATGGCGTGTTAATGCCGGTGCGATGATCTATAGCGTCATGTTGCTTCGCGGCGCGGCGAGTATCGTGGGCGCGCTACCTGCGACATGACCAGGACATGTCGAAGGTACGGCTCAAATGGCTGACACGCCGCGGCGCGCGGTTCTTATCACCGGCGCCGGAAAACGGATCGGCCGCCACCTCGCCCTTGACCTGGCGGCGCGCGGGTGGGTGGTGGTCGTACATTACAATCGCTCTCAAGCGGAAGCCCGCTCGGTGGTCGCTGAGATCGAGGACGGCGGTGGCAGGGCGGCGGCGATCGGCGGCGATCTTTGCCGGGAGGGGGAAACGGCAAGCCTGATCGGCCGGGCGGCCGCGGCGGTCGGGCCCTTGAGCGCGCTGATCAACAACGCATCGGTGTTCGAAAACGACCGCGCCGAAACCGCGACCCGCGCCTCTTGGGACCTGCATATGGAGGTCAACCTGCGCGCGCCCTTCGTTCTGATCCAGGAGTTCGCGCGCCAACTGCCGGCCGGCGACGCCGGCAACGTCATCAACATCCTCGATCAGCGGGTTTGGAATCTTTCGCCGTTGTTCACCTCCTACACCGTCAGCAAGCTCGGGCTATGGACACTGACGCAAACGCTGGCCATGGCACTCGCGCCGAATATCCGCGTCAACGCCGTAGGTCCCGGCCCGACGTTGCCGAGCCAGCGGCAAACACCGGACAGCTTTCGCCGGCAATGGTCTTCCGTCGCGCTCGCCCGGCGGGTCCGACCGGAAGAGATTGCCGCGGCTATACGGTTCATTCTTGACGCGCCGTCCGTAACCGGCCAGATGATCGCTGTCGACGCCGGTCAGCACCTGGGCTGGCCGCGCTCCGGCGGTGGATCGGCGGCGGCGGTGGATGAATAAGATCCCGCGTCGCACCCGCCGCCAAGGAGACCACCAATGACAGCCAAATCGGCTGTTGGCCCGCAACCCGTGCGCATCGCCGACGCCCGCAACGCGATACGCCACGTGTTCGTTCGTGACTTGGTGTTGTCGTGCCGGATCGGCGTTCACCGGCACGAGCAGACCAAATTACAGCGTGTGCGCATCAACATCGATTTGGCGGTGCGCGACGACAAGGATCTTGACGATGACCTCGCCAATGTGGTTTGTTACGAACAGATCACGGTGGGTGTGAGGGGGCTTGTTTCGAGCCGTCATATCAAGCTTGTTGAGACGGTTGCGGAACAAATTGCGGGGTTCTGTCTGGAAAATCGGCGGGTAAAATCTGTGCGCGTGCGCATAGAAAAGCTCGACGTGTTTC
Organism: uncultured Alphaproteobacteria bacterium; assembly: GCA_963805915.1. Classification (GTDB taxonomy): domain Bacteria; phylum Pseudomonadota; class Alphaproteobacteria; order Rhodospirillales; family Defluviicoccaceae; genus JAEULH01. The sequence continues at coordinate 15,629 of CAWDWD010000017.1, forward strand.
CCGATGCCGCGAGTGTGGGGGTCGAAATCGAGCGGTTCGCGGAGCCCTGAGGGGCTTGGTCACTATATCATTCGAACATCATCCAACGACGACTGATACCCTGTTCGGGTTTATGCAACGCACACTTGTTCACAAGTGTGACGGTTATCGCTTGCGCGGTAGCCTCTCCTCCTAAGGGGGGCGCCGCAATGCCGGCGCGATTGCAAGTCTTTCGTCTTTTCATATAGTTAACGAACTGCCCAAGGCTTGCGCACCGCCTGGAAAAGCCAGGGCATTCCATGTCCGTGGAAGCTGTACGACGTGTTTCTCAACAGGGTTATCCACAGATTTCGGGGATAGATCCGCGAGCCGGCCGACGAGATCGGCGGCGACGGGTGGGCATTGACCGCGCTGATGCGCTTATGCACATAAGAGCCGTGCCGACTGAGGAGCGCGATATGGTCGCGGAGGCGGAGCCCAACACGGAAGGCGCCGGACCACCGGCCCTCTCCGGTGTCGCCCTGATTCAAGCCAATCTGGCGACGATGCCGGGCGGGCCGGGCGTATACCGCATGGCCGGCGCCGATGGTGGCCTGCTTTACGTCGGCAAGGCCAGAAACCTCAAAAAGCGCGTGGGCAGCTACGTCCACATCGCCAGGCTGGGTCCCCGGCTGCGGCGCATGGTGAGCGAGACAGTAGCGCTGGAAATCGTCACCACCCACACCGAAGCCGAGGCGCTGCTGCTCGAAGCCAACCTGATCAAGCGCCATCGACCGCGCTACAACATTCTCCTGCGCGATGACAAGTCCTTTCCGTGCATCCTGGTCACCGGCGATCACCCCTTCGCCCAGGTGCTCAAGCACCGCGGCGCGCAATCGCGCCGGGGCGACTATTTCGGCCCGTTTGCCTCGGCCTGGGCGGTGAACAGGACCCTCACCGCGCTCCAGCGCGCGTTCCTGCTGCGCAGCTGCTCGGATTCGGTTTTCGCCGCGCGCACCCGGCCATGCCTGCTCCACCAGATCAAGCGATGCTCGGCGCCGTGCGTCGGACGGATCAGCGAGAGCGACTACGGCCAACTGGTCGATGAAGCGCGCGCCTTTCTCCGCGGCGAGAGCCAGCGCATCCAGCAGGATCTCGCCCGACGCATGGAGTCGGCGGCGGACGCGCTGGCCTTCGAGGAAGCCGCCAAGTACCGCGACCGGATCCGGGCGCTGACCGCCGTCCAGTCGCACCAGGACATCAACCTCGAAGGAATTGACGAAGCCGACGTGGTCGCGGCGCACCAGGCGGGCGGGCAGACCTGCATCGAGGTGTTCTTCTTTCGCGCCGGCTGCAACTACGGCAACCGGGCCTATTTCCCCGCCCACGCCGACGACGAAAGCGCCGGCGCGGTCATCGAGGCCTTCCTTGGCCAGTTCTACGCCGAGCGATCGCCGCCGCCGCTCATCCTCGTCAGTCATCCGTTGCCCGAACAAGCGCTGGTCGCCGAGGCGCTGTCCGTGCATGGCGGCCGGCGCGTCCAGGTCGCGACGCCCCAGCGTGGGGCCAAGCTCAAGCTCATCGAGCACGCGCTGGTCAATGCCCGCGACGCCCTCGGCCGGCGCATGGCGGAGAGCGCGTCGCAGCGCCGCCTGCTCGAGGCCCTCGCCAAGGTGCTTGAACTCGACGCGCCGCCGCGGCGGATCGAGGTCTTCGATAACAGCCACGTGGCCGGGACCGAGGCCGTCGGCGCGATGATCGTCGCGGGTCCGGAAGGTCTGATGAAGCAGGCCTACCGGAAGTTCACGATCAAGCGGCGCGACGGCGCGCCGGGCGACGACTATGCGATGATGCGCGAGGTGTTGACCCGCCGCTTCGCTCGCGCGCTGGCCGAGGATCCGGAGCGCGCCGGCGACCAATGGCCGGATTTGGTGCTGATCGATGGCGGCCCGGGGCAACTGGGCGTCGCGATCAAGATCTTCGAGGACTTGGGCATCGAAGATGTCGCCTTGGCCGCCATTGCCAAGGGGCCGGACCGCAACGCGGGGCGCGAGCGCATCCATCGGCCGGGCCGGCCGGCACTGTCGCTGGAGCCTCGCTCGGCCGTTCTCTACTTCCTCCAGCGCCTGCGCGACGAAGCGCACCGCTTCGCCATCGGGACCCACCGGGCGCGCCGTTCGGTGACCTTGACGCGCTCGGCGCTGGATGAAATCCCTGGTGTTGGCGCGCGACGCAAAAAGGCGCTGCTCCACCATTTCGGCTCCGCCCAGGCGGTCAGCCGCGCCGGCCGGGGCGATATCGAGGCCATCCCGGGAATCAGCCGCTCCATGGCCAATAAGATCTATGATTGGTTCCATGGCGAGCGATAGAATGCCAGCCGCATGGATGCCAATCTTCCCAACGTTTTGACCATGTCCAGGGTCCTTGCGACCCCGGTCGTGTGCCTGCTGCTGATGGCCAACACGCCAACGAGTTCCTGGCTTGCACTTGGCGTCTATACCTATGCCTGCGTGACCGACTTCTTCGACGGGTATCTCGCGCGTGCGCGCAAACAGCAATCGAGCTTCGGTCGCTTTCTCGATCCGGTCGCAGACAAGCTGCTCATTGCATCCGTGCTGTTGATCCTGGTCGGGATCGGCCGCCTCAGCGGCATCGACATGCTGGCCGCCGTTGTCATCCTCTGCCGCGAGATCCTGGTGTCGGGTCTGCGCGAGCACCTGGCGCAGATTCAGGTGGGCGTTCCGGTCACCCGCCTTGCCAAATGGAAGACGACGATTCAGATGCTGGCGATCGGCCTGCTCGTCATCGGCGACGCCGGCCCGGCGGTCGCTGGCATCGGCATGACCGAGCTGGGCGTCTACGGCCTGTGGATGGCCGCGCTGCTCACCATGATCACCGGCTACGATTACCTGCGCGCCGGCATCGGTCACATGAGCGCCGACGCGCGCGATTTCGCGACCCCGTCCGAAATCAAGCCCGGCGCCGATCCGGCACGAGACATCGGGTAACCCGTGAGTCGCACCGCCAAGCCGCGTTCGAGGTCGGCGAATTCAGCAACGGCCAACCTCAACAACCGCCCTCAACGGCCGACCCCATCGACGCGCTCTTTTTCGATTTCGATGGCGTGCTGGCCGAGTCCTCGGACATCAAGACCCGCGCCTTCAGCGAGATGTACAAGGAGTACGGGCCCGACGTGCTCGCGCGCGCCGTCGCTCACCACCGGGCCCACGGCGGCGTCTCGCGGATCAAGAAGATCAGGCACTGCCACCGCGAGCTTCTCGGAACACTGGTCGAGGGCGAGGAGTTGGCGGCGCTCGGCCGGCGCTTTTCGCGGCTGGTTGTCGAAGCGGTGGTGGCCGCGGACTGGGTCCGCGGCGCGCACGCCATTCTCGACGCGCAACTAGGCCGTCGGCCGATGTTCATTGTCTCGGGAACCCCCGAGCCGGAGCTGCGCGACATCGTCGCAAGGCGCGGCATGAGCCATTACTTCGTCGCCGTCCGAGGCTCGCCGCCGGGCAAGATCGCCGTCATCAACGAGCTCCTTCAGGCTCACGGCTTTACCGCCGATCGGGTGCTGTTCATCGGCGATGCGATGACCGACCACGACGCGGCGAAGGCGACGGGCCTGCGCTTCATCGGCCGCGTGCCGCCGAGCGAAGAAAGTCCCTTTCCCCCGGCGACCTCGATCATTGCCGATCTCAGCGGCCTCGCTTTCTGACGCTTTTTCAACCAATGGAACCAATTATGGCCGATAGCCTGCCGCGGTCCAACAAGGCCTACGTCAACCCGCAGTTCATGAGCAGTATTGACGCCCGGCCGTTGCGCATCCTGTCGGAATACCTCTATCCGGAATCCCGGTTCGAGGGGTTGAAGATCAGCGACACGATCGTCTTTTTCGGCTCATCGAGGCTGCAATCGCGCGAGGTCGCCGAAGCGGCGCTCGAGGCCGCGCGGGCAACCGGCGGCGATACCGAGGCCGCGGGCGTCCAGGTGCGCATGGCCCGGTACTACGAGGAGTGCCGTGAACTGGCGCGGCGATTGACTGAGTGGTCAAAGGCACTGGAGGAGAAAAAGCGGCGGTTCGTTGTCTGCACCGGCGGCGGTCCGGGCATCATGGAAGCGGCCAACCGTGGCGCGTCCGAAGCGCGCGGGCTGAATATCGGGCTGACGATTTCGCTGCCGAACGAACAGTGCGGCAACGCCTATTTCACCCGCCACCTCGGCTTCGAATTCCACTACTTCTTTATGCGGAAGTTCTGGTTCGTGTACTTGGCCAAAGCCCTGGTTGCGTTCCCGGGCGGTTTCGGCACCCTCGACGAGGTGTTCGAGGTCCTGACTCTGATCCAGACCAAGAAGCTGAGAAAGCGGCTGCCGATCGTGCTCTACGGCACCGCATTCTGGAATTCGGTGCTCAACCTCGAAGCGCTGGTCGAATTCGGCACGATCAGCGCCAAAGACCTTGATCTGATCCACAAGACCAACTCGGTCGAGGATGCATTCCGGTTCATCACCCATGAACTGACCGAGCAGGCGCTCGCCCTGCCCGGCGGCCGCTGGTAATACCTCACGCCACCGCTGTCGCGGCCGATGCACTGGGGGCCGCCGATACGCTTTGCCCCGTGATCCGCTGGTAATCCTGCATCAGTGCGCGAGTGACCTCGCCCGGCTGGAACCGGTATCGGTCGATCTCGCGCACCGGCGTGATCTCGGCCGCGGTGCCGGTAAGAAAGACCTCGCGCGCGCGAGTAAGTTCCTCCGGTTGGATCGCGCGGTCGACCACCTCGATCCCGCGCTCGCCGGCCAGGCCGATGACCGTGCGTCTCGTGATTCCATCGAGAAAACAATCGGGCGTCGGGGTGTGTAGCCGGCCGTCGTCCATCGCCAGGAAAATATTCGCGCCGGTCGCCTCGGCGATCCGGCCACGCCAATCGAGCATCAACGCGTCATCGTAACCCTCGCCCTCCACAGCGTGCTTTGACAGGGTGCAGATCATATAAAGGCCGGCGGCTTTGGCGTGGACCGGAGCGGTATCCGGCGGCGGCCGGCGCCACTGCGCGGTCTTCAGCCGAATGCCGCGCAGCCTCGCTTCGGGTGAGAAATACGAAGGCCAGGTCCAGGCCGCGATCGCCAAGTGAATGCGCGCGTTCTGCGCCGAGACGGCCATCATTTCGCTGCCCCGCCAAGCTACCGGCCGGATGTAACCGTCGACGATCGAATTGGCGCGCAGGACCTCCATGCAGGCCCGGCCGAGCTCATCGATCTCTACCGGTAACTCGAACCCCATAAGACGCGCCGAGTTGGCGAGCCGCTCGGAATGCTCGGTAAGCTTGAAGACGCTGCCGGCGTAGGCCCGCACGCCCTCAAAAACGGATGACGCGTAATGCAACCCATGGGTCAGGACATGAAGCTTGGCGTCGCGCCACGGCACAAGGGCGCCGTCGACCCAAATGAAACCATCGCGGTCGTCGTAGGGAGCCTTGATCATGTCGAATATGTCCGAATAAGCCTGGAATAGTACCGTTTCGTTGCGCAATAACGCCTATGGCTTGTTTTTGCTAGCACCAGGTGGGATATAAGTCAATGAAGCTGTCATAAATCCGTAAGCTCCATGTCAAGATCATGAGCCAGGACTTCGCTGCCCCAACCATCCCCGTCAACATGCCGACGCCGGACGCGCGCCGGCCGGATCCGGCGCGTCCGCAAGCATGGAGCGACGAACGCGAACTGCGCCGCGCCATCGAGTTGCTCTTTTTCGCCTACCGCGACTTTACCGGCGATGCCGACCGGCTGCTCGTTCGCTACGGTTTCGGCCGGGCGCACCATCGGGTCATCTATTTCGTCGGTCGCAATCCTGGGATCAACGTCGGCGATCTCCTGGCGATCCTGAAGATAACCAAGCAGAGCCTGGCGCGCGTCCTCGGCGAACTCATGCGCGGCGGCTTCATTGTTCAGCGCGCCGACCACGACGATCGCCGCCGCCGCCGGCTCTATCTCACGGACGAGGCGGTGGCGATGGAACAGATGCTCACCGAATGCCAGTTCCAGCGAGTGCGCGCCGCCTTGCAATCCGCCGGCCCCGATGCCGCGCGCGGGTTCCTGAGCGTCCTTCGGGCCATGATCAACGCCGAGGATCGCGAGCACTTCGATCGCGCCTGATCACCATCGGACCACCATCGGCTACAGCCCGTAGCGCTCCCACATGGCCCGTTCCTCGGCGGCGGCGAGACCTTCGCCGATGACTTCACCGATGACCGGGGCGACGTCCACCGGTCCGCCGCGCCGCGCGGCTTCCGTCAGCCCGAAGCGGCGGCGCCACCATGACTGGCGATCGGCGATCAGGCGCAGCTTGACCTTGTCGCCGAAGCGCTGGCGCATGACGGCGCGCAGGTCGCCAAGGCCGTCGACAAGACCCAGCTCGAGCGCCCTGCGGCCACTCCAGAACCGGCCGCTGAACAGCTCGTCCTCGCTGCCCTTGAGCTTATCGCCGCGGCGCTCGCGGACCTGGCGGCAGAACGCGGCGTAGATGTCGTCCTGCACCGATTTCAGGTGCTCGATCTCGTCGGGCCGCTCGGGCCGGAACGGATCGAGCCCGGCCTTGTGCTCGCTCGAGGCGTAGACTCGCCGCTCGACACCCCAGCGCTTGAGCAGTTCGGGAAAGCCGAAGCCGGCGCTGACGACGCCGATCGAGCCGACGATCGAGCTTTCGTCGGCGAAGATCTCGTCGGCCGCGGTCAGTAGCCAGTATCCGCCGGATGCGGCGACGTCCTCGGCGAAAGCGAACACGGGTTTCTTGTGCTCTTCGGCCAGTGCGCGGACGCGGCGCGCGATCAGCGCCGATTGCACCGGCGAGCCGCCGGGTGAGTTGACGGCGAGCGCGACGGCGGCGACATCGTCGAGCTTGAACGCGCGCTCCAGCTTGCCGGCCAGGGAGATCAGGCTCAACCCGCGGCTGAGCGGACCGAGACGGCCGATAATGCCGCTCATTGCGACGACCGCGACGATAGCCGGCGGATGGCGAAACCGCTCGATCGGCAGCTTGGCGAGGACGGCACGAACGCTCATGCGGACGCTCATGCCGACGCCGTTGGGCCGGGAATGACCGCGCCCAGCGCCTCGCCGCGGCGCAGGATCCGTTCGGCCGCGGCCGTGTAGCGGCCGTCGGTCTCGTGGAGCACCAGCCCCGGCATGACGGCGAGCGGGCCACCGCCGCCGCGCCGCCCGCTGACCAGGATCCTTTTCGCCGGCGTGCGGCCATCGCCGTTCGGCCACAACGGGAAAATTGAAAGATCGCCGACCTTGCCCGCCAGCCCGTTCAGAAGATCACGCAGCCGGTCCGCGCGGTGGATCAAGGTGACGGAGCCCTTGGGCCGGACCATCAGCAGGCAGAAGCGCAGCCACTCATCCAGGCCGACGGCGGCATCCTCCATGGTCGCGGCCGCCTTGGCCGGGTTGGGCGGCGCGTTGCCGCCGCCGGCGGCGACGAACGGCGGATTGGCCATGACGTGATCGAAAGACGCCGGGGTCAGCCGGATCGGCGGGGCGGTCAGGTTGCCGAGAAAGAACTCGACGCGCTCGGCCATGCCATTGGCCTTGGCATTTGCGGCGGCGATGCGCACCATCGCGCGTTCGGAATCCAGGCCAACGACCCGGACGCCTGGAACCCGCGCGGCGAGACACAAGGCGGCCGCACCCGCGCCGGCACCAACATCGAGAACCCGCTCGCCGTTGCGCGCCGGCACCGCCGCGGCGAGGAATACGGGATCGATGCCCACCCGGTAGCCGCTGGCCGGCTGGGTAAATTTCACGCGCCCGTCGAGCAGGAGGTCGTCGGTCACATCACCATCACGCTCGGCGGCCAAGCTCGTGTCCCTCTCTCAGAATTTCCAGCGCGGGCGCCAGATCGGCTTCGGCGACCATGACCCGCCGGCCGACGCTTTCGAGCGTACCCGCAAACGCATCGCTGGTGAAAGCATCGAGCGTAACGCACTCAATCGCCGCCTCCGCCAAGCGGCTCTCAAGCCAGGACAGCATAACCGGATCACCAACACGGCACAGTTCGATCATTGCCCATCGCCATTCGCTCGCTTAGATTTGCCTCGTCGTTCGGGGCGTACCTCGCGGCGGCGACGCGCGACGCTTGACCGCGTATGAGAACGCTTCCTATGCTCCGGGATTGAGTAACCCAGCGTCAAGCTTAATAGACGCGTTGCGCGTAGAACGGACGGTTCGCAAGGGAGGTCTGGTGGGCGTCGCGGTAAGTCTCGACGACGAGTTCAAATCGAAAGCCGTCGCTTGATCCGCTCCTGGCGCTCGTCGCGGACGATCTTCAGGCGGTCAACCGGGTGATCATCGAACGCATGGACAGCCCGGTCGCGCTGATCCCGCAGCTCGCGAGCCATGTGGTCGCCGCGGGCGGCAAGCGCCTGCGGCCGATGCTAACCCTGGCGGCGGCGCGCCTGTGCGGATACTCGGGCCGGCGCCATGTCGGGCTGGCGGCCTGCGTCGAATGTATCCATACCGCCACCCTGCTCCACGACGACGTTGTCGATGACAGCGAACTGCGCCGGGGCCTCGCCTCGGCAAACACCGTGTGGGGCAACAAGCCGAGCGTGCTGGTCGGCGATTTCCTGTTCAGCCGGGCCTTTGAATTGATGGTCGAGGATGGCTCGCTGAAGATCTTGGCGATCCTGTCGCGGGCGTCGTCGATCATTGCCGAGGGTGAGGTCGGCCAGCTTATCACCACCAACGATACCGAAACCACCGAGGCTGACTACCTCGCCGTCATCCGCGCCAAGACCGCCCAGCTCTTCGCAGCCGCCTGCCGGATCGGCGCAGTCGTCGTCGAGCGCCCGGAGGCCGAGGAGCGCGCGCTGGAAGCCTACGGGCTGAACCTCGGCATTGTCTTTCAGCTTGTCGACGATGTGTTGGACTATTCCGCCAAGCAGGCCACCCTCGGCAAGACCGTCGGCGACGACTTTCGCGAAGGCAAGATCACCCTGCCAATCGTCCTCGCCTTCCGCCGCGCCAACGCCGAGGAGCAGATCTTCTGGCGGCGGACGCTGGAGGATCTGGAGCAGGGTCCCGACGACCTCCAGCACGCGATCACCCTGCTCACCGCCCGTGGCGCCCTGGCGGCGACACTTGAGCAGGCCCGGCAGTATGGCGCCAGAGCGGTCGAAGCGCTGGCGCCGTTCCGCGCCGGTCCGGAAAAGGAGGCGCTGGTCGACGTCGTCGACTTCTGCATCCACCGCGCCTACTGAGCGGCGATCATTCTTACGCGCCATGTTGCACGTTACGCGCCATGTTACATGGTGGCCCCGTTGCTTCCTTGCGCGCGCGGCGGCGAGGGCGTTATAAAGCGCGCATGGGGATAAGGTTCGTCGGAGTGTAGCTCAGCTTGGTAGAGCACCGTCTTCGGGAGGCGGGGGCCGGAGGTTCGAATCCTCTCACTCCGACCATTTCTAAGCCGCTAAAAACTATAAAGAAAACCTTTTCGAGGGCTTCCGCCAGCATGCCCGGGGTTGCGGCGACGCCGCTCTCCGCGCCGGTGCGCCCCGACCCAGGCCCGACAGGCTGCCAGCCCATGCTCGGCACTCTAACCCTCGCTGATCGATGAGCGCCGTTCGCCGAGCACCGCGGCAGCTGGACCGGGCAACCCGGCGTCACGGATATCTCCGGCGTCACGGATGTCTAGAGACCTTGCCAAGCGCGGAACGCAACCCAGGCTAAGGCTATGGCCATTGCCTGTGTCGACGACTACAACATCGGCTTGAAGATTGACCATTCATCGTCATCGGAACGCTGGCCGTCGGTTTTGGGCTCTCGGGACCCCAGAGATCGTGAACACAACCGTCAAGCCGCCGCAAACAGGGGCGAAGCCTCTATCCGGATCAGGCAGCTCGGCAAGCGAATGCAGTTGTTCGCCAGTGGTTGCGTCGTCCACCGGGGCCGAGCTTGAGCGCGATCAACAAGCCTCGGATCGCTTCGCCCGGCTGAAGCGGTTCGGGCCGCCGGCGGTCGCCGCGCTGGTCTTCGGCCTCACCTTGTTCGCCGTCGATCATCTCCTCGCCCATCTCAATTACCACGTCATCATGGCCGACCTGCGGACGATGCCGCTTGCGTCGCTGGCGTGGGCCATCCTCTTCACGCTCGGCAGCTTCGCCTGCCTGACCGGCTACGACTGGTCGGCGATCAGCTACATTGGCAAAAGCATCCCCTATCGCCGCATCGCGTTCGGCTCGTTCGCCGGCTACGCGATCTCGAATACCATCGGTTTCAGTCTGCTGTCGGGACCGTCGGTTCGCTACCGCATCTACGCTTCGGCCGGTCTGGAAGCGCTCGATGTCGCGCGCGTGGCGCTGGTCTCGGGCCTTGCCTTCCACCTCGGCATCTCGGCTGTCGCCGGTGTCGCTCTGGTGCTTCGTCCGGACGCCATGGCCGGGCTGGTTTCCGTCCCGGCGCCGGTATTGGCGATGGTTGGCGCGGCCATGCTTGTGGCGATTGCCGCCCTGATCGCATTCGTCGCCTGGCGCCGTCACCCGCTGCGCATCTGGCGCTGGACATTGGACCTCCCCTCCGGACCCCTGGTCATTGGCCAGCTTTGCCTGTCGGTGGTCGAGATTGCTTGTGCCGGCTCGGTTCTCTACGTCCTTCTGCCGGGCAACGACGTGACATGGCTGCCCTTCATCACCCTCTACTGTCTCGCCATCGTCGCCGGGGTAATCAGTCACGTTCCCGGCGGTTTCGGTGTTTTCGAAAGCGTGATGCTGTTTCTCCTCGCCGATCGCATGCCGGCGGAATCGGTCACCGCCGGGCTCGTCGCCTACCGCGCCATCTACAATCTCCTGCCATTGCTGGTCGCCGCCGGACTCCTTGCCGGAGACGAGCTGCTTCGCCAGATCTCACTGGCGCTCGAGACAGCACGGCGCATCGGCGGGTGGAGCACTCGGTTGGGGCCAGCCGTCATGGGTACCGTCGCGTTCGTCGCCGGGGTCGTCCTGATTGCCTCCTCGGCAACGCCCGCCGTACCCAAGCGGATGAACTTTCTTTCCGAATTCGTTCCGCTGTCGGTGGTGGAGGCCGCACATTTTCTCTCCGCCGTCGCTGGATTCCTGCTTCTCATCTTGTCGCGCGGCTTGTTCCGTAGGCTGAACGGGGCTTACTGGCTGGCGATGTTCATCCTACCGCTTGCGGCCCTGACGTCGCTGGCCAAGGGCTGGGATTTCGAGGAGGCGAGCTTGATGACCATCGCGCTTCTCGTCCTTGTTCCCTGCCGGCGCGAATTCTATCGCAAGACCTCGTTGCTGGACGCGCCGTTCACAACGGGTTGGGTGCTCGCCATCGGCGCGGTCGTCGCCGGCATGGCCTGGCTGGTCACGTTTTCCTACAAACACGTCGACTATGCCCACCATCTGTGGTGGCAATTCGCTTTCGAGCAAGACGCGCCACGGTCGCTCCGCGCCCTGCTCGCGGTCTTTTTCGTCGCCGCCCTCGCGGGGCTGGCGCGTCTGCTCCATCCCCCTCGCCACACCCCGGACCCGCCCGAGCCCGAAGCACTTACGCGAGCCGGCGCGATCGTCGCGGCGCAAGATCGCACCTACGCCAATCTCGCGCTTTATGGCGACAAATCCCTTCTGTTCAGCGAATCGGGCAATGCATTCATCATGTACGGCGTACGCGGGCGAAGCTGGATCGCCATGGGCGATCCGGTCGGCCGGCGCGAGGAGTGGGCGGATCTCGCCTGGACTTTCCGCGAGGACGCCGATCGGCTCGGCGCCCGGATCGCCTTTTACCAAGCAAGCCCCGAGGCCTTGCCGCTGTACCTTGATCTGGGGTTGGTTCCGATAAAGATCGGCGAAGAGGCCGTGGTTGATCTCATTTTGTTCTCGCTCCAAGGCCGGGCGCACCGCGAGGATCGCAATATTCTGAGCCGGGGCGAGCGCGATGGACTCGATGTCGAGATCCTGCACGCGGCGGCGGCGGAACCGCTGATGAGCGAGCTGCGCGCTATTTCGGATGACTGGCTGGCGACCAAGAATGTTCGCGAGAAACGCTTCGCCCTCGGCGCCTTTTCGCCGCCGTATCTTGAGGCGGCGCCTCTGGCCATCGCCCGGCTGCACGGACGGCCCGTCGCCTTCGCCTCGCTGATGACGACCGAAACCATGGCGGAAGTGTCCATCGATCTCATGCGCTACGCGCGCGGCGCGCCGCGATACACCATGCACTACCTCTTCCTGCGGCTGATGGTCGAGCTCAAGGCGACCGGCTATCGCTCATTCACCCTCGGGCTGGCGCCGATGTCGGGGCTAGAGGGTCATCCGCTCGGCCCGTTCTGGCACAAGGTCGGCAACTTTCTGTTTCAGCACGGCGAGCATTTCTACAACTTCCAGGGCCTTCGCGGATTTAAGAACAAGTTTGAGCCCACGTGGCAACCGCGGTACCTCGCCGCGCCCGGTGGGCTTAGCCCGCTGATCGTAATGACCGATGTCGCGGCGCTGGTCGGCGGCGGCCTGAAAGGGGTTATCTCGCGGTGAAGCACGCAAGGGTGTTGTTGATGGCCATGCTGCTCTACCCGATGCCGGCTCAGGCGACGTCTTCGCCCGGCATAACACGAGACGATCCGCAGCTCGGCCCGATCCACGTTTTTTCTCCACCGGTGCCCCCTCGCGGGGTTGTCGCCTTGTTCTCCGGAGCGCGGGGGTGGACCCACGACATGGATATCGCCTCCGCGGCCATTGCGGAAGCCGGTCAGAGCATCGTCGGCTTCGAGACCAGCCGCCTGCTTTCGGCGAGCGCCGCCAAGGCCACAGAAAGCTGCCTTGCATTGGCACGGCCCCTTGCCGCCGCCATCGCCGACGCCCTGGCCGACGATCAACAAGCGATCGGCCAACAAGCGATCGGCCATGCGCCGGTTCTGGCGGGAGCGGGAGACGGCGCGACCCTGGCCTACGCTGTTCTCGCCCAGGCCCCGGCCGGGCTCTTCTCCGGCGCGATCGGGGTCGGCTTCAGCGGCGAAGCGGCGAGCGCGGCGCCCTTGTGTCCGGGCGCGGAGGCCGATCAGGTCGCGGCCGGTGTTTACCGCTATGCACCCAAAGCAAAGATGCCCGGCTGGGTGCGACTGGTCACCACCGATCCCGAGGACCCGGTCCTTGTTTCATACGCGCGCGAGGGTGGGGCCAAAATTGTCGCCGTGCGCGGTGATGGCGATCTCGCCGCGGCGGTCATTACCGCGCTGGCGGACGCGCGTCACAACACGCCCGCCGGCCAAGCCGGGGCCGAAGTCAGTGTCGACAACCTGCCGCTGGTGCCGATGCCGGTCGAGCATCCCGGCACGACGATGGCGATCATCTACTCAGGCGACGGCGGCTGGCGCGACGCCGACAAACGCATTGCCGAGGCGCTGTGGGCAACCGGGGTGCCGGTGATAGGCGTCGATAGCTTGCGGTACTTCTGGCACAAAAAGACGCCCCAAGAGGCGGCGGCTGGCCTCGATGCGATCCTCGATTATTATCCACGAACATGGGCCCGGCCTCGGGTCCTGCTGATCGGCTATTCCTTTGGGGCGGACGTGTTGCCCTTTGTCGTTGGCAAGCTGCGGCCGGAAAACCGGGCCCGCATCGCGCAATTGTCCTTGCTCGGTCTCGCCGCACGCGCCGATTTCCAGATCCAGGTCACGAGCTGGCTGGGCGACGGCCCGAGTAAGGAAGCACTGCCGGTGCTGCCCGAACTCGCGAGCCTCGATCTCTCACGCGTGCAATGTTTCTATGGTGAAGAGGAAGAAGACACCGCCTGCACCGACCCGGCGTTGAAGGGCGCGGAGATCATCGCCCTGCCCGGCGGCCACCACTTCGACGGCGACTACGCCGTTGTCGCCCAACGCATTCTCGACGGTGCCCGCCGCCGCGACGCGAGCGCGCCAACCCAATAGATTGAGACAGGAGCACCCCGGTGGCGCGCACCCCGCTCAAGCGGTCCCTATGCGGAAATACGCCGCACGATGCCGGTAAAGTAGGCGCCGTTGGCGGGCACCAGGTCGCGGAGCATGAAGCCGTACTCCTCGGCCAGCGCGGTTCCGTCATCGCGGCGTGTGGCCTTGGTGATCACGAACAACACACCGCCGTCGGCGACCGTTCCCGTTCCATCGGCGTTGACGACGTAGCGCCCGTGATCGGCGCCTGCTACAAAGCGCCTCGTCCGGATGGTGTCGCCCTGCACGTTCGAGGTGTTTGTTTCGCTAAAACCGCCGGCGCCGTCGTAGAGAAGCACGCCCAGCCCGCCCAGTACGGGCTCGCGGCGATCGCGCGCTCTGGGCTGCGCCTGACGCGTCACACCTGCTGCGGGATGAGCCCGACCTGTTGGTAGAGCGACAGCGTGTCGGTCTCGTACCAGCTTTCCACCACCCTTCCGCCGGATACCCGCACGATCGCGATCTCCGTGACGCGGATGGCCCTGCCGGTCGGCGCAGCGCCCATGAACGGTCCCTGATGAGTGCCGGTCTGGGTGAACCGCGCCGCCACCTTCTCATCGTCGGCGACGATATCGTCGATCGTTATGTGAAAGTCTGGAAACGCGGACCGGAACGTCCGGGCTATGACTTTCGCGCCCTCGGGGCCGGGAGGCAAAGGCAGGCCCGGCGTCGTACTCTGCGGATCGAAGATATCGTCCGCGGCATCCAGATTGCCGTTGTTCCAGACTTCCTCAATGAAGCGCGTCATCAGCGCCTTGTTGTCTTCTGCCGCCATGCCACCCGTTCTCCTACACTCAGCCACACATTCTCAACCCGGCGCTGGTTCAGGCCGGTGCCTGCTCCGGCACGGCGATGGCGCCGATTTGCTGGTACAAACCCAGCATGTCGACCTCACCCCATCCTTCAACGATCTTGCCGTCGACGACACGGTCGATGCCGATCGAGGTGACGGACACCGGCCGTCCGGTCGCGGCGCGGCCGTAGAATTCGCCCGTATGTGTGCCGGTCCAGCGCATCCGGATAACGACCTTGTCGTCCTCGGCGAAGATGTCCTCAACGCTCATGCGACCGTCGGCGAAACCGGTTCGCCACGCGGCGACGAGCTGCTTGACCCCCTCGGGGCCTGACTGGACAACCTGTCCGCCGGCGCCGTGCACGACGAAACCGGCATCGATGACCTCGTCGGCCACGGTGAGGTTACCATTGCTCCACCCCTCGTCCAGCCAACGGCGAATGATCGCGATATTTTCATCAGGAGACGACATGATCCTGCTCCCGCACAAACGTTGATAGCCGCCCTGACGGCCAGCGACTATGAAGTGCCTGTCATCTACCGGTCTGCCCGGCGCTTGGCGCGGATTGATGCGCCTCCTGCTGTGCTTGCATCTCGTTCATCAGCTGGTTGGCACGTCTGATCTCCTCTTCGCGTCGTTGGCCGGTCAAATATGCCAAGTCGGGCATCGGCACACCGGAAATGCCCCATTGCATTAATGGCGTTTCGTGAATGATGCAGTACACGAAGGGGCGTGTGACCTCGCCGCAGATCTCGATGAAATCCTCCGTCAGTTTTTCGATCAGCCGGCGCTTCTGCTCCGGTTCCGTCGCCACTACGCCTTCGATAAATCTTACCTCGATGATTGGCATTTCCGGTTCCTTTCTTTGTTCACGCTGCGCTTCCCGCCGACCTCGCCTCGGCCTGCGCGCCACCCAGGTTCTCACCGAACCAAGCGATTGCGGCCGCTGCGCCCTGACTCAGGAAGGGCTCGGTGTCGTAGACCGCCGTGTGCGAGCAAGGCAGCGACAGGAAACGCTTAGGCTCGCCGGCGCGTTCAAAGGCCGAGCGAGCCAGCGCCGGGGGTATGATCTGATCCTGCTCCGCTGCGATCATCAGTAACGGCGTCGGCGCGACCAGTTGGATCGGGCCGGTCGGATCGTACGAAACAAACGTCTCCAGCGACCGCGTCGTGATCCGGTTTTCCCAATTCGGCGCGATCGTCTGCTGCACGCGGGTATAGAACTCATAGGCTTCCGCGGGCATCAGGCCGCCCTGTCCCGCTGGGGCGACCAGCGGGAGATAGGTGATCCGGTCGGTGCCGTATCGGCTTTCCCGATCCTGGCTGAGGGTGGTGAGAAATCCGAAGAAAGCTTCACGCGGCATCGCGACCAGGAAGTTTTCCCACTGGTTGATTGCCGGAATCATTGCGACCACCGCCTTGATCCGCTTGTCGAACGCGGCAAGGAACATCGCGTGGCCGCCGCCGAGCGAGACCCCCCAGGCGCCGATCCGCTCGGGGTCGATCTCCGGTTGTCGCCGCAGCCAAGTCAGCGCATTGCGCAGGTCATCGAGCTGTTCGTGCGGGAACAACTGGCATCGCGGCTCGCCCGCGCTGGCGCCGAAGTTGCGGTAGTCGAAGGCAAGCGCGGCAAAGCCGGCCGCAGCGAACCGCTCACCATAGTTGGAGAGGTAGATCTCCTTGACGGCGCAGAACGCATTGGCGAGTACGACTGCCGGCCACACGCCCCGCTCTGCCGGAGCGTCCGGCAGGAACAGCCAGCCCTTGAGATCATGACCATCGCTGTCGAAGCTGATGTCACGGCGCATCCCGCCTCCTCCTTTCCTGTCCCCGCGGGAGGTGACTAGCTGGCGGCGGCGGGCTCCGGTACGTTGAGGGCGACGAACTCGCGGATGACACCGAGCTGGGTAAAGAAATTGAACATGTCCCAGAATTCCCAGGTCTGGGAGATCATGCCGCCGGCGTTAACGCCAAGGATCGTTACTCCGACATCCGACACACGGTTTCCCGTCGCGTGCAGTCCCCACGCGTCGTTCTGAAACGTTCCCGACCGACGCCAGCGCAAAACGACCCGATCATCCGTTATGATCCGGTCTTCGACTTCGATTCCACGGTCGGGAATGGCGACGAGAATGGGCTGAATTCGCGCCATGGTCGCGTTGAGGTCATTCGGGTTGCCTTGCGCGTCATAGTACACGTAGTCCGACGAGAACACCGTGTTCGGATCACCTCCGTGCAAAAGGAAGTCGACGAATTGATCGGCGATCTGCCGGTTCCGCTCGATCATCTCGTATGCCATGCTCAGGTCCTCCTCCATTGCAATAGCAGCCGCGTGATAATGCCACTGCCAGCACACCCGTTATTTAAGTACTATACGCCAATCCGAGCGAAATCGCAAATAAAATATAGTCATCAAGTACATTGTGCAGGCTAAACGTACGCCGCTTCATTTGAAACGGACTTCGAAACGTACTGTTTCTTTAAAGACGCTATCTAGCAATACGCTTTCTTATGACTTACTCCTTACGCCACCGCCACAAACAAAATTAACGCGCAAGTCCAAATTCAACTACTTTTTTTCAACTTTACTTGATCGTAATAAATTTAATAAAATATTAAAGATTTTTTATTTTCGAGGTGAAAAAATGTACGCATACTTTTGTTCCGACTTTACGCTTTAGCTCTCGGCACTTGATGAGCGCCGTTCGCCGGAGCTGTCGCCGTCGCCGCTCATCTTCCCGCGCAGCCAGCCGGTCATCTTGTCGAAGAACATGAACAGAACCTCGACGTTGTAGCCGACCAGAAAGGCGAGGCCGAGCAGTGGGATCGAGGCGAGTTGGCCACCGACGACGCCCGGCGTATAGAAGAACCCGAGCACGCTGCCGACGACCGTGCCGACCAGCACGCGCACCCGCGTCTCCCACGGCTGCGGCGTCGACACCTTGCGGTCCTGGTACTGTTGCAGGCGGGTCCGCAGCAGCCGGATGCAGGCGCCGAGCATGGCAAACAGCGCCGGCAGGATGAGCGATTGCAGGGCGTCGAGGACGGAGCGGGCCATCACCAAGGTGCCGTACTTGACCTGTATCCTGCTGCGCTCGCCCGGCTCGCAGACCAACTCGTCGCCTTCCCACTTGCAGGCGGCCTTCTCGGCCCCGCACTCGGTCTCGAAATTCCAGTAGCGGGTGGGCGAGGTCAGATTGGCCCAGGCCACCGCCGTGCCCCAGGCCGCGTTCCACTGGTATAGTCCATGATAGGCGAAACAGAGCTTGGTGTTGAGCGCATCGTAGTGATCGCGGAGGTGGACATAGGGAGCGCTGAGGGCGAGCAGCTCGCCGCGCTTGCGTGGTGGGTCGCCCAGCGAAGGGTTGGCATTTTCCATCGTGTTTATGGACTCGACCACGTCCATCAGATCGCGGTTCGTCTGCTCGATAAGGTTGAGCGAGCGGGTGCCGAGAATGGCGTAGATCTGCATGAGCAACGTCGCCAACAGGGCGACCAGGATGCCGATGCCTGCTCCCGTGCTGATATAGACCCGCTTCGGGCTGCCTTGCGGGTCGGTCTCGGCGCGGCGCAGGTCGTCGACGCTCACCGCCCCTAGGTGGGGGCTGAACTCCTGGACCAGGATCCAGATCCGGCCGCGTTCCTCGTCGCTCAGCGAGCGGACATCGCGGCTGCACAGGGTCGCCGCCTCGGACACCCTCTCGCAGGTGATGGCGCCCTTAAGGTCGGCCCGCGTCAGGTACGACACCATCAGGCACAGGTCCTGTTGCGCCTTCTCCGTGATGGCGAGGAAACGCTCATCGGAGTTCTTGAAGCGCTTTCCGCCGGGTTTGCGCACCTTGCCGCCGGCCTCTCCGGCCGCGCCCGCATTCGTATCGGAGGTCGCGGGCGAAGAGGCCTCGGCCGTACCCGCCGGCTCGCTTTGCGCTCCCGCCTCGAACGCGGCGCTCGCGGCCGGGCGGAGGATGCTCATTGCCGGCGCAATACGACGACGCCGTTGGCCGGCAGCCGGACGTTGATGGCGCCGCCGGCGGAGATGACGTTCGCGGTGTTGCCGATCCCGCCGCCGCCATAGCTCGGGGCGTCACTGTTGAAAACTTCGCGCCACGCGCCGTCGGCCAGACGCTGTGCGCGGACGACATAGCCGTCGGCGAAATCCGTGTTGTTGAGGCTTGCGACGACAAGAACCTCCTCGGCCCCCTCCCAGCGGCGGAAGGCCAGGAGGCGGTTGGCGTCGTGGACGTAGACGATGTCGATGTTGCGCGAGCGCAACGCCGGGCTGGCCAGGCGCAGCCGGATGAGATCGGCATAATAGCGGAAAAGGTTCGCACCTGTGCCCTGGCGCAGCGCGTGATAATCCTCCCGCGCGTTGATGAAATCTGCGTAGCGGTAGGGCAGTGAGGCGCCAACCTCCTCGCCCATGAAGAACATCGGCACGCCCGGTCCAAGCAGCGTCATCGCCGCCGCGACATGGACCCGGGCCTCGGCGTAGGGTCTGGTCTGGCCACTCAGCGCGTTGTTGACCGCGACCATGATGGTGCGGGCCGAATACTGGCGTTGGCCGTTTTCCATGTAGTAGGAGTTGCCGGCCTCGTCGTGGGACTCGTGGTAGACGACATGCCCGCCGCCGGCGGCGAGCGCGCCCGAGAACCACGATAGCCGCAGCTCGCGGTTATCGCCGTAGCCGGCGAGCTTGATCAGCCGCGCCCGGCTTGAGTCGTTCTGCGCGTCGCCGATCAGGTGGTGGTAGAAATCCGCGTACCACGGCGCATCGAACCCAAGCCCGCCCTGGTCCGCCGGCTGGGTGACGGCGGCCCATCCGGAGTGGTCCTCGGCGATGAGGTGGGCGTTGGGGTTGATCAGCCTCAGCGTCCGGCTCCATTCGCGCAGGAACTTCTGGCCGAACATGTTGGCGCTTTGCACTGGCCGGCCGTCGGCGTGGATGACCGCGTCGCGGTGGATGGCGGTGGTCAGGTCGACCCGGAAGCCGTCGAAGTGAAACTCGCTCAGCAGCGCCGCCGCGCTCGAGGTGAACATCCTGCGCACCGGCTCCTGCCAGTAGCGCGGCGCCCAGCCGCTCGAGCCGTTGTCGATGTAGCCGCCTGTCCCGTCGGGGAGGTTCGGGTAATCTTCGGGCCGGCCTTCGTACCAGTAATAGATGTTGTTCTCCGGCGCGTTGGAGTCGTAGGCCCACTCCGCGCGTTCGGAATTGAAGGTGTAGTGGTTGTAGACCACGTCGAGAATGACGGCGATGCCGCGCCGGTGACAGGCGCGCACGAAATGCTTGAACTGGTCGCGCCCGCCACCGGAAAACTCGATGGCCATGTAATGCGAAGTGCTGTAGCCCCAACCAGCGCTCGCTTGGAATTCCGACATCGGCATCAGCCCGACCGCGTTGACGCCGAGATCGGTGAGGTAGTCGAGCAGGCCGAGCGCGTCCTCGAGGGTGCCTTCGGGAGCGCCGCGGTCGAGCCCCAGGCCGCCGACGTGAAGCTCGTAGATGACCAGGTCGTCGAGCCGGGTCGGTAGAGGACGAGCCGGATCGAATTCGTCTCGCCAAAAGTCGGCCTCGCTCGACCATTCCCGTTCCGGCCAGCCATCCTCGCTGAACCGCGTCGTCACCTGTTCCGGATCGATCACCACCGAGCAGCTCTTGCCGCCGTCGAGATCCTGGCGTCGGCCGCTCCAACTGGCGCCGGGCGCATCCGGGTTGACGTCGCCCCGGCCGATCTGGCAGCGCGAGTACAAATCGGTGCGGTAGGCGACCGAGCCGTCGTCCTTGGTGATCCGGAACATGTACGCGGTGTGATCGAAAGCGGCGAAATCAGCGAGCGCCGGTTCGCTGTTGCCGTCGGCTTCCCAGACGCCACCTGGCCCGCGGCGCAGCGCGATCGAGGCGGTGACGCCGCGACCGTCGTTCCAAACATAGCCGCCGGCGGTGTCGGCGCGGACCACGTCGACGGCGCGCGCGTTCGGCGCCCAGACCGCGAAGCGGATCGCCGGCCGGGCCCGGTCGACGATCATATGCTTGTTGGCGCCGAGGCGGCGGCAGGTGGTAAAGGCATAGCGCTCGAGTTGGTTTGCCTCGCGCAGGCTGAATGCCAGCGTGCACTCGTTCGACGCCGGGTCGTTGACCTCGGTCGTGATCCCCCATTGGTTCGAAGCGAAGGCCGTATCGACCCGTACGCCCCAGCGGAAGGTCTGGCCGATCTGGCTATCGTCGAGTTGGGCGGTGGCGCGAAACGCAGGGCAGCCATCCTGGGCCAAGAACGGCTCCATCGCCGTATCCGTCCAGGCAGGCCGAACTCCGGCCCTGGCCATCCCAGCCGCCGCTGAGCCTCGCGGCGGCGAAATGCTCGCGCCTGAGGCCGGTCCAATATTCGAAGCGTACCGGGATCAACGCCATGAACTGTGATCTCCCGTCGTTAAGCCGTGCCCGCGCGCTTGCGCCAAGGAATTATCGCGGCGGCGGCGGCGGGTTGTCCTCGTCGGTGTAGCCCTGGGTCAGTTGCACAAGATAGCCTTCGGGGTCACGCAGCCAAACCGACCGCCAACCGGGGATGAACGCGCCGAAGTCGAGCGGGCCGAACGCGACGTCCGCGGCAGCACCCATCGCCTTGACGTGGGCGTCGATGTCGTCCAGCTCGAACGAGATGTTGCGCACGCTCGGCCACGGATAACCGTCATTTTCCGGCGGCGGCACGGGTCGCTCAGCGGTCGCCTTGAACAGCTCCAGGCGGATGCCCGGGCCGCGCAGGAAGACGATCTGGTTGCCCTCGCCCAGATCCACGACCCGACCGCGCGCGAAGCCGAAGTGATCGGTATAGTACCGCTCGACCGCCAGCGGATCGCGGCAGGTCAGCGAGATGTGGTGGATGCGAAGGTCCGCCATCTTCGTTTCCTTTTCGATTACCCGCCGCGCCGGTCGGCCTTCATCATGTCGGCGAGCTTCTCGCCGAT
This sequence comes from uncultured Alphaproteobacteria bacterium, assembly GCA_963805915.1. Taxonomy (GTDB): domain Bacteria; phylum Pseudomonadota; class Alphaproteobacteria; order Rhodospirillales; family Defluviicoccaceae; genus JAEULH01. The sequence goes on from CAWDWD010000017.1 coordinate 37,307, forward strand.
CATGACGACGGCGGCGTGGCAGTTGCCCGAGACGACGGTTGGCATGACGCTGGCGTCGGCCACCCGCAGCGCCTCGATGCCGTGCACCCTGAGCCGCGGGTCGGTGACAGCGAGCGCGTCCATCCCCATTCGGCACGAGCCGGCCTGATGGTGGTAGGACTCGGCGAACTGGCGGACGAAATCGCCAAGCCGTTCGTCGGGATAGTCGGGCCCCGGCAGGACCTCGCTTTGAACCCAGGCGCCAAGGGCCGTGCTCGCGTTGATCCGCCGCGCCATCCGCACCGCGTCGGTCAGCCGGCGAAAGTCGCTGGCGCAGGCGAGATAGTTCGGGTCGATCAACGGCGGGCTCGCGGGGTCCGGTCCCGCCAGACGCAGCGTGCCACGTGACATCGGCCGGACCACGCCCGGCAGCATCACCATCACGCTCGCCCGGTCGGGATTGGTGACCTGGCGCGGATCGCCGTGCACGAAGCCCATCTGGATGTCCGGGCCGGGCCAGCCGGGCTCGGACTTGTAGAACAGCGCCGTCTCGCTCATGCCCATCTTGGGGTCCGGGATGCGCTGACTGGCGGCGCTGATGACCGGGACCAGGACGTGGTTATGGAAATTCTCGCCGACGCCCGGCAGATGGTTCAAGACCGGGATGCCGAATTGCGCCAGCCTGTCGCCGTCGCCGATTCCCGACAGCATCAGCAGCTTGGGCAAGTCGATCGCACCGGCGCAGACCACCACCTCGCGGCTCGCGCCGATGCGCTTTGCCTCCCCTCCCTGGAGCACCTCGACGCCCGAACACCGGCGGCCCTGAAACAGCAGCCGGGAGGCGTGCGCGGCGTCGATCAGGGTTACGTTGGCGCGGCTTTCGAGCGCCGGATAGAGATAGGCCGCCGCCATGTCGTGGCGCTTGCCGTTCTTGATGTTGAGATGGTGCCAGCCGACGCCTTCCATCCGCGGGCCATTGAAGTCATCGGTCGCGGGGAAGCCGAGCTCGAGGCAGGCGTCGTGGAACGCTCGCGAGGCCGGGTTTGGCTCATGCAGTCGCGCCGCCAGCACGCTCAGCGGCCCATCGTGACCGGCGAGAGGGCTGGAGTCGTCCTCCTGGTCCTCGGCCTTCTGAAAATAGGGCAGGACATTGTCGAAGCCCCAGCCCGGCGCGCCCTGGTGGGCCCAGGCGTCGAAGTCCGAGCGGTGGCCGCGGATGTGCATGAGGATGTAGAGGTTGCTGGTCCCGCCGGGCAGCCGGCCGCGCGGCTCGGGGATGCGGCGGCCGTTAAGATGGGCCTGCGGTATGCTCTCATAAGCCCAGTCGACGGCGGATTGCTGGACCAGGGCCCAGCGCCACGGCGTGGCGATATCCTCGCGGATTTGTGGCGGAACCTCGCGGCTGCCCGCCTCGATCACCGCGACACTGACGTCGGAATCCTCGCTCAATCGCGCTGCGACGACGCATCCGGCGGTTCCCGAGCCGACGATGACGTAATCATAGGTATCCATGGGCGAATCCCCTGCCTAACTCCTCGTCAGGTCTGCGGCTGGTTGATGAAGGGCTGGAACGGCAGGCTATCGTGGATCGTCCGCATGTAGACGATCTTGCCGTTCTGCACCTGGAAGAAATTGGCCCCGATAACCTGGCGCTGAGCGTCGTTCGGATAGGCGATCGGCGTGCCGGCGGCATTGGCCGCGTCGCAGCGCCAGACGACGCACGCGGCGTCGCCTTCGACGACAATGCGCTGCGGGAACATGAGAAACTTGGAATAGCCGCTCGAGATCGCATCCACGGCGCCGCGCAGCACCGCAATGCCGGCGAAATGACCGGCGAGCTGTTCGTCGCCGACCACGTCGTCGCTGAACAGCGTTAGCCACTCGCTCCAATCGGCGCGATTGACGCAGTCGTAGTACTTCTCGATGACGCCACGAACGTCCATTGGTTAGCCTCCGGGACTATTCCTGTTTGGGTTTTGGCGGAGCGGCCGGACCGCGCGGCCTTCGCCGCTCGACGCCGTAGACCTTGACGAACTCGTCGGCGGCGTCCTCGATCATCGGCACGAAGTCGTTGACCAGGAAATCGGGATCCGGCAGCGCATGGCCGCCGAGCGCCCATTTGCCCTGCGGCACCTCCTCGATGGTGACGTAGATATACGGCCGCGCCGCCTCGAAGGTCGCCTTGCAGAAGGCGTCGGTCAAAGCGGGCAGGAGCGCCGCCTGCTGCTCCTCGGTGAAAAAGTGCTCGATGATCTTCACACTGATGATGGGCATCGCCTGCGTACCTCCGGTTTACGACCAGAACGCGTCGTACTGCGCGGTTCCGTCGCCGAATATGGCGCCGCGCGCTTCGTAGACCTTGCCGTCGCGCCAGCGCATCCAGTGGATGACATCGATGTCGAGCCGGCGCTCGGGTTCGCCGGCGCGGTTGCCGGTGTTGTGGGTGACGTCGGCCGAGGAGTCCTCGGCGGTATTGACGACGATGGTGTCCATCCGGAAGCTGTTGTCGGACAACCGCCCGACCTCGGCCATGAAAGCCATGAACTCGTCGACGTTGTTCTTCCACCCCGACACTGGATTGTGGCCCGGCACCAGCCAGTGCATGTCCTCGTGCCACATCTCGAGCATCCGCGCCCGGTCGCCGGTGGCCAAGGCCGCGTAAGCCGCTGCGACCTGGTCGCCCGTAATAAATGCCATGGCATAGTCCTCCTTGATGCGCGCGCGACCGATTAGGCCAGGCGATCCGGGATTGGCTTGAGCTGGTAGACGGCATTGAAGAACTGATCGACCGTGTGCTGGTCGCTGATGTAGACTTGGACGTGGTCGATACGGCCGTCGCCGATGTGATAGTGGGTGCAGTTAAGCGCGTTCAGCCGATAGGTCGTCGGCGTGCCGCTGGCGTCGTTGACGGTGACCTCGCCGCGGCCGCGATGGACCTCTACCACGGTGCTGTCGCCAAAGGTGTCGATTCCGGTGGCCGAATCGGCGGCGGGATCCAGCGTCACCTGGATGTTGGCCCGGCGCAGCGCGAGGAAGAACTGGATCACCTCCTCGCTGCCGTTCTTGGTCCCGGCGATAGGATTGTGGCCCGGCAAATTCCAGACCAGGTTGGGCGCGAAGATTTCGCCGCGGATGGTGTCCATGTCGTCGCGGTTGAAGCACTCGTACATCCGGGTGACGAGGCTCAGGTTAGCGTCGGTATTGCCGTTAGCCATGTTAGTCTTGCCTCCTGTCGAACGATTTTTGTTCCCTACAACGCCGGTGAGCCCGGCATCGGCCGCAGTTCGTTGACGACGTAGCGGGTGATGACGGGCGCGCCGGTCGCGGGCGAAGCCGCCATTTCCCACTGCTGATAGGCGTCGAAGCCGATCCACTGACTGCGCGGCGCCGGCGGCCACCACCGTCTGGCCTGCCAATTGACGACCACTTCGGCCAGGGCGCGTTCGCCGCGGCGCTCGACCGCAACCGAGCTCAGCGTATGGATTTCGTCGAAGAAGACGGCGATCACGCCCTCGTACCACCGCGCGAACGCATCCGCGCCACGGAAGGTCGTCTCCGGCAGGACGAACTCCACCTCGGCCTCGGCGAGCATCGGCAACAGGTCCGCGGTCGGCACGTGCTCGTCAAGGTTGCGGTACCACTCCGCCGCGAAGGCTTCGATGGCGTCCGATGCCATCACCCCACTCACGTTCTGTTGCAAAGTGTCTTGAGCCAACGCTTCACGCTCCTTCCCAGGTAGGTTTGCTGGCCACTCACGCGCTCGGACGCGGCACGTCCTTTTCCAAAATCAGGTCGATCAGGAACGGTCCTTCGGCATCGAGCATGGTTCGGATCGCCGGGGCGATTTCGTCCGGCTGCTCGACACGCGTTCCCGGAACGCCCAGCCCGCCGGCCAAGGCGACAAAATCGACGTCCGGATTGTCGACGTCGAACGGCGGCGGGAAGCTCTGCGGAAATGCATCCGGGCTCAGCCCGAGACCGCGCCAGTAATCGAGCAGATTCATCTTCAACAGCCGGTAGCTGCGGTTGTTGCAGACGATGAACTTGGCGCCGAGGCGTAGGTGCGCCGCCGTCCACAGTGCCTGGTAGGTATACATCGCGCCGCCGTCGCCGGTCAGGCCGATGACGGTCCGCTCGGGGTGGGCCAGCTTGACACCGACCGCACCGGGGATGCCGACGCCGAGCGTCCCGCCGGGGGTCTGGAAGAACGAACCCGGGAGGCTCGGCTCGACCCAGCGAACCAGCTCGGGGAAGTGCGTCAGCAACTCGTCGAAGACGATGGCGTCGCCCGGCAACTGCTTGGCGAGCTCCATGGCGAACGTGGCCATCCGCAGCGGCACGGCTTGGGCTTGCGCCTCGTCTTGCGCGCGGGCCTCGGCCTTGGTCTTGCGGTTGCGTTCACTGATTTCAGCGGTGCGCGCGGCAGCTGCCTGGCGTTGCTCGTCGCTCGCGTCGCCGCCAATGGCGTCGGCCAGCGCGCGCAGCGTCAGTTTCGGATCGCTGACCAGGCCCAGGGTGACGGGGTGGTTCTTGGCGATCGCGAGCGGATCGAGATCGATGTGAATGACCCTGGCGTCGGCCCGAAACGGGCTTGTCAGCAGCGGAAAGACCTCGGGGAAAACGTACGTTCCGCAGATCAGCACGGCATCGGCATCGGCGACGATGCGGGCGCTGTCGTGGCCGAACATGTGTCCGGTCAACCCGCAGTACAGCGGATGGGTCCACGACATGTTGATCTCGGAGCTCATCGCCCCCCAGACCCCCGCGCCGAGGGCCTCGGCGAGACGCGCGAGTTCGCCTTGCGCGCCGGAATGGGCGATGCCGTCACCCATCACAATCACCGGCCGCGTCGCCGAGCGTAGCATCTCGGCGACGGAAGCGATCAATGCCGGCTCCGGCACTACCCGCGTGTTCGGGACCGCCGTCGCCACCACCGGTTCGTCGTTGACGGCATCGAGGATGTCCTGGGGGATGGCCAGGAACACCGGGCCGAACGGCGGCGTCACCGCGATTTTGAAGCAGCGGCGGAACAACCGCAGCAGGCTCGCCGGATGATCGGCGCGCACCGCGTACTTGGTTACCGGCCGCGCCATCGCCACCAGATCGGCGGCCATATGCGCGTCCAGCGGGCCTTGCGCGACCCCCGCCTCGCCGGCCATCACCACCAGTGGCGAGCGCCGCTGACGGGCGTGATAGAGGCTACCGATGGCGTTGCCGAGGCCGACGCCGCAGTGCAGCTGAACGACGGCCGGCCGGTGCGTGGCCTGGGCATAGCCGTCGGCGATGCACACCAGGGCGGCTTCCTGCAAACCCAGGACGTAAGTGACGTCGGGGAACCGGGCGATCTCGTCGAGAAAGCCCTCCTCGCTCGAGCCAGGGTTGCCGAACAGGTAGCCAATTCCGTCGGCCTTGATCTGCTCTAGAAGTTTACGGTGACCTGTCGCCATGGACCCCTCCCGAAGCCTGCGCGTGCTCGTTCTCGCCTTACCAGCCCCACCGGCGCAGCGGCGGATCACCGTCGAGCACCTCGATGAGCTTCTGCCCGGTGAGGATGCTGTCGGGCGTCGAGCGGCCGGTGATGAACGGGTAGTCGACGATCACACTGGTCGGCTTGCCGAAATTGCCGTGGTAGCCGCCGCCCGGCGCGGTCGCGTCGCGCAGAATGAACTCGAGCGGATACGGTGGCGGCCCCATGTTGAAATCAAGGAACTCGCCGCGGGCACGGACGAACCCAGTGCCGTCCTTATAGTCGTACTCCAGGCAGTGGCCAGTGACGTGCTTGCCGCGAATGATGCTCTCGCGCTCGTTCATGTCGCGGGCGAAGGCGAGACAGGTCACGCCGTAGCATTCCGCCGCAACCGGCTTATCCAGCCGCAGGAAGCCCAGGATCATGTCGTGGAGGCGCCGGTTGTTGGCGAGATCGACGATCGGCCCCGAGCCGCCGACGATCAGCAGGGCGTCGTAACGGGCGAGATCGGCGACGGCGCGCTCCAGCGCGATATTGTAGACCTCGAGGCCGCGGACGAAATTGGGCGCGGCGAAATAGGGCCTGTCGGGGAACCAGGCCGCGAGGTTGATCGGGTTGGCCAGCCTCTTGCCCTGCTCGGTCGCAGGATCGTCGATTTCGCGCGTCCGCGCGGCCATTTCCTCGGTTGTGACCGGGCGCTGGAGCGGCGGGTCGAAGTAATCCGGATCGGCGCTGACCGGAATCGCGTTCGGCCGCCGCCCCGTCGGGGTACAGAAATCTGTCTGGTAGCCGGCGCGGTCGAATTCGCCGAGCGGCCCGACCAGTTCCTCGCCCCAGTAGCCCCACTCCGAAAGAACCGTCAGGATCCGGCGCTTGCCGGGCACGACCCTAGTCGAAGGCGAAACGATTGGTGTCGGCGCGGCGGCCGATGACCCGGCGGCGATCCGATCCTTGATTGCTTCGACGAAGAGCTCGACGACCTCGACGCTATGCGAAGACGCGCTCGTCACCAGATCTCCGTCGACGACCACGTGGCGCGACCAGTCGTCGCCCGCGGGCGGCGCGTCGAAGACCGCGCCGGTATTGACCACATCGGCCAGTACCACCGGATTGCAGGTCACCCGCCGCCCGGCGAGGATGTCGGGGTTTGGCGTCAGCAGCCACAGGGCGTGACACGGCGCGCCCTTGACGATCGCGGGATTGCGCATGGCCCGGCGGAAGAAATGGACGGCCGGTGCGGTGCGGATCATTTCCGGAGCGATCGCTTGACCCGCCGGCGGCTCGAACCAGCGCAGGCGCACGCTCGGGTAGTTCGCCGCCATGATGATGGCGGCATAGTCATCGGGATTGACTTGCGTGAAATCGGTTCTGACGTCGAGTGTCTCAGGGGTGTGCCCAGGCTCCTCAACCTCGCTGACGAAAGTGAGCGATGCGCTGCCCCACAACCGCGACATGAGCTCTACGCTGGCGCCATGGGCGGCGAAGCCCTCCTGGTAGGTCTTGATCTCGTGGGCGACGTACTGGCTTTCGACGAGGATGGCGATTTTCTTGCCGGCGAGAACTTGATCGGTCATCACGAGTCTCTTCGTTGTCGAGGTCGAGAACGGACGGGCGATAAGGCGGCTCAGGCTGGAAGCGTCACGAACTCCACCGCCAACTCCACCGGATAGCTCGACGTCTCGATCTGGATCTGGAAATCGTCAGCGTTCTTTGGCGCCAGCTCCGAGGTCCGGTCGACGCCGTTGACGCGGACCTGACTGATGCGCACCAGTCCGGGCGGCATGAAGTCCGGCAGAACGTTGATCGAGGCCTGGTCGCGCCGCGCCGCCAGCTTGAAGTACAAGCAGAAGCCGTTGTCGTCGTTCTTGTCGGCGATGACGTAGCTGCGGATGTAGAGGTGAGCCAGGAAGTTGAGCTCGAAGGCGTGGTAGCCCGAGATCGAATGGCCGCCCTTCTGGCCGTAGGCGCCCTGGATGACCGGCAAGCCGTCGGTCGTCGTGCGGAAGAAGATTCCTTGGCGGTCACGATCGAGAAAGAACAGGTTCCAGAATGCCGTGAGCTCGCGCGCGAGGGCGAGAAAATCCTTCTCGCCGGGCTCGGCGCCATGAAGGATCAGGTAGGCGAGCACGCCCTGTTCCTGCTGCCAGAAATCCTTGGTGCAGCCCCAGGCGAATTGCGTCGGCATGTCGTTGGTTGGATGACGTTCGACCGCGTCATAGACGCCGCCGCGGATGACGTCGACGCCGACCCGCGCCATCGATCGGGCAAGCTTGCGCGCCGTAACCAGGCAACGGTCGGCGCGCGCCTTGTAGCCGTCGGCGGCTTCGGTTTCGCGGCGGTCGCGATGGGCCTTTTCCTGAGTCTGGTAGTAGAAGGCGCAGCGCGTCAGATTCCATGAGATCTTCAGGTTATGGCCGACGATAGCCCGGTTCTGCTGCCAGCCCCACTCTTGGTCGGGGGTCCAGTCGGCGTGGAACCGCTCATTGACATAGTCGCACTGCGGATCGGGAAACTTGTCGACGATCAGTGACGAGGTCTCGTCGAGGATCGACCGGCAGACGCCAAGCAATTCCTCCAGGTTCCGCTCGGCCGGACCTTTCGGCACGGGATCCAGCGCCAAAATCAGGTTGATCAGGTAGGCCGGAATGTGATCGCCGATGGAGTTCCAGTTTTTGCGCGACTGGTTGCGGCCAAGCGCCGGCGTATCCGGGCGCATCGTCGCGTAGTCGATGTGGGAGAAGTATCCGCCGAGACCGGGAAAGTCTTCCGCCAGGCCTTTCTTGTGATCATGATAATATGCTTGAAAAGAATTGATCGTCCGGCGGATGTCTTCGAGAACTTCCCAGTCGAGGGTGATGCGATAGAACTGGGCGAGACCGGCCAGAGCGTAGATCTGTTCGTAAAGGGGGATCGTGTCGCGGTCGTCGGCGTTTTCGGAGGCGACAATCAGCTTTTCGCCCTGCGGCGTGCGCCGCCGCCCGTATGCCCAAATACAATATTGGCCGTCGTGGCTCAGGCTGCGAAAGGCCTCGCGCTGGTAGTCGACGCCGGCCTTGGCAGCGAGGAAGTAGCGCTCGGCGCCGGTCAGCAGGTATGCCGACGACAGGCCGTAGATGAGCCGCGACAGGGTCGCGCATTCCTGCACGTCGTCGCCGGTCGGCGCGCCGGTAATGTTCAGATTAGTCCGGTAAAGCTTCGAGAAATCATCGATCTCGTAGTTGCGCTTGACGTCGAACAGGATGTCGAGCCAGCGGTCGGCCATTTGCGAAATCTGGACGAGCCACCAGTGAGTTTCCTCGAACAGGTACTTTCCCGGGTTCGAGTGCATGAGGTAGACGGTTCTGGCCTCGAACCTGGTGTTTGTTCCGTCCTGGGAATATATACCTTCGACGAAGGTCAAGCAGCCTAGATTGACGTACTTGAGCAGATCGTACTCCAATGGGCTGTCATTTCTGACCAGCCCGCTGGGTGGCAGCGCCCGATCCCGATTGAGCCCGTCGAGATTGCTCAGGACCTGGTAGTAGGTTGTTTCGCCAACGTGGATCTCGAACAAATCATCACTTCTCGAACGTACCGAGAACATTAGTGCTTTCGGATCTACCTCGCTGACGGTTCCGGCGATCGTGACGCTGTCGTAAAAGCCCCGATGAGGCATGCAACCACCCTCCCTGAAATTCGTGTCCCGGTTCTACTCCGGGGCGCACTCCTCCCACCTGAAAGCGACTACCGCTTTCAGCGAGGTAAGCACCCTTCTCCTGGCCGTGTATTAGGGATCCCTGTTATCCCTGGCCTCGAGTCCTTGCGGACCTCAAGAACACATCCTCTTGTTTGTTGGAGATACCTATAGCCCATTCTGGCGAGGGCTGCAAGCGCGTCGCATCGGCAGTCGCATCGGCGAGAGAGTACGCACCGGTTCTCATACCCGTGCGGGTGACAGGCCGAACGCCTGGAGACTGAACGCTTCGCGGCGGTCTTTTCGTATCGTGAACGGCAGATGCCGATCAGTGAGATCCGACAGCGCCCCGATCCGCCGCTAAGCCGCCCTCGGCCTTGCAACCGCGATCGAGAAGCGCCATGCTCGCGCCGCCCTTGCTTGGCAGCTCGACGCGCGGACCCCCGATGAAAAGTGAGTTTTTGTATGGCTCGATATGTGAATGTCGGATGCGGCTGGAGTGTTGGCGCAGGTTGGCAAAATTACGATGGCAGCCCGACCTTGCGATTTGAACGCTTGCCGGTGGTCGGCCGCCTGTATACGAAAAATGACAACCGGTTTCCTGAAGCCGCTCTGTTCGCGGACATCACCAAGGGCCCCATTGGCGGCGAAAACAGCGCCGATGCCATTTTTTGCTCGCACATGCTGGAGCACGTCGCCCTGGAGGACATGCGCAAGTCGCTGAGGCACATGTTCCGGATGTTGAAGCCAGGCGGAATTTTCAGGATGATTGTCCCGGACCTTTCGACCCGCGCGCTTGCGTACACGCAGCGTCTTGGTGATCCCGACGCTGCGCACAAGTTCCTCGAAGATGCCATGCTCGGCGCGAAGACCTCGCACAACACCCTGTTAGCGCGCCTACAATGGGCTTATGGCAATAGTGGGCATCTGTGGATGTACGATGAGCCCGCCATGCGCAAGGAACTGGAGCAGGTGGGTTTCGTAACTATCCGCCGTTGCGCTTTTGGCGATAGTGAACTCGCAGCCTTCGCCGAGGTCGAGGACCCCGACCGTTTCGAATGCGAATACGGCGCCGAATTGGCGTTTGAGTGTCGCAAGCCGTAACGGCCGCGGAGGAGAGCTCCGGCAAACCTCAGGCGGGCGCGGTGGGCGTCCGGGCCTCGCGCATCATTGCGCCGACTTGGCAAAAGACATCGCTCAGACGCAGAATACCGACGATCTCGTCGCCGCGCATCGCCAGCAGCGAGAGGAATCGGCCCTCGACCAGCTGGCCGACCGCCTGATCCAACGGCGCTTCGATGGCGATTCGTTCGTCGTCTCCCGATGCGCGCAACAGGCCGTCAACCTTGAGCTGTTGCGCCTTGCCGCGAAGGTTCCGGAGCATGGAGTGGCTCCACAATCCAAAACTCTCGACCATCGACAATGGGTCGACGGGGCGGTCGTAGCCAGGCTCAAGCCCGCGCAGAAGATCCCACATCGATAGCTTGCCGACGATCGCACCGCCGGCGTCGCGCACAAGAACGGCGCGATCCGTCGGCCGCGATGGATTGTCCGACCGTGCGGCCTGCGCCTTCTCCAAGGCCTGAATGGCATCGAGCAGTGACGCCTGGTCCGAGACCACGGTGTACTCGTTCAAGGGGATCATTAAGTCCGCAACCGTCTTCATCGCCTCCTCCCAAGCGCTCCAGCTTGCCAGTCACATCCAACAAATGGTGCGCGCGACGATCGTTTCAAACATGAACGCCGCCACCCGATCCTCATCGCGAGGATGCGGCTTATGTTAAGGTCCAATGTCGCGCAAGTTCGTAACGTGCTGAAATTACAGCCGGGGCGTCGAGCGCCGCCGGTTCATTTGCGTTGTAAGCAATGGAGACACGGATGACGACAGTTGCTTTGCGGAGCGCCTTTCTTGCCGCCGCTCTCGCTCTCACGGCCACCCTTGGCGCCTGCAACACGGCCGAGGGTGTTGGCGAGGATGTGGAATCCGCCGGTGAAGGCATGCAGGACGCGGCTAAGGATGTGAAGCGTAAAATGTAGCCTCACCGGCTCGCCAGTTATCGGGTAGGAGGGCGCCTTGCGGCGGCCCTCCTCCCACACCACCGTGCGTACGGTTCCGTACACGGCGGTTCATGAAGCGTAGTTGAGGCGGCGGTGCCGGTCGAGCAGGCTGACCAGCCCGAGATTGCGGAAGAAGCCGGCCCGGAAGGCGTCGTTCATGTGGCTGGCCCCGGCGTTCCACCAGGGGCCGTGTCCGCGAGCCCCCGCTGCATCAGGCGCATCGCTCGTGTCCTCGGCCGCTTGCACTGGCGCCAGATCAGACAGCGCAGGCGCCGCCTGATCAGCCGTCCAGCGCCTCGAAGATGCCCCTCCTCGGCCAACCGGAAGTAGGCGATCCAGCCGGCGAGGATCGGGGCGAGGTCTCCATCGTGCGCCCGAGGCTGCGGCCCCGGCCCTGGCGCCACAACGCCCGAAGCTTGCCCTTGAACCGCGCCACGCTCGCAGGTGCCACACGCAGGCGCGGCGCCCGGTGGGCGGGTCATGGTGAAGCCCAGGAAGCTGCGCTTCCAGGGGCGGTCCACGGCGCTCTTGGCGACGTTGACCGCGAGCCGCAGTCGCTCGGCCAGGAACCGGGTGATCGACGCCATCACCCGTTCGCCCGCCCGCCGGGACCGCACATGGATGTTGCAGTCGTCGGCGTAGCGGACGAAGGCATGGCCGCGTCGCTCCAGTTCCTTGTCGAGGTCGTCGAGCAGGATGTTCGACAACAGCGGCGACAAGGGACCGCCCTGCGGCGTCCCCTCGGTCCGCGCCGTCGCCACCCCGTCCGCCATCAACCCGGCCCGCAGATAGCGGCGGATCAGCCGCAACACCCGCTTGTCTTCGACCGTGCGCGCCACCCGTGCCATCAGCACGTCGTGGTTCACCCGGTCGAAGAACCTCTCCAGGTCGATGTCCACCATCCAGCGCCGGCCCGCCGCCACATGGCCGCGCGCGGCCAACACCGCTTGGTGGGCGCTTCGCCCCGGCCGGAAGCCGTAGGAGGCGTCCGAGAAACCCGGGTCGAAGAGCGGTGAGAGTCCCTGATGCAGCGCCTGCTGGATCAGCCGGTCCACGACCGTGGGGATACCCAAGGTCCGCGTGCCGCCGCCGGGCTTCGGAATATCCACCCGGCGCACCGGCTGCGGCCGGTACCGGCCGGCCAGCAGGTCTTCCTTGATGCGCGGCCAGTGTTCCACCAAGAATGCCTTGAGGCCGTCGACGGTCATCGCGTCAACGCCCGCGGCGCCCCTGTTGGCCACCACGCGGTGGTAGGCCGCCCTCATGTTCTCCCGGTCGACGATCGCCTCCAGCAACCGGGCCGTCGCCTCCGGGCGGGCAGAGGCGGGCGGTGCCGCGGCGCTCGACGCACCCAGCCCCTTCTCTCGCGGCTTCCGGCCGCTACCCTCGGGACAGGCGCCGGGCATCCCAGCCCGGCCTTCGGCGTCCTCTCGCACCATCGAACCGTCCGCTTGCCGTCCGGCACTCCATGTTCGGCCCTTCGCCGCCCGGTCAAGGCAAGCTACTATGGCCTCTGCTGACTCCTGCCGTCCCATCCCGACGCCTCGCGGCGCCGGTAGCACACCTGAAACCAGGGGCAGGCCGGCAGGCCTCCCAGGGTAAGACGCGCGACCTTCGTCCCACATACCCGCCGCATATACGCCCAGACCCTCCGGGTGACATCGGGCTTCGGGTCTTCGTGCCCCCTCGCCCAGGATCTCGGCGCCTCCTATGCGGTTCCTGTTCGTCGGGCCAGGACTTTGCCTGCAGCTTCCTTCAGACCCCGCCTCGCGGCGACGCCCTTGCTGTTCGGCTAACGGTTCCCGTCACCAGGGCCCGTAGAGGACTTCCACCTCCAAGTCGGCCAACTCTCACCACCACAGCGAGCCAACCAGCGCCGTCATGGCGCTACGCGCCATGCCTGGCGCACACAAAGAAAAGGCGGGGTCGGTTGGACCCCGCCTTTCGATGTGATCCCGGCTCGGCGCGGCTAGGATTGCGGGCGCTGTTCGATCAGGTCGTCGACGACGGTCGGATCGGCGAGGGTCGAGGTGTCCCCCAGTGCGCCCACGTCGTTTTCGGCGATCTTGCGAAGGATGCGACGCATGATCTTTCCGGACCTCGTCTTCGGCAGGCCCGGCGCCCACTGAATGACGTCGGGCGAGGCGATCGGGCCGATTTCGGTGCGCACCCACTGGACCAGTTCCTTGCGCAATGCCTCCGATGGCTGAACGCCGGCGTTAAGTGTCACGTAGGCATAAATGCCCTGGCCCTTAATGTCATGCGGGAAGCCGACGACGGCCGCTTCGGCGACCTTGGCATGGGCGACCAGAGCGCTTTCGACCTCCGCGGTGCCCATCCGGTGCCCCGAGACGTTGATGACGTCGTCGACCCGGCCGGTGATCCAGTAGTAGCCGTCGTCGTCCCGCCGGCAGCCGTCGCCGGTGAAGTATTTCCCGGCGTAGGTGGAGAAGTACGTCTGGATGAAGCGATCGTGATCCTGGAACACGGTGCGCATTATTCCTGGCCAGGCATCGACGATGCAAAGGTTGCCGGAGCACGCGCCCTCGAGCACGGCGCCGTCGGCATCGACGATTTCCGGCTGGACGCCGAAGAAGGGTAGTGTCGCCGAGCCGGGCTTGAGCTCGATCGCGCCCGGCAGCGGGGTGATGAGAATGCCGCCGGTCTCGGTCTGCCACCAAGTATCGACAATCGGGCACCGCTCCTCGCCGACGACGGTGTAGTACCAGTTCCACGCCTCGGGGTTGATCGGCTCGCCGACCGTACCCAGGATGCGTAGGCTCTTGCGGCTGGTGCCGGTGACCGGTGCATCGCCCTCGCGCATCAACGCGCGGATGGCTGTCGGCGCGGTGTAGAAAATGTTGACCTTGTGCTTGTCGACGACGGTCCAGAACCGCGAAAAGTCGGGATAGTTCGGCACGCCTTCGAACATCACCGATGTCGCGCCGTTGGCGAGCGGTCCGTAGACGATGTAACTATGGCCGGTGACCCAGCCGATATCGGCGGTGCACCAGTAGATCTCGCCCTCCTTGTAGTCGAAGACGTACTCGTGGGTCATTGCCGTAAAGACAAGATACCCCCCGGTCGTGTGCAATACGCCTTTCGGTTTGCCGGTGGAGCCGGAGGTATAAAGGATGAACAGCGGATCCTCGGCGTTCATCTCTTCGGGAGGACAATCGGCCGACACGCTCGCCATCAGGTCACCGAACACGATGTCGCGACCCTCGGTCCATTTTACGTCGCCGCCGGTATGCTTGACGACGATGCAGGTCTTGACCGATGGGCAAGACTTCAGCGCCTGGTCGACGTTGGCCTTCAGCGGTACCTTCCGCCCGCCGCGCAAGCCTTCGTCGGCGGTGATCACCAGCGTTGAGTCACAGTCCTGAATGCGGCCGGCCAGCGCATCCGGTGAGAAGCCGCCGAAGACGATGGAGTGAATGGCGCCGATGCGCGTACAGGCGAGCATCGCGACCGGCAGCTCTGGGATCATCGGCAGATAGATCGTGACCCGATCACCCTTCTTGACGCCCTGGCCCTTGAGGACGTTGGCGAACTTGCAAACCTGCTCGTGCAGCTCGCGATAGGTGATGTGCTTGCTGACGGAAGGGTCGTCACCTTCGAAGATGAGCGCCGTCTGGTCCCCGCGCTTGGCCAGATGACGATCGAGGCAGTTGGCCGAGACATTCAAGGTGCCATCGTAATACCAGCGGATGTGGACGTCGGGCGCGTTGAAGCTGGTATCCTTGACCTTAGTGTAGGGCTTGATCCAGTCAATGCGTGTACCATGCTCGCCCCAGAACCCCTCGGGATCCGCGACGCTTCGTTCGTACATCTGAAGGTATTTTTCCTTGTCGACCAGCGCCGCTTTGGCGATCGCCTCGGGTACCGGGATAACTTGCTCGTCACTCATGGGTCGATGCCCCTCCCTGGGAACAATGAATTTCTAATTGGGCACAGCCGCGCAGCACCTAAAGCCCGAAGCGCCGAGCTCGGTGCCGGTGGATTATCTCGAAAACGGCTTGCAAAACAAGTGCGCGCAGGACCGGCTGGAATTTGCCGCGCCGCAACCGACGACGCGAGGCAAGCGAGCATACAGGCTAAAGCCCGCCCTTGGCGCACACAATGCGCCAAGTTTCGTCGTCGATGGGCATAACCGACAATCGCGACTGGCGGACCAGCGCGATGTCGGCGAGCCGCGTGTCGGCTTTTATATCCGCGAGCGAAACCGGGCGCGGCAGGGGCTCGAGCGCGCGCAGGTCGACCATGCCGAAACGTCCCGACGGATCGCTCGGATCGGGATAGTACGGACGCACCACCTCGACGAGGCCGACGATCCGACGTTCGCCGCCCGAGTGGTAGAAAAAGGCCTTATCGCCGGGGGTCATGGCCTTTAGATTATTCGCCGCCTGGTGATTGCGCACGCCGTCCCAATGGGTTGTGCCGGCCTCAACCTGCTGCCGCCACGACCACGCGCCGGGCTCGGATTTTACCAGCCAGTAAGCCATACCCGCTCTCCCGCTTGTCCTAAGGCAGCTCAAGTCGCCGGCAGGACTTTCTTCCACCGGCGGATGACGACGCTGCCGAACAGCCCCGCCGCGTTGTAGGGATCCTCCGCGGCGAACGCCTCGACCGCGGCGCGGTCGGAAAAGTCCATGATCAGCAGGCTGCCGATCATATGCTCCCCATCGTCGGTCTGAAACGGCCCCACGGCAACCAAGTTGTCCTTGTAGCGGCCGAGGAATTCGAGATGGGCGGCGCGGTTTTCCAGCCGGACGTGTTCATAATCCGGCCGGTCGGAACAGAAAATCGCAAACAGCATCGGCTTGTCCTTTCGTTGGTCCGGAACTCGTTGGTCCGCAATGAAATGCAATTCGAGGCGCGGTTCGATCGCCGTCATGCCTGAACGGCCTCGGCCCGGGTCGGCCGCGCCAGCAATCCGGCGATGGTCTCGGCGATGTCGGCGGCTGCGTTGAGAACCGCGTCCACGGCCTCGCAAATCGGCATGTCGACATCAAGGCGGCGCGCCAACGCGCAGACCGCGGCGGCGCTCTCGACCCCCTCGGCGACCGAGTGGCGCGCCGCAACGATCTCGGCCAAAGCGGTTCCCTCACCGAGCGCGACGCCGAGGGAGAAGTTGCGCGACTGCAGCGCGGTGCAGGTCAGAACGAGGTCGCCGATGCCCGAGAGGCCCATCAGGGTTTCGGCGCGCGCGCCCTTGGCCGCACCCAGACGCGCGGTCTCGGCCAGCCCACGGGTAATCAGCGCGGCGCCGGCGTTGTCGCCGAGCCGGCGGCCGTGAACGATGCCGCAGGCGATGGCGAGCACGTTCTTGACCGCTCCGCCCAATTCGGCGCCGATCACGTCGTCGGTCAAATAGATCCGAAAATGCGCGGTCGCCAGCGCCGCCGGCAGCGCCGCGCGGAGCTCGGGCTCGCCGGCCGCCAGGACCACCGCCGTCGGCAAATCCCGCGCGACCTCGACCGCGAAGCTGGGGCCGCTGAGGATTGCGTGAGGGACTTGGGGAAGCGTCTCGCCGACGACCTCGCTCATCAGTGCGCAGGTGCCGCGCTCGATTCCCTTGGCGCAGATCACTGCCGGGATGCCCGCCGGCCAGTCCGCGGCAAACGCGCCGGTCACGGCGCGGAGGTGCTGGGCGGGAGCCACGAGAAGGACCGCATCGGCGTCGAGCGCATCGCGCGGATCAGTGGTCGCGCGGATCGACGGATCAAGTTCGACGTCCGGCAGGTACGACAGATTTCGGTGCTCTCGGTTGATGGCATCGGCCACCTCGGGCTCGCGAGCGCACAACACGACGGAACGTCCGGCGCGCCGCGCCAGCATCGCCAGGCTCGTCCCCCAGGCGCCCGCGCCGATAATGCCGATGCGCTGCATGACGCTTCCCATCAATCCCCCACCGTAATCTCCCACCGGGTTGTCCCTGATGTCGACGCGCGGCCAACCGGATCAGCTTGCTTCTACGCCTTGACCCCGGCAAATGCGACCGGCGTAGCGCCCGGATCGAGCGGCCAACGCGCTCGCGGCGCGAAATCGAGGCCGTCGACCAGACCGAGCCGCAAGCGCTCTATGCCCGTCCATGCGATCATCGCCGCGTTGTCGGTACATAGCCGCTGCGGCGGCGCCAGCAAGCGAATACCTTGACCCTCGGCCATCGCGCTCAGCCGGCCGCGAAGATAGCCGTTGGCGGCAACGCCGCCGGCGACAACAAGAGTACACGCACTCGCGCTCACATCGGGATGAAGCGCGGCGAAGGCCTCGAGCGCGCGCGTCGTCCGATCGATGAGGACATCGCCGGCGGCGGCCTGAAACGACGCACAGAGATCGGCGGCGGATTGACCATTCCGCTCGGTTTCGGCCAAGGCTGCCCAGGCATGTTTGACCGCGGTCTTCAGACCCGAAAACGAGAAATTGCAGCCGGGGCGGCCTTTCATCGGCCGGGGCAGATCAAACCGGCCGGGATTGCCAAGGGCTGCCCGCGTCTCGACGGCCGGGCCGCCGGGGTAGCCAAGGCCCAGCATCTTGGCAATCTTGTCGAACGCTTCGCCAAGGGCGTCGTCGAGCGTGGTGCCGAGGCGGCGATAGGCGCCGACGCCGTCGACGATAAGCAGCTGGCAATGGCCCCCGGAGACAAGCAGCAGCAGGTAAGGAAACGCGATCCCGTCACTTAGGCGGGCGCTCAGCGCATGACCCTCCAGATGGTTGACCGCCAGGAACGGAAGGTCGTGAACCGCGGCAATCGCCTTCGCCGTCATCACGCCGACGATCACCCCGCCGATCAGTCCCGGCCCGCCGGTGGCCGCGACCGCGTCAAGCTCGGCGAATCCCAACTGCGCTTCTCCCATCGTTTCCGCGATCAAACGGTCGAGGTGTCTGAGATGGGCGCGGGCGGCGACCTCGGGGACGACGCCGCCGAACGGCCGATGGTCGTCGAGCTGGGACAAGATCCGCTCGGCGACGATCCGCCGCGCGGAATCGACGACGGCCACGGCCGTCTCGTCGCAACTGGTTTCCACTCCGAGAACGTGAACCCGATCAGTCGGCATAGCAAAAGCGCTTTCAGCGGCACGGCCCGCGATTCTCAGTCTACACAACGAATCCAAAATCCGGAGCGAACCTTTGTCACCGAACCGACCGGCCGACACTCCCCGTCTACGCATCGGCACGCGCGGCAGCCCCCTGGCCTTGGCCCAGGCGAAGGAAACGCGTGCGCGGCTGCGGCTTATCAATCCGGCGTTCGCCGCGCCGGACGCGATCGAGCTGGTCGTGATCAAGACCACCGGCGACGTGATCGTCGACCGGCCGCTGGCCGAGGTCGGCGGCAAGGGGCTGTTCACCAAGGAGATCGACGAAGCGCTGATTGACGGGCGGATCGACCTCGCGGTTCATTCGGCCAAGGATCTGCCGACATGGCTGCCCGAACCGATCATCCTCGCCGCCATGCTGCCGCGCGAGGATCCGCGCGACGCGTTGATCGCCGGCGGGACCCGCGCGATTTCCGACCTGCCCGAAGGGTGCGTCGTCGGCACGTCGTCGCTCCGCCGCCAGGCGCAACTGCTTCATCACCGCCCCGACCTGAGCGTGATTTCGTTGCGCGGCAATGTCGCGACCAGGTTGCGCAAGGTCACCGCGGGCGCCGTCGGCGCGACGCTGCTGGCGATGGCCGGGCTGAAGCGGTTGGGGGCCGTTGAGGCCGCCGCGGCGGTGGCGATCCCAAGCGAGGTCATGGTTCCCGCTGTCGGCCAGGCGGCGATCGCGCTGACGTGTCTCGATAGCGACGAAGCCGTTCGCATGATCCTTGCCGCCCTCGACGATCGGCCGACCCATCTCTGCGTCCGCGCCGAGCGGGCGATGCTGGTGACGCTGGACGGCTCATGCCGCACGCCGATCGGCGGCTATGCGACACTGGAAGACGGCCTCGTTATCCGCTTGAGCGGCCTGATCGCGCGGCCGGACGGCTCGCGGCTGGTCGCGGCGCAAACCTCCGGGCCGGCGGACGATGGCGAGCGCCTGGGCCGGGCGCTCGGCGAGGACCTGCTCGCGCGCGCCGGCGCTAACTTTTTCGCCTGACCGGCATGACCGGCCGGCGAAGCCCCTTCATCCTGATCACCCGCCCGCGCGAAGACGCCGAGCCGCTGGCCGCCGTACTCGCCGACCACGGGATCGGCTGCCTGATCGAGCCGCTGATGAAGTTCGAGCCTATCGCCACCTGTCCGCTCGATCTGCGCGGCGTCCAGGCCCTGATCGCGACCAGCGCTAACGGCATTCGCGCTTTCGTCGCACGCGATGATCGCCGCGCACCGCGGATCTGCGCGGTCGGTGAGGCGACGGCGCGCGCCGCCCGCGCCGCCCGGTTTCTCCGGGTCGAGGCAGCCGGCGGCGACGTCGAAAGCCTTGCCGAGGCGATCATCGGCGGTCTCAACCCCGACGATGGCGGCGTGGTCCACATCGCCGGTTCGGTAACCGCCGGTGATCTGGGCGGCCGCCTTGCCGCCGCCGGCTTCGCCTACCGCCGCGTGGTTCTTTATCGGATGCGCCCGGCGGAAGCGTTGTCGGCGGCCGCGCGGGGGGCTCTCGCGGAAGACGTTCTCAGCGGCGTTGCGTTCTATTCTCCGCGCACCGGCGCGATCTTCGCTGATCTGACCGCGACACATGGGCTCGAGGCGGCGTGCCGGCGGCTATCGGCCTATTGTCTCAGCGCGGCAGTCGCCGGGCGCATAGCGCATCTTACCTGGGCTCGCACGCTTATCGCGGCACGACCGGAGCAAAGCGCCATGATCGCCGCCATCATCGGCGATCGCGCCGCAAGCGAAACCTGAAGGGCTACGCAGATGCGAGGTTTTGTCTCCCCAAGCCGATGACTTCCCTGCTAGTCTGGGCCAAATCCGGTCGGGGAACCTGAAGAGGGACAGGAATGGCGAACGACGAGAAAACGGACAAGCCGGGACAATCCGGTAGCGACGACCCTGCCGTGCGCCAACCAGGCGAGGTCGGCGCAGATCGCCCACTCACGGGCGAGGTTCCCGCGGACGCGCCGGCGGCCATGAACGAGACGTCGATGGGCCCGTCGGCGACCATTGGCGACGAAGCTCCCGAGCCTCGCCGCGACAACGCCTTCGACGGCGCTCCGCTCCGTCACGATCCGCCGCGGTCCGACACCTACGCCGAGAGCGACGATGATGTCGCGCACCGGGCCGCAGACCGGGCCGCGCCGCCACCCACCGCTTCCACGGTGGGCAAGAGCGGCGGCGCCGGGCGAGGCTTCGTCGGCGGTATCGTTGGTTCGTTACTGGTGCTGGGCGCTGCCGGCGCCGGCGCCTACGTTACCCGGGATCAGTGGGCGCCGCCGGTCGCCAACATGATCGCCGGCCAGGCGCCGCAGGCCGGCGGCCAGGCCGAGGAGCGGGTGCGCGTTACCGAGTTGATCAATACGTTGAAAAGCGAAAACGCCGACGTCCGCTCGCAGGTTTCGAGCGTCGGTACGCGTCTGCAAAGCCTTCAGCAGGAGATCGACAGCCTCAAACAGCAGTCGGAAAAGATCGCCGCTTCGGCTGCCGCGGCGAGTGCGGCCGCGGCGGACCGGCCCGCTCCGGATATCGCTCAGCCGCTTGAGGACATCAACCAACGGCTCTCTCAGGTCGAAGTCGGCTCGGGCCGATTGAGCGCGCTGGAGCGGCGGCTTGGCGATGTCCAAACCACGCTGTCCAATATCCAGGCCACGGTTGACAAGAACGCCGATCAGGCCAGCCGCCCGGCGGCCGCGGTGCTCGCCATCAATCAGCTGGCCGATGCTCTCGGCCGCGGCGGCGGCTATGGGGCGGAACTGGAGTTGGTCCGCGCGATCGCCGCCGGCGACGACAGCGAAATGGCGTCGGCCGTCGGCACACTGGAACAGTGGTCGGAGAGCGGCGTATCGACCCCGGGCGAGATCCGCGCAACTTTCCCAGCGATGGCTCAAGCGGTCGCGCAAACCCAGTTTCAGAGCGAGGGCGGAAGCTGGTACGACGACGTTCGTAACCGTTTGTCGGCGCTGGTCACGGTTCGCAGGGTCGGGGACAACGCACTCGCCGGCGGGGGTGTCGATGCCGCCCTGGCTCAGGCCGACGCCGCGCTGGAACGTGGCGACCTGGCGGGCTCGGTGAAGGCAATCGAAAGCCTGAAGGGCACCGCGGCGGACGCGGCGGCCGATTGGCTCGCGAAGGCCCGCGATCGGCTGGCCGCCGACAAGGCGCTCGCGAGTTTACGCACGGCCGCGATCGCCAAGCTCAACGCGGCGCAGGGTTAGGGTCATGATCCGCTGGGGTTTCATCATCGCGCTATTGGGTCTCGCTGCGGCCGGCGCCGGCTGGCTGGCACAACGTCCGGGGATGGTCACGTTGCAATGGGGCGGTTACCGGGTCGACACCTCGGTGCCGGTGTTGCTGGTCCTGATCGGATTGCTGATCGTCGCCGCGGCGCTGTTGTACCGCCTGTGGTGGTCGGTGCGCCGGGTGCCCAAATCGATTGTCCGCGCCCGCCAGGATCGTCACCAGCGACAGGGTTACGCCGCGTTGAGCCGGGGCCTGGTCGCGGTCGCCGCCGGCGATTCGGCCGGGGCGCGCAAGCACGCGCGCCGGGCCGAATCGCTGGTCGACGATCGACCCTTGGTGACCCTCCTTTCGGCGCAAGCGGCACAGCTGGACGGCGACGACCAGGCCGCGGCCAAGTTCTTCCAGTCGATGAGCGAGCGTCAAGAAACGGCCTTCCTCGGCGTTCGCGGCCTGCTGATGCAGGCGATGAAACGCGAGGACTGGGACCAGGCGTTGACGCTCGCGCGCCGCGCCTACCGGCTTAATCCGAAAAGCGAGTGGGTCGTCGAGACGCTCTATGAGCTGCAAAAGCGCTCCGGCCGGTGGATCGATGCCGAAACGACACTCGCCGAGACCGCCAAGCTCCGGCTGATTCCGCCGACGAAGGTGCCGCACGAGCGCGCCGAGCTCCTCTACAACCAAAGCCTGAATTGCGGCAATGAGCAGGCGCTGGACTGGGCTCGCAAGGCCTACAAGGCCGATCCGGGCTTCGTGCCGGGCACGGTCCGCTATGCCAAGCTGCTGATCGCCGGCGGCAAGCATCGTCGGGCCACCGCGGTCATCGAACGCGCCTGGAAGCAGACCCCGGCTCCGGAGCTGGCCGAGGCCTACTGGGAGGCTCGCCAAGCCGACGACGCACTGAAGAAGGTCCAGGCGTCGCAGCGGCTCGCCAAGCACAATCCCGATCACATGGAGAGCAGGATCGCCATTGCCGTCGCGGCGCTCGAAGCGCGGCTGTGGGGCGAGGCGCGGACCAATCTGGAATCGATCGCGGGCCCCGACGCATCGCCGCGCGTTTGCCTATTGATGGCGGAACTGGAAGAGGCCGAGCATGGCGATCTCGCCCGCGCGAGGACCTGGCTGATGCGCGCGGCCGCCGATGAGCACGCCCCTGGCATGTCCTCGCCGGTGCCGCAGATGCTGGCGCGTCCCGTCGATTAGGAGGTCTCGGCGAGAGGTCCCGGCGTCACTCCGATCGCTGCCGCCAGCGTCGCGGCGGTGCATCGGCGGGCGCTTGACTCGCCGCTGGACCCACCTAGATTGCCCCGGACAGTCGACCGTTGATCAGGAAGGTATTGCAAGGCTGGTAGGTGAGAATAAGTGGGTGAGAATTAAGTGAGTGACGACAATCAAGCCATTGACGCCGTGCGCATCACACTTCCCGACGGCAGTGTTCGCGCGCTTGATGGTCCCAGAAGCGGTGGCGACATCGCCGCCGACATCGGTCCCGGTCTTGCCAAGGCGGCGCTGGCCGTACGCGTAGACGGCGAAATGCGTGATCTGGCGACGGTCATCGACCGCGACGCCGTACTCGCCATCGTCACCCGCAAGGACGCCGACGCGCTGGAGCTATTGCGCCACGACGCGGCGCACGTCATGGCCGAGGCCGTGCAGGAGCTTTACCCCGACACCCAGGTGACCATCGGCCCGGCCATCGAAACCGGCTTCTACTACGATTTCGCCCGCGACGAGCCGTTCACGCCCGACGATCTCGATCGGATCGAGGCGCGGATGCGCGAGATCGTCGACCGCGACGAGCCGATCGAGCGCGAGGTTTGGGACCGCGACGAGGCCATCGCCCACTTCGAGTCGATCGGCGAGCACTACAAGGCCCAGATCATCGCCGATATCCCCGCCGGCGAGCCGGTCAGCATCTACCGCCAGGGCGACTGGCTCGATCTCTGCCGCGGCCCCCATCTGCCCTCGACCGGGAAGCTCGGCAAGGCGTTCAAGCTGATGAAGCTGGCCGGCGCCTACTGGCGCGGCGACTCGCGCAACGAGATGCTCCAGCGGATCTACGGCACCGCCTGGGCGAGCCAGGATCAGCTCGATGCCCACCTGCACATGCTGGCCGAGGCCGAGCGCCGCGACCATCGCCGCTTGGGGCGCGAAATGGGCCTTTACCATTTTCAGGAAGAGGCCGCCGGCTCGGTCTTCTGGCACCCGGACGGCTGGACGCTCTATCGGACGCTGCAAGGCTATGTCCGCGGCCGGCTCGAGGACGCCGGTTACGTCGAAGTCAACACGCCGCAGCTGGTCGACCGGGCGTTGTGGGAGAAGTCCGGTCACTGGGAGAAGTTCCGCGAGCACATGTTCACCGCCGAGGCGGAGGAAAAAGTGCTGGCGCTGAAGCCGATGAATTGCCCCGGCCACGTGCAGATCTTCCGCCAGGGCATCAAGAGCTACCGCGACCTGCCGCTGCGCATGGCCGAGTTCGGCTCGTGCCACCGCAACGAGCCCTCCGGCGCGCTGCACGGGCTGATGCGGGTTCGCGCCTTCGTTCAGGACGACGCGCACATTTTCTGCACCGAGGACCAGATCACGGCCGAGACGCAGACGTTTTGCGACCTGCTGCGCACGGTCTACCGTGACCTGGGCTTCGATGAGGTCGTCGTGAAGTTTTCCGACCGGCCGGCGACGCGGGCCGGCAGCGACGCGACCTGGGACAAGGCCGAGACCGCGCTGAAGACGGCGACGGCGGCGGTCGGCCTCGAAACCGCGCTCAATCCCGGCGAGGGCGCGTTCTACGGCCCGAAGCTGGAGTTCGTGCTCCGCGATGCGATCGGCCGCGAATGGCAGCTTGGCACGTTGCAGGTCGATTTCGTCCTGCCGGAGCGGCTCGACGCCAACTATGTCGGCGAGGACGGCGAAAAGCATCGCCCGGTGATGCTCCATCGCGCCATTCTCGGCTCGTTCGAGCGCTTTATCGGCGTCCTCATCGAACACCACGCCGGCCGCCTTCCGCTCTGGCTGGCTCCGGTGCAGGCGGTGGTGGCCACGATCACCAGCGACGCCGATAGCTACGCGCGGCGTGTCTACGAGACGCTGAGCGACGCCGGTCTTCGTTGCCGCCTGGACCTGCGGAATGAGAAGATTGGCTATAAAGTCCGTGAGCACAGCCTTGCGAAAACGCCGGTCCTTGTAGTCGTCGGCGCGCGCGAACAAGTCGACCGAACCGTCGCGCTTCGCTGGCTGGCCGGCAAAAACCAGGAAATACTTGCTCTTGATGCGGCGGTCGCTAGACTGGAATCGGAGGCGGCGAGTCCGTTGGTCAAAGGGTGAGTCGGCGGCAGATCCGAATAAGGATGCCGGCGCATGGTGCGTTCGCGAGGGGTGTTGTTGCTCGATCATATCGAGAGCGAATTGTGTAAGCCGACTTCCTGGTCTCTCGGCGCGCGATGGTTTGGAAGGCCGAGAGGCCTCTTCGCCGGATGTTGAAGGCTCGGGTGGTTGTCGCTGGGGCGAGTGGCGGGGCGAACGGCCGCGCGGGCACGTCATGGTTTTGCGCGGCTCGTGGTCACGCAACAGCCTTTGCATCCTCCTCACCGCATCGCGATATTTGCAAAATCCACCATCAATCAACGTGTCCAGTCAAGGTGTCGGGTGGGCGAAGCCGTGTCTTATGACCCGGCGTGACCGGTCGTCAGGTACTACGCGGTTAAGAGATCAACCGCAGTACGCGTGGCCGGGTGCGACGGGTTTAGTCATCTTCCGCCATTTCCAGCGTGTGCCCAGTGCGGCTCAGTATCCGGCATCGGATCAGGCCCAAAATGAGGAGTATTGTCGATAGCGAAGCCACCGTTCTCCCAATCACCGAGCCGGGAGGGACCCCGGGTTAACGATGAAATTAGCGTCGCCACGGTTCGCGTTGTCGATCCGGATGGAGGCCAGCTCGGAGTTTTGCCAATCGGCGAGGCCTTGCGCGCCGCTGAGGTGGCCGGCCTGGATCTGGTCGAGGTCGCGCCGGCGGCCGATCCTCCGGTGTGCAAGATTCTCGACTACGGCAAGTTCAAATACGAGGCGCAGAAGAAGCGGAGCGAGGCGCGCAAGAAGCAAAAGGTCATCGAGGTCAAGGAGATCAAGATGCGCCCCGGCATCGATGAGCACGACTATCAGGTCAAGCTCCGCAACATGAATCGCTTTCTCGAAGACGGCGACAAGGTGAAAGTGACCATTCGCTTTCGCGGCCGCGAGATGGTGCACCAGGACCTGGGCATCAAGGTCCTCCATCGCGTCCGCGATGAACTCGACGAACTCGCCAAGGTCGAGCAGCATCCGAAGATCGAGGGCCGGCAGATGGTCATGGTCATCGCCCCGCGCTAAACGCGCGGCGATCCGGCCGCTCCGACGTCGAGCCGTTGGGTCAAGAGCCAACGGCGCGATGCGTCCTAAAGGATCATAAACTGCTTGTTGCGGATCTCGCGGTCGCCGAAGTCGTCGGTCCACTTGAACGGCTGATTGAGCAGGGCGACCGGCAATTCGGGATTGAAGACCTTCGACCAGGCCGAAAGGTATGAACTCGTCTTGATGCAGTAATGGCAGCGCGCCAGCAGCAATGACGTCACCAGGGCTTCGCGGCCGCGGCGATAGCGGTCGCCGTCGGTGACAAACACCGGGCGAACACCATTCGCGACCTCATGATCCTCGGACCAAACCACCGGAATACCGAAATCCTGGATCCGCATGAACTCAATGAAATCGGCTTCATCGGTCGCCAGGAACAATTTTTCGACACCCGGGTTGCAGCGCAGGAAGCGAACGACCTTGCCGCGAACGTCCTTGTAAGCGGAGCGCGGTGCTTCCATCCACTTATCGGTGCCGCGATAGTGCAGTCCAAGCACCCGGCTGCCGCCGAACATCCGTACGGCCCGATCGTCGACCTCGTCGATGATCTCGCGGCGGATGCCGACATAGCGGTTGAACAAGGAATGAGCATCGCGCAGCTTCACCCGGTAGCGCGACATCAGTCCCAGATCCTTGGCGCCGCCGACCGGCGTAAAAACGATCTCGCCGCGCGCCACCCTGTCCTTTTCGTCCGCCGAGAGCACGTCCTTCCAGTAGAAGTAGTTGGTGAACCAGTCGGGATTCCGGTTCGACGAGCGGTAATACGATCCGGTCAACCGAATATGCGGCTTGCGCCCAGTCGCCGAGCAGTGGGCGACAACATGTATAAAGTGCGTCAGAACGCCGAAAAAGCCGGCCTCGGTCTGAACGTCGATCGCGAAAACGTTACCGTTTTGCCTCTGCTGTAAATGACACAGAACCCGCCGCCAACCGTTCGCGTGGGCCTTCAGGTTGTGGTACCTGGGCGTCAGGTAGCCGTAGGCATTCGACTGCCTCACCATTAATGCAAGCGACGGCATGGTTCCGTCGAGCACATGCAGCATAAGTGACACCTCTCCATCGCACCGCAGGACCCGAACCGAGTATCTGCCCACAAGCGATTGGTCTAGATAAATCGAAACACGGCGAAGCGCCGTAGATATGGCGAAATATGTCGAGATTGTGCCGGCCCCCGATGTGCGTCGCGAATATCTCCACCTATAAAGCTCACACTCTTGCACCGCTTTACCGGCAGCAGGCAGCGAGGAGCGTGGACTTTGTTTTGCATGAGCACAAGGTAGGTCGTCAGGCACACTCGTGCTCCTTAATTTTTGTCCAGTTTTAGCGCTTGGCCCTAACCCTCTCATTGGACGACATGTTTTGGCCCGTAGCCGCCCCCTGATCGGCCAAACGGGGCGGCCGCCACCGCCGAAATATCGCGGAACCGCGAATCGTTGGCGGCCCCGCAGAACCGTTCCCGCCGCGCCGCCGTTTCGTGAATGTCACCGGACATGAGCTCGACTTTCCGCATTTCATGCGGCGTAGCAGAGAGTCTCGGTGAATCTTCGGAGGAGGGCGGCGGGAATTTCCACGGTTTCAGCGTCATGCCGGGACAGCCATAAATCCGGCGGGCACCACAGGACACGACGGACGGTGGCGATGGCGTCGCTGAAGGTCAGTTCGGACTTGCCATACCAGCCGGCCGTTCGGGGACGGATGGCGGCGCCACGGGTTTCGATCAATCCGTGCATCCAGATCGTCACCAGGGAGAACAGCCCGAGCAGCGCCGGGGTGGTGCGTGCGATCGCCAGATCGGACCATTGGCGCTGGGTCTCGACGCCGAGGTGGGCGCGGACTTCCTGGAACGTCGTTTCGACGCGCCAACGCAAGACGAACCAGCCGAGGATTTCGGCCGGGGTGGTTTCGACGTCGGTCGCCAGGAACGCCTGTGGTGCCAGCTTCCCCGCGGGATCGCGCGCCAGCACCCAGCGGATCGGCGCGGGCGGCAGGCCGCTGTGATACCACACCGCCATCCCGGAAATGATCTCGAGCGTCCGCTGCTGGCCGCCGTACCACTCCGGCAGCGTGATCGACGACCAGACGGTCCCGGGATCGGCCAGCACCGCGGCGAGCTTCGGCAAACGCGCGCCTTTGAGAGGTGGCCGGCCGGGCTGCCCCGATCGCCGCGCCGGTGCCGGCGCGAACAGGCTGGCATCGAGCCGCAACCGGGTGACCAGGCAAACATGCTGTCGCACCGCCGCGATCAGATCGAGTGCGGCGAAACCGGAGTCGGCGACAATGATCACGCGCCGCTTCGCCAGCCAGTGCTTGGCCTGCAGGATCGCCTGGCGCGCCCAATCGGTCAGCTTCTTGTGGCGGCGCCCACGCGCGTCGCTCCAGCGCTCGGACGGGGCCAGCACCGTCAGGAACGGCAACGCCCAGCGCCGGTTGGCCCAGGGGATCGGTACGACGACCATCAGCGACAGCCAGCGCAGGCCGCTGGCCTTGACGAAGTGGCCGTGCGACGAGCGCACCGGATCCCGGTAGATGCCGCGCGCCTTGATCCTGGCGCCCCAGCGGCGCTCGATCGTGTCATCGATGCCGATCACCACTTCGCCCGCCGGCAAGAACACGTCGAGCACCTGGGCGAGGAGCTTCCGCGCCACGGTTCGCGCATCCCAGCGCGCCCGGCTCAGCACCTCATGGTAGCGGGCGAAGCCCGGCCTTGCCGCCAACCCCATCACCCGCAGCGCCTCGCTGACCGTGCGCTTGCCCGGTGCCAGCACCGCCCCCCGGCGACGAGGACGAGAACATGCTTCCAGACCGGTGCCGTGAAGCAAGTCACGGAAGGAGGACAACCAAGTGGCGAGGACCGGTGGCACCAGCGCCGCACCGGCAGCGGCGGGAAAGCGATGTGTCGTCATCGCATCCGTAGAATCGAGTCGCGCCGGCAGCGCAAGTGTCCTCGATCGATCGCCGCCAACGCATGCCGACGCCGCCGCTCGGCCCATCCACCGGCGGCATGAGTTCGCCGAGAAGTCCATCATGCGGCATGGCGAGCGACATCATCTCCGGTCGTCCCGCCCGACCAAATTGCGGAAAGTCGAGCTTAGAGTTCTGACTCGAAAAGGCTTGCATGGTTTCAAGGCCTTGCGAGGCGCCGGGTGAGCATGCGGATGTTGGCGACGAGCACCCAGGCGACGGCGCTGACGATGGTTGCCTTCGACATTCGCAGGATCGCCGAGCGCCAGCCCCTGCCCGAGTACGGCATCCGCATCGACCGTGGCGGGGTTGCCTCGAAATCCTTGGCGAGACGGCGGCAGCGGCCGAGCCAGGCGAAGGTGCGTTCAACGACCCAGCGGCGGGGCAAGAGCTCGAAGCCCAGTGCCGTGTCGGACCGCTTGATGATTGCGATGGTCCATCGGCCGAGAGCGGCGAGGGCCGTCTTCAGTTTGTCGCCGGCATAGCCACCGTCGGCGAAGAGATGGCGCAACCACGGGTAGAGGGTCCGGATCGAGGCGATGACAGCGAGCGCGCCGTCGCGATCCTGGATGTCGGCGGGGTGCACCCGCAGCCCGACCAGGTTCCCGTCGGTGTCGGTGATGATGTGGCGCTTGCGGCCGTTCACTTTCTTGCCGGCGTCGTAGCCCCTGGGGCCGCCGCTTTCCGTGGTTTTCACCGACTGGCTGTCGATCACGCCGGCCGACGGACTGGCCTCCCGACCCCCCGCTCGCGCGCGGCGACGACGAGCGCGTGATTGATCCGCGCCAGCGTCCCGTCCTGCGCCCAGCGGTAGAAATACCCCTGCACCGTCGAGTAGGGCGGAAAGTCCTTCGCCAGCGCGCGCCACTGGCAGCCGGTCGTCGCCAGGTACAAGATGGCATTCACCACCGCGCGAAGCTCGGTCTCACGCGGGCGGCCAATCGAATTCGCCTCGGGCATGAACGGCTCGATCAACGACCACTCCGCATCCGTCATGTCGCTTGCATACCGCAAACCTGGCCGCCGATACTTCGGCCGAGTGATCTCGCTCCAGGGCACCGTGACCTCCATGACTTGTGTCGCAACAGCCAAGGAATCACAACCCATTGAGATCACTCAACCCTTTTTCAGTCAGGCTCTGACGACGGAGCGCGACAAATGAGCAAGACCGCGACGAAGACCGATCCAGCGCTTTGGGACCGGGTAAAGAAAGAAATCACTGCCGGCGAAAAGGGAGGCGATGGCGGCCAGTGGTCGGCCCGCAAGGCGCAAATGGCGGTTCAGGAATACAAAAAGCGTGGCGGCGGCTATGAAGGCCAAAAGAATAGTGACAACTCATTGAAGCAGTGGACCGACGAGCGGAATTCCGAAGCCAAGGATGACGCTGGCGCGTCCGTTAAGAAAGCCTAGCGAATCGCTGCGAGAGGGGCGGGCCGTCCCATAATCTCAAATCAGCCGTTGACTTGGACAAAAACAATCCCCTGACGAGCTTCGTTCAGCTGGCCCGCGCCGGCCGTACGGCGTGACGCGGATTGCGTCAGTCGGTCCCCTCAAGCAGGTAGGCGAGCTGCGGCGGCGTGATCGCGACGATGCCGTCGGCGGGAGACGGCCAGATGAACCGGCCGCGTTCCAGCCGCTTGGCGTAGAGCGACATTCCCAGACCGTCATGCCAAAGAACCCTTGATCAGATCGCCGCGGCGACCGCGAAAAGTGGACTAATCGCCGCCGTGCGGATCGCGCTTCAGCGTCTCCTGCACCTGCAGGGCCAAGCCGTTCATGCCCCCGCCGGAAACCTCGATCTCGATCGCCGGCGCGGCCACGGGAGCGGAAAGCTCGCCGGGCGTCGTCTCGACAAGAGCCGGCGCCACGACCACCTCGGCAAAGCCGCCCCGCGCCAGACCCAGCTCTCGCCGCTAGAGCGGGATGATGCTTTGAAGAATCGAAAAGGGATTCCCACGGGCTCGAATTTCTGATTGATCATGCTGGCTGGAGCAGGAGGCCAGTATTGATGGCGAAACCGTATTCGATGGATCTCCGCGAGCGCGCGATGCAGCGCCTCGACGCGGGTGAGAGCGTCAGGTCGATCGCGGTTGCGCTCAGCGTGGCGCCCTCGACCGTGGTCAAGTGGTCGCAGCGGCACCGGGCGACAGGCAGCGTCGCGCCGGGTCGGGTCGGTGGGCGTCGGCCTCGCCTGATTGCGGGCGAGCATGAGAGCTGGCTCCGGACGTGGCGGCGAGGGAAGCATTCACGCTGCGCGGTCTTGTCGCGGAGCTGGCGGAGCGCGGCTTGGGCGTCGATTACAAGACCGTCTGGACATTCGTCCACCGCGAGGGACAGAGGTGGCCTGGGGAATCTGGACAGGGGGGATAAGTGGATTTTCTGCCTGAGTGCGGCGAGGATCGCCGCGGATCAGGAGAGAGCATGACCAGACGGGCACGCCGGAATCACACACCGGCATTCAAGGCGAAGGTGGCGTTGGCGGCCATCAAGGGTGAGAGGACACTGGCGGAGTTGGCGCAGGTGTTCGACGTTCACCCGAACCAGATCACCAGCTGGAAGGCGCAGCTGCTGGAGGGCGCGGCGGGCGTGTTCGGCTCTGCTGCGGTGAGCACCGAGGCCGGGCCTGCGGTGGATTTGAAGGCGCTGCACGCCAAGATCGGCGAGCTGGCGCTGGAGAACGATTTTTTGGCGGCCGCGCTCGGCAAGGCCGGCATGCTGAGCGCAAAGCGATGATCGACCGTTCGCACGAGCTTCCGCTGACCCGGCAGGCGGCGGTGCTGAAGCTCGGCCGGAGCGGCCTCTATTACCGACTGTCAGGATTTCCGTGTAAGGGCCGGTTTTCATCACGCCAAGGTAAAGCGGTCTTCGAAGAGGATGGCGAGCTGAGCCTTGGCCATGCACCATTCGCGCGCGGGCATTTTCCAGTCTTTTGCCGCCAGGTTCAACACCAGGAAGAGGAGCTTGAGCGCGCTCTCGTCGGTGGGAAAGTGCCCCCTCGTCCTGACCGCCCGGCGCAGCTTGGCATTCAAGCTTTCGATAGAATTCGTTGTGTAAACGATCCGACGAACCTCGTCGGGAAAAGCGAAGAACGGGATTACCTGCGGCCAGTTCCGTCGCCAGGATTGGGCGATCGCCGGGTATTTCCGGCCCCACGGGCCGTCAGCGAAGTCCTCGAGGGCGGCCTTTCCGGCATCGGCGTTGTTGGCCTTGTAGATTTGCTTCAATGCCGCGGCAACCGCCTTGCGGTCCTTGTACGACACGAAGGCCAGCGAGTGGCGGATGAGATGGACGACGCAGGTCTGCACCTGGGCCCGCGGAAAGACCGCTGTAATCGCCTCGGGAAAGCCCTTCAGGCCGTCGACAATGGCGATCAGAACGTCCTCGACGCCGCGGCTCTTCAGTTCGTTCATCACCCGCAGCCAGAACTTCGCACCCTCGGTCTGCTCGATCCAAAGTCCGAGAACTTCCTTGGTTCCGTCCGCCCGCACGCCGAGCGCAACGTAAACCGCCTTGTTTCTCACCGTGCCTTCGTCGCGGACCTTGATGCGGATCGCATCGAAGAAAATCAGCGCATAGAGGGCTTCCAGCGGCCGGTTTTGCCAGTCCGTCACCTCTTCCAGGACGGCGTCGGTGACGGCGCTGATCAGGTCGGGGGAGACATCGATGCCGTAAAGCTCGCGCAGATGCCCCTGAATCTCGCGGATACTCATGCCGCGGGCGTACATCGAGATAATCTTCTCGTCGAAGCCGGGAAACCGCCGCTGATATTTGGCAATCAGCCGCGGATCGAAGCTCGAGAGCCGATCCCGCGGAATGTCGAGCACCATCTTGCCCGTTTCCGTCAGCACCGTCTTCCTGCCATAACCATTGCGGCTGTTGCCGCCACCGTCCTCGCCAGCGCCGAGATGATGATCCATCTCGGCGTTCAGTATCCGTTCGGCCAAAGCCTTCTTCAGCTCGTCGAGTAGGCCGTCCTTCTCAAATGCCGCTTTCGCATCGCCGCCGGCCAGTAGCTGGTCGAGCAGCGCGTCCGCGATAACAGGCTGTTTGCGTCGTGCCATACGATCTCTCCTTCAATTTCCAGCCGCGTCCGGCGTCGCCGGCCGATCTGGGGATCATGCGGCGGATCGACGATCTGCATCTCGACTACCCGTTCGCCGGCAGCCGGATGCTGCGCGACCTGTTGCGCGGCTAGGGCATCGAGATCGGCCGCCAGCGTGTCGCCACGCTGATGAGGCGGATGGGGGTCGAGGCGATCTACCGCCGGCCGAACACCTCCAAACCCGCGCCCGGCCACAAGATCTACCCGTATCTGCTGCGTTCCGTGTCGATCGGCCGGCCCAACCAGGTCTGGGCGATGGACATCACCTACATCCCGATGGCGCGCGGCTTCGTCTATCTCTGCGCCGTGGTCGACTGGTTCAGCCGCCGGGTTCTGGCCTGGCGGCTCTCGATCACTCTGGAGGTCGGGTTCTGCCTCGAGGCGGTCGAGGAGGCGCTGGCGAAGCACGGCAGGCCGGAGATCTTCAACACCGACCAGGGAAGCCAGTTTACCAGCGCCGACTTCACCGGCCTGCTGCTGAAGCACGCCATCGCAATCAGCATGGACGCCAAGGGATCGTGGCGGGACAACGTCTTCGTCGAGCGGCTCTGGCGCTCGATCAAGTACGAAGAGGTCTATCTTCGCGCCTATGACAGCGTCGCCGAGGCGCGCGCGTCGATCGGCCGATATCTGGACTTCTACAATCGCAAGCGTCCGCATTCGAGCCTAAGCGCGCGGACGCCCGATCTCGCCTACTTCGACCACCTGCCGCAGGCCGCGGCAGCATGAATTTCGCGCCGGTTTCGGGGCATCACTCTGGTCGGGCTACGCCGTCCCGGTGTGCCACCCCGAAACCGGCACACCACATCGGCAACCGGCAGAGCGTCCACTTATCAAGAGCGGAACGCTGTCCAGACGAAGCCGGCCACCTCTAGTAACCGTCGGACGGGATTTGAAGGAGCGCATCGCGCGGGCTATCCTCGCAAGGGGTGGCCCGCGCCGGGCTTCAATAGTCCGCGACGAAGCGGCTACCTGCGGGAATGGGCAAAATTGCTTATCCGGTTGAGCCCAGTTGGATGATGTATTTGTACAAAATCGCGACTCCGCGCACGCCAAGATGACGTTCGAACGAGGACGCGGCGCCGGCTTGGTCGCCGCGGCCATTGGGGGTATCCTTCATCGGAGGTGAGACGCGGAGGGGTTGAAGGGATATGGCCGCGGGCGATGAGTGACGGGGCGCGGCCTATCGTTCTGGTTGGCTTGATGGGCGCGGGCAAGACGTCGATCGGCAAGCTCCTGGCCAAGCGGCTGGGCCTAGCCTTTACCGACGCCGATGACGAGATCGTCAAGGCATCGGGATGCTCGATCGCCGACATCTTTCGCCTTTACGGCGAGGCCGCGTTTCGCGACGGTGAACACCGGGTGATGGCGCGACTGCTCGAGGCCGGCCCCGGAGTGGTGGCGGGCGGCGGCGGCGCGTTCATGGATGCCGAGACAAGGGCAGCAATCGCGGCGCGGGCGACCTCGGTGTGGCTGCGCGCCGAACTCGATGTGTTGGTGTCACGGACCGTTGGCCGGACGACCCGGCCGCTGCTGAACAACCGCGATCCGCGCCCGGTCCTGGAAAAACTGATCGTCGAGCGCTATCCGATCTATGCTAACGCCGACATCGTCGTCGACACCACCAACGAGGCGAAGGACGTGACCGTCGATCGCATCATCCGTGCGCTGTGCGCCGCGGGCTATCCCCGCTCCGCCGCCGGCGCGCGATCCTCATGACCGCGCCGCGCTCGACCGCGCCGGAGTTGGCTGCCGGCGCGACGGACCTGCGCGTCGATCTCGCCGGACGGGCCTACCCGATCGTCGTCGGCGACGGCATCCTTGGCGAGCTCGGCGGCCGCCTCGCGCCGTTGCTGGTCCGGCCGTCGGCGATGGTCGTCACCGACAGCAACGTCGCGCCGCTGTACCTGGAGTTGGTGTTGGAGTCGTTGCGGCGCGCGGGCATCGCCGCCGGACACGTGGTCTTGCCGGCCGGGGAGGCGACGAAGGATTTCGCTCACCTCGAAGGTCTTTGCGACGAGCTTCTCGCCGCCCGGATCGAACGCGCGACCATGCTGATCGCCTTGGGCGGCGGCGTCGTTGGCGATATCACGGGCTTTGCCGCCGGCATCCTGCTGCGCGGCCTCGACTTCGTTCAGATCCCAACGACGCTGTTGGCCCAGGTCGACAGCGCCGTCGGCGGCAAGACCGGGATCAACACCCGCCGCGGCAAGAACCTGGTCGGGCTGTTCCATCAGCCGCGGCTGGTGCTGGCCGACACCGCGACGCTGGCGACGCTCGACGCCCGCCAGCGGCGCGCCGGCTACGCCGAGGTCGTCAAGTACGGGCTGATCGGCGATGCGCCCTTCTTCGCCTGGCTGGAGCGCAATGGGCACGCCGTCTGCGCCGGCGAGCCGACGGCGTGCGCATACGCGATCCGGGTAAGCTGCGCCGCCAAGGCGGCGGTGGTCGCCGCCGACGAGCGCGAAACGGGCCGCCGCGCGCTGTTGAACCTCGGCCATACCTTCGGCCACGCGCTCGAGGCGGAGGCCGGCTACGGCGATGCGCTGCTCCACGGCGAGGCGGTGGCAATCGGCATGGTCCTGGCGTTTTCGCTTTCGGCGCGGTTGGGCATGTGCCCGGCCGATGCACCCGCTCGGCTCCGCGGCCACCTCGCCGCCGTTGGTTTGCCGATCAGCCTTGGCGATTTGCCTTGGCGGGCGTGGTCGGCCGCGGCTTTGCTCGGCCACATGGCCCATGACAAGAAGACCCAAGGCGGCCAGGTTCGGTTCATCCTGGCCCGCGGCATCGGCGCGGCCTTCGTCGCCGATCCGGTTCCTGCCGATGACGTCGTGGCCGTTTTCCGCCAGGCCGGAGCCGGCGCATGACCAGCCGGCGCGCCGTTGTTCTTGACCATCTCGCGGGCGGGCAATGTATCTGACGATTGCCATCATCACGGTTCTGCTGGTGATGTCGGCGTTTTTCTCCGGCTCGGAGACGGCGCTGACGGCGGCGTCGCGACCGCTGATGCACCAGCTCGAGCAGAACGGCGACCCGCGCGCCGGGGTCATTAACCGGCTGCACGCGCGGACCGATCGGCTGATCGGGACGATCCTGCTCGGCAACAACCTCGTCAATATTCTCGCCTCGTCGCTGGCGACCAGCATCCTGATCACGACCTTCGGCGAGGCCGGGATCGCCTACGCCACCATCACGATGACGCTGCTGGTGCTGATCTTTGCGGAGATCCTGCCAAAGACCTACGCGTTCCGGAATCCGAACGGCGTCGCCTTGGCGGTGAGCCGGCCAGTCTCGATCCTGGTTGCCGTCCTGTCGCCGTTGACCAATGCCATCGAGATCGTCGTCCAGGCGGTGCTGCGGCTGGGCGGCGGCGCGCAGCGTCAGGGGATCGGTCCGAGCCTCGAGGAGCTGCGCGGCGCGATTGATCTGCACACCGCCGCCGAACCGGAGATCCGCCAGGAGCGGCGGGCGATGCTCCGCAGCATTCTCGACCTGGCCGAGGTCGAGGTCGGCGAGATCATGATTCACCGCAAGAACATCGCGATCATCGATGCCGATCAGCCAATCGACGCACTGGTGACCCAGGTACTCGCCAGTCAGTACACCCGCATTCCGCTGTGGCGCGAGTCGCCCGACAACATTATTGGCGTCATTCATGCCAAGGCCCTTCTTCGCGCGGTGCGCGAGTCGGAGGGGCGCTCGGAGGGGCTCGACGTGGCCGCCATGGCCGCCGAGCCGTGGTTCGTTCCGGAATCGACCTCGCTGCTCGACCAGTTGCAGGCCTTCCGCCGCCGCCGCGAGCATTTCGCCCTGGTCGTCGATGAGTATGGCAGCCTGATGGGCGTGGTCACGCTCGAGGACATCCTCGAGGAAATCGTTGGCGACATCACCGATGAGCACGATGTTGCCGTCGCCGGGGTTGTTCCCCAACCCGATGGCGCCTTCGTCGTTCAGGGCACGGTGACGATCCGCGACCTCAACCGGCAGTTCGAGTGGGGCCTGCCCGACGAGGAGGCCTCGACCATCGCCGGACTCGTCCTCCACGAGGCCAAACGGATCCCCGAGGTCGGCCAGGCCTTCATGTTCCACGGGTTTCGCTTCGAGATCCTCCGCCGTCACCGCCAGCAGATCGCCTCGATCCGGATAACGCCGCCGTCGGTCGCGTCCGCGCCGGTGGTCGGCGAAGATGGCTGACGCCCCGAGCGGGATGACCACGCGCGGCCGTGGGATCGGCCGCGACAACGAGGAGGTTGGATCCATGGCGTTGAGTTGGGCGACACCGCGCGAGCATATCCACAGTCGCGAGATCCGCTGCCGGGGCTATCGCCGCGAGGACGGGTTGTGGGACGTCGACGCCGTTCTCGAAGACACCAAGACCTATTCGTTCGCCAACCACGACCGCGGCGGCATCGTCAGCGGCGAGCCGATCCACCGCATGCACATCCGCCTCACGGTCGACGACGACCTCGTCGTGCGCGCCGCGGAAGCCTTTACCGAGGCCGGGCCGTTTTCCATCTGCGGTGACATCGCGCCGGTTTTCGCCGCTCTTGTCGGACTGCGGGTCGGCCCCGGGTGGCGCAAGGCGGTTGGCGAACGCATGGGCGGAGTTCGCGGCTGCACCCATCTGAGCGAACTGCTGCTCGGGCCGGTGACAACGACGGTGTTGCAAACGGTCGGGCCGGCGCGGGCGCGACGCTCGACGGCGCGAAGGCCGGGGGTGAAGCCCGCGATCATCGACAGCTGCCATGCGCTCGCGGAGTCGAGCCCGGTGGTCGCGCGCGAATGGCCGGAGTTTTATACCGGCGGCGAGTGATCACCCGCCGCGGCTTCGTCCGGCGTCGTCAGGCGCAGGCCGAGAGCGTGGACCGCGCCGGCCAATTCCTCGGCGAGAATCGTGTGAACCCACCGCTGGCGCTCGATCCGGGACTTGCCGGCGAACGCGGCGGCCTCGATCTCGACGTTGAAGTGGGTCTCGCCGCCAGGTCGCGCGCCGGCATGGCCGGCATGACGGGCGGAGTCGTCGACGACCCGCACGGTGGCCGGAGCCAGGGCGGCGAGCAGTTTTGCGCTGATGGTATCGGCGACGCTCATGACGGCTGGCCAATCATTCAATGGGTGCGAAAAGAGGGGTAGTGCACAATGGGAGGCGGACACCGGGTGGGTCGAGCAATGCTCCCTGTTACCCCGCTCACCGGGCGCGCGCAACAACGCGATGGCGCCGCCCGCGGCCCGCGCCCCGCTTCTTGCGTGTTTACGGCCCGCATCCCATAGTATCGGCATGCGACACGCACTTGGCAGAACGACCGGCACGCGCAAGCCAGCCCCGGCCGAAATGCCGGCGGGCGAGGCACGGTCGTGCGAGTGGCCGGGGTGCTCGGCCGACGGCGGGTTTCGCGCGCCGCGGGGTCGAGACAGGCTCACCGAGTATTTCTGGTTCTGTCTCTCCCATGTTCGCGACTACAACGCCGCGTGGAACTACTACAAGGGCATGAGCGAGGGCGAGATTGAGGCCGACGTCCGCGCCGATACCGTATGGCGGCGACCCTCGTGGCCCTTTCTCAAGGCAGTCCACACCGCAGCGTTCCGCACCAGCCCGCTGTTCGAGAATGTTGATGCGTTGGGGAATGGCGGACGCGAGCCGCCGCGCTCGGCCGCCCAGCGCTCCGCCGCGGCGGCTGAAGCTCGAGCCTTGGCGATCCTCGATCTCACCCCGCCGCTCAGCGCCGCGATCGTCAAGGCGCGCTACAAGACACTGGTCAAGCTCTACCATCCCGACGCGACCGGCGGCGACAAGGCGGCGGAGGAAAAGTTCAAGGACATCAGCGAAGCCTATCGCATTGTCATGAGCGTGCTTGAAATCTTGACAACGCCTGTGCATTCGAAGAGCCCGTTTTAGTGGCCACACTACGGAAACAGCCCACCATGACTTCATTCGGCGGCGAATTCGCCAGCCAGACGCGAGCCCTCGAAACTCCCGACATCAAGGTTTCGGTCCGCCAGACCTTCGGCATCGACAGCGATCTTGAGGTGCCGGCCTTCAGTGTCGCCGACGATCACGTGCCGACGATCGACGACGCCTACCGGTTCGATCGCGACACCACGCTGGCGATCCTGTCGGGCTTCGCCCACAACCGCCGGGTCCTGATCCAAGGTTACCACGGCACCGGCAAGTCGACCCATATAGAGCAGGTCGCGGCAAGGCTTAACTGGCAGTGTATCCGTGTCAATCTCGACAGCCACATCAGCCGCATCGACATGGTCGGGCGCGACGCCATCGTTCTGCGCGAGGGCGCCCAGGTCACCGAATTTCGCGAGGGCATTCTGCCGTGGGCCCTGCAACGCCCGGCGGCGCTGGTGTTCGACGAATACGACGCCGGGCGCCCCGATGTGATGTTCGTCATCCAGCGGGTGCTCGAGGTCGAGGGCAAGCTCACCCTGCTCGATCAGAACCGGGTCTTGCACCCGCATCCGTACTTCCGCTTGTTCGCGACCACCAATACGGTCGGCCTCGGCGATACCACCGGGCTCTATCACGGCACCCAGCAGATCAATCAGGGCCAGATGGACCGCTGGAACATCGTCGCGACCCTGAACTATCTCCCCCACGATGACGAACTGGAAATCGTCATCGCCAAGGTCCCGTCTTACGCGACCAAGGAGGGCCGCGCCCAGGTCTCGGCCATGGTCGAGCTTGCCGATCTCACCCGCGCCGGCTTCATCAATGGCGACATCTCCACCGTCATGTCGCCGCGCACGGTCATCACCTGGGCCGAGAACGCCCTGATCTTCGGTGACCTAGCCATGTCGTTTCGGCTGACCTTTCTCAACAAATGCGACGAACTGGAGCGGCCGACCATCGCCGAGTACTACCAACGCTGCTTC
Source organism: uncultured Alphaproteobacteria bacterium (assembly GCA_963805915.1). Classification (GTDB taxonomy): domain Bacteria; phylum Pseudomonadota; class Alphaproteobacteria; order Rhodospirillales; family Defluviicoccaceae; genus JAEULH01. The sequence continues at coordinate 77,137 of CAWDWD010000017.1, forward strand.
GGCACCGAATTGGCGGACTCAGCCATGCGCGCGGCGGTGCGCTGAGGCCGTGCGTCACGACGAAGACAGCGGCTCGCTGATCCAGCGGGTCACCGCCGCGACCCTCAAGGCGGTCGCCGGCCGCGGCGATATCACCGTCGCCTATGCCTCGGGCGAGGCCGACCTGCGCGGGACCCGCGTCAAGCTGCCGACCCCGTCGTCGCGGCCGACCGGCGCCGAGGTGGTCCGCCTCCGCGGGATCGCCGACAACGCCGCGCTCACCTTGCGCTACCACGACGCCGGACTGCACGAGAAGCTGGTCCCGAGCGGACAGTCGGCCAAGGCCATGTTCGACGCCGTCGAGCAGGTTCGGGTTCAGGCCATGGGCAGCCGTCGGCTCGCCGGCGTCGCCGCCAATCTCGACGCCCTGTGCGAGCAGACCAGCCGGGCCAAGGGCTTCGGCCAGCCAGATGCCGGTAACGAAGCATTTTTTGCCGACGCGGTCAGCCTGCTTGTCCGCGAGCGGCTGATGGGCGGGCGCGCGCCGGCCGGTGCGGAGGCGCTGCTCGATCGCTGGCGGCCGGTGATCCAGGAGCGCTGCGGCGAACAGCTCAAGCACCTCGGCGAAGCGGTGGCCAACCAGCGTGCGTTCTCGGCCAAGGTCTTGGAGATGATGCGCTCGCTCGGGCTGGTCGACGACGATCCGTTTTCGTCCGAGAACGAGGAAACGCCCGACCAGGGCGAGGGCGACGATGACGAGGCCGGCCAGGACCAGAGCGAGATGCAAGGCATGGACGGCGGCGGCTCGGAGAGCTCCACGTCGGCGGCCGGCGGAACCGACGCCGAGCTCGCCCAGGACAGCGGCGAGAAGGCATCCGGCGACGAGCTCGATCCCGGCGAGGGCGGCCAAACGCCGGCCGGCCCAAGCGCCCGGCGCAACCGTTCCGACCCCCGAAGCGAGCCGGAACGGTTCAACTACCGAGCCTTCACGACGGATTACGACGAAGTCGTCGAGGCCGGCAAGCTCGCCGAAGCGTCCGAGCTGACACGGTTACGCACTCAGCTCGACCAGCAGCTCAGCAGTCTCGAAGGCGTCGTCGCCCGGCTGGCCAATCGGTTGCAGCGCCGCCTGCTCGCGCGCCAGACCCGGGCGTGGCAATTCGATCTCGAGGACGGCCTGCTCGACTCCGGCCGCCTTGCCCGGATCATCGCCGATCCGACCTACTCGCTGAGCTTCAAGCAGGAGCGCGAAACCGAGTTCCGCGACACCGTCGTGACCTTGCTGATCGATAACTCCGGCTCGATGCGCGGCCGGCCCATTACGGTCGCGGCGATGAGCGCGGACATTCTCGCGCGGACCCTGGAGCGCTGCGGCGTCAAGGTCGAGATCCTCGGCTTCACGACCAAGTCGTGGAAGGGCGGCATGGCCCGCGAGCGCTGGGTCGCGGACGGTCGCGCCAAGCTACCCGGCAGGCTTAATGACCTGCGTCACATCATCTACAAGGGCGCCGATCAGCCGTGGCGGCGGGCCCGGCGCAACCTCGGGCTGATGATGCGCGAAGGCCTGCTCAAGGAGAATATCGACGGCGAGGCCCTGCTTTGGGCCCACGAGCGTCTGATCGCGCGCACCGAACAGCGGCGCATCCTGATGGTCATTTCCGACGGCGCGCCGGTCGACGACGCGACCCTGTCGGCCAATCCCGGCAACTATCTCGAGCGGCACTTGCGCGCGGTCATCGACTGGATCGAGACCCGCTCGCCGGTCGAGCTGACGGCCATCGGCATCGGCCACGACGTCACCCGTTACTATCGCCGCGCCGTCACCCTGGTCGACGCCGAGGAGCTTGGCGGCACCATGCTGCACAACCTGGCCGACTTGTTCGAAGAACGGATCACGCCCCACGCGCCCGCGCCCGCCTCATCGCCCACCGGCCGGCGCGCCGGCACCGCGCGCTACTGAGCGCCCGCGCTCGCGAAGGCATTGCCGCGACGACGCTTCGCTGTGCGAGGCTCCATTACGGGGCGCCGTCAACCGCCGTGTCGGCTCACAGGGCTTCGTTCAACAGCGCCGTGGTTCGTTGCCAAGCAAGCTTGGCGTCGGCTTCGTCGTAGTGGCCGCCGCTGGGGTTGGCGAAGGCGTGGTCGGCATCGTACCAGTAGACCGTATACGGCTTGTCCGCCTGCTCCATCGCCACTTCAAAGGCTGTTACCATCTTGGCGTTGATCCACTCGTCGCGGGTGGCGAAGTGGCCGAGGACCGGGCCGTGGAGGCGGGCGAGTTGGTCCGCCGGCTTGTCGACCTTGCCGTAGTAGACGATCGTGGCGTCAACCGGCTCGGCGATCGAGGCGTTAAGCGACCAGCCGCCGCCGAAGCACCAGCCGATCGTCGCCACTTTGCCGGTGGCCTTCTCGTGCGCCTTCAGCCAGCGCAGCCAGGAGACCAGGGTATCGGTGGCGGCGTCGGGATCGACCGCCTGCATGAGCGCGCGTGCGCCGTCGCGGGTGTCCGCTGCCTTGCCGCCGTAGAGGTCGACCGCGAGCGCCATCCTGCCCTCCTTGGCCAGTTCGGCCGCGACCGACTTGATCTGGTCATTGAGCCCCCACCATTCGTGAATGAGCAGGACGGCGGGCGCGGGTGTGCGCTCGGGCATGGCCAGGGCGGCGGCGACCTTGCGTCCGCCGACCGTTTCGATCTCGACGGTGGCGAGCGAATCCGCCGCCGCGCGGGCGAGCTTCGGATCGGCGAGGACGGCGGCGAGCGGCATTCCCGCGGCCAGGCCCTGGACGAGGCGGCGCCGGCTGAGCTTGAGTGTCATCGCGTACTCCTCCCTGAGTGCCGCAACGCGGCTTTCGAGCACCAGATGTGGGTAGGCGTAGGACCCTGGGAAAGACGCAGCGACTCGCCTATTTTGCGCACTATGATCAGCGCCCTTCGATCCCCGACCCATTTCGACCGGCGGCATCTCCGGCTTGCGCCGTTTTTGGCCGGGCTTGTGGCCGGGCTTGGGTTGCTGGTCGCGTGTCACGGCGCGCGCGCCGAGGCGGCGCCGGCGGTGCCCCTGGAAATCAGAGCGAGCGCCGTGCCGATGGACGGCCAACACCAAACGTTAAGCCAAGCCGGCGCCTTACGTTATCGCGGCGGCGTCCAGTTGACGTCCAGTAACCCCAATTTCGGCGGGTTGTCGGCGTTGGCCGTGAGCGCCGACGGAGCGAGTTTCACCGCCATTTCCGACACTGGCTCCTGGGTCCGCGGCGCCTTGAGCTACGATGCGTCCGGCGATCTCGCCGGCGTCGGCGCCGCGTCGATCGGGCCGCTTCACGATCCGCGCGGCGCGCCTTTGGTCGGCAAGGCCCTCGGCGACGCCGAGTTCGATGGCCGCCGATGGACGCGGCGGCATCTTCGTCGGTTTCGAGCGTCGCCATCGGATCTGGCGCTACCCGGCGCTCGATGGACCGGCGAAGGCGGTCAAGGCGCCGAAAGGGCTGAGCAAGGCGCCCGCCAACGGCGGGCTCGAGGCGTTGGCGCGCCTCAACGATGGCCGCTATCTCGCGCTGAGCGAATCCCTCCCGGCCGATGGCGGCACCCGCGGCTGGATCGGGAGCCCCGGCCATTGGTCGCCGCTGAGCCTTGCCGTCGAAGGCCGCTTCGCCGCCACCGACGCGGCGAGCCTGCCCGATGGTGACGTAATCATTCTTGAACGCCGCTTTCCCCCGCTCGGCGCGCGGCTGATCCGCGTGCGCGCGAAGCTGCTCGTCCCCGGCGCGACGCTTACCGGCGACGAGCTGGCGCGGCTCGAAGGCTCGTCCACGCTCGACAACATGGAAGGCATCGCGGTGCGCCAGGGCCGCTATGGCGAGACGCTGATCTATCTCATCTCCGACGACAACTTCAATCCGCTGCAGCGGACCCTGCTGATGATGTTCGAGCTCCGCCCGTGAGGCGAACCCCGTCAAGCCAGGCGTCGGGACACGCGGGCGCGGCGGCTGAGGCCAGCGAGACCGACGCCCGGCGCAGTACGTGGCGCGCGGACGTGAGCGTCATTAAGACCCTGCTGCCCTACCTCTGGCCCAGGGGCGAGATCGAACTGCGCGTCCGGGTCATCCTCGCGGTGATCTTTCTGGTCGCGGCCAAGGGCTTCAACGTCGTCGTGCCGTGGCTCTACAAGGGTGTCGTCGACGCGCTGAGCCCCAAGGACGCCGCGATCGCGGTGGCCGTGCCCATCGCGCTGCTCGCGGCGTACGCCGGGGCGCGGGTGCTGTCGCAGGCCTTCGGCGAGTTGCGCGACGGCGTTTTCGCCCGCGTCGCCCAGCGCGCGATCCGCCAGGCGGGCCTGCAAACTTTCCGCCATCTCCAGCACCTCAGCTTGCGCTTCCACCTCGATCGGCGCACCGGCGCGATCAGCCGGGCCATCGAGCGCGGTACCAAGGGCATCGAGTTCCTGCTCAGCTTCATGCTGTTCAACGTCCTGCCGACGATCCTCGAGGTGCTCCTGGTCTGCGGCATTCTCTGGTGGCTGTTCGGGGTCTGGTATGCCGCCGTGACCTTCGTGTGCATCGGCGGCTACATCGCCTGGACCGTGATCGTGACCGAGTGGCGGACCAAGTACCGCCGGACCATGAACCAGTCCGACAGCGAGGCCCACACCAAGGCCATCGACAGCCTGCTGAATTTCGAGACGGTCAAGTACTTCGGCAACGAGGACCATGAGGCGCGCCGCTTCGACACCGCGCTCGCGACCTACGAGCGGGCCGCGGTCAAGAGCAAGGTGACCTTGAGCCTGCTCAACATCGGCCAGGGCGCGATCATCGCCGTGGGCCTGGTCGCGTTGATGCTGATGGCCGGCTTCGGCGTCGCCGCGGGCCGGTTGACCATCGGCGATTTCGTCATGGTCAACGCCTACCTGATCCAGCTCTATCTGCCGCTCAACTTCCTCGGCTTCGTCTACCGCGAGATCAAGCAGTCGCTGACCGACATGGAGCAGATGTTCACCCTGCTCGACGTCAAGGCCGAGGTCGAGGATATGGCCGGCGCGCGGGCCCTGGTCGTCGACGGCGGCGCCATCGAATTCGACTCCGTCGGCTTCGCCTACGACGCCCGGCGCAAGGTCCTCGACGGGGTCTCGTTCAAGGTGCCGGCCGGCTCGTCGCTCGCCATCGTCGGGCCAAGCGGCGCCGGCAAGTCGACGATCTCGCGGCTGCTCTACCGGTTCTACGAGCTCGGCGAGGGGCGCATATTGATCGACGGACAGGACGTGCGCGGCGTGACGCAAGCCAGCCTGCGCGCGGCCATCGGCATCGTTCCGCAGGACACCGTGCTATTCAATGACACCATTTTCTACAACATCGCCTATGGCCGGCCGGAGGCCTCGCCGGCGGAGGTCGAGCAGGCGGCGCGGCTGGCGCGGATCCACGACTTCATCATGGCCTTGCCGGACGGCTACCACACCACCGTCGGCGAACGCGGCCTGAAGCTCTCCGGCGGCGAGAAGCAGCGGGTCGCGATCGCCAGGACGATCTTGAAACGGCCGTGCATCTTGATGTTCGACGAGGCGACCTCGGCGCTCGACACCCATACCGAAAAGGAAATCCAGGCCTCCCTGCGCGAGGTCTCGGCCGGGCGGACGACGCTGGCGATCGCCCACCGGCTATCGACGGTGGTCGACGCCGACGAGATCATCGTGCTTGAGGCCGGGCGGATCGCGGAACGCGGCCGCCATCTCGACCTGCTCGCGCACGGCGGCCGCTACGCCGAGATGTGGGAACGCCAGCAGCAGGTCGAAGAAGCCCGCGAGGTTCTCGAACACGCCGGCGAAGAGGAAGCCGCCCAAGCCGCCGAGTAGCGCCTGCGTCAGGGGGCTCGGGGAGGCGTTCAGAGCGCGATGACCTCAAGCGGAAGCATGGCCCCCCGGCGTTCGCGACGAGGCCCCGCGTTCCTTGGGTTCGAGGTAAACTGTTGAGAGCGTGTCCAACCAGTGGAATACTGAAGCTGGGCGGATCGGCCGTCCAATAGGTTGTCGGCCGGCTGTCGCTGGCGGCCGGGCGACAAGAAGAAGTATCGGGAGGAAACGCTCATGAGCACATACAGAGTCATCCGTCTCGTTGGGAGCAGCCCGAACTCGTGGGAAGAAGCCGCCAGATCCGCCGTCGAGGGGGCGGCGCAGCACCTAGAGGATCTGAGGGTTGCCGAGGTTGAGCTGCTCGACATGAGGATGCTGGACAACAAAGTCGTCGAGTATCGTGCGCGAATCCATGCTTCGTTCCGCTACCATCCGGAGAAAAGCCAGTAGGCGTCGGCCGGTTGGACGCGCACGGAGTTAAACCAGCGGCGGTCCTTGGCGGGCCGCCGCTGCCTTATAACGGGGTACAGCGTCGGCATGAGCCGGGGACGGCGGCGGCCACCGACGCCCCGGGTGCGGGCGGGGTGCGGCCGCACCCATTCATCTCGCTTCAGGCATCTCGCTTCACGCGAGCAGAGCCGGGTCGAAGGGCTCGCGGATGAAGGCCTCGATCGCCTCGAGCGTGTCCTCGGGAACTTCCAGCGTCGGGAAATGCGTCTCGCCGCGCAGCCGGCGGACCCGGAACCACGGGTGGGCCTCGCCGAAGGCCTGCTGCGACCAGAGGTAGGCGTCGTCCTTCGGCTGGGAATAGAGGTGAAGCGCCGGCAGCGACGGATGAAGCGACGCCAGCGCGTTTTGCGGGCTACCCCATTGACCGTAGGCCAGGCCAATCTCGCGGGCCGAGCGGGCCCACATCTCCTGGCCGTAGCCGCCCATGTCCTCGCTGATATGGCGGACAAGCTCGGGAAGATTGGCCCGGCCCATCCATGAGGAGAACAGGTTGGCGCGGGTCTTGCGCCAACGCTGAGGATCGCGCAGGCCGTTCAGCGTGGCCAGGAATGTCGCCGGCGGCGCAGTCATAACCCAGTCGAGGAATACCGTGCGCGTGACCCGCTCGCCAAGCCGCCGGCGCAAGGTCACCGCGATCCAGCCGGCATGCGAGATGGTGACAGGAATGACTTCCCCGACACCGCGCTCATCGAGCAGCCGGATGAGGTCGGCGACGAGATCCTCGGCGGTGAAATCGCGCTCGGCCGGAGCGGACTCGCCGTGACCGCGCCAGTCGACGCTGAGAACCCGGCGGTTACGGCTCGCCAGCTCGGCGACGCGGCTGAAGACGCTGCGGTTTTCGCACCAAGCGGGCAGGCACAACAACGCCGGCCCGCCGCTACCGGCGTCGTCGAAGGCTATCGCGAGATCGGCCATACGCATGGCGCCATCCTGCGACGTTTACCGTGCCAACTTCAAGCGTTTGTCGGAGCCGGGCCGGGGTCTCGCGGAATGTCACGGCGGATCCAGCCGCCGCCGAGCACCCGGTCGCCACGGTAGAAGACGCACGCCTGGCCGGGTGCGATGCCGGCTTGCGGTGCGTCGAGGACGACCTCGGCGGCGCCACCATCCCCGCCGTCCGGGAACACGCGCGCGGCGGCCGGCGGCTGCGACGAGCGCAGCTTGACTTCGACGCGGACGCCCTTGGCCGCCGGCGGCGCGTCGTCGAGCCAGTTGAGCTCGCCGACGCAAAGCCGCCGGCGCAGCAACGCCTCGTAGGGGCCGACCACCACCCGCGCCGTGTCCGGCTCGATCCGGACGACGAACAGCGGCTCGCCGGCGCTGATGCCGAGGCCGCGGCGCTGGCCGACGGTGAACCGGGCAATGCCGTCGTGGCGGCCGAGCACCGCGCCGTCGAGAGCTGCGATCTCGCCCGGGCGCTGCGCATCGGGACGCAGGCGCTCGAGCACGCGGGCGTAGCCGCCGGTCGGCACGAAGCAGATGTCCTGGCTGTCGGCCTTGGCGGCGACGGCGAGGCCGAACCGGCGCGCCAGTGCGCGTGCCTCGTCCTTGCGCAAATCGCCGAGCGGAAAGCGGAGGAAGGCCAATTGCGCCGGCGTGGTCGCGAACAGGAAGTAGCTCTGGTCGCGCTCCGGGGAGGCGGCGCGGCGCAGTTCCGGGCCGCGCGGGCCCACCGTCCGGCGGACATAGTGGCCGGTGGCCAAGGCATCGGCGCCGAGATCGCGGGCGGTTTCCAGCAGGTCGGTGAACTTGATCTTCTGGTTGCAGCGCACGCAAGGGATCGGCGTCGCCCCGGCGAGATAGGTGTCGGCGAAATCGTCGATGACCTGGCTTTGGAAGCGCTGCTCGTAATCGAGCACATAGTGGGCGATGCCGAGGCGGTCGGCGACCCGGCGCGCGTCATGGATGTCCTGCCCGGCGCAGCAGCTCCCGGCCTTGGCCGTTGCCTCGCCGTGGTCATAGAGCTGCAGGGTGATGCCGACGACATCGAAGCCCTGCTCGGCCATCATCGCCGCCGTCGCCGAGCTGTCGACTCCGCCGGACATGGCGACGACGACGCGGGTGTCGCGGGGGTTTTTGTCGATGCCGAGCGCGTTCATAAGGGCCGATATGGCCCGGCGCGGAGTGAGGGCAAGCAGTCAAACGCCCAAGTCAGACGCCCAAGTCCCAAGTCAGAAGCCAAAGTCAGGCGCCCAAGTCAGGGTGCCGGCATTATTAATTCGTGCCGGCACCCCCGCTTCGACGACTACGCTTGGGCGAGAGACTTGCCCTTGGAACCGAGATCGACGAACGCCTCGCTCAGCCGGTCGATCAAACCGACTTCGGCCGCGCGCAGCCACTTGCGCGGGTCGTAGAACTTCTTGAACGGGGTGCCGTCGTCCGGGTCGATCTGATACTTGAACGCCTTCGGATGCGCCTCGACGAACTTGCCGGCCGCCTCGGAGAAGGCGAACTGGGTATCGGTATCGATGTTCATCTTGAACACGCCGTAGCTGACCGCTTCCTTGATCTGGCCCTTGTCGGAACCCGAACCGCCGTGGAACACGAGGTTGAGCGGGTTGGCGCCGACGTTGTGGCTGCGGCTGACCAGGTCCTGTGATCCTTTCAGGATCTCCGGGCGGAGCTTGACGTTGCCCGGCTTGTAGACGCCGTGGACGTTGCCGAACGACGCCGCGACCGAGAACGAGCCGATGGGATTGAGCTTGTCGAAGGCCTGGAGGACGTCTTCCGGCTGGGTGTACAGCTTGGAATTGTCGGCGCTCTCGTCGAACTCGCCGCCGATGCCGTCTTCCTCGCCGCCGGTGACGCCAAGCTCGATTTCGAGGCTCATGCCCATCGGCGCCATCCGCTTGAGGATCCGCGCGCACTCGCCGAGATTCCACTCGATCGGCTCCTCGGACAGATCGAGCATGTGCGAGCTGTAGAGCGGCTTGCCGGTCTCCTTGTAGAAGGCCTCGCTGTGGTCGAGCAGCGCCTCGACCCACGGGATCAGCTTCTTGTTGGCGTGGTCGGTATGGAGCACGACGCAGACGCCATAATGCTTGGCCAGCAGGTGGACATGACGGGCCGCCGAAACGGCGCCGAGAACCTTCGCGGCATTGCCGTCGGCCAGGCCCTGGCCGGCGTAGAACTGCGCGCCGCCGTTCGAAAGCTGAATGATGACATCGGACTTGTTCTTGGCGGCGGCCTCGAGAACCGCGTTGACGGTGTTGGTCCCGGTGACGTTGACGGCCGGAAGGGCGTAGCCGCCCGCCTTGCAGGCCGCGACAAGCGCCTCGTAATCCTTGCCCGTTACGACGCCCGGCTTAAGGCCGGCCTTCGATTGTACTGCAGCTTCTCCCATAGTCCTCTCCTCCGTTGCTTTAAGTTGCTCGCGCCGCCGGTCGGTGCGCGCCATTGATGCCGGTAGCTTTTGAAATAAGCGTTCGCCTCGCGCGGAACCATCTTCGCCCACGCCCGCCGCCGTCGCAACCGCGCGCGCCGACGATCCGTCTCCGCGCGCTATATAGCACAGTGTCGCGCCGCGTCGAATGGCTTGATGCGGCGACGGCGCCCCACCGCGCCCGGCACCGGCCATGGCCAACGACTTGCCGTTGTTTCAGGAACCGGTTTTCGGTTCGGGCCGGACGATGTCGACAAGCGGCGCCGGCGACACCGCCAAGGGGTCCTGAAACGGGTTGCCGTGAATCAGGATGATCGCCGCTGTCGGCGCCGCTGCGGTGGCGAACAGCAATACGGCCAGAAGCTGGGCGCGCCGCTCGTCCACATGGACCATTGCGATCGAGATCATGGTGAGAAAACCGAGAAACGCCATCCCCAGCCACTTCAGCGGATTGACGTGGGTCAGGCTGAGGGCGATGCGCAGGTCACGCATACTGCGGACTTCAACAGCCTGCTGCAAAAACTGACCTGCGAGGCTGGAGTCCACCGCCCTGGACACATCGCTGCTGGATACCAGACCCATCAGCGTGTCCAGTTGATGGGAGACCTCCCGACTGCTTTCGCGGCGCGCCAGCCTTGGCCATTCGGCGGTGACGGTCAGCCGCGCGTAAATCTCCACTGCTCGAGTAACGTTCAACTTGGTCGTCTCGGGAAGGTTTTCGGCGAAGTCGAGTATATTCATAAGGCCGCCGGATTCCCGATACACGGCGCCGAGGGCCTGATCGCGAGCTTTCCAGGTATCGTTGGCGAGAAACGCCAGGTTCAGCGCGAAAATTACATTAATGACGGTAAGGAAATTATGTGCGATCCCACGAAACGATTTGATAAACTCCGCGTAATGCGAAATCTGCGACAGCCACAGTACGAAGAAAGCAGCGCCGTAGGTGCCGAGCAACACCACTGAGGCCAGATAGTATTGGTCATAAGGGCCGAGATCAAACAGCATGACTGAAGGTATCTAGAGTATTTGGCAAGAATGGTGTGTTTTCCGCGGGGCGTGGTGCGCAGCCCATTTGATGGCCGGGTACGGCGTTGAGAACGAAGCTGGCATAAGCGACGCAAGTCGTAAGCCATCGTTTCCCACATGCCCAACCAAGACTTCTTCCTCCATTATCAAGAATTTTCATCATAAGGAAGAGTGCGCCCGGCGGACCACATCTCTTTGGCGTCGCGCTTGTTAGTAGACTGGTCCTCCGAGTTGTCAGAGCCTGCCAATACGACGCAGAGTGTCGCGCCGCGTCGAATCGCTTGATGCGGCGGCGGGGCGCCCCACCGCGCCCGGCATCGCCCATGGTAGCGCCCCTGAGACGTGCGTGCTCAACCGCTGCATCCGCCACGCCGGCCATCCGGTGCTCCGCTGAACGCGGCGAACGCGGCCATCTCCATGGACCCGGCCGGCCAGCGCAAGCTCGACAAGGCGCGCGGCACCGGCCGGATCGACGGCCTGGTCGCGCTGGCCATGGCTATCGGCCTCGCCGAGCGCGCCGCCGCGCCGGTGCGCTCGATCTACGACAGCGCCGAGCGGGCGGACGGCTTCGCGTTCGTCTGAGGGGCCAATTCGCCAGAGCCACTACTTGGGGTTCGACCGCTACTCGCCACGAGCCGCGTTTAGGGCATCGGAGCGAGCCGTCCGCCGTCCGGGTCATTGCGGAGTTTTCTGACGGCGATGAGTGACCGCCGCTTCTGACCCATTGCTGCCATTTGCCCGCGACCCATTCGCTCAGATTTGCTATGACATCCGCACGATCCAGGAGCTTCTTGGTCATAAGGACGTCAAAACGACAATGATCTACACCCACGTCCTGAACAAAGCGGGCCGCGGCGTCCGGGGCCAGGTCGATGACCTATGAGCGGTCTGATACAGACTGCATAAGCATTGTTATGCTGCAAAAGGTACAAACACCATGAAAAATTTAGCTAAGCAAATCGTGACAAAAATTCATCTTCTCGAATTTGCGAAAGAGGTACGTCAGAGTCCCATGCGAATTAAACGACGGGTTCGGAACGTTGATCGTTCAATCATTGAAAATTACTTTTCGACATTCAAGGTAACGAAACTGCATATCGGATGTGGTAAATATATGATCGATAGTTGGTTGAACTCTGATTTATTCCCAACCTCCGATGATGTCCTACATCTTGACGCAACCAATACATTTCCATTTGAAAATGATACGTTCGACTACATTTTTTCCGAGCATATGATTGAACACCTTTCATATTCTAATGGCTTTGCGATGTTGAGTGAATGTCAACGCGTCTTGAAAAGGAACGGAAAAATTCGCATATCGACCCCTGACTTGCAGTTCTTGATCAACCTTTATCAAGGTGACAAATCGGAGCTACAAATTGAGTACATTAAATGGGCTACAGACCAGTTTATTAAAGGATCTCCTTATCCGGATGATGTCTTTGTCATTAATAATTTCGTTCGAGACTGGGGGCACTTGTTCATTTATGATGAAAAGACACTACGCTCATCTTTGGAACGGGCGGGATTTGCCGATATTATTAAGTGCGAACTAAACGAAAGCGAAAGTGAGGGATTGAGAAATTTGGAAAATGAGGGAAGAATGCCAAGAGGATTCTTGAAACTCAGAGTCTTTTACATTAGAAGGCACAAAATTACTCAACATCTAACAACGTGCTGGCCGCCGGTGTGCTTGGTCGTTAGGCCGCAGCACGAGAATGCAAGCCTAGCGCGAGATGATGCAAGAGGGAGTTGTCCTATCTTGAATCGGTTCTACGAGCAGTTCTGCTTTCGCCCAGCTGCACGCCGAAGACTTCCCTGGAATTGGCGAACCCACACCCCATGACATTTTTGGCGCGTTTTCCGGCGACGAAGCCCAGTTGGTGACTGCCGCTTCCGAATGCGAACCGGGCATACAGCACCCTCGCCGGCATCGAGGCGACTAGGCACGCTCCGACGGGCACGCCGGAGCGGCCTGACACGCGGACACGCCGCCCCCGGCTCCGCGCCGAACACGTGGACATGGTGTGGACCTCAGGAATCCCCTCATTATGATTTTCCATACGGGTCAATGGGTTGCTGCGGGTGGCCTTGGCGGCGGTGGTAGGTTATGAGTAGGTTATGGATGATGAGAGGAAGCTTTCGAAGGTTGGTTTGGGAAGTGAACAGGGTGGCGCGTCCTGAGTTTCGTTTGGCCGATGTTCGGCGGTTTCTTGACGGGGTTTTCGCGGGGCATGTCCATGCCAAGCGGATCGCGTCGCTGGCCAACGGTACGCTGGGGGTAATGACCGGGGCGTCGCTGGCGGTTTCGATGATCGGCCATGCGTTGGCGCAGGCGTGGGGATTGCTGACCAAGCATGCGGTCAAACAGGTCGACAGGCTGCTGAGCAACGCCGGCGTCTCTGCCTGGGAGATGTTCACGCCAGTGGGTTCCTGAGGCGGTTGCCAGCCGCAAGGAGATCGTCGTCGCCATGGACTGGACCGATTTTTCGACGCCGACGGGCAGGCGACGCTGGCGCTCAACCTGGTGACCGGGCACGGCCGGGCGACGCCGCTTCTGTGGCTGACGATGCTGAAGGAGGAACTGGCGGGCCGCCGCAACGACATCGAGGACGCGTGTCTGGCCCGGCTTGCCCAAGTCTTGCCGGCGGGGATGAAGACGACGATCCTCGCCGACCGCGGCTTTGGCGACCGCAAGCTGTTCGATTATTTGACGAAATTGGGCTTCGCGTATGTCATCCGCTTTCGCGGCGATATCCGCGTCGAAGCCGCGGACGGAGAAAGCCGTGCGGCGGCCGAGTGGGTCGGCAAGGGCGGCCGGGCGCGCCATCTGCGCGGGGCATCGATCACCGCCGCCGCGCAACCGGTTGGCGCCGTCGTCTGTATCCACGCCAAGGCCATGAAGGAGCCCTGGTGTCTGGCAACGAGCAAGGCGGAGGCAACGGCGCGCGAAATCGTCAACCTCTACGCCAGACGCTGGACCATCGAGCCCAGTTTCCGCGACACCAAGGATCTACGCTTCGGCATGGGGCTCGGCGCCGTGCGCATCGGCGATCCTGAGCGCCGCGACCGGTTGCTCCTGCTCAACGCCTTCGCCGTGCTGTTCCTCACCCTGCTCGGCGAGGCCGGCGAAGCGCTCGGCATGGACCGCCACCTCAAGGTCAACACCGCCAAGCGTAGAACCCATTCCCTGTTCCGCCAGGGCTGCATGCTCTACGACCTCATCCCGGCCATGCCCGAACCCCGCCTCCGGCCACTGATCGAAAAGTTCCTGGAAATGCTCCAAAACAGGCCCCTCACCACACCAATGGCGAACATAACTTAAATGAGGGGATGGTGTGGACATGAGCACTAGGACCCGCGTGGGTTATTTCGCAAGTGTTTATCCCACCATTCAAGTAAGCATTTTTGCAGCTTTGGTGCCCGCTGGGGGAGTCGAACCCCCACTCCCTTGCGGGAAACGGATTTTAAGTCCGTTGCGTCTGCCATTCCGCCAAGCGGGCGGGCCCAACGGAGCCTAGCGCCCCGATCTCGCCCGTGGCAAGACCGGCGGCGCGGGGACTCCCGAGCTTACGAAGGCGGCGGGATGCGGCCGACGAGGCGGAAGCCGCCGTCGGCTTGCGGGGCGCCGACGACGATTTCGCCCGAGCGCGGGAACACGCCGCTCAGCGCGGTGATCACGACCTGGTGGGTGACGAGGACCGCCGCGCCGCCGGACGGGGCGGCCTGGGCTTGCGCCAGCCAGGCGCGCAAGGCGGCGAGTTGCGGTTGCTCGCGTTGGGGGAGGTTGAAGAACGAGTTCAGCGCCGCCATGGCGTTGACGGGGCCGAGGTCGAGCAGGCGCGCGGTCTCCAGGCAGCGGCACCACTGGCTCGAATGGACGGCGTCGACGCGGACCCCGCGCTCGCGGATCGCTTCGCCGATGGCCCGCGCTTCGTCGCGTCCCGAGGCCGAGAGGTTGCGCTGCGTCGCGCAGTCATCGAGCCGGAAATTCTCAGGATCGCCGGTGCCGGGCGCGGTGGCGTGACGGACGAGGGCGATGTGGCCTCCGGCGCGCAACGCCGCCCAGGCCGCGCCGGCACCAACATCGGCATCATCGGCGCGCACCGCCGAAGCGGGCGCCAGGGCCAAAAAGGCGATGACCGCCACGATGAGAAGCAAAGGTTGCATCGGCCTCATGCGGGCTCCGATCCTTCATGATCGCTTGCCTGAGATGGGGCCGACCGATCGGCGCGACCATGCGCGGCTTGCGCCCGCAGCGCCCGCCGCTAGAGTGCGCCTGTCATGATGCCCGCCACCCCGCTCAAGCCGCCGGTCTTCGATGCGGCCTTTCGCCAGCATTTGGAGGCGCTGTTTCGCTGGCGGCGCGACGTCCGCCGGTTCCGCGCGGAACCGCCGGAACCTGGCCTGATCGATGCGCTGATCGCGCTCGCCGCGCTGTCGCCCATCGGTCGGCAACAGCCAGCCGTGGCGCTTCGTCAAGGTCGACGATGCCGCCCGCCGCGCCGCGATCCGCGCCAATTTCGCCGCGTGCAACGCCGAGGCGCTCGCTCGGTACTCAGGCGCCCGCGCGCGGCTGTACGCGAGCCTCAAGCTTGCCGGGCTGGACCGGGCGCCCGTTCATCTCGCGGTCTTCGTCGACACGGAGACGCGGACGGGCGGCGGCCTCGGCCGGCGAACGATGCCGGAGACACTGACCTACTCGGTGGTCGGCGCCATCCACGCGCTATGGCTGGCGGCGCGCGCCCATGGCCTCGGCATGGGCTGGGTCTCGATTCTCGATCCGCAAGCGGTGAGCGCGGTCCTCGAGGTCCCCGCCTCCTGGACCCTGATCGCCTACCTCTGCCTCGGCTACCCCGAGGAGGACCACGCCGATCCGGAACTCGAGCGTCACGGCTGGCAGGACCGCTTTGACGCCGGCCGCTTCATCATCCAGCGCTGATACGGCTCAAGCGCTGGCCCAAGCCCGCGCCGGTCAGCGCCCCTGGAGCCACGCCATCGCGTCATCCCTCCGACCCGGCGCGAAGAAGCGAACGACCGCGGCCGTGGAGACATCCGCCAACCGGGGCTGCTCGTCAGCGAATCGCTTATCCGCGATGACCGCCACCTTGCGCACCATGTCCCCGAACGTCTTGCTCGTTACCGTGCCGAGGGTTTTCGCGCCGCGCTCCCAGCCTTCGAGCTCCTGCCAATCGACGAGGGCGGAAAAGCTTGACCCGCTTCCGCGCAGGCGCGCACCGACACCCGGGTAGTGCTGCTGCAGGGTATCGATGGCGCGATCGATGTCATCCTCGCTTACCATGCCCTTCATCTCGATGATCAAGATGCGGTTCTCGTCATCCACTTTAAGGTTCATCATCGGATCGTTCCCCTCCTGCCGATGCTACCCTTTATTCCTTAAGCCATTGCGGGACCCGGTTCCAATCAATCGCGCTCCTCGCCGAGTTGCATCACGCCGACCGCCATCCCGATGCTGCCGAAGGTGATGAACAGGCCGAAGAACAGCATCAGCAGGAACAGGATCTTGTCGGGCGACGCGAAAATCATCGTCCCCAGTCCGGCGACGTCGAACCACAGCAACAGGCCGCCGAACACGATCCCGCCGAATGTTCCATAAAGCAAGTGCTGGATGAGGAAGGTCACGGCGTGCTTATGATGCGTCAGCATGGGCATGCGCGTTCCCTCGCCAGGAGTAACAACCGGACCTCTATCGATCATATATAGCGCCCGCGGCCACGCCGCCTATCCTCTCGACAGCCTGGCGCGCGCGGCCGCGAGAAGCTGTGACGCAAGGGTCGGTCCATGTTTGTTGCCCGCTAACCCGACGCCCGCTAAACCGCGACAGCGTACGACACGTCGTCAAGCGATAGCCAGAAGGACAGCGCCATGACCGAGACATTAACGGCTCGATCTCTGTGTCATCGGCGCCGGCTCCGGCGGACTGTCGGTGGCCGCCGGGGCGGCGCAAATGGGCGCGCGGGTGGTCCTGGTCGAAAAGGCCAAGATGGGCGGCGACTGCCTCAACTACGGCTGCGTGCCGTCGAAGTCGCTGATCGCGGCCGGCCACGCCGCCGAGGTCATGCGCACGAGCGGCCGTTACGGCGTCAAGGCCGTGCAGCCGGAGATCGACTTCGCCAAGGTCCATGATCATGTCCACGGCGTCATCGCCGCGATCGCGCCCAACGACTCGGTCGAGCGGTTCGAGGGCCTCGGCGTCACGGTCGTTCGCGCCGCCGCGCGTTTTACCGGCGAGGGCGAGCTCGCAGCGGGCGGCAAGTCGATCCGCGCCCGGCGGTTCGTCATCGCCACCGGGTCGCGGCCCGCGATCCCGCCGATCCCCGGTCTCGAAGGCTCGGGCTTCCTCACCAACGAGACGATCTTCGATCTTCGCGAAGCGCCCGCGCACCTCGTCATCATCGGCGGCGGGCCGATCGGCGCGGAAATGGCGCAGGCTCATCGCCGGCTCGGTTCCCGGATCACGCAGGTCTCGCGCGGCCGGTTCCTGGCGAAGGACGATCGCGAGGTCGTCGACGTGCTGCGCCGCCGGTTCCAGGCCGAGGGCGTCGAGTTGCTGGAGAACGCCGAAACCACCCGCGTCGAGCGCGGCGCGGCCGGGGGTGTCGTGGTGAGCGGCGCACGGGGCGGCAAGCCGTTGCGCATCGAGGGCTCCCACCTGCTTGTCGCCACCGGGCGGACCGCCAACGTCGACGCGCTCGGCCTCAAGGCCGCCGGCGTCGCCTATACCGCGCGCGGCATCGAGGTCGATGGCCGGCTGCGGACCACCAACAAGCACATCTTCGCCATCGGCGACGTCACCGGCGGCTACCAGTTCACCCACATGGCCGGCTACCATGCGGGGATCGTGATCCGCAACGCGCTGTTCATGCTGCCGGCCAAGGTCGATGACAGCGCCGTGCCCTGGGTCACCTACACCGATCCTGAAATCGCCCACGTCGGGATGAACGAAGACGCGGCGCGCGCCCGCTTCGGCGCCAATGCGCGCACCGTGAGCTGGCCGTTCACCGGGAACGACCGGGCCCAGGCCGAGCGCGATACCGAAGGCCTGGTCAAGGTCGTGTTGGGCCGGGGCGGCAGGATCCTCGGCGCTTCGATCGCCGGCGCGGGCACGGGCGACCAACTCGGCCTGTGGAGCCTCGCGGTCTCGCAGAGACTCAAGATCGGCGCCGTCGCCGGCACGATCCTGGCTTATCCGACCCGCTCCGAGGCGGGAAAACGCGCCGCCGGCGAGTACTACACACAGGCGCTCTACGCAGCGCGCACCCGCTGGCTCGTCCGCCTGATCCAAAAGCTGTTCTAAGCGCACACGTCGACTAGCAGCCTGTCGGACTTAGCGCGACGGCTCGGTGTACGCTAGAATCTGGGGTGCCCATTGGCTTTGCTCCCGCGACGGACATCTCCCGCATGAACAACTTCCGCCCGATCGACCGCGACACCGGATTTCTGATGCCGCCGTCGCTGGACGAATGGCTGCCGGATCGGCATTTGGCGCGGTTTGTGGTCGACGTGATCGCGGGTCTGGATTTGCGGGCGATGACCGGGAGCTACCGTGGCTCGGGGGAGGCGCCCTACCACCCGCGGCTTTTGCTGGGCATTCTGGTTTACGGCTATGCCACGGGGGTGTTTTCCAGCCGCAAGCTGGAGCGGGCGACCTATGACTCGGTGGCGTTCCGCTTCATCGCCGCGAACGATCACCCCGACCACGACACCATCGCGACGTTTCGTCGGCGCTTCCTCGCGGAGATCGAGGCGCTGTTCGTCCAGGTGCTGGTCCTGGCGCGCGAGATGGGCTTGCTGAAGATGGGCACCGTGGCGCTCGACGGGACCAAGATCCACGCCAACGCCAGCCGCCACAGCGCGCTGTCGTATGAGCACGCGGGCAAGATCGAGGCCCAGTTGCGGGCCGAGGTGGCCGAACTGATGGCCCGCGCCGAGGCGGCGGATCAGGCGGACGTGGCGGACGGGATGTCGATCCCCGACGAACTGGCGCGGCGCGAGGAGCGTCTCGCCAAGCTCGCTCAGGCGCGGGCGACGATCGAGGCGCGGGCGAAGGAGCGTTACACCCGCGAACAGGCCGAGCATCGAGCGAAGATGGCGGCGCGGGATGCCAAGACCGCGGCCACCGGCAAGAAGCCCGGCGGCAAGCCGCCCTCGCCGCCGGTGGCGGGTCCTGGTCCCACCGATCAGGTCAATCTGACCGACGAGGAATCGCGCATCATGCCGGTGGCTGGCGGCGGCTTCGAGCAGGCTTACAACGCGCAAGCGATGGTGGCGGCGGGCAGCCTGCTGGTGGTCGCGATCAATGTGGTGCAGGCGCCAAACGACAAGCAGCAACTGCAGCCGATGCTGGGCAAGCTCGGCGCGTTGCCTGAGGAACTGGGCAAGGCCGAAACGCTGCTCGCCGACACCGGATATTTCAGCGAGGCCAACGTGCGCGCTTGCGTGGCGGCGGGGATCGATCCGCTGATCGCGATGGGTCGGCAAGCGCACCATCCACCGCTCGCCGAGCGCTTCGCCCCCGCGCCACCGCCGCCGGACAATCCGACGCCGGTCGAGACCATGGCGCATCGCCTGAAGACACCCGAAGGCAAGAAGCTCTACGCCTTACGCAAGCAGACCCCAGAGCCGGTCTTCGGCATCATCAAATCGGCGCTCGGGTTCCGCCAGTTCCTGCTCCGCGGGCTCGACAACGTGTGTGGCGAATGGAACCTCGTGACCATGGCTTACAACATGAAGCGGATATTCGCCCTCGCGGGCGCGTCCTGAGGCGCGAATCGCGTTTAGCGTGGCTCGCCCCAGCCTATACGGGCACGGCAATCCGATCGGGCCAACCGAGCGAACGCCCAAAGCAAAAACCATCGTCACGGGACAGACCGCGCCCGTGCATCACCATCAGCCAAACCAGCGGGCCGTTAACTCCACTCCGACAGGCTGCTAGGCGCCGAACAAGGGGGTGCTGTCTTACGTATTGCCAAGCTTCGCTTCGGCTTGTCGGGATCGAGGAAATTCCTGATGGTCAGTTCGATCTCGATCACGTACAGCCCGAGCGGCCGGTCGTCGCGGATACTTGCCCCAGGGGAATCGGGTGAAGGGGATCAAGCGCTTCTGCAGATGAGGCTTTCGAGGAAGTCGTCGTCCCAGGCGGCGACCTTTCGCCGAAGGCGGAGGGGAGTCCTTGCCGGGGACCTTTCGGAGCAGGTTGTGGGCGATGTGCTTGATGGTGGTGAAATTGGCCGGGGTGCGCAGGCGGCATTGTCATCGCGAAAGATCATGTCCATGACCCAGTGGAGGCGATTCTCGATGGCCCAGCGAGAGCGGACAATTGCCCCATCTGCTTGGCGGGAAGCGCCAGGGATGAGATGTAGAGGCGGGTCTCGACCTCGTTTCTCGCCGATCTCGCGAGTGCTTTCGACCACGACGCCGGATGCGAGCCCCGGCCATCGATGGCGCTCCTGGAGCCAGCAAGGTGAAGCTGCTTCTTCTTCAGCACCTCAAGGTTGAACAGCGGAAAGACGACGATTTGCGTCAACAGCGCCACGCCGAAGCCAACCGCGACGTTGGTAATCGCCTCGATCAGCGACATCCGGCGTGATTGCATTGACGATGGTTGCGGAGGCGGGATTCGAACCCGCGTCTCGGGGGTATGGGCCCCGCCAAGAACGGCTCCTTGCACTCCACTGCGATCGCGCATCAAGCCGCCTTCGGCAGCCGCTCAGCCGCGACCTCATCGAACGTCCGGTCGTCGTCACCGTCGAGCGTCGCTGGCTTGTTGGCCGCCGTCTGCCAGCGTCGCACCGCCACATCGACGTACTGCGGGCTGATCTCGATCGCGAAGACGCGCCGTCCTGTCGTCTCGCCGGCGATGATCTGCGAGCCCGAGCCCGAGAACGGCTCGTAGCAGACCTCGCTCGGCCGCGCGTGCTGGCGCATCGGGATGGCAAAGACGTCGACCGGCTTCGACGTCGGGTGATCGGTCTTCTCGCCCACCTTCACCGTCGGCAGCGTCCACACCGTGCTCGGGTAATCGTCGGAGATCCGCGGCGGCTTGTGGCCCTTGAGCCAGCCGAAGAAGCACGGATCGTGCTGCCAGAGGTAGAACGACCGGGTGAGAATGCCACGGTCCTTGGCCCAGACGATCTGCTGGTGGACGAAGGCGCCGAATTTCTCCCAGACGCTCTCGACCATCGCCTGCCGGCGGCTGGCGTGCCAGCAGTACCAGGCGGCGTTGGGTAGGATCGCGTACTCGACGGCCTGGCGGATGAATCCCTCGTAGAGCTCCGGGCCCTGGGAGGAGTTGTCCCAGGTGATGCCGTAGCTCTCACCCGTCGCCCTCGTCCAGCGGCGCCAGCAGCCGGTCCAGGTCCTCGCCCTCGAAGCCGGTGAGATCGAGATCGAAGCCGGCAGCGTTGAGCGCGTGCAGCTCGCCCGCCAGGAGTTCCTCATCCCAAGCGCCTGCGAGAACCAGCTGATTGTCAGCGACGCGGTATGCCCGCACCTGCTCGGAGCTGAGGTGGGCCAGCTGAATGATCGGGACTTTGGCAAGGCCCAGGTGGCGCGCCGCCAGCAGCCGGCCATGGCCGGCGATGACCTCGCCGTCCTCGGTGACCAGTAGCGGTACGGTCCAGCCGTAACTCGCGATCGAGGCGGCGACCTTCGCAACTTGATCGTCCGAGTGCGTGCGGGCGTTCTTCGCATACGGCTTCAGGCGCGCAAGCGGCCACAGCTCGATCTGCTCGGGCAGGAACAGGAGCGAAATCATCGGATCTGGTTTTCGGTTGGCAATGGCGGTTTCGGCGAAACAGTGGATCCTACACGCCATGCGCTGCTGTTCGCGATAAGGGCGAAGGTCTACAATCGCTAGCAAAGCAACAAGGGAGAGCGAGCGATGACCGGGACGAGCTACAGAATTCTCGCATGCGACGGCGGCGGCATTTTCGGGGTGATCACGGCGAAACTCCTGCAGAGCTTGGACAGGAGCGTCCTCGACAACATCGATCTGTTCGCCGGAACCTCGACCGGTAGCATCATCGCGCTCGGTCTCGCCAGCGGGGTTTCCATCGACACGATCTTCGACCTCTACAGCTCCGAGCAGGCCTGCTCGCAGATCTTTCAGCCTTATCTGCCGCAGGCAGACCGCGACCGGCTGAGCCAGGATGTCGAGAGCGGGGTGCAAGCGACGCGTGGCGCGCTGGAAGCGACGGCACAGCAAGCGGACCCGGCTCTCGCCGAGCGACTGCGCGAGCTGGCCCCGCTGCTGCTCTTCCCGAAATACCGGAGCGAGGGGCTACAGCAGCTGCTGACCCAGTATGTCCCCGACATGACGCTAGCGGAAGTGTGGACCCAGCGGAACAAGCGCGTCGTCGCCCCGAGCCTCCAGCTCAGTACCGTCACTCCATCGGGGACGAAGGAGTGGCGGGCACGCCTGTTCAATAACCTTCCGGACCTCGACTGGATGCCCGGCTTTCCGGATACCAAGGTCATCGACGCGATCATGGCCAGCGCCGCGGCGCCGGTCTATTTCCCCGCCCACGACGTGTCTCGCGTGCCAGGCAGCAACGCCTTCATCGACGGCGGCGTGTTCGCCAACAACCCAAGCACCGCCGCGTTGGCCGCGCTGATCGGCTCCCGGATCACCGAGAGCGTCCCGCTGTCGCGGGTCTATCTGCTGTCGATCGGGACTGGCTTCTCGGCGAACAGCTATCCACCGCCCGACGCGCGCTTTCCCTACGGCGTCCTCGGCTGGCTGCGCCCGCGCCAGGACGACGGCGCACCCGCCTTCCCGCTGGTCTCGACCGTGTTCGACGGCACGAGCCAGATCAACGACTTCACCTCTCGGCTCATGCTCGGCACGGACAACTACATCCGCGTCAATCCGCAGCTCGAACAAACGTTCTCGATGGACGACTGCGGCGCCATCCCCGGAATGCTCGCCGAGACCGAACGCTTCATGGCCACCGACGAATGGCGGCTGCAGTCCAAGCGGATCAACGAGCTGTTCGGCACTCCGAAATAGTCGACCCGCATGGCGTTGGAACCGGCCGGGTGACCCGGAGACGCTCGGATGCCGACGTCGCGTTGCGACCATGTGCGCCGCCTGGATTGAGCTTGGCTTTCCAAGACCACGCGGCGGGCCAGAGACCAACTCACCTGCGGCTGGATCCTGGCTTCTGGATCGCGAACTGGACTCCGAGGATTCACCTGGGATCCAGCCAGAAGTCCAGTCTAAGGCACTGATCGGATCGGATAGGAGGGCGCCTTGCGGCGGCCCTCCTCCCACGCCACCGTGCGTACGGTTCCGTACACGGCGGTTCATGAAGCGTAGTTGAGGCGGCGGTGCCGGTCGAGCAGGCTGACCAGCCCGAGATTGCGGAAGAAGCCGGCCCGGAAGGCGTCGTTCATGTGGCTGGCCCCGGCGTTCCACCAGGGGCCGTGTCCGTTGTAGGCGGAGACCCATGCCCGTTCCTCCGCGAGCCCCCGCTGCATCAGGCGCATCGCTCGTGTCCTCGGCCGCTTGCACTGGCGCCAGATCAGACAGCGCAGGCGCCGCCTGATCCAGCCGTCCAGCGCCTCGAAGATGCCCCTGGCCTCAGCCAACCGGAAGTAGGCGATCCAGCCGGCGAGGATCGGGGCGAGGTCTTCGATCGTGCGCCCGAGGCTGCGGCCCCGGCCCTGGCGCCACAACGCCCGAAGCTTGCCCTTGAACCGCGCCACGCTCGCAGGTGCCACACGCAGGCGCGGCGCCCGGTGGGCGGTCATGGTGAAGCCCAGGAAGCTGCGCTTCCAGGGGCGGTCCACGGCGCTCTTGGCGACGTTGACCGCGAGCCGCAGTCGCTCGGCCAGGAACCGGGTGATCGACGCCATCACCCGTTCGCCCGCCCGCCGGGACCGCACATGGATGTTGCAGTCGTCGGCGTAGCGGACGAAGGCATGGCCGCGTCGCTCCAGTTCCTTGTCGAGGTCGTCGAGCAGGATGTTCGACAACAGCGGCGACAAGGGACCGCCCTGCGGCGTCCCCTCGGTCCGCGCCGTCGCCACCCCGTCCGCCATCAACCCGGCCCGCAGATAGCGGCGGATCAGCCGCAACACCCGCTTGTCTTCGACCTTGCGCGCCACCCGTGCCATCAGCACGTCGTGGTTCACCCGGTCGAAGAACCTCTCCAGGTCGATGTCCACCATCCAGCGCCGGCCCGCCGCCACATGGCCGCGCGCGGCCAACACCGCTTGGTGGGCGCTTCGCCCCGGCCGGAAGCCGTAGGAGGCGTCCGAGAAACCCGGGTCAAAGAGCGGTGAGAGTCCCTGATGCAGCGCCTGCTGGATCAGCCGGTCCACGACCGTGGGGATACCCAAGGTCCGCGTGCCGCCGCCGGGCTTCGGAATATCCACCCGGCGCACCGGCTGCGGCCGGTACCGGCCGGCCAGCAGGTCTTCCTTGATGCGCGGCCAGTGTTCCACCAAGAATGCCTTGAGGCCGTCGACGGTCATCGCGTCAACGCCCGCGGCGCCCCTGTTGGCCACCACGCGGTGGTAGGCCGCCCTCATGTTCTCCCGGTCGACGATCGCCTCCAGCAACCGGGCCGTCGCCTCCGGGCGGGCAGAGGCGGGCGGTGCCGCAGCGCTCGACGCACCCAGCCCCTTCTCTCGCGGCTTCCGGCCGCTACCCTCGGGACAGGCGCCGGGCATCCCAGCCCGGCCTTCGGCGTCCTCTCGCACCATCGAACCGTCCGCTTGCCGTCCGGCACTCCATGTTCGGCCCTTCGCCGCCCGGTCAAGGCAAGCTACTATGGCCTCTGCTAACTCCTGCCGTCCCATCCCGACGCCTCGCGGCGCCGGTAGCACACCTGAAACCAGGGGCAGGCCGGCAGGCCTCCCAGGGTAAGACGCGCGACCTTCGTCCCACATACCCGCCGCATATACGCCCAGACCCTCCGGGTGACATCGGGCTTCGGGTCTTCACGCCCCCTCGCCCAGGATCTCGGCGCCTCCTATGCGGTTCCTGTTCGTCGGGCCAGGACTTTGCCTGCAGCTTCCTTCAGACCCCGCCTCGCGGCGACGCCCTTGCTGTTCGGCTAACGGTTCCCGTCACCAGGGCCCGTAGAGGACTTCCACCTCCAAGTCGGCCAACTCACCACCACAGCGAGCCAACCAGCGCCGTCATGGCGCTAGGCAGCTGGCGCACAACTAAAAAAGCCACCGGACGGTGGCTTCTGGATTGGGTGGCTTCCCAAAAATCTTGTCTGGCGCTAAGGCTTTTTCGGGCGATGCCCACCAGCATAGGTTGTGTTCCCAGAAGGAACCAATGATTTCAATGTGTTGCAGGCTTCATAGAACAGTCCGTGTTCCCTCCGCCTGCCGTTTCGAAGCCCTAAACCATGCCGCCTTGCGACCTCTGCTTGTATCGCCTGACCACCGGGCTGCTCGTCCCGAATCGATGCTGAACACTACATGTTGCGCGCAGCCGTGTCAATAGCACAAAATGTTGACCGTTGGAAATCGGTGCAGGCTCGCTCTGCCGCCGCAGCCGGCGCGTACGCGCCCGGCGGCGCACTCGTCTTCGCGCCAAGCGAAGCGCCCGCCGTCCCTCTCGGGAGGCGGGCTGCGTCAGGCGCAGTTAGAATCATGGGGCTCTTCTACATGTTGTGATGGGCGCGCGTCAAGATACAAAATGTAGCGTACCGACTGAATGATCTCGTGGATGATTGGCGCAGAACGGATACGTCGGGGGCGTCCGCTCGTTGCGGCGGGGTCGGCGGGTGCGAGCGTGCTGGTAGTGCATGCCGGTTAGTACTACTGCAGACAGCACTTCTTGTACTTTTTCCCGCTGCCGCAGGGGCAGGGGTCGTTCCGCCCAACTTTCCGGTTGTTTCCCAAGAACGATGTGTGGAGAAACGGACGCTCGTGGATGCCCAGTCCCGTCTGCAACTGATTGTATAGCTGTGCGAATTCGTGGCCTAGCGCTGCAGGCGAAAGTTCGTCGACACGGAAGAAGCGCCACTTCGCTTTGTTCTCAAGCATGGTGCAGAGCCTGTCGTAGCCGTCCTGCAGCGTTCCAGTATCGGCCATGACGTGCGCCATCCCGAGCCCGGCCTCCATGGAATCCGGCTCCAACTCCAATACGCGACTGTAGCACTCCGCCGCCCGTCTCCGACGATTGAACAGATATTGTACGCGCCCCAGCCTGAGATGGTCGTCTATGCTGTTGGGGTTCTCGGCAACCGCTGTCTTCAACTCCGACATCACCTCGGGAGCGGGCCTTTGCTCCCATCGATAATTTACGTCGACCAAACGCAGCGGCCCATTCCCTTCGTGTCCCGCCGCCTCCCCCGCTGAGAGCATCATCATAGTCGCGGTCAGGCCCATGACGGCCTCCGTGGTGAGTTCGAAGTCCGCCCACTCGCCGCAGGATGCGCAAGGGAACTCATCGCCGATGAAGAAGGGAGGCGTCGATGCGGTCCTCCCTACCACGATGTCCCTAACCTCATAGCGGTTGACGTCGCCGCATCTCTCGCACTTCAGCGCCAAGGTTACGGTGTCGTGCACGGCGCGGAACTTGCCGCTCGTGAAATCAGACAGGCGCTCCAAATCGCGCCGGCGCTTCTCCATGACGCGCTTGCGGATATC
Source organism: uncultured Alphaproteobacteria bacterium (assembly GCA_963805915.1). GTDB lineage: Bacteria > Pseudomonadota > Alphaproteobacteria > Rhodospirillales > Defluviicoccaceae > JAEULH01. The sequence continues at coordinate 103,510 of CAWDWD010000017.1, forward strand.
CTCGAGATTTTCATGCCCGCGTCCCGTGAGCACGCACAGACAGTAAAAGGTCTCGTCGATTTGGGTTTGTTTTCGCCTTAGCTCTGGCTCAAGCAGGTCGATAGCACGTTCATCCGGTGCAGCCTCGGCCAATCCACACCAGCCCTCAACGTCATCATCACGAAGCAGCTCCTGGAAACGCTCAATGGCAAATGCCGATGCGTGGCGTCCGCCAACCTGCTCCAGGACACCCCTGCCATAAATCTTTTGCGAGGAGTCCAGCTCGTCCCAACGCGCGATCAACGCAAGCTGCGCCGGTTCCCCGACCCGGACAAGGGCCTCCTGGGCTGCCTCACAGAGGAAGTCTCCGCTTTCTCGGTTCATCGAGTTGATTAGGATCGGAATCGAGTCGACCAGTCGCAGCTCGCCGACCAAATTCGCCAAATGAATCCCACCCCAGGAATCCTTGAGCGACGGCATTCGCTCGTTGACAGATACTGCAATCTCCTTGAAGTCGAACGAGCGGAGGCGTTCCGTCAGCGTCCCGAAGTGGCGATTCGCGGAGAGATCGAGCGTCAGGACATCCAGAACATCCTCCATGGAGAGGTCGTCTGCATCGATGTCGGCACGCTCGAACCCGTTCAGAACGGCGGCGATGCCAAAGCATGCCATCTCGCTGTCGCAACTACCCTTCATCGATCCGATGGCGTCAATGACCGAGAAGGCAACCGTTGTCGCGGCAGACGTGGTCCGGTGTTTTTCCAGAAGGTTAAGCGCATCGGGACATGGATTCGTTTCGTTCAGAATGCGATCGCACTCTTCCAGCGGGGCACCGCCAATGAACAGGCGCTGGAGAGACCGAAACGTCTGCATGCTTTCGCCCGCGTTCAGGGAAACTGCGTTGTCGAAAAGCGCCTTGCTGCCGAATGAGGCGGAACAGACGGCCTCCAACAGGCGTCGCACTCCGTCCTCTCGGTCTTCCCAGGCGCGGAGATAAGTCTTGATGAATGCCGCCAAGCCGCCAGGGTCCAACGCCGCCGTCGGCCAAAGAAGAACTTCTACGAGGATCTGCTTCACGACATCCTCGTCCTCCAGCTCGCTCACACGCGCCGTGATACCGCGAAGCAATTCCAGACTGGCCGGTTGCGGTAGGCTGGCGAGAGCAGCGATGACCGCCGACGTCTTGTTAGAGTCCTGAAGTTCGCCTTGAATATGCTCGGCAAACAACGCAACTGCACCAGCAGGATTTCCCAGCAAGACAGGTGTCGCTTGGCGCGCCAACGGGCCGCTCCAGGTCTTCCATCGTTCAAAGACTGCGGAGTTCACGTTCGAAAACCGCTCGACCGGCAGAACGCGGAACAGCGTGGGCAGAATCTCCTGATCTTCGGCATCGATCCAGCGGCGAAGGGTCAGGTCGTCAAACCATTCCTCCTCCATAGAGCGGCAAAGGTCCGCAGATCGAGCACGAGCGTCCTGGTAGCGCTGGAGCGCCCACGTCATGATGATCGGGTCATTCAATTTGCCCTTGCCGCAATTCAGCAAGTCCAGCATGGGGCTCCTCTTCCAATGTGGTTCTCGAAATGATCCAGGGGCAGGCAGCCGCGGTTTCTCGAGGTCCTCAGTCCCTTCTGATGCCTTACCACACGCGCGGACGTTTAAGAAAGGCTGGGCCTGATCAGCGCCGTCACCGACGCCGTCCTGGAAGAGGTGACGGACTGGCAAAACCGGCCGCTGGAAGCTCTCTATGCGCTGATTTTCTTCGATGCAATCCGCATCAAGGTGCGCGACGAAGGCACGGTGAGAAACAAGGCGGTTTACGTCGCGCTCGGCGTGCGGGCGGACGGAACCAAGGAAGTTCTCGGACTTTGGATCGAGCAGACCGAGGGTGCGAAGTTCTGGCTGCGGGTGATGAACGAACTGAAGAGCCGCGGCGTCGAGGACGTGCTGATCGCCATTGTCGACGGCCTGAAGGGCTTTCCCGAGGCGATCACCGCGGTCTTTCCGCGGGCCCAGGTGCAGACCTGTGTCGTCCATCTGATCCGCCATTCGCTGGCCTTCGTGTCGTACAAGAACCGCAAGGCGGTTGCCGCGGCATTGAAGCAAATCTACAAGGCCAAGAACGCCGATGCCGGAAAGGCCGCCCTCGAGGACTTCGCTGACGGCCCGTGGGGCCGGAAATACCCGGCGATCGCCCCATCCTGGCGACGGAACTGGTCGCAGGTGATCCCGTTTTTCGCGTTTCCCGGACGAGGTGCGTCGGATCGTTTACACAACAAATTCTATTGAAAGCTTGAATGCCAAGCTGCGCCGGGCGGTCAGGACGAGGGGGCACTTTCCGACAGACGAGAGCGCGCTCAAGCTCCTCTTCCTGGTGTTGAACCTGGCGGCAAAGGAATGGAAAATGCCCCCGCGCGAATGGTGCATGGCGAAGGCCCAGCTCGCCATCCTCTTCGAAGACCGCTTTACCTTGGCGTGATGAAAACGGTCCTTACACGGAAATCCTGACAGCCTTCGGTGCAAGCGACGGCCCGCAACTTCAAGGCTGTTGCGGTTGGCGTCGACCAGAATCAGACGTGGCCTCGACGACGGAAACGAGCAGCGATCGAGGAAGTAGCCCGTCCCGACGCCAACGTCCATGTGGTTCGAGGTCACGTGGCGATCATAGAGCGTCCGCAGGTGCCTGGTCGGGCATCTCCAGATGAGATGATTGGAGATCCCATGTACCCAGAAGTCGTAGATGCCTAAGACCGCCTTCGTGTAGACGGCTTGGCCGGCGAAAGAGTGTTCGTCCGCTGCCAACGTGGTCATCACCTCCGACCCGTTCGAAAGTCTCGCCGTTGGTACCCATAATACCCTGCCAGCACCCCCAGCGCCGCCACCAAGATTCCCTGCGCCTGCTCGGTGCGCACCGGCCGCCCGCCCCAGCCTTGCCGCATCGCCCACTCACGGATCGATCGCTGCAGCCCGACGACGTGCCAGACACAGCTGCCAGCCGGACTGCCAAGCCCGCCAAGCGCATCCAGCGCTTCGCCGACACGGCGCCGCGCATCGAGCTGCGCCTCGGTGAGATCGCCCGGCCCTCCGCCCGGCAAGCGCACCAACGGCATGCAGCGGACGACGTCGAACCGGGCGATGGTGAACTGCGCCTGGAAGTCGCGCGCGGCGTCGTGCATCTCCTGGGTGATCGTGCCGGCGCGCAGCATGATGCCGAGCGTGTCGACGGTGCGATGGTGCACCACGGGCCGCCCCTCGGGATCGGCCTCGTAGACCGGTTCCAGCAGTTCGTCCTTCCTGCGGATCGTCGGCAGCCCGGTGACGACACGCGCCGAGGTCTTGCGCTTGCAGCCTGGCCATTAGGCGATCTCCCTCTGTCCGTAGAGGCGCGTCGCCTCGTTGACCAGCGCCTGGCGGGTCCAGTCGTCCCGCACGTCGGCCGGCCGGATCACGACGATCCCCTGCTTGCGCCACGCCGCCCGGCGCATGGCGAACAGATCCTCTTCGCCGGGCGGCGTCTGCGGCTGGTGGCGGTCCAGCGATCCTCTCGGCTCACCGCGCATGGGTCACCTCGCGCAGCAGCGCGGCATAGCCGGCGACATCGACGGTACTGTCCAGGTGCGCCGGATCGTGGGTGAGCCGGGCCAGCTTCAGATCGATCAGGCACAGCGCCACCTGCGCCGGGGTCACGGTGATCCCGAGCACGAGCGACCACCGCGCGGCGACGGCGGCAAAGCTCTCCGCCGCCGGCCCGTAGATCCGCTCGCGGTGCTCGATCACACCGGCGGCGTGCTGCAGCAGCATGGCGGCGTTCATCGGACGGTCTCCTCGCCTGCGTCGGCTCCGGACCCCTTTTCTTTATTGGCATCCGGCCGCAGCGCCGGCTCGGCTGGTGGGGTAGCAGCGGGCACATGTGGCTTCGCAATTTGCTCCTTTAGGGAAAAGGCCTCGGCCGCGCCAGCGGCCGCCTTCCGGGCGAGGCGACGCCCCTGCTCCCGCTGCGCCTCGCTCGGCTCCTTCCGCCAGGGTGCGTATTCCACTGAAGTCGGCCGCCAATTCCAGTCGAAGCCGGCCGGGGATTCTACGGAATCTGGCCGGGCTGGCGTCGTCGGCGACATGATGGGGTCAGGTTGCAGCGGCGACGTCAAATCCGTCAAGTTGGGCGGTGATCCTGCGCATGCTTTCTCCTTTCAGGATGACGCGGTGGGCGTTGTGGACGAGGCGGTCGAGGGTGGCGTCGGCCAAGGTCGGATCGCCGATGACGTCATGCCAGGGCTCGACCGGCACTTGGCCGGTGACGATGGTTGACGCGCGGCCATGGCGATGATCGGCGATTTCGGGGAGATCACGGCGCTGCTCGCTGGTCAGTGAAGCGAGCCCCAATCGTCGAGGATGAGCAGCTCGACGCGGGTCAGGCGGGCGAGCAGGCGGCCGTAGCGCCCGTCGCCGCGGGCAAGAGCGAGGGCTTCGAGCAGCCGCGGCAGCCTGTGGTAGAGGACCGAGCGGTCGTCACGGCAGGCCTTGTGGCCGAGCGCGCAGGCGATCCAGCTCTTGCCGACGCTGGTCGAGCCCGAAGCTCCGCCGGTTGAGGATCTGAAACTCGGCCTCATCGTCGCCCAGGCCATACAGAACCTGCAACACCAGGATTTTGAACATTAAAACCGCATCGACCGCCGAAGACGCCTTGCGCGAGCGTGCTGTGCTGGCGGTGAGCGCGACCGGGTGCTGTATGCGTCGTGGCGCGACCAGGGCTTCCCCGAAGTCACGCCCGGCCGGGCCATCGATAAGGGCTTTGTCGCAAGAAGGCTCGCCGAAATCGCCGGGCGCTACGACGTCCGCGGCCTCGCCTATGACCGCTGGCGGATCGAGGAGATGAAGGCGAGGCTCGCCGAGGACGGCACCGAGCTGCCGATGGAGCCGTGGGGGCAGGGCTTCCGCGACATGGCCCCGCCGGTCGATGCCCTGGAGACGGCCATGCTTAACGCCGCCTCCGCCACGCCGGCCATCCGGTGCTGCGCTGGAACGCTGCCAACGCCTCGATCGCCATGGACCCGGCCGGCCAGCGCAAGCTCGACAAGGCCCGCGGCACCGGCCGCATCGACGGCTTGGTGGCGCTGGCCATGGCCATCGGCCTCGCCGAACGCGCCGCCGCTCCTGTCCGCTCGATCTACGACAGCCACGAGCGGGCCGGCGGTTTCCCGTTCGTCTGAGAAGCAAAACTGGCCCACGGCAAAAGTCGGCGTTACTATTGAAGATCCCCATGAGCACCTGACTTTAGCAGAAGCTCGCGGCCGGATATCCCCTTCTGTCCATGAGGTTAACAAGGCTCCCTGGATAGGGTTGCCCCCGCACACAGTTTTTCCTGCCAACTTGAAGCATCCCCACCAGTAGGTCGCCGCAAAGTGCCTGAGGAGAACCATGAACATAGATGCCGCATTCAGCCGTTTTATGGAGCTTTTGGATATCATCGAATTAGGCATTAACAGTAGCGAGACGGAGCAGGATTGCCGCCAAAAGGTCATAGATCAATTCCTTGTGGACGTCTTGCAATGGCGCCCGGATGCGATTCATGCAGAGCATCACACCGAAACCGGCTACGCGGATTACGTGCTTTCAGACGGGGCCAACAGAAGCCTCTGCGAGACTTGGAGAGGCGCCCCCCGCCACGACGCCGCCACAGAAGTCTTCGCTCTCTCAGGTGCGGAGCATGCCGGCCTTAGTATCGCAACGGCTCGGCAACGCCCATGACGAACATCCCGAGCCTTTCGTTCGCCAACGTCGAGCCGGAGCAGCTTGAGATTGATCATCAGGCCGATGTCGATCCGATTACCGGCGCCGTCGTTGTCTCAGTCCCCCCTGAGGGTGAGCGGAGGGCGCGACGGCTTCGGTGTCAACGGCGGAGCAAAAACCAGCCACGTGGCGGCGCAAAAGTCTGCCACTTTGGGTTGGGATCTGACGCTGGGAATGGATGAGCGCCTTGGCCCGCGCGCTCTCCATGTAGCTGGCGCGGGCCAAGGCGCTTTGGCCCCTCAGGACCAGTCCGCGGGGGGTCAGGCTTCGGCCTTGGTCTTTCGCGCCTTGCTTTGGCTGAGGCGATAGCTGTCGCCGTTCATCTCGAGGATGTTGACATGGTGCGTCAGCCGGTCGAGCAGCGCGCCGGTGAGGCGCTCGGCGCCGAAGGTTTCGGTCCATTCGTCGAAGGGCAGGTTGCTGGTGATCAGCGTGGCGCCGCGTTCATAGCGTTGGGAGATCAGCTCGAACAGCAACTCCGCGCCGGTTTTGCTAAGCGGCACGAAGCCCAGTTCGTCGATGATCAGCAACTGGTGGCCCGCCATCTGTTTTTGCAGGCGCAAGAGCCGCCGTTCGTCGCGGGCCTCCATGAGTTCATGGACGAGCGCGGCGGCGGTGGTGAAGCCGACGGACAGGCCCTTCTGGCAGGCGGCCAGACCGAGCCCGAGAGCCGCATGGGTCTTGCCCGTGCCGCTCGGGCCGAGAGCGATGACATTCTCGCGCCGCTCGATCCATTCGCAGCGGGCCAGTTCCAGCACCTGCATCTTGTTTAGCGCCGGGATGGCCTTGAAGTCGAAGCTGTCGAGGCTTTTGACGGCGGGGAATTTCGCGGCCTTGATCCGGCGTTCGATCATGCGCCGTTCGCGGTCGATCAGTTCCAGTTCCACAAGCCGCGTGAGGAACTGGACGTGGTCGAGCCCTTCAGCCGCGCACTGGCGGGCCAGCTTGTCGTATTCCCGCAGGAATGTCGGCAACCTCAGCGTCTTGAGGTGATGGGCGAGCAAGAGCCTGGGGGCGTCGCTCATGTCGCATCTCCGGACACCAGGCACAGGTAACTGGCGGCCGAGGTCTTCGCGACATTGGCGCGGGGCAGATAGGGATAGACGTCGAGGTCGAGTTTTGGCGGCCGCTTCTCCACATGGCACAGCACGAGATGCTTGATGGCGTCGAAGCCCACGGCACCCATGCGCAGCGCGGTCTTGATGGCGACATGCAAGTCGTCCAGATCGAATGTCTCCAGCAACCGCAACACCTGCACGTATTCCCGGCGCCCGGCCTTGATCATCCGCGCCTCCATCAGCCGGCGCAGGGTCTGGAACTCTGTCGGAAGGTCCCATTCGGCCAGCGGCGCGGCCTGATCCAAGGCACCGATCTTCTTCTCCAGCAGGGGCAGGTAGTGGACCGGGTCAAAGACCATGTCCTCGCGATCGTAGCACCGGCAATGACGGGCAATGATCTCCCCGCCGCAGCCGATCACCACCTGATCGACATAGCCGCGCACCCAGACGTCCCGGTGGCCATAGGCGACGGGCACGGAATAGTCGTTGGTTTTATAGCGGACCAGCGCCTGCGAACTCACCCGCCCGGTCGCCTGATCGCAGGCGTCGAAGGGCGCGGGCGGAAGCTCGGCCATTGCCTCCAGATCCCGCTGTAACCGCTCGCCGATCGTCTCGCCATGACCGCGCAAGATGTCCCCGTGACGCTTGCGGCATTGCTCTTCCAGCCAGACGTTGAAGGCGTCCCAGGACGCAAATCGCGGCAGCGGAACCATGAAGGTACGCCGCGCCCAGCCTACCAACCCCTCGACGCTCCCCTTGTCGTTCCCCTTGCCGGGGCGCCCGTAGCGGTCGTCGATCAGGTAATGTGACAAGAACCCGCTGAATAGCCGTGACCGCTTCCGTGTCCCGTCGGGCAGGATGCGCGCCACCAGGCAGCGGTCGTTGTCATAGAGCGCGGACCGCGGCACGCGACCGAAAAAGGCGAAGGCGTGAACGTGACCGTCCACCCAGGCCTCGGCGGTGGCCGCCGGATAGGCCCGGACGTAGCAGGCGTCACTGTGCGGCAAGTCGAGGGCGAAAAAATGCGCCTTCCGCTCAACACCACCGATCACCACCAGCGCCTCGCCAAAATCAACCTGCGCCTGCCCGGGCGGGTGATGCAGTGGCACAAACATCTCTCGCCCGCGACGCTGATGCTCGCGCACGTAATCCTTCACGATGGTGTAGCCGCCGCTGAACCCATACTCATCGCGAAGCCGATCGAAAACCCGCTTGGCGGTGTGACGCTGCTTGCGGTGCTGGCCGAGATCGTCACCAAGCCACCGGTCAATGATCTCCGTGAAACCGTCCAGCTTCGGCCGCTTGACCGGCGCCGTGCGCCGATACCCCGGCGGAGCCGAAAAGCTCACCATCTTCTTCACGCTCTCACGCGAAATCCCAAAATGACGCGACGCCGCGCGCACGCTCATGCCGTCCCGACAGGCAAGACGGACCTTCCGATAAAGTTCCACGGTGAATATGCTCCCGCCCTCCCCGTCACCAGAAAGGGCAAAAGTGGCCGACTTTTACGCCGCCCGCAGCAGGACAATCCCGCCGCTACCGTGGCAGACTTTTGCACCGCCGATTACAGATGATGACTTGGTGGCTGACGAGCGGCTTGCCGCGCCAGTTCTGGGAGATATAGGCGAAGAGGCGATGCTCGATCTTGTTCCATTTGCTGGTGCCGGGCGGCAGGTGGGCCACGGTGACGGCGAGGCCGGTCTCGTTGGCGAAGCGCTGGATCTCGCGCTTCCACAGGCGGACCCGAACGCCATTGCTGCCGCCGCAATCTTCGGTGGCAGCATCTTCTTCAGCACTGCTGCCTTGCGTTCTTCTGGGTATGCCACGTCATCGTCCTATTCCGCCCACCTGGAAAATTAGAGACGAACGTCAATGATGGACAACTACCCTGACACAGGGGGGGTGTCGTGGATTATTCTTGGCTACGCGTTCGGCAAAATGTGCGGTTTGCATACCAGATGGCGACATTTCCAAAGAAACTTTTTTAATTGGTGTCGAATGCCGCTACGGGTGTAGCGATTATTTTTTCGGATTTTTTCCGAATAATCTCAGTCGGTTTTTTTGTCTGCTGGTGACAAAGTTGGATGTTGGCTTCGCGTAGTTAGTTGATAGGGGCTTCGACGCTATGCCGATACCTCCGGCGGATCCCACCACTTCGACAGATGCGCGGTCAGGATGCGCTCGGGAACGTCCTCGTAGTGCGAGACGTCGTTGAACAGCATCAGGCGAGCGCGAACTGGGTCCTTGAAGTCGACAATGTTGAGACAGCACGGATGCTGGTCGAGCCGATCGCGATAGCCGCGCGCATCGAAGCCGAGCAAGCTCGAGATCAGGAGGCGAATGGTCGCTTTGTGCGAAACGACAAGGACGGTTTCATCCGTGTGCTTGACGACGATTTCGCGGATCACCGGCAGCGCCCTGGCTAGGACATGAAGGCCGGACTCGCCACCCTCCGGCGCAAAAGTGAATGGGTCGGCTTCCCAGTTGTCGTACTCATCCGGGAAGCCTTGCTCGACTTCGGATCGGGTCATCCCTTCCCAGTGGCCGTGGTCGATCTCCCGCAAGCCGTCCTTCGTTTCCGGCCGGAGTTTTTGGGGAGCACCTCCAATCGTTGCCGTTTCGACGGTGCGTTTCATCGGGCTCGCGTAGACGGCCGCCAGTTTTTCGGTGGCCAGACGCTCCGCGAGGCCGCTCGCTTGCATACGGCCTTCGTCGGACAGCTCGACGTTCGTCGAGCCGGCAAACCGGTCTTCGGCTGACAGCACGGTCGCGCCGTGGCGCACGAGGAAAACACGCGTTGTCATTCGTACCCTCCCAATCCCAAGCTGAGCTTTGCTGTTCGTCCTACCGGCTAGATCCGAGGTGCCACGGCAATGGAATCACCACGCTTTCGGCAACGTCCATCTATCTCGACTTTGACCGGGCCGACGGGAAGTCGCACTGATCGTGATCAGGGGTGATGCATTGTGTAGCACGCTAGTTCGGCAAGGCCCGGAAACTGTACCGGCTTTAAGACGAATGCCTAGTCACGAACGGTAATGGCGATGGACGTGACTAAGCGCTCTCGCCCGGAATGATCTCAACACCGACATCGACCACCGACTCCTCCAACATTTCACCTTTGATCCGCCGGAGCGCATACTCCGCCGCCAAACGGCCGATTTCGAGCCTTGGCGTGAGCGTCGTCGTGATTTTCGGATATGTTACCTGTCCGATTTGGAGGCCGTTGAATCCGGCAATCGCGATTTGTTCCGGTACCTTGAGCCCGAGCCTCTGGCAGGTCATCAACGCGCCGACGGCAAGGTCGTCATTGGCAAAATAGATGCAATCGGTTTTGGAGAATTCCTCGAGTATTCGTTCCAAGCCCTCCGCACCGGCACGCGGACCGAAATGTCCTTGCAGACGCACGAGGGGTGGCTCGTCGAAACCGGACTCTAACAGGGATTTTCTAAAGCCTTTGTAGCGCTTCATCGCGCGGAGGTCGTGATCCAGCTCTACGCCAGCGAATACGAACGACCGATATCCCCTGCCGATCAGATAAGTCCCCATATCGTGCCCGGCTGCTTCATGTGAGAACCCGATGTTCACGTCCATCGGCGTGCTCGTGAGGTCCATTATCTCCACGATTGGAATGTTGGCCTGTCCAAGAAGTTCATAGGTGCGATGAGTGTGTTCGACACCGGAAAGGATGAAGGCGTCCGGTGACCAGGAAAGGAGAGCCGCGACGGTTTCGGTCTCTTTGTCGACGTCGTATTCAAGGTTGCCAAGGAGCATTTGGTATCCCGCCTCCTCGATAGCTTCCTGGGCGCCGCGGACTACGTCAATGAGAACGGTGTTCGACAGCGAGGGCACGACCAGGGGCAGCAGGCGCGAAGTGTTGGACGAGAGGCCGCCGGCGACACGGTTTGGAACGTAATTGAGCGTTTCCATGGCCGTGAGGACGCTTTCACGCGTTTCCGGCTTGACCTTCGACGGGTCGTTCAAGACGCGGGATGCCGTCATCGAGGTAACGCCTGCAAGCGACGCTACGTCGACAAGCGTTGGCCGCTTCATCCGAGTGGCGACTGACCCCTTTCTCTCCAATCTACGAGCTCCTAAGATTTTCAATCTCGCCGATGGAAAACGGCTAGCGGTATTTTAGCGGTTGACCTCTTCTGGCTCAAGTGTTATCGCTAACATTAATAGTGTTAGCGATAACACTTAACGCGCGCCGCCCCCAAGGGTACTCAAAGAAGGACCCGGGGCGATTGAGTAGCCGGTCGTCAGAACGTGCTGCCTTGGGATTGGAGAGAGAGGAAGCGTCGAAATGAAGAACGGCACATGCGTTGATGGGCTCGTCACGCCTCTGAACGAGCACGGGTCTCCAAGCGGATCGTGTTCCGCCGCTTGTCCCTTTGAAGCCTGGAGTCTGTGCTCCGCATCACGACCGGGCAATCACGCCGCCGAGGACCCGTCGATCAATCGTACGCGATTCGACAAAGGCGGAGTCATAGCGGACGAGGGCTATTTCTACGACGGTGTCCTGGTTTTGTTGAGTGGCGTGGTGAAACTGTACAAGTCCCTCGCGGACGGACGCCGGCAAATTATCGGCTTCCGCTATCCCGGGGAACTGGTGACATCGCGAACCTCGGGCTCGGCCTGGCACGTCAGTGTCGAGGCGGTCACGCCCACTACCCTGTGCCGAATTCGCGGTGACGTCGTTCGGCAATTCAGGGAATCCCACCCGGAGGTGGACAACAAGCTTGTGCATCTTGCGGGGGCGGAGATCGCCGCGGCGCAAGACCATATGCTGACGCTTGGCCAAAAAGCGCCTTGCGAACGGCTGGCCTCGTTCCTGTTGGAGATCCACCGCAAAACCGATGGCCACGACGGGGTGAAACCGAAATCCATCTGCCCATGACCCGAACCGACATCGGCGACTATCTGGGCCTCAAGAACGAAACGGTCAGCCGGGTATTTTCCAAGCTTCGGTTAGAGGGGATCGTGAACCTTCCCGAACCCTGGAAGGCTGTTGTTTTGGATCGAGATGCTCTCATCGAACTGTCAGAGGGCGAACGGGTTCTAGATCTACGGCCACGCCTGGTCGCTGCTCCAGACCGAGCGCGGGGGTGAATAGCTTCGTCTATCCGAACATCAGCGCGGGGACTTGGTTTTCGCGATGGGGCGGTTCAGAAAAATACCATTCCGAGACACTGATCACGATCAGTGCGGGCTCCGGCGGTTCCCATCATCATGAACGGTACCGTTGGCACAGGTTATCCCTTGAACCCATCACCGGTTCTGACGGGCTCACCGGTTCTGACGGGCGCGGGCTAAGCGCACCGCAGTCGGGCTGGCCAATCACGGTCCGGTGGTGGCGGGCAAGGATGTCGAGGCCGCCTGCAACGCCATCGAGGAACTCGAGGATACCGCCCGGCTGGCGCTCATGACGCGGGGCATGAACCCGCGGATGCTGAGCGCGACGCAGGTCCGCGACTTGGTGACGACCTTTGACGTGGAGTGGAACGCATGAGATTTTCCGCCAACCTGGGCTTCCTGTGGGCCGACCGCCCGCTGCCCGACGCGATCCGCGCGGCGAAGGCCGCCGGCTTCGACGCGGTCGAATGCCACTGGCCCTACGACGTGCCAGCCGCCGAGGTGAAGGCCGCGCTCGACGAGACCGAGCTCGCGATGCTCGGCCTCAACACCAGCCGCGGCGACGTGCCGGCCGGTGACAACGGCCTTTCTGCCATTCCTGGCCGCGAGCCGACGGCGCGCGCCACAATCGACGAGGCGCTCCGCTACGCGCGTGCCACCGGCACCGGCGCGGTGCACGTCATGGCCGGTTTTTCCGGCGGGCCGCGGGCGCATGCCACGTTCTGCGAGAATCTTACCTATGCGTGCGAAAGCGCCACGCCCGACGGCATCACTATCCTCATCGAGCCGCTGAACCATTACGACGCGCCGGGCTATTTCCTCGGCACCTCGGCGCAGGCCGCAGGTATCATCCGCGAACTCCGCCATCCCAACCTCAAGCTAATGTTCGACTGTTACCACCTGCAGATCATGGAGGGCGACCTAACGCGCCGCCTCGAACGCCTGCTGCCGCTCACCGGCCACATCCAGATCGCTGCCATCCCTGACCGCGGCACACCCGACCACGGCGAACTCGACTACGCCCACATACTGGCCCACATCGATGTGCTCGGCTGGCAGACCCCAATCGGCGCGGAGTACAAGCCCGGCGGTGACACCGACGCCACGCTGGACTGGATGACCCACCACCGCCGGACCTGATCTCGTGGCCTCATCGCTGCGCGCCTCCTTCTTGCCTCCCCGGCCCTGGTTCGCGTCGACGCAATCGCCGGGCTGACCAACACCGCCATCGTCCTGCCCCAGGGCGTGGCCTTCGCGATCGTCGCAGGCCTGCCGCCGGAATACGGGCTCTTTACCGCGATAATCACGCCGGTGATCGCGGCGATCTGGGGCTCGTCGATGGTGATGATCTCCGGCCCCACCACCCGAATTTCGGCGGTGCTGTTCGCCACGCTGTCCTCGCTGGCGCCGCCGGGCACGCCCGACTACATCAACCTCGCGCTGACGCTCACGATCGTGGCCAACCTGTTCCAGATAACTGCCGGGCTGCTGCGCCTCGGCGCCCTGATCTCGTTCATCTCGCACTCGGTCATGGTCGGCTTCACCGCCGCCGCACTGCTGATCGCGGTCTTGCAACTCGGCCCGGCGCTCGGCGTCGCGCCCGAGCGCGGTGGCGGGGTGATCGAGCGGCTTGGCCATATCGTGGCGGTGCTCGGAGACATTGAGCCGCTGGCAGTGAGCATTTCGGCGGTGACCTTCGCGACCATCGTCCTGTTCCAGAAGGTCAATCGAAAAATCCCTTCCTACCTAATCGCGCTGGTCGGGGGGGGCCATCTTGGGAGAAATCCTCGACGCGCGCGACGCCGGTATCGACATGTTCTCGGCGCTTCCCTCGATCGTACCCGCGCCCTACGTGCCTGCAGTCGGTGTGGATCAGATCCTCGATATCCTGCCGGGCGCCGCCGCCATCGCCTTCGTCGGTCTGCTTGTGGATCGGCGTGGAAAAATGGCTTCCTGATTACGCATCATCCTCAGCCATGGTCACGATCCCAAGTGCTTGTGAATCGGCAATTCAGGTCCGGCACGCATGCTCTTTGAGAGCGTCGGCCACTCGGGCATCCGACTTGGAGAGGGACTGCGGGCGAAGTGATCCTCCCGCAAGAATCTCAACACACTGATTTCAAACAGTTGTTCGACGTCAGGAATTGGCTGAGGATGGTGCGTAATCAGGAATGGCTTTGACGCAATCTTGATGAAGTTTTGTGGCGACGTGGTGTTTTTTTCCGAGGGGAATCAGCGCCATGGCATCCAAGCTCCATATTTCATCATTGGTTCCAGCCGGGCTGGTCGTTGATTTCGTCTGTGAAGCCGAAGGTGCGATCGTCGTGACCGTCCGGGCCGAAGCCCGTGTCGCCGCTTGTCCGCTATGCGGAGCTGCATCGCGACGCATTCACAGCCGCTACATCCGGCAGGTGTCGGATCTGCCCTGTTCAGGTCAGAGGATCTACCTTCGCGTCGTCGCGCGCCGTTTCGTCTGCAGTGCGCCCACATTGTCGACGGCGGATCTTTGCCGAGCGCTTCGGTGACACCGTGCTTGCGGTCCGGTCACGGCGGACGACGCGGCTGGAATGCATCGTCCATCATCTCGGGTTGGCTCTGGGCGGCAGACCGGCGGCGAGCTTCGCCAAGCGGCTGATGCTGCCGGTCAGCAACGACACGCTGCTTCGGGTCGTGCGGCGACGAGCAGACCTGCCCGACGATCGGCTGAATGTGATCGGCATCGATGACTGGGCCTGGCGCCGGAACCACCGCTACGGCACGATCGTCTGCGACCTGGAGCGGCGGCGGATCGTGACGCTCCTGCCCGACCGCGAGATTGCCACCGTCGAGGCGTGGCTCGCCGATCATCCGGAGATTGGAACCGTCTCACGAGACCGCGGCGGTGGCTACGGCGAGGCAACCGCAAGGGCATTGCCACAGGCGACCCAGGTCGCCGACCGCTGGCATCTCATGGAGAACGCGAGTTCGGCTTTCCTCGACGCCGTTCGCAAATCCATGCGTTCGATCCGTACCGCGATCGGCGCCACCACGATCAATCCGGACCTGCTCACCTCAGCTGAGAAGCTGCAGTATCAGGGATACCTGCGACGTGAGGAGATGAACGTCGCGATCATGACGCTCGCTGGCGAGGGCCTTCCCATCAAGCAGATCGTTCGCCGCACGGGCCATAGCCGGAAGCTCGTCCGTCAGGTTATCCGCGGCGAGAGAACGGACGTGTTCCGTATCCGGCAGAGCTCGCTCGAGGCCTATCTTCCCTTCCTGGACGAACAATGGGCGTCGGGCTGCCACAACGGGGCCGCACTGTGGCGGCGGCTGCAAGCCCGAGGCTTCCGAGGGATCACTGCGCGTTGTCAGTGAGTGGGCGACACGTCGCCGGCGGGCTGAGCGGGCTTCCGATCAGCAACTGCAGAAGGTGCCCTCCGCCAGAACGATCGCTCGGCTAATGACCACAGGACGGTAACCATCCGGCGAGGGCCGCGGGTGGGGCACGGGCGTTTGGGGTTTACGCTGCGGCGGCTTTGAGGGGTTGGGCGCTCCAGTTCCAGGGCAGTAGGTCGTCGAGGCGGCTGGCGGGGTGGTCGGCGATCCGCGCGGAGAACGTCTTCGAGCCAGGCTTGCGGGGTCGACGCCGTTCAGCTTCGCCGTTTCGATCAGGGTGTAGATCGCCGCGGCCCGCTCGCCGCCGCGATCCAACGCGACCTTATGATGCCCGGAGTTTGGGGCGCGAGGTGGAGGTCGCCTATCCGTTCCACCCGTTGTTCCGGCAGCCGTCGATCGTGGTCGCCGATCAGCTACATAACGGCGGCCGACACCTGACGTTGCGCTCGGGTGACGGCCCCTCCTGCCTGGTGCCGGCCTGGATGATCGATTCTGCCGCGGCATCCATCAAACTTGTTGATGTTCCACGCCTTTCGCTAGCTCGGCTGGTGGAGTTAAGGGCATTCCTGGACTTGGGCTTAGCCTCCGCAGTGGGAAACGACATCCCCGAGGGAGGCGCCGATGGCGAAGCACGGGACGAGGACGCAAACGGATCTGTTCGAGGTGTGGTCACAGGACATGGCGCTTGCGCCAGCCGCGCGGACGAAGGCCTTGCAGCACCTGCAAACGCTGCTGATGGAGGCGATGGCGACTTGGGAAGTTCGGCCGGAGGCGGGCGATGAGCAAGATCACGGCTGAGCATCTGGTGCGCGACGCGATTGTCTATGTTCGCCAATCGACAGCGATCCAGGTTGCTCAGAATTTGGAGAGCCAGCGGCGACAGTACGGGCTGGCCGAGCGGGCGCGTCAGCTGGGATGGTCGGATGTCGAGGTAATCGACGACGATCTCGGCCGATCGGGCGCAGGCTCCAGGCGGCCGGGCTTCGAGAGACTTCTGGCGGCGATCTGCGAGAGCCGCGTCGGCGCCGTGCTCTCGCTGGAAGCTTCCCGGCTGGCCCGCAACGGGAGGGACTGGCATACCCTTCTGGAATTTTGCGGCCTGGTCGGCACGCTGATCATCGACGAGGACGGCGTCTACGACGCGGCCTCGCCCAATGACCGCCTGCTGCTCGGCATGAAGGGCACGATGAGCGAGATGGAGCTATCGGTTTTCCGGCAACGCTCGATCGAGGCGATGAAGCAGAAGGCGCGCCGGGGCGAGCTCTTCCTCACCGTGGCGGTCGGCTACGTGAAGGCCGGCGGCGACCGCATCGAGAAGGATGCGGACCGGCGTGTTCAGGAGGCGATTGCGCTGGTGTTTCGCAAGTTTGCCGAGTTCCAGACCATTCGCCAGGTGCTGGTGTGGTGCCGCCAGGAGACGGTTCTGTTGCCCACCTTGGCGCAGGGCGCGACCGGTGAGCGGATCACTTGGCGCTTGCCCGTCTATCCGAGCGTCCATCACATGCTGACCAACCCGGTCTACGCGGGTGCCTACGCCTTCGGCCGAAGGACCGCGCGGGTGACGATCGAGAACGGGCGAAAGCGTGTAGTCAGGAGCATGCGGCGCGACTGGCGCAGCTGGGAAGTTTTGCTCCGCGACCACCATGAAGGCTACATTTCCTGGGCGGAATTCGAGAGGAACCAACAGCTGATCAGCGACAACAGCAACGGCAGGCGGTTCATGGGCCGAGGCGCTGTCCGCCGCGGAGAGGCCTTGTTGCCCGGCCTGCTTCGCTGCCGAAGGTGCGGCAAGAAGCTCCACGTCCGCTATGGCCAGACGTATCGCTACGAGTGCGTCGGCGCCTTCAACCAGCTCGCCGCGGCACGCTGCATCACCTTCGGCGGGATGCGCGTCGACCGGGTGCTTGCCATTGAGGTGCTGGACAAGCTGCGGCCGCTGGGAGTAGAGGCGGCGCTGGCGGCGATCGAAGCGCGCGGCCAGCAGCGCTCGGAGAAGAAAACCCAGCTCGAGCTGGCCCTCCAGCAGGCGCGTTACGAGGCCGCTCGGGCGCAGCGTCAGTACAACGCCGCCGATCCGGAGAACCGGCTGGTGGCTGGCGAACTGGAGCGGCGATGGAACGAGCGCCTGGTGGCGGTGCGCGATCTCGAACTCGAGATCGATCGTCTCGACGCCGACGGCGAGCCGCCACTGACCGAAGCCGACCGGGAGAACTCATGGCGCTGGGAACGGACTTGGCCCGAGCTTGGGAGAGTCCCGGCGCCACGCCGGAGACGCGCAAGAAGATCATTCGTACGGTCATCTCCGAGATCATCGTCGATATCGTCGGCGACACCTTGGAACTGATCATCCACTGGCAGGGCGGCGATCACACCCGTCTGTCGGTCAAACGGAACCGCGCCGGCCAGACGCGATGGACCACGGACGCGGAGGTGGTCGACCTGGTTCGCGCCTTGGCGCGCCAGATGCCTGACCAGACCATTGCGGCGGTGCTCAACCGTTCGGGCAAGTCGACCGGTCGCGGCAACAGCTGGACACGAGGGCGGGTCTGCTCGCTGCGCCATCAGTATAGCATCGCCATTTACCGTGACGGCGAGCGCGCCGAACGCGGCGAGGCAACGCTCGATGAGGCGGCCGCGGCCCTTGCCGTCAGCACGTCCACCGTCCGTCGTTTAATTGCCGATGGCGCTTTGCCAGCGCACCAGCACTGCAAAGGCGCTCCCTGGATGATCCAGCAGGCTGATCTCGATCGAGACGATATCCGCCGCAAGGCCGATGCGCGCCGGTCACGACGCCCGCCGCCCGATGAACGCCAACAAAATCTACTCCATTTATCAACCACATGACGGGATGAGCAGTATGACGCACCTTCGTCGGAGCCGGCGAATAGCCAATTGTTCCTGCCGATGGCGATAGGGCGCAACGCGCGTTCGGCGGGATTGTTGTCAGGCAGATGCGGCCATCCTCGAGGAAGAGGGTGAAGGCGTGCCACCGCTTGAGCATGTAATGGATTGCCTTGGCGACGTCGTTGTGGCGCGACAGCTTGGCCGGTCCGCGACGAGGTATTCCGTCTGATCCAGCGACAGCCCATGCAGCGCCTGGAGCACGAGCATCCGGAACTTCAGCACCGAATCGAAGCCGGGACGCCCGCCCTTGGACAGGTCGCGCGGGCCGAGCGCCGCCGCCAACTCCAGCCGGAACAGCTCGAAGTCGACCGTCGCCGCGAGCTTCTCCAGCGGATCGCCGTGCTCGGAAAGCTTCCGCAGCTGATCCTCGAAATGCCAGAACCCTGCCTGCCGCAATCCCATAGCGATGCTCTCAATCATGCGCTCAGGCGCACGGAATCATGCTCTCGCCGCTAAATCCAGCCGGTTTCCGGAGGCGTCCAACTGCCTGCCACCGCGGCAGCAGCAGCGTAAACCTCAGACGCCCTTAGCCTTCGCCGGATGGTTACGAACCAATCGATGGTGCGCTCGAAAGCAGTTACGAAGCCGAGAGACCACTCATTGTTGTTGGCGACAACTGTCAGCCGCGGACTTGTCTGTACGGTTCGTACCTTAATTGATCCAAGCACCGCATGCAGCTTCAAGAACTCTGATGCTTCTGACTTTCTGGGACGACATCCGTGAGTATCAGGAAGCGAGAAATCGCCATCAACGCCGATATGATGAGGTCAATCCGATCTCAACTCTTCCGCTTGGACGGTTTAGCAACCCCTTGGGCGTTCCTCGCGAGAATGACGTTAGAAGCACACCACCGAAGGACGGGATTACCATCATGGCGCAGAGTACCTTCGCTAAGAGCGCGCTCTAGTTCCTTGGCGGGACGAGACATTGTTAATGCATCTTGATTGACAGGTGTGCAATGAACACCCTCCTGGACAAGCTGATTTATTAGCATAGAGGATCCCCACCGATCGTAAGCAATCTCTTGGACATTGTATTCGGCATGGAGGTCTAGAATTTTATCACGAATAACCGCGTAGTCTACCACATTCCCTTCGGTTGCTACGAGGAATCCCTGATCACGCCATTCATGATAAGCAACCTTGTCTAGTCTAATCCTCTGCTGTATGGCCTCGTCTGGACAAAACGGGAACGACAAAAGCGTGTATCCTCCGTCCGGCCCGCGAAATACCACAACCACAGCTGTTAGATCCCTTGAGGTGGAGAGGTCGAGCCCGATTATGCATGATCGACCTACTAGGTCATTCCTTCGAATTGGGGCTCTGCAGCGATCCCAGCTGCTCATGTCAAGCCATCCTACAGACTCTTCGATCCAGACGTTCAGATAAAGTCGCCGAAAGACGTCAACGAATCCGGGAGTATTGAGTGCCCGCAAGCACTGCTCGCGCAGGAAATGCCGACTTATCGACTGATCGAGGCCGGGATGCGCTCTTGCCCAAACTTCCGGATCAGTCCAATCATCGTTCGGCATGGCCCCAAAAATCCGTATCAGCCAAGTCGGGTCGAAGACATTTCCGGCAGCAATATCAGCAGCGTATTTGTGCATCTCCGCCGCTACAGATAAGGGATCGCCAGCAGCGGCTAGGTAGATGAACAGAGGTTGCTCCCTTGATGCAGAACAAGCGACCAACATCTCGTAGGCCTCACTAGACAGTCCTTCCTGCAAATCATCTAATACTGCGAACGAAACATCTCGACCCGTCAAGGAAGATCTGGCTCCTGCAATCACAGAAATTCTGTTACACTTGTAAAGCACTTCAGTCGCACGTACCTCACAGACATCCTGCATATCCGCATTATTATCGATCATCATTTTGATTATATTCATGCACGCGCCAGATATGTTATTTGATGGTGAAACAATACATGCTTCAGTATTGCGCTCCTTGTCGACTAGAAGCATATATAGCAATAAGGCTGCCGCAAAAGTTGTCTTGCCTGACTTCCTAGGGGCTTCAACCCATACATGCCTGTATCTTCGTATTCCGTCCGTGGTCTTGCGCCCGAATGCTTCTCTAACCAGAGCGGTCTGCCAATCATTCAGGAGGAAAGGCTTGCCTGAATAGGAACCTTTTACATGTGAGCAAAATTTTTCTATGAAACGAACAGCTTTTCCAGCTTCCTCATGGTCAAAATACCAATGTTCATTTGAAGAAGTCACTTCGGCCACCATTGCTGGATCTGGAGGATGCCAATGAAGCCGATATTCCGAGGTGCCGAGCAAACAGACGCACGGAAGCCCAGCCCTCCTCCGCATCCCGTACGGCAGGATGACGTCTCTTCATTACTGAGCCCTTGCAGGTTGTTGTTTTATAGTATCGACCCTCGCTCGAAAGGATTTGCTCCGCCCTTACGGTTCGGGCAAGAGCACTGCAATAACCGGCTAGCAAGGGTCGCATTCCTTCATCAAGTAGGCCGCGACGCGCCAATATTGGTGCGATAGCGTGCCACTCGTTCAGCGCGATATGGTCAGCTAGGTAAGGCGGGGGTAGCGACGGATCCGCTTGGCGCTCGGCCGCCAAAGGCGCAGCACTTCCTAATTTGGCCGCGAAACATCGCAGCCTAACTATCTGACACATAGGGCCTATTTCTGCTCTAAATTTCTCTTTAACAGGTCCCATGTCACTGCCGGAAAACGATACTCTAGAAGCGCTTCGGTGCTTGTGCTCTTGCATGAGAGTTAGCCGCGCTTTCTGCTGTAAGTTTTAAACGTGGTGGAGGAGTGGCAGGCTTTACAGAGGCTCTGCAGGTTTGAAGGCCTATTGTCAAAGCAATTATTGTTGCGATGGTGGACCTCAACAGTCTGGACCCGCCATGCAGAATTCGCAGGATGGTACTCTTATCAGGTGAATTCTCCTTATCCGTTTCCAGAG
>CAWDWD010000018.1:0-270231 GCA_963805915.1 uncultured Alphaproteobacteria bacterium
GGCTGTTCAGTTCTCCTTTACGCTGAGCGGTAACCCAGGGCGTGATTTGGGTTGAGGGCATTGAGGTAGAGTTCTCTGCTGACGTTGGTGGTGGCGTTGGCGCGCAGGATGTTGAGGGCGAAGCTGCGGAACCTTGCGAAGTGGCCGGGTTTGGTTCGAATGCGGCTGTGGTCTTCGAAGAAGCTGACATCACGGACGTAATGGCTGCGGTTTTCGATGCCCCAATGCTGGCGGATCGCCGCGGCGGTTGCGCTGGCGGACAGCCTGATCTGACAGGCGAAGAAGGATATCTCGTCGGTGGGGTGCCAGCGGCCGGAGGCGGTGTCCTTGTGCCAGGTGAGCCGGGTGACGCGGGCGGCGGCGACAATCAGGCCGTCCCAGTCGGAGCCGAGACGGCCGGTGACGTCGAACGTTTCGACCAGACGATGCTCCTGGCGAGCGTGGCGGTTGCGGTCGACGCTCGCGGCGCTGTCGACGGGCTTCTCGGCGGCACAGATCGCTTCGATCGTGTCGTGCAGGGTCTGCTGATTGGCTTTGACCTGGGCGACCAGAAAGTTTCCGGTCTCCCTGGCGGTTTCAAATGTTTTCCTGATTACGCATGAACCTCAGCCAGTTTGAGGAGGCGATATGGCATTGGCGGGGTTCGGACGGCGGCCCAGCCGAGGCGGGGCATCATGGCGGCGAGATCGTAGCGCCGATTGAAGCGGTATTCGAACTCGGCCAGGTAGCGGGGGATGTGCTTTTGGCGGATGGCGCGGTATGTGCCGGTGATGGCGGTCTTGATGTTGCCGAGCGCCGTGTTGACCCACTTGAAAGCGGGTGTCAGCACCGCCTTGCGGCCGGATCCTGTGCAGATCGGCTGATGCGTGCATCCCGCATCCGCGACACCGCGGAAGCAGCTGAGGCCGTCGCTGACGACGGTGCTGGTGGGATCGAGGCTGCGTCGGGCCAGTTTTTCGACCTCCTTGCGCCGAAAGCCGATGACCCGGCGCAGCTTCAGGCGCACCGGCTTGCCCTCGGGCGTGGTTTCGACGGCGACGATGATCGGCGTCTTGCCGGGCGCGCCGCGACCGCGCTTGCCACCGGAGCGTTCGCCACCGAGATAGGCGTCGTCCATTTCGACCCGACCGGTCAGGCGCTTGCCGGCATCCCGCTCCATCATCACCTGCATCAGCTTGTGTTTGAGCTTCCAGGCGGTGTTCTGGGTCACACCGAGGCGACGGCCGAGTTCGAGGCTGGAGATCCCGCCCTTGCTCTGCGTCAGGTGGTACATGGTGCGAAACCAAGTGCGCAGCGGCACCTTGGTCGAGGCGAAGATCGTGCCGGCCATCAGCGAGGTCTGCCGGCGGCAGGACGTGCACTGGTAGAGGGCACGGGTCTTGATGATGCAGTGATTCCGCCCGCCGCAGCCGGGGCAGACAAAGCCTTGCGGCCAACGCCAGCCGAGCACGACCTCCCGACACCGATCCTCGCTCCCGTAAAGCTCATCGAACCGCGCCTCGCTGAGCCCCTTCTGAAACTGAACACGATTGCGCGCCATGCCTCAACCCCGCCTGTCTCCTTATATGTTCCCGATTTGTACCACGCCCCGGCAGGCTGAGAAAGATGCGTAATCAGGAAATGTTTTTTTGACAGTGCATGGCATCGGCGGTGAACACGACGCCGGTCAGCCCGAGGTCACGGATCATCTGCTGGGCGGCGGGGATCTCGTTCGACTTGTCTTCGATCTCGATATGCGCCAGGACGATGGCCGAAGCCGAGGCGAATGCTGTCAAGGTCTGGGCTGCCTTGCGGTCGTTGAAGTGATCGAAGCTGCCGCGCAGCGTCTTGCCATCGAAGGCGATCACCGGCTGTTCGCCCGCCTCGCCCCCCGGGGAGCAACCCGCGGGCAGCAGGGCTTTGGCATGGCGGCGGAACGCGTCTTCGAGGGCCTCGGTCGACAGCGACTGCAGGATCGTCCGCAGCGTGTTCACCGCCGGCGCCCGCTGCAGATCCACCCCGAAGTGGTGATTGAGGTGCTCTCGCCGCTGCTCCAGGAAGGTGATGACGCCGCGGTAGGACCTGGCCCCGCTTAGCAGCGCCAACACCGTGAACATCAGCAGATACGGCAGCGGATATCGCTTGCCTTGCGCCCGCCGGGGGTCCGGAACGTCCCCTAAAGCCGCCAGAAGGTTGGGAAACGGAGCCATGGCACCCTCCATCTAAGGTGCCCACCATGGATTCAGACTTTTCGCCGCCGGGGTAAACTCGTTTTCCAACCGGCAATCCCGCGCAAACTCGTATTACGAGAACGCACCCCTCACAGCAGGAGAACTGAACAGCCCTGCCCCTCACAGCAGGAGAACTGAACAGCCCTGCGCGGAGCACCTGCTTTCCGATTACCCGTATATCGGCAGCATACTTGAAGAAATCGCTTCGTCTTACGACCGCGATGCCAAGAGGGAGGAATCAAAAGCGAGGATTGAGGATAGGCTTCGCCCCTGAGCAAGGTTTGCGATGTCCGGTGCTTTCCCCCCCCCAAGTCCCTGCCAGTACGTCAGCAGGGAACGGCCTTACGAGGCAAGGCTCCGTAGCACACAATATGATCACGAGTATTAGCAATAAAACCTTTCATAAAATGAACAGCCTGATAGAGAAAGACACTACTTGATCACGATCCTCTCGATTTCGTGGGTGATCTTGTCCGCGCGGATGGGATGTTTGATCTTCTTGTCTAGGCGCCGGGCTTCTCCAGCGATGTGTCGCCGATGTCTTCCACCAGGGCCTCTATCTCGGCCTGGGGCACCGATGACATCTCCATCTTGTAGGCGAGAAACCACATCATCGCGACGCCGAGCAGCCAGAACAGGATCTGCCAGGCCCAGATCGACGGGATGCCGAAGGTCCAGCCGTCGCGGCCGGCGTCGGGCGCGCCGAACAGGTCGTTACCGATGACCGCGCCGGGACCGACGCCGAAGAAGAACCACGCCAGGGTAACGATCCAGGCGACGGGGATAAGGTGCCTCTTGGCCGGCGCGAGGCTGGCGTGCTCGCGCAGGAAGTTGTGATACTTCATGCGGTGGGCGCGCGCGTGGTCGCTCTGGGTCAGGGCCGAAACGACGACGCAGACGGAGATGTTAAAGGCGATGCCCCAGCCTGCCGAGTGGATGGTCAGCGGCCAACGTCCCCACGGCTCGACGCCCACCGCGGCGAGCATGTTCAGGCCGAAGCTGTCGGTGAAGGTCACCGCGAGCAGCCCGGCGGCGAGGCCGAGGGTCGCGCCCTGGCGGGTAATCCACGGGATGTAGCAGACGGCGGCCAGCGGCACCCACATCTGGAAGCCGAAGGCGACGGCGAGGCCGCCGAGGAGAACAAGCGCGTCCTTCGAGTAAGTCGCCACCAGCAAGGCAGAGATCACGATGAAGGCGACGCCCAATCGGCCGAACAGCTTCTGGGTCGCGTGGGTCGCGCCCGGATTGAGGTAGCGCTTGTAGAGATCGCGGGTCATGATGCCGCCGGCGGTCGACATGTAGGCGGAGCCGGTCGATTGCATTGCTGCCAGCGCGCACACCGCCAGCAAGCCCACCAGCCACGGCCAGTTCTCGCCGAGAATGTTGAAGTAGTACGGAACAAGAGCGTCGGGCGTGGCGTTGACGTCCGGCGGAAGCAGATTCGCCACCGCTAGGCCGGCGTCGTTGACCGCCGGATGGGCGCCAAGGAACTGCGCCGCCATCCCCTGGATCGCGGTAAAGAAGATCAAGATCAGGCCGATGCCGAAAGAGGACGCCCACACCTGCTGCGGCGCGAACGGCGACGGGTTGGTGTTGGCGAAGGACCACATGGTGAACGCCGGCGCCGACTGAATGCCCATCAGCGCGAACATGTAGGTGAGAATCATCACCCCGGTCCACAGCCCCCCGACCGGAGCCTCCTTGCCGAGCCCCGCCGTCCACTGGATGACCCCGGGAATCGCGAAATAGGCGTTATAGTCGCCGCCGCCGAGGCCCTTGGTGGTCCCGTAATCGCCGATGGAGGTTCCCGCCAGTCTCGCCATGGCGTCGTTCAGCGCGTCCCAGCCGCCGACCGCGTTGAGTGCGATCAGCCCGGTGATGACGATGCCCAAGGCAAGCAGGACGCACTGGAGGGTGTCGACGTAGGCGACCGCGCGCAAACCGCCGGAGGCGACGTAGATGAGGACCACCATCGCCAGAACCCACATCCCGAAGTTCTCGCTGACGAGGCCTCTCGGGTAAGCGTCGGTCGTGGTCAGAACATTGAACAGGTAACCGGAGGCGCCGAGCTGGACGCCGAGATAGGGGATGGAGAAGAGCAAGGCGACAATGACGGTGAGGATGCGGATGGCGTCGCCCTGGAAATAGTCCGACAGCATCTCGCCCGGCGTGACGTAGCCGAAGCGCTTGCCGAGCATCCACTGGCGCTTGAGGAAGATGACCCCGGTGAACGGGATGGTGATCGCATAGAAAGACGCGTAGGCGTACTGAAAACCGTCGCGGTAGACCAGTCCCGGATGACCCATGAAGGTCCAGCCGGAAAACGATGTTGCCGTCGCCGCCAAGACGAAGACCCACAGGGAGAGCTTCCGGCCGGCGATAAAGTAGTCGCTTGCCGTCCGCGCCATGCGGGCGCCGCGAATGCCCCAGAAAATGCAGTACGACCAGTAGAGAACGACGAAAACGAACAGCCAGATGATTTTTGGTGCCAATGCTCCACTCCTCTCGTACACGTCCTGGGCTGAGCGCGAGCGAAGGACAACCAACCTTCATGTGCACCGGATCAACCACGACCCGCGCCGTCCCGTCTTGCCGAGGAGAAGCCTAGCCTCACGCGAACGATCGGCGTGATCACGGAAAATGCGTCACGTCCCCGGAATCGATCGCCAAGCCGACCGGCGTTTACCCTCCCCAGCGAGCCATTATAAGGCCCATTCAGCGGCATCATCGCAAGGCGCCGCCATTATTGTCACGCGCTTATATGGAGCATCCACGCGCTTTTGAAACTCGTTATCAACCTCTCTGCTGCTCTCTGTTGCCGTACCGCGTATCGACAAACAGCAAGCACTGGCGACGCATAGCATTTTCCAAACATTCATACAACGGGTTAAACCATGGGTTAATTTTATCTTACGCGAACTCTTACGTAGCATGTATTTGGTGTAGACGAGGCTTGCCGCGCGGCGCCGGCGGCAACTCGTGTACAGTGGTTGCCACGGCCTTGCGCCAAGGCGGCGCGTGGCGCCAGCCGATGCGGGACCGGTGCGGGGCCGATGCGGGGATTGAGAGGATAATGGCGGCTGCAAGATCCCAATTGTCCCGCCCGCGTCGGTCGGTGGCGGCCCATGTTGAACAGCGACCCGCCGGTGCGGGCCGAGCATTCGCGCACCGCCATCTTCGGAAAGCTTGCGAGGGACGTCATGCGGCCGCGCGAGGCGGTCGTCGCGGTTCGCCCAGGTACCGCCTGCGAGGACATGATCGAACAGCTCGGCGCAAAACGCGCGACCTGTGGATTGATTGTCGACGCCGTCGGCCGGCCGATCGGCATTCTTACCGAGCGCGATATCGCCCTGCGCATCGCCTTCAAGGTACCCGGCGAGACGCCGGTCGAGCGGGTCATGAGTTCGCCGGTTATCAGCATCGACCGGCAGGACTACCTTTATCATGCCATCGCCCTGATGCGCCGACACGGTCTCCGCCACATGCCGGTGGTCGACCACCGCGGCCAGGTCGCCGGCCTATTGTTCCTCCACGACGCGCTGGTCGCCGCCGACGAACAGCTTATGCGCCAGATTGACCGGCTAACTCACGAAGGATCTCTCGATGGGCTGCGCGGGGTCAAGGCCGCGCAAGTCGAGCTTGGCCGAGGAGCTGTTCGCCGACAATCTCCCGGCGCCCGATATCCAGCGGCTTCTCACCGGAATAAACAACGACATGTACCGGCGCATCGGTGAGGCGACCCTCGCGCGGATGACCGCCGAGGGCTGGGGCGAGCTGCCGGTGCCGGCCTGCACCATCGTCATGGGCTCGGGTGGGCGTGGCGAGAGTTTTCTGTTTCCGGACCAGGACAACGGTTTCATCCTCGAAGACTATCCCGACGCGGTGCACGCGCGGGTGGACGCGTTCTATCGCGAACTCGCCGAGCGCCTGTGCCGTGATCTCGACGCCGTCGGCATCTCCTACTGCAACGGGTATTGCATGGCGCTGAACCCGCTGTGGCGCAAAAGCCTGTCGCAATGGATCGAGCAGATCACCCGCTGGGGCCGGAAGAGCAACTTCGTCGCAATCCGACTGGCTGACATATTTTTTGATTTTCAGCCGGTATGGGGTAAGCAAGACCTCGCGGTCGAACTGCGCGAACGCGTGAGCGGACTGATGCGCAACAACCACCGCTTTCTCAGCCAGATGTTCCAAGACAAGGTCGGCCACAACGTCGCGCTCGGTTTCTTCGGCGGGTTCGTCACCGAGAAGGAGGAGCGCGCCCACCGCGGTCGGATCAATCTCAAGCATACCGGCACCATTCCTCTGGTCGGCGCGATCCGCCTGCTCGCCCTGCGCGAGGGGGTAGAGGCGACCTCGACGCTGGAGCGGATCCGCGTTCTCGAAGATCGCGGCGTGCTCGGCGCGGGTGAGCGCGACGCGCTGGGCGCTGCATTCGCTTTCATCACGGGGCTGCTATTGCGCCGCCAGATCGCCGATTACAAGGCCGGCCGCCCCGTCACCTACTATATCAACCCCCGCGGCCTGACCAAAGCCGAGCGCGGCGATCTGCTTGAGTCGTTGAAGGCAATCGACACCATCCGAAAGCGCGTCCACCTCGAGTTCACCGGCCAGATCTTCTAGACCAGATGTCCGCCTGGGGACGGGGGTGTCCGATACAATATCCGACACAATGGGGTGCCACGGCGTTTTGCGCGTCGCTCTGGCCGGGAACCGGACTCTCGTTTTCTTGCTTTTGTTTATCCAAGCGCCGCGCCGGTTCATGGCGCTTGGTGCATTCAGGCAACGGATGTGGTGGCGTCGAAGGGACAACCGGTCTTTGACCTGCGCCTCGATGCATCCTTCTGCTAGTCTCGCCGGCAATTTTAGCGGGATCGAACATCGCGAGTAACCGGCCTCACGCTGGACACGCTCGACATTCATCGAGGTTTTGACATGGCCACTTTCACTGGTACGGACGGCGACGACATCATCACGCCTTGGCACCTTTCTCCTGGGGTTACCGGCCCGGCGAACGAGAAGCCGTCCTACGACGCCGACACGATTTATGGTTTGGGCGGAGACGACATTCTCGATGGCGGTGGCGCTGGTGGCGAACTCCATGGCGGCGCGGGTAACGACACGCTAAATGGCTACGCCGACAGTGGCGCGATTTCACTCTACGGTGATGGCGGCGACGACCACCTTCGGGTCAAGTCGGATGACGGTGATCCGCGCGTGCTTCTCTATGGCGGCGACGGCAACGACACGCTGGAGGCGGCGTCAGATTACAACAACGCGCCCCGCGGCGTCGGCGACAATACCCTCTCCGGCGGCGGCGGAAATGATGCCTACGTCGTGTTCTCCGGCGCCGAAAAGATCGTAGAGACCGCGGGCAACGGGACCGACACGGTGAAGAGTTGGGCCGATTTCAGCCTGCCCGACAACGTCGAGAACCTCACCTTGCTGATGACCGAATATGTCTCGTACGAAAATTTTCGGGCGACAGGCAACAATACCAACAACATCATCCGCGGAAATTCGGAGGATAACCTGATCGACGGCCTGGCCGGGAACGACACGATCTACGGTCGCAGTGTCGGCCTGCCGCAGAAGGACATCTACGGCGACGCCCACAGCGACGCCGATTTGATCCACGGCGGCGCCGGTAACGACACCATCTACGGCGGCGACGGCAAGCTGACATGGGATGGCGGCGATCGCCTCTATGGCGATGGCGGCAACGACGTTCTCCACGGCCAGGCCGGCGCGGATCATCTCTATGGCGGCGAGGGCAACGATCGCCTCTACGGCGATGCCGGCGATGACGTTCTCAACGGTGGACCGGGTCGCGATGTCCTGTCCGGCGGCGACGGCCATGACGTCTTCGCCTATACCGCCATCACCGAATCGCCGGCCGGCGGCCAGCGCGACGAAATCCTCGATTTTACCCACGGCGGCGCATCCGGCGATCGCATTGATCTGAGCGGCGTCGACGCGAACTCCGCCGCGGGTTTCCAGCCTTTCGCCTTCGTGACCGGGGCGCTCACCGGCGCCGGCCAGGTTCGTGTCGTCGAGGCGGCGAGCGGCACCGCTTCCGTCGTTCAAGGCGAGGTCGACGGCAAGGCCGGCGTCGATTTCTCGATCCTGGTTCAGGACGGCGCAGACCACGGAGCAAAGGAGTGGACCGCGGCCGACTTCATCCTGGTCTGATCGCCGACACCTCCCCCCGCTCGCGCGCCCTAACGGTTGCACTTTCGTGTCAGGCGGCGCGCGATGCTGTCGGCCCGCCGTCGCGTCGCCGATAGAGTTCGGCAAGCGAGGCCGAGTGCCCCGGTCCGGTGACGATGCGGCAGTGCTCGCGGGCGAGCCCGCGCGGATCGTCGACGCCGCACGAGTGGGCGATAATGCCGACCTCCTTGACCATGTTTTCCGCGTAGTGGCGCACCCGTTCGGCCTTGTCGATCGGGTCCAGCCCGCGTTGCAGCCGCGGGTCCTGGGTGGTGATGCCGGCGGCGCAGGTGTTCTTGTTGCACCGCATGGATTGAATGCAGCCGAGCGCGAACATGAACCCGCGCGCCGAGTTGACGAAATCGGCGCCGATGCACAGCGCCCAGGCCACATCGGCCGGGGTGATCAGCTTGCCCGAGGCGATGACCCGGATCTGCCCGCGCAGCCCATACTCGGTGAGCTTATCAACGACCAGCGGCAGGCTTTCCTGGATCGGCAGGCCGACGTAATCGAGCAGGCTCATGGGCGCGGCCCCGGTTCCGCCGTCGGCGCTGTCGACGGTGATGAAGTCGGGGGCGCTGTCGATGCCGCGGCGGCGGATTTCGCAGCACAGCTCATCGAGCCAGGCCGGCTCGCCGAGGACGAACTTGAAGCCGGTTGGTTTGCCGCCGATCCGGCGAACACGGCCGACGAAATCGAGCAGATCGCCGGTGCTGTCGATCTCAGGGTGACGGCTCGGGCTCAACGAGTTCCTGGCCCTCGGGGATGCCGCGGATCGCCGCGATCTCGGCCGACACCTTGGCCCCCGGCAGGATCCCGCCCTTGCCGGGCTTCGCACCCTGGCTGAGCTTGATCTCGATCATCCGGACCTGGGGATGGGCCGCGACCGCGCGAAGTTTGCTCTCGTCCAGTTCGCCCTTGTCGTCGCGCACGCCATACTTGGCGGTGCCGATCTGAAAAACGATATCCGCCCCGCCTTCGAGATGGGCCGGCGAAAGGCCGCCCTCGCCGGTGTTCATCCAGCATCCGGCCATCCGCGCGCCGTTGGACAGCGCCAGTACGGCGGCCCTGGAGATGGCGCCAAAGCTCATCGCCGAAACGTTGAACAGGCTCCTCGCCGCGTACGGCGTGGCGCAGTCGGGTCCGATCGTCACCGCCTGGGCGGCCGCGGACGACCCGGCCAAGATTGGGGCCAGGCTGGGGAAGGTCGCGTTGGCGAACAGGATCGTGCCCTCGGCGCGAAGATCGCGGGTGGAGCCAAACGGCTGGGTGTTATCGAGGTTCTTGGCTGCCCGATAGACCCAAGTCCGTTGCGCCCGGTTGAACGGCATCTCCTCGCGGTCCATGGCGAAGAAGTACTGCCTGAAGAAAACCCCGACGTGCTCCAACAGATAGCGCACCCTGCCGATCACCGGGAAGTTGCGGCGGATGGCGTGGCGGGTCTGAGTGACATCAACGACGTAAAGGACCCCCACCGCGAGAACACCGATGCCGAGCGCGAAGGCGAACAGGGCGGCCAGCACGGCAAGGAAGGTCATCAGAAATTGGGGAATGCTGAGCCCGTCCATATCGCCACCTTTCCGGGCACGCCACCGCAGGGACGAGGAGGCGGCCGCCGACCTGATAATGTACACCAGGATCCTAGCACATTTATGCGGTGCGGCAACAAAGCGTCCGCCGAGCAACACCGATGGCTGCTTCGATCTGCCGCGCGTGGCGACGCGTGCCATGGGGACCAGAACTTGCGGCTTATTCGTAACTTGGGTTGACTTCCGCCACGGAAGCGCCCAACGTCAGAGCACGATCGCTGGACGTCATCCAGCAGTCCGGCGCGTGTGTCGTACCTCGTTGTGCGGTCCGGACATCCCCACCATAATCCCCTTTGCCCGATCACGCGGGGCATTCTTGAAAATCGCTCGCGAGCGATGCGTGACGGGTTGTGTCCTGGTTGCGCCTTGGCGCGGGACCAATTGAAAGACCATAACACTTGACTTCTTTTTCCGATCTCGGCGTCGCCGAACCCATTCGGCACGCCCTCGAAAACTCGAACTACGTCACGCCCACGCCTATTCAGCAGCACGCCATCCCCTTGCTGCTCGAGGGCAAGGATCTGTTCGGCGTGGCGCAAACCGGTACCGGCAAGACCGCCGCGTTCGCCCTGCCTATGCTTCAGCGCCTTTCCCAGAGTGGCGCGCGTCAGGGGCGCGGCCCTTCGGCGCTCATTCTGGCGCCAACCCGCGAGCTGGTGGTTCAGATCGCCGCGGCAATCAGAACCTACGGCCGGCATCTGAAGCTGCGCGAAACCGCCATCTACGGCGGCATCAGCCAGGGACCGCAGGTCAAGTCGCTGCAGCGCGGCGTGGATATCCTGGTGGCGACACCGGGGCGTCTGCTTGATCTGATCAATCAGGGCCACGCGCGGCTCGACGCCGTTTCTTTTCTCGTGCTCGACGAAGCCGACCGGATGCTCGACATGGGCTTCATCCATGACGTCCGCAAAATCGTCGGGACGCTGCCGAAGCAGCGCCAGTCAATGCTGTTTTCGGCAACCATGCCGCCGGAGATTACCCGCCTCGCGGCCGACATGCTGCGCGAGCCGGTCCGCGTCGAAGTGGCGCCGACGGGCACCGCGGTCGAACTTGTCGAGCAGAAGGTGTTTCACATCGCCGCGCCCGAAAAGCGCGCGTTGTTGAGCAGCCTGCTGCGCGACCCGGCGATGAGCCGGGTGATCGTGTTCACGCGAACCAAGCACGGCGCCAACCGGGTCGCCGAACAGCTCGGACGCGGCGGCGTTTCGGCGGCCGCCATCCACGGCAACAAGTCACAGTCCGCCCGGCAGGCGGCGCTCAACGACTTTCGCGCCGGCCGCTCACGGGTGCTGGTGGCGACCGATATCGCCGCGCGGGGCATCGACGTCGAGGCGGTGACGCATATCGTCAACTACGAGCTTCCAAACGTTCCCGAGACCTACGTCCACCGCATCGGGCGAACTGCCCGGGCGGGCGCCCGTGGGACGGCGCTGTCGTTTTGCGATGCGGCCGAGCGGGCCTACTTGCGCGACATTGAACGCCTCCTTCGGCGCAGGATCGCTGTCGCCGAGTCCCCAAGGCGGGAAGCGACGGCGGCCGTTGCCATGCCCGCCCCCATGCCCGCCCCCGTGCCCGCCAGGGCACCGTCCGCGAAACCCATGCCTGCAAAGTCCGCGACGAA
Source organism: uncultured Alphaproteobacteria bacterium (assembly GCA_963805915.1). Lineage (GTDB taxonomy): Bacteria > Pseudomonadota > Alphaproteobacteria > Rhodospirillales > Defluviicoccaceae > JAEULH01. The sequence continues at coordinate 11,631 of CAWDWD010000018.1, forward strand.
GCCGACGACTAAGTTCAAGTCGGCGGGGAAAGCCGCGCCCAAGCACGTTGGGGCCGAGAGCGGACCGAAAGAGTTTCAGCCGCGCCGGCTGAGGTCGCGCAATTCCGCGCGTCGCCCGCAGGCGGCCTGACCTCGGGATGCCAAGCAGCACGCGTCGTCTCGACGGCGCGTGCTGCGGTGTCGTACGCTATGAAGGGTGGGACTTCGTGCTGCCCGCTGGTGTGTGAGAGCCCAGCGAAAGGAGATTGGAATGGCTCGCAAGCCGAACTATCGCTTCGATCGTCAAGAAAAGGATCGCGCCAAGGCGGCCAAGAAGGCTGAACGGCTCAAGGCCAAGCAGGACCGTTCGACCAAGAGACAGTCTTCCGAGACCGATGAGCCCGAGGCCGATGAACCCGAACTCGCCGACGCCGACGCCGAGACCCGCGTCGACGGCGCAGAGTCCGCCGCTACCGACACGGATTAGGCTTTGCGCCGCACCGTCGCCACACGTTGAGCAGTAAAAACTTAGAACAAGGTCATCGGCCAAGCGCGCGGTGGCGGACCGGCGCAAGGCGCGTTCGCGCCGACTGCCAAGATCGCGGGCACCGTTAATCGGGCCAACTCCTGCAATCAGGGGCCGCGGAGACGCAAAAGCACCCGCGCCCGCTATGCGAGGCTCTCGGCTGCGCTCTGACCAGCGTCTCGTTTGCACCGGCGCGCGAGCTATGATACCGGAGAAGAGCAGGTTTATTGACCCGCGAGATGATGGGCGAGCGCGGCGGCATGTGGGGAATGGACGCATGAGGGTTTTCGATATGCAGGCGCTCGGCGAGGCGTCCGTCCAGCATGATCCATGTGATTACATCGTGGTGCCGAATTTCGTTCGCCGCGACATGCTCGCCGCGGTCAACCGCGACTATCCCGCGATCACCGAGCCCGGCAACATGCCGCCAGAGGAATTGACCTACGGCCCGGTCTTCGCCGAGATGCTCGATGAGCTGCGAAGCCTTAGCCTGAAGGAGGCGATCGCGCGCAAGTTCGCAATAGATCTCGAGGGATTTCCGCTCCAGATCACCGTGCGCAAGTACAGTGCGGCGGCGGACGGGAACGTCCATAATGACTCTAAGCTGAAAGTCATCACTGCGCTGATCTACTTCAACGAAGACTGGCCGCACGACGGAGGCCGCCTGCGCCTGGTCCGTGATCCCGGCAACATCGACGACTACGGCGCCGAAGTGGAACCAAGCGGCGGCGCACTTTTGGCCTTTAAGCGCTCCGAACACTCCTACCACGGCTTTAAGCCATGCGTCGGCGAACGGCGATCGCTGCAGATGTATTACGTTCGCCCCAAGCGCGCGGCGACGATCGATGCAAAGTCGATCGGCCTGAAGAAACGGCTCAAGCGTCTGCTGAAGGTTCGTTCGCGCTGAGCGGGACGAGGACGGTCGCGGTTCGACGATAGGGCGGCGCGGACACGAGTTAACGGGAGCGCGGGCGCGATGATTACCGCATATAGCCGGGGCACCGGCGAGATTGTCGCCGCGCCGTTGCGGCCCCGAACGCCGATGGCAGACATCGTCTGGATCGATGTTCTGACGCCGTCACTGGAAGAAAAAGCGCTGGTCGAGGAGATCACCGGGATCGCGATCCCGACGCCCGAGCAGATGCGCGAGATCGAGCCGTCGAGCCGGCTCTACAGCGAGGGTGACGCGTTGTTCATGACCGCGAGCGTGCTCCACCGCTCGGATGCCGAGGACCCCGAGACCCGCGCGATGACGTTCGTCATTGTCGACGGCGTCATGGTTTCGATCCGCTATTCGACCCCGCATTCGTTCGAGACGTTTCAAAGCCGCGTCCGCCAGAAGCCGGTGTTGATCATTAGCGCCGAGTCGACGCTCATCGGGCTGCTGGATGCGATGATCGACCGTATCGCCGACGCGCTCGAAACCGTTGACAGTAACGTCAACGCCTTGGCCAGGACCATCTTGTCGCTGGGCAAGGCTCCGCCGGGGGCATCGAAGGATCACAAGGACGAGCTCAGCCAGATCGGCCAGAACCAGGTGCGCTGCTCCAAGGCCGACGAAAGCCTCGTCAGCCTGACTCGGGTGCTCACCTTTTTCGACGCCAACATCCGTCCGGCCAATCAGAAGCAGTTGCGTTTTCGGATCAAGAGCCTTCAGCGCGACGTTCAGTCGTTGGCGGGTTACGCCGAACGGCTCTCGGAACGGCTGGAGTTCCTGCTCGAGGCGTCGTTGGGCGCCATCAATATCGAGCAGACCAAGATCATCAAGCTGTTTTCGGTGGTGGCGGTGGTATTCATGCCGCCGACCCTGATCGCCAGTATCTACGGCATGAATTTCGCGGCGATGCCCGAGCTCGACAAACCATGGGGCTACCCGGCGGCGCTGGTCATGATGGTCGTTTCGGCCATCCTGCCATACGCGTTCTTTAAACTCCGCGGCTGGCTGTAGCCGCCCTCGGCCGGTACGTTCGGATGGTCCGCGCGGATTGCGTCAGATTATCGCCTTGGCGGCGATGGCCTCGGACTTGCGGACCAGGGTCTCGGCCTGGCGGATCGAGGCGATGTCGATCATGCGGCCATCGAGCGTGACCGCGCCGACGCCTTCCGCGCCGGCCTCGGCCATGGCCGCGAGAATCCGCCGCGCCTTGTCGATCTCGTCCGCGGCTGGGACTGAAGACCTCGTTGGCGAGCTCGATCTGGTCGGGGTGAATGACCCACTTGCCCTCGAAGCCGAGCACCGCCGAGCGCATCGCCGCCGAGCGGAAGCCGGCCTCGTCGCGAAAGTCGGCGTAGGGTCCGTCAATGGGGCGAAGCCCGTTGGCGCGGGCGGCCACAACCAAACGCGACAACGGATAGTGCCACATGTCGTTCCAGTGGGCGGCGCGCTCACTATCCGCATCGGCGTCGGTCAGCACGGCGTAGCCGGGATGGGGGCCGCCGATGGTCATGGTCCGCGCCCCGCTCGAGGCGGCATAATCGCCGGGTCCGAAATGCAGCGATTCCAGCCGCCGGCTCGCCCCGGCGATGGCTGCGATGTTGTGCATCCCGAGCGCGGATTCGATCAGCACCTCGATGCCCAGGGCTTTCTTGCGCCCCTTGGCCGCCTCGATTTGGGTCAACAGGACATCGACGGTATAGACATCCGCGGCGGCGCCGACCTTCGGCACCATGACCAGGTCGAGCCGGTCGCCGGCCTGCTCGACGACATCGACCACGTCGCGGTACATGAACGGTGTATCGAGGCCGTTGATGCGCACCGACAGCGTGCGCCCGCCCCAGTCAAGGTCGTTGAGAGCTTCGATGACGCACTCACGCGCGCGGGCCTTGTCGGCCACGGGCACCGAGTCCTCGAGGTCGAACATGATGATGTCAGCCGTGCTCTGCGTCGCCTTCTCGACGAACCGGCGGTTGGAGGCCGGAACCGAAAGCTGCGAGCGGTTGGCTCGGGTCCGGCACGGGGTGACGATGGTGAAGCTCATGGCGGCCTCCGGCTGGAGCGATGGTGACCATGCACTATAGGACCCGCGGGCCGCGCCGCTCCACCGAATTCTGCACGCGTCTAGTCCGACCGACGCGGCGGTGGAACGCGGCGGGCCAGCGGGTGGGCCTGGCGGACCAGGCTTTGCAGCCGTTCGGCCTGAACGTGGGTGTAGATCTGGGTGGTGGTAATGTCGGCGTGGCCGAGCATTTGCTGGAGGCTGCGGAGATCCGCGCCGTGGGCAAGCAGGTGACTGGCGAACGAATGGCGGATCACGTGCGGGGAGACCCGCGCCGGATCGAGGCCCGCGGTGATGGCGAGATCGTTGAGCAGCTGGGCGAAGCGAGCGCGGGTCAGATGACCGAAGCGCGAGCGCGACGGAAACAGCCACGGCGAGTTGGCGCGGCCATGACGGGTCGCGACGGCGCGCGCGACAAACGTGGCGCGGACCTTGGCATAAGCGCCGAGACAGGCCATGGCCGGATCGGTCAGCGGGACGATGCGCTCCTTGCCGCCCTTGCCGCGGACGATCAGCACATCGCCCTCGGCGGCGAGCGCCGACAGCGGCAGGCCAACGAGTTCGGAGACCCTGAGGCCCGTGGCGTAAAGGACTTCCATTAGCGCGGCGAGGCGCAGGCCCGCCGGCGTGGCCGCTGCGCGCGCGGCGGCGAGCAGGCGGTCAACGTCCGCCTCGCTGAGGTATTTCGGCAGGCGAACGCTCTGCCGTGGCCGGTCGATCAGGGTCGTCGGGTCGTCGTCGCGAAAGCCTTCGCCGAGGAGGAAGCGGAAGAACTGGCTCAGCGTCGACATCCGCCGCGCCGCCGTCCGCGGCGCCATTCCGGCGGCCGCTTGGGCCGCGAGGTAGCCACGCAGTGTCGCCGCGTCGGCGGCCTCGGGCGAGACTTCGAGACGCCGCGTGTAGGTTGAGAAGTCGCCCAGGTCGCGGCGATAGGCGTCAAGCGTATTACGCGCCGCGCCGCGTTCGGCGGCCATCATTTCGAGGAAGGCCTCGACGTGGCGCGAGGTGAGCGGCCTGGCTGGCCGCGGCGGACCCGGCTCAGCGCTGGAACCGGTCATCGGGAATGATTTTCTCGACGTGCTGCGTCGGTGCCGGAATATCCGAAAAAGCCAGATAGACACCGCCACCGACAACCACGATCAACGCGGCGACGGCGGCGATGCGGATAAGAGTTTTCATGCCGTGACGAACCTGTTCCTAATGATCCAGGCGCGCCCGAAAGCCAGCGGCCGGCGCGCGGGGCTTCAAGTTGACTTCCGGAAGGCTGGTGAACTGCCTCGCATCTTACGCGAGCGCGACTGGCGGTTCAACGTCGCGGCGCGCGAGACGGATGCCTTCAGTTCAGAATGAACTGGCGGAAGAGGACGGATTTGACGTGGCCGGGCGCGATCCTGGCGTCGATCAGGGTGGTGAGTTCGGCGCGGACGCGTGACGCACCGGCCTCGCCGATGAGATCCCCGCGCGTTTGGTCGCGCAGGTAGCCGTGCAGCGCGTCGATGACCTCGGTCTGGCTGGCCTCGAGCCTCGGGCGCAGGTCCTCGGGCAACTCGACGACGATGCCGAGCTTGACGTATCGCGGCATTCGCCCCTCGCTCCTGAGATCGGCGATGACATCGGGGAAGTCGTGGTAGACGAGCGGACCGCCGAGATCGAGTGCGACCACCCGCGGCGCCTCGCGCTGCACGACTACAGCGACAATGCCGGCGCCAACAGCAACGATCGCCAGCGCGCCCATCGCCCAAACCCACTTTAACGGCAACCCGTTCACCCGCGCCAGCCACGCTTTTACCCGCGCGGCGATGCGGTTGTTGCTCTCGGCCACGACAGGCGGACCGCCCGTGATGTCGGTTTGACGTGTCGACTGTGACAATCTTCGAACCCCCCGGTTGCGGCGCCTCCGCTCAAGCCCGGCTCACCGCCCCGCGAGAGGCATCTTACATGGCGAAAGCGCGCACGTCGCCAGGTTGACGCAGCATTTTGTCGACTTCGCTCATGTGAATGGTCTCCTCGGCGACCATTCGGCGAGCGTATTCCTCAAGCATGACGTCACGATTGTTCACGATGTCGAGCAGGGTGAGGTAGAGATCCAGCGCCTCTTGTTCGTGCTCGAGGGACTCGCGCAGGATGGCCCCAATATCGTGTTTTTCGCTCTCGAGAAGCTTGCCAATCCCGAGCGACGGATGCCCGCCGAGCGCGGTGATCAATTCGCCCGCCTGCTGCGCGTGGAGAAGGGACTCGTCGGCCTGGCCGCGCAGCCACGAGACGATCGGGATGCGGCCGTAGCCATAAACCATCAGCGAATAGTGCGTATAGCGGACCACGCCCGCCAGTTCGGCCTCCAGAATCACGTTCAGGGTCGAGATGACCGCCTGTTTGTCATAGTCGGTATTGGCCATACTTATCTCCAAGGACGCTTTTTTCGCGCCGGTTGCCATCCGGACACCCGGCCGCCGCAGTCGGGCCGGAGGAGCGGAAAGAGATGTCTCGGTAACAAATTTGGCCGGCCGAGGCAATGTCAAGTGCCAGGCTCAAGCGGCGGGCCGGCGAGCCATCGGGCCCGCGAGGCCCAACTTACCGGTCGCACTTCGCCTCGATTATGACGCCTTGGCGGCGGCGAGGACGGCTTCGGCGTGGCCGGGAACCTTGACCTTGCGCCAGATCTCGCGAACGACGCCCGCCTCGTCGATGAGGAACGTCGCGCGCTCGACGCCCATGTACTTTCTGCCGTACATGCTCTTTTCGACCCACACCCCGAACGCCTCGGCCAGCGTCTTGTCGACGTCGGAGATGAGCGGAAAATTGAGGCCGTGCTTGGCCTTGAACTTGTCATGGCTGGCGACCGGATCGATTGAGACGCCAACGACGGCAACGCCGGCTGCCGAGAACTCATCAATCTTGTCGCGGAAGGCATGCGCCTCCTTGGTGCAGCCCGGCGTGTCGTCCTTGGGATAAAAGTACAAAACGGTCATCCCGCGCAGATCAGCATCGGACATCGTCGCGCCGTTGTCGGCGGGGAGTGAAAATTGGGGCACCGTATCCCCGATTGAAAGGCTCATAAGACAATTTCCCATCACTGTGTGCAGCCCGCCGATCAGGATACAGATCCGTCCCGGCCATTGGATCACCCGCGCATCATCCGCGATGCGGGGCGGCGCGCCCGGACCTGTCGCCGGCATCGTCCTCGCGTCCTGGATCCGCCTCGCCGACGACGTCGCGGAAATGGTCGAAGACCAGCAAAGCGATCTGTCTCATTCGAGGCTCCAGGGCATCGAAATCAAGCCCGCCGATGCCGCGGAGCGCCGCGCGCAGAACCTTCGCGGTATGTTCCGCGATGACGCCAGCGGAACCGGGCGGCTCTCTCAGCGTCAGGCGCAGGCGAGCCTGAAGCTGCCGCCACAGGCCTAGAGCATCGATCAGATCCTCGGCGATGTCGGCCGGCAAGGCCCGCGACGCGCTGAGTGCGACAAGCGCCTCCATGGTATTGGTCGCGAGCACGTCGGGACACCGCTGCGCGTCGCGCAGTTGCAGGTACTGGGCGATGAACTCGATGTCGACGAGGCCGCCGCGGACGTACTTCGCGTCCCACACGCACTCGGTGTGGTGCTCACGATCGATCCGCGCGCGCATGTCGGCGACATCGGCGCGCAGGGCGTCCGTGCCGCGCGGACGCGTCAGGATTCCGCGAATCGCCCTTTCGATCTCTCCGATCAGGGCCGGCGGCCCGGCGATCACCCGCGCGCGGGTCAGCGCCATCTGCTCCCAGGTCCAGGCATTTTCTTCGTGATAGCGCACGAACGAGGCGAAGCTGGTCGCTATGGGTCCGGCGTTGCCCGACGGCCGTAGGCGCATATCGACCTCGTACAGCCGGCCTTCCGCGGTCGGCGCGCTCACCGCGTTGATGAACCGCTGGCTTAGCCGGGCGAAGTACTGGCTGACGGCAAGCGGCCGCGATCCGTCGGAGACGACGCCGTCATCGGGCGTCGCGTAGATGAAGATGAGGTCGAGATCGGACTTGACGGTCATCTCCCGGCCGCCGAGTTTGCCCATGGCAACGATCGCCATCCCAGACCCCTTCACCCGGCCATGCAACCTGGCGAATTCGGCTTCGACGTGGGGCAGCAGCCCACGCAATGAGGCGTCGGCGACGTTGCTCCAGGCGAGTTGCGCCTCGCTCACGTCAAGCAGGCGATTGAGGCTCTGAACGCCGACCTGGAAATTGCGCTCACCGGCCCACCGCCGCGCCGCGTCGAGAAGCTCTTCGGGATCCCGGGCGCGGGCCAGCGCGCCGTCGAGCTCGATCCGCAGATCGGCGGCGGTCGGCGGCTCCTGGAAAAAATCCGCCGAAAGAACGCTTTCCAGCACCGCCGGACGCTGCGCCAGGGTCGCCGCCAAGTCCGGTGCGATGCCAATGATGTGGACCACCAGCTTGAGCAGCTCGGGGTTGGCGTGGAACATCGAGAACAATTGCACCCCCGCCGGCAGCCCGGTGAGGAACCGGTCGAACGTTACCAGCGTCGTATCGGCGTCGGGCGTATCGGCGAGTGCCAGCAGCAGAAACGGCATCAGTTCGGTCAACAGCTCGCGTGCCCGCGGGCTGCGCATCGACCGGCAGCGGCCGTGATGCCAGCCGCGCACCGCCGCGTCGACCATCTCCGGCTTGGTGAAGCCCAGCCGCGCCAGCGTCGCCAGCGTGTCCGGATCCGGATGGCCGCCGGTAAACACGAGGTTCCCGTCGATGTTCTCGGCGGTCAGGGGCGGCGCGTCCTCGAACAGATCGGCGTAGTGACTCTCGACGCGGCGCAGATGGATCAGCAGTTCGGCGGCGAACGCGTCGGCGTCGGCAAAGCCGAGAAAGATCGCGAATGCCGCAAGGACCTTGGGATCCTCCGGCAGGGAGTGGGTCTGCTCGTCGTTGATCATTTGCAGGCGGTGTTCGACCCGGCGGAGGAAACGGTAGGTGTCGATCAGCTCGCCGGCGGCCTCGCCACCGATCTTGCCCGCGGTCGCCAGCCCCAGCAGCGTCTCGCAGGTGCCGGTCAGACGCAGCGCCGGAATCCGACCGCCCCAGATGAGCTGCTGCGTCTGGGCAAAGAACTCGATCTCGCGAATGCCGCCCCGGCCGAGCTTGATATTGTGCCCGGCGACGGCGATCTTGCCGCCGCCGCGGTGGGCGTGGATCTGGCGCTTGATCGAATGGACATCGCGAATGGCGGCGAAATCGAGATTTTTGCGCCAGATGAACGGGCGCAGCCATTCGAGAAAGCGCCAGCCCGCGTCGCGGTCGCCGGCGATCGGGCGGGCCTTGATCATGGCCGCGCGTTCCCAGTTCTGGCCGAGTGTCTCGTAATAGACTTCGGCCGCCAGGACCGACATCGCCGGCGGCGTCGAGCCGGGATCCGGGCGCAGCCGGAGGTCGGTACGAAAGACGTAGCCGTCGGCAGTGCGGTGCGCCATGATTCGGATCAGGCCGCGAGCGAGGCGCACGAACCGGTTTTGCAGGTCGTCACGCCGGGGCGTCGCGATGCACTCGGGGTCGTAGAACAAGATTAGATCGATGTCGCTGGAGTAATTAAGCTCGCCGGCGCCGAGCTTGCCCATGCCGAGCACGATCAGGCCCGAGCCGACTTCGGGAGCGGCCGGGTCCGCCGGCTGGATGTCGAGCTGCTTCGCCAGTTCGCGGAGGAGAAAGGCGCAAGCGCAGCCCAGCGCGTCCTCGGCGAACCGAGAGAGCGCGGCGGTTACCTGTTCCACCGTCCATGCACCGGTGATGTCGGCGACCGCCGTCACCAGGGCCAGCTTGCGCTTTGCTGCGCGTAGCGCGCGCGACGGATCGCTTCCCGCCGCGGCGGTGGCGGCCGTCTCGGCGAGATCCCGCCTGATCGCCGCCAGCATCGCATCGGGACCGCCCGCGACCAGGCCCGCGAACCACGCCGGCTCGCGTTCGGCGAGGAACGTCAGATAGGGACTGTTGCCGAAAACCGCGTCGAACAGCCGCCGCGCCGAAGGCTCACCGACCAGTCTCGCCGCGGCAATACCAAGTGCATCGTCATCGGCAACCGCGACAGCGGAGGTCCACCGTTCAGTGCCGACCCGCGCGCGGTCGCGATCGGCGGCGCGGGGAAGCCTGGCCTCGCAAGCTGTCAGCCAATTTGCCATGTTCAACCATCCTGCTTTGACGCAAACTGCTCGACCTGTCCGTCCGCCGTGGCGGCCCCGACGCGCCGTTTCCTCCTGTCATAAAGCCATCGAACCAGTTGCTCAAACGTACACTGCACTCGCTGTTCTATGTTTTGACCGGCATCGCCGTCGCGGTGCTGATTGCCTGCGCCTTGGCGGCGTGGCGGCTGTCCCAGGGGCCGGCGTCTCTGGCCTGGGCGGTGCCGAGCGTCGAATATCTCATAAACCGAACCAGCCAAGTCTTCAGCTATGACATCGACGATATTATCGTCTCGTGGGAGGGCTGGTCAGAGGGGCTGGATGTCCGCTTTGTCGGCGTTAGCGTCAGTGATCGGGATCGCCAGCCCGTCGCCCGGCTGCCGGAACTGTCGGTCGGGCTGAGCGCCGACGCGCTCCGCTCGCTGCGGCTGGCGCCGACCGAGATCCATCTGTCCGCTCCGCGGCTCCGCCTCGTTCGCCGCACCAATGGCACACTTGAATTCGGTTTCGCCGAGAGCGAGGGCGGGACAACGCCGGTGCTGGATTTTCTCTCGGCCGCCCTGGCCGAGCCGCGTGATCCAAGCAACCCCTTCAGCTACCTCGAGAGCGTGACAATTTCCAACGGACGCTTCGTTTATCACGATCGCAAGCTCAACGCCTCGTGGCGCGGCCGCCTTTCAAACGCGCAATTGGTTCGTCATGACCGGCGCATGTCCTTCCAAGGTACGTTCGAGTTCTCGGCCGGCCAGGAGGTTGCCGGGCTGGAATTGCATGGTTCGTTGGATAGCTCGACCAAGACACTGGCGGCGCGCGCGACATTCCAGGGGTTTCGGCCCTCGGACTTTGCCCCCGTCGGGGCGGCCTTCGCTCCGCTCGCGGCCGTCGATGTGCCATTGGACGGCATTGTCTCGCTGGTCACCGACGACACCGGCACGCTGAAGCAGGCGGACGTCGACGTCCGCGGCGGCAACGGGCGCCTGGCGCTGACCACCGAACTCGCCGGGCAACTTGGAGTGGCGCACGCGGCTCAGGAACTGGGCGTGCGGGCGGTGGATTTGGCCGGCCGTTACGACGCCGGCGCGGGTGATGTGGAGGTCCGCTCGTTCGCCGTCACGTTTGATGAAGGCACGACGCTTCGGGTGCCAGAGCCGCTCGACCAGGAGTTTCCGCTGGCCGCGATCAAGGGGCGAGGCGGCTACCGTATCGCCGACGACAGGATTAGCGTCGATGCCCTGAATCTGGATCTCGCCGGGCCAACCGTGAGTGTCGAAGGCCATGTCGACCAACTCAGCGCCGCGACGATCGGCGAGGCCGTCCTCAAGATCGGCCGGGTCAATGGCGACAGCTTGGCAACATACTGGCCAAAGATCGTCGCCCCGGGAGCGCGCAAGTGGTGCCTCGCCCACCTCTCCGGCGGAGCGCTGGTGCAGGGCGAGGTTCGCCTCGCCTTTGCCCCCGCCGCCGGCAGCCTTGACGTAACGGAGCTGAACGGGACGATGAAGGCGGCGGGCGTGACGGTGGACTATCTGCCGCCGGCGCCGCCGGTGCGCAATGCCGCGGCGACGGCGAGCTTCAATCTGCGCCGGTTCGATCTCGCCATCACCAGGGCCGAAGCGGGCGGGTTGACGCTGAGCGACGGCTCCGCCGTCATTCCCGACCTCGACGTGCCGGTGTCTCACCTGAACCTGGATCTTGGCCTGAAAGGGCGGGTGCCCGATGTATTGACCTTTCTTGCCGGCGAGCCCTTCGGGTTTACCAAGGACATCGGCTTCGACCCTAGGGAAACCCGCGGCAATGCAACCGCGCGGCTGCGGCTCGGGTTGCCGCTGGTCGAAGATCCGGAAATCAAGGACATGACGCTGGCTGCCACCGCCGACGTCAGCGACCTCTACATTACCGGCGCGCTTCTCGGCGGCGACGTGACAAGCGGCAATTTGCACATCTCGCTCGACGACAAGGCCATGGACATCGTCGGCCAGGCAGCCTTCGAGAACGTGCCGGGGCGGGTCGCGTGGCATGAGAACTTCGCCGGCAAGCCACGCTTCGTTCGCCAAATTGATGTGGCCTTTCCGGCTCTGCGCGCGGCGACCTTGCGCAAGATCAAGCCGGAGGTCATCGCCATCGTCGAACAATGGGTCAAGGGCCCCGTCGGCGCCAAGGCCCGGGTTACCTTTCGCAGCGAGCGCGATATCGTTTTCGATGCCGATGTCGATGGCACGAACACGGCAATGGTTTTTCCCAGCCTAGGCTGGACCAAGGCACGCGGGCAGCGTGCGTTCGCTCACGTGCGTGGACGACTGGCCGGCGACCACCTCGTCGAAATCGCTCCGGCGTCGCTCTCGGCCGCCGGGTTGGAGGCCGCCGGCTCGGCGAAGTTCGGTCGAGACGGCGGGCTCGAGAGAGCGATCGTCGATCATCTCAAAAGCGGCAAGACCGACAGCTCGGCAATCCTGACCCTGATGCCGGACACGGGCTGGGATTTGACCATCGGTGGCGCCGGCCTCGATCTCGGGCCGGCAATTCGGGAGGTTACTGGCGAGGGCGATGGCGGAGGCAAGACCGGAGCCGATACTCATTTTGACACATTTACCTTTTCCGCCGATCTCGATCGGTTGTGGCTGGGCAGCAAGACACCTATCCAGGCCGTCACCGGCACGGTCGTTCGCGACAAGAAAACCTTCGCACTCGTTCAGCTCGCGGGCGTGGTCGGTCAGGGCGATCCGGTCACCGTTGACATCGGTCCCGGGTCGCCGGGCCCGCGGACGCTGCGCATCCGCGCCGAGGACGCCGGCTCGGGCTTGCGCGCGCTCAACATCTTTTCGGATATGGTTGGCGGCAAGCTGAGGGTCGACGGAACGTTCGACGATACCCGGCCGGACGAGCCCCTCGAAGGGACACTGAAGACAAAGAACTTCCGCATGATTCGCCAGCCGATCCTGGCGCGAATCCTCAATGTCATGGCGCTAACGGGAATTCTTGACCTCCTGCGCGGCGAGGGCATCGCGTTTTCGACTTTGGATGTTCCTTTTACCTTTCGCGACGGCATCCTCGATCTCACCGAGGCCAAAATGCACGGCAACTCCATGGGCATCACCGCGTCGGGGACCTACAACGTCAATAAGGACCTGATCGACATCAGGGGCACCCTGGTCCCGTTCTATTTCATCAACTCGCTGTTCGGCCGGCTGCCGATCATCGGCCGCCTGTTCAGTGGCGGGGAGAGGGGCGGCGGCCTCTTCGCCGCGCGCTATTCGGTCACCGGAAATGCCGACGATCCGGACATCTCCGTCAACCCGATCAGCGCGCTGGCGCCGGGCGTCCTTCGCAACCTCTTTGGGCTTTTCGACGGCTCGCCCAACTCCACCAGCGGCACTCCGCGCATCGCGCCCGAACCGCAGCCTCGGCACAGCCCGTAAAAGGACGCGCCGCTTCCTTAAGCGGCGGCGTGAGTGGACAGCCTTTCCAGGTAGGGCCTTAGTTTCATGTCGTCGCCGAGGACATGCTGGAGCAGCCAGCCCGAGAGAAAATCGTAAAAGCCGTGCATGTCGAACTCGTCGGGCGCGGCGCGGAAGGCCTGGCGGCGCTCCCACATCTTTTCCGCTAGCCAGCGGTGCGCGGCACGGTGCGCGGCGAAATCCGGGTAGTCGCTGCGCTCCATCAACATTTCTTCGCGGGCAAAATGGGTCTCTGTGTAGTCTACCAACTCGTCGAGTACGCTGGCGACGCCGCACCTGTCATCCCCCGCCATGACCGTGTAGTGCAGGCAGTTCAGCAGGCCGACCAGCTTTTTGTGGTCGGCATCGATCGCGGGGATCCCCAACTGCATTGCCGATTGCCAACGGAGAACTGTCACCCTCTCCTCCAAATCATTACGCTGGGGCTTATACTCCCCTAGGCTGATATGCTAGCCGAGCCGTTCGGTAAATACAAAGCCGTGCGCGCATAGCTGCTGTGCACAAATTGCGGATCAGGCTTTTCCAGCCTCAGCCGACCCGCAGCAGCGCATGCCGCTTCTTGCCCACGGACAGCTTGATTACGCCGTCGCCATCGAGATCGGCGGCGGTGATCGCGCGGGTTTCGTCGGTGACCGCTTCATTGTTCACGCGCGCGCCGCCGGCCTTGATCATCCGCCGCGCTTCGCTGTTGGTCGCGACTAGGCCGGCGCGGCGGAAGGCCTCGATCGCGGCGAGTCCGCCGTCAAGTTCGTCGCGCCCGACAGTGACGGTGGGCAGGTCTTCGCCCGCGGCGCCGGCGGAAAAGGTCCTGCGCGCGGTCTCGGCCGCAGAGGCGCGCGCCTTCTCGCCATGGCATAGCCGGGTCGCCTCGTCGGCGAGCACGGCCTTGGCCTCGTTGATGGCCACGCCTTCGCGCGCTTCCAACTCGGCGATGGTTGCCAGCGGCAGTTCGGTGAACAACCGGAGGAAATGGCCGACATCCGCGTCCTCCGTATTGCGCCAGTATTGCCAGTAGTCGTAGGGCGACAGCATATCGGCGCTGAGCCAGACCGCGCCAGCGGCGGTCTTGCCCATCTTCGCGCCCGACGCGGTGGTGAGGAGCGGCGTGGTCAGGCCGAACAGCGATCGGCCATCGACGCGCCGCGCAAGCTCGATCCCGCCGACGATGTTCCCCCACTGGTCCGAGCCGCCCATCTGCAGGACGCAATCGCGCCCACGGGCCAGCTCGAGAAAATCATAGGCCTGCAGGATCATATAGTTGAATTCGAGGAAGCTGAGTGGCTGTTCGCGCTCCAGCCGCAGCTTCACCGAGTCGAAGCCGAGCATCCGGTTGATCGAGAAGTGCCGGCCGTAGTCGCGCAGGAACTCGATGTAGGCAAGGCCGTCGAGCCAGTCGGCGTTGTTGACCATGACCGCGTCGGTCGGCCCGTCGCCGAAACGGAGATAGCGCGAGAACACCCGGCGGATGCCGGCCATGTTAGCGGCGATATTGGCGTCGCTCAGCAGCATCCGCGCCTCGTCGCGGCCCGTCGGGTCACCGATCTTGGTCGTGCCGCCGCCCATCAGCACGATCGGCTTGTGGCCGGCGCGCTGGAACGTCCGCAGCAGCATGATCGAGACCAGGCTGCCGACGTGCAGACTGGGCGCGGTGCAGTCGAAGCCGATATAGCCGACCAGCGGCGGGCCGGCGGCAGCGGCCGCGTCGACCTGGCCGAGATCGGTGCACTGGTGAAGGAAGCCGCGCTCGACGACGGTCTGAACGAAGCTGGAACGATGGGAGGTCATGGTGTGAACTGCCGTGGCTCGCGGAAATGACGTATGATGCCGGCGAATGCGGGACCGCACCCGCTTGCCGCGCAACTGAAAGTGGACTGATCAGCCGGATGGTTAGCATGACCGCGAGCAACCAACAACGCATACAACAACGCATAGAGGTCGACGACGACCCAACCGCCGAGCTCGCCCGGGGACCGGCGGCGCGGCCGCTGGTCGCGATCGGGCTGATGAGCGGGACCTCGCTCGACGGCATCGACGCGGCGCTGATCACGACCGACGGCGAACGCGTAACGAAGTTCGCCGCCGCCGCGACCGTGGCGTATCCGCCTGAGTTCCGCGCCCGGTTGCGTCGGCTCCTCGGCCGCGCGCCGCGGCCGGAAGACGCCGAGGTCATCGCCGAGCTGACCGACCGCCACGCCGACGCGGTCGCGCGTCTGCTCATGCTTGCCGGGCCGCGAGGCGGGCGGGATCGATGTCATCGGCTTTCATGGCCAGACCGTGCTCCACCGCCCGGACGCGGGCGAGACCATTCAGATCGGCGACGGCCGCCGTCTGGCGACCAGAACCGGCATCGCCGTGGTCGAACAGTTCCGCGCCGCCGACGTCGGCGCCGGCGGCCAGGGCGCCCCGTTCGCGCCGCTCTACCACGCAGCACTGGCGCGCGAGCTGGCCAAACCGGTCGCGATCGTCAATATCGGCGGCGTCGCCAATGTCACCTGGATCGGCCCCGCCGAGGCGGGCAGCGAGCGTGGCGGCGAAGCGCCGGTGCTGGCCTTCGACACCGGGCCGGGGAACGCCCTGATCGACGACTGGGTCGCGGCAAGGCAGGGCCTAGCGATGGACGAGGACGGCCGCCTCGCCGCCGCCGGCCGCGTCGACGAGGCTTTGCTCGAAATCTTGCTCGCCCATCCCTACTTCGCGGCGACACCGCCGAAATCCCTGGACCGGGAAGACTTCGCGGGCGCGCTCGACACCCTTGCGCCGTTGGCCGCAGCCGACGGTGCGGCGACGTTGAGCGCGTTGACCGCGCGCAGCATCGCCGCCGCGCGCGCCTTCATGCCGGCGGCGCCGGCAAGGTGGCTCATCTGCGGCGGCGGCCGGCGCAACCCGGTCCTGCTTGCCCAACTGGCTGACGCCGTGGCCGCGCCGGTCGCCGCCGTCGAGACAGTCGGCTGGCGCGGCGACTCGCTGGAGGCTGAGGCCTTCGCCTTTCTTGCCGTGCGGTCGCTGAAACGTCTGCCGCTGAGCTTGCCGACCACGACCGGAGTCGCCAAACCGCTCACCGGCGGCGTACTCCGTCGCCCATGTCAGAACCAATCGGCATGTTCTTAGCGTCGTGGCGTGGCTAATCCTGATCACCGCGGGGCTGTTCGAGGTCGGCTGGGCGGTCGGGCTGAAGTACACCGAAGGCTTCACGCGCCCGGGACCGACGGCATGGACCGTCGCCAGCATGATCGTCAGCCTCGCTTTGCTCGGGCTCGCGCTCAAATCGCTGCCCCTCGGGACGGCCTACGCGGTGTGGACCGGAGTAGGCACCGTCGGCACCGCCATCGCCGGGATCATCTTGTTCGCCGAACCGGCCGAGGCGGGGCGCCTCGTCTGCATCGGCTTGATCGTAGCCGGCATCGTCGGGCTCAAGCTGGTCTCGGCCCCTTGAAGCGGTGCTGCTTCGCGTGGATGGTTGGACGCGCCGGCCGCACGTGGCCCCATTTTCCGGATCGGACCTTAAAGGGAGTGCAAGCATGAAAAAATCCAGGGCCGTCCGGCTCGTTCTCCTCGGCGGCGCCGGGGCAGCGCTCGCGGCTTGCGATCAGGCGCCGCCGCCGGACGCGCGGTTCTATACCAATGCCGCCGAGTGCGCGCCCATCCAGGGCGAGGCAGCCTGCGAGCAGGCGTTCGCCGAAAGCAAGGCGGACTTCGCCGCCGAGGCGCCGCAATTCGCCCGCAAGGAGGAATGTGAAGCCGAGTTCGGCGCCGGCAACTGCGAGACCCGCGCCTCGGGCTCGGGCGGCGGTTTCTTCATGCCGATGATGATGGGCTACATGCTGGGCAGCGCGTTCCGCCAGCCGGTCTATCGCGGTCCCGACAACAGCGCGATGGTGCGCACCGGCGGCTCGTCATATTCGGTCGGCCGCTTC
The DNA here is from genome assembly GCA_963805915.1 of uncultured Alphaproteobacteria bacterium. GTDB lineage: Bacteria > Pseudomonadota > Alphaproteobacteria > Rhodospirillales > Defluviicoccaceae > JAEULH01. The sequence goes on from CAWDWD010000018.1 coordinate 28,657, forward strand.
AATGGTATCGGCCGGGCCGCGGCCTTTCAGCCGGGGCAGGTCACCCGGGTCCAGCGCGGCGGCTTCGGCTCCACCGCGTCTTCGTATCGTTCCTCGGCGGGAGGCTGAGCCCATGCGGCGCCTGGCGACGCCGCCGCGCCCCGATTGGCGCGAGCACGTCGAGCGCGATCTCGGCTTTGCCTTCCATACAATCGACGATGCGCCCTACTGGGACGAGACGGCCTGCTACGCGTTCACCCCGATCGAGGTGGACGAGTTGGAAGCCGCCACCGGCGAGCTTGAGCAGATGGCGCTTGAGTTGGTCGACCGGGTGGTCCGGCGCGGCGACGAGGCCTACGACCGGTTGCGGATCCCGCCCGCCGCCCGCGCCGCCGTCGATCGAAGCTGGACCTTGGGCGAGAAGAATCTCTACGGCCGGTTCGACCTGCGCTATGACGGCATCACGCCGCCGGTTCTCCTGGAATACAACGCCGACACGCCGACCGCGGTGTTCGAGGCGGCCGTCGTCCAATGGGATTGGCTGGAGACGCTGTGGCCGGGGCGCGACCAGTTCAACTCTATTCACGAGAAGCTGATCGAGGCCTGGCGGAACTTCGGCCTGGGCGGAGTGCGGCTATACTTCAGCGCGGTCGGGGATCATGCCGAGGACGCCGGCACGATCGACTACCTGCGCGACACCGCGATCCAGGCCCGGCTTGCCACCGAGCGCATCGCCATCGAGGACATCGGCTGGGACGGCCGGCGTTTTCTCGACCTGGATGACCGGCCGATTGAAGCAATCTTCAAGCTCTATCCGTGGGAGTGGATCGTTGGCGAGGAATTCGGCCAGCCGCTGCTTTCGGGCGCGGCGCAGGTGATCGAGCCGGCTTGGAAGATGGTGCTGTCGAACAAGGCGGCGCTGGCGTTGTTGTGGGAGATGGCGCCGGGCCACCCGAACCTGCTGCCCGCGGCTCTCGAACCGGGATTCATCGACGGCCCGGTGGTGCGCAAACCAATCTTCGGCCGCGAGGGCGCCAACGTCCGGGTCAGTGACGCCGGGCGTACCCTGGCCGAATCCGACGGCCCCTACGGCACGGAGGGCTTCATCTACCAAGCCCACGCGCCGCTCCCGGCCTTCGCCGGCAACTATCCCGTGCTCGGCTCGTGGGTGGTGGCGAGCGCGCCGGCGGGGCTCGGCGTCCGCGAGGACGACACCGCCATCACCCGCGATACCAGCCGATTCATACCGCACTATTTCGAGTGAAAAAACACTTGTCAGCCGGCAAATCGTTGCGTAAGGACCGCTGCAGAATGGCCGGCAATTGATAATCAATCCAATAGAAATGCGTATCCGCCGACGGCCTTATTTCAAACGAGCAAGCGAAGCACAAAGTCCGCTTCATCGTGAACGGCACGCGTAGGTCGCCGCGATCGCGACAAGATTAGACAAGATCGGAAGCTCGGCAAACGAGCTAAGTGCATTGGGGAGGGCCTGCATGTTCGAGGACGTCGAGGTTACCCCACGCGCGGCCACGGAGGTCGTGTCGACTGGCCACCTGCCACAAAAAGATTTCGTCGCCAAGTCGGTGAGCGAGGCGTACGAGCGCTACCGTACGCTCGACGACGGCGTCGTCGCGGATTACATCCCGGCCCTGGGCCGAACCTCGCGCGATCTCTTCGGTATTTCCATCGTCGGCGTCGACGGCGCCGTCCAGACGATCGGCGACGCGGATCATGAATTCTCCATCCAGAGCATCTCGAAGCCCTTTGTCTTCGCGCTGATCTGCGAGGCGATCGGCGCCGAGCCGGCGCGCGAAAAGATCGGGGTGAACGCGACTGGGCTGGCGTTCAACTCGGTGATGGCGATCGAGCTCAACGCCGACCGGACGATGAATCCGATGGTTAACGCGGGAGCGATCGCGACAACCAGTCTGGCGCCGGGGGCTGGCGCCGAGGAGAAATGGCGCTTCGTCCGGGAAGGCTTGTCGCGATTCGCCGGACGGGATCTCGAACTCGACGCCGAGGTGTACGAGTCCGAGGCGGCCACCAACCTGCGCAACCGCGGTATCGCCAAGCTGCTCGAAGGCTATGGCCGGATGTATTTCGATGCGCTGGAGGCGACCGACGTCTACACGCGGCAGTGCTCGCTCAAGGTCTCGGCCAAGGACCTCGCGGTGATGGGGGCCACGCTTGCCGATGGCGGGGTCAACCCGCTGAGCGGGGAGCGCGTGATCGAGCCCGCGAACTGCAAGCGGGTCCTCGCGATCCTCGCGACCGCGGGACTTTACGAGCGCTCCGGCGACTGGCTTTACGAGATTGGCCTGCCGGGCAAGAGCGGGGTCAGTGGTGGCATCGTCACCATTGCACCCGGCAAGGGTGGCCTTGGCGCCTTCGCGCCGCCTCTCGACGCCGCCGGCAACAGTGTCAAGGGCCAGCGGGTTACGAAGTATCTTTCCGAGCGACTCGGCCTCAACCTGTTCGCATCGAAGCCGGACCACTAGGGCGAAGCCGCAAATCAGTCGCCGACATTACGGTGAACGAAACCGAGCGGGAACCTTTTCACAGAGAGGGACATCACGATGACGACTGCAAGCGCCTCGCCCGTGGCGGCGCCCGACGCCGAGGTGCGCGAATCTTGGACACCCATGATCGCCATAGCGCTTGGCCAGGCGATCATGTCGTTCAATGTCGCGGCCCTGCCCGTTTCGATGAGCGGGATGGTGGCGAGCTTCGGGGTGCCGCCGACCACGGTCGCCACCGGTATCGTGATGTACTCGCTCGCCGTCGCCGGCCTGGTGATGCTGGGCGCGAAGCTCAGCCAGCGTTTCGGCGCGACGACGATGTTCCGCATTGTCGTCGCGATCTACGCCGTCGCCCAGACGCTGATGACCTTCAGCCCCAACGCCACGATCATGCTGACCGCGCAGGGGCTTTGCGGAATGGCGGCCGCGGTCATCGTGCCGTCGCTCGTCGCGCTGATCGCCAACCACTACCACGGCACCCAGCAGGCGACGGCCGTCGGCGCCCTGGGCTCGGCGCGCGCCGGCGCCAGCGCGGCGGCATTCCTGATCGGCGGCGTGCTCGGCACATTCATCGGCTGGCGCCCGGTCTTCGGCATCCTCATCGCGGTCTCCGGCATTGTTTTCCTTCTAAGCTTCAAGCTCAAGAAGGACGAGGGCCGGCCCGAAGTCCAGATCGACGCCATCGGGGTCGTGCTCGCGGCGGCGGCAATCATCCTGATCAGCTTCGGCTTCAACAATCTCAACCGCTGGGGCCTTGGGGTGGCCGGGCCCGGCGCGCCGTTCGACATTCTCGGGCTGTCCCCGGCGCCGGTGATGATTGTCGCCGGGATCATTCTCCTCCAGTGCCTGATCGCTTGGTGCCGGAAGGTGGCGGCCGCCGGCAAGACGCCGCTCCTGGATCTTCGCGTGCTGATGTCGCCAACGGAGCGGGCGGCCGTCTATGCTATGTTCGCCGTCGTTGCGCTGGAGGCGGCGCTCAACTTCTCGGTGCCGCTCTACATTCAGATCGTCCAGGGTCGCACGCCGCTGGCAACGGCGATCGCGATGATGCCGTTCAACCTGACGGTGTTCTTTACCGCCATCCTGGTCGTGCGGCTCTACAAGACCTTGACGCCGCGCCAGATCGGGCGCGCCGGATTTATCGTCTGTACCGTCGCCCTGCTTTGGCTTGCATTCGTGATTCGCAATGAGTGGACGGAGCTGCCCGTCCTCGTCGGGCTCTTTGTCTTTGGCCTCGGTCAAGGGGCGCTGGTGACACTGCTCTTCAACATCCTTGTTACTGCGGCGCCGAAGGAGCTGGCGAGCGATGTCGGCTCGTTGCGCGGTACAACACAGAACCTTGCGGCCGCGGTCGGCACGGCGGTCGCCGGCGCGCTGATGGTCGGGCTGCTCAGCACGGTTGTCGTACGCCACCTCGCCGAGAACCCGCGTTTTCCAGCCGAGATCCAGTCTCAGCTTAACCTCGACAGCATCAACTTCGTCAGCAACGACCAGCTGCTGACGATCATGGAAAGGACGACGGCGACGACGGCGCAGGTCGAAGAGGCGGTCCGCATCAACACCGAGGCGCGGCTGCGCGCCCTCAAGATCGGCCTGCTGATCATGGCTGGTCTGGCCGCACTGACGATCATCCCCGCCGGCCGGTTGCCGAACTATCGCCCCGGCGAGATCCCGGCCAACCCGCCGCCGCCCTCCGCCGAGGAGGAAAGACGGCTGGCACGCGAAGCGGACGGCAGCGGAGCTTCGCGATGAAGCCGCGCATCCTGGTCCTTTCGCTCGGTGGAACGATCACCATGGTGCCGAGCGCCGGTGTTGGCATCGCGCCGCTGCTCGGGGCTGGCGAGCTCGTCGCTTCTGTCCCGGCCTTGGCCGAGGTCGCCGAGATCGAGGCTGAGTCGCCCTTCCGCGTGGCCAGTCCATCCCTGAGCATCGTCAACCTGGTCGAGGTGGCGCAGCGGATCGAGGCCGCGTTCGCCGACGGCGCCGACGGCGCCGTCGTCGTCCAGGGCACCGATACGATCGAGGAATCCGCCTTCATTCTCGATCTACTGGTTGCCGGCGAGCGTCCGGTGGTGGTCACCGGCGCGATGCGCGGTGCCGACGCGCCCGGCGCCGATGGCCCGGCAAACCTTCTTGCGGCGGTTCGTGTGGCGGCGGCGCCCGAGGCGCTGGGGCTTGGCACGCTCGTCGTTCTGAATTACGCCATCCACGCCGCGCGTTTCGTCCAGAAATCGCATACCGCGCTGCCGTCGGCCTTCCTTTCGCCGCTTACCGGTCCCCTGGGCACGGTCATGGAAGGGCGTCCGCGCTTCTACGTCCGCACCGCCCGCAATCCCTGTCTCTCGGCGGCGGACGGCCCGCCCAGACCGGTCGCTCTGGTCAAGGCCGCCATGGGCGACGAGATGCATCTGTTCAGCGCGCTGGCCACCTTGGGCTGTTCCGGCGTCGTCATCGAGGCCATGGGCGCGGGTCACGTCCATGTCGACGCGGTCCCGATCCTGGACGAACTCGCCACCCAACTCCCCGTAGTCCTGGCCTCGCGCGTCATGACCGGAGCGGTCTTCACCGATACTTACGGCTATCCCGGCGGCGAAATCGACCTGATCCGCCGCGGCCTGATCCCGGCCGGTTATCTCTCCGGGCTCAAGGCCCGCCTGCTCCTCGGCCTGGCGCTTAGGACAACGCGCGACCGCCGCGCGATCGCCGACCACTTCGCCGTCTACAATTAGCCGAAGACGCCAAGGCTTCCAGTCGATCACGGCTCGATGACGGTTCGATCGCGGGCGGTGACAGGGTGATCTGGCCTGCCTATGATGCCGGCCTCGACGCTTCGGCCGGAGGCCATGACCAGCCGCAAGCGACCGGTGGTCGGTGCTCGGCCGCCGGAGGCTCAAGACGCTCGAAGGCAGGGACCAGGCGCCATGACCGTACACACCCCTACACCCAGCGACGAACGTACCGCCGTCATGATCTGCGGCCACGGCAGCCGCTCAACCGCCGCGGTGCGGGAATTCAACACGCTTGCCGAACATCTTCGCCGGCGGTTGCCTGCTTACGACGTTGACAGCGGCTTTCTCGAATTCGCCCGGCCGATGATCCGCGACGGCCTCGACGCGCTCCGCGATCGCGGCGCCGAGCGGATCTTGTGCCTGCCGGGAATGCTGTTCGCCGCCGGCCACGTCAAGAACGACCTGCCCTCGGAGATCAACGCCTTCGCCGCCGAACACCCGGCGGTCGAGGTCAAGTACGGCCGTGAACTCGCGGTCGACACCAGGCTGCTGAGGGCTGCCAGCGAACGCATCGAGGCGGCCGAGCATGCCGCCGGCCGCAGCGTCGGCCGGAAGGAAACATTGCTCATGGTCGTCGGCCGCGGGACCAACGATCCCGACGCCAATTCCAACGTCAGCAAGATCGCGCGGATGCTGTGGGAAGGCATGGGCTTCGGCTGGACCGAGGTCAGCTACAGCGGCGTCGCCTTTCCGCTGGTCGACGCCGGGCTCGCCCACGCGCTCAAGCTCGGCTATCGCCGCATCATTGTCTTTCCGTACTTCTTGTTCACCGGCATCCTGGTTGATCGCATCTACGCCCACGCCGATGCCTGTCAGGCCAGCCATCCCGAGATTGAGATCGTCAAGGCCGGCTATCTCAACGACCACCCGCTGGTCATCGACACCTTCGTCGAGCGGGTCGGCGAGATGCTCACCGGCGCCAACCTGATGAACTGCCAGCTCTGCAAGTACCGCGAGCAGGTCTTGGGCTTCGAGAAGGACCAGGGCGCGCCCCAGGTCGGTCACCACTTCCATGTCCGCGGCATCGGCACCGACGGCGATCATGGTCATGGGCATGATCACGGGCACGAAGGCGGCCATTCGCACGACCATGGGCATCGTCACGACCAGGAGGATGGCCACCACCACCATCACGGCCATCATCACGATCACGCCCACGCTCATGGCCATCGTCATGTATCATGGCCATGGCCATGCCGGCGCTTCGGACCAAGGCGAGGCGGCCGGTGACGGCGAGGCTCGACCGGCGACGGGCATGCCCGGCAAGAGCGCCGCCTGAGCGGGCCGCGCGGCGGCTAGGCCAGTGGTTTTCGACGCCTACGTCATGGTCGATTGGAGTGCCTCGAGCACGCCGAAGACCGGCGCGGATAGCATCTGGATCGGTGTTGCCGAGCGCCGCGACGGCGACGCCGGCGTGCGTCTGCTCAACCCGCCGACCCGCCACGCGGCGATGGAGCAGCTCGCCGATATCCTCAGCGACATGGTCGCGCGCGACCGGGTCGTTCTCGCCGGTTTCGATTTCGCCTTCGGCTACCCGGCCGGCTTCGCCCGCCAACTTCGCCCCACGGACGGCACCTGGCGCGGGGTTTGGAAGGAAATCGCCGGACGGGTCCGCGACGCCGGCGATAACGTCAACAATCGCTTCGAGGTCGCCGCCGCGTTCAACGAGACCGTATCCGGCGGCGCATTTCCGTTCTGGGGCTGCCCCGGCGCGGCCGCCGGGACGACGCTGACCAAGGCCCGGCCGGCGGGCTATGGCGAGGCGACCTTGCGCGAATACCGCCTTGCCGATCGCGCCGCGAAGGGACCGCAGCCGGTATGGAAAATGGCCTATAGCGGGAGCGTCGGCGGCCAGACCCTGGTCGGCATCGCGGCACTCCAACGCTTGCGCCATCATCCCTGGATCGGCGATGTCGCCCGCGTCTGGCCGTTCGAGACCGGTCTTGTCGCGCTGGAGCGGCCCGGCGCCGGCGGCTGGCGGGTGCTGTTCGCGGAGATCTACCCCTCGGCGTTTCCGGTCGCGCACGAGCGCGACGCGGTCAAGGACGCGCGTCAGGTTCGCGGCACGCTCGACCACCTGATCCGGCTCGATGACGCCGGCGGCCTTGCCGCGCTGTTCGCCGGTCCCGCCGGCCTTTCGCCCGAGGACCGCCGCCTCATCGAGACCGAGGAGGCCTGGATTCTCGGCATCGAGACCATGGGCGGCGCTGCGCCATCCGCCGAGCCCGCCTCCTCCGGGCGCGGGCCTGGCGCCTACCAGTACATTCGTGACCCCGAAGAGATCTACCGGCTGTCGTTCGCGACCATTCGCGCCGAGATCGATCCGGGTGCGCTACCCGCCGACATCGACGCCGTCGCCGTCAGGGTCGTCCATGCCTGCGGGGATCCTCGCATCGTCGCCGATCTGGCGTTTAGCGCCGAGGCCGCCGCGCGGGGCCGCGCCGCCCTCGCCGCCGGCGCGCCGATCCTGGTCGATACCGAAATGGTCGGCGCGGGCATCATCCGCTCGCGGCTGCCGGCGCGAAACCGGGTGATCTGCACGCTCGCCGAGGCGGGCGTCACCGAGGCCGCGCGCGCGCTGGGCACAACCCGCTCGGCGGCCGCCGTCGATCGCTGGCGCCCGCATCTGGGCGGCGCCGTCGTTGCCATCGGCAACGCCCCGACGGCGCTGTTCCGCCTGCTCGAACTGCTCGACGAAGGCGCGCCCGCCCCGGCCCTGATCGTGGGCATGCCGGTCGGCTTCGTCGGCGCGGCGGAGTCGAAGGACGCGCTGATCGCCCACCTCGCCGGGGTGCCGTTCATCGCGGTGCGCGGGCGGCGCGGCGGCAGCGCCTTTGCCGCCGCCGCGGTCAACGCCCTGGCCGGCTCCGAATCATGACATCCCCGCCGTGGCTTACGGTCGTCGGGATCGGCGACGACGGCCTGGCGGGGCTGAGCCCGGCGGCGCGCGCGCTGGTGTCCACGGCCGAACTTCTCGTCGGCGGCGAGCGCCACCAGGCGATGGTCGCCGAAACATCCGCCGAGCGGCTGACCTGGGCCGCCGGGCTCGACACCGCCATGGATGTGATCGCCCGGTGGCGCGGTCGCCGGGTCGTGGTGCTGGCCACCGGCGATCCGATGTGGTTTGGCGGCGGCGCCAACCTGTCGCGTCGGTTCTCCCCGGCCGAAATGCGGGTGCTGCCGGCGCCCGGCGCTTTCAGCCTGGCCGCAGCGGCGATGGGCTGGCCGCTCGGCGAGGTCGAGATGCTCACCGTCCACGGCCGGCCGCTGGCAACGCTCAACCTGTTCATCCGTCCGGGGGTGAGGATGCTCGTTCTCAGCCGCGACGGCGACACGCCGAGCGAGGTCGCGGCGCTACTGACGGCGCGTGGCTTCGGACCGAGCGCCATCAGCGTGCTTGAGCATCTTGGGCGGACCGCGAGAACGACGCTTCGACGGCGTGGCCGAGAGCTGGAACCAGCAGCGCCGCGCCGATCTCAACACCCTCGCCATCGACTGCCGGCGCGGGACCGTCGGCGCGCATCCTGTCCGCCGGTCCGGGCCTGCCCGATGACGCGTTCGACCACGACGGCCAACTGACCAAGCGCGAGGTCCGCGCGCTCAGCGTCGCGGCACTCGCGCCGTTGCCGGGCCAGCTCCTGTGGGACGTCGGCGCCGGCGCCGGTTCGGTCGCGATCGAGTGGCTTCGCCTGACGCCACGGACCCGGCCGGACGGACGGGCGCGCGGCGCGGGCCATTGCCATCGAGCGCGACGCCGGGCGCTGCGCCATGATCGCCGCCAACGCCGCCAGCCTCGGCGTGCCCCAGCTCGAGGTCATCCACGGCGAGGCACCGGACGCGCTCGTCGGACTGGACCCGCCGGACAGCGTCTTCGTCGGCGGCGGCGACTGCCCGCGCCGGCCTGCTTGAAGTCTGCTGGCGGGCGATGGTCTCGGGCGGCCGCCTCGTCGCCAACGCCGTCAGTCTCGAAGGCGTCGCCCGGCTGATCGATTTCCACGCCGGCCACGGCGGCGAACTGACCCGCCTGGCGGTCTCCCGCGCCGAGGCGGTCGGCCGCTTCACCAGCTTTCGGCCGATGATGGAGGTCGTTCAGTACACCGGTGTAAAGTCATGAGCGGAACCCTCTACGGCCTGGGCATCGGTCCGGGCGATCCCGACCTCATCACCATCAAGGCAAAAGCACTGCTGGCATCCGTTCCGGTTATCGCCTATCCGGCGCCCGAGGGCGGCGACAGTCTGGTCCGCGCGATCGCCGATCGGCACATCCCGGCGGGGCGCACCGAAATCGTCATCTCGACGCCGATGCTCGCCGGCCGCTTTCCCGCCCACGATGTCTACGACCGCTACGCGGCGGTGATCGGTCAGCACCTCGATGAGGATCGCGATGTCGCCGTTCTGTGCGAGGGCGATCCGTTCCTCTACGGCTCGTTCATGTACCTCCATGACCGCCTGTCTGGGCGCTACCCGTGCGTGGTCGTGCCCGGCGTCTCGTCGCTCGGCGCGGTCGCCGCCGCGGCCGGGGTACAACTCGCCTCGCGCGACGAGGTCCTCAGCGTTTTGCCCGCGACCATTCCCGAAGACGAGCTCGAAGCGCGGCTCGCGCTCGGCGACGCCGCCGCCATCATGAAGGTCGGCCGTCATCTGCCGAAGGTCCGCCGGGTGCTGACACGGCTCGGGCTCGCCGACGACGCCCGCTATGTCGAACGCGCGACCATGACCGGCGAACGGGTTCTGCCGCTCAACGCCCCCGAACTCGGCACCGCGCCCTACTTCTCGATGATTCTGGTGCGGCGAGCGGCGTCGAGATCGCGCCCGCCCCTTGCCGAAAAGCCGGCCACCGCACTGCCGGTGGGCGCGGCGCTGGTCGCCCTGTCGCCGGGCGGTGCGGAGCTGGCAAGACGATTGCAGCCGATCCTGCCGCAAAGCCGGGTCCATGGCCTCGCCGGGCGGGCCGACGGCGCCGACGAGTGCTTTGCCGAGACGGTAGCGCACCTGCGCGCGCTCTTTGCCGCCGGCACGCCGATCGTCGGCATTTGCGCCGCCGGGATTCTGATCCGCGCGCTCGCGCCGGTTCTCGCCGACAAGACCAGCGAACCTCCGGTGGTCGCCGTTGCGGAAACCGGCACCGCCGTGGTGCCTTTGCTCGGCGGCCATCATGGCGCCAACCGGCTGGCGACGGCCATTGCCACCGCCACCGGCGGCACTGCCGCCGTCACCACCGGCGGCGACGTCCGCCTTGGGCTCGCGCTCGACGACCCGCCACCCGGCTGGCGGGTCGCTAATCCGTCGGCGGCAAAGACTATCGTCGCAGCGCTGCTCAGTCATCGCCCGGTACAGCTTTCGGTGGCCGCCGGGGACGGCTCCTGGTTGCGCGCGGCGAACGCGCCCTTCGCCGATGCCGCGACCGCCGGGCAGGCCGCCTTGCGCGTCCGCGTCACCGACCGGCGGACCGAGGCCTCGGCGACGACCCTTGTTCTGCATCCGCCGGTTCTGGTGGTCGGCGTCGGCTGCGTCCGGGGCGCGGCGGACGGCGAGGTCATCGCTTTGGTCGAGAACACGCTGGCGGCGCATGGTTTAGCCGCCGGCGCGGTCGCCTGCGTCGCCTCGCTCGATCTCAAGGCCGACGAGCCCGCCGTTCATGCTGTTGCCGCCGGCCTTGGCGTGCCCGCCCGGTTCTTTACCGCCGAGGAGCTCGAACGCGAAGCGCCACGGCTGGCCAATCCGTCCGACGTCGTCTTCGCCGAGGTCGGCTGCCATGGCGTCTGCGAGGGCGCGGCCTTGGCCGCCGCCGGGGCGGACGCGACCTTGTTCGTCGCCAAGACCCGCTCGGCCAACGCCACCTGCGCGGTCGCGCGGGCGCGCTTCGACATCGACGCCGGCTCGGTCGGCCGGCCGCGCGGTCGGCTCAGCGTCGTCGGCATCGGTCCCGGCCAGCGCGCGTGGCGAACGCCCGAGGTCAGCGCCGCGCTGAGCGAGGCGTCCGATGTGGTCGGTTACGGGCTTTACCTCGAGCTGATCGTCGATCTTCTCGGCGGCAAGCGCTGCCACACCTCGAACCTGGCGGAAGAGGCCGAGCGCGTCCGCCTCGCCCTCGACTTGGCCTCCGAGGGCCGCAGGGTCTGCCTCGTCAGTTCCGGCGACGCCGGGATTTACGCCCTGGCGAGCCTCGTGTTCGAGCTGCTCGACCGCGAGAACCGGCCGCAGTGGAACCGGGTCGAGATCATCGTCGCGCCCGGGGTCTCGGCGCTGCAGGCCGCGGCCGCGCGGATCGGTGCCCCGCTTGGCCACGACTTCTGCACCATATCGCTCTCCGATCTGCTGACACCGCGCGAGGAGATCGAGCGCCGTCTGGCCGCCGCCGGCGCCGGCGATTTCGTAGTCGCGCTGTACAATCCGGTCTCCAAGCGCCGCCGCGATTTGCTGGTCTCGGCGCGTGAGATCTTGTTGCGCCATCGCGCGGGCGACACCCCCGTCGTGCTCGCGCGCAATCTCGGCCGCGACGGCGAGCGGCTGGAGGTGATTACCCTGGCCGAGCTCGCGCCCGAGCGCGCCGATATGCTGACGGTCGTTCTTATCGGCAATCGGCAAACCCGCCTCATCACGAGGGGCATGAGCCGCTGGGTCTATACGCCGCGCGGCTATGAGCGAAAGCTGGAGGCGGCGCCGTGAGCGTTCATTTCATCGGCGCCGGTCCAGGCGCGCCCGACCTGATCACGGTGCGCGGCCTGAATGCGATCCGCCGCTGCCCGGTGGTACTCTACGCCGGCTCGCTGGTCCCCGCCGAAGTGGTCGCCGAGGCGCCGGCCGGCGCTCGGGTCATCGACACCGCGCCGCTCAACCTCGACCAGATCGTCGCCGAAATGAAGCGCGCCAATTCCGCCGGTTTTGACGTCGCGCGAGTCCACTCCGGTGATCCGTCGCTCTACGGCGCCATCGCCGAGCAGATGCGCCGGCTCGACGGCCTTGGCATCGACTACGACATCATTCCGGGTGTCCCCGCCTATGCCGCGGCGGCGGCGATCCTCAAGTGCGAATTTACGCTTCCCGAGGTCAGCCAATCGCTGATCCTGACCCGGACCGCGACGAGAAGCTCGGCGATGCCGCCTGGCGAGGAGCTGGCCGCCCTGGGTGCCAGCCGGGCGACGCTCGCCATTCACCTTTCGATCACCAACCTCGCCAAGGTCGTTCGCGATCTCGTGCCGCACTACGGCGCCGATTGTCCGGTCGCTGTCGTCTACCGGGCGAGCTGGCCCGACGAAATGGTGCTGCGCGGGACGCTTAGCGACATCCGCACCAAGGTCAAAGCCGCCGGCATCACCCGCACGGCCCTGATCATCGTTGGTCGGGTCTTGAGCGGGCGGGCGTTTTCCGATAGCCGCCTCTACGCCGCCGACCATCACCACATCCTCCGCCCCCCCGTTCGCACCGCCGGCAACGACGCCGCCGGCAACAACGACGGCGCTTAAGCTTGAAATGCTTGCCAGGCCGCGCCAACCTTGCCTGAGCAGCATGAAATGCTCAGATTAATCTCATTCGCCGCTGGCGCATTCTCGGTGAAGCCGAACAAGAGACGTTCAGAACGTCTAATTCGTGCTGCCACATCCCAACCCGTCAATCGGCGTCGCAGGCGGGCGCCTCTGTAAACGGTCTTAAGAGGACGATTAATGCATCCCCTGCTGTTGAAGCATCAAAGTGCCGTAGCGGAGTTGTGCCGCCGCCATGGCGTGCGCCGGCTAGATGCCTTCGGCTCGGCGGTTCGTGGCAATGATTTCGACCAGGCCCGCAGTGACGTGGATTTCCTGGTGGAGTTCGGTGCTGAAACCGACGATCTCGGCGCTTTTCTCGACTTCAAGGAGGCGCTGGAAGCGCTGCTTGACCGCCCCGTCGACCTCGTCGATCGCCAAGCCGTGGAGTTAAGCCGCAATCCCATCCGCCGCCGGCGCATTCTCGGTGAAGCCGAACAGATCTACGCCGCCTAGAAAATGGCCGAGCACGACGCGGCGCTGATCCTCGACATGGCACTTGCGGCGCGCGACGCGATAGGCTTCGTGGCGGATTTGGACGAACCGGCGTTCCTTGCCAGCCGCTTGCATCAAAATGCGGTAATCCATTCCCTCGCGGTGATTGGCGAGGCGGCGGGCAAGGTTTCGCCAGACTTCCGTGCCGCCCATCGCGAGATTCCTTGGCGCGACATTACCGGTATGCGCCATCGGCTGATCCACGGCTATGCCGAGGTGCGGCTGGATATGGTCTGGGCCGTGGTCAAGGGACGACTGCCGTTCCTGCTTAAGGCTCTGGCCCCATGCCTGCCAAGCGGGGTCTAAACCATTAGCCGCGATCCCAGCCAGGCGATGGCGGCCTCGACGGTTTCGACCCGATCGCCCGGCGGCGGCGTGGGCCGGCGGATCATGATCACGCTTACGCCGAGGGAGCGCGCGGCGGTTAATTTGGCCTCGGCGGGTCCGCCGCTTTGCTTGCTGACCAGGGTGTCGATGCGGTTTTCGGCCAACAGCGCCTGTTCGGCCTCGACGGTGAACGGCGGCCGGCCGATGATGGTTTTGTAGGCGGCGAGCGGCAACGGCGCGGGTGCCGGCTGGAGCAGCCGAACCAGGAACCAATTGCCGTTCAACTTCGCGAAGGCGTCAAGATCGCCAGGTCCGGTGGTCAAAAAGATCCGCCGGCCGGCGGTCTCGACCATGCCCGCTGCCGCTGCGAAGTCGGCGGCCTCGCGCCAGTCATCGCCCGGTTGCGCCCGCCACGACACGCGGAGCAGCTTCAGCCGGGGAACGCCGGTTTGCGCGCAGGCGGCGGCGGCGTTGGCGGCGATGGTCGCGGCGAACGGGTGGGTCGCGTCGACGACGAGGTCGATCCGCTCGCGGTGAAGATAGGCGGCGAGCCCGCCGGCGCCGCCGAACCCGCCGATCCGCACGCTGCCCGCGATGGCTCCGGGCGCGGCGGTTCGCCCGGCGAGCGACGTGACAATCTCAAGGCGGGGCGCGAAGCGGGCGATGGCGGCGCGGGCCAGAGCGGCCGCCTCGCTGGTGCCGCCGAGGATCAACAGCCGCGCTGGCCACACTTCAGGCATCGAAACCGGCGTGGCCGACGAGCCCGCCGGAACGATCGAAGACGACGATCTCGACTTCGCCGCTCTTGTCCATCGCCGCGCGCGCGATCGCTTTTGCTTGCGCGGCGACCGCGTCGGCGAGCGGCAGGCCCAGCGCGGTCGCGCCGGCCAGGACCTGGGCTGCGGTGTTGGCCGTCCGCGCCTCATCGACCAAACCCGGCGGCGCGTCAAGGGTTGCCAGCAGCGCCGCCAATTTCGCCATATCCACCCGCGACTTGGCGGAGTGGAGGAAGAGGTGGCCCTGCGCCAGCTTGACGAGCTTGGCGAAGCCGCCGGCGATACTCAGGCGCGCGACCGGGTGACGGCGAAGGTACTTGAGCGTGCCGCCGACGAAATCGCCCATGTCGATCAGCGCCGCGTCGGGCAGATTGTAAAGGCGCTTGACCGCGGCCTCGGAGGTGCTGCCGGTGGCGGCGGCGAGATGGCCTAGCCCGGCGGCGCGGGCGACATCGATACCCCGATGAATTGAGTGGATCCAAGCGGCGCAGGAAAATGGAACGACCACCCCGGTCGTTCCCAGGATCGACAGGCCGCCTTTGATCCCGAGCCGGCCGTTAAGCGTTTTTGCCGCCAGCGCTTCGCCACCGGGAACTGAAATGGTGATCACCACGTCGCCGCCGGCGCCGTAAGTCGCGGCGATGGTCTCGATCGCCGTTCGGATCATCGCCCGCGGGCTGGAATTGATCGCGGGCTCGCCGACCGCCAGCGGCAGGCCAGGCAGGGTGACGGTGCCGACGCCCGGACCGGCGCGAAAGACAACGCCGCTGCCCGCCGGCCCCATCGCCACGGTGGCGATAATCTCGGCGCCATGGGTCACGTCCGGGTCATCACCGGCATCCTTGATGACGCCGGCGGTGACGCTGTCGGCATCGCGACGGCGAGTGGCGATGGCGAGCGTCGCCGTGCCCCCGCGCGGCAGCGCGACACTGACGGTTTCGGGAAAAGCAGCGCTCAGCAGCGCCCGGTAGGCCGCGGCGGCCGCGGCGGTGGCGCAGGTGCCGGTTGTCCAACCCTTGCGCAGGACGGTCCTGGGGGGCGTCTCGGGGGGTGTCTCGGGAAGCGTCTCGTCCATGAGCCGATTGTAGCCGCGCGATGCGCCGCGGAGATGGCTAAATTTGACAGCGGCGGGGTTTCGACCGTATGTCATAGAGGATTGTGCGCGCGCGAAGCCGGTTCGCCGGACGACCGGTCCGGATGGCGCAACGGTTTGTAATGGATCTCGACGCAACGATTTTTGAACTCCTTGGCGCCGCCGCCGTCGAATGCCACACCGTGGTGACGACCAACGGCGGGTTGCTGACCAGCCTGTTTGCAGCCGGTCTGCTCGGCAGCATGACCCACTGTGTCGGAATGTGCGGGCCGTTTGTCATCGGCCAGCTCGTCGCCCGGCTCGAGGCCCGGCCGGCCGCCGAAATGCGCGAGTTCCACCGCCTCGCCGGCGCGGCGCTGGCGCCCTATCACCTTGGCCGGGCGACCACCTACGCCGGGCTCGGCGCCGTGGCCGGCGGTCTCGCTGGCGGGCTGATGGACCTCGCCGGCCTGAAGTGGCTGTCGGCGCCCCTGCTCGGTTTGGCGGCGCTGTTCTTCGCTGGGTACGCCCTGCAGCGGCTGGGCGTCGTCATGCCTTGGCTCGGCCGGGGCGGCGAAAGCTGGTGGTCACGTCATGTCGGTGGACTGGCCCGCCCACTGTTCACCCGTCCCGTCGGCTGGCGCGGCTACGCGCTCGGCTTGGCGCTGGGATTCATTCCGTGCGGCCTGCTCTACGGCGCGTTGGCAGCGGCGGCGGCGAGCGGCGGGCCGCTGTCCGGCGCCATCGGCATGGTTGCCTTCGCCGCCGGGACGGTGCCGGCGCTGATTGCCGTCGGCCTCGCCGGTCACATCGCCGGGCGCACCTGGCAGCCACTGGCCGGCCGCCTGATGCCCGCGTTCATGCTGCTCAACGCCATCGCGCTGACCTACCTCGCGTGGCGAACAGTGGCGTGAGCGGAAGGCAACATTGGAGATAAGGAAAGCACGTGGATAAGAGGAAACAAGACCGCTCGCAGGGCTCGCCGCAGGCCTCATCCAAGCCTTTCGGCGGGATCTTGATCGCCTTCGCCATCGCAGCACTTCTTGTCGTCGCCTATTACGCCGGCCGCCACTATTTCGCGCCCGTCGGCAGCCGGACCGCCGCGCTGAGCTCGACGACCAACAGCGCCGATATCGGCGGGCCGTTCAGCCTCGTCGACCAGGACGGCAAACCGGTGACGGAGGCCGACTACAAGGGCCGTTACATGCTGGTCTACTTCGGCTTTACCTATTGCCCCGACGTCTGCCCGACCTCGCTCGCGCGCAACGTTCATGCGCTCGACCTGCTCGGCCCCGCGGGCGACAAAATTCTGCCAATCATGATCAGCATCGATCCGGAGCGCGACACGCCCGAGCATCTCAAGGAGTACGTCGGGCTGTTCAGCCCGCGGATGGCCGGCCTGACCGGCACGCCCGAACAGGTTGCCGCGGCCGCCAAGGTCTACCGGATCTACTACGCCAAGGTCCCGGACCCCAAGGATCCCGGCCACTACACCATGGATCACACCTCGATCACCTACCTGATGGGGCCCGACGGCCGCTTCGTCCAGCATTTCCGCCACGATCTGGCGCCGGACGAGATGGCGGCGCAGTTGCGCGCGATCCTCGGCTAACGGACAGGTGGGCTGGACGATCGGTGGCGGCCGGCCTGATCATCGCCGCCCCCGCGTCGGGGAGCGGCAAAACGGTCTTCACCCTCGGCCTGCTGCGGCATCTGGCGCGACGCGGGGTCGCGGTCGCCTCGGCCAAAGTCGGACCAGACTACATCGACCCGGCGTTTCACGCGGCCGCCAGCGGACGGCCCTGCATCAACCTCGACCCATGGGCGATGCGCCCGGAGATGCTTGCCGCCGCCGCCGTCCGGCTCCGTTCGGCCGCCGATTTGGTCATCTGCGAAGGCGTCATGGGGCTGTTTGACGGCGCCACCGCGACGGCGGGCTCGACCGCCGATCTCGCCGCCGGCCTCGACTGGCCGGTGGTTCTGGTCGTCGACGCCCACGCCCAGGCGGCCTCGGCGGCGGCGGTTGTGCGCGGGTTCGCCAGCCACCGGCCGGATGTCACCGTCGCCGGTGTCGTCTTCAACCGCATCGGCAGCGAGCGACACGCAGCCGTGATTCGCGAAGCCTGCGCGCTGGCACTGCCAGAGGTCGCCGTTCTCGGCTGCCTGCCGCGGGCGGACGACCTGATCCTGCCCGAACGCCACCTCGGATTGGTGCAGGCGCGCGAACACGAAGGCCTCGATGCCTTCCTCGATCGCGCCGCGGAAGCGATCGACGCTCACGTCGACGTCGACGCCCTCATCGGACTGGCCCAAGCTGGAAAAACGACAGGTGTTACCGGAACCCGATGGCCGATCCCGCCGCTCGGCCAGCGCATCGCCGTCGCCGACGATGCCGCGTTCGCCTTTCGCTATGCCCTCGTGATCGACGGTTGGCGGGCGGCTGGCGCCGAGATCGCGCCGTTTTCGCCGCTCGCCGGCGAACCTCCGGACGAACTCGCCGACGCGGTCTATCTGCCCGGCGGCTATCCGGAGCTACACGCCGGCCGGCTCGCCGGCAATGTGCGCTTTCTCGCCGGGTTGCGGGCCGCCGCCGGCCGGGGCGCGGTAATCCTTGGCGAGTGCGGCGGCTACATGGTTCTTGGTCATGGCCTGGTCGACAGCGACGGCGCGCGCCATCCGATGGCCGGACTTCTCGCGGTCGAGACCTCCTTCGCCGGGCGCCGGCTGCACCTCGGCTACCGCCGCGTCGCTTTGGCCGCCGACACCCCACTGGGGCAGCACGGCGCCGCCTACCGCGGTCACGAGTTCCACTACGCCCGGACGCTGAGCGAAGGCCCCGGCACGCCGCTGTTTCACGCCGCCGACGCCACCGGCCACAGCCTTGGAATCACCGGCCTCGTCGCAGGCAGCGTCATGGGCTCGTTCATCCACCTCGTCGATCGCGAGGGCGTCGGCTAGACCCAGCGCCGGATTGTCTTCGCGAATCCCTGCGAACCGCGAGCGTTGACGCAGCCGGCCAAATGCCGCCACATTCGGAACGAACACGCGGTCGCTGCTCTGGTGGCCACGAGCGAGGAGAAAGCGACCATGACCACGGCGGAGCCGTGCCCGACAAAATCTGCACCCGAGTTGGAACTCGAGTTGGAGCCGGAATATTGGAAGCGGCGCCCGCTGGCGGAGATGAGCCGGGCGGAGTGGGAGGGCCTGTGCGACGGCTGCGGCAAGTGCTGCCTGGAAAAGCTGGAGGATGCCGACACCGGCGAAATCAGCCACACCAACGTCGCCTGCCGGCTGCTCGATGTCGGGACCTGCCGGTGCACGCGTTACGCCGAGCGCCGGCGCTACGTGCCCAATTGCGAAGCGCTGACGGCCGAGAAGATTCTTTCGCTGAGCTGGCTGCCCTCGACATGTGCTTATCGCCTGCTTGCCAAGGGCGAGGACCTGCCGGACTGGCACCATCTCATCTCGGGCGATCCGGAGCTTGTTCACCGGGTCGGCGCCTCGGTGCGCGGCCGGGCGATCCCGGAGGTCCGCGCCGGTCCGCTCGAACATCATATTGTCACCTGGCCGGCTTGAAAGGCGACCGTCGCGATGGCTCCCGAGTTCCTCAACTCCCCAATCCACCGCCGCCGCCGGACCCGGTGGCGTTTTCGCCGCTGTTCTCACTCCGCTACGGGACGATCTATCCGTGGACCACGCGCTGTTTGCGCGTCATTGCCAGTGGCTGCTCGATTATGGCTGCGACGGGCTATCGATCCTGGGTACGACCGGCGAGGCCAACTCGTTTTCCGTCGCCGAGCGCATTGAGATCCTCGACCGGCTGGTCGCGGCTGGCATCCCGGCGGACCGCCTGCTGCCGGGGACCGGCTGCTGCGCCATCCCCGATACGGTCGCGCTGTGCCGCCATGCGACGGCGCACGGCGTCGCCGGCATCCTCGTGCTGCCGCCGTTCTACTATAAGGCGGTCAGCGACGGCGGCGTCTTCGCCGCCTACAGTGACGCCATCGAGCAGGTCGGCGACGACCGGATGCGGGTATACCTCTACCACTTTCCGCAAATGTCCGGCGTCGGCCTGAGCCAACCACTGATCGGCCGGCTGATCGAACGCTATCCCGCCACGATCGCGGGGATGAAGGACAGCTCCGGCGATCTCGCCAACATGGTTGGCGCGGCCCACGCGTTTCCCGGGTTTCGCGTGTTCTCCGGCTCGGACGAGTTTCTTCTTGCGCTGTCGCGCGAGGGCGGCTCGGGGTGCATCACCGCCGTCGGCAACGTTACCAGCGCACTTGCCGCGGAGATATTGGCGGCGCGCGGCAAGGGCAATGACGCAGCGGCGGAAAGCGCCCAGAGCCGCCTGTCAGCGATCCGCAAGACCATCTCGGCGTATCCGCTGAGCGCGGCGCTCAAGCAGATTATGGCCGACCATAGCGGAGTCGACAGCTGGCTCAACATCCGCCCGCCGCTGACCCGGCTCGCCGCCGCCGATGCCGCCGCGCTGGCCTCCGCGCTCGACCGCCTCGCCTTTGCCCCGCCGCCCGTTGGTTAGTATTGGCGCGGCCACGAAAAACAAGGTGATCCAGCGGCGGACCAGTCTGAGCGCGGACCTCGTGGTCGACAACCAATCGATGGCGCTGACGGTGCGCCGCCATCCACGCGCGCGGCGGATGACCCTCCGTCTTGCCGTCGATAGTGACGGTGTCATCGTGACCATCCCGGCGAACGCCCCATTCGCGGCCGGAGTAGAGCTAGCGCGGCGCAGTACCGGCTGGATCGCTCGCCGACTATCGGCGCGGCCGGAGCGGGTGGCTTTCATCGACGCCGCGGTCATTCCGTTGCGCGGGACCGGCCATCGAGTTCGCCACCAACCCGGCCAGCCCGGCGGCGTAGTCGTCGAGGGCGGCCAGCTCCTTGTCGGTGGCGCCGCGAGCCAACTCGGCCCGCGCCTTGAGGCGTGGCTGCGTGAGCAGGCTCGTGGCGATCTGACAGCGGAGGCAACGGCCATGGCTCCGCGCTTGCGGCGAATGTATGGGCGCATTGGCGTTCGTGACCCCCGCTCGCGCTGGGGATCGTGTGCCGCCAGCGGCAACCTGTCGTTTTCGTGGCGGCTGATCCTCGCGCCGCCGCCGATCTTGACCTATGTGGTCGCTCACGAGCTCGCGCACCTGGTCGAACGCAATCACGGCCCTCGGTTTTGGGCGATCGTCGGCACGCTCGTTGACGACACCGCCGGGGTAAGGGCCTGGCTCCAGCGTCACGGCCCCGCTCTGCACCGTTACGGCTGAAGCGGGCTGACAGCGGGCCGAGAGCTCAGCGAAATCATCGCAGCACCGGATCGGACACCGCAGCGTCCAGCAACATTCCTAGGCGCGCCGCCGCGGTTCGGGCAAAGCGCAAGGTAAGCGCCTTGCGTCGCGCGGCGGCCAGCGGCGCGGTCGCCATCGGCGCGCGGACGATCGCGCCGCCATAGGCATCGTCGACGATCACGCCAGCGTCCGCGGGCAGTGCGTCGAGCGGAAAAGTGGCCGGGATCGCGAAGGTAAAGCGGTCGCACGAGGCGAGGTATTCGGGCCACTTGTCATCGGCGCGATAGTCGGCGAGCGATGACTTGACCTCGACGATGAGAATGCCGCCGCGGCGGTCGAGCGCGAAAATGTCGGGCCGGCGCGCGTTGCTCAACGGCAGTTCGCACAGGGTGCGATAACCGTGGTCGGCAAGCATCCGGCATACTCCGCGCGTCAGACGTCGACCATCCACCTCGTTGCGGTCGCTATCGTTCACTGTCTGTTCGAACACGCCTCTTTTTACGAGGCGGCGAACAGCGAAACAAGCCTTCCTTTCGCCAAACCGGGCCTTTCGCCAAACCAGGGTTGGCGGCTATGCGTGATAGCGCTAACTTCGCGCCATGAGACAGGTGCAAGACATCATCCGGTTCGAGACCGACGGCCAAGGCCTCTACGAGGTAACCCACCAGGTACAACGATGGCTGGTCGAACAGGAGATCGATACCGGGCTA
Source organism: uncultured Alphaproteobacteria bacterium (assembly GCA_963805915.1). GTDB lineage: Bacteria > Pseudomonadota > Alphaproteobacteria > Rhodospirillales > Defluviicoccaceae > JAEULH01. The sequence continues at coordinate 50,153 of CAWDWD010000018.1, forward strand.
CTGACGATCTTCTGCCGCCACACCAGCGCTTCGCTGACCATTCAGGAAAACGCCGATCCGGACGTGCGCCGCGATTTACTCGAGTTTTTCAAGCGGATCGCCAACGAAGATCCGTCGCTCTACCGGCACAGCAGCGAAGGACCGGACGATATGCCGGCGCACATTCGCGCCGCGCTGACGGCGGTCAGCCTCTCGGTTCCGGTTTCAAGCGCTCGTCTCGCGCTTGGCTCCTGGCAGGGCCTGTTTCTGTTCGAGCACCGAACCTCGCCCCTTGTTCGTACCCTTCTCCTTCACCTGATCGGCGAGTAGACTGGTCCCCTTCCCCCCTCATCAAGCTTAGGTTAGGGGGCGGGAGCCGGTCCAGGCGAGGGAGAGCGGCATGTCAGTCGGTAACAATGGGCGGTTTGGCGAAAACCCTGCCCAAGCCGGTCGCGAGAAGATCGATTCCGAGCATCATGTCCAGGTCGGCCTACTCTATGCCCTGCGCGAGGCGGTGAAGTTGGGGCAATCGGAAAACGTCCATGATCTTCTCGACCGCCTCGTCGACTACAGCACAATTCATTTTGCCTCCGAGCAACTGCTGATGCGGCTTTACCAGTACGATGACTTTGAAGGCCACATGGCCGAGCACGAGCGGATGATCGAGCAGTTGCTGGACTTGCGGGCGCGGCAACAGGCTGGGGAAATGTTTGCCGTCGAGCATGGCCTTGATGAACTCGACGTCGGGATCCTGAGCCACATCCGCGGCGCGGACCGCTACCTCGGCCGGTATCTCGCGGGGCTTGCCGAAAGCGCGGCGCGCCAACGCTGACGGGATTGTCGCCGCTGGCTGATCCGCGCGCAAAAGAATACTGGCCAACGCCTTTGCTGTTCGCCATCATCACTGGATCGCCTGAAGAGAACAACGACGGAGCAAACTTGTCAAAACGGGTGGGAGAAGAACGATGAGTGAAGGCGATTCAGCCTTACCGGCGCTTGGGACGACCCGTGAGGCGGTTGGCGTTTTTCCGTCCTGGACATCGTTGCAGGGCGCGGTCGATGAACTGCTGAGTTCCGGGTTCGATCGCTCCGAGTTAAGCCTTCTCGCCAGCCAGAAGATCGTCGAGGAGAAGCTTGGGCATCTTTACGACAAGATTAGCGAGCTTGAAGACGATGCCGCAGTGCCGCGCGCGGCCTTCGTCGGCCGCGACTCGCTGGTCGAGGGTCGCACCGGCATGATCGGCGGCCTCGCCTACATCGGCGCAATGGCCGCCGTCGGCGCCGTGGTCGCGTCCGGAGGAACCCTTGCCGCCGTCATCGCCGCCGCAGCCGTCGCCGGCGGTTCGGGTGGCTTGCTCGGTACAATGGCGGCGCGTTGGCTCGGCCGTGACCGGGCCAAGGAGATGCAGGCTCAGATCGACATGGGTGGGCTTCTGCTCTGGGTCAGGCTCCGCGACGGCGCCCACGAAGAGCGCGCGGTCGCGGTCCTCAACAGGCATGCCGCCGGCGACGTCCATGTCCACAACCTGGCACGCGGCGACGCTCCCGAGCTGGACCCGCTGTCCGGCTGGCAGCCGGACCCGTTCCTGCCGCGCGCGCGGGTTTAGCGCTTCGTCCAGCCCCGACACGCGCCAGTCGAAACGCTTCGGCGATAACTATGCAGACAGTGCGGATCGCTTGTCCGAGGTGAGGACGGTTTCGACCTCGACGAGCTGGCGCAGGCTTTCCGCGATGCGCTCGCGCAGAGGCTGATCGAGACCGGCGACCTGAAGGTCGATGTGAAGATCCTCGCCCCGGGCGCCGCACACGGTGCTGTAGCATTGACTGGGCAGGATTCCGCGCTTGGCAAAAATCCCAAAGACCCGCGCCATGACGTTGACCTCGGCGACGGCGGCCACGGAAAAGCAGGAAACCCGTTGGGCCAGTGCCGCATTCCGTACGGCGCTATCGTTGTCGGAAAATGACATGGAAGCATACTTTCAATCGTGGAGTAATTACAGGAGGCGGATGATCCCGGCCCTCAAAAGAGAGCCGGGCCTGTAATCAGCCGCCGCACGCCAACGATCGAAAGCTTGCTCATGACGCCGTCGCTTACGCCCGGCGGGGCGGCCGGTCAAGGTTCAAACTTGGGGAGCGATAGGCGGAGAAGCTTTTTTGTACCTCCGCTACCTGGCGATTTGCGAAACGTCTTCGTATATGCGGCAGTGTCGGATGAGCATGGGAAAGGCTGCCGTGGCGAACAGGGACGCTTGCCTAGCTTCGGGCGCCGCGCCGGCGAAGCAACCCAATTGCGACGAACCGCCAGGGTCCGTAGGTCTCGGTTTGTTTGCCGAGCAAATGCTCAGGCAGGCGGCCGAGCCTGTTGTGGCGTGCGACGCTGCCGGCACGCTGATCTTGGTGAACGACGCGGCCCGGCGCCTCGCGCGGCTCGATCTCGAAGGCAAGACCTTGGCCGAGGCCGGCTTGGTCTGGGGCGATTTGTATGAGCACGGTCAGCGGGTCGCGGCTACAAAGCTTCCGCTCCAGTCCGCGTTGCGCGGCGAAACCCAGATCGGCCGCGAGGTGCAGCTGGTGCGCCGCGACGGCATTGTCCAAACCCTGCTGATCAGCGCCGCGCCGGTGCTTGAGAATGGCAGGGTCGTCGGCGCGATCGCCAGCTTGTCCGAAATTACCGGTTTCAGGAAAAGCGAGGAGCGCTACCGCGCGCTGGTCGAGGCGGTGCCGATCGGTGTGATCCGCAGCGACATCCATGGCAGAATTCTCGACGCCAATGATGCTTTCTTGAGCATGATACGCTTCAGTCGCGAGGATCTGGAGGCGGGGCTGATGCAATGGCGAGTACTCACGCCGCCCGAATTTCTTGCTCGCGACGAAGCGGCCATCGCCGAGGCCACCGCAATGGGGCGATGCGCGCCGTATGAGAAGGCTTTCATCCGCAAGGATGGGGTGCGCGTCCCGGTCCTTATCGGCTACACCTTGGTCGGGCCGAAGCGCGAGGAAGCAATTGCTTTCATCCTCGATCGGACCGAGCACAAGGCAGCCGAGGATGCGCTGCGTGCGAGTGAACAACGTCTGCGCGACTTGCTCGACAATCTTTTCGCGTTTGTCGGCATCCTCGATCTCGACGGTGTCTTACGGTGGGCCAACCGGTCGCCGCTCGAGGCCGCCGGGCTGACGCTCGAGGATGTGCGCGGCAAGCGCTTCGAGGACGCCTATTGGTGGTCCTATGATCCGATCGTCCAGGCGCGGATCGCGTCGGCCGCCGAACACGCGGCGCAAGGACATCCGTCGCGGTTCGACATCGACGCGCAAATGGCGGGCGGACACATGAGGACCATTGACTTCATGATCGCACCCTTGCGCAACGCCGAAGGAGCCATCACTCACCTCATTCCTTCCGCTGTCGACGTCACCGAGCGCAAGGCCACCGAGAAAGCTCTGCGCAACAGCGAGGCGCGGTTGCATATGGCCCAGGACGCCGGCGGGATCGGCGTCTGGGATTGGGACCTTGTCGCCGATTTGGCAACATGGTCGGACTCGTTCTGCTGCCTGATTGGGCTTCAGCCGTCGCCGGGGCCTAGCCAAGTCGAAGACTTTTTTTCCGCGGTTCATCCAGAGGATCGCGAGCCCGTTCGTCATCAGGTCGAGCGCGCCTTGGACAGCGGAACCTACCGCAGCGAATACCGCGTCATCCTGCCCTCGGGCGAGATCCGCTGGGTCGTGGCCCAGGGCGAGACCATAACCGACGGCGAAGGCCGCGCGGTGCGCATGATCGGCGTCGCCTATGACGTCACGGCGCAACACAGCCTGCTGGAGCATAAGGAGTTCATGCTTCATGAGGTCAACCACCGGGTCAAGAACAGCCTCCAGCTCGTCTCCAGTCTATTGAACCTGCAACAGAGCACGCTGGAAAGCGCAGAGGTGCGCTCGCATCTGATCGAAGCCGATCGGCGGATTCTCGCCATCGCGAAGATCCACGAGCATCTGTACCGCGGGGCTGGCCCTGCGAATAAAATTGAGTTTGCCGGCTATCTCCGCGATCTCTGCGCCGAGCTGGAAGACACCATCGCCGGCGGCCGTGTTATCCGCATCGTTGTCGAGGCCGAGTCGCTCGAACTACCAACCGACCAAGTCATTTCGCTCGCTCTCATCGTCAATGAGCTGGTCACCAACGCCGCGAAATACGCATTCGAGGAGCGCGCCGGCGGGCGGATTGGGGTGAGCTTCGGAGCCGGGCCGGACGGATACTACCGACTGGTTGTCGATGACGACGGCTGTGGCTTGTCGGGCGGATTTAACGTCGAGGATAGCGGCGGCCTGGGGATGAAGGTCATCGTCGGCCTGGTCCGTGGCATGGACGCCAAGTTAGAGATCGGCGTGTCCGACGAGGGGGCATCGTTTATCATCACGCTCGGCAAGCAGCCCGGGGGCGAGGCTTAGCGCGTCCTCGCGGCTTTAGCCGAGACCTCGGCAATAATTATGATCATAATTGCGTTGACGAGTGTCGTCCGCCTCGGCGCTCTCGATGTCGCCGTGCTCGTTCTCATGGTTCAATGCCGGGGTTGGATTGCGAGCATGATCGTCATCATGGTGGTCAACACCGATCGGATTGACAGCGTTTCGCTCAAGGCCCTCGTCAGCCGGGCCCCCGCACGGGTCCCGGCGCGATCCACCGCTGGTCGAGCCATCGTGTTCTTCCCCAACCTCTCGCTTCGGCTGTTGGGCTTCCTCCACGGAGAGGTCTGAAGTGGCGACTTCGACCTTTTGAACTTCGGCTGTCGCATCCTCGGGCGCGGGATCGACCGATTCTGGTTTCACTTCCAGCTTGATTTTGCTCGGCGAAGGTTTGGTCACGGCGGCGGCCACGGTCGCGCTTGCCGTCGACGCTCGAAATGATGAAGCTCACGAGCTGCTCGATCTCTTTGTGCGCGGCCGAGCGCGGCGCGAACTCGCCGACCCACTGCCCGTGGTCGAAGGCGTAGACGAAAGCCGAGCGCATCCCGATGGGCGGCGAGATGGGCTCGCCGAACTGCTCGTACAGCGACATCTTGCGCGCGATCGCCGTCCGCCGGTCGAGCCGGTTGGGAACGATGATGCTCCGGGGCTTATCGCTGCGGCGGATCTGCCTGGTTTTCTGCACTAGGTTGATGAAGGCCGAAGTCGAGTGGATATCCACGCCGCTGGGGTTGACCGGAACCAAAATCATGTCCGAGATCGCCGCCACCGCCGCGAGCGAATACTCAAGGCCCGGCGGGAGGTCGATAACAACCGACGGATTCTTGTCAGCGAGCATGCGGATCTGGGTAACCCACATTAAGCCCGGATGGCGTTCCTCCGGTTTGGCCTCATGGAGTACGCGCGAGGTCACGCGAATGCCCAGAGAACCGGCCTCCGCCCACTTCAACGCCGTCGCCTGGCGATCGGCGTCGACAAGAATGGTGTCAATGCCGGTGCGCGCGCGGATGGCGCAAGCGAGATTGACGGCGATGGTGCTCTTGCCGGCGCCGCCCTTGAGGTTGCTGACTGAGATTATTCGAGGAATCACGATGGGGCGTTCACATTCCAGAGGCAGAGGCGGGGCCTGATGCCCGCCTTTACTAGCCGACGACCCTAGCAGATATTCCCCCAATTGGGCACTATAAAGGCGGTCGTGCACTATCTTGTCACCAAAACAGCGCGAAAGTCGTTGACGTTGGTGCGGGTCGGTCCGGTAACGATCAGATCACCGACAGCCGAAAATAGTCGGTAGCTGTCGTTTTCGGCCAGCATCGTCTTTGCGTTAAGTCCGATCGCTGTCGCCCGGGCCAAGCTGTCGGGGCGGATGATGGCCCCCGCATTTTCTTCGATGCCGTCGATGCCGTCAGTATCGGCTGCGAGCGCCCATACTCTCGGATGACCATCGAGGGCGACCGCGAGGCCCAGCAAGAACTCGCCATTGCGCCCGCCACGACCGTCGCCGCGGATGGTCACGGTCGTCTCCCCTCCGGAAAGAATGACACACGGCGGCGCGGCCGGTTGCCCGTGAAGTGCCGCCTGCTTGGCTATCCCTGCATGGACCAGGGCAACATCGCGGGCTTCGCCCTCAATCGCATTACCTAGTATCAACGGCCGGTAGCCGGCTGCCTCGATAACAGACGCCGCTGCTTCAAGCGCGTCTTGTGGCGTCGCAACCATTTCGATGCGGCTGTTGGCGAGACGCGCGTCTCCCGGCTTCGGTGTCTCGGCCGCATCACTTTCCAGGTGGGCGCGAACCTGCGCCGGAACGTCGAGGCGGTACTTGTCGATCACCGCTACCGCGTCCTTCGACGTAGTCGGATCGGCGACGGTCGGCCCCGAGGCGATCACCGAGGGATCGTCGCCGGGAACGTCGGAAATCAAAAGAGCGACCACCGGCGCCGGCGCCGCCGCTGCGGCCAGCCTGCCGCCCTTGATTGCGGAGAGGTGCTTGCGAACACAGTTGATCTCGGCGATCGTCGCTCCGCACTTGAGCAATCCTCTGGTCACGTTCTGCTTGTCGGCCAGGGTGAGGCCCGGCGCCGGAAGGGCCATCAGCGCCGAGCCGCCGCCGGAGATCAGACACAACAGGAGATCGTCGGGGCCGAGACCGCCGGCGAGCGCAAGAATCCGCGCCGCGGCGCTTTGGCTGGCCTCGTCGGGATTGGGATGAGCGGCTTCAATTACCTCGATGCGATCGGTCTTGAGCCCATGATTGTAGCGGGTCACAACCAGCCCGGAAAGCTCGCCGGTCCACCCCTGCTCGACCACGGTGGCCATGGCCGCCGCCGCTTTGCCGGCGCCGACGACAACGGTGCGCCCGCGCGGCGGCGGCGGCAGGTGGGCGATGATTTTGTCCGGCGCGCGGGCGGCATCGACGGCGGCGGCAAAGGCCCGGCGAAGTACGGTTTCGGGGTCACCGCGGGAGAGTTCGGCCGACATTACAGCACAACCATGCTGACGATCCAAACGGCGGTTGCGGCGACCACGCCCTCGACCAGCGTGCCGACGGTCTGAAGCTTGTAGCCTGTCGGCGGATCCATGTTGGAGAACTGGGTGACGACCCAGAAGAAGCTGTCGTTGGCGTGGGAGACCACCATCGCGCCGGCGCCGATGGCGACGACGACCAGCGCTTTGGCCGTGTCGCCGTCGAGGCCAAGCGAGGCGAGCAGCGGCGCCATCAGGCCGGCGGTCGTGATGATCGCAACGGTCGACGAACCCTGCGCCGTCTTGATCCCCGCCGCGATGAAAAACGGCAGGAGGATGCCGATCCGGGTGTCGGCGAGGGTCTGACCGACGACGGTGGCGATGCCCGAGTTCTGCAGGACCTTGCCGAAGGCGCCGCCGGCGCCGGTAATGATGATGATGGTCGCGGCGGCGAGGATGGCCTCGCCAACCCAGCCCTTGTCGGCCAGCATCGAGCGCTCGAGCTTCTTCGGCAGCAGCATCGCCAGGCCGACGCCGATAAGCAGCGCGACCACCGGCTGACCGATGAAGCCAAGGGCCGCATAGACCTGCGACTGGCCGAACGGCTTGGTCGGAAACTCAGCGATCGAGCGCAGGACGATTAGCACGATCGGGATTAGGATCGGCAGCAGCGATTTTACGGGCCCTGGGCTGTCGGCAGTCAATGGCGGCGGCGGACTGTCGGTGACGCCCTCGGTCAGGGCGTCGGGGGAAACGTAGATGCGGCTGGCGACGGTGACGGCGAAGACCCAGCCGGCGAAGCAGGCGATGGCCGCGATCAGCAGCCCCCACATGATGACAAGGCCGAGATCGGCGCCAATGATGCCGGCCGCGGCGATCGGTCCCGGCGTCGGCGGCACCATCGTGTGCGTCGCGTAAAGGCCGAGGCTCAGTGCGATGGCGGTGGTCGCGAGCGAAATGCCGGCGCGCCGGGTCAGCGCCTTGTTGAGCGCCGAAAGAATGACAAAGCCGGAATCGCAAAACACCGGGATCGAGACGACGAAGCCCATGATCGACATGGTCGCGGGAACATTCCGCTCGCCCGTCACCTTCAGGATGCTCTCGGCCAGCCGGTAGGCCCCGCCCGATTTCTCCAGGAACGTGCCGATGATGGATCCGGCGAGAATGACAATGCCGATGTAGCCGATCGTCCCGCCGAAGCCATCATTGACGGACTTGACGACATCGGCGAGCGGCATACCCGAGAAAATGCCAAAGCCGAACGCCGTGATCAGCAGCGCCAGGAACGGATGCATCCCAAGCCGGGCAGTCGCGAAGATGATAAAGGCAATGGCAACAAGCAGCAGAACGACGAGCAGCATGGATGGCCCTCCCTGGCGGCCGCGTGTTGCGGCACGTTCTTGCGCTCCATGGAGTTGCTAACCGCGCATGGCCGCCAGGTCAACGGACCATTCCGTCCGCGTCAAAAACTCGGGTTCTCCGGCAGTGCCATCACTTTCGCGCTTTTAACCCGCTGGAGTCGGGCACGTGAGGAGCGGTTCGATCTCGATGGCGTTGATCATTGGCGCACCGTATTTGCCGGTGAAGCCGATGTCGATATGGCCGTCGCGAACGATTACGTCGTTAAACGTCTTGACGAGTGCCTTGCGGGCGCCGCCGGCTTCGTCGAACACGTCGAGGTCGGCGAGGATCCGATCTTCGACCGAGACCGAGAAAACCCGTTTGGCTTTCGCCGTGACGTCGGGCGAGGTCTCGGCAAAATGAAGCCGCACCGTGTAAATTCCCACCGGAATTGGAGCCGTATAACCGGCGACGCCCCAACGCTCCGTGCGGTAGATGCGCTCATCGTCGGCTCCGGCGATCCCAATCGAACCCCGGTCAACCGTTGATCCGCCGGAGAAGCCGTCATCGGCCGTCCATTGCCGTCCCAGGGCATCAGTATGTGTCTGGTTACTGCCAGCGTCGACGCGAAGCGGAAGAATATTCTTGGCGACGTCCGTACCCGCCGAGGCTGGCAGGTCAGCGAAATCGGCATAGTGGTTGAAGTTTCGCGAAACCGATACGCCGTCCCATTGAACCGGTCTATCGGTAATGTCGAGCAGGCCGTCACCCTGCCAGACGACATCGTCCTTGCTACCGTCGTGATCGAGGTCGCGCTTGACCACGAAGTGAGGGACCCCCAGTTCGGACAAGCTATAACTCGTCGAGGCCTGAACGGTTTCGAGGTCGTCCATGAAGGCTTGGCCGGCGGGCAGGGCAATCGGCCCCGTAGTTTTTCCGGCGAGCTCGACATAAAGATCCGCCGGCTCCTTCAGCAACGAGGTGATATAGATCCGGTCGGGGGGAAGCGCGCGGCCGGAAGTGCCAAGGATATCCGGCGTTGCACTCTTGCAAAAGTCCCCAGTGGGAGCCGGCAGGTTGGCTGGATGTTGCCGGTAAGTCCACTCGATGGATTCGTTTTCGATTTCCGGCTTCTTGCCGCTCAGAAACCATTTGCTGAGCTCGCTGTCGAGCCGCCAGAACCCCCTGTGCGTCCAGTTCGAGACGCTATAGTTGTATTTGAAAAAGGGAAAAGGCGTCGTCGCTTTACGATACCAGGGGCGGTTCGGGTCCGGATCGAGCGCCGGACCGTGTATCGCGTCCTCGCCGTAATCCCCCCATAGGGTCAGCCAGACGTAGTCGATTGACGTCGAGCCCAACCTCGAAAGCACCCCGCCTGGCAGCGCTGCGCGCCACGCTTTGACAAAGCCTTCAAACCCGTGGTGGAACATCATCGCGGGTCGCGTCGCCTTCGGAGTGGATGAGCAGGGCCCTGTCTTGCTGCAGTTGCTCGCGCGCGACGTGGGGATACCCGGCGAGAACGAGACCGCGTTGTTGTCCGCCAGAACCTTGATGTCTTGTTGGTTCTGGTGATGGGCTGGGTTACCACTAAAGAAATGATACCAGGAAAAGGGCACGCCGGCACTGGCGAACGGCTTCTTGCAGTTGCTCACCGCTTTATTGAAGGCACTTGCATTGCCCGGGTGAAAATATCCCCAGAAATGGGGTGTGCCCAGTCCTTCGTTCTTTATCGGGTTGATAATGTTGTTGAGGTAATACTGCGCGTCGCAACCGTGGGGGTTCCACGCGCCAATAATAGGCTTGCCTTCCTTGGTGCAATGCGTTCCGCTTCGGTCGGATTTGCGAAACACTTCGACGGCATCGGCCGATTGCCAGCCTAAATCATCATAAATCGGAAACTGGCAGAAGTCCGTGCCCGGATGCTCGTTATTGTATTCTTGGACGGCGTCCGCGAAATATCCGATGCGCTGTATTCTTCCAAGACCGGGGAAAACATCGAGCGCCGCGACCCGAGCGCCGGCTTCTACCATGTTGCCGATGCTCTTTTTGTAGTTATCGATTAGCTCTCGAGCAGAATACTTGTTCAACTCCGGCGGGCACTGATCGACGTGATCCGGACAGTTCATGAACGTCATAACGACGACCGCCCTGCGCGGCAGTTCCACTCTTGCATCAGCCGGGCTGGAATTAACGAAAGCCGCCCAGACGCCGCCGATGGCAAATATCGTTTTCAAAATTTGGGCTGGTTTCAACGCAAGTCTCTTTCCATGCGATAATGAAGGTAGGCAGGAAAAACAGCGCTACTCCAATACGCGGGCGCCATATTACAAAATAGCGCCCGCTTGGCTAAAGCGCCTTGCTTAGTAGTACGCCACTTTTAGTTGGCTGGAGCCTGGCATATCAACACCGGCTCGATCTCGATGCCATTAATCATCGGCGCGCCAGCCTTGGCCTCGAACGAAATGTCGAGCTTTCCATCGGTGACAACAACGTTGGAAACTGCCTTGACAAGCGCCTTGCGGGGTCCGCCCGCTTCGGCGAAGACATCAATGTCGTTAACCAGGTGTCCCTCGATGTCGGCGGAGAAGATTCGCTTGCCGGAAGTGTCCACGGCCGGGGATGTCTCGGCAAAGTGCAGCTTCACGTTGTAACTGCCCATTGGCACATCCACCGAATAGCCGGTCATGCCCCACCGTTCGGTCTGGTAGATCCGGTCATCCTCGGTACCGCCGATCTCAATGGCACCACGCTCGGCAAGGTTGCCGCCGACAAAGCCGTGGTCGGCACTCCATGTGCGCCCCTCGTTGTCCAAGAAATCCGCGTCGGAGCCGGATTGGATAAAGATGGACTGAGGAAGATCCCGCTTCTCCTTCACCGAGATCCAAAATGTCTGGTCAATCGACAGGCCCGCGCTGTCGCTTGCCCGTACCGTGATGCGGTGGCGCGGCGAGGCCGCATAACTGAACGTCGCTTCAGGCGCAACCGTGATGCTTCCGCTCGCTGGGTCGATCGTAAAGAGGCCTTCGGCGTCGTCAACGAGCGTATAAGTGAGCCTGTCCGCAGCGTCAGGGTCGGCAGCGAGCGCGGTTCCGACAACAGTTCCGGCGGCAGCATCTTCGGCGATCGAGTTTCCGTTCAAGAGGATGGCCGTGGGGGCTTCGTTGATGTCCCCTAAATCAATGGCGAAGTCCTGGGTTGCCACGTTGCCCCTGGCGTCGACCGCGCTCACGGTAATCGAGTGGGTTGTCGCTGATTCGAAATCTAGTTCGGCATCCGGCGCTACAGTGATCCGTCCGCTTTCCGCATCGATGAGGAACCGATCGCCCGCGCTATCCGCAAGTGAATAGGTGAGGACATCGCCGGCGGCGGCATCAACGGGAGCGACGACCCCAATCACGGTTCCGGCGGGAGAATTTTCCGCCACAAGGTGGCTCAGACGCAGAACGGTCGGGTGCGCCTCGTGAACCTCAACAACTTCGATTGCGTTCACGAAACCGCCCACGCCCGTGAAGGTGATGTCGAGCTCACCATCGTCGACGACGACATCGTCAAATGTTTTGACAACCGCCTTATGGCTGCCGCCGGTTTCCGCGAAGATATCGATGTCGGTGATCTTCTGATCCTCGACCGCTACGGTAAACAAACGCTTGCCTGCAACATCAAATGACGTTTCAGCAAAATGGAGGCGAACGGTGTACTTTCCATTCGGAACCTTGATAATGTAACCGTCAAGTCCCCAACGCTCCGTCTGATAAAGGCGGTCATTGTCGGTTCCGGCGATTTCAACCGCGCCCCGATCGACAACCTGGCCGCCAACGAAACCAGCGTCCGCCCGCCAAAGCTGGCCTTGGGCATCGGTATAATCCTGGTTACTTCCGGCCTCGATCCGCAGCGGGAACGAAGGATCGAGGGGTGACTCGGTGGGGACCGGCGGCGGAGGCGGTGGCGTCAGCTGAGCCGCCGAAGCCGAGTGTACCGCCTCAAGAGCGATCGGCAAGGAAACGGCCATTGCCAAGGCAAATAGAATTTTGCTTTTAGACATAAAATACTAGCCTCTGATAAAGTAAATATCCGATACGCTGAATCGTATCGGACGATGTGCAATTTATATTTGACAGGTGATTGCATGAGTAACCCGCGCATAGCCGCGGCAGTCTTAAGCTCACTGCTGCGGTTCTGTCGCAGGGCAAGCCCCGATAAAATGGGGTGCCGGATTGTCAGAAATGTTAGTACGGAGACGGAAGTGCTCTCATCTCCCACCGAATCGATTACATCGGCGTAAGCGCTTATACTTTCTAGCGGACGTATATCATCATTGTAATGCCGCCGATACTTTGCTCCGGTCCCGCGTCGCCTTCACGTATGCAATTTCACAGTGTTTGCTACAGTATGGCTTGCCTGTTGAAGCCGGATTGCCGCAAAAGTGGAATGTCTCTTCGCCTGGATCTCCCATTGGCCAGCTACACATTCCCGCCCGCAGGGCGTCGAGGCTGATGATTTCCGACGCTTCGGCCTTTTCGACAGCGACCCGCCGTTTCGCAAGCCCAAGCCGGTGGACCTTCCCAATCACCGCGTTCTTGGTAATGCCGAGGCGGCGGCCGATTTCACTCGTCGGCAACTCTTGGTTCCACAACGCTATCAGCGTGGCAATTCGCTCAGGTGTCCAGTCGCCGAGGCTCATCGAAATTTCCTGACCGTTCCGTTACGCAGCGTGTCGACACCAGGGCAGAAAACGTTGCCCTCGGTTTGGAGCGCGATCGCTTCAATCACCTTCGCCGCTACGTATATCCCAGACTCGGGTCAGTTTCCACTACATATTGATCGTCACCGACATGTGAGGGATCACGGCGTTTTATCTGCCACACCGAGTGGCCTTGTCTCGGCGAGAGCGGCCAGTCTGATCAGAATTGCGCCTGCACGAGCGTCAATTCGTTACAAATCGCCGCCTTGCCGCCGCCGGCCGAGTCGATCGCTACAGCGCGAAATCCCGTTCGGCCTCAAAGCAGGAGCCGCCACGCCAAGGCTTGCTTTGCGTGCTGGCTCGCCCTTGCCAAGTCTGCAATGGCAAGCGAACTGATTCGCTCAGCAGACATCCGGCGACCGCATCCAGCCCGTCGTCTCGACACTTACCTTTTCCAGGTCGCCATTCGCGCATCTCTTGAACGAATGGGGTATCGAACACGCCCTCATGAACGGCAAGCCGGCCCGCGGCCAGAACAGCGTCAAATGCTTCGAGGATGCGGATATCCTTGCTCGTCCTGGAGGTATGTTCCAGAACGGCGCAGTTCAGGCCGCTCCGGCGGAGTTGCTGGCGCAACAAGCCCGTCAAAAAGCGCCCTATTCCGTTGGTTTCAACGGTCACCGCCGGCAAATGCAATTCACGAACGATCGAAGCAACCTGTCGGCATAGTTGGGTCGCCTCGTCGACGTCATCCGCCAGCAGTGGATCGTGAGTGATATACTCTATTCGATGCAGCCAGTATGAGCCGGACTCATCCGTGAAAACGGCTGCGACGACGCTCGAGTCGCCCGTATCCGGCGACCCGTAGGAGGGGTCCCACCAGCAAGACACAGATACCAGACGGGCGCCGCCAAGTGTCAGTGTCGCCGTTCTGTTGCTCTCACGGTACACAAGGCGATGACCGTAGGAGCGAAGCCGCTCGGGATCGAGCCGGCTATCGGTTAGGGGCCTAGCCTTCAGCATCATTTGACTTTGGAACTTCGCCGGACCCGTGGCTTCCAGCAATTCCTGGATTTTATCTTTGGGAAATCGCTCGGGCCAGGCACTCTCGCCGCGTTCAGTCAATATAGGTAATTCGAGACGACTGTAAGCGCCCAAAAACGGAGCCTCTTCTCTCGAACCTATATTATCTTGTCTACGATATATGCTGTGATAACAATGCGGTGTTCCAATATACAGCTTCATCCCATTCGGAGAAAGAACGTACGCGGACTCTTGTAGGCGCTCGCGAAGCGCATTTCTTTTTTGCGCCGTATCCGAGTTGTTCGGGACTTCGACATCGTCGCAGATCAAGACGTCGGTTCGTAAACCGGTAATGTTGGCCGCAATGCCCTTCGCTAGTACCGATGGATCCCTTAGCTCGGCGCGCCGCCTGACGATAAATCGATCGGCGGCCCAAACTTGATGTCTAGCCGGCCGCAGTGGCGCGGTCAGCGGATGGCACTCGATCAATCTTCGCACGTTTCGAACCATCGTTTTTGCAAGTGAAAAGTCCCCCGCCATAACGAGGATTCGCAAGTCCGGGTCCTGGAGCAAGAGCCAGGCGCAAAACAACCCGACCACCGACGACTTACCCGAGTTGCGAAAAGCTAGAAGAACGAGTTCGCGGTCGCCTGCGATTAAGCGGTCGGACAACCACCGCGCCATCTTCAGGTGGATGTCTGGCGTCGTCTGATCCTGGAAATGATTCCAAATCCATACGAATTCCGGGAAAGTTACGGTTCTGGCCGTGGTGAGGCCTTGCAGCGGTACCGGCATAAGGATTATTGAAGAGAAAGTCCGGCGTCGCGAGCCCGCAGAATGACGAGGTTCGACAAGAATGCCGAGAATGCGGGGCAGTCAACAAGCAGCTCTTCGACCCAGGCTTCACCGAGAAGCGGTTCCTCGGCAGCAGCGCTTAATGCGGCTGGCGTCAAAAGCGGGCTATAGCAACGAGCCTTCCTAGCTCTTTGGCGCTCAATCTCCACTTGCTTGAGGGCCTCAAGGTCAACTTTATGCTGTATAGCTATCGCAGTATCGCTAATGCTGCGCATTTTCTCGACCTGCGAGCAGCTGGCTAGGAGCACCATAAGCGTCAAGCTAACCGCCGTTGACATGATTCGTGTCGTTGCATCACCTTCAGTTTTGTTTAAGTAACCGCCCACCTGCATTTACCTCCTACTTAAATCAGCTCTCGCTTCGTCAATAAGGGTCTCAACATCAATATCTTGTTGTGTCAAATCTGCGCCAACACCTTGCGGAAAACGTTCGGCAAATCGATGCAATAGGATCATGTGGCTTAGCGCGGCGCGGCAGGCGGATTGCGCGCCCACGAAACCGTTGCAATCTTCCGGAAAAGCTTGCTCGACGCGCTTCATGTACTCTTTGAAGGCCATAAGCATTAAGAGAGACAAGCGATTTCCTATATAAACTGCAACCTTCTCATTGTTTTCAGCCATTTGTGATTATCCCGGAACACCACTTCAGATTAGACTTTCCATCATAAACTGATAACGATGCTGTCGATAAATTTTATTATAAGTGGCGCCATTATTGCTATGAAGAGCGTGCCGAGTATGATGTATAATTTCCGCTCTGAGGCGAGTCTTGATATTTCTACTTGGCGTGCTATTTCTATCTTGCTACGGTCAATTTGTTCTTCATCTCTATGCTTGCGGAGGTTGTCAATAAATGTCGCGCCTTCCGCTCGAATTTCCTGCGCGATATCCCTTTTTAGCTGACCTATGTCTTTTACAAGGTTGTTTTCCAATAGAGCCAAGTCTGCCGACAAACGAACGTGCCTGACTTCGAAATCTTTGTTCCGGATTGCAAGCTCGTCGGTTAGTTTCGAGTAATGCAATTTCAGCTGTTCAATTTCTACGGCATGGTGCCTGGTTGAGCTCGTTAGGCCGTTCCCAACTTTGGAAGATAGTGTCACAAACGCAACATGCAGCTCATCCATCTTGAGGAATACTCGATCCTGTAATTTCTCAAGTCGCTCGGTTCTCTTTTCCAGATCTAAAGACATGAAGATATGTTCCGTGGGGAGCTTGCACTAGCGCTTTGCAAGGCGCTTGTCCGCCACCGCGCGACCAAGCATGCCAACCGCAGCGCCAGCAACAGCCAGGAGCTGGAACACGGCGTCCGTCATGCTGTCCGGCTCGAGGTATAAAACATCAAACTCTCGAAGAGATATAACGATTACAGTGACGAGAGGGCCGATGAAACCCTTTGACAGGTACCAAGGTTTAGAGCCATTCATCATAAAGTTCCTATTTGAGCATATCGCATTCTATATTCAGTACGAACCTCCGCTTATTATTCTAATATATTGGCTTGGCGACCTGCTTGTTGGCCTATATTAAAGGCTGCCTGAGTACGATAGTCAGAGAGGTCCAGGAGGCTCTTCCGCCGCTGAGCCACCAGTTGCTGTTGCACCTGGTCGATGCGGGACGCGTTGAGTTTTTGATTCTCCGCGGCGCCCAAAGTCGCTTCTTTGGCCAGGCCGGCCAGGACGGCTCCCGCGGAACCACCAGAGCCCAATCCCTGAGCAGCAAAACTCGCCTTCTGAGCGGCTAAGGCCTTGCGCAGTTTCTCACGACGAGATCTATCGTCAGCGGCTTCAACTAGTCTCATCTGGGCGATTCTTGCCTGCGCATCCGCTTTGGCGGCGTCGTGCGCGGCATCCGCCTGACGCTCTTGCTGCGCCGCGGTCATTCCCATCTGAAGGGCGCTCAGCGCCGCGGCCGGGACAAAACCACCCATGCGTGGGGTCTCCTATTAATTACTCGAGAATTTAAACGAGCCCTGTGTGCGGCGCACTGAAAGTAAAAGACGGCGCGCGCAAGGTAAAATGGTTAAGTTGTTAGTTGGCGCTGATTTCCGTCGCCACAGACAGGAGTGTAAAGGGCAGAGGCGACGCCTGAGCAATTCTCCAAAGGCTTTTGCTTGTGTCGCTCCGCCATCCATAACCCCGCACGGTTCGATCACCCGTGAAGAGGTGAGGCCTCTGATCAAGGACATCGTCGCCCATTTTTCGGAACGGCACCTCCTTGAATCCGCGCCCCAGGTCCAGATTTAATGCCGCGGTTTCCAGGAAGCGGAAGGTCACCATGACCGGCCGAACACGGCTGCCTTGGCCTCCTGCCGCGGCGCCTCCGGAGGCTGGCGGTAGAGGCTCTACCACGTGGCTGAATTCAAGGCCGACAAGGACAGTGAACGCCGGTTCGCCGATTTCGACACTGGCGTATTCAACGACGGCCTTCGGCCGAACAATGCCGTCCGCAACGATAGCCACGACCTGGCCATCCAGGTGTCCAAGACCGGCCCACGTCGATTGAGCCGAGGGTGAAGTGCCGATATAACCGCAGTCGACACCCAGTCGGCGGTCAAAGGCCTCGACAAGAAGTCCACCTATTCGCTCTACCATGACGAAAGTTTCGTCGCCGACCGTAGCGACGGAGCGGAAGGCACCGTTCGTGTCCTGAACCGTCCACGCACTGACCTGTTCATCACGATAAATCGTCAGGGTCGCCAAGGTCCCATTTGCCATCACGGCATGCAGGAGGCGCGAAGACTTGTCGATGTCCATATCAATCGGTTGATCTATAAGATGATCGGAAAGTAGAGCCAAGTCGGCCGCTTGGTAGGCAGCCTCGGTATCAGTAAACAGAAACTCTCGGATCTGGTTACCAGCTCTCGCCACAAACACGGTCGCGCCATCGACGTCCTTTGGCGGCACTGTCCGCGACACCGCCGAGCCCACGCGCGTCTGGCGGTGTAGCTGAATATTGACCGGAGTTCAGGGGCTCGCCGCTGACCATCCACTCCGCGCCCGAGGTGAAGACCTGCAGGTGTCGTCCGGAAAAAACCGCTCGTATGGCGTTGACTTGATCGGACAATATGGCGAATTCGATGGACTCGTCGTTCAGTCCGTCGCCAAGATCGAAGTTGAATAACTTGGCGGTTTTTGATAGCCAAAGCCGATTGGGCAGATCCCGGGAACCGCCGACGACCAACCGGTCTTGGTGAAAACATACCGCTGTCGGCCAACCCCTCGCTGCCGAAAAGGCCGCCTCGGTCCAGTCCTTAGTCGCCTGAGTGGAGACAAGGGTTTCCTTGACATCAACGCGGGCCTGCGTCGGTGAAACAACCGCGGCGACCGCAACCTCTCGACCGGCGATGCGGAACCGCACTCCGATATGGTCCGGCAGGAACACGGGTTCAGTGGCCGTAACGATGATGCTGCCGCTGGTGCCGCTGGCCTGTAGCGTCGTTTGTTCGCCGGCAAACTTGTAGTGCGGTACGAGAAGCCGTCCGTCTCTATCCGAGAAAGTCCACTCGGAGACGAACCATTCAGCGTCAGTTTGGCGGGTTATAATCCGGGGAGGCACTTCCGGATGTACGACAAGGAGGGTGTCGGGGCTTTGCGTCCAATTGATCTGGTCCAACTGAGCGACCGACCATGGTGCTGCAAAATCGGCGACTCTGATCCCGTTGCGATACACATCAACGGCATGATCCGAGAACAGCAGAAGGTAGGCCTTTTCAGTGCTAAATTCGAACGCGACAAGCCGACCTGGTCCCCGCGCCGTATCGACAAAGCGCAGGCCAGGCCGGCGGGAAAGGCCTCCAGTCGGATGAATGAAGACGTTGCGTAACTTTGCCGCGCCGTTCTCGAAGGCCCGCAGGTCAGAGCGGCCGAGTAGCCGTGGCGAGAGCTCGCCCGCGGAAAAGTTCGTTTTCGCGGTTCTGATTCTCGCCATCAGTAACGACTTTCCACCAGACAGTAGTCCTGTATGCTTTGCGGCGTATCTTCCTGCGCGTCGATGAGTTTAGCGCCGCGTAGCTCGGCATCCGCGAGCTTATGCAAGCTCTCCCATCGAGACGTGCTGTCGGTTAACGGGATGCAAAACTCGGCCGCGAGATGCGTGATCAGCACTTTGCTGAAGAAAGGCGGGTCGTCGGCTTCGTTGGCCCGAAACACATAAGTCAGCACCACTTCGCCGGCGTTCGTATGTAACCGTCCGTCGTACAGACGGTAGATCAGGCCAGCACCGCTCCCGCCAGCTCCCGCCGACAGAACCCGCAGGCAATCCGCTGGGAGCGCGAATGTGTTGACAAGGTCACTGTCGTCATTGACCGAAAGAGCAGCCAGCTTCTTCCGCGTCGTTGCGAAATTCCACGGATGTGCAGACAGCAGGCCGTCACGAACATAATCATAGAGATTTGCCGCGACGTCGGCTTCGGCCGTGCCGTCGTCAAGCGAACTGATGGTGCCTGCCCCAATTTTGAGAAGTGCCCTGGAGCATAGATCAATGCGGCTTAACGACACGAGGTCATCTCCCTTGTAATGATTCAAATGCACGGGCGTGGGTACAACCGACTCTGCAGGCGAAGAAGTAGGTGCGCTCTACGTCAGTCCGAATTACTGGCGCCGACCGCGACCAAATCGGCCACGTCCACGCTGCCCGCGCCGGCGTTGCTGACCAGGAAAATTCCCGCCTGTGCGGAACCCGCGGTATCAGTATTCGCCAGGATCATGTCGCCGGCGCGCACCACGTCGCTCGCGTCATTAAAATACCCTTGAGTATCGACCTCGATAGCGACGTCATTTGTTTTATAGTGCCAAAGGGTGAAGCCATTGGCGTAAGCAAGAACACTAAGATCTTTTGAAGAATAGGACATTCTGTACGCTCCGGATCAAGCTTCGCGGCAGGGCATTGTCACGACGCCGGAGGCGTCGATCAGGCAGGCGCCCTGACTCATCATGTTGTTGACGAAGTGAGCGGCGCGATCGCCATGCCAGGTGATATCAGTGCTGACGTCGGAGCCGACGGCGTGGGCAAGAGCGGTCTTGTGATACCAGAAGCAGGATCGGACGTCGGCAGCGATTGGGAGCGCCGAATGGGGAAGCCAGAGGGTTCCGAGCCATCGTTTGGCCTGGGTTCCCTTCCATGGGAGTTCGTCGTCACCAATGTAGTCGGCATTGCCGAACTCAGGGAGATTGAGAAGATCGCTCCACTGCTTCCAACCAACGACGGCGTAGCGCTGGCCATCGTCCGGTACGTCGACCGCGCCAAGCGTCTCGAAAGCCGCTAGGACCTTCTCCTTGGTCAAACCGTCGGTATCGGCGCCGACGGTGACGCTGGCTTTCGCGAGCTGCTCGATGATCAGTTCGTCTGTCTTGCGGCCGAGTGCATAGGCACCGGCCTTGGCGACAACCTGCTGCTCATTGATATTCGTCTTGAGCTCATCGAGCTTGTCGACCCAGTCGCCAGCGTAGAAGTCGTACAGCATGCACTCGATCGGTGTGTGGTCGACGTTCATGACCGGAACCTTGCCGTGCCGCGCCTTGGTGCTGGCCGTCCCCTTGCCGATCCTCTGGAACGTCGTCGATGCCCCGGTTACGTTCTCCTTGGTACGAACGGTCGGGCGAAGCTTAGATCCCATCTGCTGGTAATTGATGTGTACCAGTGCTTCAAAGTTTTTGATGAATGATTGCGGGACCGTAACAGACAATATCGTGTCTCCTAAATTGCACTCATTTGTGAATCACGATCGGCTTAAATAAACGGGGCGTCGGCTACCGGTAGCCGACGCCCCGAGGAGGAGCGGCGACCGACGCGCTCACTCCTTGTCTCAATAAGGCGTTCTATTCGTCATAAATGCGCCGGAAACCTTCGCTGACTCGTCCAATGAAAGCTGCGTCCTGCTCACGCCAATACTTTGGATCGCGCATCATCTGCTTCAGGTTAGCCTCGCTCAAAGGCTCATGAGCGGCTGAGCCGCCTCCCATCAACCTCGGTTCCTCGGCCGCCATCATCTTGCGCATCGCCAGGACGCCCTCGCGCGAAGTCGCGAGTGCATCGAACACCGAAGCGGGAAGGTTGCCTCGGCCCCAAACGGCGATCTGGCGCGCGGCTTCCCGCCACTGATCCTCTCCGCCGAACTCCTGCCGGAGCTGGGCGATCTCCTTTTCGGCCTCGAACTCCGAAGCCACTTCGGCGACCATCGGCATCAACTGCTTGGCGGCCAAGGTGTAGACCAGTTGAACCTGATCGCGGGTGAAGCCAGCCGCATGAAGCTGTTTGTTGATCTCGGGGTCGCTCTCGAAGAGCTCGTGTTCGACACTGATGTCGTAGTCGTCCGGGCCCGCGGGCACGCCCGAGCGCATTTCCCCCGCCGCACGCTGCAGTTCGAGGTAGGACGCGATCAGATCGTCGGTTCGGACGCATCCAGCGCTCTCGTCCCAGAATTGCTCCGGAACAGACTCCGGCCGCGACGCCGGATCAGCGTCGCCGGGAATGGTCCCTGCGAGGACCAGTGGTTCGGAATCTGCTTCCGCCGAGACGCTCTCGTTATAGTCTCGCGGTGTGTTCTCGCTCATGTGGATCTCCGGCGCGCTATTGGGACTGACTTGTTGCGTCGTTGCCGCGTCTGACCAAGCTTGCGATCCGGGCGAGAAGCTGTCTCTGGCCCTCGACATGACGCAACATCGCTTCCGATACCTCTGGCCCGAATGTGCGTCCAAAGGCGATCGCTCGCAGATGTGCGAAGACCCGCCGACCGTCGGGGGTCGAGAAGCATCGAGCAAAGCTCGCCGCCACCTCGGTCCGCTCCACGCGACCAATATCCTGGTCTATTGGGCCCCCAAGATCCGGACCAAATCCGGGCCATTCTTCATCCGTCGACGGCATTGTCATCTCCGAGCTGCCTGTCAATCTCCATAAGTCCGCCTAATCCGTTTAAAGCAGGGAGCCCGACGCCGAGCGGCATTGCCGGGGCGTCGCGGACAAGCTCGCCCGGCACGCCCAGCGCTTGCGCCAGCCAGCGCGTCGCGGCGCTCTGGTCTACCGCCGCCATGGCTTCCGCGCCGAGCGAGCGCACGGCATCGAGCCACAGCAAAGTGTTCTGAACACCTTGTTGCGCCTGGTAGCGGGCCTGCGGTGATCGGTACTCGATCGTGATCGTTCGGTTATCAAGCGGCAGATCGGGTATTTCGCCGCGGCGCGCGAGAATTGTCCGCGCGCGAACAATCAGCGGCGTCAACAACTCCGATTGGAGGCGGCCGTACGTCGCGCCTAAGAGGCGCGCCATTTCCGCCGCTCGCTCAAGAACTTCCGTTGCGGTCATACGCGGGCCGCTGACTTGGCCGAGCTGATCGACGAGCAAGGCCCTGCGGATGCGCGCGCGAACCTGATCGAGAACCAGTTCCGAAACATCAAAGCGGCCAGGCGCTTCGAGGGGCGTCAGGCCGGCCGAACCGACCGCCTTCGGTATGATGGTTCCTGGAACCAGCTTGATGTTGGCCGGATTGATCACGCCGTCGTCGTCGACCTGCCAGATGCCCGTCACGGCGATCGATGCGTTCTTCAGGACAAGCTCGACAACCTTATTCGCCGTCTTGATGTCCGGCAGCGCCTTCATGATCGGCGATCGGCCATAGCTTTCCCCAGGCGCCTTTGACCAACGAAAATTGATGAAAGGCGACGTCGAGAAGCGTCCTTCGCCAAGAACGAGCGGCTCTCGCGCACTGTTCGCATCGCTTTCGGCGACGGCAAGGTATGCGTACCCTTGGCCGTCTGGAACAACCGCTTCGATGACCGCTATGCTTGCCTCGTCATTATTTGGCGAGCCGACGAACCGTCCCAGGCCGTCGCCTCGCGGAAATCGCGCCACGACTTGGGCCGGCGTCAGGCGAGCGCGCCGGAACGTGGTGTCGAGGCGACCGGATGGCCCCTCCTCCAGCACGACCTGGGACATCGGCACGGCAGTAAAACGAAAGGCCGAGGCTTCCCACGTCCCCGCCTCCTCGAACATCAAGCAAGCGGTGCCAGCCGTGACCAGATCGAGGTAGCATTGGTGCGTCTCGACAACAAAGTTGGAACGATCGAAGTTCGACTGGACGACACGTGTCATGCGCTCTAGATCCGGCGCCAGCAATTGGCGCGTGGCGTCGTCCGCGTCCGGACCGACGCAGAAGCCGAACCAGGATGACCACGGCGGATTGAGCTGCGCCATCAAGCTGGCCGCCAACTGATCGACAGCGTCCTGGGCCGTCGCATCAAACAACTTTTCGGTCTTTTTCTCCCCCGGCTGGGCTGATCGGATCACGCCGCCTCGCTGGGGAAGGGCATAGTCGTAACACTCCTGCCAGTGTGCCTCCCACGTTGTCCTGCGTTCGCGGGCCCGCGCGTAGCGCTGGACGACGTCGTTCGGGTTAAGCCGAGTCATGATCATCCTTCGATTAGCGATTTCCGCCGAGGCGCCTCATAGGCGCGCAAAAAGCAGCGATCCACCGCATGGGTGCGTCACATCCGATCGGAGCGGCTATTGTTCAGAAGTCGACGCAATGGCAGGATTTTAAGCCACATTGGGGTAGTGCTGGATACACGAACCCTGGTCGACGAGGAGAACTATACTAGGTCATCAGACCTATGTCAAGGTTTTTAGTCTTATCCCTAAGCAGGTAGCTGTAGAGCTGCCATGGCGTCCGGATGCGTCTAGCGTGAATGCCAAGCACGCGCTTTACGGCTTCGACACATGTAACCGGAGCCAGTGGTGCTATCTTTTCCGGCGCTGCTTGGACGATTGTTGCCACCGCCCTCACCCCCTGGCTCTCGTACCATTCGGAAAGCTGGACCGCGGTCACTCCGCAAACGAGGTTTATAGTCGTGCGATGCGAGAGCGGGTCGAGAATGACCCAACCGCCTGCCAAGCCGACCGCGACGAAACAATGGCGGAAGCCCGCTCGCAGGAACCGCAAGCATTTCAACTGAGTCGATCCGGCGAAGAGCACCAGCGCCGGCAGATCCTGCGGAGGTTGATGCGGCGCCGGCTGCCGCCCGCGCGGTCCGGCGGAGGCGCCGCCGTTCATTCAACAATGCCCTTCTCGCGAAGCGGGGTGGATAGCCGGTCGATCGCTTCCTCCCAGAATTTGGCCGCGCGAGCCTGTTCGTCGCAGCGCGGGTCGGGCGTCTTCTGCAACAGCCCGTATTGGCCCAAGATACGGACGTGCGCCGGTCCGATCGTGCCGCTGCGCAGGAGCCTGTCGGCGGCGCGATAAACATCATCGGGGTCGCAAGGCCGCCCCGTTGAACCGGCGCAGGCCTCGATCCTGGCGCCTTCCCTGCGCACTTGCTGACAGCGGACAAACCAGAACCACGCAGCCTCGGCGCTTTCGAAAGCGGTTACGGGCTGGTCGGACATCGTTTTCGGGATATAGCGTTGACGAAGCATGGCGACGTTCTCCCCCTAGAACGTTAACAGAACATTCGCCCATCATATAGGATTTTTGCCCTTCGTCAAAGGGTCATATAGAAATATGTTCCTAGTGCAAGCCGTGCTTGCTTGTAAGACGATGTTCCCATGCTGCAGCACGCGGAAATTTGGCGGGCTATTGATCTTCTCGCCAACCGGCGAGGTATGTCCCCTTCGGGGCTTGCGAAGCGCGCCGGCCTTGATCCAACCACCTTCAACAAAAGCAAAAGAATAACCAAGGATGGAAAGTTTCGCTGGCCGAGCACCGAGAGCATTTCGAAGATCTTGCACGCAAGCGGCGCGACGCTTGGCGAGTTCATGTCACTCGTGGATGAAGGCATAAGTTCGACCGTTTACCAGAAACTGCCGTTAATCGGTTTTGCTCAGGCTGGTAACGAGGGATACTTTGATGATGCCGGCTATCCGGCCGGGTCGGGGTGGGACGAAATCCTTTTTCCGGATTCCAACGATCCGCATGCCTACGCCATTGAAATCAGCGGCGACAGCATGGAGCCGCTCTATCGTGACGGTGACGTCGTTATCGTTTCGCCGCAAGCCAACCTCCGGCGTGGCGATCGGGTGATCCTTAAGACCCGCGACGGCGAGGTCCTGGCAAAGCTCCTGCGTCGGCGCACGGCTCATAAAATTGAGCTCCACTCACTCAATCCGGCGCACGAGGATCGCTCCATCTCGGTGGAGAACGTCGAGTGGATTGCCCGCATCACCTGGGCCAGCCAGTGACGATCGCATTCGCCAAGGAGACGCGCGCTCCCGCCGATCGCGCTTGACAGTCAAATAAGAATATATTCTTATGAAGGATGCCTGTCGCGCGTCATCCCCTTTTTCCGCCCGTCATCGCGCGCGTAGACTTCTTGTTCGCCCGCTTCGACGGCCCCGTACCATCGCGCGTCTTGGCCGCGGCCGTCATCGGCGAGTCGCTCGCTATTTCACAGCGACATGCATATAGCGGCGAGATCGATCGTTCGGCGTGCGATCTTGTAAAATCCATTTCGGCTGTACGCGGCCGCATGTCGAGGGCCGCGCGAAATACCTGCGTCAAGCTACCGCAACTTGATGAGCTTGTGCGCTGCCTTAGTTACTATCGTGATCTTGGGGTGAGCTTGACGGCATGTAGCCAAGCGGTGCCGGCTTTTAAAGCAAACGGCCCTGGTCGCCGCGCGGCGCCGGCGCCGCCCGCGTTTTCGTAGCACCTCCCGACTTGGCCTTGACATCCACCGCTGCCTCACCGTCGACAAAGCGAAGATTAAGACGGTCACCGGGCGCGACAGCGTCAACTGTTGACACAGTGCGACCGCTCTTGGCGTAAGCCAGAATGAATCCACGCCGCAGCGTCCGCTGGTACGAGCAACCCTCGATCAGGTCAGCGGCGCGCAGCAGTTGTTGCGATCGCTCGCGAACCATCCCATCGACAACGGAGCGCAGAAGACGGGACTCGGCGGCCACGCGGCCACGCTCGCGCTCAAGACGCTGGCCCGGACGGACCAGGCGCGCAGACTCCCGATGGACGAGGCCGCTCAGTCGGTTGAGGAACGCAACGAAGCTCAGCATCAGCCGCTCGGCGCGCTCGTCGAGACGCTGGCAGGTTCGCGCCGAGCAGATGCAATGGCTTCGGCAACCCCCTGGATAAACCCTCGATCCGCTCGCGGCGCTCGGCCGTCACCCGTAGAATGGCGTTGGCCAGACGCGTGTCGGCGCCGCGGACGTAGGTTAGCAATTGGATACGCACGGGAACCGCGATTTCGGCGGCCGCGCTCGGCGTCGGCGCTCGGCGATCGGCGGCGAAATCAATCAGAGTTGTATCGGTCTCGTGTCCGACCGCGGAAATAATGGGAATAGCGCTCCCGGCGGCGGCGCGGACAACGTTTTCCTCGTTGAAGGCCCACAGGTCTTCGAGGCTGCCGCCGCCGCGCGCGACGATGAGTAGATCGGGGCGCGGCGTCGACCCGCCGTCGGGCAGCCGGTTGAAGCCTTGGATGGCGGCGGCGATCTGCTCGGCGGCGCCCTGGCCCTGAACCTGAACCGGCCAAAGCAGAACGCGGCGCGGAAAGCGCTCTGCGAACCGGTGCAGGATATCTCGAAGAACGGCTCCCGTCGGCGAGGTGACGATGCCCACCAACCCCGGCAGGAACGGGAGCTTCCGCTTGCGGCTCTCGTCGAACAGCCCTTCGGCGGCCAACATCTTGCGACGGTCATCGAGCAGCTTGAGCAAAGCGCCCTGTCCCGCCAGTTCGATCGTCTCAATCACGATCTGATATCTCGACCGGCTCGGAAAGGTCGTCAATCGCCCGCGCGCGATGACGTCCATGCCATCGGCGGGTCTGATCGCGAGTCGTGGGACGGAAATCCGCCAACACACCGCGTCGAGGACAGCGTCGGCGTCCTTCAAGGCAAAGTACATATGCCCTGAGGCTGCCTGCTTGAACCCGGAGATCTCGCCGCGAACCCGAATCTCGCCAAAGCCCTTCTCGACGTAATGCTTCAACGCCAAGGATAATGCCGAGACGGTCAGTATGGGCGGGTTGTTAACGGGCATCTCGGTGATAGGATTGATGCGCATGCGGTGGGAGGGGACTTTTTCATGAACGTGTTGGTCGTTGGCTCGGGTGGACGCGAGCACGCACTATGCTGGGCTATCGCCAAGTCCCCGCAGTGCGGGAAACTTTACTGCGCTCCCGGCAATGCCGGTATTGCCAGTGTCGCCGAGTGTATCCCCATCGCTCCCGGGCAGTTGAAGGAAATCGTCGATTTCGCCGTGACGCATTCGGTCGGTCTCGTCGTTATCGGTCCCGAGGCGCCGCTTGTCGCTGGTCTTACCGATCTGTGCGAGGCCTCGGGCCTGACCGTGTTCGGTCCGTCCGCGCGGGCGGCAATTATCGAGGGCTCAAAAGGTTTTATGAAAGACCTGTGCGCGCGTTACGACATTCCTAGCGCGGCCTATGGACGCTTCAATGAGCCCGAAGCCGCAAAGGAATTCATCCACCGTCACGGCGCGCCCATCGTCGTAAAAGCCGACGGTCTTGCCGCCGGCAAGGGCGTCATCATCTGCCATAACGAAAACGAGGCTTTTGCCGCCGTAGACCATATCATGGTCGAAAGCGCCTACGGTGACGCCGGCGCGGAGGTCGTGATCGAAGAATTTCTCAAAGGCGAGGAAGCGAGTGTTTTTGTCCTTACCGACGGCGACACCATCGTGCCACTGGCCTCAGCCCAAGATCACAAGGCGGCGCACGACGGCGACGAAGGCCCCAACACCGGCGGCATGGGCGCCTACTCACCGGCTCTCGTGCTTGACGAGCCGTATACGCAAACCGTCATGGATCAGATCGTGCGGCCCGTAATCGACGCGATGAACGCCGAAGATCGGCGTTACAATGGCGTTCTCTACGCCGGCATCATGATTACGGCGGACGGGCCGAAAGTTCTGGAGTTCAACGCCCGGTTTGGCGATCCGGAGTGCCAGCCGCTGCTGATGCTGCTCAAATCCGACCTTCTCGAAGTGCTGCTCGCCTGCGCGCAAGGCCGCCTGCGCGAGGTCGAACTTGAGTGGCACGATGACGCGGCACTTGTGGTCGTCTTGGCGACGCGCGGCTATCCCGGATACTTCGCACCCGGCTCCGAGATCCGGGGGCTGGACGATGCCGCGGCGGTGGACGGCGTATGCGTTTTTCACGCAGCCACGGCTCGAGAAAACGGTCGTGTCGTCGCGACCGGTGGCCGCGTTCTGGGCGTGACTGCGCGGGCGCATACGGTCGAAGCCGCGCAGAAGCTCGCTTATCGCGCCGTCGACTTGATCGACTGGCCTGAGGGGTTTTGCCGCCGCGACATTGGCTGGCGCGCCTTTGCCCGATCGTAGTCCCGATCAAGGCCGCCGGGCATGAAAGAACTCCCGCATCATCTGCTCGCCCGCTAACTGGGCGATCCCTCCGTAGACCTCGGGTCGATGGTGGCAGGTTCGTTGGACGAAAAACCGCGGACCATGCTCGACCCCGCCCCCCTTGGGATCGTACGCGCCAAAGTAGACGCGCCTGATGCGGGCAAACGAAATTGCGGCGGCGCACATTAAGCACGGCTCAAGAGTCACGTACACATCAAATCCCACCAGCCGCGGCGTCAAACGCCGCCGGGCGGCGTCGCGCAAGGCCAGCACTTCGGCGTGCGCCGTTGGATCGTTCAACTCCTCGGTGCGGTTGCCCGCGGCGGCCAGCACGATCGTGGACGCCGGATCAACGATCACCGCGCCAACCGGGACCTCGCCGCGTTTCATTGCCAGCCGCGCCTCATCGAGCGCAATTTGCATATAGTTGCGCGCCATGCCCGCACCGGGGATCGCGCACTGGCCTCCTTCAACCAAGCGTCAACCCGCTCCATTGAAAGCCCATGTTTGCGGTCGGCGGATTACGACTGCTGCCTGACCTCGGCTTGCCAGCGCAGAACCGTTTCGCGCAGGGATTCAAACTGCTCGCCCACGTGCTCACCGAACAACGGATCTTCCTGATCGACCATCCGTGCGTCGAGCTCGGCCCAATCCTCCGGCGATAGAATTTTCAGTGCCGCAGGAAAGAAATCACGCTCTTCCATTTCAATGTGCTTGAGCTGGAGATCGATGAACCTATGGGCCCATCGCTTGAATGACTCGCGCGGGACCTGGGCTTCGTCGAGCACAGCGCGCACCCCGGCGGCAAGTTCTCGGCTGCGCGCGCCGAGTTCCTCGTGCTCGACCTGAATATCGCCAATTCTCTCGGCGGTCGCAGGATCGCGCTCGCGCAATCTGGCGTAGATCAGATTTTCTTTGGGATGATGGTAGAGGTCGGGATAGCCCAAAAAATAGTCGATGACACTCTCGATAATGTCGTAGTCGGGCGAGCCGGCTTCCTCGAACTCCTTGACGTGCCATTCCAGCGTCTTGATGAGGGTGATGATATTGGCATGCTCCCGGCGAAGCGCGTTAATGATATCGGCCATGTTCTATTCCTTGTCCCGGCACCTCAGCCCGCCCACCGTAGCGCTTCCCGCCGCCGCGCGCACTGTCGGCCTAGCACAAGCTCGTTAAGGTTTCTACGGTTTTCAGGCAAGACATGTGCCAGCGCCGGAAGAACAAAATGAACAAATTGGAAA
Source organism: uncultured Alphaproteobacteria bacterium (assembly GCA_963805915.1). Classification (GTDB taxonomy): domain Bacteria; phylum Pseudomonadota; class Alphaproteobacteria; order Rhodospirillales; family Defluviicoccaceae; genus JAEULH01. The sequence continues at coordinate 79,512 of CAWDWD010000018.1, forward strand.
GCGGAGGAGTGCGGCACGAACCAGCGATGCGAAGCTTCGAATGGGAGGCCGCATGCCTTGGCCATGACGAAACGTTGCGCTACATTCCGGCGTGCATATTCCGATCCAGGAGCGGTCTCTGCCCGCCTCTGAGCCGGGCAATTCTCCCAACAGGGGCGGTGCGTTCCCCACTGGTAAGCCTGAACGGCGATGGTAAATGAATGTCAGATGGCGGCGCTGAAAGCTTTCGTTACCGCACGACACGGGTCGTAACAGTGCTCGGACGCTTGGCGTTCATCGCCGGCGTCACGGTGGTCACGGTACTCTGAGGCTTGATGCCGGCGGACATGCTTCCGCCTGTCCCAATATGGGATAAGCTCGCCCATTTCGTGGCGTACGGAATGCTCGCGACAGCCGGCGGTATCGGTTATCCTGAACGCCGTGCGCGACTTGCAATCGTTCTTTTCCTCCTCGCACTCGGCATCGGTATAGAGTTCGCCCAGAGCTTGGTTCCCGGTCGTGACGGTAGCCCCATGGACATGGTCGCCAACTTTACCGGAGTCCTGATCGGCATTTCCGCAGCAACGCTGTTGTCCGCCGTACTGCCCCGCGCGCGCATTGCCAAAGCTTGACCGGCTTTGCGGTAGTTGTCGTATCACTTCCGAGCCCGTGCTCCGCTACTTGGCTGAACACGGGCTCGGATTTGGCGTTACGACTTATGGACGTTTGTCACCGGCGCCGAGCGCCGGCCGTGTGCTTAGAAGCTCCAGGGATCACAAGGAGCAAGCAGCGGCGCGTCGGCTTCATCACCCAACTCAAAGATGTCTGACGCCGGGCGCTCGCCGACGACACCATCGGATGCCCGGGACATGAACGAATCCGGGACCACTGCGTAAAATACAGGGTCGACAGGCCCGCTCTCCATGCTGTAGAAAAGTATGTTCAAGTTTCGATACTCCTTCAGCTATTCTACTGTTCGAAAGTTGGAGCAAACCGGGGTGATGGCGTCGCCCCGGCTTGTTCGCGATCGCCATTTGGCCAGCCACACCCCTAAAGTCAAGCGAGCCCGTTACGACAGTGGCTCTGGCACCCCCCCCCGCCCGTCGTCTTCCAGCGCTGCCGCCTCGCAAGGAAGGTAGCTTATTCAACGCGATAGAACTCCTTTTCGATTTCGTTCCGACCCTCTTACCGTTAGAATGCAGGCCGGCGGACGGGCTCTCGTGTGACAAGTTTGCCACCAGCCCGCTGGTCACCTGCCATTTCAGCAAGATATATGCCACCCGCTGGCATCCACGATGATCGTAAGGCGCGTGGCGCCTTCGCGTCTCGAGGCCGCGGACGCCGGTAACTTAACACGGCAGGTTCGTGACCCGCCGTCGCAAACCGGACAATCGAACAAGGCGTGCTTGCCGCCGGCTCCCTGGGGCTAAAGAAACAAAAAGCTCAGCCCAATGACCGCGCCGGACCAGATGAGGGCGACCGTGCAGTAACCCATGATGTCGCGGATGCCGAGGCCGGCAATGGCCAGCAGCGGCAATGCCCAGAATGGCTGGATCATGTTGGTCCAGGCATCGCCGAACGCGATCGCCATTGCCGCGCGGGCCGCGGGTACCCCGAGCGCCTCCGCCGCCGGCATGACGATCGGCCCCTGGACGGCCCATTGGCCGCCGCCCGAGGGTACGAAGATGTTGACTACGCCGGCACTCACAAAGGCGAACAACGGGAATGTTTGCGCCGTCGAGATGTCGACGAACCATTGCGAGATCGAAGCCGCTAGCCCCGACTTCACCATCATCCCCATAATCCCGGCGTAAAGCGGAAACTGCAGGACGATACCGCCGGCGCCCCGGATCGCCTGGTTCAGCGCGCTCAGATAGTTGGCCGGCGTCCAATGCAGAAGGACACCGAGGATCAGGAAGATGAAGTTGACGCTGTCGAGACCCAACGTGCCGCCCCCGACGAAGAAGTACGCGAGATAGGCGACGCCCATCGCGCCGAGAACGAGAGACAGCAGCGGGCTGTTTTCGAGCCGTTCGGCCGGCGTGTGGACAACCGGATCGGGAGCCGCCTTGCCGTGTTCGGCGACGAGGTCGCGGTCGATCTCGATGACATGCTCGGCTTTCGGGTGCATCGCCCGGTTGAGCAGCGGCAACGTGACGAAAAGCACAAGCACCGGGATCAACGTTGGCCAACTGAAAATCGTCTCGCCCACCGGGATGGCCACGCCGCCGGTCAGCTTGGCCAGGGCATCGTTGCCGGGCGCGGCCAGCTTCAATGGGATCGATCCCGAAAGTCCGGCGTGCCAGACGAGAAAACCGGTGTAGGCCGCGGCGACGAGTAGGGGGTAGTGGATACCGCGGATCCGGCCGGCGAGCTCGCGCGCCATGAGGGCGCCGACAATCAGGCCGAATCCCCAGTTGATCCAGCAGGCGGCAAGAGCGACGAGCGTGACCAGCATGATGGCCTGGCCGGGCGTACCTGCGGCGCGCGCGATCGTGTCGAGCGCGCGGCGCACAGCCGGTGTCATCGCGAGGACGTGCCCGGTGACCAGGATCAGGACCATCTGCATCGAAAACTGCAGCAGGCTCCAGAACCCCTCGCCCCAGAAGGCGAGCATCTCGACCGGTCCCTTGGCCTCGCCGGCGATGCCGGCCACGAACACGATCAAAGTCAGAATGATCGCGAACAGAAACGCATCCGGCAGCCACTGTCGCGCGACGCCGGAGAAAAACCCTCCCAGTCCCCGAAGCATGACACCCTCCCGTCAGTGTCCGGCTGTTGTCCCGGCCGCGACGATTGAACGATCGAGCGTAACGCTCATTCACCGCCGGATCGAGGCCCATTCGGGCCAACTAAATTATTGAGTTTGGGTACAGCCGCCACTCAGCTCGACCCGTCGCGTCCCCGGCCGCTCGCCAGCACCTCTTCGATCATCGCCACAGTCTTTTCGACCCCGTAGAGCAGGATGAACGTTCCCATCCGCGGGCCCTCGTCCTGGCCGAGGAGGACCTGGTAGAGGGCGCGGAACCAGTCCTTGAGCCCTGGGTAGGTGTCGGCGTGCGCCTTGCCGACCTCGTAGACCGCCTTCTGCACCTCTTCCGCGTCGGCCTCCGCGGGCAGCGCCTTCAGTTGCCGCGCCAGTTCGCCGAAGGCCGGTCTTTCGGCGGCCTCGGGCAGGCGGTAGGTCTGATTGGGCTTGACGAAGTCGCGGTAGAATTCGATGGCGTGGTCGATCAGCGGCGCGATCGCCTGTTCGCTCCGCGCCGCCTCGTCGCCGTAGTACTCAGCGACGTAATGCCATATCACCGAGCGGTCTTCCGAATGGCAGGCGCTGACCAGGTTGAGGAGCAGGCCGAAGCTGACGGGTATCGCCTGTGCGGGCGGTCGCCCCGAGTGGACATGCCAGACGGGGTTGTCGAGCTGTTGCGCTTCGTCCTGGCCGGCAAAGGCGTTGAGCTGGCCGATGTAATCGTCGACCGTGCGCGGCACCATCGCGATGTGCAGACGCTTGGCCGTCTTCGGCTTGGTGTACATGAAATAGGCGAGCGATTCCTGGGGCGCGTAGCGCAGCCACTCCTCGACCGACAGCCCGTTGCCCTTGGATTTCGAGATTTTCTCGCCGTTGTCGTCGAGGAACAGCTCGTAGATCAGGTTCATCGGCGGCCGGCATCCGAGCACACGGCAGATCCGGCTGGCGAGGTTCACCGACTCGATCAGATCCTTGCCCGACATCTCGTAGTCGACACCGAGCGCGGCCCAGCGCATCGCCCAATCCGCCTTCCATTGCAGCTTGCAATGGCCGCCGGTGACGGGCGTCTCGACCTTGGCGCCGCCTTCGTCTTCGTAAACGATGGTGCCGGCGTCGACATCGCGCGCGACGACCCGTGCCTGCAACACCCGTCCGGTGGTCGCGCAGACCGGCAGGAACGGGCTGTAGGTCGCCCGGCGCTCGGGGCCCAGCGTCGGCAGGACGATATTGGTCACCTCGTCGTAGGCCGCGAGCACCTTGCGCAGGGTCTCGTCGAACCGCCCGGCCTTGTAGTACGCGGTCGCACTGCCGAATTCGTAGTCAAAGCCGAAGCGGTCGAGAAAGCCGCGCAGACGCGCGTTGTTGTGGTGACCGAAGCTCTCGAACTCGCCGAACGGATCGGGAATCGAGGTCAACGGCCGGCCGAGAAAGCCCGCCAGCATCTCGCGGTTGGGGACGTTGTCGGGGACCTTGCGCAACGCGTCCATGTCGTCGGAGAACGCGAGCAGGCGGGTCGGCATTCCGCTCAGCACGGTGAACGCATGGCGGACCATCGTCGTTCTGACGACTTCGCCGAACGTTCCGATATGGGGGAGGCCGGACGGCCCGTAGCCGGTCTCGAACAGAACCGGCGCGGTGTCGGCGGCCTTGCCTACCAACCGCTTGGCAAGGCCCCTGGATTCGACGAAGGGCCATGCCTTGCCGCCCTCGGCCAGGTGCGCGAGGTGCGCGTCCGGCGCGCCGGCGGTCTCGGGTTGCGTTACCAACGAACTCTCCAATGTCATGTCCAGATGGTTCATTTCCAGATGGGCCGGCCGCTTCCCGGCAGGCCATAGCTTGTCCATTTGCGGGTGACTTCCTCGACGATGTCGTCTGACATCCTGATTTTCCGGCCCCACGGACGCGTCGTCTCGGGCGGGATCTTGGTCGTCGCGTCAATGCCCATCTTGCCGCCGAGGCCCGAGACCGGCGAGGCGAAGTCGAGATAGTCGATCGGCGTGTTCTCGATCGAGGTGATGTCGCGAACCGGATCGACGTTGGTCGATATCGCCCAGATGACATCGTTCCACTGACGGGCGTCGATGTCGGCGTCCACGACAATAACGAACTTGGTATACATGAACTGGCGCAGATACGACCACGTCGCCATCATGATTCGCTTCGCGTGACCCGGATAGCCCTTGCGGATGGAGACGACCGCGACGCGGTACGAGCACGCCTCCGGCGGCAGCCAGAAATCGACGATCTCGGGGAACTGCTGGGTCAACAGCGGAATGAACAGTTCGTTGAGCGCCTCGCCCAGGACCGACGGCTCGTCGGGCGGCCGGCCGGTAAAAGTCGAGAGATAAATGGGCTCGCGGCGCATGGTCATCGCCGAGGCGGTAAAGACGGGAAACGGCTCGACCGCGTTGTAGTAGCCGGTGTGATCGCCGTAGGGGCCTTCGTCACCCCATTGATCCAGCGAGACGTGGCCTTCGATCACGATCTCGGCCGTCGCCGGGACCTTCAGCGGGACCGTGACGCAATCGGCCAGTTCGACCTTGGTGCCGCGCAGAAGGCCCGCGAATTGGTACTCCGACAAGGTGTCGGGGACCGGCGTGACCGCCGCCAGAATGGTCCCCGGATCGGCGCCGATGACGATCGCCGCCGGCAGCGGCTCGGCGCGCTCCGCCTTCCAGCGGTCGTAGTGCTGGGCGCCGCCGCGGTGTTTCAGCCAGCGCATCAGGGTTGTGCGCCGGCCGGTGAGCTGCATCCGGTAGATCCCGAGGTTGAACACGTCGCGCTTGTCGCCGCCGGCCTTGCCGGTGCTGGGCCCGCGGGTCACGACCAGGGGCCAGGTGATCAGCGGCGCCGGTTCGCCGGGCCAGCACGACTGGATGGGAAGGCGGGTCAGGTCGATCTCGTCGCCGCGCAGGACGATCTCCTGGCAGGGCGCGCGGGACACGGTCTTCGGTTTCATCGCCATGACCGTGCGCAGCAGCGGCATCATGTCGAGGGCTTCGCGCCACCCTCCGGGCGGTTCCGGCTGGCGCAGGAAGGCCAGGGTTTCGCCGACCTCCCTGAGTTGTCCGGGCTCCCGGTTCATGCCCCAGGCCACCCGCTCGACCGTGCCGAAGAGATTGACCAGCACCGGCATCTGGCGGCCCGCGCCATCGGGACCGACGACATTTTCGAAAAGCACCGCCGGGCCGCCTTCGGCGAGCAGCCGTGTCTGGATCTCGGTCATCTCGAGAACGGGCGAGACCGGCGCGCGCACCCTGACCAGCCGGCCGGCGCTTTCCAGGCGCGCGATGAAGTCCCGCAACGAGTTGTATGCCATCGGCTCCTACCGTTTCGCCCCGCCGCACGCAGGGCCAACACTTATACGCGACGCCACCCTTGCCGATGCACTCATCCGCCGAGCGTTCCCGCGACCAGCCCCGCGAAGACGATCAGCCCCAGGTCGCGGTTCGCGCGGAACTTGCGCAGGCAGTCGGCGGCATTGTCGAGGTCAACGCTCGCCGCCTGCCAGACCGCGTGCCCGGCGGCGGCCGCCAGAATGGCGAACAGCCACCATGAGGCCGCGTGCGCGAGAACCCCGGCGGCCGCGATCAGGACCAGCGCCGCCGCGAAGAAGGCGAACAGCCATGGCCGCGTGGCGTCGCCCAGGCGCAACGCCGACGATTTCACCCCGACCACGATATCGTCGCTCTTGTCCTGGTGGGCATAGATGGTGTCGTAGGCCAGGGTCCAGAAGATCCCGCCGGCGTAAAGCACGATCGGCGCCGCGCCCAGATCGCCCCTGACCGCGCACCAGCCGAGCAGCGCGCCCCAGTTGAAGGCGAGGCCGAGCACGGCCTGTGGCCAATAGGTTATCCTTTTCATGAAGGGGTAGATTGCGATAAGCCCGAGCGAGGCGACGCCGACCCAGATGGCGAACGCATTGAATTGTGACAGCACGGCCAAGCCGGCGAGGCACTGAATGACAAAGAAGGCCGCGGCATTCGCCACGCTGACAGCGCCGCTCGTGATCGGCCGATCGGCGGTCCGCGCGACCCGCGCGTCGATGTCGCGATCGACGATATCGTTCAAGGTGCAGCCCGCGCCGCGCATGACGATGGCGCCGATCGCGAACAGCGCCAGCAGCCACGGGTCCGGCCAGCCCGGCGAGGCGAGAGCGATACTCCACCAGCACGGAAGCAGGAGCAGCCAGGTGCCGATCGGCCGGTCCAGCCGCGCGAGCCGGAGGTACGGCCGCAGCGCGCGCGGGGCCGCGCGGTCGATCCAGTTTCCTTTGGGAATGTCGCTGGCTGTCCGGGTCATGCGTGCCGAGCGTCCTGCCGGTTGTCCCGCCGATTGTCCCGCCGGGGGGCGAAGGCCTCCATTGGGCCGCGAGCCTATCGTGGTCGGCGGCGGCGCGGAAGCCCGGTATGACGGGTATGACTATGACAGGCATGACTATGACAGGCATGACTATGCCTGAACGCGACCGGCGGCCGCCCAAGGTCCGCCTTTTCGTCGCTGGCGATCTTGGGCCGGGGCATATCGTCGCGCTGTCGGCGGCCCAGTCCCACTATCTCACCCACGTGATGCGCCGCGGCCCCGGCGATCGGATCGGCGTCTTCAACGGGCGTGACGGAGAATGGCTGGCCGAGCTGCATCGGGAGAACCGCAACGCGGTGACGTTTGTAGTCGAAACGCTGTTGCGCGCTCAACTAAGCGAGATCGGTCCCTGGCTCGCGTTCGCTCCGCTGAAGAAGGCGGCGACGGATTTCGTCGTCGAGAAGGCGACGGAACTCGGCGCGGCGCGGCTGCTGCCGATCGTGACACAGCGCACGATCGTCGAGCGGGTCAGAACCGACCGGCTTCGCGCCATCGCCACGGAGGCCGCGGAGCAGTCCGAGCGCCTGAGCGTGCCGGAGGTTGCCGAGCCGGTTGCCTTGGCCGAGTTCGCCAAAGCCTGGCCGTCGCGAAGAGCGTTGCTGATCGCCGAGCCGCATGGCGGGGGCCAGCCGGTGTTCGACGTCGTGAGCGAGTTGAAGGCGGGCGCGAACGGCGGCGGCGGCGAGGAGACCCCGCCCTGCTTCGTCATCGGCCCGGAGGGTGGCCTGACGTCATCGGACCTTGACCTTCTGGCCGGCTTGCCGTGTGCTAGGCTCATTGGCCTCGGACCGCGTATCCTGCGGGCCGAGACGGCGGCGGTCGCCGCGCTGGTGTGCTGGCAGGCGAGTGCCGGCGACTGGCGTGGCGCCGGCCCGGACGCATCCAAAACACCGCCTTCAGGAGCGCAGTAATGGTCACGGCCCTTTCCCCGGCGCGCACGATCGTGACCGACAAGCGCCAACTCGTCGAGTACATGGAATCCGGGTGCAAGCCGCCGGCGGCGTGGCGGATCGGCACCGAGCACGAGAAGCTGGCCTACAGCCTGGACGATTACCGGCCGCTGCCCTACGACGGCCCGCGCGGCGTGCGCGCGGTTCTCGAAGGGCTGATGGCGTTCGGCTGGGAGGCCGTGCGCGAGGACGCCAACATCATCGCCCTGGTCGACGGCAAGGGCTGCTCGATCACGCTGGAGCCGGGCGGCCAGCTCGAGCTCTCCGGCGCGCCCCTTTCGACCATTCACCAGACCTGCGGCGAGATCGATCGTCATCTCGGCCAGGTCAAGGCGGTCGCGGCAGGGCTGAACCTCGGCTTTCTCGGCGTCGGCTATCAGCCGAAATGGACCCTCGACGACATCCCCAGAATGCCGAAGGAGCGCTACGCAATCATGGGCCGGTACATGCCGACTCGTGGAAGCCTTGGCCTCGACATGATGCTCTCGACCTGCACCGTGCAGGTCAACCTCGACTTCGACAGCGAAGCGACGATGGCGCGGATGTTCCGCATCGCCATCGCGTTACAGCCGATCGCCACCGCGCTGTTCGCCAATTCCCCGTTCCGCCACGGCAAGCCGAACGGGTTTTTAAGCTATCGCAGCCATATCTGGACCGATACAGATCCCGATCGCAGCGGCATGTTGCCGTTCGTGTTCGATGACGCCTTCGGGTTCGAACGCTATGTCGACTACATGCTCGATGTGCCGATGTATTTCGTCTACCGCGACGGGCGCTACATCGACCTTGCCGGTCAGTCCTTCCGCCGGTTTCTCGCCGGCGAGCTGCCCGGTTTCCCCGGTCAATTGCCGACGATTTCCGATTGGGAAGACCATCTGACCACCGCGTTTCCCGAGGTGCGACTGAAGAAGTTCCTGGAAATGCGCGGCGCCGACGGCGGTCCGTGGAACCGCTTGTGCGCGCTGCCGGCCCTGTGGGTCGGCCTGCTCTACGACACCAGCGCGCGCGACGCCGCCTGGGACCTGGTCAAGGACTGGACCGAGGAGGAGAGGAGGGGTTTGCGCGACGGCGTGCCGAAACTCGGGCTGCGAACTCCGTTCCGCCACGGCACGGTCCGCGATGTCGCTCTCGAGGCCCTGCGCATCGCCCACGACGGCTTGTCGAACCGGCGGATGGAGGATGGCGTCGGCCTCGACGAGACCAAGTTTCTCCACCCGCTGTTCACCATCGCGGAAGCCAATTTCACCCCGGCCGAGGACCTGTTGGCCGCCTACGCCGGCCGCTGGGGCGGCTCGGTCGATCCGATCTTCCGCGAATACGCCTACTGAGCGAACGCCGCGGACGGCGATGAAGACGGGCGGGCGGCTATACCGCCGTGCCGCCGACGGTGAGGCTGTCTATGCGCAAGGTCGGCTGACCGACCCCCACGGGCACGCCCTGCCCGTCCTTGCCGCAGGTGCCGATACCGGGGTCGAGTTGCAGGTCGTTGCCGATCATCGAGACCCGGTTCAACACCGTCGGCCCGTCGCCGATCAGGGTCGCTCCCTTGACCGGGGCGCCGATCTTGCCCTGTTCGATCTTGTAGGCCTCGGTGCACGAAAAGACGAACTTTCCCGACGTGATGTCGACCTGCCCGCCGCCGAAGGCAACGGCGTACAGTCCCCGGTCGACCGAGGCGAGGATCTCGGCCGGATCGTGCTCGCCGGCGAGCATGTAGGTGTTGGTCATCCTGGGCATCGGGCGGTGGGCGAAGCTCTGGCGCCGACCGTTGCCGGTCGAATGTCCGGCCATCAGCCGGCTGTTCTGGCGGTCCTGCATCAGGCCGACGAGGATCCCATCCTCGATCAGCGTGGTGCACTGCGACGGCGTGCCCTCGTCGTCGACGCTGAGCGAACCCCGCCTGGACGGCAGCGTTCCGTCGTCGACGATACTGACGCCCTTGGCGCCGATCCGCTCGCCGATCCGCCCGGCGAACGCCGACGTCTTCTTGCGGTGAAAATCGCCCTCGAGGCCGTGGCCGATCGCTTCGTGCAGCAGGATGCCCGGCCAGCCCGGACCGAGCACGACCGTCATCTCGCCCGCCGGCGTATCCACCGAATCGAGGTTGACAAGCGCTTGGCGCAGCGCCTCGTCCGCCGCGAACCGCCAAGTTTCCGGGCGCAGGTAGGTCGCGAAATCGACCCGCCCGCCGGTCCCGTAACTTCCGGTTTCCTGTCGGCCGTTGCGCTCGACGACAATACTGACGTTGAGCCGGACCAGCGGGCGAATGTCGGCGACCCGGTCCGCGTTCGGCCGGACGATTTGCACGACCCGCCAGTCGCCAGCTAGCGACACCGATACCTGCCGCACGCGTTCATCCCTGCCTCGCGCATATGCGTCGATGGCCGCTAGGACCCCAACCTTTTCCGAGAAGGGCACCGCCGCGAGCGGGTTCTCGCTGCTGTAAAGGGCCGTGTTCGTGCGGGGTGGGGGTAAGGCGACGGTGCCCTCACGCCCGGTCACTACGGTGTGTACCGTCTCTCCCGCCAGGCGCAGGGAGTCCTCGTCAAAACTGGTGGCGTGCGCGTACCCAGTCGCCTCGCCGGCGACAGCGCGGAGCCCGAACCCTTGCGCGACGTCGAAGGTTGCCGTTCTCAGCCGGCCATCATCGAAAACCAAATTCTCGGTTTGCCGGTATTCAAGGAATAGCTCGCCGTCGTCGGACCCCTGAAGAGCGAACCGGACGACTTCTTCCGTACGGTTCTGGTCAAGCTCGCCGCCAGAGTAAAATAAACGATCGGCCGTCAGTATGTCGCTCATTCACCACCTTGCTATCGACATGATTGAAACGTACAGAGCCATAATCGGCGCGTTCGTGGCTCGCAGACATCGCTATTCTTATATAAGGAAGGCGTTGGGCTCGGAACAGGGACGGCTAACGTGCTCCATTCGCGAGTTGTTCGCCCATCGCGCCACGGAACGCCGGGGAGCCGGAGAATATAAGGAGCATAGATGAGCTTTATCGGTCGCGTGATAAACAAAATTCTCGATATAAAGATATACGCAGAGACAAGTAAGCTAGTCTCCAAGGAGCCAGTTGACCTCGTTACCTTTGGCACAAGCTACGGTGGCTGGAGCGTCCCGTCGCGGTTTGTGCGCCCCGGCGCGGTCGCCCTTTGCGCTGGCGCGGGGGAGGATGTGAGTTTCGATGTCGAACTCAATCGCCGCGGCGTGGACGTTTATATCGTCGATCCGACGCCGCGGGCAAAGGTGCATTACGAGCAATTGGCCAAGGCTTTGCGCGACCCCCTATCTGTGGCCGGAACCAAAATTCCTTACGAACTGGACGGGGTCGATCCTGAACGGTTCCATTTCGTGGACAAGGGGCTTTGGTGGCGTCGGGAGGTTTTGAAGTTTTTTGCACCGAAAAACGAAGCGCATGTCAGCCACTCCGTGAAAAATCTGTTTTCAACGCAGAAATACTTCGAGGCGAACTGCACCACGCCGAAATTCCTGTGCGAAGATTTGAAGCTACCCAAGCCGGATATTCTCAAGATGGATATCGAGGGCGCGGAGCACGAGGTTATCGATCGCACGTGCGATGACGACTTCCTGCCGGATGTTCTGTGCGTGGAGTTTGATGAGGCAAGGACGAAAAAGGACGGCCGGGCCATCGACCGTCTGCATGACACCATCGCTAAGCTTCGCGCCAAGGGCTACCGGCTCGTCAATATCTCCAACTACTGGGATTATACGTTTACCCGTGCCTAGAAAGTTTGCTCGAAAACCTGTAAGACCAGGGCCGAATGGGCTGCCGCGACGAGGGATACTGGGCCGAGCGCGCTGATCCGGGCCTGATAACGGGTAGAAGCGACAGGCGATGAGCGAGAATACCAAAGGCCACTCATGGCGCGACGCGACGAAGTTGGTCCACGCGGGGACGGCGCGCTCGCCGTTCAGCGAGACCAGCGAAGCGCTGTATATGACGTCGGGCTACGTCTACGCCTCGGCGGAGGAGGCCGAGCAGGCGTTTTCCGGCGAGCGCCAGCGTTTCGTTTATTCGCGCTTTGCCAATCCCACCGTGCAGATGTTTGAAGATCGCTTGGCGGCGCTTGAAGGCGCGAGATTTTGCCGCGGAACGGCGAGCGGCATGGCCGCGGTGTTCGCGGCACTTGCATGCCAGCTTCGCGCCGGCGACCGCATTGTAGCGTCGCGGGCGCTGTTCGGCTCGTGCCAGTATATCATCGCGGAAATCCTGCCGGCGTACGGGATCGAGAGCGAATTCGTCGACGGCCGTGACCTGGCCGCCTGGGAGGCCGCGCTCGCCCGGCCCGCGGCGTGCGTCTTTCTCGAAACGCCGTCGAACCCGATGCTGGAGATCGTCGATCTCGCCGCCGTCTGCCGGCTTGCCCACGCGACGGGCGCGCGAACCGTCATTGATAACGTCTTTGCGACGCCAATGCTGCAGAAGCCGCTCGCGCTTGGCGCCGACATCGTCATGTATTCCGCAACCAAGCACATCGACGGTCAGGGGCGCAGCCTCGGCGGCGCGATCCTCACAAACGACCAGGACTTCTTCGACAACAAGCTGACCCCATTTCTTCGTCATACGGGCCCGGCGCTAAGCCCATTCAATGCTTGGATACTGCTCAAGGGACTGGAGACGCTGGAGCTTCGCGTTAGCCGTCAGTGCGATAACGCACTCGCTGTCGCCCGGCACCTGAGCGCAAGCGACGCTACCGCCGGCGTCTTTTATCCCGGCATCGCCAGCCACCCGCAGCATGACCTCGCCATGCGCCAAATGACGGCGGGCGGAACGATCGTCACCATCGACCTGCCCGGAGGCAAGGCGAGCGCCTTCGCCTTCCTGAACGCCTTGTCGACAATCGACATTTCGAACAACCTCGGCGACACCAAGACGCTCGCGACCCATCCGGCGACGACGACGCACCAGCGGCTGTCGGCCGAGGACCGGGCGAGCCTTGGCATTGGCGACGGCACGCTGCGGATCTCGGTCGGTCTTGAGCACATCGACGACCTCAAGGAGGACCTCGATCGGGCGATCGCCGCCGCGCGGGCCTGACGCTTGCCGCGGCATGGAACGATGACGGACCTGTTCGCGGACCGGCAGCCGCCCGTCCTGGCGCTCGCCGACGGCGCGGTCGTTCTTCGCCGCTTCGCCGGAACCATCGACCGCGCGTTGCTCGGCGAAATCGAGGCGATCGCGGCGATCGCGCCCTTCCGTCACCTGACAACGCCCGGCGGTTACCGAATGTCGGTGGCGATGACCAACTGTGGCGCGGCCGGCTGGGTCAGCGACCGCTCCGGCTATCGCTACGACCCGGTCGACCCCGAAAGCGGCCGGGCATGGCCTGAAATGCCGCCAATTTTCTCCGATCTCGCGAACCGCGCGGCGGCCGAGGCCGGTTTTGCCGGCTTTGTCCCCGACGTCTGTCTCATCAACCGCTATGAGCCCGGCGCGCGGCTATCGCTGCACCAGGACCGGGACGAGCGCCAGTACGCGGCGCCCATCGTTTCGGTATCGCTGGGTCTGACCGCCACGTTTCTGTTCGGCGGGGCTCGCCGGTCGGACCGGCCGCGGCGGGTGCCGCTTGACCACGGTGACGTGGTCGTTTGGGGCGGTCCGGCGCGGCTCGCATTTCACGGCGTCATGCCGCTGGCCGACGGCGAGCATCCGTTGATCGGCAACCGGCGCCTCAATCTCACCTTCCGCAAGGCCTTGTGACGCGCCCCGGCGCCCTTCAGGTCTGCACCCAGGGCAGGCCGTCCGCCTTCCATCCGGAGGATGTGCCGCGGTGGCGTTGCGCGTCCGGATCGCCCTCGAAGCCGCTGGCGATGTTGTAACAGGGGTCGAGCCCCGCCTCGGTCAGCGCCATCGCCGCCGCTCGCGAGCGCACGCCCGAGCGGCAAATGAGCACCACCGGCGCGCCGGTCTCGATTGCGCCGCTGACCTGCTCGACGAACTTTTCGTTGAACCGCATGGCTGGAAAGTCGACCCAAGGAACGAGGATCGGCTGCTTGCCGATGTCGCCCAGGCTGGGGATCCCAACATAGGTCCATTCTGCCGGTGTCCGCACGTCGACCAGAACCGCCTTTGGATCGGTGGACAGGAGGTGCCATCCCTCTTTCGGAGTGATGTCGCCCGCGTAACCTGAACTCATTTCATCGTCTCCTTGTTTTTTACGGGTTGTGTCCGGTTGCTGTCGAGTACGGCGAGAACCTCGCCGAGGGAGGTCAGCTTTCGCCGCGGCGCCGGTGGTCGCGCCGCCGCCACCTCGGCCTGGTCAATCGCCAGCCAATCGGCGAAGCTGATGAAGCGGACAGAGCGGTGCGCAAGCAGCCGTTCCAACGCTGGCCGCCCCGAACGGGTTGTGCAAGCGAAGTCGGCGATGATCTGGCGCGCGCATGTCTCGCCGTCCGGCCGATTACTCGAGATCACGCCGCTGGGGCCGCGCTTGGCCCAGCCGACGACATAAAAGCCCTTGTCAATGCGGCCATTGACGCTCGTAACGATCCCGCGGGCGCTGTCAAACGGCGCGCCTGGGATGTCTTTGCTGCGGTAGCCGACCGCGGTGATCACCGTGTAGCAAGCGATATCGAAGAACGGACCGCCGGGGGAGGTCGTGTCGCCGCGCGGGGACGTGGATTGGAACGTCACGCCGGTCGCGGTGTCGTCGCCGTGGATCGCAACCGGTATCGCGAAAAAGTGAAAGCGGATGCGCTTTGCCTTCTCGTCGCCACGGGCGCGAGCGAACTCGCGGAACACCGCCAGGTTTTTCTCCTTTAGCCGCCGCTCGCGATCGTCGGAGGTGACGACCGTTTCCGGCAGCATGGCGGACTCCATGACCGCCACGGCATCATCCAGATCCAGCAGCTCGCGCAGCTCGGCGTTGGCGAAGCGCGCGTCCGTCGGCCCGCGGCGACCGACGACAACGACCTCGCGAATGCCCGAGCGCCGGAGCATCTCGATGGCGTAATTGGGGATGTCGGACGCGGCCAACTCGGCGTCGGACATCACCAGCACGCGGGCAACGTCGAGGGCGACGTTGCCATTGCCGATGACGATGGCCGTGGGACCGAGAACGATGGGCTCGAGATCCCGGAAATCCGGGTGGCCGTTGTACCAGCCGACGAACAACGACGAACCGTAGACGCCGCGACTGTTCTCTCCGGGGATGCCGAGGGGCCGGTCGGTTGGCGAGCCTACCGCGAGCACGACGGCGTCGTACATCGCACGCAGTTCGTCAAGCTCGACATCTCGGCCGACCTCGACGTTGCCGAAGAAGTGCACGGCATGGTCGAGAACAGTGCGCTCAAACTTGCGCGATACTCTCTTGGTCGACTGGTGGTCGGGGGCTACGCCCGCGCGAATAAGACCATAAGGCGTCGGCAGCCGCTCGATGATATCGATCTCGACATCCGCCGCGGCGAGCAGGGCTTCGACGGTATAAAAAGCCGCTGGACCGGCACCGACGATTGCGACGCTCAGGGCCATCAGGCTGAATCAACCTGCTTGTAAATGGGATCATTCGAAAGCAGAAAGTTGATCGATTTCTTAGCGATCAAGCATCTTATCCGCACCCGTTCGGGCGCAGGATGCTCTCGTGCGCCCCGGCTCACATGCCCTCTGGCGGCGCCGCGCTCGATATCGCGACGCTCCCCCCGGCCATCCCGGCGTCTGTCCCGGTGACCGTCCACGTGTCGCCGCGGCGCAGCACTTGGTTGAGAGCCTCGGCGGTCATCGCGGGCTCGCTCTCGCCGGCTAGGCGCTCTGCGAACGTGGCGGCCGGATTGGCATAAAGTACCCCGAGCGCCACCGGCATGCGCGGCGGCTGCATCGCGGCAAGCATCGCCGCCAAGGACTTGTTGGTTGCGTCGTGGATAAGGATGTCGTGTTCGGCTACCCCGTCCTCGCCGAGTGTGACCGCATCAAGGACGAGCCGCGCCGCGTCCAGCCTCAGTCCGCGCCGACCGCCAGCAAACAGCAGCGGTTTGTCATGCTCGACCAGGATCTGCCGGTCCTCGGCCGCGCCGCGTCCCGTGAACTGGGCGAACACCTCGTCGTTGTAGACGATGCAGTTCTGGAAGATTTCGACGAGCGACGTTCCGCGGTGCTGATGGGCGCTTTTAAGGACCGCAATGAGATGTTTCTGCTGAGTGTCGATCGATCGCGCGACGAACCGGGCGCCCGCGCCAAGGGCGAACAAGGCAGGCGAGACCGGATCCTCTACCGAGCCACCCGGCGACGACGGCGATCTCGTGCCGACGCGCGAGGTCGGTGAATACTGGCCCTTGGTCAACCCATAGATCTCGTTATTGAAAAGTAGGATCTTGAGGTCGACGTTACGGCGAAGTACGTGGAGCATGTGGTTGCCGCCGATCGACAGCCCGTCGCCATCGCCGGTAATGACCCAAACGTCCAGGTCAGGATTGGCCATCTTGACCCCGGTCGCGACCGCCGGCGCTCGCCCGTGGATCGTATGAAAGCCGTAGGTGGCCATGTAGTAGGGGAAGCGCGAGGAGCAGCCGATCCCAGATACGAACACGGTCTTCTCCGGCCGCGCGCCGATGTCGGCGAGCGTCTTCTGAACCGCCTTGAGGATCGCATAATCGCCGCAACCGGGGCACCAACGGACTTCCTGATCCGAGGCGAAGTCGTTGGGCTTCAAGGCGGGCGGCGGGTTCATGACGTTCATGCGTGCGTCTCCAGGCGATCGATCACCGCGCGCTCGATCTCCTCGATCTTGAATGGTTGGCCGGTCACCTTGCTCAGACCTTCGGCCGGCAACAGGTAGCGCGCCCGCAAAATCGCCAGCAACTGCCCGCTATTCATCTCGGGAACGAGCACGCGCTCGTAGCCGGCGAGTAGCTCGCCGAGGTTGGCCGGAAGCGGATTGAGATGGCGCAAGTGAATGTGAGCGATATCCATTCCGCTGTCGCGCAGGACCGACACGGCGCGATTGATCGGTCCGTAGGTCGAGCCCCAGCCGACCACCGCCAAGGCGCCGCGTTTCTCGCCAAGTTCCGGGGTTTGCAGCGGAATATCCAGCTCGATCCCGGCGATCTTGCCGGCGCGCTCGTCGACCATGCGCTGATGGTTTTGCGGATCGTACGAGATGTGACCCGCCTCGGCGTCCTTCTCGATGCCGCCGATGCGATGCTCGAGGCCGCGAGTCCCCGGCGGCGCCCATGCCCGCGCGCCTGTTTCGGCGGCGCGGGCGTAGAGCTTAAAGCCGTCCGTGGCGGCCGCGAAGTGAACGGGCGAGCGCGGCAACTGCTCGACATCGGGAATGAGCCAAGGCTGGGCCGCGTTAGCGATGTAACCGTCCGACAGCACCATCACCGGCGTCATGTACCGGGTGGCGAGACGCACGGCCTCGATCGCAACCTCGAAGCAATCGGAAGGCGAGCGCGCGGCAAGGACGGCGATCGGGCTCTCGCCGTGGCGGCCGAACATCGCGAGGTTCAAATCGGACTGCTCGGTCTTCGTCGGCATGCCGGTCGACGGACCGGCGCGTTGCGTATTGATGATCACCAGAGGCAGCTCGGCGGACACCGCAAGCCCAATTGCTTCGCCCTTGAGCGCGATGCCGGGCCCCGAACTGGAGGTCACGCCAACGGCACCCGCGTACGATCCGCCGATCGCGGCGCAGACGGCGGCGATTTCGTCTTCGGCCTGCAACGTATCCACGCCCGCGCCGCGCAACGCGCTCAGCGTATGCAAGATGGGCGACGCCGGGGTGATCGGATACGAGCTGAAAAACAGCCGGAGCCCGACGAGGTGAGCGCCGACCATCAGGCCCCAGGCCATGGCTTCGCTGCCCGTGACCGTGCGGTAGACGCCGGGCGGGATCGGCGCCGCCGGAAGAACGCAGCCGACGAGGTCGCCGGAAATTTCCGCGGTTTCTCCGTACGCGTGACCCGCGTTCAGCGCCGCCACGTTAGCGGCGGCGACATCGGGCTGGTCGGCGAAGCGGCGGCGGAGCCAGGCGATCGCCGACTCGCGCTCCCGATCGTACATCCAGTAGACCAGACCGAGTGTCCACATGTTCTTGCAGCGCAGGGCGTCTTTTTGCGACAAATCGAAAGCCTTGACCGCTTCCTGGGTGAGGCCCGAAATGTTGATCTCGATCATCCGGTAATTCGCGAGCGTGCCATCGGTCAGCGGATTGGCGGCGTAACCCGCCTTGCGCATATTCCGCTCCGAAAAAGATCCGGTGTCGACGATAAGCAAGCCGCCCTGGCACAAGTTGCGCAACTCGACTTTGAGCGCGGCCGGGTTCATCGCGACGAGCACGTCCGGCGCGTCGCCCGAGGTCTTGATGAACCGCCCGCCGAAGTTGATCTGAAACGCAGAGACGCCGTAAGTCGAGCCGGTCGGCGCCCTGATTTCGGCGGGAAAGTCGGGAAAGGTCGCGAGATCATTACCGGCATGGGCTGTCGCCGCGGAAAAACGCGCGCCGAGGACCTGAATGCCGTCGCCGGAATCGCCCGCGAAGCGGACGACCACAAATTCCAGTTTTGTGCGTGCCGCCGCACGGGACTCGGGGACCGCGGTTTGCAAGGAAAGCGTGCTCATGGTTTCTGGATTCGACCCGCCTGCCGGAAAAGCGCCCGCCGCATTTCGCAAATGCGGCGCGATCTACCGGCCATATGGTTATGGCAACGATCATGATGCAACAACCCTATTGTGGCAACGCCGGCATAGCTCCTAATTTGAGTGTAACGATCCGTGTCTTGCAGGGCCGGCCCGTAGCGGGCGCTGCTGCCTCTCCCATTAACCCAGCCGTCGGACAGCGCGCTTCAGCATGACGAGCCACGACGATCAATACGAGCTAGCAACCCGCCTCGTCGCCAAGGCGATGGCGGCCGGCGCAGACGCAGCCGATGCGCTGCTCATCGAAGCCACATCGATATCGGTCTCATCCCGGCTTGGAAAGTCCGAGAATCTAGAGCGCGCGACCGATGCGGAGGTGGGGTTGCGGGTGTTCATCGGCAAACGCCAGGCAATGGTCGCGTCTTCGGATCTTTCGGCAGGAGCGATGGCCGCGTTGGTCGTCCGATCCCTGGAAATGGCGCGCGAAGTGCCGGAAGATACATTTTGCGGTCTCGCCGAAGCCGATGAGATATGCCTTGCCCCGCCTGAGGTTGACAGCTTTGATGCCAACGAGATGACCGCTGAGGCTTTGCTCGATGCTGCCATGATGGCCGAGGACGCGGCGCGTTCGGTTGCGGGAGTGACCAACTCGGAGGGCGCCGAAGCCTCATGGGGCGCGGGCCGATCGGTGCTTGCCGCCAGCAACGGCCTCGCCGCTGACTATCGCCGGAGTTGGCACACCCTGGCGGTGTCCGTCCTGGCGGAAAGCGACGCCGGCATGGAGCGGGACTACGATTACACCTCGGCCGTCTATGCCGCCGATTTGCGCGATCCCCAGGCGGTCGGGCGATCCGCTGGCGAACGGGCGGTCCGCCGATTAAACCCGCGCCGAGTTGGCTCGTCACGCGTCCCGGTTGTTTTCGATCCTCGCGCGTCGCGCTCTCTGGTCGGCCACCTCGCCGGCGCGGTTAATGGTAGCGCCATCGCTCGCGGCACGAGCTTTCTCAAGGACAAGATGGGCGCGCGCATCTTTCCCATCGATGTCGATGTTATCGACGATCCGCTGCGCGCGCGCGGCCTGAGGTCGCGGCCGATCGATCACGAGGGAATCGCCACCAAACAGATGTCTTTGATCAACCATGGCGCGCTGACAGCGTGGCTGCTCGATCTACGCTCGGCGCGCCAGCTGGGTCTGCGCACGACCGGCCATGCCGCGCGGGGCACGACTTCGGCGCCGTCTCCCACGCCCAGCAATCTTTATCTTGCCGCCGGAATGAGGACACCCGACGAGCTGATAGCGGACATAAAAGACGGTCTTTACGTCACCGAACTGATCGGCTTCGGGGTCAATCCGGTGACAGGCGACTACAGCCGAGGCGCGAGCGGATTTTGGATTGAAAATGGTGCATTGGCGTATCCGGTCAATGAGCTTACTATCGCGGGAACGCTTCTCGACATGTTCGCCAACATGTCATGCGCCAACGATCTGGAGTTCCGTTATGGCACGGACGCGCCGACCGTCAGGATCGATGGCATGACGCTCGCCGGCCGCTGAAGAGCGGCCGAAAGCGCATCGAGAGACGACGAGCCCTTATATTCTTGGCTGTATTCGATACGCCGTGTATTGATGCCGGTGTAAAGAGGGGGGGCAGATGACGCCGTTAGACCAATTGGAACGGGTATTGGTGATCGCACCGCATGCTGACGACGAAGTCCTCGGCTGCGGCGGGCTACTCGCCAGGCTGGCCGCATCTCGGGGCCATGCCCACGTCGTTTACATGTCCGTGGACGGCTTTCACCACTACGGCGTGCAGGGCGGAACAACATTCGCGCAAAGGGTCGATGAGATCGAGGCGGTAGCCAAGCTGCTCGATGTTACCTGGGAAATCATTTACCCCAATCAGGATATGATTGAAAAGCTCGATACCGTGCCGAAGCGTGATCTCGTCGATCGGTTTGAAAAGATTTTTAATGAGCATAAGCCGGAACTGCTCCTGCTTCCTTGTTTTGTCGACTATGACCAGGACCATCGGCGCACCTTCGAAACCGCGTTCGCCGCCGCCAGACCGATCTCGCCCAAGTTCGGCAAGTGGCTGATCCCGACGGTGCTGGCCTATGAGCAAAACAAATTGAACTTCGCTTGGCAGGATCTGCCCAAGTGTCCGGTCTACACGGACATCTCTGAGCACATTGATCAGAAGATCGCCTCAATCGAGGCGTATGGGACTCAATTACGGTCGCCGCCGCATGTGCGCAGCCTCGAAGGGGTTCGGGCACTAGCGCGGATACGCGGCGCGGACATCGGCGTTGACTACGCCGAGGCGTTCCAGGTCTTCAGGGCGGTCCTGTAGACACGTATCCATCCACCACCGTGGTTCACGCCGTCGCGCCCATCCGGTTCAGGTTGAAGGTATCATGAAATGGTGACGGCGTCCGAGCCGAGGGAACTACAGCCACGGAATGATGCATGTCCGCGGGTCAGCATCGGCTTGCCGGTTTATAATGGCGAGAACTACATGGCCGCCGCGATCGAGGGCGTTCTCAATCAAACATTCGGTGATTTTGAGCTGATTATCGCCGATGACGCCTCGACCGACCGGACAGCGGAAATTTGCAAGTCCTACGCCGAGCGCGACGGGCGCATTCGCTATCATTGCAATGCGAAGAACAGAGGCGCCGCGCCGAATTATAATTTTCTGGTCAGTCAGGCGCGCGGCGAGTTCTTCAAGTGGATCGCGCACGACGACGAAATCACCGCCGACTTTCTGGCGAAAACCGTTGTCGCTCTCGACGCTCGGCCCGAGGCCGTTCTCGCTCACACCCAGATACGGGTTATCGACAAGGACGCGCGCGAACTGACGATTTACGACAACGCGATACCACTAACGACGCAGGCGCGCCAGTCCGACCAATTCGCCGGGGTCATTCTCGATCGCTACGCTCACCACGCGTTCTTCGGTCTGATCCGCACCGAGACCTTGCGCAAGACCCCGGTGCACAAGAGTTATCCCGGCGGCGACCGCGCGCTCATGGCGTTTCTCGCCCTGCTCGGCCCGTATGTCCATATCGCTGAACCGCTTTACTGGCAGCGTCATCACCCGGACCGGTATGACGTCAAGGTGTCGCACCGTGAGCGCGCGGCGTGGCACGACCGGGAAAACACCATGACCATGGTTTCTCCATTGTGGACGCTGTATCGGGAGTTGATTTGGGGCGTTCGAACGTACGTCACCGATGGCCGCGAGCGTCGGCGGTGTTACGGTCATTTGGCTCGGTGGTGGAGCGTCGATTTCAACGCCATGAGGGTGGCGCTTGAAGTGATCGAGCCGATAGCGCCCTGGGCCAATGATGTTGCCGCGCGGGTCAAGCGCACACTCTTCGGGGCCACGGACGAGGCCTTAAAGGCCGGAGAAAATGAAAAGCAATAATCGCGCCCATAGGGGCCGCGCCGGTCCGCGCAGGCCAAAGTCGCTTGCGTTAAACCGACCTTAACCCCCGAAAGGTGATCCTGGGAGCGGACATAGCCCGCTTCTGTAGATGGATCACCGCGACATGCTGAATGTTTGGCTGGACCGATCGCGCTCGGTTGCCCGCCCACTCTCCGGCGCAATGATGATACTGGCGCTGCAAGCCGCCGCCCATCCGGCCGCCGCTGCTCTCCCTGCGGCGAGGGCCGCTGCGACCGATCCGCTCTACGCCACCGGCGCCGATGTCGCGCCACGCGGATTTGATGTTCGGCGGTCGGCGGTGCCCGGGGGTTGGGGCCAGCCTGTCGGCGACGACAGCGACATCTGGGGCCGGCACAGCTTCATGATCGCCGAAAACACCACATCCGGCCGCAGCGGCGAAGGCGAGGCAGGCGGCAGAGCGGCCGACCCCGGCCAGCCGCCGGCCGCCGCGCTGCTCGCCGACTTGGGCGGCGTCCTCACCCCGCGCGGGTTTCTCGTCGTCGAGCCGCAGGTCGAGTATTCCTACGACACCTCAAATCGGTTCTTCTTCAACGGCATCGAGATCGTCGACGCGCTGCTCATCGGTATTATCGAGGTCGACAAGGCGCAGCGCGAGACACTGACGGCGAGCCTCGGCATGCGCTACGGCCTGACCAGCCGCCTCGAGGCCGACGTCCGCTTTCCCTTCGTCGTTCGCCACGACCGCCTGACTCGCCAGGAAGTCGGCGCCGCCGGCGAGAGTACCGATAGCTTGAAAATGCACGGCCTTGGTGACATTGATTTCGGCCTTCATTATCAGCTCAACAGCGGCAAGAACAACTGGCCGTTTTTCGTCGCCAACCTGCGGGCGCAGAGCGATACCGGCAATGGACCCTACGACATCGATCCGCTCTCGGAATCCCCGACCGGCTCGGGCTTCTGGGGTGTGGAGCCGAGCCTGACCGTCATTTATCCGAGCGACCCCGCGGTCCTGTTCGCCAATGTCGGTTACGTTCACAATTTTGCCCGCTCAATCGACAAGGACTTTCAGACCGATACCGGGACCGTTCGGATCGGGAATGTCGATCCCGGCGACTCGATCAGAGCCAGCTTCGGCGTCGGCTTCGCGCTCAACGAGGAACTGTCGCTCAGCCTGGGCTACGAGCACAACTGGATCGGCGGCACCGAACAGGAGCAAAGGGACCTGGCCACCGGCGTGCAGACCACCAACAGCTCGGATGATTTCCAGGTTGGTTCGCTGCTCTTCGGGCTCTCGCTCGGGGTCAGCGACACCATCGGGCTCAACATCAACGTCGCCGTCGGTGTCACAGACGAGGCGCCCGACGCTCGGATTTCCGTCCGCCTGCCCATGGCCTTCGATTTGTTCAGCTAGTCGTTAACAAAGCAACCCGCGCCCCGACTGGCGCGCGCCTAGACTAGCTAACGAGTGCCATAGGCGATCTGGGCGTCGACCGCCGGGCGCAGGGCCTGGGCCGAACGAAGCGCGCTCAAGTGGCGGGCAAAGCCGCCGATCTCGATATTGACATCGAGCTGATTGTTGATGACCCTGTTGAGATCGGAATTCTCGACAAAGGTATTCAGCATCTGATGGGTCAGCCGTGTCGTCCCCAGGTCGACCGTGGTCGTGCCGACGCCGGTCGAGATCGAGAAGCCCGATGTCGCCGGGTGATCTTGCGCCGGCGGTCCCGCCGCCACGGCGCCGGCGTCGGCGCTGTCCAGTGTTCTCACGGTTGTGCCCTGGCTCGCCAGATGGCCGATTTGCGGAACCGAAAATCGGGTGACCACCTCGAGCCGCTCGCCCAGCCCACCCAGAGCCCGTTCGACGACGGATCGCGCGACAATGCCGACCGCGATGTCGAAGCCGCCGACGTTGAAGCCGCCGCGCAGATCGGCGAGTTCGCTGTCCGAAAGCGTCGGCGCGAACCCGAACTGGCGATCAATGGATGAGTCCACAACGACGCGCGCGGCGGCGCTGCCCGCCGGTAGCATGAACATCGTTATCAGCGGTATCGCCAGTAGCGAGGCCATGCCGCGCCGGCGGCGGTATCCGAGGTCACCGTCTTCGCGATAGGTTTCAGCGCGCTCTTGGTCTCCGCGAGCGGGCATTGTATCCTCCTTGGAAGCTTACCGGCCTCAAAACCTGCCGGTGGTTGGCAAATTGACATTGAACGATGCAAGCGACTGGCGATTGAGCGCGGTGCCGAACGGGGCCTTGATGCGGACTCCCCAGTCTTCGGCGCTGTTGAAATGCTTGCGCGCTATCTGCGGTTCGTCGCGAATGATGAAAGCAATGCCCTGCCACATCGCCTTAAAGGCTTCGCGGGAATAGATCCGCACGCCGGCGGCCGGATCGCCGACGACGACTTCATCGCGACGGATTCCCTTGACGATGACAAAATGCTTGTAGCCATTGGTGCTGATCAGGGTGATCGCGGGCACGCGGGCGCCTTCAAGTTTGTCGAGCGAGACCCTGAAACCGTCGCCCCGAATGCCGGCACCGGCCAGGTACGACTTCATATCGAGGAGCGAAAAACCGGAGCGGTGGATGCGTTCCTTGTCGCCGGCAAGATACATTGCCCGAAACACCTGCTCTTCCGTCGTCGGGCGCTCATAGTGGAAGGCCAGCAAACTAGCCAGGGCAGCCGAACCGCAGCTGAAGTCGTAGCGCTGCTTGAGCACTGTCTTGAAGCGGGCCTCCTTGAGGCTGGTCACGGCAACGTTGAACTGGCCGCCGGCGCCGAAATGCAGCCCGACCCGCCCGGCGTCCGCGGCTCGCGAAAGGCAGAGCGCGGCAACCACGAGCGTCGCCCCGCACCATGGCGCGACGCGCCGTGCGCGCCGGCTTCCGCCTGTTCGGGTCGATGTCATGGGCCTCAAGCTCCTTCTTCCGCGTCCGGCGTGATGGGGGTGATGGCGGTCAACGCGCCATGTCGACGCTGACGTTGACGTTGACGCTGTTGGACATGGTCAGGACGCCGGTGTTGACGACCATGGTGTTGCCAAAGCCGTGAATGTCCGACATCGAGTTGCCGAACGCCTGGCCGGTATCAAAGCCGCTGATGGTGTTCCCAGCGAGCGTCGTGGTCGTGTTCGAGGCGTTGAGCTGGATGTCGTCGACAACGATGCCGAAGTCCGTGCCCGCGCTGCCGCCGGCAAGTTTGCTCATGCTCACCGCGTCAAGGGTTGCCCAATCCGCGGTGGTGTCGGATGCCAGCGGCGCCGGCGGTGCGACATGCGCCGAACCGGCATTCGCGGGGCCTGCGGAGACGAGAAGGCCCAAAACAACGAGTGGTCGGGCGATGTCTCGCGAGCGTTTCATGATTGCCACTCCTTGAAATCCTTGGCCGGCGTGGCCGCCGAAGTGGCGCCCGCCGCACGGTCGGAACCGGTGGGGGTTACCCACCGGTCCGTCCGAGGTTGGCCTACTTAACGACGGAGTTGAGAGCGATGTTGCTCGCCTGTGACGCGATGCCGGTGTTGGCGTTGATCTGAGCAACGCCACGCATGCCGCTGAGGTCGACATTGGCGATCGCACCGCTGTGCACGCCCGCCTTCAGCGCCGCGCTCATCGTCGCTCCGTGGAGCCCCGCATTGGCGCTGGCGAGATTGACCAACACGTCGCCCAGGGAGATGTCGGTCTGCTGGCCATTGTTGAGGTCGCCGCCGGCGAGGCTTCCCGAGTTGCCACGGCCGATGCTGTTGTCGTAGGCGTTGCCGTTAACCGCGGCGACGCTGCCGTCATCGGCTTCGGCCTCGAGCTTGGTCTCATCCTTGCGGAGCGAAACGTTGACCCGGGTGTCTTCGTGGTTGCTGTAGTTGAAGCTGTTGTTGGCCGTCTTGTCGTCGTCGCTCGTGGCCGTGATGCTGTTGTCACGATTGTCGGTGTAGCTCTTGTTGATCGTGCTGCTGTCGTTGGCGTTGCCGTCGCTCCACAGGTTGGCCTGGTTGTCATCGAAGTTGACATTCGGCTCGGTCGCCGAAGCGCCTTGCGACAGCGCCAGAGTCAGAGCCAGGGCCGACGCGGTGCCGAGAAGTGCGAACTTGGTCATTGTAATAACCTCCGAAAGATGGGTTGAATACGGACCTGCTCTTGCAGGCTCCCGTTGTGTGGTGGTCCGAGTTCCTCTCCACTCAACGTATGCCTGTATTGCAGGCCTTGTGCCAAACCTCCAGCAGTGGCGGCGAGCGTCCGCCATCACATTGAAACTGCACGGAGAATGATCGAGGAGAGGGTGTTGCCGCCGCCGATGTGGTGCCGCGCTGACAGCTCTTGATTGTAACGCTGCGGTTACGTCCGGTGTATCGTTCGTAACGCGGGGTTAACCGTTCGGCGGCGGGATTGTTGCTGGCGCGGAGCTCAGGTCATGTCATTGTCGGCATCGCGAAGCCCGTGCCGCCGCTGCGCGCGTCGAGCCAGCGCGATGTTACGGTCTTAGGCCGGGTATAGAAGCGAACCCCCTCGGGGCCATGTACGGCGTGATCGCCGAACAGCGAGTGCTTCCAGCCGCCGAAACTATGGAACGCGAGAGGGACCGGGATTGCAACATTGACCCCGACCATGCCGGCCGCGACCCCGCTCGCGAAGGCCCGCGCGAGGCCGCCGTCGCGCGTAAAAATGACCGCGCCATTGCCGAACTCATGACCGTTGACGATAGCGAGCGCCTCGTCAAAATCGTTGGCGCGAACAACGCACAACACCGGTCCAAAAATCTCTTCCCTGTAGATCCGCATGGACGGGCTGACCTGGTCGAACAGCGATCCGCCGAGGAAGAAACCGTCTTCATATCCGTCGAGGCAAAGCTCGCGGCCATCGACGACGAGTTCGGCACCCTCGCTAAGACCCAGCGCGACGTAATCCATGACCTTCGTGCGGTGCGCTTCACTGATAAGCGGACCCATGTCGGCATCCGGATTGGTACCTGGGCTTACTTTCAAGGAGCTGATGCGTCTGGCCAAAGCGGCAACGAGCGGGTCACCAGCTCCGCCGACGGCGACGGCCACCGATACCGCCATGCATCGTTCGCCGGCCGAGCCATATGCAGCCCCCATCAGGGCATCCACCGCCTGATCGAGGTCGGCGTCCGGCATGACGACCATATGATTCTTTGCTCCGCCGAGGGCCTGGACGCGCTTTCCATGCGCCGCGGCGGTGGCGTAGACATGGCGGGCCACGGGGGTAGAGCCGACGAAGCTGACGGCGCGCACATGCGCATGGGTCAGTAGCGCGTCGACCGCCTCGCCGTCACCGTGAAGGACGTTGAAGACCCCATCCGGCAGTCCGGCATCGTGAAACAGTTGAGCGAGACGCAGGGAACACGACGGCACTTTCTCGGACGGCTTGAGAACGAAGGTGTTGCCGCATGCGATCGCGACCGGGAACATCCACATCGGCACCATAGCCGGAAAGTTGAACGGCGTGATCCCGATACAGACGCCGAGCGGCTGACGCATCGACCAGGAGTCGATGCCGCTGCCGACATTCTCAGAAAATTCGCCCTTGAGTAGGTGCGGAATGCCGCAGGCGAACTCGACAACCTCCAAACCGCGGGTGAGCGAGCCTTTGGCGTCGCTGCGCACCTTGCCATGTTCGGCGACAATTAGCTCGGCCAGTTCAGCGAAGTGATCTTCGATCACCGCCTTGAAGAGGAAGAGCACGCGCGCGCGAGCCGCCGGCGGCGTCGCCGCCCATCCGGTAAAGGCGGCGGCCGCGGCGCCGACGGCGGCATCGACATCATGGGCGCCAGCGAGAGGCACTTGCCTCGCGGCCAGCCCAAAAGCCGGATTCGAGACTTCACCGCGCCGTTCGCTCACACCGGGAATCAAGCGCCCGTTTATGAAATGGCCGAGCTGCTCCATCGCAACCATTTGGCTCGGCGAGACAGGTGGCTGGACTTCAGCCCTGCAGATCAGCAGGCCCGAGGCAGCCGCCTCTACGCGACGTCGACAGGGCGATGTGCCGCGACGCCGCCGCTGGGCTCGGCGTGCCGGCAAGCGCATCATACATCTGTTTCCATACGCTCAGGGAGGCGTGCAGACATTGAAGCTGCCATTTGACGAGAGCATTCACAGGGATTTGCATCAGCCTCTCTTCTGCAAGGTGTTTACGCGCTTCACCGCATGCTTCGAACCGTATAGCGCTTACGGCGGGCGATAAAGCTTTTCCGTGACCGTTGTGTCGATCGGTTCGCGCACCTCGGCCACTAGTCTAATACCGCTAATAAAGGTGGTTCGATCCGGAGGATCGCATCGCGCGTACTCCCGTTCAGGTTCATGTTAAGAGTGATGGAGGATCGCGGGATGCGAAATGGCCGGCACGGTCGAGCGTTGATTACTGGCGCGACCAGCGGCATCGGCGCCGCATTTGCCGCAGCGTTGCCGGCGGCGACTAACCTGCTGCTCAGCGGCCGCGACAAGGAACGGCTCGAAGGTGCGCGAAAGGAGCTGTCGCGATCCGGCCGGGAGATCGAAGTGTTTCGCGCCGATCTAAGCAACCTCAGCGATCAGCGAGCCCTTGTAGATCGTGCCGAAGCATTCGGCATAGATCTGCTCATCAGCAATGCCGGCACCGGACATCTCGGGCCGATCGTTGACAACAGCCTAGAGTCGGAAACCGCGACGGCGATGGTCAACGTCGTCGCCGTTTCCACGCTGACACGCGGCCTTCTGCCCGGCATGATCGAGCGGGCGCGGACCAGCGGGAACCGAGCTGGTATCATCATCGTATCGAGCACGGCCGCCTTCGCGCCGGTGCCGTACTTCGCCACGTATGCCGCGAGCAAGGCGTTCGATCTGCATTACGGCGAAGCGCTTGCCGAAGAACTGCGTGGCGAACCGATCGACGTTCTGGTGTTGTGTCCCGGAGCGACGAAAACAGCCTTTGGCGGTCGGGCCGGCCATGAGGGCAACATGCCCGGCGCCGCCGATCCTTCCGACGTTGCGGCCAAGGCGCTGCGCACGCTCGGGCGGCAGACCGTCTGTGTTACTGGGCTAATTGAGCCGGCCGCGCTTGGCCCTTTCCTAGTCCCGAGGCGCGTGTTTACGGGGCTGCTCGGGGTGGGAATGCGCATGGCGGCCAGCTGGACCCGGCGCTGAGAGCGGCATTCGGCAACCGCGATGATTAGTCTTGCGTCTCTCCGCCGCCGGCGGACACTATATCCGAGCGGACTAGCGCCAGGGAGCTCGTGGGAGCGAAACCATGACCGGCGGTGTGGCGAGATTTAGGAACGGGTGGCTGATGGGGGCGATCGGCGTCGCCGTCGGCACTCTGGGTACGAGCGGTTGCGTCGAGGTGTTCAGGGGACCGCGCGTGGTCACCTATACAGACGCAAGCTTCTACGTCAGATCGGCGCCGATGTTGAATGGCGTCGAGGACGTCGGTCAAATCGCAACCATGCTATGCGGAGAACAAAATCGTCAGGCTGTTCTGACCGACACGTATCAGGACGTGCCGGTTGGACTGCGCTACTCGACATTCGCTTGCTTATAATCTCGCGCAGCCACCATGAGGGCGCATTGTGTGCTCTGGGTGCTTCAGTACCGCGATGAATCGCCGGCGACGTTGTTTTTTTGTTACACTTTTCATGCCACCGGATTATGCTTCTTCCGGGTGGAACGTTCGATTAGAGCTTGGGCTCCTTTGGTGTCGCGAGTTTTTTGTCGCGGGGGCTGGCGAAATATGTGGCTGAGATTGGTTGTGGCAACGACGGGTGTGGCCCTAATGACGGTTGCGCCGACTTGCTTGCTTGCCCAGGACGCAGCTGCCGGCACTGCCGAGACGAACGATTTCGTTATGGGCAATGACGCGGCCGCCCATGTTAGCGACGGCCCGCTCGGCGCTATCGAGGTGGCGCCGGATCAGCGGCTCAGCGTTCGGACCTACCAGTACCGGAATTTTGGCGGCAACCCGGCGATGCGGCCGAGTACTGGGCTGGGCTATCGGCCCGGTCGGGACGGCGACATTGGTGCGGTGCGGATCGATGGGCTCGACGATCTCAGAAAGGCTTGGGAATTTGGCGGCATCCTCGAATACGGCTACAGTGATCCGGCTGACCCGAGAACCCGCGCGGGTATCGACGTTCAGATCGCTCCGGGAAGTCTTGGTGCGGGTGACGGCTGGTTGCTTCAACCCGGAGCTAGCTACACCACACCCTTCTCCGAGCGCTGGCAGTTCAACGCCCGCGTCTACTCGACACTAACGTCGCCCGCTGCGGCGAACGGCGCGTTGCAGCTCGACAGCCGCCGGGGGGGGGGCGGAGCCGGCTGGATGAATAGCGAGTCCGCGTCCAAAGATGTCGGCATCAACCTTGGCCTTGCCTATGATGTTGGTGAAAATTGGCGGCTAGGAACCGGTGCCGGCTTTTCCCGCATGATCGGCAAGCCCAGCGAATCTACGCCGTTCGATGAAAAGCAATCCGCCAATCAGTTGTTCGGCGGCGTCGTCGTAAAGTACAAGTTCTAGCGCCAGATGACATTATGTAGAAGCATAGCCTGCGTTGACGAGGTAGGCTTGGCATTCTTTCGGGGTGAACTTGTCGAGCAGCGCACCGATCCTTCGCCATGTTGCCTCAACGGTGCGCTCGGCCGCTTTTCGCAAGAGGTGCTTGAGCTTTGAGAACATCTGCTCGATGGGGTTGAGGTCGGGGCTGTAGGGCGGCAGGAAGAACAGCTTGGCGCCGGCCGTGCGGATCGCGGCACGAACCGCCGGGCTTTTGTGACTGCCGAGATTGTCCATGACGACGATGTCGCCCGGAGTGAGTGAGGGGACGAGCGCGGCCTCGACGTAGGTCAGGAAGGACGCGCCGTCGATGGGCCCGTCGATGACCCAGGGCGCGTCGATCCGCTCGGCGCGCAGCGCGACGAGAAAGGTCATGGTCTTCCGTGCCCATGCGGGGCTTTGCCGATGAGCCTTTGGCCGCGTCGGCTCCACCCTCTGAGTGGCGCCATGTTGGTCTTGGCCCAGGTCTCGTCGATGAAGACCAGGCGGGACGGGTCGACCTTCGCCTGATGCGCTTTCCTGCCCAGGCTGCTCGAGGCACTCGCCCTTGCCCGCCGGCGACGGCCGTTATGGGCGTCTGCTGACCCGCCTGGCCCGCGTCCAGTTGCTTATCCTCGACGATTGGGGGCTCGCCCCCATGACCGCCGAGCAGCGCCGCGATCTCCTCGAGATCGTCGACGACCGCCATGGCGGCCGCGCGTCAACCATCGTCACCAGCCAGGTACCCGTCGAGCGGTGGCATGACGTGATCGGCGATCCAACCCCGGCTGACGCCATCCTCGACCGCCTCATCCATAATCCTCACCGCCTCGTCCTAAAGGGAGAAAGCATGCGCAAACTTATTGCCCAACGCGACAGACTTGACGTCGCCACCGTAACCTGAACCCATCACTCCGCCGATGACGCCACCCCGGCCGGCTTCAGTAGAATCCCCGGCCGGCTTCGATTGGAATCGGTGGCCGACTTCAGTGGAATACGCAGCTTGCGCGTCAGGACCGCGTCAACCCCGTCCTCGACCAGCTGCTGGCGAACGCGCTTAACCGTCGAGAGGCTGGTCTCCAGAGCCTCCTCAATCCGGCTGTCACTCCAGCCCTCGCCTGCCTCCGAGGCATCCGATTTCAAGAGGATCCGCGCTTTCATGATCTGCTGCGCGGAAAGTTTCCCCCGATGACGCAGGCTACTAGATTGCTCAGCTGATGAAACCTCGCCTGGCTAGGCTAGATCGGTATGCTGATACAAGGGGCGTTACCGGTAATTGTGGAGTCATCTCGTGATCTCGGTTGCTGATGGAGCGCTCAGTACCTCGTTTGACGGCGCGATTTAAATGTACGTGACTCGGTCATGTCCATGAAATGGCTTGCGGCAGTCCGGAGATTCGTTGCCGCGCTTGTCGTGCTGGTCGTTGTCGTCATCGGCGTCGATGGTTCGGCGGCGCAACCGGTGACAAGCGTCCCTCCAACTCAGGACCCGGGGACATCCGGCGCGAGCGGGCTGCCGGCGCACCTCACGGCGGCCCAGGCACGCGATCTGCTGGCGCGAATGTCGGATTCCGAGGCGCGCGAACTCCTTCTCAAGCAGTTGGAAACACTTGAAGCCGCGAGCGAGCCGCAACCGGCCGCTCCGCTCAGCATGTTCTTTGACTTGCAGGCGGACATGTACACCATGAGAAACCGGCTTCGGGCAATGCTCGCGGCGGTTCCCGAACTGCCGTCGCTCGGTCCGTTCATGGTCATGCGCATCACCAAGGGATATGAGCCCAGTCACATCTGGGCCATCGGCTGGTCCGTCCTTGCGATCTTCAGCGGAGCGCTGGCCGGCGAAGCGGCCTTTCGTTTGATGTTCAGGCCACTTATGCGCCAGCTCTCGGGGCTGAGCGTGAAGTCCGAGTTCGGCAAGCTTGGCATGTTGCTGTTGCGCGCGCTGATAAGGCTCATCGCGATCGCCGCGTTCGCGGCCATCGCGGCGCTTCTTTTCTTGTTCATTTTCAAGGGCCATGAGGTTGCCCGCATCGCCTTCTGGTCGATCCTCGCTTTCCTCATATTCGTCCGCGTCAGCGCGGCCGCGTTGGCTGTATTGCTTGCGCCACGTCAGCCGGCGCTTCGCTTACCCGACGTGGATAACGGCGCGGCCCGCCGCCTCTACTGGAGCTTCCTGCTTCTGATCGGCCTGAGTGCCAGTTCGGTGATATTCGGCAACTTTCTCCGCCACATCGGCACTGAGCCCGCTTTGATGCTCGCCGCCGGGGAACTCCTTGTGCTTGTTAACGTCGCCGCGATCATAGCGATGATCTGGACACGGCGATTGGAGATCGCGCGCCTCCTCGGCGCCGGCTCGGCCAAAACCATGGCCATCGGCGGGAGCATGGGTTCGCTGATTGCCCGTTATTGGCATGTTTTTGCCGTCGCGTATGTATTTGCCATGGGCGTCCTCGCGACCGTTCATCGCCTGCTGACGGGAGAGGTCCAGGGTGCGCGCATTTTCCCCACGCTCGCCGTGCTCATCGCCTTGCCGCTGATCGACGGTTTGCTCCGGATGATCGTCCGCCAGTTCTTCGCCGCGCCAGGCGACAACCAGGACAGGCGCTCCGAAGCGCTGCCGAGCCCCGACATCCTCGCCGAACCGCCGCCCGAGGATGGTCATCCGCGGGCGGGCGCGGCGTTAGCCAGCATGGGCAACGAGACCATCTACGGTACCGATTACGGCCGCGTGATCCTACGCAACGGGCGCATCCTGCTTGCGCTGGTCAGCGTCATGTTC
The DNA here is from genome assembly GCA_963805915.1 of uncultured Alphaproteobacteria bacterium. Classification (GTDB taxonomy): domain Bacteria; phylum Pseudomonadota; class Alphaproteobacteria; order Rhodospirillales; family Defluviicoccaceae; genus JAEULH01. The sequence goes on from CAWDWD010000018.1 coordinate 112,849, forward strand.
CTCGCCAACATTTGGAACATCCATCTGGAGGCCATGGCGGCGCATGGGATTGGCGCCCGGGTGGCCGGATCGCTGTTCGACATCGTCGTCACGCTTGTCCTGGCGTCTGCGGCGTGGGGTATCGTCAAGACCGCCATCAATCGGCAGCTTCCCCACGAAGGCCTCGACGCCCTGGCGCTGGCGGAGGGCGACCTCGGCGGAACCGGACTGTCCCGCCTCGAGACGTTGTTGCCGCTGGCGCGCAAGTTCCTCTACATAGGGCTAGTCACCATCGTCGCGATGATCGTCATCTCGGCGCTCGGCATCAATATCGGCCCTCTCCTCGCCGGCGCCGGGGTTGTCGGTATCGCCGTCGGTTTCGGCGCCCAGACGCTGGTCCGCGACATCATCTCCGGTGTTTTCTTCCTTGTCGACGATGCCTTTCGGGTCGGCGAGTACATCGACGTCGGCGAGGGCAAGGGAACGGTCGAACGGATGTCGGTCCGCTCGCTGATGCTTCGCCACCACCTCGGCCAGATCAATACGATCCCCTTTGGCGCGATCCGCCGGGTCACGAACTACAGCCGCGACTGGGCCATCATGAAACTGGAGATGCGGGTACCGTTCGAAACCGACCTGGAGAAGCTGAGGAAAATCGTCAAGGCGGTGGGGGTCGAGATGATGGCCGATCCGACATACGGCGCGACCTTCATCCAGCCGCTCAAATCCCAGGGCGTGCACCACATGGACGATTCTTCGTTCATTGTCAGGGTGAAGTTCATGGCCAAGCCGGGCGAGCAGTTCGTCCTGCGACGCGAGATTTTCCGCCGGCTGCAGGAGGCGTTCGAGGCCAACGGCATCAAGTTCGCGCCGCGCCGTGTTATCGTCGACTCAACCGGCGCGCCCGATCGCGCCGCGGCGGCAGCCGCTGTTGCCAATGACGGGACGGGACCCGTGCCCACCGGGGTGTAGGCCGCCGCGACGAAAGGCACTTAAACCAACAGAGACGGCGGCTTTATGCCGCGAGAATAAACCATTGCATGTGATTTAATTTCGTGACACGGACTAAAAACGGTATTGGGAGATAATCAATGAATAATCGACGGGCTTGGGCGCTTGCAACGCCAGTTCTTCTCGCCGCCCACATCGCACTCGCGCAGACGCCACCGCCGTCGGTCGGGATTGAAGAGGGGACACCCCCGACGCAGGCTGGAAAAGCAACAATCCTTCTCGGCGGCCTCCTCGGCTTCGGCCCCCAGTACGAGGGATCGAACGACTACGAGCCGGCATACGGACCGATCGCGAGCGTGCGCTGGGCCGATGGCTACGCCGTTTCACTCGGCCCATCAACGATGCGAACCTATCAGCTTCGCGCCGACGTGTTGCCCAGCCGCAATTGGCAGTTCGGACCTTTACTGCAGCGGCGACAAGGACGCAAAGGAGTTGACGACAACAGGGTCGACAATCTCGAGAATATCGACGCCGCCTGGGAAGCTGGCGTGCACTTCGGCTACCGGCTGGGGATCGATCCGCGAAACGCGGCCTCTACGCTGGGCATCAACTTCCAGGTCGCGGCGGATGTCTCTGACACGAGCAACGGTTGGTTGGCGCAGCCTGGGCTGGACTACACAACCAAATTTACCCCACGCTGGTTTTTTAATGCCCGCCTGTTTTCGACTTATGCTTCCAAAAATTACATGCAGGAGTATTTCGGCATCGGCGCATCGAACGTGCGCGACAGCGGGCTTGATTTCCATAACGCGGACGCCGGCTTCAAGGACGTGGGCCTTCGTCTCGCCGCCGACTACAAGTTCACCGAAAGCTGGAGCACCGGAATTGGCGCCCAATATATCCGTCTGATCGGCGATGCCGCAGACAGCCCGGTAACGGATCAGGGCTCCAAGGATCAGTTATTCGGTGGCGTATCGCTCAGCTACCGGTTCTAGAGCATTTACTTGGGGCCACGGCCGCATCTGGTTTGGTTTTCCATACGCCCAATCGATCCGAGTCAAGGCGCGTTCCGGCGTACGACCGTTTTGTTGACCTGACACCGCCGGGCGGCTGGGAATGGCGGCATCGTAGAGCCCCCCGCGCGGAGCGGAGCCTTCAGCGCTTGGCCATCGCGCAATCTACGGCATGTGGTCGGGTCAACCTGCATCGAATTTTGACGGCAATGGATCGCGGCATTACCAGTATCAGATGCGCCGCGCTCGCTTGCCGTCAGCCGTCATCGGCATGATTGCCACGCGTGGCCGAAGCCTGCCTCAATCTTCATGAAACAGCTGGAGGATACGGTCGACAGCCCGGGTCACGGTCATGTTGCCGCTGAGCAGGTCGCTCTTCAGCTCGGGCAATTGCTCCATGACCTTGGGATGATGCTTGATATCGGTCATCACCCGGTCCTGGAGCTGACTCCACATCGCCTTGACCCGTTGCTGCCGCCGCCGCCGCTGGAACTCGCCGGTGGCCGTAAGCTTCTCCTTGTGCTCGGCCAACTTGCCCCAAACCACGTCGATCCCGGTGTTCTTGGTTGAGCTGCATAACAGAACCGGCGGCGACCAGGTCGGCGTTTTCGGCTGAATGATGTGCAGGGCGTTGCGGTAGTGAACGGCCGCCTGCTTGGCCCGAACCTCATTGCCGCCGTCGGCCTTGTTGACAACGATCATGTCGGCGATCTCGAGGACGCCCTTCTTGATGCCCTGAAGCTCGTCGCCGGCGCCCGGCAGCATGAGAACGAGGAAAATGTCGGTCATGTCGGAGACGGCGATCTCGGACTGACCGGCGCCAACGGTTTCCACCAGAATTACGTCGTATCCGGCGGCGTCGCACACGACCATGGTCTGGCGGGTGGTGCGGGTTACCCCGCCCAGCGTTCCGCCGGACGGCGACGGGCGGATGAAGGCATTTTCCTCCACCGCCAGATCGCTCATCCTGGTTTTGTCGCCGAGGATGCTGCCGCCGCTGACAGGGCTGGTCGGATCAACGGCGAGGACGGCGACTTTGAGGCCTCGTTTGATCAGGCCACACCCGAACGCCTCGATGAACGTGCTCTTGCCCGCGCCGGGAACGCCGGTGATGCCGATGCGGTGGGCGTTGCCAGTGTACGGCAGCAGCTTGACCAGAATATCCTGGGCGAGCTGCCGATGCCGCGGGCTGCGGCTTTCAATGATCGTGATGGTGCGACCGAGCATCGCCCGATTGCCGCCGGTGACGCCTTGAACATAGTCATCGGCCGTCAAAACCGCGCGCGGCTTTCCGACCGTAGACGCTGCTTGTGCCGCCGCGACCATAGCTCAGGCTGCCTCGCTGGTATAACCCAATCGTCTGTTCAGGCTGGCGATGAGCCCTGACGCCGCCTCGCTGATCACCGTCCCCGGAGGGTAGATGGCCTCCGCGCCGGCGGCGTAGAGCGCTGCGTAGTCCTGCGGCGGAATGACTCCCCCGACGACGATCAGAATATCCTCGCGGCCGAGCGCCTTCAGCTCCTTCTTGAGTTCCGGCACTAGGGTTAAATGGCCCGCGGCCAACGTGCTCGCGCCGATCACGTGAACGTCGTTTTCAACCGCCTGCCGGGCGACCTCAGCCGGGGTCTGGAACAGCGGCCCGATGTCGACATCGAAGCCGAGATCGGCGAAGGCGCTGGCGATGACCTTCTGGCCACGGTCGTGACCGTCCTGGCCCATTTTGGCGACCAGGATGCGCGGGCGGCGGCCATCGTTCGCCTCGAAGGCATCAACCAGGGCATGGACCTTGGCGACGATATCGGACTTCTCGCCGACTTCGCCGCTGTAGACGCCGGAGATCGCGCGGATTTCCGCCTTGTGCCGACCGTAGACCTTCTCCAGGGCATCGGAGATTTCACCGACCGTGCAGCGCGCCCGGCCGGCCTCGATGGCGAGCGCGAGCAGATTGCCTTCTCCGGTTTCGGCGCAGCGGGTCAGCGCGGAGAGCCTAGCCTCGGCCTCCTTCGCATCGCGGTTGGCGCGCAACGTCTCGAGCTGGGCGATCTGGCCGCGGCGGACCTCCTTGTTATCGATCTTGAGCACTTCAATATTCTCGTGCTCGGTGAGCTGGTACTTGTTCACGCCCACCACAGTTTGCCGGCCGCTGTCGATGCGAGCCTGCGTGCGCGCCGCCGCCTCTTCGATGCGCAGCTTGGGAATACCGGCCTCAATGGCCTTGGCCATGCCGCCGGTCTGCTCGACCTCCTGGATATGGCCCCAGGCCTTCTCGGCGAGCTCGCGGGTGAGCCGCTCGACATAATAGCTTCCACCCCACGGGTCGATGACCTGGGTCGTGCCGCTTTCGTTTTGCAGGAACAGTTGGGTATTGCGGGCGATCCGAGCGCTGAAGTCGGTCGGCAGCGCCAGGGCCTCGTCGAACGAGTTAGTGTGGAGCGACTGGGTGTGCCCCTGGGTTGCCGCCATCGCCTCGATGCAGGTGCGGATGACGTTGTTGTAGACGTCCTGCGCCGTCAGGCTCCAACCCGACGTCTGCGAGTGGGTCCGTAGCGCCAGGGACTTCGCGCTCTTCGGCTCGAACTGCTTGATGAGCTTGGCCCACAACATGCGGGCGGCGCGCATTTTAGCGATTTCCATGTAGAAGTTCATGCCGACTGCCCAGAAGAACGACAGCCGCGGCGCAAATTGGTCGATGCCCAGGCCTGCCTTCATCCCGGCGCGGGCGTACTCGACGCCGTCTGCGAGGGTATAGGCCATCTCCAGGTCGGCCGTCGCTCCGGCTTCCTGCATATGGTAGCCGGAAATGCTGATCGAGTTGAACTTCGGCATGTTCTGGGACGTAAAGGAGAAGATGTCCGAAATGATCCGCATCGACGGTTCGGGCGGGTAGATGTAGGTATTTCGAACCATGAATTCCTTGAGGATGTCGTTCTGGATGGTGCCGGCCAATTGAGCCAGTTTCACCCCCTGCTCCTCGGCGGCGACAATGTAAAGCGCGAGGATCGGCAGCACCGCGCCGTTCATCGTCATCGATACGGTCATCTGATCGAGCGGGATGCCGTCGAACAGGACCTTCATGTCCATGATCGAGTCGATCGCCACGCCGGCCATGCCCACATCGCCGGCGACGCGCGGGTTGTCGAAGTCGTAACCGCGGTGGGTGGCCAAGTCGAAGGCGACCGAGAGACCCTTTTGCCCCGCCGCCAGGTTGCGGCGATAGAACGCGTTGGAGTCCTTGGCGGTGGAGAATCCGGCGTATTGGCGAATGGTCCATGGCCGGGTTACGTACATCGTTGGATAGGGACCGCGGAGAAATGGCGGCATGCCCGACATCGTGTCCAGGTGGTCAAGCCCGTCCAGATCGGCCGCCGCGTAGAGAGGCTTTACCATGATTTTCTCGGGTGTTTCCCAAAGGAAATCTTCCGGCGACTTCCCGGTCTCCGCCTTGAACCGCTGAGCCCAGGCTTTGTAGCCCCCGTCCTGCGGCGGTATATTGCCGGGACGCAGATCGATCGTGGAGAAGTTGGGGATCGAGGTCATCGGTCAATCACTCCAAGCAGCACGAGGGTATCGCGGGTCTGTTGCAGCACGTTGCCGCCGAGAAAGATGAAATCGTCGACGCCTGCGACCTTGTAATCGGCCTTCTTGGCGCCGGGATTGCCGGCAAGAAACAGCCGCTTGCAGCCCTGTTTTTTTAGCGCCGGCGCGACCGCGCCAACCATCTCCTCATAGATGGGATCGGCGGAGCAGATGACCGCAACCTGCGCGCCGCTGTCCTTGAACGCCTTGGCGCAAGCCTCGGCGTCGGCGAAGCCCTTATTGTTGAGCGTCTCGATGCCGGCGACCTCGAAGAAGTTCTTGGCGAACGTCGCCCGCCCGGTGTGTTTGGCGAGCGGGCCAAGGTTGGCGAGAAAAATCTTCGGCCGCACGCCGGTCTTGGCGAGATGCACACTAGAGGCATCGCGCAGAGCCTCGAACATTTCGCCGTAGCGATGCCTGGGCAGTGCCGCGATGGTGGTGACGCCGCCGGCAAGCGCCGCGGCCATGGCCCCGATCGTCGCTCCGCCGCTCGCCGCGGCCACAGCCGCCTCGCTGATCGAGCCGGGCTTCGCCGCCCTCAACGCATCGACTGAGGCCTTTGCGGCCCGCAAGCTCTTGAGCCGCTCGCGGGCGCCGGCCAGCGCCGCGGCCAGATCCGGGGTCTCGACCTCGGTATCGGTTTCGAGAATGTTCGGGAACTCACTGACGCCGGTCAGTGCGTCGCGGCGCTTGGCAAGATTGAGCTCGCGCTCGGCGTAGGCGTCGGCGATCTTCTTTGCGAAGCTGCCGTCGCGAAGCACCGCCAACATGCCGCCGGCGGAACTCGATCCCCTGGAACTCGGTCCACGCCGCCTCCGCGAGCTGGTCGGTCAGGCTCTCGATGAACCACGACCCGCCGCCCGGATCGACAGCCTTGGCGATGTTGGACTCCTCGGCGAGGATGACGTGGGTGTTGCGCGCAACCCGACGCGCGAGCGGCGTCGAATTCCCAAGCGCGGCGTTGTACGGCAGGATCGTGATGCTGTCGGCGCCGCCGACGCCGGCGGCGAAGCAGGCAACCGTAGTCCGTAGCGAATTCACCCAGGGATCGCACCGGGTCATCATCCGCTCGGCGGTGATGGCCTGAATAGTCATGCCGCGCGCGGCTTCGCTGGCGCCGCAGGCTTCGGCGACCCGCGCCCACATCTTGCGGGCGGCGCGAAGCTTGCAGATCGACAGGAACTGGTCGCAGCTGACCGCATAGGTGAAGAGGATCTGCCGGCAGGCGATGTCGATATCGAGGCCCGCGCCGGTCATCGCCTGGAGATAGGCAACGGCGGTCGCCATCGACGCCGCCAGGTCCTGGCTCTCGCTCGCGCCGGCATTGTGGTAAGCCGAAGTGTCGACGCCGACCGCCGTCACCCGGGAATAGGTCGAAGCGGTATGGCGCGCGAGATCGGCGAGTTGGGCTATCGCGGTCTCGGCCGGCACCGGTAGCGTACCTGTTGTAGCAAGCGTACCAAGAGGATCGGCGTTGAACGCGCCGAGGGCCTTGGCCGGGGCGATGTCGCGGCGCTGCCAAAGCGCGCTCAGTATGGCTGCCGCGGAGAGGTACTGCGCCCCGGGGCGGAGTGCCACGGTGACCAGATCCAGATAGACGCCGGTGAGCAGCAGGTCGAGATCGTCTACGCTGTAGATCATCACCCCGCCGTCGCCTGCGAGCCCGTCGGCGCCGCCGGCGTCGCCATCAAGGCCGGCGCGGCCCGCCTTGTCGAGCTGGATCAGCAGCGAGGTGACGCCGCGCTCCAGCTCATGCAGCACTGCCTCGTTGGCCGTGGCCGGATCAGGATGGGCGAAGGCCTGGCGCACGTCCCAGTTGTTGGGCCGGTTGCCGGCAGCGTGGCCACCGCGCGTGAAGGGCATCGCGCCCGGGAACCCCGAAGGATCGCCGCTCGGCGGCCAGTCGTTACGGGTGTAGATCGGCCGGAGCGTGATCCCTTCGTAGGTCCTGCTCAGCATTTTCTTGTCGAACGGCGCGCCCTTGAGCGCCTTTTCGACCTCGCCGACCCACTCATCATAGGTCGGCATAGGGAAGCCTTCGGCAAATGTCAGCTGTTGATCGGTCATGGAGTTCCCGCGTCGGCTTGTTGTTGATCGATCGCTCCGCACACCGCGTCGCCGAGGACCTTAGTGTCTCTGGTATCCCTCGGCGCTTCCCCTCGACAACGCGTCGCATTCGTGCGGGGCACCAACCTAAGCCACGACGCAGAGGGGGTCAAGAAAGCGACCAAGCGTTTTCAGCCTTCACGTCGCCATTCGATGAACGCTGGATAAGTCCCGCTCATCCTCGGCGCGGCCATGCGCTTGACCCCGGCCTCTTCACGCCAATCAGGCCCGCGCCGGCTACAGAAGTATCGGCATGTACCACTCCATAGAGATCGCTACCGCTTCAACATTTTCTTAATACGCCCGAGCTAGGCTAAACGCATCTTGTAGCTTGGACATGAAGTAACGGATCATGATTAAGACGCTGCTCTGTTTCGCTGTCGTGCCCGCTGCCATCGCTTCTCCACTTCTTATAGCCGTCGCGATAGTTCATTTCCTGGGCTGGACAGTTCCTTAATCATGCTTCATGTCGTAGTGGTGGCCGCCGCCGGGGCTCGGCTTCATCGCCGCGACATTCCTGACCTCGACCTCGACCGTGACATCGCCGGCCTTGGCGAAGGAGAGCGTGAGCGGGAATGACGATCCCGCGGTCAGTGGGGCTTTCAATCCCATCAGCATGACGTGGAGACCGCCGGGCTGAAGCGTTGTCGTGCCTCCCGCCGGCACGTCAATCTCCTCGATCTGCCGCATCCGCATCACATCGCCCTCCTTGATGTGGGTATGCAGCTCCGCCAACTTGGCAACCGGCGCGGCCGCGCCAACCAACTGGTCGTCGGCCGAACCGGTGTTCTTGATGGCGAAAAACGCGGCGCCGGCGCCGGCGCCCACGGTCGCGCGTGCCCACGGGTCTTCAACGGAGATCGCGCCCTGGGTCAAGTCCTTCGCGGCGGCGGTCGCGGCCACCGCGACGACAAGCGCCGCCGCCAAGAGGGCACCAATCCGTGGGAACATCGAGCGTCTCCTTTGCCGGGCTCATGTGAACAAGTTCGACTATATCTTCCGGCTTTACCGTCCGATGGCGTCGTTTGCAACCGCCCCCAGCGCACCGGCGAAAATTACCGCGCGCTTTGGCAATGATATCTTTGACCGCTTGTGCTTAGATTTCATCAATAGAGGTCCATGCTTGCTCATTCATGCCCCATTAGCTATGCTGCAATGCAGAAAACGCACTCAAGGGGTGCGGCCGGTTCGCGTAAGGTTTGACCCGCTTGCTGGATTCGCGCAGCGAAAGCGCCGCCGACAGCGGAAAGGAAGAAGGGCTTGTCTCATGAGCTTTGACCATTTGATCGCATGCACCGTGCCCGTCATCGCGCTGGCCATCGCCGCCGCCGGCACAGTGCTAGTGTTCGCGGCCTATTTTCATTAGGCCGTCCGCGTGACGCCAACGGCGCGCTCTCGCTACAACCTGCCCGTCTGGGTCACGATCTCGATCAGGGCGTGGACCTCGGACCTGACGGAACCATCGCTTCGGCCGTCGGCGAGCGTCGTGAACCAGTGCGGTCGTGGCGCGCGGCCCTGGCGATGGTTCCAGTTCACCGAGCGAAGCAGGTGCTCGGCCTCGTCCGGCAGCCGCTGCGGCAGGGCAAAGTCGTTGAGCGTCGCCCAGACGCCGGCCCAACAGCGCGCCACGCTCCACGGATTGTAGCCGCCGCCGCCAAGCACCAGCAGGCGGGGCGCCGTGTCCCGGATCGCGCCGACAACCCGCCACAGCGCAAGGTTGGATAACGCCAGCTTGGTCATGGGATCGTCGGCAAGGGCGTCGGCGCCGCATTGAACGACGAGAGCCTCGGGTGCGAAGGCCTTGATCAGCGGCAGGATTGCGCCGTCCAGCACGGCGTCCATCTCGCTGTCGTTGAACCCTCGCGGCACCGGCAGATTGCGCGCGGATCCGCCGGCGCGATCACGGGCACCGCCGGGCGCGTCGCTCCAGGTGTCGTCGCGGCCCATCGGCCAGCGTCCGGCCTCGTGAACCGACAGGGTAAACACCCGCTCTTCGTCGGCGAAAGCCATCTGGACGCCGTCGCCGAAGTGAGCGTCGAGGTCGAGATAAAAGACGCGCTCGAGGCCCCCGTCGAGCAGCGCCAGGATCGCCAGAACGGGATCGTTGAAGGTGCAAAATCCGCTCGCGCGCCCCGCTTGGCCGTGATGTGTGCCGCCCGCGGGGCTGTGGACAACGCCACCGTCGCGCAACAGCCGCGCGGCGGCGGCGAGCGAGGCGCCGCAGGCGGTCGCGGGACGAGCGAACATTGCGGGGTAGACCGGGTTGCCATTGACCCCGAGATTGAAGCGAACGCGATCCTCGGCGCAGGCGTCCTGGCGGCGTGCACACCGTTCGACCGCGGCGACATAATCCGGATCATGAAAGCGGCACAGCTCGGCCACGCTGGCGCGCGGGCTGTCGAAGTAGTTCGCCGCCGACAGCCAGCCCAGCGCCCGGCACAAGTCGATGCATAACGACACCCGCGGAATGGCCAGCGGATGACCCGAGACATGGTTCGAACTCCGGTAGATGTCGCTGCCGATCATCACCGGGCGAGCGGCGACGGACGGTAAACCTGAGGTCGCGGGTTTGGGGTGCGGGTCGGATCCGATCGACGGCATCTGCGGGGACATGGGACCGCCGTCGCGGCCCGTCAACAAGCGCTTGCCGGGGGTCACGCTTTGACACCGTGGCCATAGTGCGTGCCCCGGCGATAGGGCTTGCACTCGCCGCGCAAGGGAGATCAAATAATGCTGTGAACGATTTCCAAGCTGTCATCCAGGGGGGTACTGACATGACTGGAAAACGGATTGTTTGGCGTGACAAGAGCCTGCAGCAAGTCCGCCTACGACGGCGACAACAAGGTTGCAAGTTCGTTGTTTTGTTCTTCGGATGCGCCGGTGAGCCGCCCATCGCATCTCCCATCATCGCCGGCGGCAGAGCGTCCGACGCCGGAGATTCCAAGTCCTCGCTTATCCATGCCACGCGCGCTGGCCATGCAGATGGTGAGCGCCATCGTGGGTTTGGCATGGGCGGCGGCGCAAGGGACGAGACCGCGTCGGTCGAGCCTGCTTCGCTCGGCCACCGCGTCGCCAGCGGCGGATGATGCCGCCGCGCCTCGGTGGGGGACCTGTCGGTCTCTTGCCAGCCCGCTCGCGGCTTGCGTCGTCCTGTTACGTTGATCTTGGCGACGAACTTGCCGGCGACAGGAGCGATCGCGGCCGGCGGCGCGTCAGACCCGGCCGCTGCCGCGACCGGGACGTGGCTGAACCCGGCGTCGCGCGAGAATCTGGGCGCCGATGTCGTCATCGGCCGCGCCGTTGCTGCCGATAGTGTCCTCCTCGGCGAGGTCCACGACGATCCCGAAAACCACCGCTGGCAACTTCATGTGCTGACGGCGCTCCATGCACAGCGGCCGCGGATGGTGATTGGCCTGGAAGTATTTCCTCGCTCGGTCCAGCTGATCCTCGACCGCTGGGTCGCCGGCGAGTTGACCGAGAAGGCGTTTCTCACCGCTGTCCGCTGGTCCGAGGTCTGGGGCTACGATCCGGCGCTTTACCTGCCGCTGTTCCACTTCGCTCGGATGTACCGCCTGCCGCTGGTCGCGCTGAATGTGCGACGAAAGTTGGTGTCGCGGGTGGCGCGCGATGGCTGGGGGGCGGTGCCTGCCGCCGAACGCGAGGGGCTCGGCGAGCCCGCGCCCATCAGCTCTGCCTATCGCAATTTTCTATCCGAATTCTTTGCCCTTGGCGCGCACGCCAAGGGTGGCCGCGAAGCGCCGGGCGAATTAGGCCTCTCGCGCTTCATCGAGGCGCAACTGACCTGGGACCGGGCCATGGCCGAGGCTATCCGCGATGCGAAGTCAACGCATCCAGAGGCGCTTGTGGTCGCCGTCGCCGGTCGGGGTCATGTCGATCACGGTTGGGGCATCTCCCGCCAACTCAGCGCTCTCGGAGCTCCCGCGCCAATGATCCTGCTCGCGGTCGCGGAACCCGATGTTCCTGCCATCGCGCCCGATATCGCGGACGCCGTCTTTGTGCTACGGCCGTGGAAGGCCACCGAGGAGCGCTGACCAGAACTAGCTAGGCTAGGCCAGGCTGCCCGCTTGGCCATTGAGCAGGCCGGCACTGACCTGACGGTTGATGTTGATCAAGGCGTCGCAGGTGGCCTCGGCCGGCGCCCGCGCGGCGTCTGGCGTGGCAGCGATGACGAAGTCACCGAGTTTTCCGAGATTGGTCTTCACCGCCTCCGGCAAGCTCCCGTTGGCCGTTCTGGTAATGGCCCTGATGGCTGTCCAAAGCGCAACGTTATGTTTCAGCGCCATGGAGACGCGGCCGGGGTCGGCGATGCGGGCCTGCTCGATCAGCGCCGCGGCGCGCGCCAGGGCGATGGCGTCGGTTTCTGAAAATACGGGATGGTCGGCCATGTCAGGCAATTCTCCGGTTAAAGGTAGTTCATCAGGCTGAATTGTCGGATGCGCGAGACGACCTGATACGACGCTTCGAGCGCGCGGCCGTCGTCGAGCAGACGGGTGAGCGCTTCAAGCTGGTCGACGTTTTCGATCTCGGCGACCCTGTCTTCGAGCGAGACCATCAGCGAGCGGTGGCGCTCGATGGTCTCGTTGAGGACAACCTGGTTGAAGCCCAGGTCCATCCGCGCGCTCTCGATGCTGCCCTCGGCCTCGGGTCCGAACGGCTCGCCCGCGCCTGACGCCCGCTCGAGCGCCGAACTCAGCAGCGACAGCGACTGGTCGACCCGGCCCATGTTCTGGTCAAGGCCGCCGGCGGTGCCGTAGGCGCCCTGGGCGATCATCCCGATCGCGCGGATCGCCTTTTCGAAGGCCGGATCGATAGCGTTGAGCGAGAGCGAGAACCTGCGTTCGTCGTCCGCCCGGTGGGTCTGGGCTATGCTATCGCCGGCGTACCAGTTGCCGAGCGTGATGGTCGCGCCGGCTTCCGCGCCGTTGTTGATGGCATTGACGACGTTGATGGTCGCGGGCCCGACGCTCATGGCGCCGGAGATCGTAATCTGGTCGGAGCCGTTGGTCGAAACGACGGTGTAGTCGCCATCGTTGCCGACAGCGCTATTGGACAGCGTAATGGTCGCGCCCACGGCGAGGTTGGCGAAGGCGCCTGGCGTCGTCGCGGTGATGGTATCGCCGCCCGTGATCGTGAGCCCGCCGGTCGCCGCCGGCGTCAACGATCCGCTCGCGCCGACGTGGGCCGCGGCACTCGGCGGATAGACCACGCTTTCGCCGTCATAGCGGGCCTGGAAGTCGGCGAAGGTGGTCAAGCCCATGTCCACGGGCCGGGTTGTCGCCCGGCTGCCGGCGAACAGAAAACGGCCGTCCACGCCGGTATTGAGGTAGCTTTCCACGTCCTTCAGCGCACGGAACGCCCAGTTCTGAACCTCGGTGACATGGGCCTCGTCGAGCGGCTGGTTGACGCCGAGATCGAGCAGGACGGCGCGGAAGTCGTGAACGGTCTTGCCGATCGCTTCGACGGTCGTATCGGTGGCCTGCAACCGGGTCTGCAGCATCTCGTTGTTGTCGATGCCGCGCGCGACACCGGCTCGCGTGGTTTCGAGCGAAACCAGACGGCCGGCGTTGACAGCAAGGCCGGCGTAGTCCTGCGACACTTTCTCAGTGGTGACCTGGATCTGCTGGTTGTTCAGGCGCTCCTGAACCTTCGACATTAGGTCGAGAAGACGGTTACTGGCGGCGAACGTGGCGACGCGGCTCATGGTCCGGGTTCCTTGTCGATGTAAAGCGGCACTTAGCCCAACATGCGGTCGAGCGCGTCGAACATGTCCTGAACAACGCTGAAGACCCGCGCCGAAGCGGAATAGGCCTGCTCGTACAGCATCAGATCGGCCATTTCCTCGTCCAGGTTAACGCCGCGCACGCCGTCGGACTTGCCTTGCAGGCTGTCGACCAGTTCCTGGCGTTCGCTGGTACGTCCTGCGTGACTGCTGGCCAGCGTCGCGGTATCGCCGAGCAGCGTCGTCGCGTAGCCGGAGAGAGTCGTTTCAACCGCGCCAAGCCTGCCGGAGGTGGCGAAGTCGATCCTGGTCTCAAACACCGCGGCAAGCGCATGAACAGTCGTATCGTCGCCGACGCCGGTGTGATAACTCCCGGCCGGTCCGCTTGTCGGATCCCATTGCACCGCCCCGCGCGAGAGCAGCGATGGCTGGGCGGAGATGTCGGCGCGGACCGCCAGTCGATTGGCCGCGCCGCTTGCCGCCGAGCCGAAGCCAAGATCGTCGAGCAGCGTATCGCCGGCGCCGGGGTCCTGGGTCACGGTGAATGCCGCGCCGTCGTCAGCGGTGATCCGCAGGCGAACGCCGCCGCCGTCGGGAACGATCCGGGCGGCGAGCCCGGTCGCCGCGGTGATCTTGGCCGCGATCGTCTGCAGGCTATCGCCTGCGCCGACCGCGACCGGTCCGCCCAGCGCGCCGCCGGCGTTGCGGAAGGCGAGCGTCGCCGCGCTCGCGCTGAAGCCGGCGGCGACGACCGCCGAGGCTTGCGCCGTCGTCGGGGCGATATCGACGAACAGGTCGTTCAGGCCGAAGAAGCTGGAAAAGCCGGAGTGGGTCTCGTCGGTCTGGCCGTCGGCGTCAGCATCGAACGCGAGGGTCGCGTCGAGCGGCGCGCTTCCGGGCGTGCCTTGCGCTTCGTCGCGCAGACCCAGCGCGAGGCCCGAGCCGGTGATCTCGATGCGCAGGGCGCCATCGATCATGGAGGCCGAGCCGTCGGCGCCAAGCCAGCCGTTGATCTGCGCTGTCAGGCCGCTGATCGTCGTGCTGGCGCCACCGACCAGCGTGCGCACCGAAGTTGAGCGCACCTCGTTGCCAACGCTATCGAACAGGATGAGCCGGGTGTCTTCGGCGGCGCTGAACGCGATCGTCTGTGTCGCCGGCTCGGTGAACTGGCGCGTGCCGTTCAGGGCCCTAAGGCCGGGAAACGAGAGACCGGCGTTATGGACCCGGTTGACGCCGTCGCGAAGGCCGACGGCAAGAGTGTCGATCGTACTCTGCAGGTTGGGCAGGATGCGGTCGCGCATCTCGATCAGCCCGGCGAGGCTGCCGCCACGGATGTCCATGGTGATGTCCTGGGCCGTTGCCCCTTCGCCGATGGTGATCGCGTCGAGACCGCCGCCGGCGTAGCTCGACGCCGCGGCGACACCGGCCGCCGGGCGATGCGTCAGCGTCACGGGCGGGCCGTCGACCAGGGTCCGACCGCTTGCGGTGACAACGGCGATATCGCCGCCACCACGCGGAAAGACACGAATATCGATGAGCCCCGCGAGCCGATCGAGCGCCCGATCGCGCTGGTCCTCGGTGTCGGCCGTGCCCTTGCCGAGCGCTTTCTCGCGCACGATAGTCGCGGTGAAATCGGCGATGCCGGAGACAAGGCCGTTGATCTCGTCAACCGTTCGCCCGATTTGGGCGTCGGCGTCGGCGCGAAGGTCCTGAATTGTAGAACCGGTTCGCCGCAGCCGCAGCGCCACGTCCTCGGCCTGGCGAACGACCTCGCGCTGCTCGATCGTATTGTGCGGCGCAAGCGCTAGGGACCTGAGCGCGTTTTGCAAATCAGCGAGACCGTGGCTGAGCGAAGTGTTGCTCTCCGGCGTGCCGAACAGGTCCTGAATCCGGCCATGCAGATCGCTTTGCGCGGTGAGCGCGCCAAGGCCCTCGCGTTCGAGCCGAATGCTCTTGATCAGTCCCTCGTCGATGGTCCGGGTCAGCGGACCAAGATCGACGCCGGCGCCGGCGCCGCCCAGCGCGCGCGTCTCGAAGTTGACTATCTTGCGCGAGTAGCCGGGCGTGTTGACGTTCGAAACATTGTTGGCGACGGCGTCCAACGCGCGCTGATTGGCGAGCAGGCCGCTGGCGGCGGTGCGCAGGGACGCGCTGAGGGCTCCGGCCATGGGATGGTCTCCGTTCGGACTAAAGTGAGCGGTAAAGGGTCAGCGCCGGCGGCGGCGCGCTGGCGCGGCCTTTCGCCGGATCTTTTCGCCCATTACGGGCATAGCCGTCGGCGCCGGATGCTTGCGCTTGCACCGCGGCGGCGATGGTTTCGACCAGCCGCTGGTTGGCGATGATCGCGACCCG
Organism: uncultured Alphaproteobacteria bacterium; assembly: GCA_963805915.1. Lineage (GTDB taxonomy): Bacteria > Pseudomonadota > Alphaproteobacteria > Rhodospirillales > Defluviicoccaceae > JAEULH01. The sequence continues at coordinate 128,566 of CAWDWD010000018.1, forward strand.
CAGCCGGCGCTGGTTTTCGTCGATAAGCGCGCCCAGCCGCGCCTTGGCGTGCTTGATCTCATCCGCCACGGCGCCCGCGACGGAATCAAGCCTAGCTACGCCATCGGAAGCGGGGACGACGGCGCTCGCGTGGCTTTCGCACGCCTCGAGCGCGGCCTTTTTCTCGTCGGCCAGCGCGGCAATGGCGGAGCGGTTACGCTGGCGTAGGGCGGCGTTTTCGCGGGCCAGTACTTCGGCCAGTTGGTTCAAGGCCGCGATCGCCGGCGCCGCCGCCCGGGAACCGGCGGCGAGCGGTGAGGGAAGCTGCGTCATCGGCGTGGGGTCTCCCTTGGAAAGAATTTCTCGGTGTGGATTGAGTGGCTTGGAGTGCCTGTCGCGGCGTGCGCGTTGGCCTGTTCCTGAACGTCGACCAAGCCACGAACGATGGCATCGGCAATGCCGATGCCGCCGGACTTGGCCATCGCCTTGCCGTACTCGTCGACCAGGAGCGATCGCCACATCTCCTCGGCCATGCCGCCACCAAACGGGGCTTCGCTGGAAATGCTTTTGAACATCGGCTGAAGCGCCTGGGAGAGATAGAACGCCTCGAACTCACCGGCGGCGCGGCGCAGGCGCTCCGGCGTCATTCCAGCCCTCGGCGCGGTCGGCGCATGCGGCGTTGCGGCGGCCGCGGCGCGGGCTTGGCCGGCGATGGCGAGGTCGGCCATTACATCACCTCGATTTCAGCCTGCAAGGCGCCGGCGGCCTTGATCGCCTGCAGAATGGCGATCATGTCGCGCGGGCTGATGCCGAGCGCGTTGAGTCCGTTGACCAGATCCTGCAGGGTGACACCGGACGAGACGATGCCGAGCTGTTTCGTGCCCGACTCGCCCACATCGACGGTTGTCCGCGGGACAACTGCGGTGGCGCCGTCACCGAACGGGCTCGGCTGCGAGACCTGCGGCGTCTCGGTAATGCGGATGGTGAGGTTGCCCTGGGCGATGGCGACGGTGCTGACCCGAACGTTCTCGCCCATGACGATGATGCCGGACTGCTCGTCGATGAGAACGCGTGCAGGCTGATCGGGCTGAATTCTCAGCTGCTCGATGTCGGTAAGCATGTTGACGACGTTGCGGCGGTAGCTGGCCGGAACCAGGACGTCTACAGTGGACGGATCGCTTGGCCGCGCCGCCGGCTCCTTGAGGAAGGCGTTGATCGCCTGGGCGATGCGCCGGGCGGAGGTGAAGTCAGGGTTGCGCAGGTTGAGCTTTACCGAGTCCATGTTGGCCATGGCGAAGCCGACTTCGCGCTCGACGATGGCGCCGGCGGCAATCCGCCCCGAGGTGGGCACACCCTTGATAACGCTGGTGGCAGCGCCCTGGGCGCTGAACCCGCCGACCGCCACTTGGCCCTGGGCGACGGCGTAGACTTCACTATCCGCGCCCAACAGCGGCGTGACCAGCAGCGTGCCGCCGAGCAGACTGGATGCGTCGCCAAGCGCCGAGACGGTCACATCGATGCGCCCGCCCTGGCGAGCAAACGCCGGCAGCGTGGCGGTCACCATGACCGCAGCGACATTTTTCGAGGTCAGACCCTTGTCGCTCGGCTTGACGCCGAGGCGGTTGAGCATCGCCTGCAGGCTTTGTTTGGTAAAACCGCCGTCCTTCAGCGTGTCGCCGGTCTTGTTGAGCCCGACGACCAGACCGTAGCCGACCAACTGGTTGTCGCGCACGCCTTCGAAGTCGACCAGATCCTTGATCCGTGACGCCGCCTCGGCGCTGGCGCCGTCGAGCATCACCATGGCGAGCGCAAGGCACGCGAGAGCGGCGGCGCGCGCAACGACGCCGATCCGACGTCGAAGCCCGCTCGGCCCGTGCCCTGCCGACTTTCGCCATATTATCATCTTCAGACTGCCCTTATCCGCCACGCCTGCTCGCGGGAGTGGTTGCGAATATCGTGCCACCCTCACACTAGAGAAACCCAGGCGGGTTAAGGACACGTGAAACGCAGAGCGGCGCCTCCCGTCGCCATCAACCGGTAACAACAGCCGGCCGGTGGGCAGTAATTGCCGGGAAGGACCAAATATCGAGGATCCTCGCGCCGGGCGTCGCCTTCGTGTATGACGGCGACGTTCCGAGTGGGGTTGTTCGCGCGATGACGATGCGATCGAGACTTCTCGCGGTATTGTCGCGCGGCAACCGCCGCAGGGCGTGGCTCGGGCTACCGACGGTTCTTGGCTTTGCCAGGCGGGGGTACTTCATCCCATATCGTTATGCCGCGAGGAGCGGTGCCGCCGTGTCGAGCTATCCGGCGCTCGCGCCCATCTTCCGCGCCGCCGAGCCTGCCTTTCGCGACATGTTGGCGGAGATGACCAACCTGGGCGATGCGCTGACCGCGATTGGCGCGGAACCGCCGCCGCTCCCGCGCTGGCGGCAATCGTGGTTTCCCCGAACTCGACGCCGCGGCCGCCTATACCCTCGTCCGCACCCGCTCCCCGGCCCGCATTGTCGAGGTCGGTTCGGGCCATTCGACGCGCTTTTTCGCCCGCGCGGTCGCCGATGGCGGACTACGGACGGAGATTACCGCGATCGATCCGAAGCCGCGCGCCGACATCCGGGCTCTGCCCGTCCGGGCGGTGGCGAAGCCAGTGCAGCGGGCGAGCCTCGACATCTTCGCGTTCATCGGTGCCGGCGACATACTTGCCATCAACTCTAGTCATGTCCTCATGCCTGGCACCGACGTCGATCTTCTTATCAACACGGTTTTCCCGGCGCTGCCGCCCGGCGCGCTGGTTCATCTCCACGACATCTTTCTGCCCGACGGCTACCCTGAAGCCTGGGATTGGCGCGGCTACAACGAGCAGCTCGCGGTCGCAGCGATGCTCTATGGCGGCGGCTGGAGGATCGTGTGGTCGAGCGCCTATGTCCGGAGCCGGATGGCAGACCGCTTGCGCGGCCACGTCGTTGCGGGCCTCGAATTGGCGGAAGGTGCGTTCGAATCGAGCCTGTGGCTGGAGAAGGTGGCCTTGCCCCACGCGCCTCGTGCGGCTGAACCGACAGAACCGGTAACGTAACGCAGGAAATTTTGCAAAAGAAGCAACGACCGCGCGGGGTGGATCGATATGCGCCCGACAAAGATTGATGGCGAGCGGATCGCCGAGACCCTGCACAGGTTTACCGTGGTCGCAAAGGGCAGCCGCTCGCGACTCCTTCTGACAAGCCTAGTTGGGCTGCTCTTGATCTACCCCTTTCTCGACGCCTCCTTGTACCACCGAGTGATCCGGGGGTTGTTGAACGGTCTGATTCTTGCCTCCGCCGCGTTCGCGGTCGGGCGGTCATTGCGCGTTCTCGTCATCGCGGTCCTGCTGGCCGGTCCCGCGATTGCCATGCAAGCCAGCGTGATCGCGAACGGTGAGGAGGGGATGGTCGAACTCTGGTATCTGGCCTCCGCGATGTTTTATGCGTTCACCGTAGCGCAAGTGCTGGCTTATGTGCTTCGCCAGGGCGCGGTATCGTCCGAAAAAATCTGTGCCGCGATCAGCGCCTACATGCTGCTTGGTCTCTTGTGGACGTCCATCTACGCATTCATCGACGCGATTGTTCCGGGATCTTTTGCAATCGCCGGGGCCAGCGATGCCCAGCGCCCGCTGGCATGGGTCGACTTCCTCTTTTTCAGCTTTACCACACTGACGACGACGGGGTATGGCAACATCGTGCCGCTTAAGCCTCACGCGCAGTCGATGTCGATCGTTGAGCAGTTGGCGGGAACGTTCTTCATCGCCATCCTGATCGCCCGGCTCGCCGGCCTATACGATCCTGGTACCCGGCCGCCCCCGCGGAAGGGACCGCGGCGGTAGTTTGAGCGAGCTTGCGGCGAGAACGACACCACGAGCGGCGGGCTGGTGCGGAGCGCCTATGCCGCCAGCCGTGTATACGGCCTCAATTTCTTCTTGGCATCACTACGGGTAGGGCGTATGGCGGGCGGGCCAAAGCGAGTCGGTGAAGCGACGTAAGGGAGGTTCTCGTGAGAAAGATCTACGCGGTCTTTGTTCTCATCGGCGCATTCGTTGCAGCGGCGTGTCAAAGTAATTCGCAGTTTCTTGATGCCAGTCAGGGTAAGGCAGAGGGAACCGCGATGAAACGGGCGCAGTTCGAAATGAACTGCACCACGGTCTTGCCGACGGTGCTCTCGCGGGAAGTGGTTGAGCCTGCGATCGAGGGCCCCCGAATGTATGGAGTTGCCCGGGCCGAATACACAATCGGCGTCACGGGCTGTGGCGACCGGAAGACCTTCGTCGTGCTTTGTCCCGATGAGGCAGATGGCTGCTTCGCCGCCGGGCCCGGTCGGTTTTACGGCGAACAGTAGGCCGCCGCGGACCTTTGATCAAACGTAGAAGCGCGGGCGAGCCGGCGAGGTTAACCAGCCTCTCAGCGGCAGCAAGCGGCCCTAATCGTAAGCGTGGGCTTCCCTGCGGCAACGGTTCTCGAAGGTCTTGAGGTGGCAAAAGGCGGTCCGCAGGCGGGGCGTGAACACCCCAAGGGTGTCCGCCCGCGATATCAGATCACCGATGATATGGTCGGCCTCGATCCGATTGCCCGCTTCGACGTCGCGGAGCATGGATGCGGCGAAGACCGAACCGGGCTCGGTCAACAAGTTGCGCACACGGCTCATCGTTTCCTCGCGCGGAGTCGCGCCGGCGGCGGTGGCGATTGCGGCGCATTCGGCCAGCGTTTCCAGAATGACCGCATCGCCATCGGGCGCCGCGACGATGTCGCCGACCGGCGCGCGCATCAGACAGGTGACGCCGGCCAAGGTCGCTAGCATCACCCATTTCTCCCACATCTCGAGAAGGATCGCGTCGCTGTTGCGGAGATCAAAGGCGCCGCGGCCGAGGGTTTCGGCCAGCGCTGCGCAGAACGCCGGGCACCGTCAAGTTGTCTGCCGGGCGTGTTGCCGGGCCAGCCGGGTTGGCTATGATGCGGCATGACGACGCGCCCCGAACCCCGCTCAGCCGGCTACCGCTACCCCAGCGAAATCATCACGACCGCCGTTTGGCTGCATTTTCGCTTCCCGCTGAGCCTGCGGCACCGTCAAGTTGTTGAGGTGAAGCCCGACGAAGGGCGCGCGGACATCGGCATCGGCGGCATTAGCCGGGGGTTACGCCGCCAGCCGGGCACCTGTGACCTCAGCCCAGGTCGTGAACGCCAGGGCTCGGGCGGCTCGGTATTCGGCAGCGGGGCGGTGGTCTCGATGGAGGTGAAAGAGGTTGGCGATCGGATCGTGGATGGAAAGGAAGCGTTGGACCTGTCCGGGTGATTTGAAACGCTTCATCTGTCGTTCTCGCCGGCGGGTCGGCTGATGCGAGTTCTCTGCCCGGTTGTTGATCCCCTTGTGCCGCCGGTGTTCGACGCCCGGCATGATCTCGCGCTTGGCTGCGGCGTAACTCTGGAGTTTATCGGTCACCATCACCCGCGGTGCCCGGCCCTGAGCTTTCATCAGCTTGCGCAACAGTCGTTTAGCCGCTTTCTTGTCCCGCTGGCTCTGCACCAGGACATCGAGCACGAAGCCATCTCGATCCACCGCGCGCCAGAGGTAATGGTGCTTGCCGGCGATGGTGAGGACGACCTCGTCGAGATGCCACTTGGTCGCCCCGGCGCGGTTCACGGCGACGCAGGTTGTTGGCGATGTCCCGACCGAATTTCAGGCCCCACTGGCGGATCGTTTCGTAGCTGACCGTAATGCCACGGGCCACCAGCATCTCTTCAACCATCCGCAGGCTCAGCGGGAAGCGAAAATACAGCCAAACGGCGGTCGTGATGATTTCGCTGGGGTAGCGGTAGCCGGCTGAGCGGGGTTCGGGGCGCGTCGTCATGCCGCATCATAGCCAACCCGGCTGGCCCGGCAACACGCCCGGCAGACAACTTGACGGTGCCATAAAAGCTTTGCGGCTGGACGAAAGCTGCGCGTGCAGCCATCCTTCTGCTTCTTTCTTTAACCCGCCCCAGTGTCGACGTGCCTGCGCGCCGGTTGAGTTGCGGCATGTGGGCGCTTAGGATGCGTTGTCGTCGCAGGAAATCGCCCGATCACTCCGAAGGTCTCTCTGATGCAGGCAGACGTGTTGAGCCGCTTGAAGATCAGTCTCGACAAACGACGGCGGGCGAAGAAGCTGATGCGACGGGTGCAGACGGCCGACGCGGCTGTCATCTCCATCGGCAAGAGCGGGCGCACGTGGTTGCGGGCGATGGTCTCGCACATCTACCACCGGCGCTACGGTCTGCCGGCGGAAGAGCTGATCAATTTCGACAACTTCCACGCGCGCCATCCAGCGATTCCGCGCATCCTTTTCACCGGCGTCCAGCCCGATGACCGGGCGCCGTCCGGGCGGACCTGGGCGGAGGAGGTCGCGGCAGTGGAGCGGGTCGTTCTGCTGACCCGCGATCCACGCGACGTTGCCGTGTCGTTCTACTTTCAGATGACCGAGCGGGCGACCGAGCGGGAGCTTCGCCGCAAGGGCGTGACGTCGCGCGTCGGCCTCCGCGAGACGCAGATGATCGACTTCCTCCTCGACCCGCGCCTCGGCGTGCCGCGCGTCGTTCGCTTCTTGCGCTATTGGGAAAACGCCCTTGCCGCTCATCCGCGCGCCTTGCGTGTGAGCTACGAGGCGTTGCGGGCGGACACCGGCGAAGCGTTCGGCCGCGTTGCCCGCTTTCTCGATCCGGCGACGTCCGCCGCTGAAATCTCCGACGCCGTGGCCTTCGGCGATTTCGGCATGATGCAGGCGCGTGAACGCGCGGGCTTCTTCAACAGCGAGCGGCTACGGGCCAGCGGCGAGACGCCGGAGGCACTCAAGGTCCGGCGCGGCAAAATCGGCGGGTATCGCGACTATCTCTCCGCTGAGGAGATCCGCATGGTTGAGCTGATGATGCAGTCGCAGCCGACGGATGAAACTCATCCGTCAGCATCGAACTCCTAACGCGCCTCGATGTTGATCGTCAGCGTCCTGCGGACACCGTCAAGTTGTCTGCCGGGCGTGTTGCCGGGCCAGCCGGGTTGGCTATGATGCGGCATGACGACGCGCCCCGAACCCCGCTCAGCCGGCTACCGCTACCCCAGCGAAATCATCACGACCGCCGTTTGGCTGTATTTTCGCTTCCCGCTGAGCCTGCGGATGGTTGAAGAGATGCTGGTGGCCCGTGGCATTACGGTCAGCTACGAAACGATCCGCCAGTGGGGCCTGAAATTCGGTCGGGACATCGCCAACAACCTGCGTCGCCGTGAACCGCGCCGGGGCGACAAGTGGCATCTCGACGAGGTCGTCCTCACCATCGCCGGCAAGCACCATTACCTCTGGCGCGCGGTGGATCGAGATGGCTTCGTGCTCGATGTCCTGGTGCAGAGCCGGCGGGACAAGAAAGCGGCTAAACGACTGTTGCGCAAGCTGATGAAAGCTCAGGGCCGGGCACCGCGGGTGATGGTGACCGATAAACTCCAGAGTTACGCCGCAGCCAAGCGCGAGATCATGCCGGGCGTCGAACACCGGCGGCACAAGGGGATCAACAACCGGGCAGAGAACTCGCATCAGCCGACCCGCCGGCGAGAACGACAGATGAAGCGTTTCAAATCACCCGGACAGGTCCAACGCTTCCTTTCCATCCACGATCCGATCGCCAACCTCTTTCACCTCCATCGAGACCACCGCCCCGCTGCCGAATACCGAGCCGCCCGAGCCCTGGCGTTCACGACCTGGGCTGAGGTCACAGGTGCCCGGCTGGCGGCGTAACCCCCGGCTAATGCCGCCGATGCCGATGTCCGCGCGCCCTTCGTCGGGCTTCACCTCAACAACTTGACGGTGCCGCCGGTTGCCCCGGCGCCGAGAAACAGTATTTTCATGGCCCCTCGCTACTGCTCGATGGACGGCAACATGCATGGCCAGCCTACAAGAAATCCCGCAACATGGCGACCAACGGGACGTCGGCCGGGGGCATGGCAAAAGCCGTCATGGCGAGCGGACGAACCCATTTCAGGCCCTGGCCTTCGAGCGGGCTCGGCGTACCCTTCCACACCCGGCAGAGATAGAGTGGCATCAGCAGGTGGGCGTGGTCGTAGCGGTGCGAGGCGAAGGTGAACGGGGCGAGGCAGCTTTCGGTGATATCGACGCCAAGCTCCTCGCGCAGCTCGCGCACAACGCACCCTTCCGGCGTTTCGCCCGCGTGAACCTTACCGCCTGGGAACTCCCACAATCCGGCCATGGACTTGCCCTTCGGTCGTTGGGCCAAGAGCACCCGGCCGTCGATATCGACCATCGCCACCGCCGCGACCAGCAACAACGGCAGGGGCGGTTCGCCATCGCTGCGTGCGCGCAGGCAGCCGGGATCAGGACCGGTAAGAGGCATTGATATCGATGTAGCCGTGAGTCAGATCGCAGGTCCACACCGTTGCCCGGCCCCCGCCGACGCTCGCATCGACACCCGCGTCGACGTCGATCTCGACTTCGCTGCCTTTCATGTGCCGGGCTACGGGAGCCTCGTCGTAGCCGGCGACAGGTCCGCCATTCGTTGCGACCAGAACGCCGCCGATGCTGATGGTCAGCCGCTCCAAATCGATCCGCTCGCCGGCCTTGCCGACGGCCATGGCGATCCGCCCCCAGTTTGCGTCCTCGCCGGCGATCGCGGTCTTGACCAACGGCGAGTTGGCGATGGAAAGCGCGATCGTCCGCGCCGCGGGATCGCTCTCGGCGCCGGTCACCGTCACCGTTATGAACTTGGTGGCCCCCTCGCCATCGCGGATCACTTGCTGGGCGAGGTCGATTAGGACCTCATCGAGGCACCGGCGGAAGTCGTCCAGGCGCGGATCGCTCGCCTCGCGGACGAGCGCGTGGGCGGCGACACCGGTGGCGAAGGCGAGCAGGGTGTCGTTGGTCGAAGTGTCGCCGTCGACCGTGATGCAATTGAACGAGCGGCCGGCGCCGTCGTTGAGTAGTGTTTGCAAAGCCGCCGGCGCAATTGCGGCATCAGTGAAGACGAAAGCGAGCATGGTCGCCATGTCCGGCGCGATCATGCCGGCGCCCTTGGCGATGCCATTGATGGTCACCGGCCGGTCGTCAATGTGGGTCCGACGCGAGCTGCCCTTGGGAAAGGTGTCGGTGGTCGCGATGGTCAGGGCCGCGTCCTTCCAGCCGCCGTCGCCGAGCCCGTCGTGGAGCCCGGGCAGTAGGCGAGCGATTTTGTCGGCCGGCAGCTGCTCGCCGATGACACCGGTCGAGGCCACAAAGATTTCGTTTGCCGGACAGCCCATGAGGCCGGCGGCGGCAATCGCCGTCTGTTGCACCGCCCGCTCTCCGGCCATGCCGGTAAACGCATTGGCATTGCCGGCATTGACGACCAGGGCCCGAGCCGTGCCACCCGAGACGATCTGCCGGCACCACAACACCGGCGCCGCGGCGGTTTTGGACCGGGTGAAGACGCCGGCGGCGGCGGTCTCGGGGGGCAACTCGACCAGGAGAACATCGTTGCGATCGCGATAGCGCACCGCCGCCGAGCCGGTTGCATATCGGACCCCGCGCACCGACGGCATGTCCGGGAACCGCGTAGGAGCCAGGGGCGAAGGCGTGGCTTTGGTCATGGTCGTGCCTGAACCGTCATGATGTGATTGACCGCGCCACGGCGCGCTTGTCGCCTGTGTGGCCGACCGATAATGCATAACGGTTCCGTCGGCACAAGGCCATGAGGACGACCGAAGGACAGCTGTGCGTGCGCCTCCTCGGCCGAGAGGCGGTTTCTCTTATGGCTGACGTGTGTGGGACTTGTGTGGGGGCGGCGAATTGACAGAGACTGCCGCCACGTCTATCTCTTCGCGAATGGTAGCGATCCGGGCCGAAATTCGGGGCCCGAATCCCCTATTTTTCGTCTTCTTGGGGTTTTGAATGTTTGGCGTTCTTGCCAGGCGGGTATTTGGCACCGCCAACGAACGATTCCTCAAAGGCCTGCGCAAAAATGTCGACGCAGTTAATGCCATCGAACCGGAGCTCGTGGGCCTGAGCGACACCGAGGTGCGCGCGCGCACCGATACGTTGCGCCGGCGTCTCGAAGCCGGCGAGTCGCTCGACGACGTGCTGGTCGATGCGTTCGCCACCGTTCGCGAGGCGGCCAAGCGGACCCTCGGCCAACGTCACTTCGACGTCCAGCTCCTCGGCGGCATCGTCCTTCACCGCGGCATGATCGCCGAGATGAAGACCGGCGAGGGCAAGACGCTGGTCGCGACGCTCGCGGTCTATCTCAACGCGCTCAGCAGCAAGGGCGTCCACGTCGTTACGGTCAACGACTATCTGGCCCAGCGCGACGCCGAATGGATGGGCACGATCTACCGCTTTCTCGGCCTCAGCGTCGGCTGCATCTTCCACGGCTTGAGCGATGCGGAGCGGCGCGAGGCCTACGGGTGCGACGTGACCTACGGCACCAACAACGAGCTCGGCTTCGATTACCTCCGCGACAACATGAAGTTCCGGCTCGAGGAGATGGTCCAGCGGCCGTTCAACTACGCGATCGTCGATGAAGTCAACTCGATCCTGGTCGACGAGGCGCGTACGCCGTTGATCATCTCCGGGCCGGCCGAGGATTCCTCGGAGCACTACGTCCGCATGAACCTGCTGATGCCGCGGCTCGAAGAAGACGATTTCGAGAAGGACGAAAAGGCTCGCTCGGTCAGCTTCACCGAGGCCGGCGTCGAACGGCTCGAAGCGCTCCTGCGCGAGGCCGCGCTGCTGCAAGAGGGCGATCTCTACGACATCGGCAACATCTCGCTTGTCCACCACGCCAACCAAGCGTTGCGCGCGCACAAGCTGTTCAGCCGTGACACCGACTACATCGTCAAGGACGGCAAGGTCATCATCATCGATGAATTCACCGGCCGAATGATGGAGGGCCGGCGTTATTCCGAAGGTCTGCATCAGGCGCTGGAGGCGAAGGAAGGCGTGCCGATCCAGCAGGAGAACCAGACGCTGGCGTCGATCACCTTCCAGAACTACTTCCGCCTTTACCCCAAGCTCGCCGGCATGACCGGCACGGCGATGACCGAGGCCGGCGAATTTGCCGAGATCTATAATCTCGAGGTCGTCGACATTCCGACCAATGTTCCATGCATCCGGATCGACGACGATGACGAGGTCTATCGGACGGTCCGCGAGAAGTACGACGCCATCGTCGAAAAGATCATCGACTGCCGCGAACGTGGCCAACCGATCTTGGTCGGCACCGTCAGCATCGAGAAGTCCGAGCTGCTGTCCGAGCTGCTGAAGAAGAAAAAGGTCCCGCATCACGTTCTCAACGCGCGCTACCACGAGCAGGAGGCGAAGATCATTTCCCAGGCGGGCGTGAGCGGTGCCGTCGTCATTGCCACCAACATGGCCGGCCGCGGTACCGACATTCAGCTCGGCGGCAACGTCGATATGCGGATTAAGCAGGAGCTCGCCGATCCCAACGACGAAGACGGCAAGGCGCGCATCCGCGCCGAAGTCGCCACCGATCGCGAGAAAGTGCTCGCCGCCGGCGGCCTGTTCATCCTCGGCACCGAACGTCACGAAAGCCGGCGGATCGACAACCAGCTGCGCGGCCGGTCGGGCCGCCAGGGCGATCCCGGCGGATCGCGCTTCCATCTGTCGCTCGAAGACGATCTGATGCGCATCTTCGGCTCGGAGCGCATCGACGGCATGTTGAAGAAGCTCGGCTTGGAAGAAGGCGAGGCGATCATCCATTCGTGGGTCAACAAGGCGCTGGAAAAGGCACAGCAAAAGGTCGAGGCGCGGAATTTCGAGATCCGCAAGAACCTGCTCAAGTTCGACGATGTCATGAACGATCAGCGCAAAGTCGTCTACGAGCAACGCAAGGAGTTGATGAGCGCGGAGGACGTGGCGCACACTGTAAGCGACATGCGCCATCAGGTGATCGAGGACTTGGTTGGCCAGAATATTCCGGAAAAAGCCTACGCCGAGCAGTGGAACATGCATGCGCTGCACGGCGAGATTTTCCGCATCTTTAACCTCGACCTGCCCTTGGCCGACTGGGGCAAGGAAGAGGGCATCGCCGACGGTGAGATCCGCGAGCGGCTGCTGCAGGCGGCGGACCGGCGGATGGCCGAGAAGGCCGCCAACTTTGGCCCCGATGTCATGCGCATGGTCGAAAAGAGCATGTTGCTGCAAATTCTTGACCAAGTATGGAAGGAACACCTGCTGTCGCTAGACCACCTGCGCCAGGGCATCGGCCTGAGGGCGTACGCTCAGCGCGATCCGCTGAACGAGTACAAGCGCGAGGCGTTTAACCTTTTCAATGCAATGCTTGAGCGGCTGCGCGAGCGGGTCACGCTGGTTCTCGCCCATGTCGAATTGCGGATGGACCCCGCCGAGGAACCGGCCCTGCGTCCGCCGCAACAAGAAATGCACGAAAGCCGCACCGACCCGGCTTTTGCCTCGGCCCATGCGCCGGAGCCCGCCGGGGGCGACACGATGACCGCGCCGGTGCGCTCTCGCCAGATCGCGGGCGCCGCCGATCCGCGCGACCCGTCGACCTGGGGCCGGGTCTCGCGCAACGCCGCCTGCCCGTGCGGGTCCGGCAAGAAGTTCAAGCACTGCCACGGCCAGCTCGCCTGATCCGCGCATGGTTGCGGCCGTCACGGCTCATAATGAAGCGGCCCGTTTCCGCGGCCGGCATCCGGGTGGTGGGCTCGGTTTGATCGTAGGGCGTGGGCCGCCGATGCCGATACCATCACCGCAGCCGGCGCCAACCCGTGCGCGAAGGACTTCCTCTTCACCTGAACGGGCCGCGCCGCCGGGTCCGCGGGCCGGACGGGTTAGCGAGGCGGGTCCTCGGCAGCGTCGGCTGCGAATAATTCCTCCAACTCCTTCATCGCCTCCTTGGCCAGGGCCTGCATTCGCCGCTCATCGTTGTGCAGGCCGTGGTGGGCGTAAAGGCGCCGCTCGTCATGGCGACGGAAGGTTTCGATCGCCTTGTCTGCTTCGCGCTCTGGCAGGCCGACGCTTTTCAGAACAGCGCGTGCCATATCGGTGCTGGACAGAAAGGTCTCCCGCCACACTACCTTGATGCCCAGGTCCATCAGCCGGTAGGCGTGATTGCGGTTGCGCGCGCGGGCGTAGATCGGCAACCTGGGGAAGTTCTCTCTCACCGTTTGCGCGGTCCGCACGGATGCGTCCGGATCATCGATGGCAAGCACCAACGCCACGGCCTGGTCGGCCCTTGCGGCGCGAAGGAGGTCAAGGCGAGAGGCGTCGCCGTAGAACACCTCATTGCCGAAGCCGCGGACAAAATCGACCTGATCGGGACTGATCTCGAGCGCGGTGAACGCGATCTTCTTGGCTCGCAGGATGCGCGCGACGATTTGTCCGAAGCGGCCGAACCCGGCAATAATGACCTGCTTTTCTTCGCCGCGGGGCTCGTCGAAGCCTCGCGCCGCTTGCGGTATGCGCCGATGCCGGGCAACGAGCGCCTCGGCGGCGAACAATAGCGGCGTCACCGCCATCGATAGGGTGACCACCGCCGTCAGCATTTCGGCGACGGGCTGCTCGACCACGGCCTTGCTGACGGCGACGGCAAGGATCACGAAGGCGAACTCGCCGCCCTGGGAGATGGAAATGGCCAAGGCCCGCGCCGAGGCCGGAACGAGCCCGTTCATCCGGGCCAGCAGGTAAAGAATGGTGAGCTTGATGCCGACTAAACCCATCACCAGCGCGGCGACGATTGCCGGCCGCTCCGCGATCATCCCCAGGTTGAGCGACATTCCGACGGTCATAAAAAAGAGCCCAAGGAGCAGGCTCTTGAAGGGCTCTATATCGGCTTCGAGGGCATGGCGATACTCGGAATCGGCGAGGAGTAGCCCGGCGAGGAAGGCGCCCAGTGCCATGGACAGGCCGAGCGACTGCATCAACAGCGATATCGCGATGACGACGAGCAGGCCCATCGCCGTGAACACCTCGCGAATCTGCGTCCACGCAACGATGCGAAAGGCATAGCGCAAGAAAAAGCGTCCGCCGACGCTGACGGCGATGAGCACCGCAACGACGTTCGCGACGTCGAGCAGCTTCGAGCCGTCGACCTGGCCGGCGGCGCCGGGTGCAAGGAGTGGGACGAAGGCAAGGAGCGGAATTGCGGCCAGGTCCTGAAACAGAAGGATGGCAAAGGCGGCGCGGCCGTGGCGAGTCGTCAGCTGCCCTTTCTCGGCAAGTGTCTGCAGCGCGAAGGCCGTCGATGACAGGGCCAGTGTCAGCCCGACTACGCCCGCCGATACCGGTTCGACGCCTAGCGCAAAGGCGGCGACGGCCAAAGCCACCCCTGTGATTGCCACCTGCGCCGCGCCAAGGCCGAAAACGGCCTTGCGCATGGTCCACAACCGGCTCGGCTGCAGCTCGATACCGATGATAAAGAGCAGCAAGACCACCCCGAACTCGGCGAAGTGGAGAATGTCGGCGACGTTGAAAACAAGGCCGAGGCCGCCGGGCCCGAGGACTGCGCCTGCGGCCAGATAGCCGAGGACAGCGCCAAGCCCGAGCCGACGTGACAAGGGAACGGCAATAACGGCGGCCGCCAGAAAAATCGCCGCTTCTGCCAGCATCGATCAGGTCCTCGCCGCCGCCCCTAGGCTTCTGCTGGCCCTTTTATAGCGCATGGCCGGACAGACGCACGCTGTGACATTGACTAAGAACCTTGCGGCCTGTCCCTAGCAAGCCGAGTTGGCCGGTTCTGGGAGATTGATCTCTCGATAAACCGGTGGGCCGGCACGGTCCCGCGCCTCGCGCGAGCACGCGCCGCGTGGAGAATGTCGAGCTTTTCAAGGTTCTGTCCATCAGCCCCGGAACGTCGACGTGCCCTCCTCGCCCATCAACCCCAGATCGTTCCTGGAACAAATTCTAAATCCGGACAAATCACCAGCTACGTAGGACGTTGCGGCTTTGCCTTGGCCCGCCCAAAAGAGTAAAAGATCGGTGGCGCGTTTCCATTGCCGCGCCGACCTACCGGCGATTGTCATACCGCCCCGCCGGGGCGGAACGCCGAACCATTTCGGCAGCCAAGCTCATTTTTCTTTTCAGGAGCAACAGAGCGATGTTCGATCAACATCATGAAGCTTCACCAGCCGAGACCGATGACCGGACGATCTGGCGCTTCGTGAATTTCGCTCAATTCGTGGACCTGCTCGACGCCAGGTCGCTTTATTTCGCGCGTGTCGATACGCTCGAGGACCCTTACGGGGGCTTAAGTGATGAGACTGCCTTCGCGACCCGTACGTTGCCCGAGGAACTGATGCGGCTGGCCGAACAAACAGTTGCCGCGCCGCCGCGAGCAGGGCGGTTGGAGCGCTGGTGGTCGCGCAAGACGCGCGAGACGCAGCAGGACAGTTTGATTAATACTATCCGCAATTATCGTCCAACCCCGGTGGCTTGGGCCAATTGCTGGCACGCGGTCGGGCCCGATGACGTGGCGATGTGGAAGATGTATGCCGGGGCCGGTAAATCGATAGCGATTCGAACGTCGACGACCAAATTGCGCACGTCGATGGCGGCAGAATCGGAGTTCTCGCTCACCGTCCGGCCGGTGTGCTACGTCGACGCGGCGACGCTTAAGGATCTCGCCGACCCGGTTGACAGGGCGCTTGCCAAAAGCCGGACGTTGAGTTCGGAGCGCGAGGTCCGCGCGATCCTGACGCGGACCGCGTGCGGGAAAGACTGCCTCGGTCGCGGTGTCAGCGTCCCGGTTGATGTGAGCGGCCTGATCGAAGACCTCGCCGTTTCGCCGGCGGCCGGAAGCTGGCTCGGTGACCTCGCCCGGCGGGTGATGCGGACCTACGGCTTTGACGAACCGGCGGCGGATCGACTGGCGCTTCCCGACTACACCAGCGAGCGTGCGCTGCTTTCGGCTTAAAAGGTTTCCTGATTACGCTTCTTTCTCAGCCTGCCGGGGCGTGGTACAAATCGGGAACATATAAGGAGACAGGCGGGGTTGAGGCATGGCGCGCAATCGTGTTCAGTTTCAGAAGGGGCTCAGCGAGGCGCGGTTCGATGAGCTTTACGGGAGCGAGGATCGGTGTCGGGAGGTCGTGCTCGGCTGGCGTTGGCCGCAAGGCTTTGTCTGCCCCGGCTGCGGCGGGCGGAATCACTGCATCATCAAGACCCGTGCCCTCTACCAGTGCACGTCCTGCCGCCGGCAGACCTCGCTGATGGCCGGCACGATCTTCGCCTCGACCAAGGTGCCGCTGCGCACTTGGTTTCGCACCATGTACCACCTGACGCAGAGCAAGGGCGGGATCTCCAGCCTCGAACTCGGCCGTCGCCTCGGTGTGACCCAGAACACCGCCTGGAAGCTCAAACACAAGCTGATGCAGGTGATGATGGAGCGGGATGCCGGCAAGCGCCTGACCGGTCGGGTCGAAATGGACGACGCCTATCTCGGTGGCGAACGCTCCGGTGGCAAGCGCGGTCGCGGCGCGCCCGGCAAGACGCCGATCATCGTCGCCGTCGAAACCACGCCCGAGGGCAAGCCGGTGCGCCTGAAGCTGCGCCGGGTCATCGGCTTTCGGCGCAAGGAGGTCGAAAAACTGGCCCGACGCAGCCTCGATCCCACCAGCACCGTCGTCAGCGACGGCCTCAGCTGCTTCCGCGGTGTCGCGGATGCGGGATGCACGCATCAGCCGATCCGCACAGGATCCGGCCGCAAGGCGGTGCTGACACCCGCTTTCAAGTGGGTCAACACGGCGCTCGGCAACATCAAGACCGCCATCACCGGCACATACCGCGCCATCCGCCAAAAGCACATCCCCCGCTACCTGGCCGAGTTCGAATACCGCTTCAATCGGTGCTACGATCTCGCCGCCATGATGCCCCGCCTCGGCTGGGCCGCCGTCCGAACCCCGCCAATGCCATATCGCCTCCTCAAACTGGCTGAGGTTCATGCGTAATCAGGAAAGGTTTAAACGTCCAGGATTAGGTTGGCGTCGATGGCGTCCTCGGCGGTATCGGCGACGGCTCGCCATCGCCAACTCTTGCATTGAGGGATCCCCACTCGCGCATAAGGGTGTAGCCGACCGCGAGAAGTACCGGTCCCAGAAACACGCCGAGGAAACCGAAAGCGAGCGCGCCGCCGAAAACACCTAGGAAGACGAGAAGGAGCGGCATCGTGCTGCCGCGGCTGATGAAGTACGGCTTAAGGAAATTGTCGATTCCGCTGACGACGAAAAAACCCCACATCGCCATGAAGATGCCCCAGCCGATCTTGCCCGTGTAAACTAACCACACCGTCGCGGGGACCCAGATGACAGGCGCGCCGGGCGGAACAATCGAGACGAAGAATGTCACGAAACCCAGCAACAGCCACGCGGGAATGCCGGCGAACCACATGCCAAAGGCGGCGAGCGACGCCTGAGCGAGCGCCGTGCCAATAACACCGTAGACAACCCCTCGCGTTGTTCCTTCAGCGACGTTCATGAGATGCTGCGCTCGGTCGCCGGCAAGCCGCTCAATCAGCGCGGATAATCGCCGCGACGCGACAACGCCATCGCGGTAAAAGAAGAACGCCACGACGACGCTGAGACTGAGCTCGATCAGGCCGCCGCCGATCCGCGTGGCGATCTCCAGGGCCCACTGGCTCGCCGGCCTGACGTATTGCCGGGCGAATTCAGCGATCTGGGCGCTATCGAGGCTTTGCCACTGTTCCAGCAGGGATGGCCCGACAAGCGGGATACCGCCGAGCCAGGCGGGCGCCTCCGGTACGCCGGAGGCCAACGTCGTGGTCACCTGGTTGGCTAGGCGCGCGGCGCTGTCGGCGAGGCCGCTGCCGACAGCGACCATCGGGATGATCAGGGCGATGACCAAGATCAGGGTCATCAACGCGGCGGCGAGGCTTGATCGGCCACCGGTAAAATTCTCGATCCGCTTGAACACCGGCCAAGTGGCGAAGACGAGGATCAGGGCCCACGCGAGCGCGGTCAGGAACGGCTTGAGAACAACGAAGCAGCCGAGGGCGACGAACGCCAGAGCCGCCAGTCCGGCAATCGCCTCGACTCTGCGGCCCTGGGCTGTCGTCGGTGCCAACGCAACGGCTCCCTAGCCGCTGCGAAATTGACTAGTCCTCTGTCTTGACGATGCGATCGCCCTGCAGCGCCAAGCTTACCATCAGGCCGCGCTGGTTGTTGATGAAAACGACGATTGGCTGATCGAAATCGTTGGTCGAGATCGTCCCACCCTGGCCGGCATCGATCAACGTGAACGAAGCATCCACGCCCAGCTGCCAACCATCACTCTGGCGGAATTGATTGAGCGCTTCCTCACTCATGAACATGATCACCTGATCGCGTTCTTGGTATCCGGCCTGGAGCCCAATGGATCCGGACATCATTTTGTAGTAGTCGACGATCTTGCCGTTGACGACCATTGCGCCTCGGCCGTACCCGCCGCCAAAGATCAGGCCGCCCTTACCGTAGCCGGGGAACACCAGCATTCCACTGGCCCTATTAGCAAAATTTTTCGCTTCTGGCTCGGCCTCGTAGAGGCTGGCCAGGGTCTGGCGAACCGCCGTTTCCATCGAAACACCGGCTGCTCCCGCCGGCTTCGCTTGGGCAAGTCCCAGTGCGAGCACGGCGACAAAAAGCCAAGTCATCTTGGCCAGTAACGCTTTACGCATAATCTGTCTCCCTATCCTGTTCCCGATGCTCGCGACGCGAGCATCGTGCCGCCGTTCAGGTTTGCTGGCGACAGCGTTCAATTGCCTCGGCGAGGCCACTCCAAATTTGTCCGCTCATGATAAAGAACGGCTTGTGACGAAGAATATAGGTCATTTGATCGGCTGCGGGATCCCGAATAAAATCGACGACGATATTGCCGATCGGAGTCGTCGTCGTCGCCGTGCCGGACTCGCTGGCGACAGGATCGAAAACAGTTCCATACCGCTCACTTGCGATGGTCTTTACCTTTTCCCATACCTCTGCGGAAACACCACTGAAAGTTTTTGTATCCGGCATCCTTAACGCGATCTCTTTCCCCTCGATAGGTGGCAGGCCCTTTAAAGTCAGCAACCGTGCGCGGACTTCTTCAGGTTGCTAACGCTCGATCTTGGTAATCTTCTGACCCTCGAACGAAAGATCGGCCATGAGGCCCTTCTCACCAAAAATATAGCCGACGACGGGATCCGTAATCGACTTAATGTCGACCGATCCGCTCTTGCCGGTGTCGATGACCGCGACCGCCGCGTTACCGCCCACTTCCCAGCCGTCACTGGCCTGAAACTTTTCCAGCGCTTCATTGCTCATGAACATGATCACTTCGGACTTCTTCTCGGCGCCGATCTGGAGGCCGAGCGACGCTGCCGTCGTGCTGTAGAACGTGACCGGTTTGCCGTGCATCATCAGCACGCCCTCGCCATACTCGCCGCCCACGCCAACGGCGGCTTTGGTGACCTCGGGGAACACCAACATGCCGCTTGCCTTGTTCCCCATCTCCTTGCATGTGACAACATCGCTGTAGCACTTCGCCAGCGTCGACTTAGCGGCGGCGCTCAGCTCCGCGGCGGTTTCCTTGGCTTTGGCGCCGGGCGTGCTTACGGCCAGCGCGAGCGATACGGCGGCTACACCGAAACACACTTTCACCGACATGTTCTATTGCTCCCCTCATTGTTGTGGTCATAGTTACGATCAGTTGCTCGCCTTCCCAGCGTAGCGCAAGGAGCGCGAATGCGCGTGAATTGGCGAGCCCGGATCACCAGAGGTCCCAATCGCCAGTTCGCGCTCAATCGCCGGAAGCTAGCACGCCAAGGTCGGCGGATCGCCGGCTTTCGTCTCTAACTTTTGATCGATCGCGTAGCGCCACGTGAGGCGGTTGGTAGATTTGGGTCAAATAGAAAAAGAAGGCGACAATGACAGCGACCGCGGCCGTCGGCGTCTTGATGATCGTGATCGCAAAGATGTCTCTGTAGGACCCCCGGCGGGTCAACCCTGTCACCGCGAGCGGGTGCTGTGGGATAGGGTTATCGATCACGATGCGACCACGCACCAAGCCTTAATTCCAAGGCAGTGTTCAGGATCGCCAGAAGCGATCCGGCGACGACGACGATCACGACGGTGGGGATGCCCATGATCAGCGCGGCATCAGCGCGGCGATGACCGCCCGGCGCGGCGGCAGGTTTGGCGATTTCTCGTCTTCAAACGCTTCTAGCTTGTTCTCGATCTTGTGTAGCTTGGCGGCGCAACCCTCGTCGGCGACCTCGGCGGCAATTTGGTCGAATGCGGCGATGTCACGCAAAATACGGAAACCGTGATGGTTGCCGTTTCGGAACAGGTAGGTTACACTCAAATAGCATTGTGGTCTGCCGTTTCCGGCTGTCTAGCGCGAATGCCGCGCCTCCCGAGGCATTCCCAGTTATATCCTGTTTTTTAGATGCTCTGCCTTGGCCTCGTGACCAAGGTGGTGATATATGGCGCCTGGGATTCAGCAAGGCGTCTAGATAAGTTACAGGTGCGGTGTTTTGAAGCAAATTATTTACACGGTGAAATATGTATACAAAAGAACTTTCAATGAAAGTGGCCAAGCGGCGCACGTTTAGCCTCGCTTTTTCTTCTGCTACGGCGGCGTTATTCTTGTCAGTGCTTTGTGCGAACGCGGCTATCGCTGCGCCTTGCGCGAACGTTGTCAAATCAATCGACGCCGCTCCCGAGGGCTACGGTGCAGCGTTTAATCCGCTCTCCGCGGCGAAGGAAGCGTTGTTGCGCGGAACCGACTGCGACGGTGTCTCGGCAAAAATCTCCGTAGGCGGCGGATCGCCGGAACAGTATGTTTACAAGAACGGTAAGTACTGGGACGGCTCGAAATGGCAGGATTTCCAGCTGTCCGGATCGAAGCTGATCAGCGGTTCATGGTATCAGGGTGAAGCCAACGGCACGATCCCGCTCGGCGATAAGCCGCGGTTTGTTCTTGGCCACGTCTGCGAGCAAATCGACGACAGCTGGAAGTGCGGCTGCAGCGACGAAACGTGTGGCGACGAGTTGTGGCAGTTGCAGGCCCTCGGCGACACCAGGACCAGCGGCGGCGGGACGGATGTGGGCTCCTGCATCGCCCCTCCGGCCTTATCGAACCCCACCGTTATCGATGGGGTCTGCCCGGGCGTGGTAGACGGCAAGGGCAAGGATCTGCTAATTAAGATGCCGAAGACGACCTGCACCAAGCAAGTCAACATTCAACATGCGAGAAACGTGCATCTGATCGGCGGCAAGATTGTCCTCGATTCCAATGAGGCAAGAGCCGTATCGCTCAGCTACATTACCGGCACTGTTCACATCGAAGGCTTGCACATTGACAACAACAACCGCCCCGCTGATGGTATCAGCATGTATCGGTCGCCCGACGCGGTCCTGACAGTGCAGAACACGCTGATCGAGGGTCCGGGCGGAACGGCGAATGGCGTTCACGGCGATGTCATCCACACGCAGGGCGACGGGCCGTTGAAAGAATTCAACGTCGAGAATTTTAGCGGATATACGAGCTACCAAGGGATATTCACGCCGTTTCGCTCGCCCGAGGACGGCAGCACTGGCGCGAAGCGGATAACGTTGAAGAATGTGAATGTCGCGTATGATCCGAGAAAGCCTTCGTCGCAGAAGCCGCTGATGCTTCTATTTTTTGGTAGCGCAACAAGCGGGGCCAATCAGTATGGCCTTCGCGATCTTACGGCGCCGAACGGCACGACACTGTCGAATGTATTTGTTGACGCCTCCCGCGGCGGAGTGTCTTACACTTCAATGGTGACTGCCAATCCGAAGCCCGGTAGCGATGGCTGCGCAACGTTCGACCCGGTTCACAACATCTCCGGAAAATTCTGCGACGGTGAGCCAAAAGGAGGCGACTTTGCGCCAAGGGATGCCGTCGGGGTAAACTACAATCGCGCGAAATTCTGCACGAACTAGACCATTGTCACAGCCAGGACTGTCCGTGATTGGGTGGTCCTGGTGAAACCAGTAGGACCACAATGCATCCCGCCATCGTATCAAATGTATCTCGTTCCACGCCGCCGCTGCAGACCACGGAGTCGAAGGCGCGCGGGCTCATGATGACGTTGGCGGACTTTCTCGAAATCCTCTGGAGACGGAAGGCTGTCGTTCTTGCGACTGTCCTGATTTCGCTGCTGCTGGCTGTGGTTTATCTAGTCATGGCGACGCCGAAGTATGCTGCGCAGGTCAGTTTGATCATTCAGAACAAGGAAGATCCCTTCGCCCAACTGACGGTCATACAGGCCGCTATTGGGGGGGGGGGCGCCGCCGCCGGTGACGACGTGGTGACGGAAGCTGAGGTCATGCGGTCGCGCCGTTTGGCGGGAAAGGTCGTCGACTCGCTGGATCTCATCAACGACCCCGAGTTCAATAGTTCTCTTCGGCCGAGCGGTCTCGTTAGTAACGTTGTGACATGGGTTAATCCCATGAAGCTCATTTCTCTTCTGAGCGGGCCGACGATGGAAGAGGGAACAACTGAAGAACGTAGAAAAGCGCTCGAGAGAGAGAAAGTTATTAATAACTTTCTGGATAATCTTGAAGTGAGCAAACTGGGCGAGTCGCGTTTGTTCGTTATCACCTTTATGTCCGAAAGTTCCGAGAAAGCAGCTCAAATCGTTAATGCCTTGGCCGATGCGTATATTGTCGATCGTCTCGACGCGAAATATGAGGAATCGCGCCGGGCGACCGAATGGCTGTCGCAAAAAATCGCCGACCTCCGGACCGGGCTGACGGAGAAAGAGCAAGTCGTCGAGGAGTATCGCAAGGAGTCCGGTCTGCTGGCCGGAACGAGCGGCGGCACGCTCATCACCCAGCAGGTGTCCGAACTAAGCGCCCAACTCATTGTGGCGCGCACCGCCAGAGCGGAGGCGGAAGCGCGGCTGTCGCAAATCCGCCGGTCGGCCCAAAGGCCGGGCGGTGCCGCCGCCGCCGCCGACGTGCTGGGTTCTCCTGTAATTATCGCATTGCTCAATCAGGAAGCCGAGGTCAAGCGGCAGGCGGCGCAGCTGAATGACGAATACGGCGAGCGCCACCCGCGGATGATCAGTGTCCGCGCTGAGTTGCGTGACATTCAGGGAAAGATCTCCGCGGAGATCGCCAAGGTGGTTCAAAAACTGGAAAACGACGTCGGCGTCGCGCAGGCCCGCGAGGCGTCGCTGCAGCAAAGCCTCGATCAGCTGAAGCGGATGATGGCGCAGACAAATACGGCCGACGTTCACTTACGCGCGCTTGAGCGCGAATCCGAGGCCGATAGGACGATGCTGCAGTCGTTCATGAACCGCTTCGAGGAAATGAGCGCGCAGCTAGATCTTAATCAACAATCGACCGTTCGCATCCTTTCTCGGGCAGTCGGGCCAGACAGGCCGACTTGGCCGAAGAAGCCGCTTGTACTTGTCGTCGTTTTCCTTGGGTCTGCGCTTTTGGGCATCGGCCTTGTCTTCCTGCTTGAGCAGTTCGACAGGGGCTTCCGAAGCGGCGAGCAGATCGAGGATCAAACCGGCGTACGGTCGCTCGGCATGATCCCGTTGCTGGAGGGGTCGCGACGCAGCGTTGGTGACCCCGTCGATTATGTGTTGAAACGGCCGGCGTCGGCATTCGGGGAAGCCGTGCGTTCGGTGTATACGAGTATTCTCATGTCCGGCCCGGAGAAGAGTGGCCACAGCGTGTTGGTAACGTCGTGCCAGCCGGGTGAAGGCAAGACCACGCTATCGATGTGCCTCGCAAGAATGTTCGCATCATCGGGGCGCAGGGTCGTCTTAATCGAGGCCGACGTGCGAAGACCGAGAGCGAGCGATGCCCTGCGGGTGCCTGCCAAGCCAGGGCTGGTCGAGCTATTGACGGACCGCGCGGATCTCGCGGATGTGCTGCACAAGGACGAAAAATCGGGCGCCTACATCATTCCGGCCGGCGGCCCGGCGGCGGATCCCACGCATATTTTGGCGTCTCCCGGGGTGCGCTCGGTCGTCGATGCTCTCGCCAAAAACTTTGATCTGATCATCGTCAACTCGCCGCCACTTATGGCCGTCGCGGATGCTCAAATCCTGGCGCCTCAGGTCGACAGCACGGTTTTGGTCGTACGCTGGGGGAAAACCCATCGCAACGTGGTAAGCTTAGGTCTCAAAAAGCTGTTCGAGACTGGCGCACGGGTTAACGGCGCGGTCTTGACGCAGGTTGACGCGAAGAAACATGCCCAGTACGGCTACGGAGACTCGGCTTACTACTACAAGCCTGTGAAGCAATACTACCAGTCCTGATTGACCACGAGTCCAGGCGCACCGCGCTGTCACGTCGCTGAGTCAGCCCCCCTTCGGCCGCACAACCGGTGATGTGGAACACCCGGGGAACGGTGTTTTCATTTTCGGTGGCGCTTCGCATCCGAGGACAGCGATCCTTATCATGACTGTTTGCCGCAAGCGCCGCTGACGGATCAGAAACAACCTTGCGGCTGCATCGCCGGATCGGCTTCAACGCAGTTTCCTCGCATAGGTCTTCGGGACGGTAGAGCGTGAACCGTAAACTAGAACGATTTGCTTCCTTGGGTGCCCGAGGCCTCGCAAGTATCGTCGACCAAGGCGCAGCCGCAGCGATCAGCTTTTCGGCGAGCGTGTTTATTGGTCGCCATCTGGGAGCCGAGGCTCTCGGCGTTTACGCTATCACCAACGTGTTCGTCATTCTCGTAAGGACCGTTCAGAATGCCATAATACTCGAGCCCATGTCGGTTTTCGGGCCGAGAAAGTCTCCCCGGGAAACGCCGCGATATTTCGCGTTTCTCATAGGCGCCGGGAGCGTATCGGTCGGTTGCTTTACCCTGCTCCTAGCTATTGGCACGTTCATTGCGTTCTGGACAGGCTACGTTGGCCGTGACCTACTCGTCGCTATGCTGGCCGGTGCATTTTTCGGCAACCTGATATGTTTTCAGTTTTTTCTCAGGCGACAATTCTACATCGATCAGCGGCAGTATTTGGCTGCCATACAGTCGCTTTCATACTTGCTGATGGTTCTCGCCGGGTTCGCCGTCCTATGGTTTGTCGAAGATGTGACAGTTGTCGACGTTTACACCTTGCTTTCGGCCAGCAGCATCATCGTTTGCGCCGTCCAGGGAGGGCGTTTCTGGAGCAAGATCGGCAAGCCGAACGCCGTGGACGTTCGGCGTTTCACAGGCGAGCATTGGGCTTTCGGAAAGTGGGTCCTGCTCGCGATCCCTCTCGGCATGCTGACTTACCAGGGCTATTTCTTCATCGTTGGCTCGCTCGTGTCCACCGAGGCGGCAGGCTATTTAAAAACGGTCGATACTCTCGTGGCGCCGTTCACTCAGGTCGCCATTGGCCTGGGATTGATGCTGATTCCGATGGCCTCGAGCGACATCGATCGGATGTCGATCGGCGCGCAAAAATCATACGCCGTGCGCTTGTCACTGCCACTGATCGCTCTGGCGGTTGTTTATGGCGCGGCGATGTTCTTTGGCGGTGAGTACGTCCTTAAACTTCTGTTCGGCGACAAGCTCACAGAGGCGATACCGCTTATCAAGATAATGGCGGTGATCCCGTTGCTGCAGGCCCTCCCGCTTCCCGCGGGGATCGTCCTCTCGGCGTTGCAACGCTCGAACCTCCGGTTCATCAGCCATTCTCTCGGCGTGGTTGGAACGTTTACCGTAAGCATCCCACTCATATTGATGCACGGACTGCCGGGAGCGGCGATGGGCATAGTGGTTTCTTTGTTCCTCTACGCGCTCAGCCAATGGGGTTGCCTGTTATGGCTGTGGCGGCGGCTGGCGCAACAGTCCGAGGGTATGGCCGGCCATCGTGCCGCACCTGGCCCATAGCGTCCTAAACACCCAACATGATGCTTGTTCCCAGTATCGCGTAACGCCGCGTCCTGGGCGACGCTTGGCGAGCCGTCAATGGCGAAGATCTGAAATTTTGTGGCCAGCGTCGGCAGTGGCGGGCATACTCGGGCTGCTGATTTTGAGAAGGGGGGCCTTATGTCGAAGGTAGTGCGTGAGTCGGCGCGTCTCGATCAACCACTGCAAAAGGCAAATATCCAAACGCTGCGACCTCGCCGTGGCGAAGAGCAAAGCGAACGTAGGTTTCTGATTGAAAAGGGTCCCGCTTCCGAGCGGATCACATGCAGTAATTGCTGCCATTGGCAGGCGTTCGCCGAGCGGTGGGGCCGGTGCAATGGCGACATGGTCCGACGTCACGTCGATGGCGAGGCTCCGCTGGTTACAAGGGATGCATTCTCTTGCAGGTTTTTCGCGATCGGGCGGGTTGCCGATCAGATGGATACGACAGGTGCGCGCGGCCGAGCCACCGGGCGGGTAGGCTAACCCCGACCATATTGCGCCAAATCCAGCAGCGACGAGGACTCGTCGGCGGCCGTTTGGTGATCGACAAAATCGGCACCCTGTGCAGCTTATTTACGCCGCCGGCGAGTGAGCGCTCAAGGCGAACATCTCCGCGCGCCGGCGTCATCGCTCGCCTCGGCGCCCGGGGTGTCGCCATCGTGGCACCAGCGTTCGTAGCGCCCTCGTCCCAACGCCGCCGCCAGCTCCTCCTCGAGCAGCTCGACCAGCCCGCCATTCCTTATCTGCCCGACTTGGTCAGCACCCGGTGCGCACCACCCTGACCCCCAGGCTTTTGCCCCTGTTACATTACGTGATTACGTGCGCGGTGGGGCGACGCTGATCCACGGACCGCCGCCCGCGGCGAAGCGTTCGAGCGACCAGCGCACGCTCGGAAAGGCGAGGTCATCCCAGGGGATGTCGTCCCAGGCGAACAGCGCCGCTTCCAGGCTCTCCTCGCCGGCGCCGCATTCGGGACCCAGCATCGGCGCGCGGTAGATGACATTGACCTGGGAGATGTGCGGAATTTCGTAAATCCCGATCAGCGATTCAATGGTGACCCGGGCTTCGGCTTCCTCGAGGACCTCGCGCGCGGCGCCCTCGGCGGTCAACTCGCCGATCTCCATGAAACCCGCCGGGATCGTCCAGCGACCGCGCGACGGCGCGATCCCGCGCTTACACAGCAGAATCCTACCGCTCCAGCTGCAAACCGCGCCGACGACGATCTTGGGATTGGTGTACTCGATATAGCCGCAGTCGGGACAGACCAGCCGGGTGCGGTTGTCCCCTTCCGGAACGGTTTCAATGGTGGGGCCAGTGGCTTGCATGCGCATCACCCGACAATGTGACGCGCGCCGCTGGGGCGGGCAAGCCTTTCGGCCGCCCGCCCCAGTCCGCCCGTCGGCGTGGGCGTGTTAGCGGCGGAGAACCGCGACACCCGGCAGGGTCTTACCTTCCATCCATTCGAGGAAAGCACCGCCGGCGGTTGAAACGTAAGAGAACTGATCGCCAACCCCGGCGTGGGCCAATGCCGCCACGGTATCGCCGCCGCCGGCGACACTCAGCAGCTTGCCGGCCTTGGTCAAGCGCGCGGCCTCCTTTGCGACGGCATTGGTGCCGGCGTCGAACGGCGTTACCTCGAAGGCGCCAAGCGGGCCGTTCCACAACAGCGTCTTGTAGCCCGATAGCCGCTTGCTCAGGTCGTCGATGGACCTGGGCCCGACGTCGAGGATCATCTTGTCGTCCGGGACGTTGCCCACCTCGACTGTATCGGCGGCCGCGCCCTGCTTGAACTCGGAGGCGACGACGACGTCGCTCGGCAGGACGATCTCGCAACCGGCCTGTCCGGCTGCGCCCATGATCTCGCGGGCGCTATCGGCCATCTCGTGCTCGCACAAGGACTTGCCGACGCTCACGCCCTGGGCGTGGAGGAAGGTGTTGGCCATTGCGCCGCCGATGATCAGCTGGTCTACCTTCTTGATGAGGTGACCGAGGACGTCGAGCTTGGTCGAGATCTTGGCGCCGCCGACGACGGCCGCGACCGGATGCTCCGGCTTACCGAGCGCGCCTTCGAGCGCCTCCAGCTCGGCCTGCATCAGCCGGCCGGCGGCCGAGGGGATGAGCCGGGCGAGCGCTTCCACCGACGCATGGGCGCGGTGCGAACAGGAGAACGCGTCGCTGACGAGAATGTCGCCGTTCTCGGCCAGCTTCCTGGCGAAACCTTCGTCGTTCTTCTCCTCTTCTGGATAAAAGCGGAGATTTTCGAGCATGGCGAAGTTGCCGTTCTTGAGCGCATTGACGACGCCGGTCGCTTCGGGGCCGATGCAATCGGTAGCGAACGTCACCGGCGCGCCAAGGCTGGCGGCCAGGGCCTCGGCGACGGGCTTGAGCGTGAACTCGGGCTTCTTCTGCCCCTTCGGCCTCCCTAGGTGGCTGAGGACTACGACCTTGGCGCCCTTGTCGGCGAGCTCGCGCAGGGTCGGCAGGGTGCGGTCGATACGCGTGGTATCGGTGACCTTTCCATCCTTCATCGGCACGTTGAAATCGACGCGGACCAAGACCCGCTTACCGGCAACGTCCAGATCGTCAATGGTTCTGAAATCGGTCATGGCGAAACAACCCTCTTCCCCGAATGATTTTTCCCAAGGGATATCCGCGCCGGCACTCCGTAGCACCGGGCTCGACGGGGCGGATAGATCACGTCTTCGACCCGTGTCGTCGCCGGCGCGCGGTATTTCCCCGATTGTAAGGCGGCCGAACGCGGCACGATGGCCGACGCGGCCGCTGCTTTATGCGGAGAAGCCAGCGAAAACGCAAGCCTTCACGATCCGCGCCTGGCACGCGTCCGCGTCTGGTCCGCGTCGTCGACCTCATCCACGTCGGCCCCAATGTCACAGGCCCATGTCACAGGCCCATGGTCATTAGGTTGCGCGGGCGCGTTGTGATCTCAGCCATTTGCGTGCCTCGGGCGATAGGGTTAAACAGAATGGACCATGGTCACGGACGTCCCGACGCCGCCCTTCAGCCTGTGGGACGCGGAGCAAATCGTGCGGCGTCTCTCCCCGGCGCTACGCGACCATGGCGACTGGGTTCGGCACGTGCACACCCTGCTCGTCTGCCGGTTGGACCCGGAGCCGAACGACCTCGCGCCCGACAGCCATCGCCGCTCGACGCTGGGTGGGTGGTTTGAACAAGAAACCAACGAGTTCATCCGCGGCCAGCCGGCGTACGCCAAGGCCAGCGCCTATCATTGCAGGGTCCGCGAACTCGCCCGCGGACTGTGCGAGGCGGTCCGCGATGATACCGGGATCTCGGTTCAGGACTACGAGACCTTCGCGCAAGCCGTCGACCACCTTGATTACAGCCTCGAAGCCCTGGTCAAGGAACTGTGGGATCTGCTGCGCTTCACCGACCCGCTGACCGGAATCGCGACCCGTTTCGCCATGCTGCCGCGGCTGAAGCAAGAATGCGAGCGAATCCAGAGAACCGGCAGCGCCTGCAGCGTCTGCATGGCCGATCTCGATCATTTCAAGAGGATCAACGACACCTACGGCCACGAGGCCGGCGATCGAGTCCTGGAGGCGGTCTCGGACTACTTCGTGCGCAATCTCCGCCGCTACGATCAGGTTTGCCGCTACGGCGGCGAGGAGTTCGTCCTGATGCTGCCGAACACCTCCGCGGAATCGGCTTATCCGGTGATCGACAGGCTGCGCCGGGGCTTGGCCGAGACCCCTATCGCCGTGAGCGAGAATGAGCGGATTTACATCACCGCCTCGTTCGGCATCGCCGCGCTGGCGCCAGATCAGGACGTCGCCGAGAGCATCGGCCACGCCGACAACGCCATGTACGAGGCGAAACGCGCGGGCCGCGACAAGGTCTGCATCTGGTCCAACCCCGAAGCCGGCGAGAGCGTCACGGCTACCGGGCCGGCCTAGATGACCTATGTTGGTTATCGCTTGTCCAGCGCGTCGGCGCGGGCTTGGGCTTGGGCGGCTTTTTCGGGTTCGCCCAGGACCTGGTAGGCGCGCGCGAGGCGGAGCCAGCCTTGCCGGTCGTCGGGGTTGTCGTTGAGTTTGGCGGCAAGCCGCTCGACCATCGAGCGGATCATCTGGCCGCGATCGCCCTCCGACATCTGTTCGGCGGCCTTGACATCGCCGGCGCTCGGTCCCGGCGCGGCCGGCGCGGTACCGAGCGAAATGGCCCGCGCCGACGGCTGCACGCTGGCAATATCGACGCCAAGCTCGGCGGCCGCTTTCGCGATCTGCTCGCGGACCGAGGCGAGCCACGGCGCGTCGGCGGGCGAAATGGCGACCAGATCGACCCAGTCCTGAAGAGCGCCCGCGACGTCGCCCCGCTGCGCCTTGGCCAGGCCAAGATAGAACCGCGCCCGCGGCTCGCGAGGATCACGATCGAGCGCACTGGTAAACGCGCTCGCGGCATCGGGCGTCACCCGGCCCTCGGCCGCGGCGACCGCGGCCTCGCCGTAGGCCGCGGCGATCTCCGGGCGGTCCGGCGCCAACTCGTGGGCCCGGCGCAGCGCGGCCGCCGCGCCCTCGAAGCGGCCCATGCCGAGATAGGCGCGCCCCAGCAGCGCCCAGCCTTCGCGATCGTCGGGCCTGCTCTCCATGCGTTGGGCAAGTTGAGCGACGGCCTGTTCCATCGACGATGCCTGATCTTGCGTCCCACCCTGACTCTGGTCCCCGGCCGCCATCCCCGCCGGCGCCGTCCCCCGCGCCGCCAACGGCTGGTCGGTTTCGCCCGGCGCGCCGACGAAGAGGTACAGGCCCAGCGCCGCCAACGGGATGGTCAGGGCGCAGGCCGCCGCGATGAACCGGTGACGCGCGTTCGCTTTCGGCCTCGCCATGGCGGCCTGCGCATCGACGGCATCGCCGTTGAGCGCCAGCATCCGCCGCTTGACCTCGGTTCGCGCAGCCTCGGCCTCGGCGGGAGCAAGCAGGCCGCGTTCGACGTCGTGGTCGACCTCGGCCAACTGCTGGCGATAGATCCTGAGATCGAGCTCCCGGCGCGACGGCGCCGGCCGGGTTCGCCGTAACAGCAGCGGCGCGATCAGCAGCGCGAGCGTGAGCGCGGTCAGCGCCGCGACCGAGATCCATAAAAGCATCATTTGGGCTCATTTTCGAGCAGGCCGGCGAGGCGGCGGCGCTCGGTGTCGCTCAAGGAGACGGGGTCGGCCGCGGCGGCGCCCGCGCGGCGGCGGTAGAACACGGCGATCGCGATCGCGCCGATGAGAAAGATCACCGCCGGCCCCAGCCACAGGGCATAGGTCGAGGTCTTGAACGGCGGGCGAAGCAGGACGAAGTCGCCGTAGCGCGAGACGACGTAATCGAGCACCTCGCCGTCGCTGTCGCCGGCGACAATCCGTTCGCGCACGACCAGGCGAAGATCGTGGGCGAGCTCGGCGTCGGAATCATCGATCGACTGGTTCTGGCAGACGAGGCAGCGCAGCTCCTTGCTGACTTCGCGCGCGCGCGCCTCCAGGGCCGGCGATGCCAGCTTCTCGCCCGGCTCGACGGCGCGCCCATCGCCCGCCATCACCAGCACCGCGAGCGCCAGCGCCGCCGCCAACGCGCCGGCCTTGGCTGCTAGCCTTGCTGCAGCTTGCGGACGATGGGCCATAGGCGTTTGCTCCAAACCTCGGCGGTGATCGGCCCGACGTGCTTGTAGCGGATCACGCCGCTGCGATCGATAATGAAGGTCTCCGGCGCGCCGGTGAC
Source organism: uncultured Alphaproteobacteria bacterium (assembly GCA_963805915.1). Classification (GTDB taxonomy): domain Bacteria; phylum Pseudomonadota; class Alphaproteobacteria; order Rhodospirillales; family Defluviicoccaceae; genus JAEULH01. Next base: position 160,147 of record CAWDWD010000018.1, read on the forward strand.
GCCCAAGGCGATCGCCGCGCGGCTGTCTGGATCGTCGCCGACCCGCGTGTAGGGGTCGCCGCGCCGCGCCAGCCACGCCGGCCCGGCCGCGCGGTTCTTCTCGCGCCAGTCGATGGCGTGGATCGGCACCACGCCGTCGGCCTTCAGCTTCATCAAGAACGGATGCTCGACCGCGCAGGCGACGCACCACGAGCCGAAGACGTTGAGCAGCGAAACCTCGCCGCGCAGATCGGTGCTGGCGAGCCCGCTCGTCGCGGCCCTCGATCGCCGCCAGCGCGAACTCGGGCACCGGCTGGTCGATGAGCACCGATGGAATCTCATGCGGATCCTTGCCCAACCCGATCCAGAAATAGCCGGCGAGAACGAGAAAGACCGCGAGCGGGAGGAGAAAAACAAGGCGTCGCATGAACGGGCGGTCTCTCAGGACGCGGCTTTAGCGGGATTCGCGGCGGTCCCCACGATCACTCCGCGCGCCCGACGGGCCGGCGCGCCGACGCGGTGGCGGCGGTCCGACAGGCTGAACGCTCCGCCGAGGACCATGATCGCGACGCCGCCCCAGATCCACACCACCATCGGATTGTAGTAGAATCGGGTGATGTAGGTGCCGTCGGGCTGGACCGCGCCGATGACGGCGTAGATGTCGCCCAGCGCGGTGGTGCGGATCGCGGCCTCGGTCGTTTCGCGGCCCTCGACCGGATAGAACCGCTTCTCCGGCTCAAGCACGGCGAGGGCGCGCCCGCCGCTGGCGAGCCAGAACGTCCCGCGCACGGCCTGGTAGTTGGGGCCTTGGACGGTTCGCGCGCCGTCGAAGGCGATGTCATAGCCGGCGAAGGCGAGCGAGGTGCCCGGCGCCATGGTCTGGACCGATTCCTGCTTCCAGACGCCCGCGCCGGTCATCCCGGCGATGGCGACGGCCAAGCCCATGTGCGCGAGGCTCATGCCCCAGGCCGCGCGCGGCAGATTGACGAGCCGCCCGGCGCTGTCCGCCAAAGCCCCGGAGAACAGCCGGGCGCGCGCCGCCAGCTCGCTCAGCGTGCCCACGAACAGCCACGCCGCCATGCCCATGCCGACCAGCCCGACCACGTCGCGTAGGCCGTGGATTGCCCACACCGCGAGGATGGCGGCGAGGGCCGAGAGCGCGGCCAGCCACAGCTTGTTCAGCGCCGCCGGCAAATCGGCGCGCTTCCACGGCAACAGCGGGCCGATCGCCATGGCCGCGACCAGCGGGACCATCAGCGGGATGAACACGGCGTTGAAGAACGGCGGCCCGACCGAGACCTTGCCGCCGCCGACCGCCTCCAGCATCAGCGGATAGAGCGTGCCGAGCAGCACGCTCGCCGCCGCCGTCCCGAGGAGTAGATTGTTCAGCAGCAACGCGCCCTCGCGCGAGACCGGCTGGAACAGTCCGCCGCCGCGCAATGACGGCCCGCGCCAAGCGAACAACGCGAGCGATCCGCCGATGATGATGACGAGCAGGCCGAGGATAAACACGCCGCGCGCCGGATCGACGGCAAACGCATGGACCGAGGTCAGCACGCCGGAGCGGACCAGGAAGGTGCCGAGCAGGCTCAGGCCGAAGGTGACGATGGCGAGAAACACCGTCCAGCCCTTCAGCGCGTCGCGCTTTTCGACCACGCTCGCCGAGTGCAGCAGCGCCGTTCCGGCAAGCCACGGCATCAGCGAAGCGTTCTCGACCGGGTCCCAGAACCACCAGCCGCCCCAGCCGAGCTCGTAATAGGCCCACCACGAGCCGAGTGTGATACCGATGCTCAGGAAGATCCATGCCGCGAGAGTCCACGGCCGGACCCAGCGGGCCCAGGCGGCATCAACGCGGCCTTCGATCAGGGCGGCGATGGCAAAGGAGAAGGCCATCGAGAAGCCGACATAGCCGAGGTAGAGAAACGGCGGATGGAAGGCGAGGCCGGGGTCCTGGAGCAGCGGGTTAAGGCCCAGGCCGTCGGCCGGCGCCGGAACCATCCGGGCGAACGGGTTGGAGGTCAGAATTATGAAGGCGTAGAAGCCGACGGCGATCCACGACTGCACCGCCAGCGCGCGGGCCCTGAGCGCGCCCGGCAAATGGCCGCCGAACACCGCGACGGCCGCGCCGAAGATCGTCAGGATCAGCACCCACAGCATCATCGAGCCCTCGTGGTTGCCCCAGGTGCCCGAGAGCTTATAGAGCAGCGGCTTCGACGAGTGCGAGTTGGCGACGACGTTGGCGACCGAAAAGTCCGACGTCGCGTGGGCGTACATCAGGGCGCCAAACGACAGCGCGATCAGCAGGAACTGGGCCAACGCAGCGGTCCGCGCCACGTCCATCAGTGCCGCGTCGCCCCGTCGCGCGCCGATCAGCGGCACCGAGCCCTGGACGAGGGCGACGGCCAGGGCGAGGATCAGGGCGAAGTGTCCTAGTTCGACGATCATTGGCGCGATACCTTCGGCATTTGCCCGCCCTGCTCCATGGCCTCGCGCATGTGCTGCCACTGGCCCGACTTCTTCAGCGCCTCGGCGACCTCGGGCGGCATGTAGGTCTCGTCATGCTTGGCGAGGACCTGATCGGCGACGAACACGCCGCCTTCCATCCGCCCCTCGGCGACCACCCCCTGGCCCTCGCGGAACAGATCGGGAAGGATGCCGGTATAGGCGACACCGACGCTGTTGGCGAGGTCGGTGACGCGGAAGCGCACGGTGGCGCCGTCGCGCGCGACGCTGCCGTCCTCGACCAGCCCGCCGATCCGCAGCCGCCGGTCGGTGAGGTTCGCGTGTTCGACCAGCTCGCTCGGGCTGTGGAAAAAGACGATGGACTCCTGGAACGCCGACAGGATCAGCGCCGCCGCGATGCCGAGCAGGCCGAGGCCGATGGCGACGAAAGTCAGGCGCCGATATTTAGGTTTCACTGGACTTGCACCTCATTGGCGGCATCCTCGCGCTGTGCTCTCATCTCGGCGCGCAGCCGGATCAGATCGGCCTCCCTGGCGCGCAGCGAGCGCACGCTCGTCGTCGCGAGCCCGACCAGAACCACAGTGGTCGCGGCGAACGCCGGCCAGACGTACGCGGCATACCCACTCATGGCCCAGAACGCCGACATCGTATCCGACTCCGTCTCCGCGCTAGCCATGAACCTGGCGCAAGCGCAGCGCCCTGATCTTGCCCGCGACAATTTCGGCGCGCAGGCGGACGAGCAAAACCCATAGATAATACGTGGTGAACCCGGCCGCCATCAGCCCAAGCGGCCACAACATGCTGGCGTCGATGGTCGGTCCGCCCATTCGGAACACGCTCGCCGGCTGATGCAGGGTGTACCACCAATCGACCGAGAACTTGATGATCGGCACGTTGACCAACCCGACCAGGGCCATGATGGCCGCAGCCTTGGCGCCGCGCGCCGGATCGTCGAAGGCCGAATGCAGCGCCATGTAGCCGAGGTAAAGAAAGAACAAGATCAGCACCGACGTCAGCCGCGCGTCCCACACCCACCAGGTGCCCCACATCGGCTTACCCCACAGCGAGCCGGTCAGCAGTGCGAGGAAGGTGAAGCTGGCGCCGATCGGCGCGGTCGCCTTGGCGGCGAGATCGGCGACCGGGTGCTTCCAGATCAAGCCTATGGCCGACGCCCCGGCGAGGCAGACGTAGCAGAACATCGCCATCCACGCCGCCGGAACATGGACGTACATAATCCGCACGCTCTCGCCCTGCTGGTAGTCGGAGGGCGAAGCGAACAGCGCCAGGTACAGCCCGACGGCGATCAGCCCTAGGGTCGCCGCGGCGAGCCACGGCACCAGGGTCCGGCTCAGGCGCATGACGTGACTGGGGTTGGCGTAGCGGAGCATGTCCTCGATCGCGGCGGTGCCCGGCGGGCCGACGCGTCCTTCCGTATTTCGTTTATCTCATATAGCCGCGGCGCCGGCCCTTCGCCACCAAACCACCAACGCCGTTACTCCAAGGCCTGCCGCAGCGCCGCCGCCGTGACCCACGGCACCAGGACCAGGGCGGCGAGCAGCAACCCCGCCAGAACCACCAGGTGCGGCCTGACGGAGAAGCCGAACACGGCGGCATCGATCGCGGCAACGCCGAAGATCAGCACCGGAATGTAGAGCGGAAGGATGAGAAGACTCAAGAGCACGCCCCCGCGCCGCGCGCCGAGCACCACCGCCGCGCCGACCGCGCCGATCAGGCTGAGCAGCGGCGTGCCGAGGGCGAGGGCCGCGATCAGGGCGGCGAAGCCGGCCGAATCCATGCCGAGCAGGAGAGCGAGCAGGGGTGCAGCGATGATCAGCGGCAAGCCGGTGGTCAGCCAGTGGGCGGCGATCTTGGCCATCACAGCGGCTTCCAGCGGCAACGGTGCCAACGCGAGCAGTTCCAGTCCGCCGTCTTCGTAGTCGATCTGGAACAGCCGTTCGAGTGAGAGCATCGAGGCGAGAAGGGCCGCGACCCAGATCACGCCCGGCGCGATCCGGGCAAGCACCGCCGGTTCCGGGCCGACGCCGAAGGGGAACAGGACCACGGCAAGGACGAAAAAGACCACCGTGGTGAAGCCGTCCATGCCCTGGCGCAGCGCCAGCCGCAGGTCGCGGCCGATCAGGCGGAAAAACGCCCTCACGCCCGCCCGCCCGCGAACGCCTGTAGATCGAGCACCATGGCCGCTTCCGGGTACGGCCCGCCGTGCATCGCGGCGACGACCATGCCGCCGCCGGCGCGATGCCCGGCGATCGCGGCGTCTAGTCTCGCGGCCGCGTCGGCGTCGAGCGCTGTCCTCGGCTCGTCGAGCAGCCACAGCGGCGCGGGCGCCGCGAACAGCCGCGCGAGGCCGAGCCGCCGTCGCTGTCCGGCCGAGAAATAGCGCGCCGGCACGTCGCCCAGCCGGGCGATGCCGAGCGCGTCGAGCGCGCGCTTGACCGCCGCGTCCGGGTCCCCGCCGTCGGCGCCGTCGCCGCGCAGGCCGGCTGAAAACGCCAGGGTCTCGCGCGCCGTCAACGCCGGCTTGATCGCGTCGAGATGGCCGACATAGTGCAGCCGGGCGCGGTGAGCCGCCGGATCGGCCACCACCGCGTCCTCGTCCCACACCAGCGAGCCCGCGGCCGGCCGCGACAACCCCGCCATCAGCCGCAACAGGCTCGACTTGCCGCTCCCATTCGGCCCGACCAGCACCAGCGCCCCGCCCGCGCCGAGCGCAAACCCGAGCCGCGAAAACACCACGCGCCCCCCGCGCACGCACGCCAACGCCTCGCCGCGAAACTTACTCCGCCTGAACCCGGCCATATCCGCTCATGCCAATGACGGCGGCCAGCCTAGCTGGAATCCCGGCCGCGCGGAACGGCCCATCGCGGCCGCGACCCGCCTCCGCGCCTCTCAATGATGGCGGTTGCGAACTCCCGTCGTCGTCGCGAGCCGGCCCGAAGGGTGGGCGCCGCAAGCCAGAACGGCGAGGTCTCATGGCTGGGCATCAGTTCCTCCAAAACCGGGGGGCGAAGAGGGTGAGCACGGTGAAGAATTCGAGGCGGCCGAGGAGCATGGCGGCGGAGAGCAGCCACTTGGCGGTGTCGGGGATCGACGAGAAGTTGCCGGCGGGGCCAATCACCGGGCCGAGGCCGGGGCCGACGTTGCCAACGGCGGTCGCGGCGCCGGAGATGCTCGTCACCAAGTCGAGCCCGGTGACCGCGAGCAGGATGCCGATGACGGCGGTGGTGATGAAATAGAGCCCCATGAACAGCAGCACACCGGCGAAAACGTCTTCGCCGACCGTTCGGCCGTTGTAGGTCGCGGCAAAGGCGCCGTGGGGGAAGATCAGTCGCTGGATATAAACCTTGAGCGCCACGCCGAGGATGTCGAAGCGGAAGGCCTTGAGCCCGCCGGCGGTCGATCCGGTGCAGCCGCCGACGAAGGTCAAGAGGAAAAACAGGACCTGGGGCAGGTCGCCCCATAACGTATAATCGGTTGAGGCGTACCCGGTGGTAGTGATGACCGAGACGACGTTGAACGCGGCAGAGCGGAGCGCGTCAGACATCGGAAAGTCGTCGAACAGCCACAGCCAGTATGCCAAGCCGACGGTGATGCCGACGACAAAGCGGATATAGCTGCGCACCTGCTGATCGCGGACCAGAAACCGGCCCCTCCCCTGCATGGTGCGGACGTACAACAGAAACGGCAGACTGCCCGCCAGCATGAAGACGGTGATGATCCACTCGATAACGGGGCTGTTGAAGTGGCCGACGGAACTGTCGGAAGTCGAGTAGCCGCCGGTCGACAGCGTCGTCATGGCGTGGACCGCGGCTTCCAGCCAAGTCATTCCGGCCAGCAGAAGCAAGAGCAGGCACGCAGAGGTCAGCCCGACGTAGGTCAGTAGCAGGTAGGCGGCGAACCGGCCAGCCTGTGGGACGGCCTTGTCGGATTTCTCCGACGACTCCAGCCGGAACAGCTGCATCCCGCCGATCTGCAGGAACGGCAGCATGGCGAGGCCGACGGCGATGAAGCCGATGCCGCCGATCCATTGCAGCAGGCCGCGCCACAGCAAAATTCCCGGCGGTGCGTCGTCGAGGCCGACAAGGACGGTCGAGCCGGTCGTCGTCAGCCCGGACATGGTCTCGAAGAAAGCATCGGTGAAGTTCATGCCGAGGCCGGAAAACATCAGCGGCAGTGATCCGGCAACCGCGGCGCACAGCCATACCCCGGTCGTCAGCAGGAAACCCTGATGGATGCTGAGCTGCAACTTCGCGCCACGGGTCGTCAGCAGCAGCGCCGTCCCGGCGAAAACCGTCACCCCGGAAGAGACCGAAAAGACCTTCCAGTCGGGGTTGGCGAAGGCGCGGTCGACCAGGGCCGGCAGCAGCATCAAGATGCCGAGCGCGGTCACGAACCAGCCGATGACATGGATCACGGGAACGAATGAGAGAAACTCCCGCGGCCGGACCACGCGCGTTAGTTCGGCCATGCGCGCATCCAAGGGGCTGGCTCGGGCATTCGCTGGGGCGCGGTCAGCTTGCCGGCTTGATCATCGGCCCGAGCGGCCGGCCGGCAAAGATGTGGACGTGAAAGTGGTCGATCTCCTGGTTCGCGTCGCGGCCGATGTTGGCGAGGATCCGGTATCCGCTGTCGACGACGCCCAAGGCCTGCGCGGTCTTGGCGACGGCGGCGAAGAACCCGAACACGGTCCCGGCCGGCGCGGCGCTCGTGAAGTCATCGAGCGCGACGTACGGCCCCTTGGGAATGACCAGGACATGGACCGGCGCCTTAGGGTCGATGTCGTGAAAGGCCAGCGCAAAATCGTCCTCGTAGACCTTCTTGCAAGGGATCTCGCCACGGAGAATCTTGGCAAAGATGTTGTCGTTGTCGTAGGCCATTCGGTCCTCTCTTTAGCTATTATGACCCTGCGGCGATCGCGATGCCTTCTCGGTGATCCCCGAAACGCCCTCGCGCCGCGCCAGTTCCGCCCACACGTCCGCCGGTCGCAGCCCGACGTCGGCCCACAACACCAGCAGGTGGTACAAGAGATCGGCGCTCTCGGCGGCTATTTTCGCAGCGGGCTTGTCTTGCTGCGTCAGCGCGGCGACGACCACCTCGACCGCCTCCTCGCCGACCTTGCGGGCGATTTTCGCCCGGCCGTCGGCGAACAGCCGCGCGGTGTAGGAGGTGTCGGGATTGGCGCCGCGGCGGCTGGCGATGACCGTGAACAGGTGTTCGAGAACGCGCGCGTCGGCCTCAGCGGACATCGGCCGATACCTCCGCGTCCTCGCGAACCGGAATGCCGGCGGCGCGCAGATGGGCCTTCGCCTCGGCCAACGTGTAGGTCCCGAAGTGAAAGATCGAGGCCGCCAGCACCGCCGACGCATGGCCGTCACGCACGCCCTCGACCAGGTGATCGAGGCTCCCGACCCCTCCGGACGCGATGACCGGCACGCGGACCGCGTCGGCGATCGTCCGGGTCAGCGGAATATCGAAGCCGACCTTGGTGCCGTCGCGATCCATCGAAGTCACCAGCAGCTCGCCCGCGCCGTAGCCGACCATCCGTTTCGACCATTCGACCGCGTCGATCCCGGTGGCGTTGCGCCCGCCGTGGGTGAAGATCTCGAACCGATCGGGGCCGACCGTCTTGGCGTCGACCGAGACGACGATGCATTGGCTGCCGAACTTTTCTGCGGCCTCGGCGACGAACTCGGGTTTGTGCACCGCCGCGGTGTTGATCGAGACCTTGTCGGCGCCGGCGAGCAGCAGCCTGCGGATATCGTCGATCGTGCGCACGCCGCCGCCGACCGTGAGCGGCATGAAGCACTGCTCGGCGGTGCGGCGGACCACGTCGAAGATAGTCTCGCGGTTTTCGTGACTGGCGGTGATGTCGAGAAAGCACAGCTCGTCGGCGCCGGCGGCGTCGTAGACGCGCGCCTGCTCGACCGGATCGCCGGCGTCGATGAGGTCGACGAAGCGTACGCCCTTGACGACGCGGCCGCCCTCGACATCGAGGCAGGGAATGAGCCTGACCTTAAGCATGACCGCGCGCCTTGATCATCCCGCCTTCGCCATCGACTTCGCCATCGCCATCTTCTTCGAGCAGGGCGCGCGCCGCGACCGGATCGATCCGCCCGTCGTAGATCGCCCGGCCGCTGATCACACCGGCGATTGCGCCCGCCGCGGCGTCCTTGAGCGCGCGCAGATCGGCCATCGACGAGACTCCGCCGGACGCGATCACCGCGGGCGTTACCGCGCGCGCCAAAGCCAGGGTCGCTTCGATGTTCGGTCCGCTCATCACCCCGTCGCGGGCGATGTCGGTGTAGACGATGGCGGCGACGCCGTCGCCTTCGAACCGCCGGGCCAGCTCCAGAGCGGAAACCCCGCTGCCCTCCGACCAGCCCTCGATCGCGGCCTCGCCGTCGCGGGCATCGATCCCGACAGCGATCCGGCCGGGAAAGGCGCGGCAGGCCTCGCCGACCAGCTTAGGCGTGCGCACCGCCGCGGTGCCGAGGACGACGCGGGCGACGCCGTTGTCCAGCCAGCGCGCGAGCGTCGCCATGTCGCGGATGCCGCCGCCGAGCTGCACCGGGATATCGACGGCCGCAAGGATGGTGGCCACGGCTTGCCCATTGACCGGCCGGCCTTCGAACGCGCCGTTGAGGTCAACGACATGGATCCAGCGGCAGCCGGCGGCGGCGAACGCGCGCGCCTGAGCGCCGGGATCGGCGTTGAAGACCTTCGCCGTCGCCATTTCACCACGTTGCAGGCGCACGCACGCGCCGTCCTTGAGGTCGATCGCCGGAAAGAAAATCATGGCCGCCACTTCAGGAAATTGCCGATCAGGCGCAGCCCTACCCGCTGGCTTTTCTCCGGGTGGAACTGGGTGCCGACGAGGTTGTCGCGGCCAATCGCGGCGGTCATCGTCCCACCGTACTCGACGCTTGCGAGAACATGATCCGGATCGGCGCAGACAAAAGCGAAGCTGTGAACGAAGTAGGCGTGCGCGCCCGCCTCCAGGCCGGCGAGGAACGGATGCTCCGGCCGAGCTATAACGAGCTCGTTCCAGCCCATGTGCGGAACCTTGAGCGCCGGATCGGCCGGAGTGATCTCGGTGACCTCGCCCGCGATCCAGCCGAAACCGGGATGGTCGCCATGCTCGCGGCCGATGTCGGCCAGGAGCTGCATGCCGACGCAGATGCCAAGAAACGGCCGGCGTCGTTCGAGAACGGCGCGGCCGAGCGCCTCGACCATGCCCGGCAGCGCTTCGAGGCCACGGCGGCAATCGGCGAACGCGCCGACGCCGGGCAGGACGATGTGGCTGGCGTGCTCGAGATCGCGCGGGTTCGCGGTGACGACGATGTCCTCGCCGAGACCCGTCTCGGCCGCGGCGCGCGCGAACGCCTTGGCGGCGGAACGCAGATTGCCCGAGCCGTAATCGATGATCGCGACGCTCACGAGAGCGGTCCCCCGGAGGCGAACACAGGCGCAAGCTCCGCCGCGAGGCGAGGATGACGGTGATAGAATTGCCGTACGGCGGCGTCGCCGTCGATCCCAGCGACGATATCGCTCTGGACGAAGCCATGGCGTTCGAGCGTCCAGCGCCGGAGATCGTTGGCGACAAGGCCAATGAGAATGGCAAGGCCCACGGAGAGCACCAGTTCGGTCTTCCAATCGGCGCCAAGATAGGCCAGTACCGCGCTCAGCAGAACCTCGGCCGCAAAAAAGCCGAGCGCCACCAGCCACAGCCGGTGCCATACCGCCCACACGACCGACACCACGAACGCCGGCCAGCAAAAACCCTCCTTGATCACGGCGATATCGCGATTTGGATCGAGGCCGCCGCGGCGCAGATGCACGGTAAACGTTTTCATCTTTCCCTTTCCGCGCCTCTCTTCTTTATCCTCATCCCTCGGAATCACGCGGTTACAGCGAGCCACCGAGCACTCCCTTCGTCGAGGGCACCGCGTCGGCCTTGCGCGGGTCGATCTCGACCGCGTCGCGCAACGCCCGGGCCAAGCCCTTGAAACAGGACTCGCAGATATGATGGCTATTCTCGCCATACAGCGTTTCGACGTGCAGCGTCAAACCGGCGTTCTGCGCGAACGCCTGGAACCACTCCTTGACCATTTCCGTATCCAGCTCACCCAACTTGGGTTGCGCGAATCTCACCTTCCAGATCAGGTATGGCCGGTTCGAGGCATCGACGACGACGCGGGTCAACGTCTCGTCCATGGCCGAGAGCGCCGAACCGAAGCGGCGGATGCCACGGCGCTCGCCCAAGGCCTGGGCCACCGCCTGGCCGATAACGATCCCGGTATCCTCGGTGGTGTGGTGGCTGTCGATGTGCAGATCGCCGTCCGCCTTGACCTTAAGATCGAGCAGGCCGTGGCGGGCCAGTTGCGCCAGCATGTGATCGAGAAAGCCGATCCCGGTGGCGATGTCGTAACTGCCGGCGCCGTCGAGATCGACGCTCACCGCCACCTTGGTTTCGCTGGTCGCGCGTTCCACTGTCGCCGTGCGCATGGACTGTCTCTCTCTCCGCCTCATCGGGTCGGCAGTGTTGTAGCAACATTCCGCGGCGTTCGTCACCGCCGCGTGCGGCAGGCTCGCGCGCGGCGTCATAGTGGCCAACGTGTGGTCAGCTTGACCGACCCCGGCAACCGACCTACATGGTCGAAACGATGAGACGCGGGACGCGTCGATCCCTGTCCAGACAGTTCGGATATTCATGCCCATCAGCGCGGATCGCGACCCTTTGTGGCACGGCACAACCATTCTCGCCATCCGCAAGGCCGGCAAGATCGTCATCGCCGGCGACGGACAGGTCAGCCTCGGCAACACCATCATCAAGTCCAATGCCCGCAAGGTTCGCCGGATTGGCGACGGCTCGGTCGTCGCCGGGTTCGCGGGGGCGACCGCGGACGCCTTCACTCTGTTCGAGCGCCTCGAGGGCAAGCTCGAACAGTATCCCGGCCAACTCACCCGCGCCTGCGTCGAGCTCGCCAAGGACTGGCGGACCGACCGCTACCTTCGCCGGCTCGAGGCGATGATGGCGGTCGCCGACGCCAACGTATCGCTAGTCCTGACCGGCACCGGCGACGTGCTCGAACCCGAGGACGGGCTGATCGGCATCGGCTCGGGCGGCAACTACGCTTTAGCCGCGGCCCGGGCGATGATCGACCGCGACGACATGGACGCCACCGCGATCGCCCGCAGGGCGCTGGAAATCGCCGCCGACATCTGCGTTTTCACCAACCGCAACATCATCATCGAAGGCCTATGACGAGCTTTACCCCCCGCGAGATTGTCTCCGAACTCGACCGCTACATCATCGGCCAGAACGACGCCAAGCGCGCGGTCGCAATCGCGCTGCGCAACCGCTGGCGCCGCCAGCAGCTCGACGGCACGATGCGTCAGGAGGTCCTGCCCAAGAACATCCTGATGATCGGACCGACCGGCGTCGGCAAGACGGAGATCGCGCGCCGGCTCGCCAACCTGGCGCAGGCGCCGTTTCTCAAGGTTGAGGCGACCAAGTTTACCGAGATCGGCTATGTCGGGCGCGACGTCGAGCAGATCATCCGCGATCTGGTCGAGGTCGCCCTGCATATGACGCGCGAACGGTTGCGCAAGGAGGTCGCGGCGAAGGCCGAACTGGCCGCCGAGGAGCGCGTCCTGACCGCCCTGGTCGGCGAGCACGCCAGTCCCGAGACTCGCGACAAATTCCGCCGGATGCTGCGCAAGGGCGAACTCGGCGAGCGCGAGATCGAGATCCAGGTCACCGACTCCAGCGGCTCGCACTTGCCGACGTTCGACATTCCCGGCATGCCCGGCGCGCAGATGGGCATGCTCAACATCAACGAGATGCTCGGCAAGGCGTTCGGCGGGCCGCCGACCAAGACCAAGAAAATGAACGTCGCGGATTCCTACGAGGTTCTCCTGTCGCAGGAGGCCGACAAGCTCCTCGACGAGGACCGGATCGTCAAGGAAGCGATCGAGGCGGTCGAAAACAACGGCATCGTCTTTCTCGACGAAATCGACAAGATTACCGCGCGCTCCGAGCGTGGCGGCGCCGACGTCAGCCGCGAGGGCGTCCAGCGCGACTTGTTGCCGCTGATCGAGGGCACCATCGTCGCGACTAAGCGCGGCAACGTGCGCACCGATCACATCCTGTTCATCGCGTCCGGCGCCTTCCATGTTACCAAGCCCGCCGACATGCTGCCCGAACTCCAGGGCCGGCTGCCGATCCGCGTCGAGCTCAAGGCGCTGACCCGCGACGATTTCGTCCGCATTCTGACCGAGCCCGAGGCAAGCTTGATAAAGCAGTACAAGGCGCTGATGGCGACCGAGGACGTGACCATCCAGTTTTCTGACGGCGCCATCGAAGAAATCGCCACGCTCGCCGCCGAGATCAATCAGGGCGTCGAGAACATCGGCGCTCGCCGGCTGCAGACCGTGATGGAAAAGCTGGTCGAGGAGGTGAGCTTCACCGCTTCGGAACGCGGCGGCGAAACCATCGAAATGACCGCCGAGGACGTCCGTGTCCGCGTCGGCGAACTCGCCAAGAACGCCGATCTGACGAAGTTCATTCTTTAGGCGCGGGCTGTCAGGCTGCCCGGCCGGTCTCGCAAACTCATCGGCCTAATGGCTCACCAGCCTAACCGCTGACCGCCAGCCGTTTAGCGATGTCAGTGATTTGTCAGTCACCATTCCCCAGAATGCGTGTCATGCCGCGCCTGAACCGCCGAGATCTGATCCGCATTGCATCATGGGGGGCCGCGGCCTTGGCCGCCTCCCCTGCCATTGCCGACCGGAGCGGCGAGCACGACAGCGCGCGGCATGCGGTCGAGCTGGGCGAGGCGCTCCCTCTGGTCGACATCCTGGCGAAGGTCCGGCGCGATCTCGGCGGCGAAATCGTGGGCATATCGTTCAAGCGCAAGAAGGACCTATGGCTCTATGAGTTCAAGGTGATCGAGCCCAGCGGCCGCCTGGTCGAGGTCTACGTGGATGCGGCCAGCGGCCGTGTGGTCAAGCGGGAGGTGGACTGATGCGCGTTCTCGTGGTCGAGGACGACCCGCGCATCGCGCGCCGCCTGACATCCGTTGTGCAGGAGGCGGGTTACGTCGTCGATTGCGTCGACAATGGCGAGGAAGCCTGGTTTCGTGGTGACACGGAGGACTATGACGCGGTGATCCTCGATCTCGGATTACCGCGGATGGACGGACTGACGGTGCTGAAGAAATGGCGGGAGGCCGGCCGCGATGTCCCGGTGCTGATCCTTACCGCCCGCGGCGCTTGGGCCGAACGCGTCGCCGGCATCGACGCCGGCGCTGACGACTATCTTGCCAAGCCCTTTGTCATGGAAGAGCTGCTTGCCCGCTTGCGGGCGCTCCTGCGCCGCGCAGCGGGACGCGCCTCTCCGTTGCTCGCGATCGGCCGCGTCGTTCTCGACACGCGTCAGATGCGAATTACCGTTGACGGCGATCCGATCGCGCTATCGCCCCTCGAATATCGCTGTCTGAGCTATCTGATGCACCACGCCGGCCGCGTGGTTCCGCTCACCGAACTGATGGAGCATCTGTACGCTCACGACCACGACCGCGAGTCGAACGCCGTCGAGGTTCTGATGGGTCGTTTGCGCAGGAAACTGGGCGTCAATCTGATCGAGACGCGGCGCGGCTTCGGCTACGTCATTGTCAACCCAGACTTGCCGTGAGGCGCGGCTCGCTCCGGCTGCGGCTGCTGGCAGCCGGCGCCGCGTCCATTCTGATTGCGTTGGCGCTGGCGGGGCTGGGTCTGACGCTGCTTTTCGAGCGCCACGTCGAGCGGCGTGTCGTGGTCGAGCTGGAGATGGACCTGCGTCAGCTCATCGACCATCTCGGACGCGGGGAGGGTGGCACCCTGCTTCTGGAACAGCCGCTCGCCGATCCTCGCTTCGAGGAGCCGCTCAGCGGTCTCTACTGGCAGATTACGGAAGAGCCCGGCGGGCCCGTGCTGCGTTCGCGCTCACTCTGGGACGGGACGCTCGACCTGCCGCCCGATCGTTTGCGAACCGACGAGGTTCATCGTCACACAATTGCCGGTCCCGGCGGCGCTACGCTTCTTATTTTGGAGCGGCACATCGCCCTGCCACAGAGTCTCGGCGGCGGCTCGGTTCGGGCTGCGGTCGCCATCGACCGCGGCGAGATCCATGTTGCGGGTCGCGCCTTCGCCAGCGAACTGGTGCCCTCGCTCGCCGTTCTCGCCGCCGTTCTCATCGCCGCCGCCTGGGTGCAGGTGAGGATCGGTTTGAGGCCACTCGATGCCATCCGTCGCAGGCTCGCCGCGATCCGCACCGGCGCCGCGGCGCGGCTTGAGACAGACTTTCCCGACGAAGTTCAACCGCTCGCCGCCGAGGTCGACAGCCTGCTGGACACTCAGGATGCGACGATCGAACGGGCCAGGGCGCACGCCGCGGATCTGGCCCACGGGCTCAAGACGCCGCTGACCGTCCTGGCCGACGATGCACAACAGCTCCGGAGGCGCGGCGAGGGCGAACTCGCTGATGAGATCGCCGCCCTTGTGGAGGGCATGCGGCGCCATGTCGAACGCGAACTCGCCCGCGCTCGTGCCGGCGTTCGCGCCCGCGGCGGAGCCAGCCAGCCTGTATTTCCCATCGCCGAACGGGTGGTCGAGGTTATGCGGCGCACGCCGAGAGGCAAGGAGCTCGGTTGGCTCATCGACATCCCCACCGATCTTGCCGTCGGGATCGACGCACAGGACCTGGCCGAAGTGCTCGGCAATCTGGTCGAGAACGCCGCTCAATGGGCCAGGTCGAGCGTGCGTCTGTGCGGCTGGCAAGGAAGCGATGCGACTGGCCTTCTCGTCGAGGACGATGGGCCGGGCGTCTCCGATCACGAGATCGAGACCGTGCTGGCCCGAGGAGGCCGGCTTGACGCAACGAAGCCGGGCACCGGTTTGGGTCTCGCCATCGTTGGCGACCTCGTCGAGACCTACGGAGGGTCGCTGGTCTTGAGCCGATCGCCGCTCGGCGGCCTGAGGGCCGAGCTCCGGCTCCCAGGCCGCCGAGACAAGGTCGGCCCGGGAACGCCGGCACGGGCATTCAAACCGTAACATAAGGTCCTATTCGGCTCGCTTCCGACCGGTAAACATCGCCTTCACGAGATTTTCGCCATGCTCGATACTGGCGGAGACGACACCGGCCACGTGCAGGGCGATCAGGCCAAGGGTCGCATAGACGAGCCACTCATGCAGATCTTCGACCCATTGCGCCCCCCAGAACGCGTCCGTAGTCATCATGAAGCCGGTTGCGGAGATGCCGATGATCATAACCAGAAGAGCGATGATCATCGCGCCGCCAGCAGGGTTGTGCCCAAGGTAGCGCGGTGCCCGCAATCTGATCGCACTGCGGACATATTCAGTCGTTTCGCGCGGCGTTCGCACGAAATCGCTGAAGCGGGCGTGCCGGGGACCAACGAAGCCCCAGATAATCCGGAGGAGGATAAGGCCCGCGATGGCGTAGCCGGCGGTCAGGTGCAGCCACTCGGTCTCGTCTCCGGTCACGAAGGCAAGGATGAACAGCCCGACGAGGCTCCAATGGAAGACCCGGATGAACGGGTCCCACACCCGAACCAGGGGCGCGGTTATGTTACGAGTTTTCACAGTTGCAGCCGGCGGCATTGCGCCGTCGATTTCGAGCACTTCGTTATCAATGGTCATCCGATGTCACCATCACTGAACAGCGACGATCTGACCGGAGCTCGGATCAACAAACAGCTCGGTGCGGGCGCCGTTCTTGTCGAGGGCATAGATCTCGCCGCAGGCCGCCTTGATCTTCCCCTTCTGGACCGTGTAGCCCTGGGCTTCCACTTTGGCCATCAGCACCTCGAGCGGGAGCCACTGCGACTCTGGCGCGGATGTGCAGGGCCGGCCAAGGCTCCCGGCTTGTGCGATAGAGACACCGGTGATTGAAACAAGGGCGGCCGCAGCGATGACAGTGATCTTGCGCATAACCTATCTCTCCTTTGCGTGTTCGCGCTGCGGGATGCAGGCGAATACACGGGAGAGTCGCACAGCAACGCTGACCGGTGGCTGATGCGTACCGTCAGCGATCCGACAGGATCAGCACGAGACTGTCAGGATTTCTGGATTTCTGTGTAATGGCTGTTTCGCCACGGCCTTTATCTCGCGTCGGATCGCGCATCATTACGCGCCATCCGCAGTCACGGTCTCGGTGTCGAGACGGCCGTCTCTAAGGTAGAAGATGTGATCGAAGCGATCGAAGATTTTTTCATCATGGGTAACGGCGAGAATCGTTGCCCGCTGCTCGGCCGCCACCTTGCGCAAAAGATCCATGACGATTCTCGCCCGTTGTGAATCGAGCGCCGCCGTGGGCTCGTCGGCGAGAATGATCCGAGGCCGGTTGGCGAGCGCGCGAGCGATGGCCACCCGCTGGGCCTCGCCACCCGACAGTTTGGCGGGCATCGCGTCCTTACGGTGGCCGACCTCCAGATAGTCCAGCAGCTCGACCGCGCGCTTCTTGGCTTCCGCCGCCTCGTATCCCGCCAGATTAAGCACCAGGGCCACGTTGTCGGTGCTGTTGAGAAAGGGGAGAAGGTTGTGGAACTGAAAAATGAAGCCGATCTTCTCAAGCCGCAGCCTGCGCAGATCGGAGCGCAGCCAACGTTTGTCATAAACAACTTCGTTGTCCAGATTGACCCAGCCGCTGCTTGGTTCAAGAATGCAGCCGATGACGTTCAGGAGCGTGGTCTTGCCCGATCCGCTCGGGCCGAGCAGGGCGACGACCTGGCCCGGATAGACTTCCAGGGTTACGTCACGCAGCGCATCGACGCGGGTGTCGCCTTCGCCGAAATGCTTCGAGACATTCCGGACATGGACGAGCGGCTTTTCCTGGGCCGGTTCGCTCATTTTCAACCGCCGAGCGCCGTTGCGGGATCGACTTTGAGGGCGAGCCGCACGCCCAATCCGCTTGCAAGGATGCATACAAAGATGACCGCCGTCGCGAGCAATAGCCCGTCTTCCGGCACGAGCACTACGCGGCGCGGGAAATAGTCCTTGATCGCGATAATCAGCAAGGCGCCGAAGCCGAAGCCGATCAGACCCATGGCCAGGGCTTGTTGCAGGATCAGGCCGATGATCGTGCGATCCGGCGCGCCAATGAGCTTGAGGGTGGCGATCTCGCGAACCTTGTCCATGGTCATCGTGTAAAGGATCAGCGCGATAATCACGGCGGAGACCACCAGGAGAATGGCCGTGAACAGGCCAATCTGCTTGCGTGCCCGCTCGACCACGGATTGAATGAGTATGGATTCCTGCTCGGCCTCGCTCATGGCGGCAAGATGCTTCCAGCGGCGCGCCGCGTCCGCCACGCGTTCGGGCGAACTGTTCGGCGAGACGCGGGCGACGACGGCATTGATCGTATCGGTGTCGCCGGGGCCGGCGCCGCGGGCGATCGCCCGCCGCTCCGCTGGCGGAGCCAGCTCGAACTGGAGTTTCTGGGAATCCTTCAACGTGATGTAAACGACCGGATCGCCGCCGGAGGATACCTGTCCGTCGGTCAGGCCGACGACCGTGAAGGTTTCGCGGCCCAGTTCGACCCGCTCCCCAAGCGACAAGCCGGTCCGCCGGTCCGCCACCAGCTCGTAGTGACTCCGGCCAATCGTCCGACCGGATACGATCCGGTCCGGACCGCCCGGACGGCCCGGCTCATAACCCACAACATAGAGCCGCAGCTTCTCTCCGCCGCGGCGCGATTCGACGGATTGATAGGTGACGCCGCCGGCCTCGCTCACGCCCTGAAGCCGGGCAATCGCCTCGCGCGTGTCGCCCGGAATCCGCGAGGACTCGGCGAACGGCCCACGCGTGTCCGTTTCCACCACCCAGACATCGATGGCGGGGGTGCGAAGCAAGGTCAGGGCGTCTTCGACCAGCCCCCGGTAGATACCGATCATCGAGAGGACCACGCCCAGCAGCAGGCTAAGGCCTAAGCAGGTGAGCAGAAAGCGCCCGAAACTGTGCCGGATATCACGATAAGCAAGGTTCATGGCGCGGCTTCCCCGGCAACCATGGCGGCGCGGCCTTCCCGCAGCCCCGGCCGCAGCGCGCTGAGGACGCGCGCGCCATCCGGCAAACCGCCGGTGATTTCAAGCCGGGAATTGAGCGTCCTGTGCCCGAACACGACCTTACGACGGTGCAACTCGCGATCCTCGAGCGTCCAGACCAACCCACGGGTTCCATCGAAGCTTTCAACCGCCGTTTCGGGCACTAGCAGCGCCGTGTCCAGAAGGGTTGTCGTGATGAAGACCTCGGCTTGCTCGCCAAGGTGGAAGCTTTCCGGGCATTGGTCACAGGCGATATAGACCCGGCGTTCCTCGGTCACTCGGTCGCTTTCGATGGCGATGCGGGTCACGTGGCCCTGGAACATCCGCCGGGGCAGGGAGCGCAGGCGAACTTCGGCCGGCTGACCCACGCGCAGGCCGCCAGCGCGCGTTTCATCGACATAGGCCAGCGTCCAGACGGTCTCCGGGGCCACCAGCGTGAACAGCGGCTCGCCGGAACTCAGGACGGAGCCAAGCTCCTTGTGACGCTCCACAACAATCGCGTCATAGGGCGCTTTCAGGACGTGCTGGTCGAGAAGAACCTTCTCATATTCGTACTGGGCGCGGGCATCTCCGCGCGCCGCCTTGGCGACCTCGACATCGCTGATCGATACGGCCAGCTCGGCCGCAGCCACATCTTCTTCCATCCGCGCTTCCTCCGCCGCCTCGATCGAGACCGCCTCCCGGGCGAGGAGCGCTTGTTTGCGCTTATTCGTCTGTCTCTTCTGAGCGAGGACCGCGCGGGCCTTGTCCACGGCGGCCTCCGCCATCCGCACCGCCGCCTCGGCGTTCGCGACCCCGGCCCTCGCCTTAGCGACACGAGCCTCCTGATCAGCGCCGTCCAGCCGCGCTAGAATCTCGCCTTCCTTCACGCGGTCGCCATGATCGGCGTTGAGCTCGACGAGGGCCGCTCCGACCTCGAAGCCGATTTTCGAAAGAATACGCGCCTCCACGGTGCCGAGGCCGAAGACCTTCACCGCCACGTTCTCGTCAGGCCGCGCGACCTCGACCGGCAATGGCCGCATGAAGATGAACGCAAAAACGGCTAGCCCGGCCACGCCCAGCCCCAGGAGCGCCAGAAGATACCGGACGATCCGCTTTCTCATGACCGCGCCTCCCGGCGCGCCGCCGGATCTCCACGGACGAACCCGCTTAACTGCGTTTCCAGAAGACGGCCGCCTTCCCGGGCCAGATCGAAGCCGCGTCCGCTGATCGACCATCTCACGGCAAGGCCCTGGACTAGGCCGATAACAAGAAAAGCCATATCGTCCGGATCGATATCGCGGCGCAGCTGGCCTGCGTCTTTCGAACGCGCCGCCAGATCGGCGATGACCCGATGGAAACGGCTCAGAAGCTGAAAGAAGGCTTCCCGCAGCCCCTTGTTCTTGGTGTGCAGCTCGCGCGAGAACAGGATTGCCGGGATTGCCGGTATTGACTGGATCAGCCGCAGTTGCGCGCTAACCAGAGCGCGGATCTGATCGATGGGTGCGGTGTCGGGGTTCTGCGCCTTCGTCCAGCCCGCCTCCATCATTGCTCCGACACGCGCCGCGACCGCCTCCCATAGGTCCTGTTTTTTGGGGAAGTGCCGGAATATCCCCGGCTGGCTCAGGCCCACGGCGTCGGCAACCGCCTCGGTCGTCAGCCGCTCTGGACCGAGCGTGTCGGCGAGACGCAGAGTCGCGTCGATAATTTCGGCCTTGCGGGCTTCCGCGGACTTGCGGACGCGCATTTCCGCCTCATAGTTAGTTACCAATCACTAACTATAGCATGGGCGGTCGTGGCCATGAGGTCAAGCTTCACGTGCCGAAAATGGCTGGAATCCAGGGACGTGCTCAAAACCGCGCTCGGCTTCTCCGCACCTTTCCGAAGGTGTTGCAGAGGATCGGGGCAGCGTTCGAAGCGGTAGGCACCTTGTGCTCTTACCTTCGCACTCTTCGCAAGAGCACGTAAAGCGCGCCGTCGCCGCCGTCGGCCAGGGTGGCGTGGGTGAAGGCGAGGATCCTCGCGCGGTTGGCGGGGTCGTTGAGCCAATGCGGGACGTTCGATTTAAGCACGCCGATGGCGGACTCGGAGCGGTAGCCCTTGCCGGTGATGACGAGAACGCAGCGCTTGCCCGCCGCCTGGGCGCCGGCGAGAAAGCCGTTCAGCGCGGCGTGGGCCTCGGCCTGGGACATATTGTGCAGGTCGATACGCCGTTCGGGTGCGATCAGGCCGCGGCGCAGGCGGGCGAGCGTGCGCTTGTCGATACCGGCGGCGGTGCCGGGCATTAGCTCCGGCGGCGGCGCCAGGGTCAGCGATACTGGTGCTGGCGTCCGGGCTCGCGGAAACTCTTGCGGTGGCGCGGACCGCACAGGGGCTTCGGCGTCACCAATGCGGCCCGCTTGCGCGCGCGTTTCCGCCTGGCTCGGGGGCGGTTGGTGGGTCGGCGGGGCGCGGCGCTTGAGCGGTTTGACGCTTTCGGTGACGCGACGCCACAACTCGCCATCGGGCGGGCCGGCGTCTTTATCTTTTTCCGGCATTGGCGCCGGCGGGTCGGATCATGCGTCGGCCTGCTCGTCGACCAGAATAATGTGAAGCTTGCGCGGACCGTGGGCGCCGAGCAGCAGGGTCTGCTCGATGTCCGCCGTGCGCGACGGACCGGTGATCCAGTTGACGACGCGCGGCATCACCCCGGCGCCATATTTCTCGCGAAAGCGCGTCCATGCGTCCTCGTAGCTGCCGACAATACGTGCTCTCGGCAAGACCGCGATGTGGATGTCGGGCAGGAAGTTGAGCGTCGTCGGGCTGGCGGGACCGGACAGCAGCATCAGCGTGCCGGTCTCGGCGATACCGCAAAAGGCCGCCGTGACGGAAACGGGGTCGTGCTCGCCGGCCTTGCCGGCGGTGACCTCGAGCAGCGGCTCGGTCTCCCACGCGATCGCCGCGAGATCGGGGTCCGGCGCGACCTTGACCCCGGCCACGAGGTTGGCCGCTTGCAGGTAGGCGCTGATCCGCGCCGGGATCTCGCCCCAGGAGGCGACCCGCTTGGTCGTCGCATTCACCCGTTCGGCCTCGAATACGAACCGCTCGACGGCGGCGGCGCCGCTATCGCGGCCGCGCGCCGGGATGACATTGGCCTTGGGGTTGGAGAGCCGAGCGGCGACCGCGGCGGCGGCGACGGCGGCCGGGTCGGTGCGATTGAGTGCCTTGCGGACGGAGCCGAGAATGGCCGCGCGGTCGTCGCTCATGGCCGCCGGCCTCCGCGCGCCGACCACAACTGCTGGAAGGTCTGGCCCGCCGGCGCCGGCAGATCGCGCACGCTGGTCCAGCCGCCAGCCAGCGGCAACTTGGCGAAGCGTCCCTTGGCCCGACCGAGAGCGCCCATCGAGCCGACGCCGAGGCGCATGACGAGTTTGTATAAAACCGGACGCCGGGCGAGGAAGGCCCAACCCTTGAGGCCGTAGCGCATCGCCGCCGGCGAGCCGCCGGCGCGATGTTGTCGCGCGCGCAATTGGCGCAGCATCCGCGGCAGCGGGATGCCCATCGGGCAAACCTCCTCGCAGCGTCCGCATAGGGTCGAGGCGTTTGGCAGGTTGCCGGCCTCCTCCATGCCGATGAGGTTCGGGATCAGCACCGCGCCCATGGGCCCGGAATAGACCCAGCCGTAGGCATGACCGCCGACCGCGGCGTAGATTGGGCAATGGTTGATACAGGCGCCGCAGCGGATGCAGCGGAGCATCTCGCGGAACTCGTTGCCGAGCATCTCGGTGCGGCCATTGTCGAGCAGCAGCACGTGGTACTCGCTCGGCCCGTCAAGATCGGCGGGCCGTCGCGGACCGGTGGTGAATGTGGTGTAGACCGACATGTCCTGGCCGGTGGCCGAGCGGGCGAGAACCCTAAGGATGGTCGTCGCGTCCTCCAAGGTGGGAACGATTTTCTCGATGCTGGCGATGACGATCTGGACCCGTGGCAGGGTCTGTGTCAGATCACCGTTGCCTTCGTTGGTGACGAGGACGATCGAGCCGGTCTCGGCGACCAGCATGTTGGCCCCGGTGATGCCGAGATCGGCGGCGAGAAACTCCTGGCGGAGAACCGCGCGGGCCTCGGCGAGCATGACCTCGGGCTCTTCGAGCGAGCGCGTTTGCGGGTAGTTGCGATGGTGTTCGCGGAACGCGTCGGCGACCTGCTCCTTCGACAGGTGAACCGCCGGAGCGATGATGTGACTCGGCGGTTCGTGGCGCAGCTGGATGATGTACTCGCCGAGGTCCGTCTCGATTGGGCGAATACCTTCCTTTTCGAGGAACTCGTTGATCCCGATTTCCTCGCCGATCATCGACTTGCCCTTGGCGACGGTCTGAGCGCCGGCATCGCGGCAGATCTCGAGGATTTTCCGGCGGGCGCCTTCGGCGTCGGCGCACCAGTGAACCTGGCCGCCGTTCTCGCTGACCTTGTCGGCGAACCGCTCAAGATAGAGATCGAGATGGGCGAGGGAATGATCCTTGATCGCCTTGGCGTCCTCGCGCAGATCGTCGAATTCAGGCATCCGCTCGATCGCATTGCGCCGTTTGACCGGAAAACCCTCCTTGAACCGACTGAGCGATTGCTGGAGCTTGGGGTCGTGAATGGCCCTGTGAGCGTTGGCGACAAAACTGCTGGCGGTCGAGTCCACGTGTTCCCTCCCTGTAAGGTGGGTGTCCGGCTAGCGCCGGATCTTGTTCGTCGCCCGCATGAAGCGCCTTGCGGGCGGCCGCGACCGTCGGCGTGCCGTTATCGCGGCTCGCCGATCGGCGGCGTCTCGTCGGTTGTCCCGGCCAAAACCTCGGCGACGTGGCGGACCTTCACGCTCGCGCCACGGCGCTGCAGTCGGCCGGCGATGTTCATCAAACAGCCCATGTCGCCGCCGAGCAGCGTGTCCGCGCCGGTGGCAAGAACGGCGTCGACCTTCGCGTCGACCATCTTTTCGGAAATCTCGGGATACTTGACGCAGAACAGTCCGCCGAAACCGCAACAGGCCTCGGCATCGGCCATCTCGCGCAGCTCCAGCCCATCCACGCCCGCGAGCAGCGCGCGCGGTTGCGCGAAGATCTTGAGCTCGCGCAGGCCCGAACACAAATCGTGATAGGCGGTCGCGGCTGGAAATGTGCTGGCGATCGGCCCGGTCTTCAGCACATCGTTAAGGAATGTCGTCAACTCGTACGTTCGTCGGGCAAGATCCTCGGCCTTGGCGAGCCACTGCGGGTCGTCTTCGAACATCTCGCGGTAGTGGACCCGGATTGTCCCGCCGCACGAGCCCGAGGGCAGCACGACATAGTCAAACCCGGCGAAGACCTCGATCACATTGCGCGCAATGGCCTTCGCATCCTCAACGTCGCCGGCGTTGAACGCAGGTTGGCCGCAGCAGGTTTGTGCCTCGGGAACAACCACCTCGCAGCCTGCGTCTTCAAGCAGCTTGACGGTGGCGAACCCGACCGCCGGTCGCATGAGGTCCACCAAGCAGGTGACGAAGAGTGCAACCTTCTGATTTTGTGCGCGCATCGCTTGAGAATGGGACGCGTTCCGCCAAAAAACAACGTAAAATGATGGCGGGTGAAGCAGCGCTGATCCGTGACGACCGGGCTATGACGCCGCTTGCGTCGCGAGCGGCGGTTTCGGCAGCAGCAGGTAGTAGCGACCCGGCGCGCGCATGCTCCCGGCCCGCGCGCCGGCCGCGGCGCCCGAGCCGAAATAGATATCGCCGCGAACGGGGCCCTTGACGGCGCCGCCGGTGTCCTGGGCTATGACCAGGCGGCGAAAGGTCGCACCGGCCGGATCGGTGGTCTCGAGCCACAATGGTGCGCCGAGCGCGATGAAGGCGGGATCGACGGCGACGCTGCGTTCCGCGCTGAGGACGACATTCTGCGCGCCGACCGGGCCGTCGCCGTCGATCTCGCGGAAGAACACGTAACTCGGGTTGAGCGCCATGACGCCCGCCGCCTCGCCCGGATGGGCGGCAAGCCACGCGCGAATGGACCGCATCGACACCTGATCCGGAGGCAGGGCGCCGCGACGGATCAGTTCGCGGCCGATCGCGTAATAGGGCCGTCCGTTCTTGGCGGCGTAGCCGACGCGCACCGTCCGGCCATCGTCCATGACCACCCGGCCGGAGCCCTGAACGTGAAGGAAGAACGCATCAACCGCGCTGTCGACCCACAGCAATTCGAGTCCCTTGCCGGCAAAAGCACCGCGGTCGACCTCGGCGCGCGCCGGGACGGGAACCACCTTGTCGCCGGTGACCTGGCCCACGATCTGCTCGCCTTTCCACTCGGCTCGAAAGGCGCCAAGGTCGATATTCACCAGGTTTTCCGGCGGACGATAGAGCGGCACCTGATAGCGCCCACCGCGCCGGGCTGCGCCATGCACTTCCGGTTCGTAGTAGCCGGTGAACAGGCCTTGCGCCTCGCCGTTGTTGGTCGCGAGCACCGGAGCGAAATGGGTCTCGAAGAAGGCGCGGGCGGCGGGTGCGTCGCCGGGCGGGACGGACGCGGCAGCCGCGCAGGCCGTTGCGAGCGCGGCCCGACCAACGCCGAGTCTCGCCCAGGCTTCAGCGGCGCGATCGGAGGACAGTCGCGGGCACGAGCGGCGGAATGCCGCCAGCGCCTCGGCGTGACCGTCGCCGGCCCAGCCATCGAGCGTAGCGAAGGAAGCCGGCTCAAGCACCAGCGCCGGCGGCGCGGGCTCACGCGCGCAGCCGGCGACGAGCAGCAGCCCCGTCAGCGAGGCGAGCATGATACGCGTCCGCATCGACCGTGCTCGCATCATATTCAGGCCATGCTCGGAGCGAATAGCAGCCGCGCACCTAGTCTGTGGCGCCGGTGGCGACGAGCGCCCAGTTGGGGTCGCGGCTGCCCGTGTCGCGTGCGAAGGTCCACAGATCGGTAACCGAAATGACCTTGTCGGGGTCGCCCTCGATGGCTTCGCCCGCGGCGTTGCGGGTCACCGTGACCTGCTCGCTGACGAAGCGCAAGGTGATATGCGCGGTCCGCCCGGCCATGTAGGCTTCCTCGATCTCGGTCTTCTGGATGCTGACCAGCGTCGTTTCCAGGACCTCGCCGGCGGCTTTGCGGTCGTCGATGGACTTCGCGAAATTGCCGAATACCTCGGGACTGAGCAGCGGCTTGAGCGCGGGCGCGTCACCGGCGACATACGCCGTCAGGATCATCTCGAAGGCGACGCTGGCTCCGGCGACGAATTCCTGCTCGTCGAAGCGCGGATCGGCGATCTTGATCTGGGTCAGCCCAGCCTGGAGCGACGAGGGCGGCGGGTCGGACATGGCGGGTCCCGCGGCTGGGGCCGCGGCGGGTTCACCGCGCTCGGGCAGGCAAATCACATCCTTGTCGCTGTTTTCTTTACCGGGCCGCGGCCGAAACGGATCCTGCGTCGGTCCCTGATGGCCGTCGCGGCGACCGAGCACACTGCGCAGGCGGAAGATCAGAAACGCCGCGACCAGCGCGAACAAAACGATGTCGATAAATTGAAAGCCTCCGCTCATATCGTTTCCTGATGCAAAACAGTGTGTTACTGGCCCAGTGCCGCAGCCGGATGGTAAATCAACAATAGCCGTTTGTGGTTCATCCGTCCACCCGGGGATTGCTTTTCCAAATGTAGCTCTTTTCTCCTTAAAGAGATGGACCTCAACGAAGCGTGAAACAACGATGGGCCTCATTCTATTCGGGATAATGATGGTGCTGCCGATCATGGAGATCGCGGTCTTCATCGTCGTCGGCAAGAGCATCGGTCTTTGGCCGACGCTGATCGGCATCGCGCTGACCGCGCTGATTGGCAGCGCGATCATTCGCCATCAGGGCGTCGGCATCGTCGCCAGCGCCAGGCGGAACTTGGCTGCCGGTGAGGTCCCGGTCGGCGAGGTGCTCGAAGGCTTAGCGTTGCTGATCGCCGGCGCGCTGCTTGTCACCCCCGGTTTTGTCACCGATACCCTCGGCTTTCTGCTGCTGGTGCCGACGCTGCGGCGCGCGATGGCGCAAGCCGTCGTCGGGCGGGTGACGCGGCGTGGCGGAACCCACGTGTTACGCACGGCCGATCCGCGAGGCGATTTCGAAGGGGGCGGGTTCGCCGGCGAATCGGTGCATTCCCACGGACATCCTCACGGCGGGCCGGGGTGGCCGGGCGCAGCTCCGCGCGCAAACTCTGGTGCCGCAGGCGTCGGCGCGGGCGTGGTGATCGATGGCGAATGGCGCGATCTCGATGACCACGTGTCCCCTGACGGCAACGATATGTCAAAAGAGGCACACGATCGGCGTGGCACGCAGACCGATGATCGCCCCTGAAGCCGACGAAGAGAGGCTCCGCTCCCTACCGGTTGGTTTGTTACCTGCCCGAAACTTCAGAGGGCGCGGCCTTGCGTCCGTTTTCCATGTCAGTTAGCCACGAACATTCAGCAATAAGGGGATGACCATGAGCGACGAAATCAACGCGACCGCCGAAGGCACGGCCAAGGGCAACGGCGGGACCGCGCCCCAGCCGCCGCTGATCGTCAACGCCCAGTATATCAAGGATCTGTCGTTCGAAGCGCCGAACACGCCGAACGTGTTCACCCAGATGCAGCAGGGTCAGCCGGACATCACCGTCAATGTCGACGTCCAGGCCCGCGCCCTGGAAGCGCCGATCTATGAGGTCGTGCTTAACGTCCGCGCCGATTGCAAGGCCGCCGACACCCAGGCCTTTCTCGTCGAGCTGTCCTACGGCGGGGTGTTCACCCTCAACGTGCCGCAAGAGAACGTCCATCCGGTGCTCCTGATCGAGTGCCCGCGCCTGCTGTTCCCATTTGCCCGCCAGATCGTCTCGAACGCCACCGTCAGCGGCGGCTTCCTGCCGCTGATGCTCGGCCCGATCGACTTCGTCGCCCTCTATCAGCGGCAGATGGAAGAGGCCCAGGTCGCCCCGGCCGCCACCCCGACCCCCCCGTCGGCTTAACCGCGACCAAGCCACACCGTCATGGCCGGGCGCCGCCCCGGCCATCCGCGCCTCGCCTCAGAAGCGGTGCCTTCGCATCCTACCCCCGGAGCTGCGTCCACAAAGGCTGAGTCAGGCGGGAAAGAAACGCCGCGTGGGCGGCGGCTTCGGAGGGGGTGGGCTGGATCAGGATGGGCGCACGGGCGATGGCGGCGGCGTTGGCGGCGGTGGTCCGCCTCGCCGCGACCAGGCCGAGGTCGGGCTGGCGGCCCCCGATCAACTCCAGGTAAACCACCGCGAGAAGCTGGGAGTCCTTCAGCGCACCGTGGAAGGCGCGGTCACTTAGGTCGACCTCGTAGCGCCGGCACAGCGCATCGAGACTGGCAGGCGAGCCGGGAAATATCCGTCTCGCCTTCGCCAGCGTATCGATGGCCCGTTCGAAGGCGATGGGCGCGCGGCCGATCCGCGTTAGCTCGGCGTTGATGAAGGCCATATCGAAGGTGGCGTTGTGGATGATCAGCGGCGCGTCGCCGACGAAGGCGAGGAACGCCTCGGCGACATCGGCGAACACCGGCTTGTCGGCGAGGAATTCAGCGGACAGGCCGTGGACAATGAACGCCTCGCTCGGCATCGGCCGCTCGGGGTTGACGTAAACGTGGAAGACCTCTCCGCTCGCAACATGATTGATCAGCTCGACACAGCCGATCTCGACGATCCGGTGGCCGCTTTGCGGCTCGATTCCGGTCGTTTCGGTATCGAGCACCACCTCGCGCACGGTCATGGCCGGCCTTTCTCCCCAAGAGCATCTCACGCGCCGTTGAGCGCGAGCAGGATGCTCGACCTGTTGGCGTTAGTTTCCTCGCCCGGGCGACAATAGCGGCTATGGCCCGCATCGCCCAGGCGCGGCCGAGACCGCTCGCGATCACGTAGTCGGCGCGGCGGCGCTTTTCGCTATCGGGCATCTGTCGCGAGACAATCGCCTCCATCCGCTCGACGCTTATGCCGGGGCGGCGGAGCAACCGCTGGCGCTGGAGAAAGCGCGGCGCCGAGACGACGGCGATGGCGTCGCAGACCTCGGCCCCGCCGGTCTCGAACAATAGCGGCACATCGAGCACCACCAGCGGCCGCCGCGCCCGGCGCGCGCGCGCGAGGAAGCGGTTGCGATCGGCGTAGACCAGCGGATGGACGATCGCCTCCAGCCGCAGCAACGCCTCGTTGTCGGCGAAGACCTGTTCACCCAGAGCGTCGCGCGCGACCGCGCTGCCCCGGACCACGCCGGGGAAGGCCGCCTCGATCGGCGCAACGGCCTTGCCGCCGGGGCCGAGCAGGCGGTGGACGACGGCGTCGGCATCCCAGACCCACACCCCCAGCCGGCGGAACAGTTCGGCGGCAACGGATTTTCCCATGGCGATCGATCCGGTCAGGCCGAGGACGATCATCGCGCCGCCAGCGCCTGTTCCAGATGCGCGCGCAGGGCAGGCGTCACCTCCGGGTCGACCCCGAACCAAGCGCGGAAACCAGGCCGGGCCTGATGCAGCAGCATCCCCAGACCGTCAACCGTGGGATGACCGCGGGCGGCGGCTTGCGCCAGCAACAGCGTCGTTAGCGGCATGTAGACAATGTCGCAAACCGGCGCGGGCGTTGGCAGCGGGGTGAGATCGATGTCAAGCGGCGGATGCCCGCTCATACCGAGGCTGGTGGTATTGACCAGCAGGTTCGCGCTCGCGAGCGCGGCCGTGCGGTCGGTGTGGATCGTGATCCTGCTGAGCGTCCAGGCGGCGGCGATGCGCTCGGCGCGGGCCTGGTCGCGATTGATAAGGCGGATTTCGGGGGCGCCGGCGTCGAGCAAGGCCGCGGCCACCGCGCGCGCGCCACCACCCGCGCCGAGAACCACGGCCGGTCCAGCGGTCGCGCGCCACTTTGGGCAGCTCGCCGTCAGGTTCTCAAAAAAGCCGAAGGCGTCGGTGTTGCTCCCGACCAGGCGGCCCAACGGCCCGACCACGACGGTGTTGACCGCGCCAATCCGCAGGGCCTCCTCGGACACGTCGTCGAGCGCGGCGAAGGCCGCTTCCTTATGCGGAATGGTGATGTTGGCGCCGGTGAAGCCGAGAGCGACCAGGGCAGCCAACGCCTCTTTGAGCCTCTCGGGGCGCACCGCCATGGGAACATAGGCGCCGTCGATTTGGTAATGGCGGAGCCAGAAGCCGTGCAGCCGTGGCGACAGCGAATGGGCGATCGGCCAGCCGATAACCCCGGCGATTTTCGCGGCCCCCGTAATCATAACCGACCTTAAATCTCCCTTAAATGTTTCGGCGGCTCATTCGGAAAGGATCCCATGGTCGCGCAAAAACTTCATCAGGGCCAGCAGCGGCAGCCCGAGGATGGTGAAAGGATCGCCCTCGATCGTCGAAAACAGTTGCGCGCCGGGTCCCTCGAAGCGGTACCCGGCGACCGTATCGAGCGCGTCATCGACGAAGGCGTCGAGATAATACGCGAGGAAATCCTCGCTGAAGGCGCGCATCGTCATCCGCGCGGTATCCGCGTGTTGCCACACGCATATTCCGCCTTGGGCGACCGCCACCGCCGAAACGAGGTCGTGGACCCGATCGCGCAAAGCGCGCAATGTTTCGCGGGCCGTCGCCAAGTCGCCCGGTTTTTCGAACCACGTTCCGCCGCATTCGAGGATCTGGTCGGCGCCGATGACGACACAATCGGGCCGCCGCCGCGAAACCACGATCGCCTTCGCAGCGGCCAGATCCATGCTGGCGTGCTCAGCGCTTCGCCCTTGGCGCAAGGCCTCATGGCGCAGGGACGTTTCGTCGACATCGGCGGGTTCGGCGATGTACGCGATTGCGGCGTGGTCAAACAGCCTTTGACGGGTCCGGCTCGCCGAGGCGAGCACGATCTCGCCGGGACGCAGCAGGTGGGCCGCGCGGTCTCTACCCTTCAAGCGGGTAGCTCCTACCGACCACGCGGCCGGCTCGGGATAAGAAGCTCCGATGCTGGGGATAATGATCCAGTTTAGTGTCCCTTGTGGACGGATGCCGGTTTCGCGGGATAGCCGGACCGGCTTGTCCGCCTGTTCATAACCGCCTCGAAGCTCCGTCCCTGGGCGAGAAAACGATCAAGCCCTGATGTTATCCTCGCTCTTGCCAGCGCCGCCGATCGCCATACATCTCAATCACCTGTAACGCAGCCACTGGGGTTTTGCCTATACCGGCAACGGTTTTGTCCACAGTGTCCTAACCGACATCATCTTGTTCACCCACAGCCCTTAATCCCCACCTTTGGCCTCTCCTACTACAACAGCTACCTTTCTTCTTTAAAGAAGTGTTTTGTAGGGAGTGTTTCATCGTCAATTCGACCGAGCCGACATGATTGATCCGCCACCACGCAAACGGCTGCTGGAAGCCTTCACGACGCGGGTGCACAAGCGCCCGAGCGAGCGGCCGCCCTTCTGGCTGATGCGCCAAGCCGGCCGCTACCTGCCGGAATACCAGCGTCTACGACGCGAGACTCCGGACTTTCTCAGCTTTTGCTACACGTCAGCGCTTTGTGTCGAGGCGACGTTGCAGCCGCTGCGGCGCTATCACATGGATGGCGCGATCCTGTTCAGCGATATCCTGGTTATTCCCGACGCGCTCGGCCAAAGCGTGCGCTTCGTCGAGGGCGTCGGCCCGCGGCTCGAGCCGCTCACCGGCACAGCCGACATAGCCCGGCTGGATGGTAGCCGGCTGGACGAGCATCTTGCGAGCGTCTTTGAAACCGTCGGCGCGCTTGCCGCCGCGATCCCCGATGAGACGACGCTGATCGGTTTTTCCGGAGCGCCCTGGACACTCGCGCTCTACATGATCGAGGGTCAGGGCGGCACCGGCGGCGAGAGGGTACGCAGCCTAGCTTGGCGCGAGCCTGAGACCTTCGCTCGGCTGATCGCCGTCCTGGTCGATGCCGTCGGCCACTATCTCTGTCGCCAGATCGACCATGGCGCTGAGGTTGTCCAGCTGTTCGACAGTTGGGCCGGACTGCTCGCCGAAAGCCAGTTCCGCGAGTGGGTGATCGAGCCGACCGCGGCCATCGTCCGAAGGCTCAAGGCCCATGCGCCTGGGGTGCCGATCATCGGCTTCCCCCGTTCGGCCGGTGCGCTCTACGAAGACTACGCGCGCGCCACCGGCGTCGACGCCATCGGCCTCGACGCCATCGTGCCTACCCGTTGGGCCGCTTCGGTCCTCAAACCCCACTGCGTCGTCCAGGGCAACCTCGATAACCTGGTTTTGGTCGAAGGCGGTGCCACGATGGAACGCGAGACCGGGCGGATACTGGACGCGCTGGCTCCCTCGGGGCGTTTCATCTTCAACCTTGGCCACGGCGTCCTGCCGGATACCCCGCCGGAGCATGTCGCGAGGTTGGCCGAACTGATCACCGCGTGGGGGCCGTCCTGAGCTCGACATCGAAAAAGCTTGCTGTCGTGCTGTTCAACCTCGGCGGTCCGGACCGGCTCGAGGCGGTCGAGCCGTTCCTGACCAACCTGTTCAGCGATCCCGCGATCATTGGTCTGCCGCAGCCGTTTCGCGGCCTTCTCGCCCGCATCATCGCGCGGAGACGGGGGCCGATCGCGCGCGGAATTTATGCCGAGCTTGGCGGCGGCTCGCCGCTGTTGAAGCTGACCCAAGACCAGGCCGATGCGCTCGAAGGCGTGCTGGTCGGCCGCGGGATGAGTGCGCGGGTGTTCATCGCGATGCGCTACTGGCGCCCGCTGAGCGCCGAGACGGCCGCCGCGGTCGCGGCCTACGCTCCCGACGAGGTGATGTTGCTCCCGCTCTATCCGCAGTACTCGATGACAACGACCGGCTCGTCGCTGCGAGCCTGGCGCGAGGCGGCCAAGGCGGCGGGTGTGAACGCACCCGCCCGCGCGATCTGCTGCTATCCGAGCGATCGCGGGTTTATCACCGCGGTCGCCGGGCTCGTCCGCGCGGCGGCGGCGACCGCGCGTGAGCGTGGCGAGACCATGCGGATCTTGTTTTCGGCCCATGGTCTGCCGAAGCGGGTGATCGCTCGGGGCGATCCCTACCAGTGGCAGATCGAGGCCACGGTCGGAGCCGTCGCCGCCGAACTCGGCGAACTCGCCCGTGACCACGCGATCTGCTATCAAAGCCGGGTCGGGCCGCTGGAATGGATCGGACCCTCGACCGAGGCCGAACTGGCCCGCGCGGCGGGCGACGGGATCGCCCGCGCGATTGTTGTTCCCATCGCCTTCGTCTCCGAGCACTCCGAAACGTTGGTCGAATTGGATATCGAATACCGCAAGGTGGCCGCGAAACTGGGAATCAAGGGCTATACCCGCATTCCGGCGGTTGGGACCGCGCCCGCCTTCATCGAGGGTCTGGCCGATTTGGTCGGCGAGGCTGCGGGCCGGCCGGCGGGTTTGGCCGGCCCGAACGGCGTACGCGTATGTCCGGCGGAGTTCGGCGGCTGCATGTGCGCGACAGCGCAACGAGCATAAAGGAGCAGCGATGGACGGCTATTCGTGGGTGCGCGCGCTGCACGTCATCAGCTTCATCGCCTGGATGGCGGGCCTGCTCTACCTGCCCCGGCTCTACGTCTACCACTGCCAGCAGGCGGCCGGTTCGCCGGCCTCCGAAACCTTCAAGGTGATGGAACGCCGGCTTTTGCGCGCGATCATGAACCCGGCGATGATCGCGACCTTTCTGTCCGGCGGGGTGCTGATCTGGTACCTCGGCGAGGCCGCCTGGACCATGGGTTGGCTTCACGCTAAGCTTTCCCTAGTCGTCGCAATGGCGGTGGCGCACGGTTTCATGGCCAAATGGCGCAAGGATTTCGCCAATGACGCCAACCGGCACTCGGAAACCTTCTACCGCGTCACCAACGAGATCCCGACCGTACTCATGATCGGCATCGTCATTCTGGCCGTGGGTAAGCCTTTTTAAACCGCCGCGCGGTTCAATCATCATTTGACATGGTCCGGAGAGTCGGGCCATGCTACGCACTACATACAAGCTAGGCTTGCGCCTTGTCCTCCGCTCCTCGCACATAACTTCTTAAGAAAAGTCCGTTTTGGCTTGGCCGATCGCCGTAGCCGTTTCTTGGCAATACAGCCCGTCTTTCCCGGCACGGGCGAGTCTCCAGCCATTTCACCTTTTTTCCTTCCTCACAATGAGCGTCCATAAGCGATGAATCTCAAGGAACTCAAGTCCAAGCCGCCCGCCGAACTCTTGAGCTACGCCGAAGACCTGAAAGTCGAGAACGCCAGTTCCTTGCGCAAGCAGGAAATGATGTTCGCAATTCTTAAGCAGATGGCGGAGAACGATACCGCCATCTTCGGCGATGGCGTTCTCGAGATCCTGCAGGATGGTTTCGGTTTTCTCCGTTCGCCGGAATCGAACTACCTTCCGGGACCAGACGACATCTACGTCTCCCCCAGTCAGGTACGCCGCTTCGGCCTGCGCAACGGCGATACCGTCGAGGGCGAAATCCGCGCGCCGAAGGATGGCGAGCGGTATTTCGCGCTGCTGCGGGTGACCAAGATCAACTTCGGCGAGCCGGGCGAGGTTCGTCACCGGATCAATTTCGACAATCTGACGCCGCTGTATCCGCAAGAACGGCTGGTCATGGAGATCGAAAGCCCGGACAAGAAGGACCTCACTTGCCGGGTGATCGACCTGATCGCGCCGATCGGCAAGGGCCAGCGCGCGCTGATCGTAGCCCCTCCGCGCACCGGCAAGACGGTGATGCTGCAGAACATCGCCCACGCCGTCGCCGCCAATCACCCGGAATGCTACCTGATCGTGCTGCTGATCGACGAACGGCCGGAAGAGGTCACCGACATGGCGCGCTCGGTCAAGGGCGAGGTCATCAGCTCGACCTTCGACGAGCCGGCCTCGCGCCACGTTCAGGTCGCCGAGATGGTGATCGAAAAGGCCAAGCGCCTCGTCGAGCATAAGCGCGACGTGGTGATCTTGCTTAACTCCGTTACCCGTCTGGCGCGGGCCTACAACACCGTCGTGCCATCGTCGGGCAAGGTTCTGACCGGCGGCGTCGACGCCAATGCCCTGCAGCGGCCGAAGCGTTTTTTCGGCGCGGCGCGCTGCATCGAGGAGGGCGGTTCGCTGACGATCATTTCGACCGCGCTGATCGATACCGGCTCGCGGATGGACGAGGTCATCTTCGAGGAGTTCAAGGGCACCGGCAATTCGGAGATCATTCTCGACCGCAAGCTCTCCGACAAGCGTACCTGGCCGAGCATCGACATCACCAAGTCAGGCACCCGCAAGGAAGAGCTGCTGGTCGACAAGTCGACCCTGTCGAAGATGTGGGTCCTGCGCCGGGTGCTGATGCCGATGGGCGTCACCGACGCGATGGAGTTCCTGGTCGACAAGCTTCGCCATTCGAAGACCAACAGCGAATTCTTTGAGGCGATGAACAGCTAATATAAGCGCAGGTCAAGCCGCTCCTCCAGCAGCGGGAGGCGTCGCCGAGCCTCGAATTTCTGGACGTAGAGCACGGCCGGCAGCGGCGAAGCGCGCCATGATCGGCCACCTGAACGCGATTATCGAGGTCGGGTTCCGCGTCATCCTACTGAGAGGATGTGGCGCCGCCCGTGATTTTCTGGCTGCAACTCCGTAGTGCCATCTCCACGTCAACACAGCGGTCGGCCGCCGAAACGGAGACGCTCGATCGCCGGGGAGATGGATCGATGACGAGAAAAATCCTCGGCCGCTACGGCAACGACCGCGGCCACTGGGTGGGCGACGGGTTTCCTGTCCGCACGCTCTTTTCGTACAACAGCCTGGGCGGCTACATCAGCCCGTTCCTGCTGCTCGACTATGCCGGGCCGCATTATTTCGAGCCGACCACAGACCGACGCGGCGTTGGCCAGCATCCGCATCGTGGCTTCGAGACCGTGACCATCGTCTATGATGGCGAGGTCGAGCATCAGGATTCCGCCGGTAATGGCGGGATCATCGGTCCGGGCGATGTCCAGTGGATGACGGCTGCAGGCGGTATGCTCCACGAGGAATATCATTCGCCGGCCTTCGCCAAGACGGGCGGGCCGTTCCGCATGGTGCAGCTCTGGGTCAACCTGCCCGCCAAGGACAAGATGGCGCCCGGCGGCTATCAGGCCATCCTCGATGCCGACATCCCGGTGGTCGAACTGTCCGATGGCGCGGGCGAGGCCAGGATCATCGCCGGACGAGTTGCTCGGTGCAAAGGGTCCGGCGAGGACATTCACGCCAATCAATGTCTGGGACGTGCGCCTTAATCGCGATGCGGATATCACGCTCGACCTGCCTGAAGGCCACACCGCAATCGTGGTCGCGCTAACCGGCCATGTGACGGTCAACGGTGTGCAGGGCGCCGGTGAGGCGGAGATGGTGCTGCTCGATCGCGAAGGCGGCGATATCGCGATTTATGCCGATGGCGACGCAAAGCTGCTGGTCTTGAGTGGCGAGCCGATCGACGAACCGATTGTCGGCCATGGCCCGTTCGTGATGAACAGCGAGGCGGAAATCCGTCAGGCGGTGGACGACTTCAACAGTGGCCGTTTTGCGAAATTTGCTTGCCTGACGACCAGGACCCGGCCTCTCGATGGTTGGTATGTCATCCTCGGGCTCGTCCCGAGGATCCCGCGTCGGAAAGACGTGTGGCCAGCGTGTTCGGCCGTCTCAGGGCAGCAGGACGGTGGAGCCGGTCGTTTTCCGGGCCTCGAGATCGCGGTGGGCCTGGGCCGCTTCGGCTAGCGGATACGTTCGCCCGATGTTGATTTTGATTGCGCCGTTCAGCACCACCTCGAACAGCTCGGCGGCGGTCTTGCGCAGGTCCTCACGCTCGGCGGTATAGGTCATCAGGCTCGGCCGGGTCAGAAACAGAGATCCCTTGGCCGCCAGGATGGCCGGCGAGAATGCCGGCACCGGGCCCGACGCGTTGCCGAACGACACCATCATCCCCATCGGCCGCAGGCAATCAAGCGAGCCCTCGAAGGTTGATTTCCCAACGGAGTCATAAACCACCGCAACCCCGCGCCCGCCGGTAATATCCTTGACCGCGGCCACGAAATCATCGCGGGTATAGACGATCGGATGCTCGCAGCCGTTGGCCCGCGCGAGCTCCGCCTTGTCGTCGTTGCCGACCGTGCCGATGACGGTGGCGCCCAGATGCTTGGCCCATTGGCAGGCGATCAAGCCGACACCTCCGGCCGCCGCATGGATTAATACCGTATCGCCCGGTTTGACCCGGTAGGTTCGCCGCAAGAGATATTGCGCGGTCATGCCTTGCAGCATCATCGCTGCCGCTTGCCGGTCGGTAATTTCGTCGGGCAACGTGACGACGCGATCTGCCGGCATCAGCCGAACCTCGGCGTAGGCCCCGATCGGGCCGCCGGCGTAAGCCACCCGATCGCCCGCCTTGAGGCCCGTTACCCCATCGCCCACCGCCTCGACCACCGCCGCCGCCTCCAGGCCGATAACGCTGGGCAGTGACGTGAGCGGATACAACCCGGTACGGTAATAGACATCAATGAAGTTGAGGCCGACGGCGGCCTGCTTCAGTCGGACCTGCCCCGGCCCGGGCGCGCCGACCTCGACGTCGTCCCAGCTAAGGACCTCGGGGCCGCCGGTCCGATGCATGCGAATCGCTTTTGGCATGGCCGTTTCCTCTCTTGATCCGGCGGTCTCTCGGACCGCTTCAAATGAGCCTTTTCGCCGGACTTATAAAGCCCTCCAGCGCGAGCAGAGCGGCTTTCGTCGCAACGCCCTCGCCGCCCGAGTAACCCGCAAGCGCGCCGTTTGCTCCGACCACGCGATGGCAGGGGATGATGATCGCAACGGGATTGCTCGCGCAAGCCCTGGCGACGGCGCGCGGCGCCGTACTCAGCTCGGCCGCGAGCGCGCCGTACGTCGTCGTCGTTCCATACGGAATCGCGCGCAGGTGCTCCCAGACCCGACGCTGGAAATCGCTTCCGGCCGGGCGGACGGCAAGACCGTCCAGCGCCGTGCGCTCGCCGTCGAAGTAGCGCCGCAAGGCGGCCACGGCGGCCTCGACACCGGGACCCGGCTCGGGGGGATCGACCCAGCCCCACTCCAAGGCAACGACGAAGCCGTCCTCGGTAAAGACGGTCAAGTTTCCGAACGAGGAGGCAAGCGAGGCGTAGGCCACGGGCGCGAACCCCTACAGGTTCGCCAGGCGGTCGCGCAGGTCCGCCGGGGTCGCCGCCGGTAGGCCGCAGGTCCGCCCGACGCAGACGTAGGCGGTCGCCCGGCCATTGACCTGCTCCTTGCCGAACGCCGGATGGTCGGCGGGCAGCGATTCGCCCGGCGCGACGCTTAGGACCGTGCGCAGGGCGAGCGGGGCTTGCAGGGCGGTCTCGCGCAGGGCCGTGGCGGCGGGCTCGGCCGGATCGCCGACAATTACGATCTGCGCCGCGCCTTCGAGAAATTCGTGAGCCGTGAGCAGTCCCGGGACGCTCAACAGATATTGTGGATTGGTGCCGGAAAACAGCCGCACCAGATGCTCGGCCCGCGCCCGGTAGCGGTCCTCGCCGGTGGCGAAAAACAGCCGGGCGAGGACCTCGACCATGGTCCCGTTGCCCGCCGGGACGGCGCTGTCAGAAATCGATTTCGGCCGGGAAATGACGTCGGTCGTATCGTCGGCCGAGACGAAGTAGCCGCCGCCCGTATCGTCCCAGTAGTGCCGATCGGCGATCTCGACCCAAGCCTCGGCCCGGTCGAGATAGTCCCGCTCGGCGGTGACCTCGAACAGCGCCAACGCAGCCCGGGCCATTTCGGCGTAATCCTCGAGCACGGCAGGATGACGCGCCTGGCCCGCCCGCCACACGTGATTCAGCCGCACGCCGTCCGTCATCCGGGTCGAAACGAAGCGAAAGACGCTTTTCGCCACGTTAAGCCAATCCGGCCGCTCGAAGGTGGCCGCCGCCCGGACCAGCGCCGTGATCGTCATGGCATTCCAGTCGGCGAGAACCTTGTCGTCGCGCGCCGGCGGAATGCGGGTTCGGCGGATGGCGAGAAGCCGGTCGCGGGCTTGCGCCAAGTCCGCTTCGTCCGCATCCGCGGCGGGCGAAGTGCCTGCCGCCCGGCGATTGAGGATGGTTCGGTGTTCCCAGTTGCCGCCTGAAGTAACGCCGTAGGCTGCCTTGAAGCCGCCCGCTTCCTCGCCGAGGATGGCGTCGATCTCGGCTTCGGTCCAGACGTAGTACTTACCTTCGACGCCTTCGCTGTCGGCATCGAGGGCGCTGGCGAAGGCGAAGGATTGCGCGTCCCGCTGTTCACCGGGCGCCCCGGGCGCATCCACGCGCATCTCTGTCAAAAGCCAGCCGATGGTCTCGGCGACGCGCCGGGCGTACAACGGACTTTTCGTATCGCGCCAAACTTCGGCCATGAGTTCGATCAGCAGCGCATTGTCGTAAAGCATCTTTTCGAAGTGCGGCGCGAGCCAGATCTCGTCGGTTGAATACCGCGCAAAGCCCCCGGCGAGATGATCGTAGAGGCCGCCCAGGCACATGGCATCGAGCGTCCGGGTCACGGCGTCGGCGAAGACCGGTTCGCGGCGGCGCTTGTAGGCGCGCCAGAGGAAACGGAAGAACACCGGCTGGGGGAACTTGGGCGCGCCGGCGGTGCCGCCGTGCTCCGGATCAATCAGCCGCAAGGCATGGCGGGCGGTCTCGTCGACGGCCGCCGTCGTCAGGCCGTGACCTGATTCCGGAGACTGCATTTTCGCCAATCCGGTGCGCAGCGCGGCGACGTTCTTGTCGACTTTGGCGCGGTCCGTCCGGTAGGCCTCGGCGATGGCCTCAAGCAGGCGCGGAAAGCCAGGCCGGCCGTAACGGTCGGTGGGCGGGAAGTAGGTGCCGCCCCAGAACGGCTCGCCCGCGGCGGTGAGGAACATGGTCAACGGCCAGCCGCCGCGCTCGCCCATCAGCGCCAGGGCCGATTGGTAGATGCTGTCGATGTCGGGCCGTTCCTCGCGGTCGACCTTGATGTTGATGAACCGGGCGTTCATCAGCGCGGCAATCTCGTCGTCCTCGAAGCTCTCGTGGGCCATGACGTGGCACCAGTGGCAGGCGGCATAACCGACCGAGAGCAGGATCGGCTTGTTCTGGCGCCTGGCCTGATCCAGCGCCGCCTGGCTCCACGGCTGCCAGTGCACCGGATTGTCCTTGTGCTGGAGCAGGTAGGGGCTGATTTCATGCGACAGAACGTTCGACGACATGAGTTGGATGATCCGAGGTTACGATCAGGGCGACGCTAGCCCGTTGCACCGGGGCACGCACTACCC
Source organism: uncultured Alphaproteobacteria bacterium (assembly GCA_963805915.1). Taxonomy (GTDB): domain Bacteria; phylum Pseudomonadota; class Alphaproteobacteria; order Rhodospirillales; family Defluviicoccaceae; genus JAEULH01. Next base: position 199,938 of record CAWDWD010000018.1, read on the forward strand.
TACGTTGGTTTCGCTGGTCCGAGGTACAAGTCGGCAATGATCACGCGGACCGGCGGTCGAGCTATACAAAAAACTATGGGACGGGTCCGGACACATGAAGATTCACATTGACGTCGATTGCACGCCGGAAGAGGCGCGAACCATGTTTGGCCTTCCCGATGTCAAGCCGATGCAGTCGGCGATGATGAAGCTGATCGAGGAGCGGATGAAAAAGACTCTCTCGGCGATGGAACCGGAAGCGCTGTTCAGCATGTGGCTGCCGGCGGGGGTCCAGGGCCTGGAGCAGTGGCAGAAGTTCCTCTGGTCGCGGCTGACCGGCGGCTCGGACAGCGGCAGCGGCGAGGAAAGCAAGTAATTTTGGCTGGCACGGGCGAAGGCACCGATACGCCGGGTCGGCGGCCGTACTATCGCTGCCATGTGTTTTGTTGCATTAACGAACGGCCCGCCGCCCATCCGCGCGGCTCGTGCTCGCGCCGCGGTTCGGTGCGGCTGCGCAACTACATGAAGGCCCGGGCCAAGGAGCTCGGCCTCGGCGACGTCCGGATCAATGCCTCGGGCTGCCTTGACCGCTGCGAGTTGGGCCCGACGATGGTCATCTATCCCGAGGGCGTCTGGTATCACTACGAGACCCTCGCCGACGTCGACGAGATCCTCGAACGTCACGTCATCGGCGGCACGCCGGTCGAGCAACTCATGCTCCGCGCCGACGCCTAAGCGTCCGGATTCCGCTCCCGTCCTGTATGTTCCAGACCGCTGACACGATCTTCGCCCTGGCCACCGGACAGAGCCGCGGCGGCATTGCAGTCGTCCGCGTCTCGGGACCTGACGCCGGTAGCGCCTTACGCCTTCTCGTCGGCCGGGTGCCGCGGCCGCGAGCGCTCAGCCGAGCGCGCGTTTTCAACCGCGACGGCGAGCTGCTCGACGATGGTATGGTGGTATGGTTTCCGGCGCCGGCGAGCTTCACCGGCGAGGACGTCGCGGAACTGCACCTTCACGGCGGCCGCGCGGTCATCGCTGGGGTGCTGGCGGCGCTCGGCCGCTGCCCCGGGTTGCGGCCGGCCGAGGCGGGAGAGTTCAGCCGTCGAGCCTTTGCCAATGAAAAGCTCGATTTGACCGCGGCCGAAGGCCTTGCCGACCTGATCGAGGCCGAAACCGAGGCGCAACGGCGCCAAGCCCTGCGTCAGATGCGGGGCGCGCTCGGCGATCTCTACGAAGGCTGGCGACAGCGGTTGCTTGGCGCGGTGGCCCATGTCGAGGCCGCGATCGATTTCTCCGACGAGGACATTCCTGACAACCTTGAAACAGGCGTGCGCCGGACCGCGGCCGAGTTGGCCGAAGCGATCGGGGGGCATCTGGCCGACGCAAGGCGCGGCGAGCGGCTGCGCGACGGTATAGAGGTCGCCATCGTCGGCCCGCCCAACGCCGGCAAGTCGAGTCTGCTGAACGTGCTCGCGGGAAGAGAGGCCGCTATCGTCTCGCGCCACCCGGGTACCACCCGCGATATCATCGAGATTGGCCTTGACCTCGGTGGCTTTCCGGTGGTGCTCGCCGATACCGCAGGCCTTCGCGAAGCGGATGGGGATGTCGAGCGCGAGGGCGTCGAACGAGCGCGGCGCCGTGCGGCGACCGCCGATCTGAAGGTCGTGGTGCTCGACGGGGCGCACTGGCCGGCGGTCGATGCCGCCGCCGTGGGCATTGTCGATGCGGCGAGCATCCTGGTGGTGAACAAGGCGGACTTGCTGGTGAGTCCGTCAGCGCCAATTGTCAGCGGGCATCCGGCGCTGGCGGTTTCGGCCTTGACGGGCGCGGGGCTTGATGAATTGGTCTCGGCCTTGACCGTGCGGGTAGCGGCCCGCTTCGACGTATCGGCCGCGCCGAGCTTGACCCGCGAGCGCCACCGCACGGCGCTGGAGTCGTGCCGGGCGGCGCTGGCGAGGGCCGAGGCGGCGAAGAACGTGGAACTGCTGGCCGAGGATCTGCGATTGGCCGCCCGTGAGCTCGGCCGGATCACGGGCCGCGTCGATGTCGAGCAGGTCCTCGACGTCATCTTTCGGGACTTCTGCATCGGCAAGTAGAAAATGTTTCACGTGAAACATTGTTGGCGGCGGCGATGCGGCGGGAACTCCGTTTTGACAGGCTCCGGCCCGGCCGATACAGTCCCGCCATGACCACCTTCGACGTGATCGTCATCGGCGCCGGCCATGCCGGCTGCGAGGCCGCCGCCGCCGCCGCCCGGCTGGGCGCGCGCACGCTCCTACTTACCCACCGGCTTGAGACCATCGGCGAGATGTCGTGCAATCCGGCCATCGGCGGCCTCGCCAAGGGCCAGCTGGTCCGCGAGATCGACGCCCTCGACGGCCTGATGGCCAGAGCCATCGACCGCGCCGGGATCCAGTTCCGGGTGCTCAACGCGAGCAAGGGTCCCGCCGTTCGCGGCCCCCGGGCGCAGGCCGACCGGGCGCTGTACCGCCAGGCGATGCAGGATCTGCTCGCCGGTCAGAAAGGTCTGACGATCCGCGCCGGGGCGGCCGAGGATCTGGCTTTCGACGCTCACGGCGCGATTGCGGGCGTCGTCACCGGCAACGGCGAAACGATCGCGGCGCCAGCGGTCATCGTCACCACCGGCACGTTTCTGCGCGGCGTCATCCACATTGGCACGCGCCAGCTGGCAGCCGGCCGCCATGGCGAACGGCCGTCGCTCGGCCTCAGCAAGACCTTCACGCGGCTTGGCCTGCGCCTGGGCCGGCTTAAGACCGGCACGCCACCGCGCCTCGACGGCCGGACGATCCGCTGGGACGCGCTGCAACCACAGCCGGGCGACGAGCCGCCGAAAGCGTTTTCGTACCTCACCGGGCGGATCGATACGCCGCAGATCCTTTGCCATGTGACGGCGACCACCGAAGCCTCGCACGCCCTGATTCGCGCTAATCTCGACCGGGCGCCGCTCTATTCGGGCCAGATCGAGAGCATCGGCCCACGCTACTGCCCGTCCATCGAGGACAAGGTCGTGCGCTTCGCCGAGCGCGGCCGCCACCAGATCTTCCTCGAACCCGAGGGCCTCGACGACCACACCGTCTACCCCAACGGGATATCCACGTCTCTGCCCGAGTCGGTGCAGACGGCGCTGCTCGCAACCATTCCCGGCCTCGAGGGCGCGACCATGCTCCGGCCCGGCTACGCCATCGAGTACGATTTCGTCGATCCGCGCGAGCTGACCCAGTGCCTGGAGGTGGCTTGCGCGCCGGGGCTGTTTCTCGCCGGCCAAATCAACGGCACCACCGGCTATGAGGAAGCCGCCGGCCAGGGCCTGATCGCCGGCGCCAATGCGGCGCTCAAGGCTTCGGGTGGCGGGCAGTTCGTGCTCGACCGGACCGAGGCCTACATCGGCGTGATGGTCGACGATCTGGTGACGCTCGGCACGAGCGAGCCGTACCGGATGTTCACCTCGCGCGCGGAATACCGTTTGGCCTTGCGCGCCGACAATGCTGACCGTCGGTTGACCGGCAAGGGCGTCGTGGCGGGGCTGGTCGGTGTAGAGCGCGAACGGGCGTTCGCCGAGAAGACCGATGCACTGGGATGCGCGCGCAGCCGACTGGAGCGACTTTCGGCAACACCAACAGCGCTTCGCGCCGCGGGCCTCCCGGTTAGCGACGACGGGCAAAGGCGCACGGCGGGCGATCTGCTCGCCTATCCCGACGTCTCGGTCGCACGCCTCGCCGCGCATTGGCCGGAGCTCGGCGACATTACCCCCATTATCGCCGAACAGCTGGAAATCGATGCGCGCTATCGTCACTACCTCCAGCGCCAGGCGGCGGACGTGCGCACGTTCCAGCGCGATCAGGCGATGGAACTACCGGCGGATCTGGATTTCGCCGCGATCGCCGGCCTGTCCAACGAGGTCGTGGCCAAGCTGGCGGCGGCGCGACCGGCGAGCCTGGCGGCGGCGGCGCGCATCAGCGGCGTCACCCCGGCGGCGCTGACGGTGTTACTCGGCCACGTCCGCCGGGCCCAGGACCGCAACGAGGGCGTCCGCGCGCTTTCGCCGCACCGCCTGAGCGATTGTTTCACGTGAAACAATCGCTAGGTCCTGACGGGTTCCGGCGGCTTACCGGTGTGACCGCCGAGACGATGGACCGGCTCAGCGTCTACCTCGCGCTCCTTGTAAAGTGGCAGCGTCGAATCAACCTGGTCGCCGCCTCGACACTGGCCGATCCCTGGCGCCGGCACATGCTCAACTCCGCCCAGCTTGTCCCCCTCCTGCCCGGGCAAGGCCCCGCCGGGCTGGCCCCGCGCATCGCCGACCTCGGCAGCGGCGCCGGCTTCCCCGGTCTGGTTCTGGCGATGATGGGCGCGGGGCGCGGTAACGCTCGTTGAAAGCGATTCGCGCAAATGCGCCTTCCTTCGCGAGGCCATCCGCGCCACCGGAGCCCCTGCGTCGGTGGAGACGGCGCGGATTGAAGTCCTCGCGCGGCTCGCCGCCGACGTGGTGACCGCCAGGGCCTGCGCGCCGTTGCCTCGGCTTCTCGGCTACGCCGCCCGCCATCTGCGCGAGGACGGCGGCGTCTGTCTGCTGCTCAAGGGGCGATCGGCGGCGGCGGAATTGACGCAAGCGCGCGAAACATGGAAGATGAACGCGGTTCTCATCGAAAGCATCTCGAACCCTTTTGGGGTTGTGATCAAGCTCGACTTGATCCGCCCGCGATAACTATGGACGTGAAAAGCCTTGGCCGAACCGCCCGCCAACCGGGTCATCGCGATCGCCAACCAGAAGGGCGGCGTCGGCAAGACGACGACGGCGATCAATCTCGGTACCGCCCTTGCCGCCATCCACAAGCAGGTCGTCGTCATCGACCTCGACCCGCAGGGTAACGCCAGCACGGGACTGGGCATTCCCCCGGCCGACCGCCACCCCAATACCTACGACGTGCTCAGCGGTGAAGTGCCCATCGGCGCGGCAAGCCTGGAGACCATCGTTCCCGGCCTGCACATCGTCCCCGCCGGAGTCGATCTCTCCGGCGCCGAGATCGAACTGGTCGCCGCCGAGCGCCGCGAATTCGTTCTCAAGACCGCGCTCAATCGGACCCGCGGCATTTTCGACTATGTCCTGATCGATTGCCCGCCGGCGTTGGGTCTACTGACCATCAACGCCCTGGTCGCCGCCGACGCCGTCCTTGTGCCGCTTCAATGCGAATTTTTCGCCCTCGAAGGAATCAGCCACTTGCTACGCACCATCGAGCGCGTCAAGCGCACACTCAACCAGAAGCTCGAAATTCAGGGCATTGTCCTGACAATGTACGACAAACGGAACAACCTCTCGGAGCTGGTCGCCAGCGACGTGCGCGCCCACTTCGGCGAAAAGGTTTACGAGACCGTCATTCCCCGCAACGTCCGCATTTCCGAAGCGCCGTCCCATGGGCGGCCGGTGCTGATCTACGACACCGCGTGCGCCGGTTCGCGGGCGTACTTGGAGCTCGCCGGTGAAATTATCCGCCGCGAGAAGCGATCGGCGGTGGTCGCATGATCAATCCGGAAGGCAAACGCAAGAACCTGGGCCGCGGGCTCTCGGCTCTGCTCGGCGACGAGGAAAACGACTTCGCCCGGCTCGAGCAGTTGCGCGCGTCGAAGACTGTTTCGGTCGACCAGCTCCGGCCGGGCCGGTTCCAGCCGCGCCGGCACATGGCCGAGAACGAGCTCGATGAATTGTCGCGCTCCATCGCCGAACGCGGTGTCCTCCAGCCGCTGCTGGTTCGCAGGCATCCCAACGAGGACGGCGCCTACGAGATCATCGCCGGCGAGCGGCGCTGGCGGGCGGCGCAGAAGGCCCAGCTCCACGAAGTGCCGGTCATCATCAAGGAGCTGTCCGACGGTGAGGCGCTGGAAATCGCCCTGGTCGAGAACCTCCAGCGGGAGGATCTCTCGGCGCTGGAAGAGGCCGAAGGCTACCGCCGGTTAATGGAAGAGTTTTCACACACGCAAGAGGATCTCGCACGCGGTGTCAGCAAGAGCCGCAGCCATATCGCCAACCTGATGCGTCTGCTTAGCCTCCCTGATCCGGTCAAGACCCTGCTCGACGAGGGCAAACTGTCGGCGGGCCATGCCCGCGCGCTGCTTGGCTCGGCCGACCCGGAAGCCGCCGCGCTCCTGGTCGTCAAGCGCGGCCTGAACGTTCGCCAGACCGAAAGCCTGATCAAGGCCGGGCGATCGGTACCCTTAGTCCGCACGCCCCGCAAGTCCACCGGCAAGGACGCCGACAGCCTCGCGCTCGAACGCGACCTCGGCAACCTGCTCGGCCTCGCCGTTGAGGTCCGCACCAAGGGCGCCGGCGGCACCTTGACCCTGCATTTCCGTTCGCTCGACCAGCTCGACGCCCTCATCCACCGCCTTCACTACGGCCCCCGCGGCAAGCGCTCCTACATCGCCCCCAGCGAACCGGGCGTTGACGACATCGCCGAAGACGGCATCGCCCAAGATGACATCGCCCAAGACGACATCGATGAGACAATCGCGCATATCGCGGACGCCGACCTTGCCGACCAAGAGCACCTTGCCGCCGATGGCGAAGACGACGCGGGCGACGAAGACGTGGCGAGGACTCCGTAAACGAACAGCCTGACCGGCGCCGCCGCGGTGGCGCGCCGTCGCCGAACGAGAACGCGCGAAATCGGCGCCGATCCTGCGAAATAGGGTAGTGTCTAACATTAAATATTACCTGATTACGCATCTTTCTCAGCCTGCCGGGGCGTGGTACAAATCGGGAACATATAAGGAGACAGGCGGGGTTGAGGCATGGCGCGCAATCGTGTTCAGTTTCAGAAGGGGCTCAGCGAGGCGCGGTTCGATGAGCTTTACGGGAGCGAGGATCGGTGTCGGGAGGTCGTGCTCGGCTGGCGTTGGCCGCAAGGCTTTGTCTGCCCCGGCTGCGGCGGGCGGAATCACTGCGTCATCAAGACCCGTGCCCTCTACCAGTGCACGTCCTGCCGCCGGCAGACCTCGCTGATGGCCGGCACGATCTTCGCCTCGACCAAGGTGCCGCTGCGCACTTGGTTTCGCACCATGTACCACCTGACGCAGAGCAAGGGCGGGATCTCCAGCCTCGAACTCGGCCGTCGCCTCGGTGTGACCCAGAACACCGCCTGGAAGCTCAAACACAAGCTGATGCAGGTGATGATGGAGCGGGATGCCGGCAAGCGCCTGACCGGTCGGGTCGAAATGGACGACGCCTATCTCGGTGGCGAACGCTCCGGTGGCAAGCGCGGTCGCGGCGCGCCCGGCAAGACGCCGATCATCGTCGCCGTCGAAACCACGCCCGAGGGCAAGCCGGTGCGCCTGAAGCTGCGCCGGGTCATCGGCTTTCGGCGCAAGGAGGTCGAAAAACTGGCCCGACGCAGCCTCGATCCCACCAGCACCGTCGTCAGCGACGGCCTCAGCTGCTTCCGCGGTGTCGCGGATGCGGGATGCACGCATCAGCCGATCTGCACAGGATCCGGCCGCAAGGCGGTGCTGACACCCGCTTTCAAGTGGGTCAACACGGCGCTCGGCAACATCAAGACCGCCATCACCGGCACATACCGCGCCATCCGCCAAAAGCACATCCCCCGCTACCTGGCCGAGTTCGAATACCGCTTCAATCGGCGCTACGATCTCGCCGCCATGATGCCCCGCCTCGGCTGGGCCGCCGTCCGAACCCCGCCAATGCCATATCGACTCCTCAAACTGGCTGAGGTTCATGCGTAATCAGGAAATATTATTAGCCCACGGGTTCTGCTTCCGCCACTTCCCCCGTCACCTCGAAAATCTCGACCGGGGCGGTTCGGCCGCGCACGGCGAGCGTGCCCATGGGCCGGCGGGCGAAGCCAGGGCCCGCCGCGGCGAGTGTGCCTTCGGTCGCAAGAACGTACGTTCCGTGGGATTTGTTCAGCTGCTCCAGCCGGGCGGCGACATTGACCTCGTCGCCGTAGACGGTGATGACCAGGCGCTCGACCGTCCCGACGGCGCCGGCGACGATCTCTCCGCTGCTGACCCCGCAGCGCGTCGGCAAACGCAGCCCCGGGCCGAATCGCTCGCGCGCGGCCACATCCTGAATGGCGAGTGCCGTGCGCAGCGCGGCGGCGGCGTGGTTGGCCACGGGAGTCGCGGCGTTAAAGGTGACCAGCACCGCGTCGCCCTGGAACTGGGTGATGACACCGCCGTTCGCGGCGATGACCGCCGACAGCGCCGCGAAGTATTCGTTCAGCGTGCGCATCAGCACGTCTGGGGCGATTTGCTCGGACAGCGTCGAGAATCCCTCGATGTCGCAGAACAATACCGACGCGATCCTGACCTCGCCGTCGCCGGGCTGAATGGCGCGGTCGGCGGTGATAATGTGGCTCGCGATTTCTGGGGCGACGAACCGAGTCAGATCACGCGCCACCGTGGCGTCGGCGACGGCGCGCAGTAAAAGCCGCCGGGCGCGGATCAACGCTACCGTCAACACCGCCGTCACCAACAGGATCGAGATGACCTTGTCGATCTCACCGCCGATGAGAATACGGTTGGAGGTGAGATAGGCGACATAGTCGCGGGTGATCACGCTCATATCCTCGACGGCGGCCCACACCATGATCAGCCACCCGGCCGCGGCGGTGAGCCCGGCGGCGAAGACGTAGCCAGGCTCGAAGCGGAGGGCGCGCAGGGCGATGAAAATGAAGACGTAGAGCAGGGTTGGCGCCTTAAGCGAGAACGCCGGAGGCTGGCCGTACTGGACATGGAAGCTCCAGATCAACACCATCAACAGGCCGACATCAATGACTACCGAGCCGAGCAGAAACCACCGCGGCAGCGGCCAGTTGTAGGCGATCGCGAGGCGTGTTACCGAGAACGCCAGATAGGCGGCGAGGACGAACGGCACGGGCGTGAACGGCGTACCAGCGGACGTCTTCGGCGCGATGGCGTAAAGCCCGATGAAGAAGGCGACCAGGACCAGCTGGGTCCAGCCGATGAGGATTTCGGCGTGCGCCTCCTCGGCCCTGATCTCACTGCGAACGCGCGCGGGCAGCCGGCTCGCGACCGGTGCGCCGAAGACGAACGAGGCAAGTCCCTTAGCCATGACGCATACGCGGCTTGCCCTCTAGGCGGACATGGGTCTGGGTCCGGAGTGGCCGCCGGCTCGGTGGGCGTCCTCAGGCCTCGAGGCCAAGCAGGCTTCGCGCGAAGGTCCGCGCCTCGAACGCCCGCATGTCCTCCATCCCTTCGCCGACGCCGATGGCGTAGACCGGCAGGCCGAACCTTTCGGCCAATGCGACGACGACGCCGCCCTTGGCCGAACCGTCGACCTTGGTCACGATCAGGCCGGTTACGTTGACCATCTCGCGGAACACCTCGACTTGGCTGTGAGCGTTCTGGCCGACGGTTGCATCGAGGACCAGGATACAGTCATGCGGCGCGGAGGCGTCGATCTTTTTGAGGACGCGCTCCATCTTTTTGAGCTCGGCCATCAGGTCGGTCTTGTTGTGCAGCCGCCCGGCCGTGTCGATCAATAGCACGTCGGCGCGCTGCGAGCGGGCCTCGGCGTAGGCGTCGTAAGCGAGACTCGCGGCGTCTGCGCCGGGCGCGCGAGCGATGACCGAGCACCCGGCGCGCTGGCCCCAGATCTGCAGCTGCTCGATCGCCGCGGCGCGGAAGGTATCACCGGCGGCGAGCACAACCTCGAAGCCAACACTGGCGAACAAATGCGCCAGCTTGGCGATCGTCGTTGTCTTGCCGCTACCGTTGACGCCGCACACCAGGATGACGTGTGGCTTGTGGGCGTCGTGGATGGCGATGGTCCGGGCGACCGGCTCGAGTAGCGTGGCGATCTCGTCGGCAAGGATGCCGCGGATGTCGTCGGCGGTGAGCTCCTGGTTGAAACGGGTCCTGGCCAGCGTCCTGGTGATTTTCGCCGCGGTGCCGACGCCGAGATCGGCGCCGATCAGCAGATCCTCCAGATCCTCAAGCGCCTCGTGGTCGAGCTTGCGCTTGGTGAATAGCCCGGTGATCCCGCCGCTCAGCTTTTCCGACGAACGTCCCAGACCCCGGCGCAGCCGCCTGAGCCAGCCGCTGCGCTCCGCGTCGGTAACGGTGCCGTCCTGCCCGTTCATGCCACGCGCGCTCCCAACAGGTGTTCGGCCGTCGCGCCGGTAATCACGACCGTGACGACATCGCCCGGCCGGGCGGAAAAGTCGAGCATGACCGGGGCGAAATCGGCGCCGCGCCCGGTGGTTTCGGTTTCGACGACGACCTCGACGCGCGCGCCCCGCCGCCTCGCGAAATAGCCGGCCTTGGCCTCATCACCGGCGCGGCGAAGGAGCGCGGCGCGCTCGCGGCGGATAGGGCCCGGCACCTGCGGCATCCGCGCCGCCGGGGTATCCGGCCGCGGCGAATAGGGGAAAACGTGGAGGTAGGTCAGCCCTAGATCCTCGATCGCCGCAAGGGTGTTGGCGAACATCGCCTCGTTCTCGGTCGGAAAGCCGGCGATGATGTCGGCGCCGAAGACAATGTCGGGCCGCGATCGGCGGAACGCGGCGACGACCTCGGCTGCCTGAGCGCGCGAGTGGCGCCGCTTCATCCGCTTCAAGATCAGATCGTCGGCGGCTTGGAGGCTCAAGTGGACATGGGGCATCAGCCGAGGCTCTTCGGCCATGGCGCGCAAGAGCTCGGGATCGATGGCCGCCGGGTCGAGCGACGACAGCCGCAGCCGGCGCAACCCGCCGACCAGGGCGAGCAACCGGCGCACGAGCCCGCCGAGGCTGGGGCGGCCGGGCAGATCGGCGCCGTACGAACAGATGTCGACCCCGGTGAGCACGATCTCGGCGAAGCCTTCCGCGACCAGCAGCCGGACCTGATCGACGATCCGGCCCAAGGCCACGCTGCGGTTAGGGCCGCGGGCGAACGGGATGGCGCAGAAGGTGCAGCGATGATCGCAGCCCTGCTGGATTTGGACCATCGCCCGGCTGCGCCCCTCAAAGCCCTTGACCAGATGGCCCATGAGAGGGCCCGCGGTCTCGCGCGCGGACTTGATGTCGGAGACGACGATCCGCTCTTCTAGCCCATCTGCCCTCTCGTTCTCGACATAGTACTGCCGGTCGAGCTTTTCGGCGTTGCCGAGCACCCGGTCGACCTCGGGCATCGCCGCGAACGCCTCGGGAGCGAGCTGGGCGGCGCAGCCGGTGACGATGATCGTGCTCGCCGGCCGATCTCGGCGCAACCGGCGGATGGTCTGGCGAGCCTGGCGGACGGCCTCGCCTGTTACCGCGCAGGTGTTGATGATGACCGCGTCGCCTGCCTCCGCGGCTCCCGCCTCGCGGCGGATGATCTCGGATTCAAACGCATTCAGGCGGCAGCCGAGGGTGACGACGTGCGGTTCGCAAGATGGCTCTACGCGCGGTTCTGTCATGGCGGGTCGATCTAATCCAGCAGCTCGTGGTCAAGGATCCCGCTGAAGCTAACCGAGACTGGCCCGGTCATCAGGACATGGTCGTCCTTCAGCCACTCGATCCACAGGCTGCCGCCATCGAGCACGATCTCGGCGGCCCGCCCGGTCAGGCCGCGGCGGCCGGCGGCGACGAGGGCGGCGCAGGCGCCGGTGCCGCAGGCTCGGGTCACGCCGGCGCCGCGTTCCCAGACGCGCAGGCGAATCCGGCCGGGGCCAAGGACTTGGGCGGCGCCAACATTGGTGCGCTCGGGAAACAGCGCATCACGCTCGATGATCGGGCCGAACACGTCGAGCGCCACGGCGTCCGCGTCGTCGACGAAGAACACCGCATGCGGGTTGCCGACGTTAACCGCAACCGGATCGCGCAGTGGGCCGGCGGCGATGCCGAGATGCAAGGTGTCGGCGGGATTGGCCAGCGGAATGTCACGCCAGTCGAAGCTGACCCGGCCCATATCAACGCCGATCAAGCCGTTGCCCTTGGCCTCGGCATCGAGCAGCCCGGCCCTCGTCTCAATAATGGCGTGGTCGGTGTTGTTCTCGCCCATCAGCATCGCCGCGACGCAGCGCGACGCATTGCCGCAGGCCGCGACCTCGCCGCCGTCGGCGTTGAAGATTTGCATAAAGGCATCGGCGAGCCCGGCCGCCGCCGGCTCGATGACGATCAGCTGGTCGCAGCCGACCCCGGTCCGCCGCTCGGCGATGGCGCGCGCGCGCGCCGCATCGAGGCGGTAGGGATTGTTGCGGACATCGATAACGACAAAGTCATTGCCGAGTCCGTGCATCTTGACGAACGGAAGCTCTTCCATGGCCTGCTTAATATGGCCCGCGACCCCCTTGAGTTTATTGCCGAGGCGCTGAAAGCCAGCATTTAGCCGTTCCGCGAGTTACGGCAGCGGTTGGACGAAAGCCATCCCCACCCTTCTAGATGATCGTGCAGGCGTCGTCGAACGACAGCCGCGGTCCGCGCGGATATAGCTTGCTTGCATCGCCGTAGCCGAGGCTGCACAGGAAGTTCGATCTGATGGTCGTGCCGGCGAAGAACTTGGCGTCGACCTCGGCGTTGTCGAAGCCGGACATGGGGCCGCAATCAAGGCCGACGGCGCGCGCGGCGAAGATGAGATAGGCGCCCTGGAGGCTCCCGTTGCGCATGGCGGTGGTCTCGATCAGGCTTTCGTTGCCGACGAACCAGGACTTCGCATCGGCGTGGGGAAAGAGTTCTGGCAACCGCTCGTAGAAGGTCATGTCGTAGCCAATGATCGCGGTCGCGGGCGCGGCCATCGTTTTCTCGACATTACCCGCCAACAGGCACGGCTTGAGCCGCCCCTTGGCCTCGGCGGTGGTCACAAAGGCAATACGCGCCGGGGAGCAGTTGGCGCTGGTCGGTCCCATCCGGGCGAGGTCCCATACCTGCCGAAGCAGCGCCTCTGGCACCGGGCGGGCGAGCCAGCCGTTATGAGTACGGGCTTCGCGGAATAACGTATCGAGCGCCCCGTCGTCGATCGGATCATGCATCGCCCGTGAAACCCATCAGGCCTAATTCTAATAGTCGGGCCTAATAGTCGACCGGCCGGACCTCGAGAACTTCCGGGACGTAGTAGCGCAGCATGTTCTCGATGCCATGCTTCAGGGTCGCCGTCGAGCTGGGGCAGCCCGAGCACGATCCCTGCATGTGCAGGTAGACGATGCCATCTTCAAAGCTGCGAAAAACGATGTCGCCGCCATCTTGGGCAACGGCGGGACGCACACGGGTTTCGATCAGCTCCTTGATCTGCGTCGATATCTCGTCGTCGGCGCCATCACCGAACCCACCGGCGTCGGCGTCGGCCATCACCGCCTCGCCGGAGGTGAAGTGCTCCATGATCGCGCTCAGGATCAGCGGCTTCATCACCGCCCAGTCGCGGGTGCTCATCTTGGTCACGGTCACGAAGTCGCCGCCGAGGAATACGCCGGAGACGCCATCGAGCTCGAACAAACGCAGCGCCAGTGGCGAATGGGTCGCCTCTTCGGGACTGGTGAAGTTGGCTGTTCCGCTCTCGACCACGGTCCGGCCGGGGAGAAACTTCATCGTCGCCGGGTTCGGCGTGGCTTCGGTTTGGATAAACATGGCGGTTGTCCGTTCACTTTCAGGAAATGCTTCGCCGATACAATACGAAAGTGGGCGGCGGCCGAGTCTTTATCAAGCCTGCCCGTCAAGCCGACCGGGATCCGGGCTCTAGGAAGCCGACGGCGGCGTAGACCTTGCGCATGACAGGAGCCGCCAGGGCTCTCGCCCGTTCGGCCCCATCGGCCAGGACCGCGTCGATATATCCGGGATCGCCGCGCAGGCGCGCCATTTCGGCGGCGATCGGGCCGAGCTTGGCCACCGCCAGGTCGGCCAGTTCCGACTTGAACGCCGAGAACGGCCGCTCGCCGAAGGCCGCACAAACCGCGTCGAGGTCGCTGTCGGCGAGGGCCGCGTAGATCCCAAGCAGGTTCGCCGCTTCCGGCCGCTCGGCCAATCCGTCGGGCGTCGGCGGCAACGGTGCCGGATCGGTTTTCGCCTTGCGAATCTTGAGCGCGATCGCGTCGGCGTCGTCGGTGAGATTGATCCGCGAGTACTCGGACGGGTCCGACTTGCTCATCTTCTTGGTCCCGTCGCGCAAGGACATCACCCGCGTCGCCGGCCCGAAGATCAGTGGCTCGACCACCGGAAACAGCGCGATACCGTAATCGTTGTTGAACTTCTGGGCGATGTCGCGGGCAAGCTCCAGGTGCTGCTTCTGGTCTTCGCCGACCGGCACATGGGTTGCCCGATAGGCGAGAATGTCCGCCGCCATCAGGTTGGGATAGGCAAACAGGCCGACCGAGGCGTTCTCTCGGCTCTTGCCGGCCTTCTCCTTGAACTGTGTCATCCGGTTGAGCCAGCCGAGGCGGGCAACGCAGTTGAAGATCCAGGCGAGCTGAGCGTGGGCGGCGACCTGGCTCTGGTTGAACAGGATGTTGGCGCGCGGATCGACGCCCGCGGCCAACATCGCCGCGGCCGCCTCGCGGGTATTGGCGACGAGCGACGCCGGCTCCTGCCACACGGTGATGGCGTGCATGTCGACGACGCAGTACAGGCACTCGTACTCGCCCTGAAGACGAACCCAGTTGCGCAGCGCGCCGAGGTAGTTGCCGAGGTGCAGGTTACCCGTCGGCTGAATGCCCGAGAAAATCCGGCTCATGTGCGGTTGAGGTAATCCATTGGAAGGTCGGGAGGGTTTATGGACGCGGGATGGGAGGCGGTCAAGCCGCGTCCGAGACTGGCAATGGCAGTTTAGCATCGCGATCGCGGCTTTTCCTACGGGCCGCGCTTTACTGGAGCAGGCGCCAGCGCATCTATCCTGGGCATCGCGCAAGCTTGACTCAACTTGAACAGTTTTGGCGGCGTTTCCGTGGTGGGAATGGCGGATTTCCGCGGTTTTCGAGGGGCTCAGACCGGAAATTGGCCATAAATGTAGTGCCACGGTAATGGCATAATACGCGTTGACAGCGCTGGCCCAGTAATGCATCTGAGTAGTGCATTCTGTGAGGCCGCATGTTCTTCCGCCGCAAAGCCGTTGGTGAGCGCAGTTACCTGCAGATCGTCGAGAGCCGCCGCGATGGCCGCTCGGTCCGTCAGCATGTCGTCGCCACGCTGGGGCGGGCGGAGGATTGGCTCGACAGCGGCAAGCTCGACCAGCTGCTGCAGTCCGGCGCAAGGCTGAGCGAAACCGCCCTGGTCCTGTCGGCGCTGCGCGATGGCGATGGGCTGGTGGTCGACAGCCGGCGCATCGGCGCGCCGCTGATCTTCGCACGTTTGTGGCGCGAGACCGGCTGCCAAGCGGTGATCGAGGGATTGCTCGCCGAGCGCCAGTTCCAGTTTCCGGTCGAACGGGCGATCTTCGCCAGTGTCCTGCACCGTCTTTGCGTCTCCGGCTCCGACCGGGCCTGCGACAAGTGGCTGGAGGGTTACCGGGTTGCCGGGGTCGACGGCCTCGATTTGCACCATCTGTACCGGGCGATCGCTTGGCTGGGTGAAGAGCTTGCCGACCAGGAAGGACGCACCCGGGCGCCGCGGGCGATCAAGGACCTGGTCGAAGAGCGGCTGTTCGCGCGCCGGCGCGACCTGTTCACCGATCTCGACCTGGTGTTCTTCGATACCTCCGCCCTCTACTTCCACGGCGAGGGTGGCGAGACGCTCGGGCGGCGCGGCAAGTCCAAGGATCACCGCCCGGAATTGAAGCAGGTGGTGATCGGCGTGGTCATCGACCGGGACGGCCGTCCCCTCTGCTCGGAAACATGGCCGGGCAACGCCACCGACGTCCAGGCGCTGCTGCCGGTGATCGACCGCCTGCGCGCGCGCTTCTGCATCGGCCGGATCTGCGTGGTCGGCGATCGCGGCATGATCAGCGCACGCACGCTGGCGGAGCTGGAAGAGCGTGGGATCGACTACATTCTCGGGGCGCGTGAGCGCAACGATGCCGAGGTGCGCGGGACCGTGCTCGCCGATACCGCTGGCATGGTGCCGCTGTCGATCCCCAAGGCCGCCGGCGCGACGACCGACATCGAGGTCAAGGAGGTTCTGGTCCGGCCCTGGGACGGCAAGGGCAAGTCCCGGCGCTATGTTGTCTGCTACAACCCCGAGCGCGCCGCCTGGGAGGCCGCCCAGCGGACCGCGATCATCACGGCGCTGCGCGAACAGCTGTCGCGCGGCGACAAATCCCTGGTCGGCAACAGCGGCTTCCGCAAGTTCCTGAAGGTGGTCGGCGACGACCACTTCGCCCTCGACGAGGCCAAGGTTGCAGAGGAGGCAAGGCTCGACGGCTTCTATGTGCTGCGCACCAACAGCAAGCTGCCCACCCTCGAGGTGGCGATGCGCTACCGCGAGCTGTGGAAGGTCGAGCAGATCTTCCGCGCCACCAAGGCCGTCCTCGAAACACGTGAGGTTTACCATGCCAGCGACGCCGCCATCCGCGGCCACCTGTTCTGCAGCTTCCTGGCACTGATGCTGCGCAAGGACTTGCAGGACCGGCTGCAGGCGGCCCAACTGGATCTTGAATGGCAGGACGTCATCGTCGACCTCGATCGTCTTGTGGACACCACCGTCGACCAGCAGGGGCGCCGCTTCGTCCTGCGCAATCAGCCGCCGGGCTGTGCCGGAGCCGTGTTCAAGGCCGTTGGCGTCGCCCTGCCGCCCCTATTCCGACGCCTGGACGCGCAAAAACCCACCGCGCCCACCGACCCGCCCAGTCAGAAACCCCGCAAGCGCCACCTCACACCCCGCAAACGTAGTGCCACGTCGACTGCGAAAAAACGAATCCGCCAATCAGATCAATAACTTCCAAAAACACGGTGTTGAAGTTCAGCTTGAGGCAACAAGAACCGCACAGCTGGCGTAGCAAGGGCCGGCGCTTGTGGCGCCGGCCCGCTTTTACGTGCGCCGTCATGGCGCGTAGCGCCATGACGGCGCTGGTTGGCTCGCTGTGGTGGTGAGTTGGCCGACTTGGAGGTGGAAGTCCTCTGGTGACGGGAACCGTTAGCCGAACAGCAAGGGCGTCGCCGCGAGGCGGGGTCTGAAGGAAGCTGCAGGCAAAGTCCTGGCCCGACGAACAGGAACCGCATAGGAGGCGCCGAGATCCTGGGCGAGGGGGCACGAAGACCCAAAGCCCGATGTCACCCGGAGGGTCTGGGCGTATATGCGGCGGGTATGTGGGACGAAGGTCGCGCGTCTTACCCTGGGAGGCCTGCCGGCCTGCCCCTGGTTTCAGGTGTGCTACCGGCGCCGCGAGGCGTCGGGATGGGACGGCAGGAGTCAGCAGAGGCCATAGTAGCTTGCCTTGACCGGGCGGCGAAGGGCCGAACATGGAGTGCCGGACGGCAAGCGGACGGTTCGATGGTGCGAGAGGACGCCGAAGGCCGGGCTGGGATGCCCGGCGCCTGTCCCGAGGGTGGCGGCCGGAAGCCGCGAGAGAAGGGGCTGGGTGCGTCGAGCGCCGCGGCACCGTCTGTTTCTGCCCGCCCGGAGGCGACGGCCCGGTTGCTGGAGGCGATCGTCGACCGGGAGAACATGAGGGCGGCCTACCACCGCGTGGTGGCCAACAGGGGCGCCGCGGGCGTTGACGCGATGACCGTCGATGGCCTCAAGGCATTCTTGGTGGAACACTGGCCGCGCATCAAGGAAGACCTGCTGGCCGGCCGGTACCGGCCGCAGCCGGTGCGCCGGGTGGATATTCCGAAGCCCGGCGGCGGCACGCGGACCTTGGGTATCCCCACGGTCGTGGACCGGCTGATCCAGCAGGCGCTGCATCAGGGACTCTCACCGCTCTTTGACCCGGGTTTCTCGGACGCCTCCTACGGCTTCCGGCCGGGGCGAAGCGCCCACCAAGCGGTGTTGGCCGCGCGCGGCCATGTGGCGGCGGGCCGGCGCTGGATGGTGGACATCGACCTGGAGAGGTTCTTCGACCGGGTGAACCACGACGTGCTGATGGCACGGGTGGCGCGCAAGGTCGAAGACAAGCGGGTGTTGCGGCTGATCCGCCGCTATCTGCGGGCCGGGTTGATGGCGGACGGGGTGGCGACGGCGCGGACCGAGGGGACGCCGCAGGGCGGTCCCTTGTCGCCGCTGTTGTCGAACATCCTGCTCGACGACCTCGACAAGGAACTGGAGCGACGCGGCCATGCCTTCGTCCGCTACGCCGACGACTGCAACATCCATGTGCGGTCCCGGCGGGCGGGCGAACGGGTGATGGCGTCGATCACCCGGTTCCTGGCCGAGCGACTGCGGCTCGCGGTCAACGTCGCCAAGAGCGCCGTGGACCGCCCCTGGAAGCGCAGCTTCCTGGGCTTCACCATGACCGCCCACCGGGCGCCGCGCCTGCGTGTGGCACCTGCGAGCGTGGCGCGGTTCAAGGGCAAGCTTCGGGCGTTGTGGCGCCAGGGCCGGGGCCGCAGCCTCGGGCGCACGATCGAAGACCTCGCCCCGATCCTCGCCGGCTGGATCGCCTACTTCCGGTTGGCCGAGGCCAGGGGCATCTTCGAGGCGCTGGACGGCTGGATCAGGCGGCGCCTGCGCTGTCTGATCTGGCGCCAGTGCAAGCGGCCGAGGACACGAGCGATGCGCCTGATGCAGCGGGGGCTCGCGGAGGAACGGGCATGGGTCTCTCCGCCTACAACGGACACGGCCCCTGGTGGAACGCCGGGGCCAGCCACATGAACGACGCCTTCCGGGCCGGCTTCTTCCGCAATCTCGGGCTGGTCAGCCTGCTCGACCGGCACCGCCGCCTCAACTACGCTTCATGAACCGCCGTGTACGGAACCGTACGCACGGTGGCGTGGGAGGAGGGCCGCCGCAAGGCGCCCTCCTACCCGATGACACCGTGCCAGAGCTTGCGATTGCCCCAAGGCACGGCCGCCCTTGTTAGGGTCTTAAAGCCCGATGCTCTTCGCAGAGCGGGTACACCGTATATATCGCATCTCCGCGCCTAGTTTGTCAAGTGCGAGCAGCCAATCGCATACAGAACGCACCGTCTAATGCTTTCCAAGCATTCCACATCTATCGATGGGCTTAAGTACTTCCTGTTTCCCTCAAAGTCCTTTGGCCCTCGTATAAGCGAAAGCCTCTTGAAACATACTGTCGCGAGCATATCAGCCTTCGCCCACATTTTCTCCGAGTCCCACGGATTGGGTAGCAATGGCCTTAGTGCGATTTTAAGATGATAATTTTTCTTTAGGCTGCGGCACGGTCGTGCTTAAGGGGACAACGGTGCACAAATTGTCTCTATAGCGAAGCCGTGGCGAGATGACGACAACAGGCCTTCTCTTGACCATTTCGGGAACCATGAACCCACTGTTGTAATCGCAAATGAGGATGGCTCCAGGCTTGGGGTGAAAGTTAATGGGCATGTTTCTTATGCCGCGTTCGAGCCCTTGATGAAACCGCGCAGGTCGCGCAGCCTCGCCGCGCCGGTCAGTTCCGCGGCGATGGCGTAGGTCGCAAGGCCGGCGCCGACGATGATCGCCAGGGCGCCGATGCGGTGGACGTGATCGCCGGCAAACCAAGCGCCGAGCACGATGAGATGAAGCACCGCGCACGCCGCGCCCATGGCCGCGGTTGCCGCGATTACCCGGGGCAGCCGCGAGCGCAAGCGCTCGTCGATCCGCAAATGGCCGCGGTGCCGCAAGATCACGCCGAGAGCGATGGCGTTGATCCACGAGGCAATCGAGGTCGAAATCGCGATGCCGATGTAGGATAACGGCCACATCAAGATCAGGTTCAAGCCGACATTGATGACGGCGCAAACGCCCGCGACCTTGACCGGGGTGCGGGTGTCCTCGCGGGCGAAAAAGCCTGGCGCCAGCGCCTTGATCAGGACATATGCGGGCAGGCCCGACGCGTAGGCCGCGAGCGCGATCGCGGTGGCCGCTGCCTCGGCCGGGCCGAACGCGCCGCGCTGGAACAGGACCGACATGATCGGGTGGGCAAGGACAACGAGCGCGGTCGCCGCCGGCAGAGTCAGAAGAAGCGTGAATTCAAGCGCCCTGTTCTGGCTGTGCATGGCGGCGGCGCCGTGTCCGGCGCGCAGGTGGCGCGATAAAAGCGGCAGCAGGGCCGTACTGACGGCGATGCCGACGACGCCCAAGGGCAGCTGGTTCACCCGGTCGGCGTAGAACAGATACGACACCGATCCGGCCGGCAACCACGATGCCAGCGCGGTATTGATGGTCAGGTTGACCTGATAGATGCCGGCGCCGAGCGCCACGGGCAGCGCCCGGCGGACGAGTACGCGGACCTGCGGCGTAATCCGTGGCCGCGCCAGCCGCAACCACAGGCCGGCCCGGCCGCAGAAGTAATAGAGCCATGCGAACTGCAGAACGCCGGCCGCGGCGACTCCCCATGACAGGGCGTGGCCGGGCGTGGGCGTGAACGGCGTCAGCAACAACGCCGCGGCGATCATCGCGATGTTGAGCAGGACCGGCGTGGCCGCGGCGGCGGCGAAGCGGCCGAGCGAATTGAGCACCCCGGCGAGGAGCGAGACGAGCGAGATGAACAGAAGGTAGGGGAAGTTGATCCGGGCGAACTGCACCGCCAGGTCGACCTGGTCGGGCGAATTGCCGAAGCCGGGCGCGATCAGATAGATCGCCAGCGGCATCGCGATTTCGAACGCGATGAGGAAGACGAGCAGCGCGCTCAGCAGCACGCTGAAGGTTTGCTCGGCGAAGGCGCGGGCCTTGTCGTCGCCCTCGCTTTCGACCGCCTTCGCGAACAAGGGAACAAACGCCGCCGAGAACGCGCCTTCGGCGAACAGCGCGCGGAACAGATTTGGGAGCCGGAAGGCGACGAAGAAGGCGTCGGCAATGGGACCGGCGCCGAGCACGGCGGCAATCAGCATATCGCGGATGAAGCCAAGGACCCGGCTGACCATCGTCAGCCCGCCGATGGTCACGATCGAGCGAAGCAGCACCATGCGGCTTATCTACCGCGTTTTCACCGCCGCCGGAAGCGCGTGCTATTCGGCGGCAACGCCATCGACGGTTGCGGTCTCGGCCCTCCCGATTCTGGGGCCGTCATCCGGCGCCGCGATCGCCTCGAGCAGACGCTGCTCGATCTGCGCCAGCTTGGCCTTGTCGTCAATCTTCAGGCCGAAGACATCCTTGACGTAGAAGACGTCGACCACCCGCTCACCATAGGTGGAAATGTGCGCGCTGGTGATCTGGAGTCCGACCGAGGTTAGCGTCGAGGTGACATCGTGGAGGAAGCCAAGCCGGTCGCGCCCATTCACCTCGATGACGGTATGGGTAACGCTGGCCTTGTTATCGAAAAACACCGCCGGCGGGACGGTGAACACCCGCGTGCGGCTCGGCAGCGCGCGCTCGCGCACGGCCTTGAGTTCACGCCCGGGATGCAGCCGGCCGACGATCGCCTCCTCGATGCGCTTTTTCAACCGGTCGAGCCGGTCGAGGCTGTCGAAGGCGCGGCCGGAGACGTCCTGAATCCAGAACGTATCGAGCGCCATGCTGTTGGCGAGCGTGATGATCTTCGCGTCGACAATCGAAGCCCCGCTCAGCGCCATCGCCCCGGCGATGCGGGCAAACAGGCCGGGATGGTCGGGCGCGTAGAGGATCACTTCCGTGACATCGTGCGACGGGTGTTGACGCGCTTCGATCGACAATGGGCTCTTGGCGTCTTCCGCCTTGCGCATCAGCTCGAAATGCTGGACGTGCAACTCGACGTCGAAGGCGAGCCAGTAATCGGAATAGCCGCGCGCGAGATATGTCTCCAGCCGCTTTTCTTCCCAATCGGGCAGCCGCGCGCTGAGCCTGGCCTTAGCCCGCTCGACCCGCTCGACCCGCCGGTCCATCGGCTGGCCGCCCGGCATTTCCATCACTTCGAGGGCGCGATAATAGAGCTCGCCGAGAAGCCCCGCCTTCCAGTTGTTCCAGATGCCGGGGCCGACCGCGTGGATGTCGACATCGGTGAGCAGCAGGAGCATCCGCAGCCGCTCCGGCGACTGCACCAGGGCGACGAAGTCGGTCACGGTTTTCGGGTTGTCAATGTCGCGTTTGAACGCGGTCCGGCTCATCAGGAGGTGGTAGCGGATCAGCCAGACGACGGTTTCGGTCTCCCAGGCGTCGAGGCCGAGGCGCGGCGCGAGCTGTTCGGCGACCGCCGCGCCAAGCTCCGAATGGTCGCCACCACGCCCTTTGGCGACATCGTGCAGCAGGACGGCGAGATACAACGCCCGCCGCGACCGGATATCGCCGGCGGCCTCGCTGGCCGCCGGATGCTCGTTCTTGAACTTGCCCGTCTCGATGCCGTGCAGGATACCGATGGCGTGGATGGTGTGCTCATCGACCGTATAGACGTGGTACATGTCGTACTGCATCTGCGCGACAACCCGTCCGAAGTCGGGGATGAAACGGCCGAATACGCCGGCGTCGTTCATTCGCTTGAGCGTTGTCTCCGGGTCGTTTGCCGAGGTCAGCATCTCCACGAACAGGCGGTTGGCGTCCGGGTCGGCGCGAACGCCTCTGTCGATCAGCTTCAGGTTCTGCTGGATCGTTCTCAGCGCGTGCGGGTGAATGTCGACACCGAAGTGCTGGGCGATATGGAACAGCCGCAGCATCTTCACCGGGTCGCGCATGATCGCGTCCTGGGGATGAAAATTGAGCCGCTCGCCGTCCAGCCTGAAGCCCTCGGGCATCCGGCGAAACAGCGGCCACATCGGGATGCGAAAGCGCCGGCGCGGCTTCTTCTGCTCTTCTTCCAGCACCGCGCAGAGGATCCGGGTGAGGTCGCCGACGGTCTTGGTCACCCGGAAATAGTGCTTCATGAAGCGTTCCACGCCGCGCGCGCCAGCCCGATCGCCGTAGCCGATGCGCTTGGCGATGACATCTTGGACGTTGAAGGTCAGCCGCTCCTCGGGCCGGCCGGAGACGTAGTGCAGGTGACAGCGCACGGTCCACAGGAAGTCCTGCGACTTCTTGAAGTGGCGAACGTCGGCGAGAGTGAAAATGCCGCGCTCGATCAGTTCCGCCATGTCCTTGACGCGGTAGAGGTACTTGGCGATCCAGAACAGGGTTTGCAGGTCGCGAAGGCCGCCCTTGCCTTCCTTGATGTTCGGCTCGAGGACGTAGCGGGAGTCGCCCATCCGCGCGTGCCTGAGATCGCGCTCGGCGAGCTTGCTTTCGACGAAGGCCGCGCCCGTCCCGGCGGCGACCTTGCGCCAGAAGGCATCGTCGAAGGCGTCGTACAGCGGGCCGTTGCCCCACACCCAGCGCGATTCGAGAAGGCAACTGCGGATGGTCAGATCCGCGCGCGCGAGCGTTACGCAGTCCTCGACCGTGCGGGTCGCGTGGCCGACCTGAAGCCCGCAGTCCCACAGCATGTAGAGGATGTATTCAATAATCTTTTCGTTGTCGGGGCGCGATTGCGGCGGTAGCAGGAACATCAGGTCGATGTCCGAAAAGGGCGACAGTTCGCCCCGCCCATAGCCGCCGGTGGCGAGGATCGCCATCTCGCCAGGTCCGGCGCTTTTTGCGTCGGTTATGGGATAGACGTGCTTGGCTGCGAAGTCGTAGATGCAGCGCACCAGCTGATCGACCAGAAACGAGTTCGAGTGGACCACCTCGGGCCCGCGAATGTCTTCGTCCTCGAACCGCCGGCGGATCTCGCCGACCCCGCGATAAAGCGCCGCCTTGAAGATCTGCAGGGCGTTGGCGCGCACCAGCGCGCTGTCCGCGCCACGGCCGGCCTGCTCTTCCAGCTCCTGGACAAGGTCGCGCCGATCGATAATGGCGCGACGATTGGGGATCCGATACATCGGCGATCCGAGCTTTGGCTTTTGGGGGCGAGCCGGTGCGCGGGCCCCGCTCTGCCCGTATATGTTGCCACATCCCGCTCCCGGCAAGATAGCCCGCCGAACGCGGGGCGGCCAGTGGGCGCAGCGGCGGATCTGTCTTGGTTGGACGGAAGGATGGCCGAGGCTTAACGCCTTACGTCGTCGTTTACGTCATCGCCTTCAGCTTGTAGACGAACTCCAGCGCCTCGCGCGGTGAAAGCGTATCGGGATCGGTTCCGGCGAGGAGTTGTTCGGCGGCGGACGGGGTCGGTTGTCGTGGCCGGGTGGCGGCGGCGAACAACGGCAGGTCGGCTGCGAGCTTGGTGACGGCCGAGGAGGTTTCGCCCTGTTCAAGGGTCTGGAGGACTTCTTCGGCGCGGGCGACGACCGCCGGCGGCAGGCCGGCGAGGCGGCCGACGTGGATGCCGTAGGAGCGGTCGGCGGCGCCGGCGGCGACTTCGTGGAGGAAGACGATGTCGTCGCGCCACTCCTTGATCCGCATGGTGTAGCAGGCGAGGTCGGCGAGGCGCGCCGCAAGCGCGGTCAGCTCGTGGTAGTGGGTGGCGAACAGGGTGCGGCAGCGATTGACCTCGTGGAGGTGCTCGATCACCGCCCAGGCGATCGACAGGCCATCGAAGGTCGCGGTGCCGCGGCCGATCTCGTCGAGAATGACCAGCGCGCGCGGCCCCGCCTGATTGAGGATGGTGGCCGTTTCGACCATCTCGACCATGAAGGTCGACTGGCCGCGGGCAAGATCGTCGGCGGCGCCGACGCGCGAGAACAGCCGGTCGACCACGCCCAGCCGCGCGCTCTCGGCGGGTACGAACGAGCCGATCTGGGCCAGGATCGCGATCAGCGCGTTCTGGCGTAGAAACGTGCTTTTGCCGGCCATGTTCGGCCCGGTCACCAGCCATTGCCGGCGGCCGTCACCGAGATCGCAATCGTTGGCGACGAAGCTTTTGCCCTCTGACAGTTTGAGCGCTGCTTCGACCACCGGATGACGCCCGCGGCGAACCTCGAAGCCCGCGCCGTCATCGACGACGGGACGAACGTAGGCGGCCTCGGCGGCAAGCTCGGCCAAGGCACTGGCCACGTCGAGAACCGCGACGCCGGCCGCCGCGCGCGAGATGGCTTCGGCTTCGGCGAGGACCTCGCCGGCCAACTGTTCGAACAGCTCAAGCTCGAGCGCCAAGGCTTCGTCCGCCGCGCCGGCGATCCGCCCCGCCAGATCGCCGAGCTCGACGCTGGTGTAGCGCACGGCATTGGCGATGGTCTGGCGATGGATGAATTCGCCGCCGGGCTCGGCCGGCAGCTTCTCCGCCTGACGCGCCGGGATTTCGATGAAGTAGCCGAGTACGTTGTTGAAGCGGATCTTGAGCGCGGCGATGCCGGTTTGCGTCGCGTAGCGTGCCTGGAGCGCGACGATGAGGCGGCGGCTGTCATCGCGCAGCGCGCGAAGCTCGTCGAGCCGTGGCGAGAACCCGGTGGCGAGAAAGCCGCCGTCGCGCGCCATCGGCGGAAGCTCGGCGGCGAGCGCCTCGGCCAGCCGCGCCGTCAGCGCGCGGTGTTCGCCAAGATCGTCGAGACAGGCTCGCAACGCCGCCGGCGTACCGGCGAGGCTGTCGCCTACGAGCAGGGAGCGGAGCGCCGCACCCAAAGCCAGGCCGTCCCGGACGGCGGCAAGATCGCGCGGGCCGCCGCGGCGAAGCCCGAGCCGCGACAAGGCGCGCTCGAAATCGGGACACGCCCTCAGCGGCGCGCGGATGGAGGCGCGGGTCTCGTCGCGATCGACGAACACCTGGACCAGATCGAGGCGCTCGTCGATGGCGCCGATCGAGGTAAGCGGCTGGGACAGCCGCGAGGCGAGCAGGCGGGCGCCGGCGCCGGTGATGGTTCGGTCAATGGTGTCGGCCACGCTGCCCTTGCGTTCGCCGGCGAGCGTGCGGGTGAGCTCCAGGTTGCGCCGAGTGGCCGCGTCGATCTCCATCACCGAGCCATCGGCGACACGCCTGGGCCGTTGAAGGGGCGGCAGGCAGCCGCGTTGGGTCAGGCTCACATAGTCGACCAGGGCTCCGGCCGCCGCGACCTCGGCCACGGAGAACGCGCCGAAGCCGTCCAGGGCCGCCACCGCGAAGGCCTGCTCCATCCGCCGCCGCGCGTTGATGGCGTCGAACCGGCTGGCCGGCAGCGGGGTGACGCGTTCGCGCCAGTCGCGGGCCGGGTCGAGACTATCGAGGCGCGCCAAGAGAGTATCGGGCACGAGAATTTCGACCGGCTCCAACCCTGCAAGAGTCGCGGCGAGCGCGCGCGACGCCACCCCTTGCGTGAAGAACGCTCCGGTCGAGACGTCGATCCAGGCGAGACCGACCTCGCCACCCGATCCGACCCGGGCGGACTCGACCACGGCGCAGAGGTAGTTGTGGGCGCGCGAGTTGAGCAGCGTCTCTTCGGTCAGCGTTCCGGCGGTGACCAGGCGGACGATCTCGCGGTGGACGACAGCCTTGGCGCCGCGCTTGCGGGCCTCGGCGGGATCTTCGACCTGCTCGCAGATGGCGACCCGGAAGCCCTTGCGGATCAGCCGGGCGAGGTAGCTTTCGTGGCTGTGCACTGGCACGCCGCACATGGCGATGTCTTCGCCGAGGTGCTTGCCGCGTTTGGTCAGGGCGATGTCGAGCGCGCCGGCGGCCTTGACCGCGTCATCGAAGAACAGCTCGAAAAAGTCGCCCATCCGGTAGAACAAAAGGCAATCCGGGCAGGTCCGCTTGATCGCCAGGAACTGGCTCATCAGCGGCGTCACTCCCGAATCCGCGACGGGCTCGGCGGCGGGTTCGCGGGCCGCCGCCGCGTCGCGCAATCCGGTTGTTGTTGGTTTATCTGGCGCTGGCCGGTCGTCGCGCACGAATACTCCCGCGCCGGGGACTGATCTTGCTTGCGAGAAACCTTAGCACTCCGCCGCCGGTTGGGGCTATGAATACGCCCGTCCGAGCGGCAATATGGCGCTCATGAACGAAGCGGAGACCAGGGTGACGAACAGCGCGGCGCGGTCTGTCAGAGAGGTCGTCGGCCTGTTCCGCGACCGGCAAAGTTTCGAAGCCGCCGTCGCGGCCCTGCTTAAGGCCGGGTTCGAGCGGAGCGAGCTCAGCGTTCTCGCCTCGCACGAGTCCCTCGATGCCGCCGGCAAGCCGGCCAAGCCGTGGCGCGACGTGCTCACCGCCCTGGTCGGCGATCTCAAGTACGAGGGTCCGCTGGTTGCCTCGGGCGCCATCGCCTTGGCCGGCGGCCCGGCGACGGCGGCGCTGGCCGGCATTGTCGGCGCGGCGGTCGGCGGCATGGCCGCCAAGGAGTTCCTCGAAGAGGTTACCGCCCAGCCCCACACCGAGGACTTCGCCCGCTCGCTCGAGGCTGGCGGGGTCATCCTCTGGGTCCGCGGCGAGGACGACGCCCAGTGCCGCCGCGCCAGCGACATCCTGATCACCGAAGGCGGCACCAACGTCCACGTCAGCGAGCGCACGCTCGAAGCGTGACGCGGCTTGCCTAAAGCCCGATCTCCACATCGGGATCGCCGGCGGCCAAGGCGCTCATGTACGCAAGACAAAGATCGCGAGAGCGGTACCCGCCAAAGGCCGCCATTTCTCGCCGCTCGACGATCGGGAATGTCGAGCAGATGTAGTGCACGTCGTCCCGGTCCGTGATGCCGTAAAGGTGAAAGTAGACCGCATCGAGCTTGGCGCGAAGGGTGAGGCGGCGCTCTTCATTCCAGATGAATGGCGGCTTCACCTCCCCGCGTTCATCGACATGGCCCATGTCCCGCGCGAACGGGGCCATATCATGTGCGATGTACGTCAGCTCCAGGACGATATCGTCAACAACCTCACCGGCGGTCTTCGCGCCAAACCGAATGGCCTCATAGTGGTCGGGCGGAATGACGGGGAGCTGTTCGACAATATACCAGTTTAGATGTTGGCCCTGGATCTTTTGACGTGCCACAAAATCGAAGACAACAGCATTCAAGCACCCGAGCATTCTCGATGCATCCTGCGCTGACAGGCTTTTCCTTGGAGTATTTCTGAAATAAGCACTGGGAACGTGTTCCCAATACCAAAAGCAGGTACGAGCCCGGCAATCATGGAGCGCATGTTGGTTGGGGCGGTGACGTCCTTAAAGCCCAAGAACCATGAGGCAGGGGGGAGCGGGATGCTTCGAGCGGCTATCCAGAACTGCGGATCGGGAAGCCAATCCGCGGATTCATGTTTTTCCTGTGTCGCGGGCTCGGCTGACGCTGGCCTGTGTTGATTTGCAGGATTGACCACAACGCTCGCAGCGCGGTGGTCAAATGCTTGGACCATCTTGCCTTCGTACAGTGGCACCCAGTCCCCGGCCGCGTTGCGCCAGCGGTTTCCACCGACGGGATACGCTCCTTCTTGTTCTTCCAGCTCCTGGCGGGTGCGGAAGAGGTGGGAGTCGTTGGTCACGTCAAACATGCGAGCGTACTTGACCGGCCCGGCGGTCCTCGGGCAGGGAGCCTTGTGCCAGCTCGTTCAGCTTCTCGCTGAAAGCATTGAGACGCGCCGAGACGAGCGGTTCGATGGTCTCGTTCAGAATCAAGCCGACAAGGTCGCCGGGCGTGTAGTAGCTGCCGGAGCCCTTGCGGGAGAAAATGTTCGGCCGGATGAAGATTTGGCCGCCCTTGCGGATCACCTCATGTTCCAACAGACGCTCATAAATGGAGCCGAGTTGTTGAACGCTGAGGTCGCGGTAGTTGATGTATTTGCGGCCGTCGGGCGTTTGTTCGAAAGACAGGGCGTCGATCACAGTCGCCATGACGGCATCGCCGAGCCTGACCTGCGTCAGCAGGGGTGTACGCTTGGGATCGAACAGGCCGCCATCGTACGGCGGCAGGCCGATTGATCCGTCTCCGGCGTCGATCGCGCGGCAAAGATCGTCCAGGACCGACCAATAGCGGGCGGCGGTCGCCGAAAAGGTATCCTTGCGATCCTTCCGGCTTCCGACATCCCCGCGTACCCGCTCGCGCAGTAATCGTCGTAGCGGCTATCGCGCACGGGCAGGAGATTCCTGTCTTCGGTGTAGACGATGAATAGCAGGCGATATAGCAGTATCAGCGCTGCTTCCCGGACTTCCTGCAATGGCGCGGCAGGCGCGGCCGCCGCGATGGCCTGCGCAAGCGTGGGAAAAACCAGCCCGAAAACGAGATTTGAGAGGTTGGCCGCGACGCGTTGCTCATAGAAATGACCTTCCTCAAGCGCTCGCTGATGAAAGGTACGGCCGTCGCTTGGAGTTGGTAGGAACGCATCGCGCCTGAAGACGAGGGCGAAGACCTTGAGCCAGTGAAACCGCTCCTCTTCGGAGAGACCGAATAGTCCCTCATTGTAGCCCGGAATGTCGAGGATCGCCGCGAGATCGACCTCGAAAAACTGCTCGGAGACAGAGCCGCACACCTTGATAATAAAGCCGCCACCTCCCGCCGTTGGTCAGGATGCCCCAGCGAAGTTTGCCCGTCGTAAGATCCTCGACTCTGCGAAGATATCGAAGCATTTGCGTCGATGGAGCAGTCTCCTCGCCTCGTCGTCCGGAGCGGCGATCAAGGGGTCTTTGCCAGCGCTTGGATTCCACGACCGCCAGCCCGAACTCATAGCGCCTCCACTCTTCGCGAAAGGCGTTGGCTTTCGCCTTGGTTGCCGCGTCTTTGAAGAGCAGGCCGTCCGGAACGTCCTCGCGACCTTTCGGCGCGAGGTTCTGCTGGCGAAGTGTCGCGGTCCAGCCCAGCTGCTCCAGAATTGGCCATATTAGATCGTTTTCCGTCTGGCTCTCGTTGGGCGTGTGAGACGTAGGGAAGCGGTCGAATATGGCCCTCAGCTCATGGGCATAGCTTTTCCTGATTACGCTTCTTTCTCAGCCTGCCGGGGCGTGGTACAAATCGGGAACATATAAGGAGACAGGCGGGGTTGAGGCATGGCGCGCAATCGTGTTCAGTTTCAGAAGGGGCTCAGCGAGGCGCGGTTCGATGAGCTTTACGGGAGCGAGGATCGGTGTCGGGAGGTCGTGCTCGGCTGGCGTTGGCCGCAAGGCTTTGTCTGCCCCGGCTGCGGCGGGCGGAATCACTGCATCATCAAGACCCGTGCCCTCTACCAGTGCACGTCCTGCCGCCGGCAGACCTCGCTGATGGCCGGCACGATCTTCGCCTCGACCAAGGTGCCGCTGCGCACTTGGCGCCGGGTGAGCATGCGGATGTTGGCGACGAGCACCCAGGCGACGGCGCTGACGATGGTTGCCTCGAAATCCTTGGCGAGACGGCGGCAGCGGCCGAGCCAGGCGAAGGTGCGTTCAACGACCCAGCGGCGGGGCAAGAGCTCGAAGCCCAGTGCCGTGTCGGACCGCTTGATGATTGCGATGGTCCATCGGCCGAGAGCGGCGAGGGCCGTCTTCAGTTTGTCGCCGGCATAGCCACCGTCGGCGAAGAGATGGCGCAACCACGGGTAGAGGGTCCGGATCGAGGCGATGACAGCGAGCGCGCCGTCGCGATCCTGGATGTCGGCGGGGTGCACCCGCAGCCCGACCAGGTTCCCGTCGGTGTCGGTGATGATGTGGCGCTTGCGGCCGTTCACTTTCTTGCCGGCGTCGTAGCCCCTGGGACCGCCGCTTTCGGTGGTTTTCACCGACTGGCTGTCGATCACGCCGGCCGACGGACTGGCCTCCCGACCCCCCGCTCGCGCGCGGCGACGACGAGCGCGTGATTGATCCGCGCCAGCGTCCCGTCCTGCGCCCAGCGGTAGAAATACCCCTGCACCGTCGAGTAGGGCGGAAAGTCCTTCGCCAGCGCGCGCCACTGGCAGCCGGTCGTCGCCAGGTACAAGATGGCATTCACCACCGCGCGAAGCTCGGTCTCACGCGGGCGGCCAATCGAATTCGCCTCGGGCATACGGCTCGATCAACGACCACTCCGCATCCGTCATGTCGCTTGCATACCGCAAACCTGGCCGCCGATACTTCGGCCGAGTGATCTCGCTCCAGGGCACCGTGACCTCCATGACTTGTGTCGCAACAGCCAAGGAATCACAACCCATTGAGATCACTCAACCCTTTTCCTGATTACGCATGAACCTCAGCCAGTTTGAGGAGGCGATATGGCATCCTGATTACGCATCATCCTCAGCCATGGTCACGATCCCAAGTGCTTGTGAATCGGCAATTCAGGTCCGGCACGCATGCTCTTTGAGAGCGTCGGCCACTCGGGCATCCGACTTGGAGAGGGACTGCGGGCGAAGTGATCCTCCCGCAAGAATCTCAACACACTGATTTCAAACAGTTGTTCGACGTCAGGAATTGGCTGAGGATGGTGCGTAATCAGGTATGGCATTGGCGGGGTTCGGACGGCGGCCCAGCCGAGGCGGGGCATCATGGCGGCGAGATCGTAGCACCGATTGAAGCGGTATTCGAACTCGGCCAGGTAGCGGGGGATGTGCTTTTGGCGGATGGCGCGGTATGTGCCGGTGATGGCGGTCTTGATGTTGCCGAGCGCCGTGTTGACCCACTTGAAAGCGGGTGTCAGCACCGCCTTGCGGCCGGATCCTGTGCAGATCGGCTGATGCGTGCATCCCGCATCCGCGACACCGCGGAAGCAGCTGAGGCCGTCGCTGACGACGGTGCTGGTGGGATCGAGGCTGCGTCGGGCCAGTTTTTCGACCTCCTTGCGCCGAAAGCCGATGACCCGGCGCAGCTTCAGGCGCACCGGCTTGCCCTCGGGCGTGGTTTCGACGGCGACGATGATCGGCGTCTTGCCGGGCGCGCCGCGACCGCGCTTGCCACCGGAGCGTTCGCCACCGAGATAGGCGTCGTCCATTTCGACCCGACCGGTCAGGCGCTTGCCGGCATCCCGCTCCATCATCACCTGCATCAGCTTGTGTTTGAGCTTCCAGGCGGTGTTCTGGGTCACACCGAGGCGACGGCCGAGTTCGAGGCTGGAGATCCCGCCCTTGCTCTGCGTCAGGTGGTACATGGTGCGAAACCAAGTGCGCAGCGGCACCTTGGTCGAGGCGAAGATCGTGCCGGCCATCAGCGAGGTCTGCCGGCGGCAGGACGTGCACTGGTAGAGGGCACGGGTCTTGATGACGCAGTGATTCCGCCCGCCGCAGCCGGGGCAGACAAAGCCTTGCGGCCAACGCCAGCCGAGCACGACCTCCCGACACCGATCCTCGCTCCCGTAAAGCTCATCGAACCGCGCCTCGCTGAGCCCCTTCTGAAACTGAACACGATTGCGCGCCATGCCTAAACCCCGCCTGTCTCCTTATATGTTCCCGATTTGTACCACGCCCCGGCAGGCTGAGAAAGAAGCGTAATCAGGACCCTTTTTCAGTCAGGCTCTCATACCTGCGCAACGACCGCCGCTCTATCGGCCCTCGCGCCACCACGCCGCGCCGAGCCCGCCGAGGACTGCCGCGATAACGAGCAGCGCCGGCAGCAACGCGATCTCGCTGACGCCGTTGACGCTATAGGCGTGGTTGCGGCGCATGCCCATCCAGCCCCGCCCGGCGCTCACCTGCCCTGGCTCGACGCCGCGCAACTGCGGCAGTCCATCGCTCAGCCAGGCGATCCCGCCTCCGGTCGCCGCGGCGATCGGAGCGAGCGGCTCCGCGGTTGCGCGAAGATCGGCAAGCTCAGGGGGATCAACGGCTCCGGCGGCCGCCCAGGCTGTGTTCGTGCCGTCCTCGATGCGGTAGAGCCCGGCCTCCCCGGCGCCGATCTCGGTGCGAGAGCTTCCGTCCTCGCCCGGCTCCAGCTTGACCGTTTGCCGGCGGCCGGTCGGAACTCGTTATCGTAGCCTCGACCGCCTTGGCGGCGAGGCTGCGGCGCTCGATGCGCAGCCGGGCATCGGCGAAGCTCGCCGACAGGCTCTCTTCTTCCAGCGCCGGCTCCTTCATCAGCCAATGGACAAGCCGGCGCGACAGTTCGCCCTGCGGCCCTCCGCCGTCGAAACCGCGCTCCCACAGCCACATCTGATCGCTCATGAGCTGCGCGATCCGGCCCTTACCGACGCGATCGACGATGAGCAACGGCCGCCCGCCGGCGCCTTCGATCAGGACGCTGCCGCGCCGCGCCGACGTTTCGATCACCCGGAACCAGCGGCCCCATGTCGGCCCCGCGGCATTCGTCTCTTCTCCGCTGGCTGTCTCCGCTCTGCCCGGAAGCGACGCCGTCACGGGGTGGCGGCGCCCGAGAGCGCTGAGAGTCGGGCGAAAGGCCTGCTCGATGATCAGGCCCGTCGGCGCCGCGGCCATGCTGTCGCCGAGCGCGGTGAGGAACAGGCTCCGCGGCCCGGCGAACTCCGGTCCGGCCGACAGCAGCACCGCGCCGCCGTCTCGCAGGTACGCGGCGATCCGCTCGATATACTCCGGGGTTAGCACGCCGCGAACGACAAAGCGGTCAAAGACGACGAGATCGAAGTCGTAGAGCTTTTCGGAAAACAGCTCCTGAACCGGAAAGACGATCAGCGACAGCTCGCGCAGCGGCGTGTTTTCCTCCTTGTCCGGCGGGCGGAGGATGGTGAAATGAACGAGATCGACCGCCGGGTCCGACTTCAGGAGATTGCGCCAGGCGCGTTCGCCCGGATGAGGCTGGCCGGAGACGAGCAGAACGCGCAGCCGGTCGCGCACGCCGTTGATCGCCGCCGCCGCCCGATTGTTGAGCGTCGAGATCTCACCCGTCGCGGATTCGACCTCGGCTTCGAAAACGCTGGGCCCGGCGCGCTCGAGGCTGAGCGCGAAAGTCTGGGGCTCGCCGACCTCGACTTCGCGTTCGCCCGCGGGCATCCCGTTGACGACGAACTTGACCTTCGCCCGCCCCGCACTCCCCGCAAGCCCGTCCGCGCCGCGGCCCTTCCCGCTATCGGCGACCGTATAGATTACGGACACCGGTTTGCCGACGATACCGTATGCCGGCGCCTGGTCGACCGTCAGGCGGCGGTCGCGCTCTTCCGGCGCGCCGCTCAGCAAGACATGCAGGGGCACGCCGGAGGGGAGGAACCCCGACGCCGGCCGGTCGTGAACCTGACCGTCGGTGATCACGACAATGCCGGCGAGGCGGTCTCGCGGCGCGTCACCGAGCGCTTGTTCCAAGGCTCCGAACAGGCGCGTTTCGCCGTCGCCGGCGGCACCGGCTTCCACCACCTTGACATCGAGATTGGGCAGGTTCGTCAGCGCCACGCGCAAGGCGGCCTCGGCCTCGACGGTCTGCCTGGTCCGCTCGCCGACCGACTGGCTGGGTGATGTATCGACGACGATGACGGCAATGTCGGGCCGTGGATCGCGCTGTTCGCTGATCATCTTGGGATTGGCGAGCGCCGCGATCAGGCTGGCGTAGGCCAAGCCGCGGAAGATCCAGCCACGGCCGCCGCGCCAGGCAACGACGCAGATTAGGCCCGCGGCGACGATGGCGGCGGCGGCAAGCAGCGGCCACGGCAGCAGCGGCGCGAAGGCGATCGAGCCGCTCACTGGCCGAGTCGCTCCATGATCGCCGGAAGGTGAACCTGGTCCGCCTTGTAGTTGCCGGTGAGCACATGCATGACAAGGTTGATGCCGAAGCGATAGGCCAGCTCGCGTTGCTGCTCGCCGCCCGGTAAGACAGGAAACATCGGCCGCAGGGCGTCATCGGCGGCCCAAGCCCCGGCCCAGTCGTTGCTGCCGGCGATCACCGGGGTAACGCCGTCGTTGACGCCCTCGGCGCTGTCCGCGACCCAGACCGTGTTCCCGATCCGCCGGCCGGGCAGATCGGACAGCAGGTAGTAGGCCCGCCGCAGGACGTGGTTCGCCGGTACCGGGACAAGCGGAGGAAGGTCGAGCGCGCGGGCGAGATCGCGAAGGGCGGGCGTACGATCCGCGTCGGGATCACGGGTGTCGAACAGGATTGTCCCGCCATTGCGCATGTAGTCGATCAACCGCGGCGCCGCGGCGGCCGGTAGCGGCGCGGCGCCGCCGGCCAGCGGCCAGTAAAGCAGCGGATAGAATGCGAGTTCGTCGACACCGGGCATGACCGCCACGGATGGACCGAGTTCCGCCGCGGTCCGCCGGTTGACCATTGTCGCCAGCGCGTCGAGGCCGGCCCGGCTCACCGCATCGGTCTCGCGGTCTCCGGTCGCGACATAAGCCAGGCGCGTGGTGATGGCCGCCGGCGCGGCGCTGCCATCGGCGACGATGCCTTGCGCGGCGGCAGATCCGCCGGCGGGGAGCGCAAACGCTACGATGACGAAGGCAAGCGGGACCACCGCCCGGCGTCGCCGCCCTGGCCAGCGAACCACCCCGCGCAAAACCATGCCAATCAGCAGGTCAAACAGGGCGAGCGCGAGCGCAGCGCCGAGCAGCCAGCCGCGGAGGTCGTGTTCGCCGGTGTCACGATAGGCGGAGAGGATGATCCCCGGCGGCATTGGCCCGAGCGGCCGCAACGAAGCGATTTTCGCGCCGAGATTGAGCGCGGCGCGGGCCGTGTCGTTGCCGTAGAAGCCAGGCGGATGGCGCGGCGACACGGACGTGTCGGCAAATGCTGCGGGCGCAATGGCGCGGACGCCCGCGGGCGGGCTCGACAGGACGCCCGCGCCGTCGAGTGTCGCCACCGGCGCCAACTGCAGGCCGTCGCGATTTCCCGCGGCCGCGGCCGCGCCCACGCCCCCGCCGAGAGTCACCAAGCGCTTCAGCATATCAACGAAAAGCCCCGAGAGCGGCAGGTTCGACCACTCTGCGTTGGCGGTCACGTGAAACAGGACCAGCCAGCCGTTGCCCCGCCTTCGCGCGGTCACCAGCGGCGTGCCGTCGTCGAGGCGAGCCCAAACTAGCTCATCGGCGTCGAAGGAGGGCTCGGCGAGAACTTGGCGATGCACCGCGACATCACCGGCGATGTCCAGTCCGACGAATGGACTTACCGGCTCGAACGGCGCGAGCCGCGCCGGGGCCTGCCAAGACAGCGCTCCGCCAAGGCTCCGGTCGCCGCCGCGCAGACGAACGGGCAATAGCGCATCGCCGCCGCCCGTCCGGCCGGCGAGGCGCGGGCCGGCGAAGCGAATTAAGGTTCCGCCGCCCTCAACCCACCGCTCGATGCGGGCTTGCATGTCATTGTCGAACTGGGAGCGGTCGGGCACGATCAGCACCGCCAGATCGCGCTCAAGCAGGCTCGCCGCATCGCCTCTCCTGACTTCGGCGAAGCCGGCGAGCGCCCGATCGACATAGTACAGCGGCGCAAGCAACGGCGATCCGCCGTCCCGGCCGTCCTCGCCCGCCGCGGCGGCAAGACCGACCGTGCGGCGACGCCAACGGGGATCGACCAGGATGGCGCCACCGGCGGTCTGCTCGCCTTCGACATCGAGCCGCACGATGCGCTCGCTCATTTCGGCCGGGAGCCGGAAGCGGACTACCGCGCGCTCGGCGCCGGCCGCCAGAGACGCCATCTCGCGGGCGACGGCGACGCCGGGCTCGGATGTGGCGACAACCGCCACATCGCGCTCGGCGGCCGCGTCGGCGCGCGCGACCTCGACCGCCAAGCCCTCGGTACCGGCGGTGGACGGCCGGAGGAGCAGGGCGGTTGCCGCCGGATCGGGAGCGACGATGTGGACCGGTCCCCATCGGCGCAGCCGTTCGCTCAGCTCGGCGAGCGTGGCCGCGCCGTCTTCCTCCAGGCCGTCGCTGAACCAGTAGATCGAGCTCTCGCCCAAGAGCGCTCCATCAAGCTCGGCGAGCGTCTCGACGGCGTCGGCCCGGTCCGTCGGCCACGGCTGGGGGCGTAGGCTTTCGAGCGCCGCGCGGGCCTCGTCCGGCGGCAGCAGCCGAGCCGCGGGAGCCGGCCGCTCGGCGCTTTCGCCAGCCGTGGTGACGACAATGATCGGCCGATCGACACGTCGGGCGCGCTCGGCCAAGGCTATTATCGCCGCGCGCTTGCCGCTCCACTCGCGCGCCGCTGACCAACCGTTGTCGATGATCAGGACGATCGGCCCGGTCCCGGTGAAGCCGCCCTGGGCGTCGAGCACGGGTTGCGCCGCGCCGAGAATAACCGCCACCACCAGCACAAGGCGCAGAAGCAGGAGCCACGGCGGGGTCCGCGCCGGCGTTTCCTCAAGCGAGACTAGCGCGGCGAGGAAGCGTAGCGGCGGAAAGCGGACGCGTCGCGGCGCCGGCGGCATCATCCGCAGCAGCCACCACAGCGCCGGCAACGTCGCCAAAGCCGCCAGCGCCCAAGGTGCCGCGAACGAGATTGAACCGAGGCTCAGCATGCGCGCGGCATGGCGGGGTTATCCCGCCGCCCCGGACAGGGCGACGAACAGGCCGAGCAGCGCCGGCTCGGGCGGCTGGTCGGTTCGATGGGCGACGAACGTCCAGCCAAATTGGCTGGCCAAGGCGGCGAGACCACGGCGATGCCCTGCCATCGCCTCGCGGTAGCGATCGCGAACGCTTTCGACCCGGCCGAACAGGATCTCGCCGTCGCCCTCACAACCCTCGAACCGAACCCGGCCAGAGAACGGCAAGGTTTCCTCCGCCGGATCGAGGATCTGCACCAGGTGGCCGCGCACGCCGCATCGTGCGTAGGCGCGAACGGTCGCGGCAACCTCGTCGAGCGGAATGAGGAAATCGCTGAACAGCACGAGCCGGCTGAAGCGCGGCAGGGGCTCTTTCGGTGGCGTGCTCGAAACTTCCTCGGCGAGGGTAGCAGCGCTTTGCTCGAGGGCGTCCAGCAGGCGGCGCAGCCCGGCACGGCCGGTTGCCAAGCCGCCGTTCCTATCGCGGTCGCCAAGAAGCGCGAAATGCTCGCCGCCGCGCGCCAGCAAAGAGCCGACAGCGAGCAACAGCAACTCGGCGCGCTCACGCTTCGTCACGAAATCATTGACCGAGCGCCACGCCATCGACAGCGACAGATCGCGCCACAGCCAGACCGATTGCGCCGCCTCCCATTCGGTCTGGCGGATAAACACCCGCTGCGACTTCGCCGACTGCCGCCAGTCGATCTGGTGCGCCGGATCGCCGGGCTCGTAGCGACGGAACTGCCAGAACGCCTCGCCCTGGCCGATCCGCCGGCGGCCGTGAACGCCTTGCAGGACCGTGGCGGCGACGCGCTCGGCCGCGACCAGCAACGGCGGCAGCGGCGCCGCAAGCGACTCCGCGCGGGGCAGAACGCCGGTGGGCGTGGCCGCCCCCGCGCCCGTCCGGCGCCCTTGCGCGCTGAACCGGCCGCCAATCATCCGAGGCGCCGGCACAGAAGTTCGATGACGTCACCGATCCCGACACCCTCCGCGCGGGCAGCGAAACTGAGCGCCATGCGATGACGCAGGACCGGTCGCGCGAGCGCCAGGACGTCATCCAGAGACGGCGCCAGCCGGCCCTGGATGACGGCTCTGGCGCGCGCCGCCAGCATCAAGGCCTGCGACGCGCGCGGCCCAGGCCCCCACGAGACATTGCTCCTGACCTCGGGGATGGGGCTCGT
The DNA here is from genome assembly GCA_963805915.1 of uncultured Alphaproteobacteria bacterium. Classification (GTDB taxonomy): domain Bacteria; phylum Pseudomonadota; class Alphaproteobacteria; order Rhodospirillales; family Defluviicoccaceae; genus JAEULH01. The sequence goes on from CAWDWD010000018.1 coordinate 238,197, forward strand.
CTCCGGCCGGCCGGCGCGGACCAGATCAAGAATGGCCTCGACCACGCTTTCGCCCACCGGGACATGGCGGATCAAGCGCTGCGCCTCGAGCAGCGTGTCGGCGTCCATCATCCGGCTGGCCGACGGCGTTTGTGCGCCGGTTGTCGCCAGCAGGATCCGCCGTTCGGCTTCGCGCTCGGGATAGTCGACGTCGACCTGCATGAAGAAGCGGTCGAGCTGGGCCTCCGGCAGGGGATAGGTTCCCTCCTGCTCGAGTGGGTTCTGCGTCGCGAGAACATGAAACGGCGTCGGCAGCGCGTGGTAGTGGCCGGCGACGGAAACGCGATGTTCCTGCATCGCCTGGAGCAGCGCCGATTGGGTTCGCGGGCTGGCGCGATTGATCTCGTCGGCCATCAGCAACTGGCAGAACACCGGTCCCTGGATGAACCGAAAAGCCCGGCGGCCGGACTCGGACTCCTCGAGCACTTCCGAACCGAGGATGTCGGCCGGCATCAGATCCGGGGTGAATTGAACGCGCCGCTCGTCGAGGCCGAAGACCGTGCCCAGGGTCTCGACCAGCCGGGTCTTGCCGAGGCCGGGCACGCCGATCAACAGCAGGTGACCGCCGGACAGCACTGTGATGAGCGTTTCTTCGACCACCGCGTTCTGGCCGAATATGACCGCGGCAATGGCGTCACGCGCGGCTGTCATCCGCTCGGCGAGTTGATCTATCTTCTCGATCAGCGCAGAATTCTCGGCCTTGGCGACATATGTCATGGATAGCCGTGCGATCCTTCAGTCCCTTGCAAGGTAACGCTCTGATCTATGACCAAAGAAAACGCCCACCCCAAAAAGCGCGCCCCCGGGGCCACCGCCACCAATAGCAATGTACCGCCAGAACAGGGACCCGGCGGACGAGTCGTTCACGATACGCTAGATATACGCATCGATCGGTCGGGTGTCTGGTATTATCAGGGCTCACCAATCCGGCGGAAGGAACTCATCTGTTTGTTCGGCTCGGTGCTTCATCGCCGCGACGACGGCCGCTACTGGCTGATCACGCCGGCGGAAATGGGCCCGATCGAGGTCGAGGACGCGCCCTTCATGGCGGTCGAGCTGTACGCGTGCGGTGACGGACGCGACCAGACGTTGAGCCTCAGAAGCAACACCGACGAGATTATCACTGTTGACGCCGAGCGCCCGCTGCGGGTTGCAACGGACCCCGAGAGCGGCGAACCCTCGCCTTACGTCCGGCTCCGCGACGGGATCGAGGCCCGCATTACCCGGGCCGTGTTTTACGAACTGGTGGGCCTGGGTGTGGAAGAAACCGTCGCCGGGCAACGCCGTTTCGGAGTATGGAGCGGCGGCCAATTTTTCGCCCTGGGTTCGCTGGACGCCAATTCGTGAGATCGCCCTCCACGCGAGATTGGGTCGTCGATCGGTTCGTCGGCCGCCGGGAAATACCGGCTCATCCGGAGATCCCGATCGAGATCGGCGACGAGCGCGGCGACCACGACCTGAACGCCGACATGGAGCCGTTCCGCCCGTTCAAACCGGCGGCGGTCCTGGTTCCGCTGGTTGACCGGCCGGACGGGTTGACGGTGTTGCTGACCCGGCGAACGGCGCACCTTGCCCATCATGCCGGTCAGGTGAGCTTTCCCGGTGGCCACATTGAGCCCGCCGATGGGGGACCGATCGACACCGCCTTGCGCGAAACCCAAGAGGAGGTCGGTATTGACCGCCGCCACGTCGAAATCATAGGTCACCTGGATACCTACGTCACCCGGACCGGGTTCCTGGTGACGCCGGTGGTCGGAATCGTTCGTCCGCCTTTCACGCTTTCGTTGGATGCTCATGAGGTCGACGAGGCCTTTGAGGTGCCGCTCGATTTCCTCCTCGATCCCTCCAACCACCAGAAGTGCTCGGCCGAATTCGAGAACACGACACGGTTTTTCTATGCAATGCCCTATGGTCGGCACTTCATTTGGGGCGCGACCGCCGGCATGCTGATCAATCTCTACGAGGTGCTTTGCCCGTCATGAGCCGCGTCCTCCTTCAGTATTTGTTGCCGTTGGTCCTGCCGACCGTGCTCTATCTGATCTGGGCCGTGACGATCCGCGACAGCGGTTCGGGCAAGAAGCTCGCCACTATCATTGCTGAAAGCCCATGGTTCTGGCTGATCGTTGCCGGCCTCGCGGTGGCCGCGGGAAGCCTCATCGTCACCGCGCTGGTCAGCGGTGGCGAGGCGGGCAGCACCTATGTCGCGCCGGTTTGGAAGGACGGCCGGATCATCCCCGGACACATCAAGTGATGCCCGCCCGCGACGAGCCCCGGCCTTGCCGCCAGAAGGAGGGCGTGACAATTAGCCTCGGCCAAACGGGACCTCCGCCGATGGAACCCGTCGGTAAGCTTGCGCCGCAGCCGTGGATGACGTCGCCGGCGACCGTCGCGGTTCTCGACGCCCTGCGCGCCGGCGGCGCCGAAGTTCGCTTTATCGGCGGCTGCGTCCGTGACGCCCTGCTCAAGCGGCGTATCCGCGACATCGACATCGCCGTCCCCGCCGCGCCGCCGAAGGTGATGGGGCTGCTGCAAGCGGCCCACATCCGCGTCGTTCCGACCGGCATTGACCACGGCACGGTCACCGCGATCGTCGGGACCGCGCCCTTCGAAATCACCTCGCTGCGCGTCGATGTTGAGACGTTCGGGCGGCGCGCGCGGGTCGCCTATACCGACGATTGGCTGGCCGACGCCGCGCGGCGCGACTTCACCATCAACGCCATGTCGTGTACGCCCGACGGCTATATCTACGATTATTTCAACGGCCTTACAGATCTTGGTCGCGGCCGCATCCGGTTCGTCGGCGACGCGGGCGAGCGGCTTCGCGAGGACGTGCTCCGCCTGTTGCGGTTTTTCCGGTTTTTCGCCCACTACGGCCGCGAGCCGCCGGACGCCAATGCGTTGGCGGCCTGTCGCCAAGCCGCCGCCGGGCTGCGAACACTTTCGGGAGAACGGGTTCGCGTCGAGATCTTCCGCACCCTCATGGCGCCGGATCCGGCAACCGTCTTCGCCATGATGCGCGAAGACGCGGTACTCGACCACGTCTTACCCGAGGCCGGCCGCGTCGATCGATTGCGGACGCTGAGCTGGCTCGACACCCGGGCGCTAAGGGTGGAGTCGGTCGCGCCCGACCCGGTGCGCCGTCTTGCCGCACTGCTGGCACGAGAAGCCCACGCGCCGGAGGCCGCGGCGGTTGCCGAGCGCCTGCGCATGTCCAATGCGCATTCGGCGCGCCTGCGCACCATGCTGACGCCGCCGGTGCGCGTCGACGCCGATGTCGCCGACCCGACGCTGCGCGGTGCATTGCATCACCTGGGCGCCGACTCGGTGCGCGATCTCGTGTTGCTTGCGTGGGCCGACGAGCTGACGGCGACACCGCACCTGCCGCAACAGCGCACTGCCCGCTGGGTCGAGCGGCTGGCCATCATCGACGGCTGGACCCCGCGACGCTTTCCGCTTTTCGGACGCGACGCACTGGCCTTGGGTGTCAGCCATGGCCCGGCGATCGGCCGCCTGCTGCGGGCGGTCGAAACGTGGTGGGAGGACACCGACTTCAGGCCCGATCGCGACGCCTGCCTGACCAAGCTGCGGTCGCTGGTCGCAGCCGGTGACGCCGAACCGCCACCGTGAAACGCGCCGCCGCACCATGTCCTTGCGTTGCCAAGAACCGAACATCTCGGCCGACCGGCCCGCCAAGGCCAAGTCGCTGCGCGCCGAAGGCGAGACCTTTCACAAGGCTGGTCACAAGGCCGGCGCTCGCGACCAGCCGCTCAGTGCCCTCGGCTGGCGAAGCCAAGCAGATGCCGGGTCTCGAACACGCGCGGCTGGCTTACGGCCAGGCAACGGCGGGCGGCAGCGACATCAAGATGGCCTCGGGATTGCCGCCGGTCTGTAGCCCGAACAACGTGCCGCGGTCGTAGAGCAGGTTGAACTCGACGTAACGGCCGCGCTTGATCAACTGGGCGCGGCGCTGGTCGTCGCTCCAGGGCGCGAACATGTGCCGGCGGATGATCGCCGAGTAGGCGGCGAGGAAGGCGAGGCCGACGTCGCGGACGAACGCGAAGTCGGCCGCCCAGTCGGCGGTTGCGAACTCATCGAAGAAGATGCCACCGACGCCTCGGGCTTCGCCGCGGTGCGGCAGAAAGAAGTACTCGTCACACCATGCCTTGAAGCGCGGATAGTAGTCCTTGTCGTGGGCGTCGCAGGCGGCGCGCAGGGCGTCGTGGAACGCGGCGGTGTCGGCGGCGTCCGCGAATACCGGAGTCATGTCGGCGCCGCCGCCGAACCAGCCGCGCGAAGTGACGATCATCCGGGTGTTCATGTGCGCCGCCGGGACCAGCGGCGAGCGGGGATGAACCACGGTGGAGATGCCCGACGCCCAGAACCGCGGATCCTCGGCGGCGCCGGGGATTTTAGCCCGGAAGGCTTCGGCAAAGACGCCGTCGACGGTCGAGACGTTGACGCCGGCCTTTTCGAACACCTCGCCGCGCAGGATCGCCATGACACCGCCGCCGCCTCCGGGGCGTTGCCAGGGCTCGCGAACGAAGCGGGCGGGCGTCGTGGGCGCGGGCGGGGTGGCGGCGGCTTCGATAGCCTCCAACTCCTCGCAAAGGCGGTCGCGCAACTCGCCGAACCACGCGCTTGCTCGTGTTTTCGCCTCGACGTTGAAGGAGTGTTCACCGGTCATACCGGGACGGCCGCGGGCACGCTTGCCGTCTGACGCAGCGCCTCACCGAGGACCATCGCGGCGGCAACGGCGACATTGAGCGAGCGGCTGCCTTGGACCATCGGCACCCGCAACCGCGCATCGGCGGCGGCATGAACGGCATCGGGAACGCCGCTGCTTTCCCGGCCGACCATGACGGCGTCGTCCGGCCTGAAGCGGAAGGCGGTATAGGCGGCCTCGGCCCGGGTCGTTAGCAGGAGCAGTCGCGGGGAGGGGCGAGCCTCTTCGAGCGTCCGCAGGTAGGCGGCCCACGACGGGTAGGTCCGCAAGTTCGCCCGGTCGAGGTAGTCGAGGCCGGCGCGGCGCAACTGGCGGTCGCCGAGGAGAAAACCGCACGGCTCGATAAGATCCACCGCGATGCCCAGGCACACGGCCGTCCGCAACATCGTCCCGGTGTTCTGCGGGATGTCGGGCTCATAGAGCGCTAAGCGCATGTCAAAGATGACCTCGAAATGTCCGAACCGTACTCTTTTGCCCGCGGCCGTGGTCGCCGCAATGACGACGCGCGCGCCGTTTCGTACCACCGGCTGGTTGCAGCCCAAACCTTATTGCATCTGCTTCGCATTCACCTTACGTCACAGCAATCGTTCGGAGTTTTGCTGCGGCGCAAGATCTTCGCGCTTTCCTAAACGTTGCTTTTCAATTATACCCACGCGCCGTACTCTCTGTCATCATACGTCGGGCCAAGCGACCGGCCGGCATTGATGGGCGAGCAACGATGGCGGTCTCGGGTGGATGAAATGCCGCCTCCAGCCGTTCTTCAGGGGAAGACCGACGGAGCCGCGGCGCGGGGCAGCGGCTTTGTCCCATCCAGGGGGCGATTACGGGAAGACGACGCCCGGCCCCCGAGGCAATAAAACGAGGACAACCCATGGCACACACGGCACCAGCTTCTCCCGAACCCGCGGACGACGAGGTTACGCGACGGGACTTTTTGCTGATCGCGACGACATCTATTGCTGTGGTCGGCGCTGGACTTGCAGCCTGGCCCTTCATCGACAGCATGAACCCGGCGAAAGACGTCCTGGCCCTGGCCAGCACCGGGGTCGACCTGTCGCCGATCGAGGTCGGCCAGCGCATTACCGTCGTTTGGCGCGGTAAACCGGTGTTTATCGATCATCGCCCCGAAAAGGACATCGAGGCGGCAAGAGACGTTCAGCTCGGCCAATTGATCGACCCCGAGGAAGACGCCGCCCGTGTTCAGAAGCCGGAGTGGCTGGTTGTCGTCGGCGTCTGCACCCATCTCGGCTGTATCCCGCTCGGCCAGAAGTCGTCGGATCCGCGCGGAGACTTCGGCGGCTGGTTCTGTCCGTGTCACGGTTCGCACTACGACACGTCGGGCCGCATCCGCAAGGGGCCGGCACCAAAGAACCTGTTCGTACCGCCGTACCAGTTCGCCGACGACCAAACCATCCGCATCGGCTGAGGGACACCGTCATGGATGCCAACAAGACCTGGAAGAACCCGGTCGTCGCCTGGATCGACCATCGGCTGCCCATTTTTTCGATGATGAACGCCGATCTCGTCGATTACCCGACGCCGAAGAACCTGAACTATTGGTGGAACTTCGGCTCGCTCGCCGGCATCGCCCTGGTCATTATGATCCTCACCGGGATCTTTCTGGCGATGCACTATACGGCGCATGTCGGCTACGCCTTCGAGAGCGTCGAGCGAATTATGCGCGACGTCAATTACGGCTGGCTGATGCGCTATCTGCACATGAACGGCGCGTCGATGTTCTTCGTCGTCGTCTATATTCACATTTTCCGCGGCCTTTATTACGGCTCCTACAAGTCGCCGCGCGAGATTCTGTGGATCCTCGGCGTATTCATTCTGCTGGCGATGATGGCGACCGCGTTCATGGGCTATGTCCTGCCATGGGGACAGATGAGCTTCTGGGGCGCCACGGTCATCACTAACCTGTTCTCGGCCATTCCGCTGGTCGGCGAGAGCATCGTGACTTGGCTGTGGGGCGGCTTTTCGGTGGATAACGCCACCCTCAATCGGTTCTATGCGCTTCACTACCTGCTGCCGTTCGTCATCTTCGCCCTGGTCTTCCTCCATCTCTGGGCGCTTCACGTGCACAAGTCGAACAACCCGCTCGGGATCGACGTCAAGGGCCCGCAGGACACGATCCCGTTCTCACCGTACTACACGATCAAGGACGCATTCGGTCTCGGCGTCTTCTTGATCATCTATCTCGGCTTTGTCTTCTTCGCGCCCGACTTCTTCGGCGAGCCCGATAACTACATCAAGGCGAACCCGTTGGTCACGCCGCCGCACATCGTTCCCGAATGGTACTTCCTGCCGTTCTACGCGATCCTGCGGGCGATCACGTTCGACATCTGGTTCATTCCGGCGAAGCTGATCGGCGTTGTGCTGATGTTCGGCTCGATCTTGGTCCTGCTGTTCTTGCCTTGGCTCGACCGCTCTCCGGTGCGCAGCGCGCGGTTCCGCCCGCTGTACAAGCAGTTCTTCTGGCTGTTCCTGGTCGATTGCTTGGTTCTTGGCATGGCCGGCAAGAACCCGCCCGAGGGCAACTGGATCTGGATCGGACAGGTGGCAACGGCGTACTACTTCGCCCACTTTCTGATCATCCTGCCGCTGCTGAGCTATCTCGAACGGCCACGACAGCTTCCGGCCAGCATCAGCACGGCGGTCACGCCCGCGGGCATCGGTATCCCGGCAAGAGGAGTGGCGGAATGACGCCAATGAAGCCCCTGTTCGCGACAATCGCCCTGTCGGTGGGCTTGTCGCTTGGCGCCGCCGGCACGGCTGGCACGGCGAATGCCGCGGAGGGGATAGCGCTTCCGGAGCAAACCTGGAGCTTCGACGGTTTGTTCGGGACCTTCAATCGGGCCTCGGCGCAGCGCGGGCTTGAGGTCTATAAGCAGGTTTGCGCGAGCTGCCACTCGATGGACCTGCTGTCGTACCGTAACCTGACCAACCTCGGCCTGACCGCCGAGCAGGTCGAGGCGCTGGCCGAGCAGCACGAGGTCCAGACCTGCTGCAACGACCAAGGCGAATCGTTCACCCGCCCGGCAAAGCCGGCGGATCGGTTCGTCGCGCCCTATCCCAACCCGGAAGCCGCGCGTTATGCCAATAATGGCGCCTTGCCGCCGGACCTGTCGCTGATCTCGAAGGCCCGCGTCGGCGGCGCAGACTATGTGCACGCGGTTCTTACCGGCTATGAGGAGACTCCGCCGGAGGACGTCACCCTGATGCCTGGAATGTATTATAACAGGTACTTCCCAGGCCATCAGATCGGCATGCCGCCGCCACTCTCGGAGGGTATTGTCGACTACGCCGACGGAACGCCGGCGACGGTGGAGCAGGCGGCGCATGATGTGTCGGTTTTCCTGGCCTGGGCAGCAGAACCGCAACTCGAGGCGCGCAAGCAGATGGGCGTCAAGGTGCTGTTGTTCCTCATCGTCCTGACCGCGTTCCTGTACGCACTGAAGCGCAAAATCTGGGCGGACGTCCACTGAGCGGTCGCAAGATCCTGAGCGAGTCGTCGTTATGATCGGCCTTGGCGGCGCGCCGCCGGGGCCGATTTTTTCCGCCTGAACATGGCCGCTCTGGCGGTCGGCCAAGCATTATGAGGAAAAGTGCCGTGAAGAATATTTTCGCCCTGGCGATCTTCCTGGGGTTGGCCGTTGCGTTGGCGACGCCGGGCTTGGCCGAGACGCCGCTGACCCAGGCTCAGATCCAATCGACGATCGCGACCATGCGCGATCTCCGCCCGATCATGGAGAAAAACCGCGAAGAGCTTGAAAAGCTGGTCCCCGAGGATGAGCGCGACGCTCTCGCGAAGGACCCATGCGTGCCTCCACCAAGCGTAAAATCGTCGGCGGCTTACCGAGAAATGGAAGGTACGGTCCAGGCCCACGGCTTTGCCAACGGCGAGGAGTGGTGTCGGGTCGCCCAGCGCATCACGGGAGCCTATGCCGCCGTCAAGCTCGACGAGGAAGAGCCGCAGTGGCGTGAAAAGATGGGCGAGGCGCGCAAGCAGATTGAGAGCGCGCCCAACCTGACGCCGGAGCAGCGGACTCAGCTCCTCGATCAGCTGGAGGAAACTTCGGCACTAGTCGGCTCGCAGAACGTTTCCGACGCGGACAAGGCGGTGGTCAAGGCCAACATTGGCGAGATCGAAAAGGCCATTCAGGAGTTATATCCCACTCAGCAGTAGCGGACGGCGGCAAGGCAAACCGTCGCCGGGCCGTCGCCGGCGGAGGCGCTTGCCGGCGGGCGACGGTTTCGTTAACGTCTGCCATCGCGCGCCGGCACCAACGCCGGCTGCGTCGCGGAGGGGTGCCGGAGCGGCCGATCGGGACGGTCTCGAAAACCGTTGTACCCTTTGCCGGGTACCGTGGGTTCGAATCCCACCCCCTCCGCCAGTCGCACCACCCGAAACGTTCTCTCCGGCGATCCCAACGCCAGAAAAACACGTTGTTTCAAAGGGACTTGCCGCAAAGGCTGGGGACTGCCGCACCTCGCCGAAGCGCCTTGGCGTTCTCTCTTTGGCCCGTTTCTCCAAAGGCTGGGGACTGCGCCATTTTAGTCCTCAGCCCTAGTGTCATTTGTTGTCAATGGCTTGACCGCTGTTCACCTCCCGCCGAGTTCGAAAGCGAGATTGGGAGGGCGAGCGGAACGTTAGGAAACTGTCCACAGATACTGCGTTGAGGCAACGATCATATTCCCAACGTCATCTGCGAAACCCTGTCCAAGCGGATGACGCCGACCAGCAGCCACGATCCAGGATAGCGGGAGTGCGTGCCCAAGGCGAAGGCCATGCCCTTGCTCGGATAGTCGTGGTTGAACGCCTTGTCCATCAGCCGCAGCGCCTGCGCTTCCCCGTAATGTCGCTCGAAGTTGTAGAACATGGCGGCGGTTTCCCAGTCGTCGCAGACGTTGCGGTGCGGCTTGCCGTCCTCGGTGTCATATTCGAAGCGGAAGGCGTAGGGACATGGCTCCAGCGCCGTCAACTCCTTGTCGAAGAAGCTCCCCTGACGCGCCACGGATGCGTAGGCTTGCCGGTCCTTCTCGATCTCGTGGACTTGCTTCTTCTCGTAGCGGAATCGAACGTTGCGCGGCCGGATCAGCGCCAGTGTCTGTTTCTTGGCGGCGGCGGCTTCGGTGGACGGTACGATGCCGGGATCGAGGAAGCCGGCCCGCTCCCGCTCCGGCATTTCGGGACCGGCAACGATCGTGTGCTCTTGGACGCGCCTGCTCTCGGGGCGCTTATCGTCTTTCGGCTTGCGCCATTCGTAGTCGATCCACTGCCAACGGTGAAACTTCCGCTCCAGGGTTCGGAAGTGGATGGGGAACTGGCGGCGCCATTCTCCGGTTTCGGTCACTCCCGCGCAGCAAACCGTTTCGCCGTGCCTTTCACCGACATGCGGCAACGCCTTGATCAGAACCAACACGCACTCGCGACCGCTCGTTTCCTTCATCCTTCGCCAGTCCCCCTCTGACGCCCAGATGGCGCACTTCAACGCCGATGCGTTGCGCCAGCGCATCGGCCACGATCGAGCGGTGACAGAAGTCCGGTTGCCGCTCATAACACAGCAGGCACACCCCGCCCCCGTGGGCCAGATCGGCGGCGGTCTGCAGGTCTGCCTGCGCTTCGGCGGTCCGCATGTGGCGTGCGAAGATCTGCCGGAACTCGACCATCCGGCCTTGTCGCGCGGCGTCACGGCCTTCTCTCGGATCGCCGAGGCCAACCAAGTGGACATAGCGGATGCCCGCACCTTCGACCGCCGCGCGCAGCCGGACCTTGGAATAACCCGCGCGTCGGGATGTTGGAACCTGACGGATGTCGATCAGGATTGCGACGCCGCCCTCGCGCAGGGTGGCGAGAAAATCGTCAAGTGCGGCACCTTCGTATCCGATAGTTGCCAGCCGTGGCATAAATTCCCTCCCGCTTCGCCCGCGAATTGGCTGACGATGGTCGCCGATCCAGGTTGCTCATCCGTTTCAACGGCACGGTGATCCTGGCGCCTCTTCGTCAATTCGGGCTTTTGCTCGCAGTGCTTGCCTCTTCGACCCAGCCAATCAGTTCGTGTGCCCAGGAGTTGTCGGTGGTAGTGAAATGGCGGCCCCGGGCCCGCTGGTGGAGCGCAAACGCCAAGGTCACCGGCAACACTTCATTTCGCCAAAGGTCCCAGCCGGCGGCTTCCGAGGTGAGGAGCTTCAAGTCGTCCGGGTCAGACAGTACCCCGGCCCGGCGCAGGGTCCAAACACGCTCCTGATTACGCATCTTTCTCAGCCTGCCGGGGCGTGGTACAAATCGGGAACATATAAGGAGACAGGCGGGGTTGAGGCATGGCGCGCAATCGTGTTCAGTTTCAGAAGGGGCTCAGCGAGGCGCGGTTCGATGAGCTTTACGGGAGCGAGGATCCGTGTCGGGAGGTCGTGCTCGGCTGGCGTTGGCCGCAAGGCTTTGTCTGCCCCGGCTGCGGCGGGCGGAATCACTGCGTCATCAAGACCCGTGCCCTCTACCAGTGCACGTCCTGCCGCCGGCAGACCTCGCTGATGGCCGGCACGATCTTCGCCTCGACCAAGGTGCCGCTGCGCACTTGGTTTCGCACCATGTACCACCTGACGCAGAGCAAGGGCGGGATCTCCAGCCTCGAGCTCGGCCGTCGCCTCGGTGTGACCCAGACCACCGCCTGGAAGCTCAAACACAAGCTGATGCAGGTGATGATGGAGCGGGATGCCGGCAAGCGCCTGACCGGTCGGGTCGAAATGGACGACGCCTATCTCGGTGGCGAACGCTCCGGTGGCAAGCGCGGTCGCGGCGCGCCCGGCAAGACGCCGATCATCGTCGCCGTCGAAACCACGCCCGAGGGCAAGCCGGTGCGCCTGAAGCTGCGCCGGGTCATCGGCTTTCGGCGCAAGGAGGTCGAAAAACTGGCCCGACGCAGCCTCGATCCCACCAGCACCGTCGTCAGCGACGGCCTCAGCTGCTTCGGCGGTGTCGCGGATGCGGGATGCACGCATCAGCCGATCTGCACAGGATCCGGCCGCAAGGCGGTGCTGACGCCCGCTTTCAAGTGGGTCAACACGGCGCTCGGCAACATCAAGACCGCCATCACCGGCACATACCGCGCCATCCGCCAAAAGCACATCCCCCGCTACCTGGCCGAGTTCGAATACCGCTTCAATCGGCGCTACGATCTCGTCGCCATGATGCCCCGCCTCGGCTGGGCCGCCGTCCGAACCCCGCCAATGCCATATCGCCTCCTCAAACTGGCTGAGGTTCATGCGTAATCAGGAACACGTTTGAAATGGTGGTGGATCTGGCGCCGCGCCGCGCCAAGTTCGGGTTCGTCCTCGACCTCTTTGACGGCCCAGCTGAAGTCGTCGTTTCGTGCGGTATCCAGGTCTAGGTGTCGTTTACTGGCCACAAACTGCTTGGTGATTTGCTCGAATTTCTCCTTGCGTTCCGCATCGTCGGCGACGAAGCGGCCGAAGCAACGAAGTGCGCGATACATCTCGGGGCCGGCGTAGTCGCTCGAGAGGTCGTGGATGGCCGCGATTGCGGTCTGGCGCTCCGTCGCTTTGACGGCGTTCGTGCCGATCTGCTTGGCCGTCTTTGCCGTCAGGTAGGCAAGCCATGCGGCACCGGCGGCAATCGCCGCGCCAATAACTTGCCCAATGGCGCCGACCCAGTTCGCGTCCAGCTGCACCGTTTCAGCGCTCCTCAGTCAAACGCCCCGGAGTTGGTTCGAACCGCACTGCCCGTATCCCCCTTGGCGAGATGGCTGTCACTGCGTCGGCGGCCGCGGGCGATGCGGGTCCCGGTGCCAGCGCGGTCGGCCTTGATGCGGGCAAGGAGCGCGGACGCCGGTTCGTCGTTTGGGTCCTGGGGCACCAGTTCTCCCCGGAACGCCTTCGCTAGGATGGATTGTTCGAAGACCAATGCGTGCCCGGTCGCTTCGCGCACCTGATCGACAACAGCGTCGGTAGATGCCAGTGCCGTTTCAACACGCTGGCAGATCGCCCGAAGCTCGTCCAATGGCGGGATCGGGATTGCGAATCCACTCAGTTCTGTCAGGCTGATGTTGTATTGGCCCGCCGACGTGGCCGCGTGCTCATACACCTGTGCCCGAACTTGCGGACTGTGCCACAAGGTCCCAAGCCAACGCGCCATATCGATGCCCCCCAGCAATCGGAACCGGATCAGATACGATGCGAAGTAGGTTGGTTCGGGCAACGGTTCCGTAATCGCCACCCCTCGACCAATCAAGTTGCGACTTCCATTGGTGCGGACGATAAGAAGGTCGCCCAAGTCCACTGCGTCGGCATCATTGAAGCTGTCCTGACCCGCCCTCTTCAGATCGTCCAACAACAACTGCCCGTTGGCCACGTTCGGAATACGAAGAACAGGCGGACCAGGGAAGTCGTAGTCGCACTTGGACGAGATCCCATAGCTACTGTGCCACGACAGGTCAGCCAACCAAGCCAAGGACCAGCCGTTTGGCAACTCGTAGCCGGGAACCTGCGGCTCGGCTGATGAGTCGGATAACTTGGTAACGGACCTTCGCTTGCCCCGTCGCCCTTTCATTGCCGCCAACCGTGATTGCCGCTCTTCCCTGATGCGGGTCAGAAGCTCGGATGCGGGTTCGGTGTCAGGATGTTTGGTGCGCCAGTCGGCGGTGAGGTCGCCGCGGAAGGCGGCGGCAAGGACGGACTGGCGGTAGCGGTCCAGCAAGGCCGGGATGGCGTCCAGGGCTTCCTTGGCCCGTCCGCTCCGCGCCATCAGCGCCTCGATCTTCGCCACGATCCGCCGCTGTTCGTTCAACGGCGGAACCGGCACAATGGTATTCTCGACGAAGCGCTTGGGAACACGCAGTTGTCCAACCGCTCCGGTCATTGCGGCACGGGCAGAAGCCCGATAGCTCTGTCGCCGCAGGAACGGATGCAGATAATCAGGCAGGACTGCGCCGTTAGGTCGAACTACGTAGAACTCGGTCGAACCACATCCAAGGCCACTTCTCAGGTCACGGGCAATCGCGCTCTTGCCGTTCTCCATGCAGGGCGTGATCTTCGCAAATAATACGTCCCCTTCGGCGAAGTGGGTGTAGCCCTTCCACACCTCGGATAACGGCCTGTCAGAAGTTTCAACGATGCGGCCCTCTGTATCGCTTACGCCAGCCATCGGAACGAAGCTGATGATCTGATCTCGGTTCGTGTCGGTGGGGTGCTTCGGGTTGATTTCGCCAAGTTCGGCTATGGTTGCCCCTGCCCAACCGGCTGGCCATTTGATACTCATTCCGCCGCCCTCACAGCCACCTCGGCGGCGTCTGCTTCCCCTTCCAGTTCGGCGGTGAGAGCCTCCATCTCCTCCAAGGCCGTGCGCAGGTTGTCCATGATCTCGGCGGCGATGATCTCAGGATCGGGGAGCGTGCCGTCGCCCGCGCTCTCGTCGCGCAGCCAGGTGATGTCGAGATTGTCGCCACGCGCGGCGATGGCGTCGCGGATGTAGCAGCGGAAGCGGCTCTGCTCGCCGCCGTCCGTGCGCGCAGCCTTTCCGTAGGGGTCGTCGCCGAACTCCCGCTCGAAGTCGGCGAAGTGGGCCCGCGTCATGGGCCGGGTCTTGCCGTAGGGCGGGATGTTGGTGCGCAGGTCGCAGACCCAGACGGCCTCCGTATTGCCCTTGTCGGTTCGGCCGCGGGTGAAGAACAGGACGTTGGTCTTGACCCCTTGCGCGTAGAAGATGCCGGTCGGCAGGCGGAGGATGGTGTGCAGGTCGCACTTGTCCATCAGATCGGCGCGGATGCTGCGGCCGATGCCGTCCTCGAAGAGCACGTTGTCGGGCAACACCACCGCCGCCCGGCCGCCAGGCTTTAGCGCGCGGTAGATGTGCTGCAGGAAGCAGAGCTGCTTGTTGGAGGTGGGAAAGGTGAAGTCGTCGCGGGTCGGCTGGCCGCCGCCCTTCTTGGTGCCGAACGGCGGGTTGGTCATGATCAGGTCGGCGCGGGGCAGGCCCTGGCCTTCCGGCGACAGGGTGTCGCCGAGGTCGACCCCGCCCTCGATTCCGTGCAGCATCAGGTTCATCAGGCAGAGGCGGTGGGCATCTGGCACCAGTTCCATGCCGACATAGGCTTGGTGGCGCTGGAAGTATTGTTGCGATTCGGTCAAGTCGAACAGGTCGTCGGTGCCCTCCTTGATCAGGCGGTCGGCGGCGATCAGGAAGCCCCCCGTTCCGGCGGCCGGGTCCTGGATGATCTCCCCCGGCTGCGGCTTCATCAGGTGGACGATGGAATCGATCAGCGGCCTCGGCGTGAAGTACTGCCCCGCGCCCGATTTGCGCTCGCTGGCGTTTCGCTCCAGCAAGCCCTCGTACATGTCGCCAAGCCCTTCCTCCTTGGCAGAATACCAGTCGAGCGCGTCGATGGCGGCGACCAGGGTCTTCAGGTTCTTGGGCTTGGTGATGCAGGTCTGGGCGTTGGCGAAGATGGCCTGGACCCGTGGCGAGCCGTGGGTGCCCAAGTGGATCAGCAGCTTCTTGTAAAAGTCGAGCTGCGCGGTGCCCTCGCGCGCCTCCAGGTCGCGCCAGCGGTAGCCGTCGGGAAGCTGCTTTTCATCGATGCCGATTTCCTGCGTCATCTTCAGGAACAGCAGGAACGTCAGTTCGGTGACGTATTCGTGGTAACTGACGCCATCGTCCCTAAGCACATGGCACAGGTTCCAAAGGCGCGCGACGATGTCTTGGGTTATGGTCATGACTACCTAAGCTGACATATGCTGAATTGACTAAGTTACTTTAAGCGAAAAACACCCTCGTATTTTCCGCCCTTACAAGTAACTGGGCCGGCAAAAACCCATGTTTCAGGCTGATGCCGCAGGTGCCCCGAGCACTGGCTATTGCGAAAGGTGATGCTGTCTTGGTTTATCTGCCCACTTAATGCATACTGATCTTGATTTTGATCATCTCTAAACTGTCCTGTTTCATAGTTATACGATTTGATTATTTTAGATAGAGATTGTTCATAAGCCATTTCATTTTGTTGATAAATCCTCTCGCTGTTCACGAAGCGCGCGCTTTCTTCGTTTATGGAGGTCAATTCAACAAAAAATACCTGGATCGACTTGAAAGCTTCGCGAAAGGCTACCAGCCGCCCCGCCGGATTGTCGCTAGCGAAATCCTTTTGCAAATTTGTCTCTTTCTCTAATAACGTTTGAGAAGCGGCACTCGCTCCGAACGCACTTAAGAACACAGGCGTCAGCTTAAGGACGCAATCCCTAGAAGAAACACGATCCGTAGAGCGGTCTTTATCCAGAACGTCTTGCACACCTTCCCAATCTTTCTTCGTGATAGTTCCGGTGATATTGGCGCCAACGAATTTCAACAGCAAACCGCTTCCAGCCTCTAGTCCGCCTTCACCCGTAACCTCGAAGTAAGAACCTCTCTCACTTGGAACAGAGCACATTCTGCTCACCGCCTCGGAAACCTTCATCAACGTCTCTGGAGATTGAGCCCGCGCTGAACCCATCGCCGAGAAGACTCCCAAGACCGCAACCAAGCCGAACGCTTGAACCAGCGCGGGAAACCTCGTGAACGAAGTCGGCTCGATGAAATCATTCGCTAGAATACGCCTCATTATCCTACCCCCTCCCACAACGCCGCGCTGACCTCGCCCAGGATCGCCTCCAGCCGGCCGTCGAACACCTTGTTGATGCGGTCGAAACCGCCGTGGACCTGGAACTCGCCCGAGTCCAGCGCTGCGCGATCGACGACGATCTCCTTTGCCACCTGCTTGCCGATGCGTTCAAGCCACTTGCGCTGCGGCGCGGTCCAGGGCCGGCTGGCGAGGATGCCGGCCATGGCCCGTTCCACCCGCTCCTTGTAGGGCATCAGGGGATCGCCCAGCGCCGCCCGGCGGATGAAGCCGATGATCGAGGCGGCGATGTCGGCGTTGGCGGAATCGCGCCAGGCGGTGCGCAGCGCGGTTTCCGAATAGCCGGCGTTATCCAGGGCGAGGCGCAGCGCCTTCAGATCGGCGCGGGTCAGATCGCGGGGCCGCTGGGTGACGACGGCAAGCGCCGCGATCCTGTTGACGTTGGCTGCGATAAAGGTGCTGAAACCAGCGAGGTAGTCCTCGGGTCCCGTCGCCTCGCCGAAGCCGCGGACGACGTGGCGCAAGCGGTCCTCGTGGTGCGAGATGGCGAGCCGGATCGGATCGGCTTCGCTGCGCTGATCGAGGAGTGCCGCGACGGCCGCATGATCGCGAAACCAGGCCACGGCCTCCTCCGCGGAGCGGGCCTTGAGGAAGGCGGCGAGCGCGTCCGGGGCCATGCCCGCCGCGTCCTCGAAGCGCTGGCGTGCGGCCGGCGTCAGGTCGCGCTTCGCCCGCTGCAGCTTGGCGACGATCTGCTCGACCGCCGCCCTCCGCGCGTCCGGATCGGCGTGCCGGGTCGCCTCGTCGATCAACTGGGCAAAGCTGATCTTCGGATCGACGACGACGGGTCGCATCGCGGTCAGGTTCTCCAGCGCGCCATAAAGGTCCACGGCGTCGAAGATGTTGAACACCGTCTTGCCGATTTCGGGGCACAGCCGGGTGGCGCGGCCCAGCATCTGTTCGAAGAGGATGCGGCTGGAGACGCGGCGGATGAAGACGATGTTGCAGATCGCGGGCACATCGATGCCGGTGGTCAGCAGATCAACGGTCACGGCGATGCTGGGCAGGCGCTCGTTGCGGAAGCGGCGGATCAACTGCCGCGGCTTGTCGGCCGCTCCGGTGATCTTGATCACCGCGTCGTCATCAACGTCGCCGTAGCGCTCCGCCAGCGCCGCCTTCATTTCGTCGACGACGATGTCGGCGTGGTTGTCGGTGGCGCAGAAGATCAGCGTCTTTTCGTCCAGGCTCGGGTCGATGTGCCTGGCCAGTTCCTCGCAGACCACCCGGTTGAACGCGCGCGTCACGACCTTCTTGTTGAAGGCCTCGACCTCCATTTTCACATCGTCGGGGACGTGAACCAGGTCGATCCGGCCGGTGCCGGTATCGTAGATCTCCATCGGATCGCCGGCCTTCCACTCGATGCCGACTTCGGCCAGCTCGGTGACGATCCGGTACGGCGGCTCATGGTCGATCAGCCAGCCGTCGATCACCGCTTCGCGGTAGGTGTAGGTCGCGCCGGGCAGGGGCTCGCCAAAGATCTGCACGGTGTGCAGGGCCGGGGTCGCGGTCAGGCCGATCTTGACGGCGTCGAAGTGCTCCAGCACCCGGCGATACTTGGAGATGTAGTCGTCCTCGCTGCGGAAGGTCATCTCCGCGTCGGACAGCTCCCGATCCAGCAGGTAGCCGCGATGGCACTCGTCGACGATGATGCAGTCGTACTGGTCGACGGTCGGCACCGCGGCGTCGGACTCGGCGAAGAGGATACGGCTGACCAGGGACTGCACAGTGGCGATCTGGACCTTGGTGTCGGGATCGGGCTGAATGTCGCCGAGCTCCTTCAGGTCGTAGATCTCGGTGAAGGTCTTGTGCTGCTCCATCCGCGCGCTTCTGAAGGCGCCGGCGCTCTGCTCGCCAAGCGCGGTGCGATCGACGAGAAAGAGGATGCGGCGAAAGCGGCGGGTCTTGATCAGGCGGTAGATGAGTGCGATCGCGACGGACGTCTTGCCGGTGCCGGTGGCCATGGCGACGAGCATCTGCCGGCGGCTATCCGCCAGGGCGTCCTCGATGGCGAGAATGGCGCGGCGCTGGTAATCGCGAAGCTGCAGGCCATACGTGAACTGTTCTTGGCGCAGCAGATCGTGCGCCGCATCGGGGTCCTGCTTGAGCAGCCTCCTTCAGTCCGTCCGGCGAATACCAGCCTTCCAGAGCGCGAGCGAGGTTAGTGGGCCGGCGCAGATCGCAGAACCAGATGCCGCTCTTGGTCTCGATTTGCTTCAAGATAGGGGCGGCCGTTGGTGGCGAAGACGAACGGCACGCGGAACTCGCCCCAGGGACTTCCTTCCGGTAGCGCCTCGGGGGCCTCCATGACGTAGCCCGCGGCTGTAACGCTTGGCTTGCTGAACCAGGGCCGGAACATCCTTGGCGATGCGCTTGGCCTCGACCACGGCAACGGCCGTCAGGCCGTGGAACAGGACATAGTCGGCGGGACCGTTCTGCGTGGGCCATTCGGCGATTGCCAGGAACTTGGCCTTCTGGGGGCGGGTGCCCGACTTGTAGTTGATGGTTTCGGTGTCCGCCTCCCAACCGGCCGCACGCAACTGGGCATCGATAAGGCGGCGGGTCTCGCGCTCGTCCAGCGCGAGGTCCTGCCCGGCCTCGATACCCTGCTCAACGATCGCCTCGATGGCTCGGGGCGAAGCGGCTTCAGCCTGGGCTTGCAGGGTGGCAAGCTCAACCGCAACGCGGGTGCGTTCGTTGTCGATCTCCTGGGCCAGCGCTTCCCATTCGGCCCGTTCCTTGTCTGCGCGTGCGGCTAGCTCCACCGCCGACAACCGCCGGTCGGCCTCGTCCCGCGCCCTTTTCTCCAGTAGCTCGGCTCGGGTTCGGGTTGCATCCAGTTCCGCTTGCAGGCGCTCAAGTTCCGACTTCAGGGCGGGGGTCTCGTCTACAGGCTGGCGCGGCGGGATGAACGGACCTGCCGTAAAGCGCCGATCGCCGCTCATCGTTTGGTGGAACCAGACGGCGAGCGCGCGAGCCTTCTTCAGCGCCGATAGCGCCGTCCGATGCTCGCCGCCGAAATCATGGACGGCGTCATTGCCGGCGATGCGGATGTGATGGAACAGATCAAGGACCTGCGGCGGCAGCGCTCCGCGGTCCTTGAAGCGCCTCAGTCGCTCGGCCTGATTCTCTTCGACCTCCAGAAGGCCGTATCGCGCAGCGACTGTTGCTGCGAGCAGCTCACCGAACATGCGCAGCTTAACGAGACAGCCGTTCGGGTCATCCGCAAAGTATCGCTCGGCCAGCCCCGCCAGTCGCACCAACTGCGGATCGTAGGTCTCCAGGAATGCGAAATTTGCCGACGCCGTCGCCACCGCGTGCCCCCAAATGATGGCGTGATCGTGACCACGGAATGTTATTGCCGTCCGATAGCAGCGACAAAGCGAAATCGTCAGTTATCGGCGGTGAGGCTACTGAATCGGAGTAGCCTTCGTTGCTCATCCCACACGCTTGGCATGGAATTCGTAAAATCTTCCAGCCGTATCCCCCTGGTTTGCCGCCCCTCGAGGATCGCCTCTTGAGATATCCGGCGCCAGCAGCGTCAGCCGCAGCAGCCGGTTGACGAAGCTCCGGGTGATGCTTCTCGGCCTCGGCGATCTCGCCCGCCGATCGATGCCGCCCCTCCTCCAGCATCCGCTTCCACCGATGCGCCCGCGCCAGCGCGCGGATCAGCGTCTCGTCCTGCCGCGGTTTCGCCGGCGCCCACGCGTCGCCGCCGTCGGGCGCGATGATCACCTTGCGGCCGCCGCGGCGCTTCCATGCCATCGGGATGGTGACGGTGATGGTATCGCCGTCGAGGCGCCAGTTGTCGCCGGCTGCCTGCGGCTTCATGCCGCCGCCCTCATCCGCAGTTCCGCGACCAGCGTCTGCAGCCCCTCGGCGCGCAGCCGGACCTGCATGCCATCAGGCGACAGATCGACCCGCTCGACCAGCAGCCGGACGATCCGCGCCTGCTCGGCCGGGAACAGCTCGTCCCACAGCGGCGCGAAGGCGGTTACGGTCTCAACGACCTCGCGCTCCGGCACCTCGACTTCGCTCTTCGCCGCCGCCCATGTCCGGGCGATGACCTCGGGCGTGCGCAGCAGGTGGCGGACCTGCGCGACGACGGCCTCTTCGACTTCCGCCGCCGGCACGCTGCGCACCGCGCATTCGGCATAGCCTTGGCGGATGGCGTCGGTGGCGACGTAGTAGCGGTAGAGCTTGCCGTTCTTCCGGGTATGCGACGGCGTCATCGCATGGCCGCCGGGCGCGAAGATCAGGCCCTTGCAGCAACGCCGGCGTCTGCGCGCGCGTGCTGGTTGCTGCGAGCGACGGTGTTCTCGGCGAGGATGGCGTGGACCTTGTCCCAGGTCGCGCGGTCGACGATCGCCTCGTGCTCGCCGGGATAGGCGATCCCCTTGTGCACCGCCTCGCCGAGGTACACGCGGTTGTTCGAGGATCTTGTAGATCGCGCCCTTGTCGATCGGCTTGCCCGGCCGGTGCTTGCCGTCCTGCGTCGTCCAGGACTTCGTCGTATGCCCGGCGCGGCGCAGCTCCTGCGCCAGCTTCGTCGCCGAGCCGACGCGCAGGAACCGCTTGAAGATCAGCCGGACGAGGTCGGCCTCGGCCTCGTTCACGACGAGCTTGCGGTCGACGACGTCGTAGCCCAGCGGCGGGACGCCGCCCATCCACATGCCCTTGCGGCGCGAGGCGGCGAACTTGTCGCGGATCCGCTCGCCGATCACCTCGCGCTCGAACTGGGCGAAGCTGAGCAGGACGTTCAACGTCAGCCGGCCCATCGAGGTGGTGGTGTTGAACGCCTGCGTCACCGAGACGAACGAGACGCTGTGCCGCTCGAAGATCTCGACGATGCGGGCGAAGTCGGTGAGCGAGCGCGACAGCCGGTCGACCTTGTAGACGACGATGACGTCGATGGCGCCGCGCTCGACGTCGCGCAGCAGCCGCTGCAGGGCAGGGCGCTCCATGGTGCCGCCGGAGAAGCCGCCGTCGTCGTAGCGGTCGCCGACGAGGATCCAGCCCTCGTGCTTCTGGCTGGCGATGTAGGCCAGCGCCGCCTCGCGCTGGGCGTCGAGGCGAGTTGAACTCCATGTCGAGCCGCTCGTCGGTCGAGACGCGGGTGTAGACGGCCGCGCGGATTTTGCGGACGGGCGCCTTCACTTGCCGCTCCGATGTTGCGGAGGCCCCAGAACAGCGGGCCGTTCCAGCGCGTGCCGGTGATCGGCACGGGCAATGGCCGACAGCGACTTGTATCGCCGGCCCTGATACTCGAAGCCGTCGTCGAGCACGGTGGCGGTATGCTCGACGCCCTGCCACTCGCGGACGAGCCGGGTGCCGGCGATCAGCCGGTCGCCCTTGCGCACCGGCTGCTTGCCCTTGACGCGGGCGTCCTCCTCTTCGATCAGCGCCGCGAGCTTCGCTTCCGCCCGCGCCGAGAGCCCGCCGTAGGCCAGCTCCTGGATCCGGTACGCAAGCCGCTTGACCAGGAACGGCTTGTTGTACGGCGGCGGCTCGCGATCGTAGAGGTCGCGCCAGAGCTGCTTGAGCTCGGGCGTCGTTTTCTCCGGCAGGGTGGCGAGTTGCGCTAACACGCTGTTAGTCATGGCCTTTCTCTGCGTTTTCGGGTTCCGGCCATGGACGCTCCGGTGGGCGGGGAAGTCCAGGGAAAGGTCTCCCGACCGCCGGGCTTCGGCCTCGACGCTGCCGCGCGCGCAGGCGGATCAGGCCGGCGGCGAGGATCTCGGCGATCTCGTCGAGCCGTTCGGCGGCGGTCATGCGGTCGGGGGAGAGGGCGTTTGACATGCGGACAGGGGAGCCCGGAGAAGGTTGCTTCCGATAATCTACATACCGGAACGGGCTACAAATTGTGGGGTTGCACGGTTCAAAATGCCGCTTATCTTGTGTCGTCAATCAGACGACACGAACAAGGCTCGACTGAGGTTGCGGATCCAGGTCTGTAGCGCCGAGCCGACTGCTCACCCGGGAAGGAGGAATGGTTGTTGATGTATAGGTGTATGAAAGGAACACACATATATGCCAAGCTTCAGCCTGAGAAGGTTCTCCGAACCAGAAACTCTCAAGACTATTGATGCGTCTATCCTCATCGCTTTCCTGAGACCCTTTGCAGACTATCTGAAACGACGGGCGTTTTGGGTTCCAGACTCTCCGGCCGACGATTTCGATTACCAACTATTATGCCGCGTTCTACTGAACCCTGATGAGTTGGTTCCGCGCGACATGGTCGATGCCCTCTACTACGTCCACGAGCTATCCGACGAAGAGGGTATGGATGCGCTTCTCGACTATCTGGACGAGCACCCCATCCCGATCGAAATCGGCCCCGACCCTGCTCCGGCCGACGTCGCGATGCTGGTGTGGCTGAAGGACCCCGACATCCTCAAGCGTCAACACGCCAAGGGTTATGCCTTTCGTCCGCACCGGTTCGAGCACTATCGCAGCCGTACCAGCGGCGTTGCTCCGTCCGGCGACGACGGGCTTCTTGTCCCGCTACAAGATCACCTTGATGACTGGTTCGAGAAACGAAAGCGAGGCCGCGGCTGCCAGATCTTCACGTTCGAAAGCTCGGCTCGACTTTGGATCGTCATCCGGCACGGCGAGCCCTACAAGCGGGAAGGAAGCATCCGGGGCGGCAAGTCGGCATCCGAGTATTTTCGGCCGGAAAAGTACGACATCCTCATTTACGAGCCAGCCACCGGCACGATGGCCGTGCACGCGAAAGGCGTTCGGCTGATTGGCCAGTATCTCTACGCGATCGGCGTTTTCTTTTTTGGTGATAGCGCGTTCTTTCCGCTCAAGCAGGAAGTGACGCTCTCGCCACTCTCAAAGTATGGTGCCGAGTCGTTGAACTTCGAGGATTTTCCGAACATAGAGGATGTCAAGCTCACTGAGATTACCAACATACGAGCGGGCCTTATCACCGAAGTGACGATCAGAAAATCCAAGGACATGTTCGGCGGGTTGGCCAAGGCCGGTAAGCAGCTTCCGGCATCTCGGAGAATACACATCCGCTGCCCTAAAGTTTGTCGCAAGGGACCGGTCGACACCGGGCACAGTCACTTTACGGCCGCCCAACATCGTCAGCTACTCGCGCAACGAAGATCGCGAGATCATGGAACCCTTCCTCCGCGCCCGCGGCTTCATGCCTGGAAAGCCAGCACCCGCCCCGCATGAATCTCAACCGGCTCTGGCAGACGCTTGAAAATCTGATCGGCTGTGCGGACAGCCGTCACGCTTGGTCGACGGCGCTTGAAGGCGGATTCGAGCAGGTGAGCTTCCTGCTCAGAAGCAGTCAAGTTCAGCAAATTGGTCGTGGTTGCGGATGTGGTTGCGCCTGTGGGGAACGCGGCAGCGTTGTCCACAGGCGTTTCTCATGCCGCTTGGCGCAGCGCCTCCTTCTTGAGTTCCCGCAGGTAGTCCATGTTGAGGTAGCGATGGGCCTCGAGCCAGTTCTCGTGGGTTTCGACTGCCAGCGCCCGGACCAGCCTGAGGCAGCTTTCGCCGTTTGGGAAAATCCGCACGACGCGGGTCCGGCGCTTGATCTCCTCGTTCAGCCGCTCCAGCATGTTGGTGCTTTTCAGGTGCTTGTGGTGCTGGCGCGGCAGCCGGTAGAAGCTCAGCGTTTCCTCGACGTTCTCTTCCACCCAGCCGACCAGTCTCGGGTACTTGCCCTGCCATTTGCCGATCCAGGCGGCAAGATCGGCGCGGGCTTCCGCCAAGTTTCGCCGGTCATAGATCCAGCGCAACTCCTGCAGACAGTCGTCGTCGACCTTGCGCGGTACGTAGTCGAGGGCGTTCCTGAGGAAGTGCACGTAGCAGCGCTGATAGGCAGCCTCCGGCAGGACCTCGCGGATCGCGCGCTTCAGCCCGGCGTGGTCGTCGGCAACGACGAACTCGACGCCGGCGAGCCCGCGCTGGCGCAGGCCGAGGAGGAAGTCGCGCCAGCTCGACCGGCTCTCGCGGTTGGCCAGCTCGACGCCGAGGATCTGGCGACGGCCGTCCCAGTCGATGCCGATGGCGACCAGCACCGCTTGGCTCGCGATCACCCCGGCCTCGCGCACCTTCTCGTACCGGGCATCGAGGATCAGATAAGCGAAGGGCTCGTCCAGCCGGCGCGAAGCGAACTGCGCCAGGCTCTCGTCCAGGGTCTTGTTGATGGCGCTGATCGCCGATGCCGAAAAGCTGTGGCCGCACAGCTCCTCAGTGATCGCTTTGACTTTGCGGGTCGAGACCCCCTGGACGTACATCTCCGCCAAAGCCGCCACCAGCGCCCGCTCCGAACGCTGGTAGCGCGCGAACAGTTCGGTGGAAAAGCGGCCGTCGCGATCCTGCGGCACCCGCAACTCCAGCTTGCCGACCCGCGTGATCAGCGTCCGGCCGTAGTAGCCGGAGCGGTAGCCGCGCCGTGCCTCCGTGCGCTCGCCCTTGCCGGCGCCAAGAGCCTCGGTCATCTCGCGTTCCAACATCTCCTGCAGGGCGCCGCGAACGACCGAGCGGATAAATGCCTCGTCCCTCGCCAACAGCGCTTTCACGTCGATGCCATCAGCCTTAACTTCGCGATCGGTCATGGTGTGCTTCCCTTCATCAGGATCGGTGACCTCGAACATCACCCGCATACCATGACCACCTAGCCAAATCGCTTTTGCTGAACCTTCGAGACCCGGAACGCTCGCATCCACCGTGAGGTGTCCTGGTCCCGGCAGTCAGTTCTGCCCGCGACAGGTGTGCCCGGACGGCGATGGCGCTTTCGTCGCCGTCTGTGGCAACCGCCCCGCCGAATGCTCGGAGCTCAAGCTGTCGCTGGAAGACGTACGCATTTACGCCCTCGACGCGGGGAGCCTTGCTGGAGCTCTCGCTTCTGCCCTATCCCTGCGCGTCGATTACGATGCTGTTACCACCATGCGGCAGACGTGGCGGCTCGGCTATTGCGACGTTGTCGCCGGAGCTGCCTTCCCCGTCTATCTGAGCATTCAGGACTCCACGGACGATTACGTTGCGGCGCTCGCGAGGTTGCGAGCACTGGATGATGCCGCCTTTGCCATGCTCGTTCCGACACGGCGCCTCTTGGAGGCAGCATCGCACTGGCAGCGAAGAGGCCGATCGACCTGGTGGTCCTGGAGGACTCATCGTGGCACCGCGGCCCAGCGGCCTCAGTGCGGCGCGAGGCCGGAAATCGTCTTCCCAAAGCATGGAATGCGACCATGCCAACAGAGGGAACTGGCGAGAAATGATCGCGCGTGGGTACTTCCCGCGGACGCCCGATGGGAAGAGATGCGTTCGAATTCGAAGCTAACTGAAATGCTTCGGTCACGTATCTAAGGAGACACAAAAGTTCGAGCCGATAGACTTGAAGATGCGAAACAATCGCAATAAGGTTCCCAATCTGCAATGGACGCTCCAGGGGTCATCGCGTAAGCGCGGCGTACTGGATTGGAATCGACCCCTCAAAGACCGCCAAGGGCAAGAAACAAAAGCGGCACTGTCAGACAGACTGCAGGCGGCCTTTGGTATTGCCGACGACCCGATCGTCTGGGACCCGGCACAGCAGAACCTACCGACGCCCGCTTCGCATCAGGGGTGACAAGTTAGCGATCGCCGCTGACGCGTCCGCCTTTCCCACAACTCCGCCGGTGCCGGCCACCGAAAGTTTCCTGCCACCCTGCCGAACAAGTCTCTAATTTTATGTAGCACTATGTTTCTGACAAGACGACTTTTTTGCCGGTCGCATCCCTTGCGGTGGCCCAGAGGTGCTCTGTCGGCGAGATTTCGCCAAAGTGCCTGTGATCGGGCCGCACGCCCGTCCTTCAGGCGAAGGCGAAATCAATGAGCCTCGGCGACTGCCAGTCAATCCACCCAAATGTCCGTCGTTCCGTCCGTGCGCACGCGCGGAAGCTGTTCTTGTCCGGCATGTTCCCGGGCGCCTGCCAGCGAGACCTCGAGCAGGAGCTCTATGCGGCTTTCCTGCCGAGAAATGACAAGTACGACCCCAGCCGCGCGTCCTACAGGACATTCGTCGAGCGTGCCGTCGGCAATTGCGCCGCGACGCTGGTGGAGGCGGCGCAAGCCAAGAAGCGCGGTCGGCACTTCGAGACGATCATCTTCAGCCAACTTCCCCTTGAAACCGAAGATGGCGAGCTACTGGACGCCGAAGACGTTGTGGGGAGGCATTGGTTGCGGAATGGCTTGGCGCCGTCGGTTGAGCGCGACGCCATGATCGTCGCCGATGTGCGTCGTGCAGTCAGCGCGTTGCCGCCGCACCTCCGGGAGACGTGCTTCTGCCTCGCAGCCGGGACGATCTCCGATGCGGCCACGATGAGCCGCGTATCGCGGTGGACGGTTCATCATCGCATTAAGGCCATCAAGGAGCGGTTCGTCGCGGCGGGGTTGGATGCCCATTTCGGGCGGATCCAACAGATTTCCATCGGTTTCCGGTAAGTAGAGCTCAAGACAAGCGCTCACTGCCGGGCTCTCGCGCAAATACAACACCCTTCGGGGGAATAGCGTGACGGTCTGCTCCTTGAACCGCGTCAGGCCCGGTAGCCCCTCTTGCGACGACACCAGGAGCGCGACGCAACAAGACGGAGCGCTTGAAGATGAACAATCTCGTGACCTTGAGCGACCTGCCGACGATGCCGATCGGCGCTGTCGCGGCACTGCCACCGGCACAGCTGATGCTGCTCTCGGAGGATGCGGAGGCGGCGATCGAAACCGCCCGCACTACCAAGGCGTGGCTGGAAGGGGCGCTTGGCCTGAAGTACGGCGAGCGCGCCACCGCGGCGCTGGCCTCGGCCGGCAAGGACAGCGGCACCATCCGCTTTGATGATGGCGACATTACCGTCGTTGTCGAGACGCCGAAGAAGGTCGCGTGGGACCAGCCGAAACTGGCCGCGCTGGTCAGCTTGATGATCGAGAACGGCGACGCTCCCACCGAATACGTCGACATCACCTATCGCGTGCCGGAGCGGAAGTACGCGGCTTGGCCGAGCCAGATCCACTCCACCTTCGAGGGCGCCCGCACCGTGCGCACAGGCAAACCCTCCTTCCGCCTGTCCCCGAACAATGAGGCGTCGCGATGAGCACCAGGAGCAAGCTCGCGGCCCTGCGGGAGCACCACTACGCCCTTGCAAGTCTCCCCGAGACCGTCTGCGTTCCCGCCCTCGGTGACCGTCGCGACGAGACCATCAAGCCGGTCGAGAGCGCCACGGTCGATGATCTGGCCTTTGCAATCCTCCGGCTGAACGAGAGGGCGTCGGCGCTCTATCGCGAAATCGAAGCATTGCGGACGATCCACGATGAGGCCCGCCGGTGCGGTGCTCTCGGCGCCGACCGGGCGGTCGATGTCGTCTCGCGCGACGCAGGGGAGCGGTGATGGCGCTTCGCATCGTCAGCGCCGACCAGCGCCTCGCCGAGGCCAACGGCAAGACCACCGTCGCGCTGTTCGGCCCCAGCGGTGTCGGCAAGACCTCGCAGCTGCTGACCCTGCCGGCCGAGGAGACGCTGTGCGTCGACCTGGAGGCGGGGCTGAAGTCGGTCCAGGGCTGGCCCGGCGAGTCGATCTCGATCCGTTCGTTCGCCGATGCCATCGACATCGCCTGCCTGATCGGCGGCGTCGATCCGGCGGCGCCGGCGGACGGGTTCTTCTCCGAGGCCCACCACCGCTATCTCGGCGAGACCTATCCCGGACCTGGCCGCACGGATTGCCGGCAAGCGGATCGTCTTCGTCGACTAGCATCACCGACCTCACCCGCCAGGCGATGGCCTGGGCGAAGACGCGGCCGGAGGCGTTCAGCGAGAAGACCGGCAAGCCGGATACCCGCGGCGCCTTCGGGCTGCTCGCCCGCGAGGTGATCGCGCTGCTCAAGCACCTCCAGCATGCGCCGGGCAGGACGGTGATCTTCGTCGGTGTCCTCGAGCGGGTGGTCGACGAGTTCAACCGCGAGCACTGGCAGCCGCAGATGGAAGGCGGCAAGGCCGGCCGCGAGCTGCCCGGCATCGTCGACCAGGTGATCTCGATGAGCCTGTTCGAGCCCGATGGCGACGGCTGGCGCCACGAGCCGGCGAAGGGCCAGGTCCGCCGCCTCGTCTGTCGCGCCGGCAACGCCTTCGGCTTGCCGGCCAAGGATCGCTCCGGTCGCCTCGACATCACCGAGCCCGCCGACCTCGGCGCCCTGCTTGCCAAGATCAACCGCATCTGAAGGAGCCTGAACCATGTTCGACCTGAACGACGTCGAGCCGATCAACAGCGGCGAGCTGCTGCCCGATGGCAGCTTCGCCAAGGTGACGATGACGATCCGCCCCGGCGGCGTCGACGGCCACACCGAGATCGACAAGGGCCTGCTCAAGGCCTCCAACACCCCTGGCAGCGATGTCCTCAGCCTCGATACCGAGTTCACCGTGACCGAGGGACCCTTCGCCCGCCGCAAGTTCTGGCAGACCTTCACGGTCTCGGGCGGCAAGGTCGACGACAAGGGCAGCTCGATCGGCTGGACCATCTCCAAGCGGATCTTCCGGGCGATGATCGACTCGGCCCTCGGCCTCGATCCCGAGGACATGAGCGAGGCGGCGAAGGCGAAGCGGCAGCTGCGGGGCCTGGCCGATCTCAATGGCATCAGCTTCGTCGCCAAGGTGGCGGTCGAGCCGAACAGCGATCCCCGCTATCCCGACCACAACCGGCTCGATCACCCGGTGCTGCCCACCGAGGCGGAGTGGCGGGCGGTGATGAACGGCGAAAACGTCCCGCCGCGACCATCGCGGTCCCGCTCGGCGGCAGCGACGCGCACCACAAATGCTCCGGCAAAGCCGGCATGGTCGCAGGCTGAGCCGCAGCCGGCAGCGGCAACGTCGACGCCGGCATGGCAGCGACCGTCCGCCTCCACCGCGACGGCAACACCGGCCTCGCCCCAGCCGGCTCCCGCCGCAGCCTCGGCCGGCAACGGCAAGCCCGCCGGCCCCGCCTGGCTCAACGGCTGATGAGCGACGACGCGTGGCAGGCGTTCGTGACCACTGAGGCGGCGAAGGCGATCGGCGCATGGCTCGAAGCAAGAGGACGGCTGCATCAGCCGCTCGCCGCGCTCACCCTGCGCGAGCTGGAGTGCATGGCAACCGCGGCCATCAGCCGGTTCGTGGTCCTGGCCTCGGAGAGGATCCGGGAACAGCCCGACGAGACCGCGGGCCTGCGGGACCTGCTTATGGCGTGAGGCTGTGCGCCATCTGCGGCCGGGCGGAGCGGGGCTTCGGCTACGTCCACGAGCTGAGGCCCGACCGCTACCCGAGCTACCGCTTCTGCTCGATGCGCTGCCTCGACGCCGGCGCGGCGCTGGCAAGGAGAAAACAGGGAATGATCGACAAGACCGACATGGAACGCCAGGCGATCCGGGACGCGCGGCGGTTGTTCGCCGAGGCGCTGAGCGAGCTGGGCCTGATGGACCCCTTCCAGGACCGCTCGGCAGCCGAGATCGACCGGCTGATCGAGGCCTGCGTCGACGGTTTCCAGGCCTCGATGCAGCGGCAGGCGATGAACGACGACGTGCCGCTCTAGGCCATGCCGATGCACGACATCATCGATCTCAATCACGGCTCCGGCTTCGCCTACGGGCGAGCGGCGCTCGCCGATCCAGTTACGCGGCTCAACGCAGCCATCGACGCCGCCCTGACCGCGGCCGATCGGGCGAAACCACCGCGCGATTACCTCGGCGCCAGCCGCATCGGCGAGCCCTGCGCGCGCAGGCTGGTCTACGAGATCACGCGAACGCCGAAGGACGACGGCCGGGAGTTCGAGGGCCAGGACGCTGCGCATCTTCGACGTCGGCCACCAGCTGGAAGACCTCTGCGTCGGCTGGCTGCGCGGCGCCGGCTTCGATGTCCGGACCCGCAACCGCTCCGGCGGGCAGTTCGGCTTTGCGATCGCCGATGGTCGCATTCGCGGTCACATCGACGGTGCCATCGTCGCCGGGCCCGATATCGGCATCCGCTGGCCGGCGCTCTGGGAGCACAAGGCCCTGGGCCAGAAGTCGTGGAGCGACGTCGTCAGCCGCGGCGTCCGGACAGCGCGGCCGGTCTACTTCGCGCAGGTGCAGCTGTACATGGCGTACATGCAGCTGCCGGTGGCGCTGTTCACCGCCACCAACCGCAACTCGCTCGCGCTCTACAACGAGATCGTGCCGTTCGACGCCGGCGAGGCGCAGGCGCTGTCGGACAAGGCGGTGTCGGTGATCCGCGCTGCCGAGGCCGGCGAGCTGCTCCCGCGCATCGCCACGGCGCCGGACGTCTACCTGTGCCGGATGTGCCCGTACGCGCGGCGGTGTTGGGAGGTGGGTCAATGAGCGAATTCACGCCCTCGGACCTCCAGGCGCGCGCCATCCGCGACATCAAGGAGTGGTTCGAGAACCGCACCGACGAGCAGCCGGTGTTCCGGGTGTTCGGGTATGCCGGCTCGGGCAAGACCACGATCACCAGGCACGCCATCGCCGAGCTCAAGTGGCCTCGACACCATGGATCGCGCGCCGGACGGGACATGCCCGACCACCGGCGGGGTGCTTTATGGAGCATTCACCGGGAAAGCTGCGCTGGTGATGTCCCGCAAGGGCACGCCGGCGTCCACCATCCACTCGCTGATCTACCGGGTCTCGGAGGCGACCCAGGCGGAGATCGACAAGGTCAAGAAGGATATCGCCGCGATCAAGGCGAAGCTTCCGAGCCTCGGACCCGGCGAACGCCTGCTCGAGGAGTCGCGGCTGCGGAGCCTGGAACTCCGCCTCGACGACATCCACAAGCCGCGGTTCGTGCTCAACGAGCAGTCGATCGTCCGCGACGCCAAGCTCATCGTCCTCGACGAGGTCTCGATGGTCGGCGAGGAGATGGCGGCGCGATCTGCTCGCCTTCGGCAAGCCGATCCTGGTGCTCGGCGATCCCGGCCAGCTGCCGCCGATCAAGGGACAAGGCGCGTTCACTCAAGATGAGCCGGACGTGATGCTGACCGAGATCCACCGCCAGGCCGGCGAGAGCGCGATCATCCGCCTCGCCACCATGGCCCGGCAGGGCCAGCCGATCCCTTACGGCGAGCACGACACGTTCGTCTGGAAGATGCGCCGCGACGAGGTTGGCCCGGAGCAGATGCTGCGCGGCGGCCAGGTCATCTGCGGACGCAACGCCACCCGCATCCAGCTGAACCTGGGGATGAAGGAGGCGGCCGGCTTCCCGGGCGTCTATCCCAGCGGTTCCGGCGAGAAGATCATCTGCCTCAAGAACCGGAACGACCTCGGCGTCGTCAACGGCATGTTCCTCGAGCTGTCGGACATCCGGGACGAGAACGAGCACGCGTTCTCGGCGGTGGTGCGGACCGAGGACGGAACGGTGGTCGGAGCGACCAACGGCACCGCGCCCCGCTTCACCATCTACAAGGGCCACTTCGACGAGCACATCCGGCCCGATCCCGAACGTGACCGCCGCGACCACTGGATCCGCAAGGGGCTGATCGAGGCGGTCTGGGGCTACGCGATCACCTGCCACAAGAGCCAAGGCTCGCAGTGGGAGAACGTCCTCGTCTTCGACGACGGCCTCGGCCGCACCGCCGAGG